>NZ_SLVX01000006.1 GCF_004341885.1 Shinella granuli | reverse complement strand
TCGTTGCAGAAAGGAAATAGGTGGCCGGATTTTACTCCGCCCGCAGCAGCATTATGCCGCCGCTACCGTGGCCGACTTTTGCACCGCCGCTCTCAGAACCGGAGGACGACGTGACAGGCAATACCGTCAGGGCCCTCCTGGAAGGCTTCGGGCCCCGCCATCATCTCATCGCCAGGTTCAATGCCGTGCTGCGCCGGAGGGGGCGCCTGATCGAGGTCTGATCAGTCGATCAGGCGTCGGCGGATCGCTTCGGCGACGGCCTGCGAGCGATTGGCGGCGCCGAGCTTCTTCACGGCCGCCTTGATGTAGGTGTTCACCGTGTCGACCTGGTATTCGGTGACGGACGCGATCTCCTCGCTCGTCAGACCGACGCTGGCGTGAGCGAGGCACGCTATCTCTCCCTTGGACAGGCGAAGCTGCTGCGCTGCGAAGCGCTCCATCAGCGGCCGCGTCACGACCGTGTGGATCGGCTCGGCGATGACCTCCAGGAAAGCAAGTTCATCGGCCTCGAAGGCGTCATTGCGGGTGAAGCAGACCGCGCCATAAACGACGCCGCTGCGCTTGATGGGAAAGAGCGTTCGGTTGTGGATGCCGAACAGATCGGCGAGATAGGCAAGGCGTGCCGGGGGCGGCGAAACTGCATAGACATCCTTCTCCGCGATCATCGTGCGGGAGGTCTTCGCCGCGATGACGAAGGGATCCGATTTTGACAGAGCGTCCGCGGCATAGCTTTCCATGAAAGCGGGGGGCAAATCCGTGTCGATCGAATGCCCCTTCCCGAAGCGGTAACCCTCGACATCCAGGCCACTGATGATGATGTAGTCGAACGGAACGGCCCGGCGGAACCGGTCCACGATCTCGTTGCGCCCGAAATGGCGGTGCACGGGTACGGACTGCAGGTCACAAAATTCGTCCAGGGCGTTGGGCGCCACCATGGAAAGCGCGCTGATCGACATGCAAGCTCTCTTCTCTCTTGATTCCAGTCAAAATTGGAGTGTGAATGTTACGTAAACGTTAACATAACCACCCAAATATGGCAGGAGAGAAGACTGTGCAAACAAGATTTGCGCAGTGGGTAAAGAGACTTAGCGCGGATCCAATATCCCCGGGTAAAGCGGCGACGAGCCCGCCGCTTCAGATCTCGATGACGAGACCTCGACATCGCAACGCTTCGTTGAACATGTCGAGGAGATGGTCGCGCGGCCCAAAGCCGGCCAGCAAAACCTTCACCGTCGCCTCCCGGCCTTCCGGCGCGGTAATGCAGTAGCCTCGCCCGACGGCAACGACCTCGCACCCCAAGGCGAGTAGGTCATTGATGAGAGTGTCGACCGCTTTCCTGATTGACGACAGATCGTCCATTTTAAGACCATTGCCCACTATGTCGCATCCGGCTCGTTTCTATCTTGCGGCAATCCGCGTCGCGTCGGCCCTGGAAAGGGACGGGCTGGCCGCGCCGCCGCTCGGCCCCGGTGCCCGGTTCGCAATCTTGAATGCTCGCACCAGGCCGAGAAGCGTAACGGACTCGGAAGACAGCCTTTGAGTGGCGGCGGACGTTTCCTCCACCATGGCCGCATTCTGCTGCGTGATCAGGTCCATGTTGCCGACCGTCGCATTGATTTCCGCGATACCGGCAGCCTGTTCGCGCGCGGAGTTTGCGATCGATGCCATGTGGTCGTGGATGGCCTGAACCTGGGCGCCGATGCTGCGCAACGCTTTGCCGGTATCGTTGACGAGCACGACCCCCTTGCTCACCTCGGCGGAAGACCTCCCGATGAGGTCCTTGATCTCCTTGGCGGCGGATGCCGACCGCTGGGCAAGTTCGCGGACCTCCTGGGCCACGACGGCGAACCCCTTGCCCTGCTCGCCGGCGCGCGCGGCCTCGACACCGGCATTGAGGGCGAGCAGATTGGTCTGGAATGCGATCTCATCGATCACGCCGATGATCTGCGACATGCGCTTGGAGGAGCCTTCGATCTCGCCCATGGCTTTCATGGCCTCATCGACGATGGTCCCGGAGCGCGATGCCTCGACCGCCGAGACCTCGACGATGCGCTGGACGTCGCTGGTCCTGTTCTCCGCCTCTCGCGCGATCGTCGTGATCTCCTCCAGCGCGGCAGCGGCCTCTTCCAGGGCGGAGGCCTGCGTTTCGGTACGCCGCGCCATGTTGTCGGCCGCGCCGGAAATCTCGCGTGCCTGCAACGCGACCGCATCAGCAGCCGCGTTGATGTCGCTCAAAGTCCGGCCCACGGATTCTATCGACGCGTTGTAGTTGTCCTTCAGCGAGCTGAACTCCGCCGTCATCTCTTCGCGCAGGGACGCCGTAAGGTCCCCGCTCGCCAGGCTTTTGAGAACCCGGTCGAGCGCGGCCAAGGCCACCTCCTGCTGATCCCGCAGAGCCTGCTGTTGCCCTTCGGCCTCGGTCCGCTGCTTGTCGAGAACTTCGAGATAGATGGAAATCGCATAGTCCATGTCGACCAGTGCCGCCTTGATGACACAGGCAACCTGGTCGCCGAGAGCCTTGCTCTTGTGACGGTGCAGCAAGCCCCCCAGCGCCTCGTCGATCACGGCGCGCACGATGCTTTCGACAAGCAGCGCGTAACCGCCGATATACCAGCGCGGCTCCAGGCCCAAACGGGCATGCGTGCGCCCGACCGCCGAGACGGCATCGACGTAGTGGGCGTCGAACTTCGCCGATGCGATCGACTTCCAGTGCTCCGCCTGGCGGCTCTTGGCATGCTGCAGATGCGCCTCGTTCGCAAAAAAGCGCGCTGTTTCCGGATGGACCCGCGCCTTGCTGTAGAAAGCGTCGAGACCCGCATCGAGCGAGGCGACGATGACGGGTGAAATGTCCGCGAGGGTTTGCCGCTGCCGGCCGTTGAGGCCAACGAAGTCGAGCCTCTCGGCGAGCTGTTTCTGCGATGCATGCGTCATTGGTGGCCTCATTTAAAAAGGCGGAAAGGAAAGGGGGATTGGGGCCGACGGGCTAAAGCCGCTCCGGTCCGGCCGGAAGACGCGCATCCGGGAGAGCCGGTTGCTCGTCCGATGCGATCGTCGTCGTGATCAGCCCCTCGAGCAGCGTCTGTATATGGCAGAGGCTGCGCATGCCTTCCGCAAGCAGGTCACGCGTTTCCAGAAGCTGATCCAGGGTCGGCGGCGGCGCCACCGCCTGCGCGGGCGGGAAAAGGGAAGCCTGGTTTTCAGCGAGCGTCGAGAGGTGGATGACGTTTGTCATCGAGAGGGTCCTGAGAGAAGGGCAGGCACTGCCGGAGACCGAAGTGCACGGGGCACGTTCAGTCCTGGCCTTGGTCGCCGTGCGTGAAGAGCGGATCGGATGCGCCGAACCCGACATCATGTCAGCGAGGAGATCCCCCTCGTTCGGTACTACCATTTATGGCATCGAAAGGTTTACGAACTCTGAAAAATCCTACTTTCAGTTTAAAGTTCTTGCCGTTTATGTGCAGTTTTTGCGCTATGGCCGCGTTTGGCAAAAGCCAGGACGAGCTTCGGGCAAGCGAGGACGCCTACGCTTCCATTTCGGAAACAACCGTCAAGATGGACCATGCCGCACGCCGATTCGCTTGAGCTCGAATTTCGCCAACCCGAGGCCGAACCCGTCATCAACCGCTCCTCGCAATGGCGTGGGGTGCAGGTCGAATTCTCGCGCTTGCGACTGCCGGCCGAATATGAATTCAACTGGAATGGATCGACGCACTATCTCGCATTGCACGACCTCGTTCTGGCGGATGGTGAAATGTTCGTGGATGACGTTCCCCCGACACCCGGCGGCGACCTGCGAAACAAGATGACTTTTGTTCCTGCGGCGTGCGGGCTGCGCGGATGGGCCAAGCCCGTGCCGCGTCAGAACACGTTCACCGTGGTGTATTTCGATCCGGCCGTGCTCGAACAGGAACTGCAAATCGAAGGCGCAGCCTCTACGCTGCAGCCGCATATCTACTTCAATGAACCGGATTTGCTCTCGACGATGAAAAAGCTCGAGAGCGCGATGTCCGGGGCGGATTTTTCGACCTCGACGCTCTATGCCGAAACGCTCGGGCTCGTTGCCGCGCTCGAAATGTTCCGCTTCCAGAGCGCGCTCGAAAAGCAACAACCGCGGCCCGGCACTCTCACCGCGGCCCAACAGCGCATCGTGCAGGATTTCATAGAGGACAATCTGAGCGCCGATTTCGGGCTGGACGACCTCGCATCCGTCGTCGGTCTCAGCCGCTATCATTTTAGCCGCTGCTTCAAGGCGACATTTGGAATGCCGCCTCACCGCTTCGTGACGGGACGCAAGATTGATAAGGCACGAGAGATGCTGTCGCAGCCGAACGTGTCCATCGCCGAGATCGCGTCGGGAACCGGCTTCAACAGCGTCGCCAATTTCAGCCGCACGTTCCGTGAACTGCAGGGAATGTCCCCAAGCGACTTTAGACGTGTCGTCTAGGACGCCGCGGCTGTTCGCCTTTGAGGCCTTGCGGCCGACGTGCGGCTTTGCGATTTTCACGGAGATAGGATAACGGTCTGGCCTTGCGAACGCCGCCTGCATTCGCTGTCGAGGAAGACCATGGCCAAGAAACCCAAGCTCGAGCATTCCGAACTGTCCGGCGAATATAGCGAGGACGGCGTCACGGTGCTTGTCGACATCTTCCGCCCGGCGGGAACGCAAGGGGACTGGAAGCTGGAGGTCGTCACGGAGAAGGAAGAGCTCTTCGAATGGGACGAGCCCTTCGCCACGGACCGGGAGGCCTTCGACGAGTTCCTCGCGACCGTGGCGCGCGACGGCATCCGGTCGTTCCTCGAAGACGACGACGTGCCGACGACGCATTGACGGCATCGATCCCTTTCCCATGGGCCGGTCCCGACCGGTCGGAACCTCCACGGATCACGTCACGCTCGCATTGACCGTCGAAGGGCACAGTCTCGACCGGGCCTCCATGAAGCCCTCTCCCGCCGGCGCGCCGGCAAGACGGCCGCGAAAAGAACAAATGCGACCAAATTTGTTCTTCCGCGCGTGAATAAGGTTTCTTGCAGGAACGTCATGCCCCCGTAAGATGCCATCGATTCATGGCGAGGCCCTGTCCGAATCGGCATCGCGGCGACCGGACGGGAAAGTCCTCGCTCGCCGACAACACGGCGCGAACTCTGTTCGAAGGGGGGCAGCAATGACGGGTACGGGTAAGATCACCAAGACGGTCACGGCAACGGGATCGCAATTCATCGATTCCGTCCTCAGCGGCTTTGCCTGGGGCGGCACGGGCGTCACCTATGCCTTTCCCACGTCGACGGCCAGTTACTCCTATTTCGGCGAGCCGAACAACAATTTCGGCTCCGTCTCGGCCCTACAGAAGAACGCCGCGCTTTTCGCCATGGAGAAGAGCTTCGGCGGCAGCGCGAATGACGGCTTTTCCGTCGAGGGTTTCACCAACCTGAACTTCGCCGCCGGCTCGCCCGGGACCGCGACATTGCGCTTCGCCCAGTCCGACGACGCAAGGCCCACCGCCCACGCCTACTATCCGTCCACCAGTCCAACGGGCGGCGACATCTGGTTCAGCACGGAAAACGCCGGCACGATCAACGACTACCGCGTGCCGAAAGCCGGAAACTACGCCTGGCACACCCTCATCCACGAGCTCGGCCATGCGCTCGGCCTGAAGCACGCCCATGAAAGCAATACGTTCGGCGCGATCCAGAGCGAATGGAACAGTCCCGAATATTCGGTCATGACGTACAACTCCTTCGTCGGCGACAATGCCGCGGGCTACAAATACGAGGAGTTCGGCGCGCCGCAGACCTTCATGATGGCCGACATCTATGCGCTCCAGTACATGTATGGCGCGGATTATTCGACGAACAAGGGATCGACCGTCTACAAGTGGAAGCCGGGCACGGGCGACACCTTCGTCAACGGCAAGCTCGCCATCGATGCCGGCGGCAACCGCATCTTCGCCACCGTCTGGGACGGCGGCGGCAACGACACCTACGACCTCAGCGCCTACAAGACGGGCATCGAGATCGATCTGCGGCCCGGCGCCTATTCGATGTTCAGCAAGACCCAGCTCGCCTTCCTCGGCGGCGGGCCGAACGACGGCTATGCCCGCGGCAACATCTTCAACGCGCTGCTCTTCAACGGCGACCTGCGCTCGCTCATCGAGAATGCCAAGGGCGGCTCGGGTAACGACACGATCCTCGGCAACCAGGGCAAGAACCACCTGATCGGCAATGGCGGCAACGACATACTCAGAGGTGCTGCAGGCAATGACAAGCTCAACGGCGGGACGGGCAACGACATGCTGACCGGCGGCAAGGGCTCCGACGTCTTCATCTTCAAGAAGGGCTACGGCCGCGACACGATCACCGACTTCACGAACAATGTAGACGACATCGACCTGCGTTCCTACAATTTCTCCTCCGTCAGCAAGGTGCTCGCCAAGGCCGAACAGGTCGGCAGCGATGTGCATATCGAACTGGGCGGCAACGACCTCCTGATCCTCAAGAGGTTCAACCTCAGCAATCTCGACAAGGGTGATTTCCTGTTGTGAGGCGCGATGGGGAGGGTCCGGCGCAAAAGCGGCCGGCCCCTTCCCACGCGCCGGCCGGCCGCAACGCTAACTGTTGCAAATCCGCACGTTTGACGCGTCTTCGCTGGGGACGACGGCAAAGTTCGCGTGGCGGCGATTCCCCTTTTTGGCGCGCTGCGCTATGGCGGTGCGAGGCTCACAATCGCGGCCGCACCGAAGTCCCAAGGAAATGGCACCCATGAACTCCCGCATTGCAATTCTGGCAGGCGTTGCGCTTGCCCTCGCCGGATGCACCACCGCCGTCGTCGCGTCCAATCCGCTGCAGGCCCGCTGGAACGGCAAGACCGCCGGCAGCTTCTTCGCGGCGTACGGCCCGCCGATTTCCGACACGGCCGGCGCGGGCGGCACGACGCTCTACAAATGGCGCGGCGGCTTCGTGAAGGGCAAGTCCTGCACCGTGGAGCTCACGGTGAGCGAGAGCTACCGGATCAACACCATCCGCGCCGTCGGCGACCGCGTCGACCCGAAGGGCGGGCCGACCCATTGCGAGAAGGTTCTCGACGCGGCGTCGTAAGCAGCGGCCCGACCGACCCTCTCCAAGGCCGCGCGAAGACGCGGCCTTTTTCATGGAGGACACGATGGACGAAGACCGCCTCTATCACGACCCGGAGCTGGCCGATTTCTACGACCTGGAGAACGGCTGGGAGCGCTCGCCGGATTTCGCCTTCTGCAAGGCACTGGCCGAAGAGGCGACAAGCGTGCTCGACCTCGGCTGCGGCACGGGCGCGCTTGCCGTGGCGCTTTCCGGCGGCCGCACGGTGGTCGGCGTCGATCCGGCGCCGGCCATGCTCGCCATTGCGCGCGGCAAGCCCGGCGCGGATACCGTCGATTTCATCGAGGGCGACGCCCGCACGCTGCGGCTCGGCCGCCGCTTCGACCTCGTCGTGCTCACCGGCCACGCCTTCCAGGTGTTCCTGAGCCGGGAAGACCGCGCCGCCGCCCTTGCCACCATCGCCGCGCATCTTGCGCCCGGCGGCCGCTTCATCTTCGACAGCCGCAACCCCGCCTGCCGGGAATGGGAGGAATGGGGGCCGGAGGCATCGATGCGCCTCGTCGATCATCCCCGCTTCGGCCCCGTCGCCGCCTGGAACGACGTCGCCCATGATCCCGCCACCGGCATCGTCACCTACGGCACCCACTACGAGATCCGCACCACCGGCAAACGCCTCTCCGCCGCCTCCCGCATCGCCTTTCCGGACAAGGCGGAACTGGAGACGCTGATCGCCGAAGCGGGCCTACGCGTGGAGCGCTGGTTCGGGGACTGGGAAGGCAACGACTGGCGGCCGGGCGCGACGGAGCTGATCCCGCTGGGCAAGCTTCGCTAGAGCAGGCCAAAGGCTCTGCCTGGCGAGGACGGCGCGGCATCCTTCAGAAGCCCGCCGGCACGCACCGGCGGGCTTGCGTTTTCGTTCAGTCCAGCAGGTCGGCGGGGACCTTGCCGCCGTTGTCGGCGAGGGCCTTCAGCAGGGCCTTGTGCAGCCAGATGTTCATGCTGGCGGAATCGTTCTTGTCGCCGGTATAGCCGAGCTCGTCGGCCAGTTCCTTGCGCTCCTTGAGGCTGGCATCCATGCCGAGGGCCTTCATCATGTCGACGATGGAGTGGCGCCAGTCGAGCTTCTGGCCATTCTTGGCGACGGCCGCGTCGAGGATCGCGGCGACGTCCACCGGCTGGCCCGGCGTGGCGGCGGCGGGCTGGCTTGCGGTCGACGTCGCCACCGCTTCATTGCTGACGGTTGGCGTGGCGGAGACATCCGCCGTTGCCGGCTTGACGGCTTCGGCCGTGATCGTTTCCGCCGGCTTTTCCTCTGCCTTGCCGAAAAGCTTTTCCTTGATGGAACTGAAGATACCCATGTCTTACTCCCTGTTGATCTCTACCGGCTCTGACTCGGCAAGATCAAAATAGAGGCGTTGCTCTTCATTTCAATGAAATCCGCACCGCGGACATGGACAAACGGCACGACGAGCGGCTTGACCGTCACCAGTCCTTGCAAAGCGCTTGTTTTCACGGGGGAAGAGCCGTGGCTGGGGCGCCAGGATTCGAACCTGGGAATGCCGGTACCAAAAACCGGTGCCTTACCGCTTGGCGACGCCCCAACACGGCGGGAGCCTGATAGCAAAGGCGGGCGGCGTGGACAATGCTTAAGTTCCGTTTGGCGGTGATTATTCTCCGGCCCGCACCGTTCCCGAATGCATGCGATCCCCTGATGGCGCTTGGCAGGGGCGCGTTGCGGCGATAGGGTCCGGCCGAACGATCGTCCTTTCGGCGGGCATCCGGCAGGCCGGTTGCCCGCCCTGCCCCTTCACACGAGGAGCCGCCATGCCCCAGTTCCGCGCCCGTCCGCCGGCCGTGCCCACCGTCCTTCTCGACGATGCCGTCGTGCGCGTCACGCGCTGGGATTTCGAGCCGGGCGCCGATACGGGCCATCATGTGCACGGGCTCGGCTATGTGGTCGTGCCGATGACCGACTGCGACTTCCTGATCGAGGAGGAGACTGGCGAGCGGCGGGTGCACACCAAGGCGGGCGCGGTCTACCGGCGCGAGGCGGGCGTGGCGCACAATGTCGTCAATGGCGGCGACACGCCGATGAGCTTCATCGAGATCGAATACAAGTGACGACCGTGAGCGACGCCGGACGGGAAGCCCCGCAGTTCAACCTCGAATTCAAGCCCGCCCATGGCGAGGCCGTGCCGGTGGCCCCGCGCGTGCAGCGCATCACCGTCAACAATCCGGGGCCTTTCACCTTCCACGGCACGAACAGCTATATCGTCGGCGACCGTTCGGTGGCGGTGATCGACCCCGGCCCGCAGGACGAGGCGCATTTCGCGGCGCTGATGCGGGCGCTCGCCGGGCGCGAGGTGACCCATATCGCCGTCAGCCACACCCACCGCGACCACTCGCCGCTCGCCCGCCGGCTGAAGGCGGAGACGGGCGCGATCATCGTCGCGGAGGGGCCGCACCGGGCGGCGCGGCCGCTGCATGCCGGCGAAAGCAATCCTTTCGCGGAAAGCTCGGACGTGGACTTCGTGCCCGATATCGCGCTCGGCCACGGCGAGAGCGTGGCGGGCGACGGCTGGGCGCTGACGGCGCTGCTCACCCCGGGCCACACCGCCAACCACGCCGCCTTCGCGCTCGACGGGCCGGAGGGCATCGTCTTTTCCGCCGACCACGTCATGGCCTGGGCGACGACCATCGTCGCCCCGCCCGATGGCGCCATGGCGGACTACATGGCCTCGCTCGACCGGCTTCTGGAGCGCGATGACCGGCTCTACCTGCCCGGCCATGGCGGGCCGGTCACCGAGCCGGCGGCGTTCCTGCGCGGCCTCAGGACCCACCGGCGCATGCGCGAACGGGCGGTGCGCGAACGCGTGCGCGCCGGCGACCGGCTGATCGCCGGCATGGTGAAGGTCATCTACCGCGAGACGGACCCGCGCCTGCATGGCGCGGCGGCGCTTTCGGTGCTGGCGCATCTGGAAGACCTCGTCGCGCGCGGCGAGGTGGTGACCGAGGGCCCGCCCGCGCTGAAGGGACTCTACTTCCCCGCGCCCGGCCTTTGAGCCCTCGACGCGCGAAAACGCCGAAAACGTCAATCGCCGGCAATGCCCAGCAACTCCGCATCGAGCGCCTTCAGGTAGCCTTCGACCAGCGCCGCGCCGAAGCCGAGATCGTGCGGCCCGTAGCGCGACGCGGCGCGCATGTCGACGAGCGTCGTCTCCGCCTCCTCGCGCAGGCGGATGACCACGTCGAAGCGGAAACCGAAGAGCGGCGAGCGCCATTCGCCCTGCAGCAGCACGTCGCCCGGGCCGCCGATGCGGGGAATGAGCGGCGTCTCGAGCGGGCGCGCCTCGGGGATCGGCACGTCGCCCAGCGCTTCCTGGCTTTGCGCCACCCTGGCCGGATCGACGACGAGGTCCTCGAGGTCGGCGAGGATGTTGTCGAGCCCGTCCTCGGCGGTGATGGCGATGCCATAGGCGGCGGCGACCTTGCGCACGCCCTGGTAGACGCGATCGAGCGCGCCGTCGTAGCGCCGGCCCGAAAGGCCGGGATAGGCCGCAAGCTGCACGGCGCGGTCACGCGCCCCGACCGGCCCGATGCGCGGCAGCCAGTCCTGCGCGGCGGCGGGCTCGGCAAGCCAGGGCGGGGCAGCGGCCGTATCCGTCGTCACGTCATAGAGCGCCGGCTTGTAGAAATAGGCATAGGCCGCAGCACCGGTGAAGCCGAGCGGCAGCAGGCAGAGCAGCAGCGCCGTCAGCGCCGCCTTTCCGCCGCGCGCGCCGACATGCCAGAGCCGCGCAAGGCCGATGGCCGCCAGCAGCACGGCCACCCCCGCCACGACCGCGGCAAAGCCGGCCAGCGCTAGGAAATGCGGCGTGGTCAGCGGGCCGAAGCGGTGCGACAGCACGGCGGCGACGAACAGCAGGCAGGAGAACAGCGCCATGCGCCGCGCCCAGTGCGCCGCATGGGAAACGGGCCGTTCGTACTGGATCGTGATTGCCATGGCCTCACCGGATGCGTCCGCGGCGCTTGATGCCGCGCCCTTTTCCTACTGCAAATTTGCCGAAACCGGAATCGTTTTAAGACATTGCGGGAGGGGCCTCAGGTTTTACGGAAACCTCAACGCCGCCGTTTCCGACGGAGCGGATGCGGCGTTCTGGCTGGGGACAGGGCGTTCCCATCGCGCAAAAATCCTTGTGTGCCGCAAATTCGCCACGCTCGTTAACGACGGTTTACGAACGGGGGTAGACCAAGGAGCAAGATGATGTTGCCGACGCAGACGGCCGCCGACACCGCTATCGCCACGCCCGCGGGCGAACCCGCCCTCCCCCTGGAGCTTCTGGAACTCGAACTCTCGCTCGACGGCTTTTCCGGCGACGAAGCGGACTTTGCCGATGCCGTGCGCATGGCTGCCGACCAGGTCGGCGGCGATTTCCTCTTCGACCTGCCCGCCTCGGGCCTTGCCGAGGATTGCCGGCGTATCGCGGCGCTGCGCGTGCCGCAGGGCGAGGAGGGCGCGCTTGCCGTGGTCTTCGCGCTGCTCGACGCCGAGGGCGCGGCCATCCGCGTGGAAACGCCCGACGAGACGATGAAGGACCTCAAGCGTTTCGCCGACGCTTTCGTGGACGTGCTGCAACGCATCTGATGAGGTCTTGCCGCGGCGCGTCGCCGGGCCTATTCATGGCGCGCAACAGTTCGCCGGAGCCCGCATGTCGAAGATGCTCGTTCGTTTCGCCGCCCTTGCCGCCACCACCCTCTTCCTCGCCGGCTGCCAGACGGCCGCCGAGGTGCGCGCCAATGACGAGGCCAGATGCCGGTCCTACGGTTTTCGCGCGGGGACGGACGCGTTCGCCGAATGCCTGCAGCGCATCGACCTCGACCGGCGCGCCGATTTCCGCGCGGCACGCCTGCAATCGCCGATGTGGGACCGGCCGACCTATGTCTATGTGCCGGTCCGGCGGCGCTAGGGCATTTCCGCTCCGCACTCCTGCCGGAATAGAATCAGGAGGCCTCAGGCCTTGCCGTTGAACGCCGCCTGCGCTGCCGCGAGCCGGGCGATCGGCACGCGGAAGGGCGAGCAGGAGACGTAGTCGAGACCCGCCTCCTCGCAGAAATGGATCGAGGCCGGATCGCCGCCATGTTCGCCGCAGATGCCGAGCTTCAGGTCGTTGCGGGTGCGCCGGCCACGCTCGGCGGCGATGCGGATGAGTTCCCCCACCCCGTCGAAATCGAGCTGGACGAACGGATCCTGCTCGATGATGCCCTTCTGGATATAGGTCGACAGGAACGCCGAGGCGTCGTCGCGCGAAATGCCGAAGGTGGTCTGCGTCAGGTCGTTGGTGCCGAAGGAGAAGAACTCGGCCGATTCGGCAATGACATGGGCGCGCAGCGCCGCGCGCGGCAGCTCGATCATCGTGCCGACGAGATAGTTGATGGCAACGCCGGTTTCCGCGATCACCGCCTTGGCGACGGCCTCGATGCGGGCCTTCACATAGTCCAGCTCCGCCTTCAAGCCGACCAGCGGCACCATGATCTCGGGCTCGACGGCCGCACCCGTCGTCTTCGCTGCCTCGGCTGCGGCCTCGAAGATGGCGCGGGCCTGCATTTCGGCGATCTCCGGATAGGAGATGGCGAGGCGGCAGCCGCGATGGCCGAGCATGGGGTTGAATTCGTGCAGCGTATCGACGCGCCGGCGCAGCGCCGCCTCCTCGATGGCAAGGGCAGCGGCCACCTCGGCGATCTCCTCGTCGCTCTTCGGCAGGAATTCGTGCAGCGGCGGATCGAGCAGGCGGATCGTCACCGGCAGGCCGTGCATGATCTCGAAGAGCTCGGCGAAATCCGAGCGCTGCATCGGCAGGAGCTTTGCCAGCGAGGCGCGGCGGCCGGCTTCATCTTCCGCGAGAATCATCTCGCGCATCACATTGATGCGGCTGCCTTCGAAGAACATGTGCTCGGTGCGGCAGAGGCCGATGCCTTCCGCGCCGAAGGAGCGCGCGGCGCGCGCGTCCGCCGGCGTCTCGGCATTGGTGCGCACCTTCATGCGCCGCGTGCGGTCCGCCCATTCCATGATGCGGCCGAAATCGCCCGACAGTTCCGGCTGGAGCATGGGGATCTCGCCCTTCAGCACCTGGCCGGAGGAGCCGTCGATGGTGATGACGTCGCCCTTCTTCAGCGTCACGCCATGGGCGATGAGGAGTTCGTTGCGCAAATCGACGCGCAGCGTGCCCGCGCCGGAAACGCAAGGCGTGCCCATACCGCGGGCGACCACCGCCGCATGGCTGGTCATGCCGCCGCGGGTGGTCAGGATGCCTTCGGCGGCGTGCATGCCGTGGATGTCTTCCGGACTGGTCTCGATGCGCACGAGGATGACCTTGCGCCCCTCCTCCTGCGCCTGCACGGCGTCTTCCGAGGTGAAGACGATCGCGCCCGTCGCCGCTCCCGGCGAGGCCGGCAGGCCGGAGCCGATGACATCGCGCCGCGCGCGCGGATCGATCGTCGGGTGCAGGAGCTGGTCGAGCGAGGCGGGATCGATGCGCGCGACGGCCTCGCCCTCGCTGATCAGCCCTTCCGTCGCCATGTCGACGGCGATCTTCAGCGCCGCCTTGGCGGTGCGCTTGCCCGAGCGGGTCTGGAGCATCCAGAGCTTGCCGCGCTCGATGGTGAATTCGAGGTCCTGCATGTCGCGGTAGTGCCGTTCCAGCCGGTCGCAGATGCCGCGGAACTCGGCGAAGGCTTCCGGCATCAGCTTTTCCAGCGACGGCCGGTCGGAGCCCGACGCGATGCGCGCCTCCTCGGTGATGTTCTGCGGCGTGCGGATGCCGGCGACGACATCCTCGCCCTGCGCATTGACGAGGAACTCGCCGTAGAGCTTGTTCTCGCCCGTCGAGGGATTGCGCGTGAAGGCGACGCCCGTGGCGGACGAATTGCCGAGATTGCCGAAGACCATGGCCTGGACGTTGACGGCCGTGCCCCAGACGGCGGGGATGCTGTGCAGCGTGCGATAGGTCACCGCGCGGGCATTCATCCAGCTCGCGAAGACGGCGCCGATCGCGCCCCAGAGCTGGACTTCCGGATCCTGCGGGAATTCCTCACCCAGCTCCTCCCTGATCGTCTCCTTGTAGCGGGCGATGACGTGCTGCCATTCGACGGCGGAGAGCTCGGTATCCTGCTCGTGCCCGAGCCGGCCCTTCTCGTCCTCCAGGATCTCCTCGAACACCTCGTGGTCGAGCCCCATGACGACGTCGCCATACATCTGGATGAAGCGGCGGTAGCTGTCCCAGGCGAAACGCGCATCGCCCGCATCATGGCCGAGCGCCTCGACCGTGCGGTCGTTGAGGCCGAGATTGAGGACCGTGTCCATCATGCCGGGCATGGAGGCGCGCGCGCCGGAGCGCACGGAGAGCAGGAGCGGCTTCGCCATGTCGCCGAAGAGGCGGCCGGTGATCGCCTCCATCTGGCGGAGCGCGGCGCGGACCTGATCCTTCAGGTCGTCCGGCAGCCGGCGGCCGTTGTCGTAATAGTGGTTGCAGGCGGAGGTGACGATGGTGAGCCCGGGCGGCACCGGCAGGCCGAGATTGCACATTTCGGCAAGGTTCGCGCCCTTGCCGCCCAGCAAGTTGCGATCGCCCGCGCTGCCTTCGGCACGGCCTCCCCCAAAGGTATAGACCCACTTCTCCATGCACGCCTCCCCATATGCGTCCTCGCAATCTACATGAACTGCATCTTGTTGAAAACGCGGCATGACGGGTTTTTTGCTGCAATGCATCAATTTTGCGACGGCACTGCAACATTACGAGAGCCAAATAAAAGCCGTGACCCTTGCGGGAACACGGCCTTGAGCAATTCCAGCGAAAGCGCGAAGCGGTTTTGCGTCTGGAATTGCGGCGGAACGAACGGCTTCAATTCCCCTCGATGGAAAGCCCCTGCTGGTCAAGACGGATCTCGACGCCGTCAGGCTTCTTCTCTTCCTGCCAGGCATAATAGGAAAACCCGGCCACCACGACGACGAGGGCGCCGATGATCATGTAAAGTGCGTCTCTGCTCACGTTTGATCCCCAATTGCGAAGAATGCCTGCGGGAACGGCAGGCGCTGTTCAATGCGCGAGAGGGGGATTTGTTCCGCTACGCTACCGTCCAAGAGGAACGGTTAAGACGCCTCGCGCAGTTGCTCGGCCGTCTGCAGGTCGACGGAGACGAGCTGGGAGACGCCCTGTTCGGCCATGGTGACGCCGAAGAGGCGGTTCATGCGGGCCATGGTGATGGGGTTGTGGGTGATGATGACGAAGCGGGTCTCGGTGGAGGCCGCCATCTCGTCCATCAGGTTGCAGTAGCGCTCGACATTGTGGTCGTCGAGCGGGGCATCGACTTCGTCGAGCACGCAGATCGGCGCCGGATTGGTGAGGAAGACGGCGAAGATGAGGGCCATCGCCGTCAGCGCCTGCTCGCCGCCGGACAGCAGCGTCATGGTCTGCGGCTTCTTGCCCGGCGGGCGGGCGAGGATTTCGAGCCCCGCATCGAGCGGATCGTCGCTCTCGATCAGTTGAAGTTCCGCCGTGCCGCCGCCGAAAAGGTGGGTGAACAGGCGCTGGAACTGCACGTTGACCACGTCGAAGGCGGCAAGCAGCCGCTCGCGGCCCTCGCGGTTGAGGCTCTGGATCGCCGAGCGCAGCTTGCGGACCGCCTCGATGATATCCTCGCGCTCGGCGACGAGCGCGTCGCGCTTTTCCGTCAGCTCCCGCTGCTCCTCCTCGGCGCGCAGGTTCACGGCGCCGAGCCGTTCGCGCTCCATCTTCAGCCGGTCGAGCTCGCGTTCGCGCTCGCGCGGATCGGGCAGCGGCCTGTCTGGGGGGTGGCCGGTCAGCCGCAGCGCCTCGTGCGGCGCGCAGTTCAGCGCCTCGCGGATGCGCGCCTCGCCCTCGATGCGGCGCTCGCGGGCCGAGACGAGGCGTTCTTCCGCACGCCCCCGGGTTTCGCGCGATTCGGCGAGCTGCGACAGCGCGGTCGCGGCAGCGTGATCGGCCTCGCGCTGGCGGTTCTCGGCCTCCTGCAGGGCATCGGCCGCCTCGCGGCGGGCGGCTTCCGCATTGCTGAGGCCGGTCAGGAGCTCGCGGCGCCTGTCCTCGATCTCGTCCGGCGCCTCGGCCAGCTCCTCCATTTCCTCCTGCGCTTCGGCCTGGCGCTCGCGCAGGGTGGCGATGTGATTTTCGGCATTGGCGGCGCGGCTCGTCCATGTCTCGCGCTCGGCTAAGATCGCCATCAGACGGCGGCGGCGGTCGGCCATTTCGCGAGCAAGGCCGTCATGGGCGGCACGCGCCTCGGCCAGTGTCGCGCGGTCGGTCGCGACATCCATCGTGTGGGCGCGAAGGCGCAGGTCGAGATCGGCAAGATCAGGCGCCTCTTCCAGCGCGGCGCGGGCATCCTCCAGCGAGACGGCGGCCTCCTCCACCTGCGTCTCGATCTGCGCCCCGGTTTCGGAGAGCACGGCCCGGCGGCGGATGAGATCGCCGGCGGCCCGTTCTGCCGCTTCCAGCCCTTCGCGCGCCTCCGCAAGGGTCCGGGTGGCGGCGCGCTGGGCCTCGCGCGCCTGCTGCTGGCGCTGTGTCTGCGCACGGATGGTGTCGCCGGCGCGGGCAAGGTCGGCTTCCGCATCGCCGAGCGCCGTGCGGGCCTCCTCCAGCTCGGCTTCGAGTTCGGCGAGGCGGTTCTTCTGTTCGAGGCGGAGCGCGGCGGCGCTCGGCGCATCGGCACCGGTGACGTGGCCGTCCCAACGGAAGACCGCGCCTTCACGGGTGACGAGCCGCTGGCCGGCCTTGAGCTGCGGCAGCAGGGACAGCGCCTCCCCGACGCTGCCGGCAATGCCGATCTGCGCAAGGCGGCGGGCGAGCACGGCGGGCGCGCGGACATGGTCGATCAGCGCCGTGATACCCTGCGGCAGGGGCGCGTCGCCGGATGCGTCGCCGGACAGGCGCCAGTGCACGGGGGCGGAACTGTCGGCCGGCGAATCGAGATCGTCGCCGAGCGCCGCGCCGAGCGCCGTCTCATAGCCGCGGTCGACATCGACGTCCTCCACGACGGGCGCGAAGGAACCGCCCGTGCTGCCGGCCTCCAGCATGCGCCGGATGGTGCGGGCTTCGGTCTCGATGCCGGCAAGGCGGGCGCGGGCGGTATCGACCGGGCCGCGCAGGGCGGATTCGGCAAATCGGGCCTCCTCCAGCGCCTCCTCGACGGCGACAAGCATCTCGCCGGCCGCGTCCAGCGCCTCCTCGGCGGACAAAACGGCGGCGCGGCGCTCTTCCGGATCGGGCAGCGCGGCGATGCGCGCGTCCATCTCCGCAAGCTCGCGGACCTGGGCGGCATGCTGCTGACCGAGGCGCAGGTGGCGTTCGGCAAGGTCGCGGATCGCCTTTTCGAGCTGGTTGCGCGAGGCCTGCGCTTCGGCGCGCTCGGCGGTGACGGCCGCAAGCGCCGTTTCGCTCTCGGACAGTTTCGCCGCCGCCGCGTCCATCGTCTCGCGCGCGCCGACGGTGCGCTCGTCGGCCTCGGCGAGGATCTCGCCGATCTCCTCCTCCTCCGCCGTCAGGCGCTCCAGCACGGCGGCATTGTCGGCCACCATGCGCTCCTCGCGGGAGATGTCCTCGGCAAGCTGGGCGAGGCGGCGGGTAAGTTCGTCGCGGCGGCGCAGCAGCCGGGCGGAATCCTCTTCGAGCTGCGCGCGGGCGATCTGCAGGCGCTGCAGCGCGGCGGCGAGCTTCGCCTCGTTCTCGCGCAGCTCCGGCAGCTTCAGGCTGGCGACGGCCTGTTCCTTGGCGGCCTGCATCTGGGCGTTGGCGCGCTCGGCGACGAGCGAGGTCGCCTGGTTGAGCTGGCTTTCGGCCTCGGCCTCGGCCTCCTTGGCCTGCGCCCAGCGGATATGCAGCAGCATCGCCTCGTGGCGGCGAATATCGGCGGAGAGCGCCTTGAAGCGGTTCGCCTGGCGGGACTGGCGCTTCAGGCTCTCGATCTGGCTTTCGAGCTGCGAAGTGACGTCGTCGAGCCGTTCGAGATTGGTCTCGGCGGCGCGCAGGCGCAGCTCCGCCTCGTGGCGGCGGGAGTGGAGGCCCGAAATGCCGGCCGCCTCTTCGAGCAACTGGCGGCGGGCCTGCGGCTTTGCCTGGATGAGTTCGCCGATGCGGCCCTGCCCGACCATGGAGGGCGAGCGGGCGCCGGTGGAGGCGTCGGCAAAGAGGAGCTGCACGTCCTTCGCCCGCGCCTCCTTGCCGTTGATGCGGTAGATCGAGCCGTTCTCGCGCTCGATGCGGCGCGAGACCTGGATCTCGTCCTGATCGTTGAAGGCGGCGGGAGCCGTGCGGTCGGAATTGTCGAGATAGAGGCCGACTTCGGCGGTGTTGCGCGCCGGGCGGTTGCCGGAGCCGGAGAAGATGACGTCGTCCATGCCGGACGCGCGCATGTTCTTGTAGGAATTCTCCCCCATCACCCAGCGCAGCGCCTCGACGAGGTTCGACTTGCCGCAGCCGTTCGGCCCGACGATGCCGGTGAGGCCCCGCTCGATGATGAACTCGGTGGGCTCGACGAAGGACTTGAAGCCGAGGAGGCGGAGTTTTGTGAACTTCATGCGGCACACCTATGGACGACACACGCCCACTCATGGCGGTGCAGGATGCCCCTCACCTGCCTGCCGGCATCCTCTCCCCGCAAGCGGGGCGAGGAACGATGGGCTCGCCGTTTTCCTCCTTCTCCCCGCCTGCGGGGAGAAGGTCCCGGCAGGGGGATGAGGGGCAGTGTAGCCCGATCAGCCAAAAAGCAGAAAGCGGGCACACGGCTTCCGCCGTCGCCCGCCATAAACCCGGTCGAAGGATCAGAGCATGCTGTCGATGAGGGCCGACATGGTGTCAACCGACATGTCCCCCGAATAACGCTTGCCGTTGATCAGGAAGGTCGGCGTCGCCGCGACGCCGAACTCCTTGGCGCCGCGTTCGCGCACCGCGTTCACATCATCCAGAAGCTTCTGGTTCGTCAAGCAGGCCTGGAAGCTCTCCTGTGTAAAACCGGCGAGTTTCGACATCTGCAGCAGCGCCTCGCGGCCGTCCTGCGCGGCGGCCCAGGTTTCCTGCTGCTTCATGAGCATGGAGATCATCGGGAAATACTGCGAGGCGTCGGAAGGCTCGGCCGGGTTCTGCGGCTTGCAGCGCGCCAGCATGAAGGCGGCGGCCGCGCGCGGATCGAACGGGAACTCGCGCATGACGAAGCGGACCTTGCCGCTGTCGACATACTTGGCCTTGATCGCGTCGAAGGTGTTGTTGTGGAAGGCGGCGCAATGCGGGCAGGTCGTCGACATGTATTCGACGATGGTGACCGGGGCATTGGCCTCGCCGAGCGCCATTTCCGGCAGCGCGCCTTCCTTCATCACCTCGGCCATGTCGACGTCGCCGTCGGCGGTGGGCACGTCGACGGACTTCGCCTCGGCGGCCGGTGCCTGGGCGGTCTCGGTCGTCGTGGTGGTCGTCGTTCCGGAGGAGGTGGCCGGCGTCGAGCTTGCGCTTTCGCCCGTCGTCGTCTGGCTGGTTTCGGGAGCCTTGGCGGTCTCCTCCTTCTTCTCGTCGGAGCAGGCAGCCAGCGTCACGGCGAGCGCCGCAACGGCAACGCCGGTCGCAAGGCGCTTCATCAGGCTCATTTCGGAAAGGGACATGGTCTCTCCTGTCGGAAGGGATGGGAATTCTCGGGTCCATTGACGCAATTCCAGAAAAAGCTGCCTTGCGCTTTTTCTGGAATTGCTCCGGGCACCCCCGTTATACCTGCTTTGGGGCGGGAACAAGCGGCGTTAAGGCAAGTAACTTCAAAGAATTGTGACCGTTCGATGGTTAAGGGCGGGGCTTTCCGTCCCCTATCGGCGCCGGCCGAGCACCGCCGTGCCGAGCCGTTTCAGCGCCGCCTTCAGCGCATCCCCCTCGATGCCGTCGACGAGGTCGTCGAGATGGCGGGCGGCCTCGCCGGTCAGCGGGCGTGGCTTGGCGCGGCGGCTGGAATGCGGGCTCACCGGCTTCTGCACGATCTTCATCTGGCTCACGGCCGGAAAGCCGAAGAAGCCGTTGATGCGCTGGATGATCTCGCCCTGCTGGTGGCTGAGGAAGAGCGCGCGGGCGCCCTCGCAGGCGATCGTCAGCACGCCCGGCTGGTGACCGCCGCCCTCGCCCGTCATTTCGGAGGCGCGGCGCGGCCAGGTGATGCGCTCCGGCCGCGTGCATTCGGCAAATTCCGCCCCCGCGATCTCGTCCCACGAGCCGAGCAGCATGGTGTTGATGCCGGCGCGCTTGGCCAGCACCGGATCGATGAGGTCGTTGGCCACTTCGCTGATCTGGACGATGCCGCGCCTCTGGCCGCGCCGGGGCGCCTTGCTGGTATTCACGTATCCGCTCCCGATCGGGAAAATATTCCTGTTGTGGCGAAAAAACCGACTTGAAGATCGCCGCCTGCTTCGCCAGTTATAGAGCAATTCCAGCAAAAATGTGCGAGCGTTTTGCGTCCGGAACTACCTTCGCACAAAGGGTCGCATCGACCCCGTTCAGGCCAGTCATGACCCAAGCGCCCCGCATCGCGGCACCCGCCGATCTCGTTCTTGCCTGGTACGACCGGCATCACCGCGACCTGCCCTGGCGGGTGAGCCCGCCGATGGCGGCCCGCGGCGAAAGGCCCGATCCCTACCGCATCTGGCTCTCCGAGGTGATGCTGCAGCAGACGACGGTGCAGGCGGTCAAGGCCTATTTCGCGCTCTTCACCAGCCGCTGGCCGACGGTCACCGACCTTGCGAGGGCCGAGACGGAGGACGTGATGAAGTCCTGGGCGGGCCTCGGTTACTATGCCCGCGCGCGCAACCTCAAGAAATGCGCCGAAGCCGTCGCCTTCGAGCATGGCGGGGTGTTTCCCGACAGCGAGGACGGGCTGAAGGCCCTGCCCGGCATCGGCGACTATACCGCCGCAGCGATCGCCGCCATCGCCTTCAACCGCAGGAGCGCGGTGCTGGACGGCAATGTCGAGCGCGTCATCTCCCGCCTCCATGCCATCGAGACGCCCCTGCCCGCGGCAAAGCCCGAGATGCGGGCGCTGGTGGCCGCCATGACGCCGGCGGACCGGCCGGGCGATTTCGCGCAAGCGATGATGGACCTCGGCGCAACGATCTGCACGCCGCGCCGGCCGGCCTGCGCGCTCTGTCCGCTCAATGCCGCCTGTCGCGTGCTCGGGCGCGAGGACCCGGAGCTTTATCCGCGCAAGGCCGCGAAGAAGGCGAAGCCCGTGCGGCTCGGCGCCGCCTTCGTCGCCGAGGACGAGACGGGCGCGATCTTCCTGCGCAAGCGCGGGGAAACCGGCCTTCTCGGCGGCATGACCGAAGTGCCCGGCAGCGGCTGGACGGCCCGCATCGACGGCGAGACCGGCCCTGCCGCCGCGCCCTTTGCCGCCGACTGGCAGGCCTGCGGCACCGTCACCCATGTCTTCACGCATTTCGAGTTGCGCCTCTCCATCTACCGCTCCACGGTGCCGCACCATGTGCAGGCCGGCGATGGATGGTGGCAGGCGAAGGAAACGCTCGACGGCGAGGCGCTGCCGACCGTCATGAAGAAGGCGATAAGGCAGGCCATACCGGATGCGTTTTCGAGGCGATAGGAATTAGGCAGTAGGCAGTCGGGAAAAGGAGCGGCAGTCGAGAAGACAAGTGACCGGGCCGGCGTCCGCCTGCTCTGCTTTTCCCGACTGCCTACTGCCTAATTCCTACTGCCTGACACAAGCGAGGAAAGCATGAACAGCATCGACATCCGACACATCGTCTTCGACATCGGCAGGGTGCTGATCCATTACGATCCGCACATTCCCTATGCCCGCCTCATTCCCGACGATGCCGAGCGCAACTGGTTCTTCACCAATGTCTGTACCCACGACTGGAACCTCGAACAGGACCGCGGCCGCGCCTGGGAGGACGCCGAGGCACTGCTGATCGACGCGCATCCCGACCGCGCCGAGCATATCCGCGCCTTCCGCAAGCACTGGCACGAGATGGTCTCGCATGCCTATGTGGAAAGCGTCGCGATCCTGGAGGCGCTGATCGCCGACGGCCGTGACGTGACCATGCTGACCAACTTCGCCGCCGACACCTTCAAGGAAGCGCGGAAACTCTACCCCTTCCTCGACATGCCGCGCGGCGTGACGGTGTCCGGCGAGATCGGCCTCATCAAGCCGGACCTTGCGATCTACGAGAAGCACACGCGCGATTTCGGCCTCTCGCCGGCCCATACGCTGTTCATCGACGACGCCCCGGCCAATGTCGAGGGCGCGCGGCTCGCCGGCTGGAACGCGGTGCAGTTCACCGATCCGGAAAAGCTCAAGGCCGACCTTGCCGCGCACGGCATCGCGCTCTGAACGGCGCTGAAAACCGAAACGCCCGGAGCCTTGCGGCTCCGGGCGTTTTCGCATTTCCGGGACTGAAGGTACGAAAACCGGAAAGGCGATATCCGGCCTGCCCGGCCGGTTGATCGGCCTCGGCTTTCCGCAACGATTTCCGTTGCTTGGCCTGATGTACTTTCGAGGCCACACTAGGCCATTGATGGTTAACATCACCTGAATCGCACAGGCGGAAATTCGGGAGGAGCGGCCCCGAAAAGCCCCCAAAAAGCCACAGCCCCCGGTGCAGGGAACACCGGAGGCCGCGGCTGGAGAAACGGGTGGCGCGTCTGCCGGCCTATTCGAGGCCGGCCATGCCGGCGCGCACCACGGCGCGCAGCGCGTCGATCGGCTTCAGCTCGGCGCCGTCGGCATAGTGCCAGAAGGTCCAGCCGTTGCAGGCATCGAGCCCCTGCACCCTCGCGCCGACGCGGTGGATCGATCCGGCATCGTTGCCCGAGGCGAGCGTGCCGTCGGCGCGCACGATGGCGCTGTGGCGGCGGCGGGCATCGGTCAATACCGTGCCGGGGGCGATCAGGCCGCTTTCGATCAGCGTGTTGAAGGCGACGCGCGGCTCGGCCTTCTTGCCGCTCATGACGGAGAGCGTTCCGCTGCCGAGCGGCTCGACCGCCTCGATGCGCTCGCGGGCGGCGTCGATATAGACCTGCTCGCGCTCGATGCCGACGAAGTGGCGGCCGAGGCGCTTGGCCACCGCGCCGGTCGTGCCGGAGCCGAAGAACGGGTCGAGCACCACGTCGCCGGGCCTGGAGGAGGCCATCAGGATGCGGGCGAGCAGCGCTTCCGGCTTCTGCGTCGGATGCACCTTCTTGCCGTCGGCATCCTTCAGGCGCTCGCCGCCGTTGCAGATCGGGAACAGCCAGTCCGAGCGCATCTGCACGTCGTCATTGGCGGCCTTCATGGCGTCGTAGTTGAAGGTGTAGCCCTTGGCCTTGGGGTCGCGCGTCGCCCAGATCATCGTCTCGTGCGCGTTCTGGAAGCGACGGCCCTTGAAGTTCGGCATCGGGTTCGTCTTGCGCCAGACGATGTCGTTGAGGATCCAGAAGTTGAGATCCTGCAGGGTCGCGCCGACGCGGAAGATGTTGTGGTAGGAGCCGATGACCCAGATGGTCCCCGACGGCTTCAGCACGCGGCGGCAGGCGAGCAGCCAGGCACGGGTGAAGGCGTCATAGGCCTCGAAGGAGGCGAACTGGTCCCAGTCGTCGTCGCAGGCATCGACCAGGCTCTGGTCCGGACGATGCAAGGCGCCGCCGAGCTGGAGGTTGTAGGGCGGATCGGCGAAGATGACGTCGACGGACTGGTCCGGCAGCGCTTCGAGCGCGGCGACGCAGTCCCCCTTGATGATCGTGTCGAGCCAGCCGCTCTTGCGGGGCGAACGGGAGACGTCTGCAAGCGAAAGGACAGATGGCATGGGATACTCGCTGATACGCTGACTCGGAACTGAACTGGCGCTTATGGTTACCGAAGATGGTTACCAAAGACTGAAGCCCTTGAACGATTACGGGAAATTTTCCGGGCATGGCGTTGCTCCGGCGGCTGCGCTGGAATGCCGGCATGACGAAGAGCGAAACCATAACGAGGCTGAAACAGCAGGCCGATGCCGTCCGGGCGCTCGGTGCGACCTCGCTCTATCTCTTCGGTTCGGTGGCGCGGAACGAGGCCGGCCCATCGAGCGATCTCGACCTTTTCATCGATCACGACAGCGGGAACGCCTTCTCGCTGGTCGACCTTGCCCGCATCAAGCTGCTGCTGGAGGATGAATTCGGCGGTGATGTCGACATGACGACGCGCGACAGCCTGCATCCGCGGCTGAGGGACCGGATCGAACAATCGGCGATCCGCATCTTCTGATGGCGCGGGATGTCGGACCGGTTCTCCAGGACATGCTCGACATGCTCTGGACTGTCGTCATGCGCGACCTGCCGGCCCTGCGCGCCGCGATCGAGACGCTTGTCGGCAAGATCGAATAGACGCCCCGCCTCACCCGTCATGAAACAGCATCGCTGAGCCTTGCCGGCGTGGACGGCTGGCGTTTGCGGGGAAAACGAGGAGGATAGACGTGCGTTTGAAAGCCGCCTTCATGCTTCTGGCGGGGCTTCTTGCCGCCACCGAGACGATTGCCGCCGACAAGACGATGATCGTGCTCGACGCGTCCGGCTCCATGTGGGGCCAGATCGGCGGGCGCAGCAAGATCGAGATCGCCCGCGAGACGCTGGGCACGGTGCTGAAATCCGTGCCTGCCGGCACCGAGCTCGGCCTGATGGTCTACGGCCACCGCGAAAAGGGCTCGTGCAGCGACATCGAGCTGGCCGTGCCGCCGGGCGCGGGCACCGGGGAGGCGATCACCTCCTTCGTTTCGGGGCTCAGCCCCAAGGGCAGGACGCCGCTCACGCAATCCGTCGAGCAGGCGGCCGACATCCTCAAATATACCGAGGACAAGGCGACCGTCGTGCTGGTGACGGACGGGCTCGAGACCTGCGAGGCCGATCCCTGCGCGCTCGCCTCGGCGCTCGAAAGCAAGGGCGTCGACTTCACCACCCATGTCGTGGGCTTCGGCCTGACGGAGGAGGAAGGCCGGCAGGTCGCCTGCCTTGCCGAGAACACCGGCGGCACCTATTTCCAGGCCTCCGATGCCGCCCAGCTCGTGGCGGCGCTGACGGCGACGGTGGCCGAAGCGCCGATGGCAAAGCCGGTCGAGGAGGTCGCGGCGGCAGAGCCCGAGCCGGAGCCCGCCGTCGAATTCAACACGGAGTTCGACAGCGTCCTGTCCGAGGGCGGCCCCTCGCTCGGCGACAACGACAACGTGTTCTGGCAGGTCTACAAGGCGGATGCGGGCGGCAAGCCGGCCGGCGACCATCTGGAAAGCCAGTACAAGGGCAAGTTCTCCGGCAACTACCCGCCGGGCAAGTATGTCGCCGTGGCGACGCTGCAGAGCGCGATCAAGCGGGAGGTCCCCTTCGAGGTGAAGGACGGCGCGGTCGCCACGCCCTTCGTCAATTTCGACGCCGGCCATGTGACGATCCATCCCAAGCGCACGCCCGAGGATGCCGAGGACGACGAGAACGCGGCGGTCGAGATCGCCTTCGGCGGCTATTCCACCACCTATTACGGCACGGCCAGGTTCTATGCCGCCGCCGGCGAGGTGACGCTGACCGGCAAGATCGGCCCGTCGGTCGTCGCGCAGACGGTGCCCGTCAAGGCGGGCGAGACGGTCGAGCGCGACCTCGTCATCGGCTCGGGCGTCGTGCTCAACAAGGCGGTCTATGCGGAGGGCGGGACGGCGGTCGATTCCGGCAACGTCTTCTTCGAGGTCGTCGCCGCAAACAAGAACATCGACGGCACCCGCAAGAGCATCGCCTACAATTACGGCACCGGCACGAAGCTGGACGTGCCGCCGGGCGAGCATGTGCTGACGGCAAAACTCGGCTCGGCAACGGGCGAGGTCCCCTTCACCATCAAGGCCGGGGAAACGAAGGAAATCACCGTCAACATCAATGCCGGCGTGCTGGCGATCACCGCACCGGGCGCGAACTTCATCGAGATCCTCAGCGCCACGAAGGACATCCAGGGCAACCGGACGTCCATGTCCTACAATTACGGCGCCGAATGGCAGGACACGCTGCCGCCCGGCGACTATGTCGTGGCGGTGAAATACGAGGGCGACACCGCGCCCAAGGAGGCCAAGGCGACGGTGAAGGCCGGCGAGCGCTCGGAAGTGACGGTGCAGTAAGCCGGAAGCGGGGCAAAGCCGGCCCCGCCTGCCGGCCCTCTCCGCCTTGCGGGCAGGGCAATTGCCTATGGAAGGAAACCGTTGCCACACATCCCCTTCTCCCCCGCGGGGAGAAGGTGCCGGCAGGCGGATGAGGGGGATGGCGAAGGCGTAACCGATCCGTCCGAGCCACCCCCTCATCCGACCCTTCGGGCCACCTTCTCCCCGCGGGGGAGAAGGAGAAAAGCGCGATGCCGCATTCATGTCGCCCCGCCCGCAAGGCGGAGAGGGCCCGCAGGCCGGAGTGGGCTTTCCCGCAAATTCCCCTATGCCGCATGAAAGGTGCGGCTGTCCTCCGGTGCCTCGTTGCGGTCGTTGAGGCCGTAGTCCCTGACGACGCTGGCGATGCGCAGCCGGTAATTGTCGAAGACGCCGTGCCGGCCGAGGGATTGCGCGGCACGGTGCTGCTCGCTGTTCCGCCAGGCCGTCACCGCCGCCTCGTCGCGCCAGAAGGAGAGCGACAGGAGCCGTGTCGGGTCGGTGAGGCTGCGGAAGCGCTCGATCGAGAGGAAACCGTCGATGTCGTCGAGCAGCGGGCGCAGGTCCCGGGCGGTGTCGAGATAGAGGTCGATGCGGCCGGGTGCCGGGACCACCTCGAAGATGACGGCGATCATGACGCCACCTTCGGCGCATGCGGCAGCGAGACGTTCTTCAGGAAGAGGCGGTCCTCCTTCAGGATGAAACGCTCGCTGCGGGCGAAGTCGTAATTCTCCCGGCCGAGCGGGTCGGCGGCGAGGCGGGCACGATAGGCCTCGTAGGCAGCGAGGCTTTCGATGTTGTAGACGCCATAGGCGGTGGTGGCGGAGCCCTCGTGCGGGGCGAAATAGCCGATGAGATCGGCGCCACAGCGCGGGATCGCCTCGCCCCAGTTGCGGGCATAGGCGGCGAAGGCGTCCTTGCGGAACGGGTCGATCCGGTAGCGGATGAAGCAGGTGATCATCGTCGTCTCCTCGTTTTGGCGCAATCCCCTTGCCGGAATTGCCCGTGTCTGCGATGCCCCCTTTTCCCACATTGCCGGACGCGAATGCTTCGACTATCATCGAAGTATGAAAGAAGGCCCCGACATTTCCCAGATCGGCGCGCTGATCGGCGATCCCGCCCGCGCCAACATGCTGACCGCGCTGATGGGCGGGCAGGCGCTGACGGCGAGCGAGCTTGCGGGCGCGGCCGGCGTCACGCTGCAGACCGCCAGCACCCATCTCTCCCGGCTGGAGGCCGGCGGGCTCATCGCCCAGCGCAAGCAGGGCCGGCACCGCTATTTCGCGCTCGCCGACGACGAGGTGGGGCTGCTGCTGGAAAACATCATGGGCTTTGCGGCCAACCGCGGGCTGATGCGCACCCGCCCCGGCCCGAAGGACCCGGCGCTGCGCAAGGCGCGTGTCTGCTACAACCATCTTGCCGGCGATTTCGGCGTGCGCATGCTCGACCGGCTGGTGGCCGACGGCGACGTGGCGCTCGACGGCGAGGAGGCAGCGCTGACACCGGCCGGAGAAGCGCGCATCGCCGCCATCGGCATCGACCTTGCCGCGCTGAAGACCCAGCGCCGCCCCCTCTGCCGCACCTGCCTCGACTGGAGCGAGCGGCGCTCGCATCTTTCCGGCGCGCTCGGCGAGGCGCTGCTCGCCCGTTTCATCGCCGATGGCTGGGCGAAGCGCGAAAAGGACAGCCGCGCCATCCGCTTCACCGCCGAGGGCGAGCGGCGGTTCCTGGCGCTGTTTCCGGAGTGACCGCTGCCCCTGCCCGCAAATCGCCGCATAGCTCACGCCCGGAATCGGCAATTGTCCCGGCGCGCCCTTTCGTGTAGGGAAACCGCGGCTTCACGGGCGATCCCGCCCCTTCGTTCTATCCGCAACTCCCGACGCCCACCCGCGTCCCGCCCTTGCGGGCAATTGCGCCATTGAAAGACGGTTTGTCATGGACGGTTTCGATCTCATCATCTTCGACTGCGACGGGGTCCTGGTCGATTCGGAAATCATCGCGGCCGAGGTGGAATCCCGGCTCCTCACCGAGGCGGGCTACCCGATCGGCGTCGAGGAGATGGGCGAGCGCTTTGCCGGCATGACCTGGCAGAACATCCTGCTTGCCGTCGAGCGCGAGGCCGCCATCCCGCTCTCCGCATCGCTGCTCGACAAGTCGGAAAAGCTGCTCGATGCACGGCTCGCCCAGGAGGTGAAGGTCATCGACGGCGTCAAGCTGATGCTCTCGCGCATCCGCAAGCCCTACTGCATCTGCTCGAATTCCGCCGCGCACCGCCTCGACATGATGCTCTCGAAGGTCGGCCTGCGGGAGGTCTTCGGCCCCTATGTCTATTCGGCCAAGGACCTCGGCGCCGATCGCGTCAAGCCGAAGCCGGACATCTTCCTGCACGGCGCCAAGCAGTTCGGCGCGAACCCGGCCAACACGCTGGTCATCGAGGATTCGGTGCATGGCATTGCCGGCGCGCGCGCTGCCGGCATGCGCGTCGTCGGCTTCACCGGCGCCTCGCACACCTACCCCTCCCATGCCGACCGGCTGACGGAAGCCGGCGCGGAGACCGTGATCTCGCGCATGAGCGAGCTGCCAGGGGTTATCTCGGCGCTGGCGGAATGGCAGGAAGCGATTTGAGGCAGTAGGCAGTAGGCAGTAGGCCTGCGTCGCGAGGCTGGAAGTCAGCGTCAACCCCTACGGCCTATTGGCTATCGCCTAATTCCTCACTTCGTATTGTACGGCCCTTCGTCGAAGCCGACATAGACCTTGGTGAAGCCGCCGGGCAGCGCGACATCGCCCTTGGTGAAGATGAACTGGCCGGCATCCGTGTTCACGGCATACTGGACGAGTTCGGAATAGAGCGTCGTCTTGCCGTCCGTGGCGGCGACGCGGATCGGCACGTTGACCGTTCCGCCGCTGCCGGCCGGCCCCGGCACCACGCGGCCCTGCACCATCACGGTCATGACGAGCTGGCTCTGGTTCAGCACGCATTGGCGGGTCGAGTCGGCAAGCGTGACCTGATAGAGCAGCTTCTGCGGATCGTCCTTGGCACCCTTGGCGTAGCGGCGCAGCACGGCCGTGCCGTCACGCAGATAGACCTGCGGGCACGAGCCCTGCACGACGGCGGTGCCCGTCTGCTGCTGGGTGGCGGTCTGCACGCCCGACGGGTCGCTCGTCACGCCGAGATCGGCGGGCTTGTCGGTCTGATTGCAGCCGGCGATGACGGCGAGAAGGGATATGCCGAGAAAGCGGCGGATATTCATTCCAAACACGATACTGTAACCCCTGCGATCAGGCTCCGCCCCCGGCGTGCAAGCCTTTCGGAACTCTTTTGCGGGCCTTTTCATAACCCTAGGCGATGGTCTATAGCAGCGACGTGGCGAAAAATCGATTGTCGATTGAACCCGCCCGCAGAATTTCGACAAGGCCCGCTACGGGCCGGATGCAACGGGATTGCCACGATCTGCCGCAAAGAGACCTGCGGTCTTGCGTGGCCTTTCGCTAGACTGGGCGGCAGAGCATTGGTACGAAGCGACAGTCGGTTCCTGCGATTTTCGTCGCTCGAAATCATCAACCTTCCCAAGGACGTATGAACGTGGACTATGTTTCGACGCGGGGCGAGGCCCCTTCCCTCGGCTTCTCCGATGCGCTTCTGGCGGGCCTTGCCCGCGACGGCGGCCTCTATGTGCCGCGTGAATGGCCGACCTTCTCCAAGAAGGCGATCCGGGCGCTGCGCGGCAAGTCCTACGAGGAGATCGCCTTCACGGTGCTCTCGCCCTTCGTCGAGGGCGACATCCCGGCCGACACGTTCCGTACGATGATCGACGAGGCCTATGCGACCTTCCGCCATCCGGCGATCGCGCCGCTGGTGCAGACCGGGCCGAATTCCTTCGTCCTGGAGCTCTTCCACGGCACGACGCTCGCCTTTAAGGACGTGGCGATGCAGTTGCTTGCCCGGCTGATGGATCATGCGCTGGCCGTACGCGGCGAGCGCGCGACCATCGTCGGCGCCACCTCGGGCGATACCGGCGGGGCGGCGATCGACGCCTTTGCCGGCCGCGAGCGCACCGACATCTTCATCCTCTTCCCCGAAGGCAAGGTCTCGCCGGTGCAGCAGCGCCAGATGACGACCTCCAAGGAAAAGAACGTCCACGCGCTCGCCATCAAGGGCAATTTCGACGACTGCCAGAACCTCGTCAAGGCGATGTTCAACGACACGAAGTTCCGCGACCGGATGAAGCTTTCCGGCGTCAACTCCATCAACTGGGCGCGCATCATGGCCCAGATCGTCTATTACTTCACCAGCGCCGTGGCGCTCGGCGGACCGGACCGCAAGATCTCCTTCACCGTGCCGACCGGCAATTTCGGCGACATCTTCGCCGGCTATGCCGCCAGGCGCATGGGCCTGCCGATCGACAAGCTCGTCATCGCCACCAACGAGAACGACATCCTCGCCCGCACGCTGAAGACCGGCCGCTACGAGATGAAGGAGGTGAAGGCCACCACCTCGCCCTCGATGGACATCCAGATCTCCTCGAACTTCGAGCGCCTGCTGTTCGAAGCCCATGGCCGCGATGCCGGCGCCGTGCGCCGCGCGATGGAAAGCCTGAAGCAGTCGAACGCCTTCGAGATCAAGGACAGCGCGCTGAAGGCGATCCGCAAGACGTTCCGTGCCGGCCGCGCCTCGGAAAAACAGGTCGCCAAGACCATCAAGGACACGCTCGCCGAGACCGGCTACCTGCTCGACCCGCATTCGGCGATCGGCGTCTTCGTCGCCGCCAAGCACGAGAAACCCGGTGCGCCGATGGTGACGCTCGCCACCGCCCATCCGGCGAAATTCCCCGCCGCAGTAAAATCGGCATGCGGTATTGACCCGGCGCTTCCGACGTGGCTTGCTGACCTCATGCAGCGGGAGGAGCGGTTCGACGTGCTGAGTGCGGAACTCGACGTCGTGGAAGCCTTCATCGGCGACCACTCGCGAATCCGGAGCTGAGCGGTTCCGGGGCGGTTTGCGTTCGGGATCGTGTGACACAGGAAGAGCATTTGCGGGTTTCGAAGGGGCACGCGAATGTGGAACGCAGAAAGTGCGCATGATGAAAGTTGAGTGCACCCGGCTTGCGTCCGGGTTGACCGTGGTGACCGAAAACATGCCCCATCTCGAGAGCGTGGCTCTCGGCGTATGGATCAAGTCGGGGTCACGCAACGAAACCACGGACGAGCACGGCATCGCCCACCTTCTGGAACACATGGCCTTCAAGGGCACCGAGCGCCGCTCCGCCCGCCAGATCGCCGAGGAAATCGAGAATGTCGGCGGCGAGGTCAACGCCGCCACCTCGACGGAAACCACCTCCTACTATGCACGCGTCCTCAAGGACCACGTCCCGCTCGCGGTCGACATCCTCGCCGACATCCTGACGGAATCCGTCTTCGACGAGGAGGAACTGCGCCGCGAGAAGCACGTCATCCTGCAGGAGATCGGCGCGGCGAACGACACGCCCGACGACGTGGTCTTCGACAAGTTCTCCGAGGTCGCCTATCGCGACCAGATCATCGGCCGCGCCATCCTCGGCACGCCGGAATCGGTGCTGTCCTTCTCGCCCGGCGAGATCCGTTCCTATCTCGACCGCAACTACACGACGGACCGCATGTTCGTCGTGGCGGCCGGCGCCGTGGACCACCAGGAATTCGTGCGCCAGGTCGAGGACCGCTTCTCCTCGCTTCCGACCGCGCCGAAAATCTCGCCGGTCTTCGAGCCGGCCCGCTATACCGGCGGCGACATCCGCGAGACGCGCGACCTGATGGACGCGCAGGTGCTGCTCGGCTTCGAGGGCAAGGCCTATCACGCCCGCGACTTCTACTGTTCGCAGATCCTCGCCAACATCCTCGGCGGCGGCATGTCCTCCCGCCTCTTCCAGGAGGTGCGCGAGCACCGGGGCCTGTGTTATTCGATCTACGCCTTCCACTGGGGCTTTTCCGACACCGGCATCTTCGGCATCCACGCCGCGACCGGCGGCGAGAACCTGCCCGAGCTGATGCCCGTCATCTTCGACGAATTGAAGAAATCCTCGGAAACGATCGAGCAGCAGGAAATCGAGCGCGCCCGCGCGCAGATCCGCGCCCAGCTCCTGATGGGCCAGGAGAGCCCGGCCGCCCGCGCCGGCCAGATCGCCCGCCAGATGATGCTCTACGGTCGCCCGATCCCCAACGAGGAGCTGATGGAGCGCCTTGCCGGCATCACCATCGAGCGCCTGACGGACCTTGCCGGCCGCCTGTTCTTCGACACGCTGCCGACCATCTCGGCCATCGGCCCGCTGGAGCATCTGGTCCCGGCCGGCGACATCACGCGCTCGCTGTCGCGCCAGCCCCTGCCCGACCGCGCGGCGAGCTGAGGCCCCTTCCCTCACCGCCGCCGGCAGACATTTCCGCCGACGATGCCGGGATGAAAATGGCGCGTCCATCCCGTCCTGGAACAGCGCCAGCGTCCGCCATGCATCAGGCGCATGCCTCCGCTGCAAGCATGTGCATTTTTCCGGGCACGCGATTGTTTATATCATGGGCAACCCAAAGGAGTTGACCAATGAACATCTTCGCAAAGCTCAAGAAGAACGCCGCCGACCGCCGTGCCGTCCGTGAACTCAGCGCCCTCGACGACCGCGCCCTGCAGGACCTCGGCATCTCGCGCTCGAACATCCAGTCCGCCGTCAAGGGCCTCACGGTTTTCGGCTGAGCCACCCGGCAAGAGAGCCTGGCGCCACGGCCTGATGACGGGGCACGCTTGACCAAAGCGGCTCGCACCGGTCGTCCCGCCCTTGCCGCAAGGTGAAGCGCACATGGCTTCGAAGACGCAACCCGCCGCAAGGCGGGTTTTGTTTTTCAGGGGTTTTTCCGGCCGCCTGCCTGCCCGCACCCCGTCGACCATTTGACGCCGGCGAGCCTCTCGGCATAGTCTTCAAGGACAAGGCACGCCACGGATCGGCGCGCGCGGAGGGCGAATGGCACGGTCGGTTTTTCGGTTTCTGTCCCGGCAGTCCGACACCGTGGAACTTGCCGACGATCGGCACCTGCTGCGCCTGCCCCGTTTCCAGGATTACCGGCAATGGTATCAGTTGCGCTCGGAAAGCCGGCGCTTCCTCGAACCGTGGGAACCGACCTGGCGCAACGACGAGTTGACGGAGAGCGCCTTCCGCGCCCGCGTTCTCAGGAATGAACAGGAATTTTCCTCCGGCCAGGCCGTGCCGCTCTTCGTCTTCGCGCGCGAGGAGAAGGCGCTGCTCGGCGGGCTTACCATCGGCTATATCCGGCGCGGCGCGGCGCAATGCTGCATGATCGGCTACTGGATGGGCGAGCGGCATGCCGGCCAGGGCCACATGCATGGCGCCCTGAAACTGGCCATACCCTATATCTTTTCCAGCCTTCAGTTGCACCGTATCGAGGCAGCCTGTATTCCAGACAATCAGAGAAGCATCCGTCTCCTTGAAAAGGCCGGCTTTCGGCAGGAAGGCTACCTTCGGGAGTATCTGAAGATAAACGGGGAGTGGCGCGACCACGTGATGTTTTCGCTTCTGGCGGCCGACAGGCGGCCCTAGGCGGCACCCGGGCGCGGCAGGACAGGCAGACCTAAGGACCATGCAGTTTCAATGAAGTCTTTATCCGTGCCGCAAACGCTGCATGCCAGCCGGTTGCTCGCCCTCATCCTCCTCGCCACGATGCTCCTCGCCGGCATGATGACGGGGCGTGCCTTCGCCGTCGAACCCGTCAAAATCTCCCGTGACGACACCGCACTCGACCTCACCGCCACCACGGAGATCTATACGGGCCGGGGCGAGGCCTTCCAGGTCTCCACCGCGCCGGGCACGGACGGCATCGTGCGCCGCATCGAGGTGCGCGCCACCTCGCAGGACCACCAGGGCGACTGGGCCGTCTTCGCGCTCGCCAACGTTTCGGAAGAGCAGATCGACCGCCTGATCGTCGCCCCGCATTTCCGCCTCGTGCAGTCGAAACTCTTCTGGCCGGACCTCGGCGCGAAACGTATCCTTTCGATCACCCCGAGCGAAGGCTTTGCGCTCGACCGGCAGCCGAGCGACGAGGCCGACGTCTTCCGCATCACGCTCAACCCCGGCACGGTCGTCACCTTCGTCGCGGAACTGGCGACGCCCGACCTGCCGCAGATCTATCTCTGGGCGCCGGATTCCTACAAGGACACGGTCAACGCCTTCACGCTCTATCGCGGCATCGTGCTCGGCATCGCGGGCCTGCTCGCCGTCTTCCTCACCATCCTCTTCGTGGTGAAGGGCACCTCCATGCTGCCGGCGACGGCCGCGCTCGCCTGGGCGGTGCTCGGCTATATCTGCGTCGATTTCGGCTTCCTGTCGAAGCTCATCAGCATCACGGCAGGGGACGAGCGCATCTGGCGCGCCGGCACGGAGGTGTTCCTCGCCGCCGGCCTCGTCGTCTTCCTCTTCACCTATCTCAACCTCAACCGCTGGCACGCGCATCTCTCCTATGCGACGCTCGCCTGGATCCTCGGCCTCGGCCTGCTCTTCGGGGTCGCGATCTACGATCCGCCGATCGCCGCCGGCATCGCCCGCCTCTCCTTCGCGCTGACCGGCACGGTCGGCATCGTGCTCATCGCCTATCTCGGCTTCAACCGCTACGACCGCGCCATCCTGCTGGTGCCTGCCTGGGCGCTGATCCTCGTCTGGCTGTTCGGCGCGTGGCTGACGGTGACGGGCCAGCTCAACAACGACATCATCCAGCCGGCGCTCGGCGGCGGGCTCGTGCTGATCGTGCTCCTCATCGGCTTCACGGTCATGCAGCACGCCTTTGCCGGCGGCGCCTACAGCCAGGGCCTGTTCTCCGATCTCGAACGCCAGTCGCTGGCGCTGACGGGCTCCGGCGATACGGTCTGGGACTGGGACGTGGCGCGCGACCGCGTCGTCACCATTCCCGACATCTCCATCCAGCTCGGCCTTGCGCCCGGCGTGATGCACGGGCCTGCGCGCAACTGGCTGCCACGCCTCCATCCCGACGACCGCGACCGTTTTCGCGCGACGCTCGACGTGCTGCTCGAACACCGCAAGGGCCGGCTCAACCACCAATTCCGCGTGCGCGCCGAGGATGGCCATTACCATTGGCTGTCGATCCGCGCCCGGCCGGTGCTCGGCGCCAATGGCGAGATCATCCGCTGCGTCGGCACCATCATCGACATCACCGAGCAGAAGAATTCCGTCGACCGCCTCCTCCAGGACGCCCTGCACGACAACCTGACGGGCCTGCCGAACCGCCAGGTCTTCCTCGACCGCCTCCAGTCGCTCCTGTCGCTGACCGCAAGCTCCGACAATGTGCGCCCGACCGTGCTGACCATCGACATCGACCGCTACAAGCAGGTCAACGATGCGCTCGGCATTGCCGCCGGCGACAACATCCTCATCGCGCTGACCCGGCGCCTGCGCCGTCTCCTGAAGCCGCAGGACACGCTGGCGCGGCTTTCCGGCGACCAGTTCGGCCTGATCCTGATGTCCGAGCGCGACCCCGCCAAGGTGGCGGATTTCGCCGATGCGGTCAGCAAGGCGATCATGGTGCCGATCAATTTCGGCGGCCGCGAGATCATCCTGACCGCCTCGATCGGCCTCGTCTCCTGGGTCGACCAGCAGGAGGACGCGCCGGGCCTGCTCAACGATGCGGAACTGGCCATGTACCGGGCCAAGAAGGGCGGCGGCAACCGCGTCGAGCCCTTCCGCCCCGCCTTCCGCACCTTCGGCGCGGACCGCCTCCAGATCGAGACGGACCTGCGCCGCGCCATCGAGCGCAAGGAACTCTCGCTCGTCTACCAGCCGATCGTGCGCCTTTCCGACGCCGAGATCGCCGGCTTCGAGGCGCTGATGCGCTGGGATCACCCCAAGCGCGGCAACATCTCGCCGACGGAATTCATCCCGATCGCGGAAAGCTCCGATCTCATCAACCAGCTCGGCCTCTTCGCCCTCGACAAGGCGGCAAGCGACCTGATGGACTGGCAGCTCCAGACCGGCGACCTGCCCGTCTTCGTCTCGGTGAACCTCTCCAGCGCCCAGTTGCTCAACAACGAGCTCTACAACGACGTGCGCGCCGCGCTCGCCAAGACGCGCTGCGCGCCGGAAAAGCTGAAGCTGGAACTGACCGAATCCGTCGTGATGGAGAACCCGGAACAGGCCCGCCTGATCCTCAACAAGCTGAAGGATGTCGGCCTTGGCCTGGCGCTCGACGATTTCGGCACGGGCCATTCCTCGCTCTCCTACCTCACCCGCTTCCCCTTCGATACGATCAAGATCGACAAGGCGCTGGTGCGCGACGGCTCCGACAAGCGCACCGTCCTGTTGCGCTCCGTCATCTCCATGGCGCGGGAACTCGAAATGCAGGTCGTCGCCGAGGGCATCGAATCCGAAGAGGACGCGATCGAGCTCGGCAACATGGGCTGCGAATTCGGCCAGAGCTACCTCTTCGGCCCGCCGATCGGCTACGATTCCGTGCTGCGGCTGCTGAAGGAACGCTTTCCGCTGATGAAGCGGGCGTGAGGAGGGATTAGGCGTCAGGCAGTAGCCAATAGGGCAACACCTACTGCCTATTGGCTAATTCCTATTGCCTGCTTCCCTCACCAGCCCATTGATGAAATCCAGCTTCTCCAGAACCGGCGGCGGCAGGACGAAGGGGTAGCTGTCGGGCTGGCCCATCGAGCGCTGGATGGCGTTCATGGCGACGCTGAGCGGGATCCAGGCTTCGACGAGGCGGCCGGCATCGGGGGCGCGGTAGGGATCGAAGGTGACCTCGGCCTCCAGTTCCTCGTGGCCCTTCGGGTCGGTGATGAGGCCGAAGGCGCGGGCGGTTTCCAGCGTGTCGACGATGTGGAAGAAATGCGCCCAGCATTCCGCAAAATCCTCCGCCGGATGGCAGCTGGCATAGGTGCTGATGAAATGTTGCGGCCAGTCGGCCGGCGGGCCCTGCTCGTAGTTGCGCTGAAGGGCGGCCGCATAATCCTCGCGCTCGTCGCCGAAGAGGCGGCGGGCCTCGTCCAGCGTCGCCTCGTCGCGCACGAGCTGGGTCCAGTAGAAATGGCCGATCTCGTGGCGGAAATGGCCGAGCAGCGAGCGATAGGGCTCGCCCATCGAGACGCGCACGCTTTCGCGCACCTCGTCGTCGGCCTCGGCGGCGCGCAGGCTGATGAGTCCGTCCTCGTGGCCGGTCATCGCGGCCTGCAGGACATTGCCGCCGGCATCCACCTCGTCGGCGAGGAAATCGAAGACCAGGCCGCCGGCCGGGTCCTCCTCGCGGGTCGGATGCGGCAGCTTCCAGCGCAGGATGGAATAGAAGAGATGGCGCTGCGCCGCGCCGATGCGCCGCCAGCGCTCCAGTCCCCTCGGATCCGTGGTGGGCACGATGCGGTTGTGGCGGCAGGCTTCACAGAAGGCGTGCGGGCTATCGGCCGGCAGCAGCCAGTTGCAGACGTCGTGCACGGCATTGTCGCAGAAGCGGTAGACGCCCTCTCGCGGGGCGATCCTCCAGAATCCCTCGCCGTCCGGCACCAGGGCATGCAGCACCATGTCCTCGGCAAGGAAGCCGAGCGCCGAGCCGCAGCGCACGCAGACGCGGTTGTCGAAATAGGTGGTCTGGCCGCAGGTGCTGCAGGTGAAGAGTTTCATGATGTTCCCGATCCGGCGATGGCGTTTACGGCAAAATACCCGCATCGGCGAATGGCGATACGGGTATCTCGGCTTTGCAACGGCGGGATGACGCAGTCCCCATCCCTGGTCGTCGATCAGAGGCGGTCCACCGCGCCCTTCACGGCATCCTTGGCCTTGCCGACCGCCTTCTGGGTCTTGCCCTTGGTTTCCTGGACGGCGCCCTCGGCGCGCAGCTTCGGGCTGCCGGCGGCCTTGCCCGCGGCCTGCTTGGCCTTGCCTGCCAGTTCGTTGGCCGTGCCCTTGATCTTGTCGCTCGTGCTACCCACCATCGTACTCCTTGTTAGAGGCGCATTTGTTGACGCACTAAATTAACGGCGTGCGCTGCAACAAGTTCCGGTGGCATCGGAGAAAATTTGCCGTTCCGCTCAGGCGTGGCCGGCCTCGGCGGAGAGCATGGCGGGCGTGATGCCCATCAGGCCGAGCGCCCGTTCGTATTTGCTGTCGAGATTGGTGTCGAAGATCAGCTCTTCCTGCGCCGGGCAGGACAGCCAGCCATTGGCGCCGATCTCGTTCTCGATCTGGCCCGCGCCCCAGCCGGCATAGCCGAGCATCATCAGGCCCTTCTGCGGGCCGCGGCCGCGGGAAATGGCGCGCACGATATCGAGCGTCGCCGTCAGGCAGATGTCGTCGCTGACGGGAATGGAGGATTCGGACATGTAGTCATCCGAATGCAGCACGAAACCGCGTCCGCTCTCCACCGGCCCGCCGCAGCGGATAGGGAAGTCCAGCGTCGCGCCCGGCAGGCGGATCACCTCGTCCTCGCCGACGAGATCGAGATGCAGCAGCACGTCGGAAAAGTTCAATTGCTGCGGACGGTTGATGACGAAGCCCATGGCCCCGTCCTCCGAATGGGCGCAGATATAGACGACCGTGCGGGTAAAATTGGCGTCGACCATGCCCGGCATGGCGATCAGGAACTGACCGTCAAGGAAGCCGCGTTCTCGCCTGTTTTTCAGAACCGACATAGCCATAATGCAACTAGCCTACCAATTCGCCATCAAATGAAAAGCGTTCTTTTCGCCGACACGACGCGCCAGCCCTGCAAGAGAGGTATGGTGCTGCGGCGGGCGATCAAGCTTTTATGATCGCTCCCATGCGCTTTGGTGCTGGAAAGCCCTGCCCCCCGGCGCTAGATGTTGAGGCATGAAACGCCTGCAAACCGCTGCAATCGCGCTGCTTTTCCTGTCCTCCGCCGCCACGGCGGCAACCTCGCCCTGGGTGGAGACGCCGGGCGGCGACGTGCGCCTGGTGGTGCTTCCGGCAGATGCCGGCGGCTCGGCGCGCGCCATGCTGGACATCCGCCTGCACGCGGGCTGGAAGACCTACTGGCGCGACCCCGGCGGCAGCGGCATCCCGCCGTCGATCGCCGTCTCCGGCGCAACGCTGACCTCGATCGGCTTCCCCGCGCCGCGCCGGCTCGGTGAGGAGGCCAACCACTATATCGGCTATGACGCGCCGGTACGCCTGCCGATGACACTCGGGGCGTTGGGCGGCACGGTGACGGCCACGGTCTTCCTCGGCGTGTGCAAGGACATCTGTATTCCCGTGCAGGCGGACCTCAAGGTGGAGACGGGTGGCGAAGGCTTCACCAATCCGCTGGAGGAGACCGCGATCGCCGCGGCCGAGGCGACGCTTCCCGGCGCGGCGGGCGATGGCTTCCGGCCGCTCGACGGCCGTTGGTCGGCGGACGGCAAGACGATCTCGGTGCGCTTCGAGGCGCCGGCGGACGGAGCCTCCACGGACGTCTTCCTCTCCGGCGCCCCGTTCGAATTCGGCCCGGCCGGCCCCGTGCGACGGGATGGCGACGCCTTCGTCTCCGATGTGCCGGTGCTGCACCGGCCGAAGGTGTTCGACCTTGCGAAGAACCCGATACGGCTGACGCTCCGGGCCGGCGAGAAGACGATGGAAGGCCCGCTCGCCATCGAGTGAGCCCCCGCCATTCCCGGCGGAAAACCACTTCGCACTTTTGCCGGCGCTGCTTATAGTGCCGCCCGCGGGCCCTTCCGGCCCTTCGCCATCCCATATCAGACAGGAGAGACGCCGTGACCATTTCCGTTGGAGACAAGCTGCCCGACCTCACGCTCAAGGAACGCACGCCGGACGGTCCCGCCGACATCTCGACCGCGGACCTTTTCGCAGGCAAGCGCGTCGTGCTCTTCGCGGTACCCGGCGCCTTCACGCCGACCTGCTCGCTGAACCACCTTCCGGGTTATCTGGAAAACCGCGACGCGATCCTCGCCAAGGGCGTGGACGACATCGCCGTCGTCGCGGTCAACGACCACCATGTGATGGGCGCCTGGGCGACCTCCACGGGCGGCGCCGGCAAGCTGCGCTTCCTCGCCGACTGGGACGCCGCCTTCACCAAGGCGCTCGGCCTGGATATCGACCTTTCCGCCGGCACGCTCGGCGTGCGCTCCAAGCGCTATTCCATGCTTGTCGAGGACGGCGTGGTGAAGGCTCTGAACATCGAGGAAAGCCCCGGCCAGGCGACGGTCTCCGGTGCCGCGGCGATGATCGAGCAGCTTTGAAGAGGATTTAGGCAGTAGGCAGTAGAGAAGATAGCCGGTTCCCCTAATTCCTAATTCCTAATTCCTACTGCCTAACTCCTAACGCCTTTGAACGGCGCCATGCCCTGGCGCGCCAGTTCGTCGGCGCGCTCGTTCTCCGGGTGGCCGGCGTGGCCCTTGACCCAGTGCCATTCCACCTTGTGGCGCGCCCGCGCCTCGTCGAGCGCCTGCCAGAGGTCGCCGTTCTTCACCGGCTTCTTGTCGGCCGTCTTCCAGCCGTTCTTCTTCCAGCCGAAGATCCATTTCGAAATGCCGTCCATGACGTATTTCGAGTCCGTATAGAGATCGACCTCGCACGGGGCCTTCAGCGCGCCGAGCGCGGCGACGGCGGCGGAAAGCTCCATGCGGTTGTTGGTGGTCAGCGCCTCACCGCCGAGCATCTCCTTCTCGACCTCGCCGTAGCGCAGCACCGCGCCCCAGCCGCCGGGACCGGGATTGCCCGAGCAGGCGCCGTCCGTGAAGATATCGACATGTTTCATCGCGACAGACCGTATTCGGCGGGGTTGCGGATCTGGCGGTGGAAGCGCAGCTTGCGCAGATATTCCAGCGGATCCTTCTTGACGACCAGCGCGCCCGGCGGCGTCGTCAGCCAGTCGTAGAGCCGCGTCAGGAAGAAGCGCAGGGCCGAGCCGCGCGCGAGCAGCGGCAGCGCCGCCGCCTCCCCGGGCGAAAGCGGGCGCACGCTCTCGTAGCCTTCCAGCAGCGCCATGCCCTTGGTCAGGTTGAACGCGCCGTCCTTCTGGAAGCACCAGGCATTGAGGCAGATGGAAACGTCGTAGGAAAGCAGGTCGTTGCAGGCGAAGTAGAAGTCGATGAGGCCCGACAGCGTGTCGCCGATGAAGAAGACATTGTCCTGGAAGAGGTCGGCATGGATGACACCCGACGGCAGGTCCTTCGGCCAGTTCGCCTCCAGGAGGGCGAGTTCACCGGCGATCTCGTCCTGCAGGCCCGCCTCCACCTCATCGGCCCGGTCCGCGGACTTTTCCCACAGCGGCCGCCAGCCGCCGACGGAGAGCGCATTCGCGCGGGTGAGTTCGAAGCCTTCGCCGGCCAGATGCATTTCGGCCAGCGCCCGGCCAACCTCGCGGCAATGTTTCGCCGCGGGCTTCCTCAGCCACATGCCCTCCAGGAAGGAGATCATCGCGGCGGGACGGCCCGAGAGTTCGCCGAGCAGCGCGCCGTCATTGCGCGGCAGCGGCAGCGGGCAGGACAGGCCGCGTTCGGCGAGATGGTGCATCAGGCCAAGGAAGAACGGCAGGTCGTTCGGATCGACGCGCTTTTCGTAGAGCGTCAGGATGAAGGCGCCCCTGGTGGTGTGCAGCAGGAAGTTGGAATTCTCCACCCCCTCGGCGATGCCCTTGTAGGAGAGCAGCGTGCCCGCGTCATAGGCGGTGAGGAAACGGGAGAGATCGTCTTCGGTGATATCGGTGTAGACGGCCACGGCGGGTCTCAGGTTTGCAGAGTGGAATCAATTGACAAACAAGCGGGTCTTTGCCCCTCACCTGCCTGCCGGCATCCTCTCCCCGCAAGCGGGGCGAGGAACGATGGGCGCGCCGTCCTGCCCCTTCGCCCCGCTTGCGGGGAGAAGGTCCCGGCAGGGGGATGAGGGGCAAACCACGGCAGGACCTGCACCACCCTATTCCCCATTGACGAAGGCCATGTCGGCGGGGGTGAGTTCGATCGCGCGAAGCTCGCGGTTGACGAGGAAGTGCTCGTTCTCCTCGACGGTATCGGCAAGCTCCACGACAGCATTGTAGCGCGCGCGAAAAGCCTCGATGATCTCGTTGACGATGACCTCCGGCGCCGATGCGCCGGCCGAGAGGCCGACGGTGCGGATGTCGCCGATGGTCTCCCAATCGATCTCGGCGGCGCGCTGGACGAGCACGGATTTCGTCGCCCCGGCCCTCAGCGCCACTTCGACGAGGCGCTTGGAATTGGACGAGTTCGGCGCACCGACGATGAGGAAGAGGTCGCAGCCGGGCGCGGCCTGCTTGACCGCCTCCTGCCGGTTGGTGGTGGCGTAGCAGATCGAATCGGCGGCCGGGGCCGTGAGGTTCGGGAAGCGCTCGTGCAGGCGCTTGATGACGCCGGCCGTGTCGTCCACCGAGAGCGTCGTCTGGGTGACGAAGCCGAGATTGTCCGGATCCGGCGGCACGTATCTGTCGGCATCCTCGACGGTCTCGACCAGCGAGACGGAGCCCTCCGGCAACTGGCCCATCGTGCCGATCACCTCGGGGTGCCCGGCATGGCCGATCAGCACGACATGGCGGCCGAGGCGCTGGTGGCGCATCGCCTGCTTGTGCACCTTGGAAACCAGCGGGCAGGTCGCGTCGAGATAGAAGAGGCTGCGCGCCTCGGCATCCGCCGGCACCGATTTGGGCACGCCGTGCGCGGAAAAGACGACGGGCTGCTGGCGATGCTCTTCCGGGATCTCGTCGAGCTCCTCGACGAAGATCGCCCCCTTGGCCTCCAGGCCCTCCACGACATAGCGGTTGTGCACGATCTCGTGGCGCACATAGACCGGCGCGCCATAGGCCTTCAGCGCCAGGACGACGATCTGGATGGCGCGGTCGACGCCGGCGCAGAAGCCGCGCGGGCCGCACAGCCTGATGGTCAAGTCCGGTCGGGTATCAATCATGCTTCTCTTGTATCCGGCAATGGTCGGGCCTTGCGCCCCATATAGGCCGGCAAGCGGCGCCGCGCCAAGAAAAAACAACCTGGTCGCGCGCTTTCAGGCCGCCTTGCGCCGCAGCACGGCGAAGAGGCCGACGCCGACCAGCGCGGCCGCAAGGCCATACCAGGTGACGGCATATTGCAGGTGGTTGTTCGGCAGGTCGAACTGGGTGACGGCGCCGATCGGCAGGCCCTTGGGGTTCGACGCATCGCCCGCATCGACGAAGAAGGGCACGAGCCTGTCGGCCGGAATGCCGGTGCTCGACGCCATCGCGTCGAGGTCCTTCCAGTAGAAGATGTTCTTCGACAGGTCGTTATCGGGCACGATGGAGGACGGCTTTTCGGCAAGGCGGGCGCGGGCAAGGCCCACCACGGTCTGCCCGCCGGTGAGCTGGCCCTGCTTGCGCATTTCCGGCTCCTTCGCCTCGAAGGGCACGAAGCCGCGGTTGACGAAGAGGAAGCGGCCGTCGGCGAGCTGGAGCGGCGTGTAGACGTGATAGCCGGTCCGGCCGTGCCAGGTGGCGAAGAAGTGCCGCTCCCTGTTGTTGGCGAAGGTGCCGGAAACCGTGACGGGGCGGTATTCGATATCCTCGCCCCGTGTCGCCATCGCCTCGATATCGGCGAGCGGCGCCGGCGCGGCGATGCGGCGCGCGGCCATGTCGGCGAGAAGCTGCTCCTTCCAGTAGAGGCGCTGGACCTGCCAGGTGCCGAGCGACAGGAGGATGGCGAGGGCGATGACGAAGGCGGTTCCCGTGAGGATCGCCTTGCCCCTGCCCTTGCGCGGCATGGCGCCGGCCGGGACCTCAGCCACGGTCGATCTCGCCCGGCCGCGCATTGTTGCGGTATTGCAGCGCGATCAGCAGGCCCTTGAGGATACGCGTCAGCCCGAGGCCGAGGACGATGACGAGCGGGATCCACAGCAGGAAATGCACCCAGAGCGGCGGGTTGACGTTCACCTCCATCCACAGCGCCGCGCCGACGACGATGAAGCCGACGATGAGCAGCACGAAGACGACCGGGCCATCGCCCGAATCGGCGAAGGAATAGTCGAGCCCGCAGCTCGCGCAGGCCGGCTTCACCTTGAGCAGGCCGTCGAACAGCTTGCCCTGGCCGCAACGCGGGCAGCAGCCGCGCAGGCCGGCGCTGAAGGGGTCGACGGGGGGATAGAGTGCCTTGTCCTCGTCCATGGTCTTGTCCGTGTGTTCACGCCCGGGCGGGCGGCCGCGGGCTCATGCTTCAGGCGGCAAGGCCGCTCACCTGCCTGCCGGCATCCTCTCCCCGCAAGCGGGGCGAGGAGCGATGGAGCGCCGTTCTGCCCCTTCGCCCCGTTTTCCGGGAGATGAGGGGCCAAACCGGCGCATACATTCCTATACCGCCCTGTCCTTGCCCCGTCCAATCGAAAGGCCGCGACAAACGGCCCCGAAACGGAAAACGGCCGCATTGCTGCGGCCGTTCGAAAATCGCGTCCTTGCCGGATCAGCCGTGGAAGACCGGTGCGCCCCAGCCACCCCAGATGTAGATGGAAAAGAACAGGAAGAGCCAGACGACGTCGACGAAGTGCCAGTACCAGGCGGCCGCCTCGAAGCCGAAATGCTGCTTCGGGGTGAAGTCGCCGCGCATGGCGCGGATGAGGCAGACGATCAGGAAGATCGTGCCGACCAGGACGTGGAAGCCGTGGAAACCGGTCGCCATGAAGAAGGTCGCGCCGTAGATGGATTCCTTGAAGGCGAAGGGCGCGTGGGCGTATTCGTAGGCCTGGACGAAGGAGAACAGCACGCCGAGCGCGACGGTGAGCGCGAGGCCGTTGACGAGGCCCTTGCGGTCGTTGTGCAGCAGCGCGTGGTGCGCCCAGGTCACGCAGGTGCCCGAGAGCAGCAGGATGACCGTGTTGTAGAGCGGCAGGTGCCAGGGATCGAGGACCTCGATGCCCTTCGGCGGCCAGACGCCGCCGGTATGCTCGACGCGGGCGGCCTGGATGGCCTCGCCCGGGAAGAGGCTGGCGTCGAAGAAGGCCCAGAACCAGGCGACGAAGAACATCACCTCGGAGGCGATGAACATGATCATGCCGTAGCGCAGGTGCAGCGAGACGACGCGGGTATGGTGGCCCTCATGGGCTTCCTTCACCGTATCCGCCCACCAGGCATACATGGTATAGAGCGTGATCACGAGGCCGATGTAGAAAATCCACGGATTGGCGAAGTTGATGCCGAACAGGCTGAAGGCGCCGCCCGAGAGGTAGCGCATGTAGCCGATACCGCCTAAGGCCAGCACGAAGGCGCCGATGGAGGCGAGCAACGGCCACGGGCTTGGGTCGATGATGTGGTAGTCGTGTTTCTTCTGATGCGCATCGGCCATCTGACGTATCCCCAATGTATCGCGTTCCGTTCCCGGCATAGCCGGAAACGCATGGTCTTTCAAAGCTTGTTCGCGTCGTCCGCCTTCACTTCCGCAGCCGAAGCCACCGGCTTCGACGCCTCATGCGGATAGAAGGTATAGGACAGCGTGAGCGTGTGGATGCCCTTCGTCTCGACCGGCTCGACGATCGCCGGATCGACGAAGAAGACGACGGGCATGATGAGTTCCTCGCCCGGCTTCAGCGTCGTCTCGGTGAAGCAGAAGCACTGGACCTTGTTGAAATAGGCGCCGGCGGCCTGGGGCGTGACGTTGAACGTCGCCTGGCCGGTCGTCGGCCTCGAGGCGTTGTTGCGCGCCCTGTACAGGATCTGCACGGTCTCGCCGATCTTCAGCTCGACCTCGCGCTGCACCGGCTCGAAGCTCCAGGCAAGGCCGGGGCCGGTATTGGCGTCGAAGCGTACCTTGATCGTCCTGTCGAGGATGACGTCGGAGGCCTGCTCGACGCGCTGCGTCGTGCCGCCGTAGCCGGTGACCTGGCAGAACATCTCGTAGAGCGGCACGGCGGCATAGGCCATGCCGACCATGCCGATGACGAAGGAGCAGCAGATGGCGACGATCGTGCCGTTGCCCAGTCCGCTCTTTTCGGTCTTTTGCATCTCGCTCATCGTCAGCCTGCCATTCCGCCGGAGAATTTTACCAGCGTGACGATGTAGAACAGCACGACGAGGCCCAGAAGCACGGCGCCGAGCGCGATATTGCGGCCGCGGCGCGCCTTCTTCTGGTTTTCCGTGAGGTTTACGGTTTCCATTACAGCCCCCATCCGAGCGACGCGATCATGTGGTCGACCATCAGGCCGGAGAAGACCGCGAACAGATAGACGATGGAGAAGGCGAAGAGCTTCTTGGCCGGCACCATCGCGCGGTCGCCTTCCGGCATGCGCAACACGCCGACAGAGTACCACACGAAGCCGAGGCCGAGCGCTGCGGCAAAGAGACCGTAGCCGAGGCTGGCGAAACCGAGCACGGTCGGGACCACGGCGATGACGGCGGTCAGCACCGCGTAGATCAGGATCTGCACCTTGGTGGTCCACTCGCCGGCGACGTTCGGCAGCATCGGCACGCCGACGGCGTCGTAGTCGCGCATCTTGAACAGGGCGAGCGCCCAGAAATGCGCCGGGGTCCACAGGAAGGTGATGAGGAAGAGCACGACGCTCTCGATCGAGACGCCGCCGGTGACGCAGGCCCAGCCGATCATCGGCGGGAAGGCGCCGGCCGCGCCGCCGATGACGATGTTCTGCGGCGTCGAGCGCTTCAGCCACATCGTGTAGATGACGGCGTAGAAGAAGATGGTGAAGGCGAGCAGGCCGGCCGACAGCCAGTTGACCGCAAGGCCGAGGATCGCGACCGAGAAGGCCGACAGCGTCAGGCCGAAGGCGAGCGCTTCTTCCGGGCGGATGCGGCCGGAGGGGATGGGACGCTTGGCGGTGCGGGTCATGACCGCATCGATATCCGCGTCGTACCACATGTTGAGGGCACCGGAGGCTCCGGCGCCCACGGCGATACAGAGGATCGCGATGGCGGCGATGAAGGGGTTGATCTCGCCCGGCGCGACGATGAGGCCGGCAAAGGCCGTGAAGACGACGAGCGACATGACGCGCGGCTTCAGGAGCTCGAAGAAATCACGCGGCGACGCTTCGGAGAGGTAGACCTCGCCGCCGCCCGGAACCGTTTCGTGATGCTCGATGACCGCCATGTTCTTTCCGTTCTTTTGTCCGAGAGCGATGGGCTTCATGCCCTTCCCTCTCCTTCGTCATCCTCGGGCTTGACCCGAGGATCCACTCCCCACGGCACGCCTGACGACGTGGCGTGGATCCTCGGGTCAAGCCCGAGGATGACGGAGGGTGGGGTGTCGGCTGTGGGCTACAGCTACCGCTGCTGTTGCTGCAGCCACTGCTGCCGCCCGCTGCCCCGGCCTCCGCCGGTAGTCCTGCAAGTCGAGGAGCCGCCGTTTCCGGCGGCCCCGAATGTCTTACTTGATCTTCGGGAGCTGTTCCCACTGGTGGAACGGCGGCGGCGAAGAGAGCTGCCATTCCAGCGTGTTGGCGCCCTCGCCCCACGGATTGTCGCCGGCGATGCGCTTCTTGGCGAAGGCTTCGAAGACGCCGAAGAGGAAGATCACGACGGCGAAGGCCGAGATGTACGAGCCGTAGGACGACACCGCGTTCCAGCCGGCGAAGGCATCCGGGTAGTCGATGTAGCGGCGCGGCATGCCGGCAAGGCCGAGGAAGTGCTGCGGGAAGAAGATCAGGTTCACGCCGACGAACATGACCCAGAAGTGCAGCTTGCCGAGGAATTCCGAATACATGTAGCCGGTCATCTTCGGGAACCAGTAGTACCAGGCCGCGAAGATGGCGAAGACGGCGCCGAGCGACAGGACGTAGTGGAAGTGGGCAACCACGTAGTAGGTGTCGTGCAGGGCGCGGTCGAGGCCGGCATTGGCGAGCTGGACGCCCGTGACGCCGCCGACGGTGAACAGGAAGATGAAGCCGATCGCCCAGACCATCGGCGTGGTGAAGCGGATCGAGCCGCCCCACATCGTTGCGATCCAGGAGAAGATCTTCACGCCCGTCGGAACCGCGATGACCATCGTGGCGAAGACGAAGTAGCGCTGCGTGTCGAGCGACATGCCGACCGTGTACATGTGGTGCGCCCACACGATGAAGCCGACGGCGCCGATGGCGACCATGGCATAGGCCATGCCGAGATAGCCGAAGATCGGCTTGCGCGAGAAGGTCGACACGATGTGGCTGACGATGCCGAAGCCGGGCAGGATCAGGATGTACACTTCCGGGTGGCCGAAGAACCAGAACAGGTGCTGGAAGAGGATCGGGTCACCGCCGTTTTCCGGCGCGAAGAAGGCCGTGCCGAAGTTGCGGTCGGTGAGCAGCATGGTGATGCCGCCTGCCAGGACCGGCAGCGAGAGCAGCAGCAGGAACGCAGTGATCAGCACCGACCAGGCGAAGAGCGGCATCTTGTGCAGCGTCATGCCCGGGGCGCGCATGTTGAGGATCGTCGTGATGAAGTTGATCGCGCCGAGGATCGACGAGGCGCCGGCGATGTGCAGGCCGAGGATCACGAAGTCCATGGCGGGACCGGGCTGGCCCGAGGTGGAGAACGGCGGATAGATCGTCCAGCCGCCGCCCGCGCCGTAGGCGCCCGCCGGGCCCTCGACGAACATCGAAAGCAGGACCAGCAGGAAGGCCGGGATGATCAGCCAGAAGGAGATGTTGTTCATGCGCGGGAAGGCCATATCCGGCGCGCCGATCATGATCGGCACCATCCAGTTGGCGAAACCGCCGATGAGCGCCGGCATGACCATGAAGAAGATCATGATGAGCGCATGCGCCGTCGTGAAGACGTTGAACATGTGCTTGCCGCCGTCGATGGCGGCATCGCCCTCGAAGCCGTAGACCATCTGGGCGAGACCGTGGAAGATCTGGATGCCCGGCTCCTGCAGTTCCATGCGCATCACCACCGACAGCGTACCGCCGATGATGCCCGCACAGATCGCGAAGATCAGGTAGAGGGTGCCGATGTCCTTGTGGTTGGTCGACAGGAACCAACGCTGGAAGAAGGTGAGCGGCTTGTGTTCGTGGTGATCGTGGTGATCGCCGTGGGCAGCGGATGTTCCGGCCATGGTCTCGACTCCCTTGGAATTACTGCGCGGCGTTGGCGGCGACGTTGACGGCCTTCGCCGCATCGTCGACCGACGCCATCAGGGCTTTGTTTGCGTCGCCGAGATTCGTCGCGGCGGCGGCAAGCCACGTATCGTACTTCTCCTGCGAGACGACGCGGATGGCGATCGGCATGAACGCGTGGTCCTTGCCGCACAGCTCGGAACACTGGCCGTAGAACAGACCTTCGCGGTCGGCCTTGAACCAGGTTTCGTTGAGGCGGCCCGGCACGGCGTCGATCTTCACGCCGAAGGAGGGCATCGCGAAGGCGTGGATCACGTCGGCAGCGGTGACGAGGAGACGGACATGCTTGCCGACGGGAACGACGACTTCGTTGTCGACGGCCAGAAGGCGCGGATAGACGCCCTTGTCTTCCTTGCCGGCGGCGGCGCGATCGCCTTCCTGCAGCAGGATGCTGTCGAAGGAGAGCGGGCTCTCGCCGACCTGGTATTCATACCCCCAGTACCACTGGTAACCGGTGGCCTTGATCGTCAGTTCCGGCTCTTCCGTCGGGGCGAGCTGCTTGGTCAGGAGCTGGAAGGAGGGAACGGCGAGGAACAGGAGAACGATGACCGGGCCGAGCGTCCAGACGACTTCGATCGCCGTGTTATGGCTGGTCTTGGACGGGACCGGGTTCGCGCCTTCGCGGAACTTCACGACGACGACGATGAGCAGGGCGAGAACGAACAGGGTGATCGGGACGATGAACCACAGTGTATACTGCTCGAACCAGCGGATCTCTTCCATGATCGAGGTCGCGGCGGGCTGGAGGCCCTTCTGCCAGTCGAACGGCTGATCAGCGAAAGCGGTGGAAGCAAAGAGCAGACAGCCGATCGCGGCCAGAACTGCAAAAGCTTTGTTTTTCACAACGTATCTCCCCAAGGCGTTTGATCGGGATCAAACAGACGCGCAGAATCCCTGCTATACTGAGTGCTTAAAACCACAGTTTCATGCTCGCCGCAACAGCCATGGGGGACACCCCATGCGGCATTTTTGCGCAAAAGCAAAAGCATGGGCCCGCTCCCCACAGTTTCTTCATAATTCCCTATAGCATGAAAGGTTTGGCTGCGGCGATGTCGCCGGAAGGCCCCTCGCCCGGCCCGATGCGGGCGCCCGCATCGCCCTGCCGCCGCCGTGGACGGCCTCTATTATAATGAGTGGCGCGCCGGTCCAATTTCCGCCTTCAATCAATTGGAAATGAGCCCTCGGGGCTTTTCATTTCGCCCCCGCCCCTTCAAAGATAGCCCGACTGATTCGAGATTCCGAGGTTTTCATGGGTTTTGCTCCCCTCTCCCGGCTGTCCCGCGCGGCACTTGGCCTTGCCGCGCTCGGGTTCGGCGCTCTCGCGCTTCCTTCCCTTTCGGCAGCCCAGCAGCCCGGCACGGTGAAATCGAACCATGGCGCCTGGTCGATCGTCTGCGACCAGCCGGCCGGCGCGTCCAGCGAACAGTGCGCGCTGATGCAGAACGTGCTGGCCGAGGACCGGCCCGAGCTCGGCCTCTCCGTCGTCGTGCTGAAGACCGCCGACCGCAAGGCGAAGATCCTGCGCGTGCTCGCACCGCTCGGCGTGCTGCTGCCGAACGGCCTCGGCCTCAATGTCGACGGCAAGGATATCGGCCGCGCCTATTTCGTGCGCTGCTTCTCCGATGGCTGCTATGCCGAGGTCGTGCTCGAGGACGAACTGCTGAAGACCTTCCGCTCCGGCGCGACGGCGACTTTCATCGTCTTCCAGTCGCCCGAGGAAGGCATCGGCATCCCCGTCGACCTCAAGGGCTTCGGCGAAGGCTACGACACGCTGCCGTAAGTCCGCCCCCCGGGCGGGCTTGCCGCCTGCCTCCCGGGGACTTACATGAGCCCCAAGTCCAATGCTTGCGGAGCCTCCCATGAACACCGACCTCCTCTCCCTTTTCGATGCCGACGAGGCATCCGTGCAGGCGGTGCTGAAGGAGACGTTGAAGAGCGCCGATGACGGCGAGCTCTTCCTGGAGCACGCCCAGGCCGAATCCCTCTCCTTCGACAATGGCCGCCTCAAGGGCGGCAGCTTCAACACCGACCAGGGTTTCGGCCTTCGGGCCGTCGCCGGCGAGGCGGTGGGCTATGCGCATTCGGGCGAGATGACGCTTTCGGCGCTGAAGCGCGCGGTCGATGCGGCGGGCGCGGTCACACGCGGCTATTCCGGCGACTATGCCGCCGCGCCGCAGGGCACCAACCGCCAGCTCTATACCCCGGACAACCCGATCGGCGCACCGAGCTTCGAGCAGAAGGTCGCCCTCCTCACCGAGATCGACGCGTATCTGCGCGCCAAGGATCCGAAGGTGCGGCAGGTGACGGCCTCCATCGCCGCGAGCTGGCAGGTGGTCAACATCCTGCGCGCCGACGGGCACCGCGTCACCGATGTCAGGCCCATGACCCGCGTCAACATCTCCGTCGTCGTCGGCGAAGGCGACCGGCAGGAGACCGGCAGCTACGGCGTCGGCGGGCGCACCACCTTCGATGCCTTCCTCACCGAGGAGAGCTGGCGTTTCGGCGCGGACGAGGCGCTTCGCCAGGCCCTGGTCAATCTGGAAGCCGTCGAGGCCCCGGCGGGCACGATGGACGTGGTGCTTTCCTCCGGCTGGCCGGGCGTCATGCTGCACGAGGCGGTCGGCCACGGGCTGGAAGGCGACTACAACCGCAAGAAATCCTCGGCCTTTGCCGGGCTGATGGGCGAGCAGGTCGCCGCCAGGGGCGTCACCGTCGTCGACGACGGCACGATCGACAACCGCCGCGGCTCGATCACCGTCGACGACGAGGGCACGCCCTCGGCCTACAACGTGCTGATCGAGGACGGCAAGCTGGTCGGCTACATGCAGGACCGGCAGAATGCCCGCCTGATGGGCATGAAGGCGACCGGCAACGGCCGCCGGCAGGGTTACGCCCATCGCCCCATGCCGCGCATGACCAACACCTACATGCTCTCGGGCGACCGGACGCCGGAGGAAATCATCGCCTCGGTGAAGAACGGCCTCTATGCCGTCTCCTTCGGCGGCGGGCAGGTGGACATCACCTCCGGAAAATTCGTCTTCGGCTGCACGGAAGCCTATCTCATCGAGAACGGCAAGGTGACGGCGCCGGTCAAGGGCGCCATGCTGATCGGCAACGGGCCGGACGCCATGCGCCGCGTCTCGATGGTCGGCAACGACACGAAGCTCGACACCGGCATCGGCAATTGCGGCAAGGCCGGCCAATGGGTCCCGGTCGGCGTCGGCCAGCCGCACCTGCGCATGGACCAGGTGACGGTGGGCGGCACCAAGGCCTGATCCCGCCTACCATTCCACGGCCCCTCATCCGCCTGCCGGGACCTTCTCCCCGCAGGCGGGGAGAAGGCAAGGATGCCCGCTTTCCGGCCCCCCTGACGTCATTGGTTGGGGAAACCCATGCCACATCCCCTTCGCCTGAATGAGGGGGCAGCGGAACCTCGACCTCAGGAACCGCCAGAGGCGGCAAAGCGCTGCAACAGCCATTGCCGGAAGGCGCGGGCCTTCGGGGAGAGGCGTTTGAAATCGCGGGCGACGAGCCAGTAGGCGCCGTAGCGGATCGAGATGTCGAAGAGCTGCACGAGACGCCCTTCGGCGATGTCCTCGGCCGCGAAGGCGCGGTCGACCAGCGCGACGCCGTGGCCGCGCAGCGCCGCCTGCAGCACGAGATTGCCCTCGGTGAAGATCTGCGCCCGCCCGGGCGGCACGTCCGGCAGGCCGGCGGCAGCGAACCAGCGCTGCCAGGCGCTGCGGTTCTCCTCGTGCAGCAGCGTATAGGCGAGGATATCGGCCGGCGCGCGCAGCGGCGTCCCCTCCGCCATCAGGCAGGGCATGATCACGGGCACCAGTTCCACATCCGCCAGATGCTCGGCCGCAACGCGCGGCCAGGCCCTGGCATCCATGCCGTGCCGGATGGCGATTTCCGCCTCGTGGGTGCGGAATTCGATGAGCCGCATGTCCGATTCGACCACGACGTCGATCTCGGGATGGTCCGCATGGAAATCGTCGAGATGCGGCACGAGCCAGCTTGCCGCGAAGGACGGCTCGGAGCTGATCTCCAGGAGCCCGCCGCCGCGCCGGCCGCGAATCTCCGACAGGCTCGCATCCATCGCGTCGAAGGCGCGCGACAGGACGTCGAGCAGCGCCTCGCCGGCGGAGGTGAGGCGCACGTTGCGGTGGCGGCGCTCGAAGAGCGGCTTGCCGAGCTCGGCCTCCAGTTCCTTGACTTGCCGGCTCACTGCGGCTTGGGAGACGAGCAGTTCCTCGGCCGCCAGCGTGAAGCTGCCGAGCCGGCCCGCCGCCTCGAAACTCCTGAGCGCCGTCAGCGGCAGCCGTCCGCGTTTCATCGCATAACCTCAAGTCATCCGAAATCGACGATAAACTCGTTTGAGCCGCAGGGGCAAGCGGGCGGACACTCCGTGCAGACCGAAACACGGAGAACGACGATGTTCGACCCCATCACCCGCATCTTCATGGATGTCATCCGCATCCTCACCTTCCAGGCCGGGCGGCCGGCGCCGCCGCGCCACAGGAAAGCCGTTGTTAACCACTCGGATACCGACCGGGTGCGATAACGGCCGCGAGAGACGAAAAGGGACGATGAAGACGACATGCCGATCCGCAGTGTCATGCGACAGGGACTGAGGCGCGCCGTGATCACCGGCGGGCTGGAGTTCGCGCATCTGGCCGAGCGCGTCGGGCTGATGGCGTCCGCCCGCGGCATGGGCGCGATCTTCACGCTGCACCATGTGCGGCCGAAGACGCCGCAGGCCTTCGATCCGAATGCGCATCTGGAGGTCACACCGGAATTTCTCGATGCGGCGATCGAATACCTCACGGAAGAAGGCTACCAGTTCGTGGCACTGGCCGACATGCCGGCGCGGCTTGCCATCGCGCGCGCCGGCGAGCGCTTCGCCGCCTTCACGCTCGACGACGGCTACCGCAACAATGCGGTCCATGCCCAGCCGGTCTTCACGCGGCACAAGGTACCCTTCACCGTCTTCGTCTCGCCGGGCTTCGCCTGCAAGACGCACGGCATCTGGTGGGAGACGCTGACGGAGCTTCTGCGCGTCGCGCCCCATCTGGAATTCGATTTCGGCTCCGGTGCGATCACCATGCCGCTTGCGACGCCCTTCCAGAAACAGGCGGCCTATGCCCGGCTTGCCCGCTTCATCCAGAGCGAGATGGAGGAGGCCGCGGCGATCGAGCGGCTCGACGCGGCGGCAAGGGCCCACGGCATCGATCCGCTGATGATCACCGAACGGCTGGTCATGCGCGAGCCGGAACTGAAGAGCCTCGTCGTCAATCCCCTCGTATCGATCGGTGCCCATACGGTGAGCCACCGGGCCCTCGCACGCCTCGGCGACGAGGAGGCGCACCTGGAGATGGACCAGTCGGCCGCGCACATCGCCGCCATCATCGGCCACCGGCCGGACACCCTCGCCTACCCCTATGGCGACCGCGCCGCCGTCTCGCCGCGCGAGCACAAGCTTGCAAGGGACCTCGGCTTCCGCGTCGCCGTCACAACGGATCCGGGCACGCTTTCGGCCCGCTCCTTCGACGCGCCGACGACCCTGCCCCGCATCTCGCTGAACGGGCACTACCAGAAGCCGAAATATGTCGGCGCGCTGGCCTCGGGCATTCCCTTCCGGCTGATGCGGCGCTGAGCCAACGCTTCACTTCGGAAACTGGCTGAGGTGCTCGTGAACGATGCGCCATGTGCCGGCCTCGGCGCGCAGGAGCGTCGTGCCTCGGCCGCCGCCTGAAAGAACCCTGCCGTCCCGCGTCGTCTGCCAGCAGAAACGATAGATGCATCCGGCCGCCCCTTCGCCCATGGCAAGCCAGCACCGGTCTTCGAGCCAATAGCGCTCGAGCGGGAATTTTCGCCAGGTCTCCTCGAAGGCCTTGCGAATTTCGGCAAGGCCCGAATGGGAGCCGTCATTGAACCAGAAGATCGCCTCTTCCGAGATCAAAGGCAGGAGGACATCGAAATCGTGCCGGTTGATCAGAGCCTCGTATCGACTGAGAACGTCTTCGGCACGCATATCATGGCCTCAAGGATACATCCTGACCTTCGTCCAGCCGGCGCCGTCCTCCGTGTGGCGGAATTCCACGCGGTCGTGCAGGCGGAAGGGGCGGTCGTGCCAGAACTCGATCGAGACGGGCTTGATGCGGAAGCCGGACCAGTGCGGCGGGCGGGGGATCTCGCCGATGGCGTAGCGGGCCGTGTATTCGGCGACGGCCTTTTCCAGCGCGAAACGGCCTTCCAGCGGGCGCGACTGCTTTGACGCCCAGGCGCCGATGCGGCTGCCGCGCGGGCGCGAGGCGTAATATTCGTCCGCCTCGGCATCGGTGACGATCTCCACTTCCCCGCGGATGCGCACCTGGCGGCGCAGCGACTTCCAGTGGAAGCACATGGCGGCCTTGCGCGCGCCAAGGATCTCCACGCCCTTCCGGCTCTCGAAATTCGTGTAGAAGACGAAGCCGCGCGCATCGAACCCCTTGAGCAGGACCATGCGCACATTCGGCAGGCCCGTCTCGTCGACGGTGGCGAGCGCCACCGCGTTCGGGTCGTTCGGCTCGGTCTTTCCCGCCTCCTCCAGCCATGCGCCGAAGAGGGAATAGGGTTCGTTTTCCTCGGTGAAGTCACCGCTTGTTAACGCATTTTCGCTCATATTCGATTCAATGCCGATCTATTGGCTGCATGAGGCAGGTTGGAGTGGACGTCATAGCAAAGTCGCGAGCGCAGACAAAGCCATACCCGGCACATTGCCTTGCGGTTGTTGTCGTGACCCTGTGCGGCGCCTCTCTCTCGGGCTGCATGAGCGGTCTCGACATCTTCGACGGCAGCAAGGTCGATACCGTGCGCACCAGCGCCGTGCCATCGGGCACGGAGCGGCTGACCGACGAGATCACCGTGCGCAATGCCGTCTCCTCCGCCGATCTGGCGCGCACCGGCGGCAGCCCCATCCCCTGGGCGAATTCCGCCTCGGGCAGCGCCGGCGTCATCAGCAGCATTGCGGAGAACCGCGACAATGCCGGGCGGCCCTGCCGCGATTTCGTGACGACGCGCCATTCCTACCAGGGCATCGCCAACTATTCCGGCCGCACCTGCCTTGGCAGTTCCGGCGAATGGCTGCTGCTCGCTTTCGACCTGCAGGGGTGAAGAGGCGCGATATTTGCCATTTTTCAACTCTGGCCCGTAACCAGTGATTAGGACGTTCGCCACTATCATGGCCGACAAAACGGCAACGGGTGGAAGTTATGCGTGACCCCTATTCGGTGCTTGGCGTGAAGCGGAACGCCGGGCAGGAGGAAATCAAGGCGGCCTGGCGTTCGCTGGCAAAAGCCGTGCATCCCGACCAGAACCATGACGACCCCAACGCCACCGTGCGCTTCACGGAGGCCGGCCGCGCCTATGACATCCTGCGCGATCCCGACAAGCGCAGCCGCTACGACCGCCAGCAGCGCGAGGCCGAACTGCGCCGCATGGAGCAGATGCGCCGCCAGCAGGCCGAGCGCAAGGCAAGGAGCGAAGCCCCGCCGCGCATGTCGAACGAGGATGCCGAGGACATGATCGCCCGCATCTTCGGCGTCGATTCGCGCGGCCAGCCTGCGGAAGCCAAGGCTCAGGCGCAATCGCAGGCCCAGCCCCGCCCGCAGCAGCAGGCGCAGGCGGCCGCCGGCCCCGCACAGGACGCCCGCAAGGCAGCCGACGAGCCGGAGGCGGAAGAGGCAGCGCCAGGCCGCAGCCTCGCCCCGGCGGCCAACCTCATCTCCGCCATCATCCGCCGCATCCGCGGGAGCCGCGCCAAGGCGGAAACGGCGCCGGACTTCGTCGCCGACGTCACCGTCAGCGTCGAGGACATCCTCAACAAGGTGCGCCCGACGCTCGAGACGCCGGACGGGCAGACGCTGCGCGTGCCGGTCGGCGCGGGCTCGACGGACGGCCAGGTGATCCGCCTCAAGGAGACCGGATACCGCATCGAAGGCCTGAGACGGGGCGATGCCGTGATCACGCTGCGCGTGGCGCCCGGCCGCTTCCGGGTCGACGGTTTCGACCTCAAGGTGGATTTGCCGGTGACGATCGAGAATGCCGTTCTCGGCTGCGAGACCACCATCGACGGCCCGCTCGGGCCGCTCGCCGTGACGGTCCCGGCCTGGTCGGGCTCCGACCATCAGATCCGCATTCCCGGCGAAGGCCTTCTCATGGAAAACGGCGAGCGGGGCGATCTCGTCGCCGAAATCCGCCTTCTCCTGTGGGAAAAGCCCGACGACAAGATGATCGACCTGATGCGCAGCCTGCGCGAAGGCCTTTATCTTTGAGCTCTTTGTGACGCTTTCGTAAAACATGCACCCATTGTTACGGGTGCTAACAGTTCCTGAACCCTCCCGCGCTTGAACGCCATTGCCGCCTATGCCATAGGCAAATCTGACTTAAGTATCAGGGGGCAAACCATGGTTCAGGCATCTGGTCTGATGAAGGGCAAGCGCGGCGTCATCATGGGCGTCGCCAACAACCGTTCCATCGCCTGGGGCATCGCCAAGGCTATCCACGCACAGGGCGGCGAGATCGCCCTGACCTATCAGGGCGATGCGCTGAAGAAGCGCGTGGAGCCGCTGGCCGTCGAGATCGGCGCAGTACTGGCCGGCGATTGCGACGTTTCCGACGAGGCGTCGATCGACGCCGTCTTCGAGAACATCGAGAAGACCTGGGGCAAGATCGACTTCCTCGTGCATGCCATCGGCTTTTCCGACAAGGACGAACTGACCGGCCGCTACGTCGACACGACGCCGGGGAATTTCGCCAAGACCATGCAGATCTCGGTCTATTCCTTCACCTCCGTCGCCCGCCGCGCGGAGAAGCTGATGACCGATGGCGGTTCGATGCTGACGCTGACCTATTACGGCGCGGAGAAGGTCATGCCGAACTACAATGTCATGGGCGTCGCCAAGGCCGCGCTGGAAGCGAGCGTGAAGTATCTCGCCGTCGACCTCGGCCCGAAGAACATCCGCGTCAACGCCATCTCGGCCGGCCCGATCAAGACGCTCGCGGCCTCCGGCATCGGCGACTTCCGCTATATCCTCAAGTGGAACGAGTACAATGCGCCGCTGCGCCGGACCGTCACCATCGAGGAAGTGGGCGATGTCGGCCTCTACCTCTTGTCCGACCTGTCGCGCTCGGTGACCGGCGAGACCCATCATGCGGACAGCGGCTACCACGTCGTCGGCATGAAGGCGGTCGACGCGCCCGACATCTCCGTCGTCAAGGACTGATACGAACGTCCGCCCCGAGGTTTTCCGCCTTGCTCATCTACATGATCCGTCACGGCCAGACCGCGTGGAATGCAGAGGGCAGGCTGCAGGGGCAGAAGGACATTCCGCTGAACGAGACCGGCCGCCGCCAGGCGGCCGGCAACGGCGCCGCCCTCAAGGGCATTCTCGGCGCCACGGTTGCCGGTTTCGATTTCGTCGCAAGCCCGCTGGGGCGCACGCGCGAGACGATGGAAATCCTGCGCCGCGCCATGGGGCTCGATCCCCTCGCCTACCGCACGGACGACCGTCTCGTCGAACTCTCCTTCGGTGATTGGGAAGGCCATACGCTGCCCGAGCTGATGGCCGAGGCGCCGGCGCGGGTCGAGGAACGCAGCCGCGCCAAATGGAACTTCATTCCGCCCGGCGAGGCGGCCGAAAGCTACGAAATCCTCTCCTGGCGCATCGCCTCCTGGCTTGCCGATGTCACCCGGCCGACGGTCTGCGTCAGCCATGGCGGCGTTTTCCGCGCGGCCTTCCGGCTGAATGGCATGGACGAGGAAGAGGCGGCCAACACGCCGATCCACCAGGACCGCCTGCTGCGCATCGACGCGACGGGCATGCACTGGCTTTGAGAGGGCCTGCGCCCGCTTTTACTGGACGATCTCGAGATCGTTGATGACGCGCTTGCCGTCGACTTCGGTATAGAACACCAGCACCTTCACACCCGGTTCCAGCCCGTCGAAATTGAACTCTTCCGGTGCCTGGTACTTCTTGCCGTCATCGAGCGAGAGGCTGAGATTCGTGGTATCGACATTCGTGATCACGGCCTCAACGTCGGCGCTCTCGGCCGAGGCGGCGAGCGGCGAAAGGAAAACGGCCGTGGCCATCAGCGCGGCGATCAGAAAGCGCATCTTGCATATCCCTGGAAATGAATCAGTCTTTTTACCGGTCATGTCAGATGCCCCCCAAATATGGCGAAATTCGCCCGCCCCCGCTTGCCCTGGTGGAATGGATGGCCGGAAAGATCATGCGAATCAAGGCGGGCCGCCCGCTCATCCCCGGAATTGTCGGACAAAAGCGGCGCAAGGCCCGGAATGCGCGCGCGCCCCGCTCTCTCGTATCGGGACGGAAATGCAAGTATTTCAGTTGCTTATAAATTCAATCTTAAGGAAGCCTCCCGTACCGTTTTGCGACCATCGGGGATCATCTTTTTGCACGTTCCAGCCGCCCTTCGCCACGCCCTGGCGTCCATAGCAGAATGGGCGAAACCGTCGCTCGTTCCGGCGGCGATTGCCGGCAGCGTCATCCTGACGGCGGGCATCGTCTACGAGCGGCAGAACGAGCGCGTCTATCGCAACGAACTGCAGAACCATGTGGCGGGCGACCTCGCGCTGGTCGGCGCCCGGCTGCAGAGCCAGGTGAACGGCAACGTGGCGGCCCTGCGCTCCGTCGCTAACATGTTCGCGGTGGCGCCGGAGCAGGCCACGCTGCAATTCAACGTCTTCGCCCGCAAGCTGATGCTGCAGAACACCCATTTCCGCCGCGTCGGCGCCGCGCCGGAAGGCAAGGTGCGGCAGGCCTTCCCGCTCGACGGCAACCAGCACTATCTCGGCACCGATTTCAACCGCTTCCCCTCCTTCCGCCGGGCCGCCCAGATCGAGCGCTCGCGCGGGCGCCCGCTGATGTTCGGGCCGGTGCAGTTCGCCAAGGGCGGCCGCGGCTTCAACCTCTTCATACCGGTCTTCACCACTGTCGACGCGCGGCACCATTTCTGGGGCTACATCGACGGGCTGATCGACGAGCGCAAGCTCTTCACCGATGCCGGCCTCTTCGAACCCGACCAGCCCACACTGCACATCGCACAACGGCACAAGACCGATATCCAGCTCGCCATCCGCGATGTCAGCGTGCCCGACAATATCGTCGACCCGTTCCTCGGCGATGCGGAGGTCTTCGAGAAGGATCCCGTCCTGCAGACGCTGGATTTTCCGGGCGGTCGCTGGCAACTGGCGGCCATACCCTCCAGGGGCTGGCATCATCCGCCGGAAAACCTCACCCAGATCCGTCTGATCATCGTGGCGGCCGCGCTGGTCATCATCGTGCCGATCTTCCTCACCGGCGGCCTCGTCAGCGAGCGCCAGCGCAACATCGCCCGGCTGCGGGCACGCGAGCGGCAGGTGCAGTCGCTCTCCCAGCGCCTCGACATCGCGCTCGATGCCTCCAAGATCGGCATATGGGAAGTCGAGCTGTCGACCGGCGCGCGCAACTGGGACGAACAGATGCACCGCCTGCACGGCTTCCCGGAAAACGAGACGCCGAACGACCAGGAATGGCGCTCCGTCCTCCACCCCGACGACGTCGCCAGCGCCAAGGGCGAGATGGACCGGATCCGCGCCGGCGGCAACGACTACAAGTCGCAGTACCGCATCCTCATGCCCGACGGCAGTTGGCACCACATCCGCAATGTCGGCTCGCGCCTCACCGGCCCGAACGGCGAGGACAAATTGACCGGCATCAGTTGGGACGTCACCGAGGACGTGCTGCTGAACGAGGCGCTGAAACGCGCCAAGGAACATGCCGAGATACAGAATGCCGAGCTCGCCAAGCTGACGCAGCGTCTCGATCTCGCGCTCGATTCCTATGAATGCGGCCTCTGGGAGGCCGACCTGGAGGACGGGCTGACGCTGTGGGACGACCGCATGCACCAGCTCTACGGCATCACGAACACCGGCGAGCGCATCACGCACGAGACCTGGATCAACGCCATCCACCCCGATGACCGCGAGGAGGCGGAGGGCAAGGCCGCCCGGACCATCGACGAGAACGTGCCCTATTCGCGCACCTCGCGCGTCGTGCATCCGGACGGGTCCGTGCGCCATGTCCAGTCCGTCGGCAAGCTGCATATCGGGCAGGACGGCCGCCGCAAGCTGGTCGGCCTTGCCTTCGACGTCACCGAAGACATGCAGATGACCGCCCGCCTGCGGCAGGCCAAGGAACAGTCCGAACGGCAGAACGCCGAACTGGAACAGACCAGCCGCCGCCTCGACCTTGCGCTCGATTCCTACCAGTGCGGCCTGTGGGAGGCCGATCTCGACCTCCGGCGGACCTACTGGGACGAGCGCATGCACCAGCTCTACGGCCTCGTCTTCACCGACGGCATCGTGACGCACGAGGAATGGCTCGCCGCGATGCATCCGGACGACCGGGCAGCGACGGTCGAGACCGTCAACCACTGCGTCGAGCACGACCTGCCCTATATGCACGAGGCCCGCGTGGTGCTGCCGGACGGCGAGATCCGCCATGTCCGTTCCGTCGGCAAGGTGCATCACGGCCAGGACGGCGGCCGCAAGCTGATCGGCCTTGCCTTCGACGTCACGGAAGACGTGATCCTGAAGGAAAACCTGAAGGCGGCCAAGGAACAGGCGGACGCCAAGAACATCGAGCTGGAACAGGCCAAGGTCCGCATCGAGCACAATGCGCTGCACGACCCGCTGACCGGGCTCGGCAACCGCCGCAAGCTCGATGACGAATTGACGGACATCGCCACGCGCAGCGAGACGAAGGATGCCCGCGTCGGCATCCTGCACATCGATCTCGACCGCTTCAAGCAGATCAACGACACGCTCGGCCATGCCGCGGGCGATGCGCTTCTCGTGCATGCCTCGCAGGTGCTGCGCGCCTGCGTGCATGCCGGCGACCTCGTGGCGCGCATCGGCGGCGACGAATTCGTCGTCGTGGTGACCAACACGACCGACCAAGTCTATCTCAGCGCGCTGTCGCGCCGCATCATCAGCCTGATGCAGCAGCCCGTCGAATATGAGGGCCATCTCTGCCGCTTCGGCGTCAGTATCGGCATCGCCCTTGCCGAAGGCCGGTCGATCGACACGGCCAAGCTGCTCGTCAATGCCGATATCGCGCTCTACCGCGCCAAGGCGCTCGGGCGCAACCGGCACGAATTCTTCACCGAGGCGCTGCAGGCCGAGATCATCTCGAACAAGCGCATCGCCGACGACATCCTGGCCGGCATCGAGAACAACGAGTTCGTGCCCTACTACCAGCCGCAGATCGACGCGGGCACGCTCAAGCTCGCCGGCGCCGAGGCGCTCATCCGCTGGAACCATCCGCGCGAGGGCCTGCTGACGCCCGACCACTTCCTGAAGATCGCCGAGGACCTCAACGTCATGGCGACGCTCGACCGCATCGTCCTGGAAAAGGCGCTGCTCGATTGCGCGCGCTGGGCCGCGCAGGGACTGATCATGCCGAAGATCTCGGTCAACGTCTCGGCCCGGCGTCTCAGGGACGAGAGCCTGATCGACAGCCTGACGGGCCTGTCCATCCAGCCCGGCCAGATCGCCTTCGAGCTGGTGGAATCGATCTTCCTCGACGAGAGCGACGACGTGGTGCTCGCCAACCTTGAACGCATCAAGGCGCTCGGCATCGACATCGAGATCGACGATTTCGGCACCGGCCATACCTCCATCGTCAGCCTGCTCAAGCTGAAGCCGAAGCGGTTGAAGATCGACCGCCAGCTCGTCGCGCCCATCCTCACCGCACGCAACGAGCAGGCGCTGGTGCGCTCGATCATCGAGATCGGCCGCTCGCTCGGCATCGAGATCGTCGCCGAGGGCGTGGAAACGATGGAGCATGCCGAAATGCTCGGCCTGCTCGGCTGCGACCTCCTGCAGGGCTACGCCTTCGCCAGGCCGCTCTCCCGCGACGCCTTCCTCGCCTTCGGCAGCGAAATGCGGTGGAAGCTGGCGTCCTAGCGTCCGGGACAGCGCCAAAACCGCCTCACCCACGCGAAACCCTTGTCCCGACCCCACCTTTTCCCCTAAGAGAGGGCGCACTTTCCTGTGGGGTCCGGTTCCGCTCATGTCGCACAATACCTTCGGTCATCTCTTCCGCGTCACCACCTGGGGCGAAAGCCATGGGGCCGCGCTCGGCTGCGTGGTGGACGGCTGCCCGCCCGGCATCCGCTTCACCCTGGCCGAACTGCAGGCCTGGCTCGACAAGCGCAAACCCGGCCAGTCGCGCTTCGTGACGCAGCGCCGCGAGGACGACCTCGTCAAGGTGCTGTCGGGCGTGATGATGGACGACGACGGCGAGACGATGATCACCACCGGCACGCCCGTCTCCATGCTGATCGAGAACACCGACCAGCGCTCCAAGGACTACGGCGAGATCGCCCGGCGCTACCGCCCCGGCCATGCCGACTACACCTATGACACCAAATACGGCATCCGCGACTATCGCGGCGGCGGTCGCTCCTCCGCCCGCGAGACGGCGGCGCGCGTGGCCGCCGGCGGCCTTGCCCGCAAGGTGGTGCCGGGTCTTTCCGTGCGTGCCGCGCTGGTGCAGATCGGCAAGCACAGGATCGACCGCAGCAACTGGGACTGGAACGAGGTCAACAACAACCCGTTCTTCGCGCCCGACCCCGCCATCGTGCCCGTCTGGGAGGACTATCTCGACGGCATCCGCAAGGCAGGCTCCTCCATCGGCGCGGTCGTGGAGGTCGCCGCCGAAGGCGTTCCGGCCGGTATCGGCGCGCCGATCTATGGCAAGCTCGACCAGGACATCGCTTCGCTGCTGATGTCGATCAACGCCGTCAAGGGCGTGGAGATCGGCGAGGGTTTTGCGAGCGCGGAACTCACCGGCGAGGAGAATGCCGACGAGATGCGCATGGGCAACGACGGCAACCCGATCTTCCTGTCCAACCATGCCGGCGGCATTCTCGGCGGCATTTCCACCGGCCAGCCGGTCATCGCGCGCTTCGCCATCAAGCCGACCTCCTCGATCCTTACCGAGCGCCGCTCGATCGACGCCGACGGCAACAATGTCGACGTGCGCACCAAGGGCCGGCACGATCCCTGCGTCGGCATCCGCGCCGTGCCGATCGGCGAGGCGATGGTTGCCTGCGCCATTGCCGACCATTATCTCCGTGACCGCGGCCAGACGGGCCGTCTGAAATAGGAACCTTGCCATGAGCTACGACCAGACCCGCGTCGTCGATGCCATCCGCGCCTTCGAGGCCGGCGAGATCGTCGTCGTCATGGACGACGACGGCCGCGAGAACGAAGGCGACCTCATCGTCGCCGCCGTGCACTGCACGCCGGAGAAGATGGCCTTCATCGTGCGCCACACGTCCGGCATCGTCTGCACGCCCATGCCGCGCGAGGAGGCCAAGCGCCTGAACCTCAACGCCATGGTGGCGGAGAACGATTCGGCGCACACCACCGCCTTCACCGTCTCCGTCGACTTCAAGCACGGCACGACGACCGGCATTTCGGCCGACGACCGCACGCTGACCGTGCGCAACCTTGCCAATCCCAATGTCGGCCCGACGGATTTCGTGCGTCCCGGCCACATCTTCCCGCTCGTCGCACGCGAGGGCGGCGTCCTCATGCGCTCGGGCCACACGGAGGCCGCCGTCGACCTCTGCAGGCTCGCCAGCCTGCCGCCGATCGGCGTGATCAGCGAACTCGTCAACGACGACGGCACCGTCATGCGCGGGCCGCAGGTCGCGCACTTTGCCGAGCAGCATGGCCTCAAGCAGGTCTCCGTCGCCGACCTCATCGCCTATCGCCAGCGCAAGGAAACCCTGATCGAGCAGGTCGGCGACTTCGACGTCGACACGCCCTACGGCAAGGCGAAGGCGCTGACCTACACCCTGCCCTGGGACCCGATGCAGCACCTTGCCGTCGTCTTCGGCGACATCCGCGACGGCGTGGACATTCCGGTGCGCCTGCATCTCGAAAATGTCGGCGGCGACGTTTTCGGCGCGAACCGCCAGATCGATGCGATCATGAAGCGCATCGCGGAACAGGGGCGCGGTGTCATCGTCTACCTGCGCGAGGGCTCCGTCGGCGTCGGCCAGTCCTCGACCGCCCGCAAGGGCAAACATGACCGCGAAGGCCATGACGAGGCGCAGGCGCGCGAGAGCGAATGGCTGGAAATCGGCCTCGGCGCGCAGATCCTGAAGGATCTCGGCATCTCCTCGATCCGCCTGATGGCCTCGCGCGAGCGCCACTATGTCGGCCTCGAAGGCTTCGGCATCAAGATCAGCGCCACCGACCTCTGCTGAGCCCGAATATACGGCCTCCCCGAAACGTCTGCCTTTCACGCGGCGATCGGGGACCGCCGGATTTTCTTGGGGGATGACAGGGGCATGTGGGATTTCAGCATCGGCAGGACCATCGGCATCCTCACCAAGACCATGCCGTTCATCCTCCTGCGCATGGTGATCTACTTCGTCATCACGCTCGCCTTCATCCTCGCCACGGGTGCCGGGGCCGGCATCGGCTACGGCGTCGGCTCGCTCGGCGAAAGCCCGGAATCCTATGCCGTCTGGGGCGGCTTCATCGGCATGGGCTTCATCGCCACCGTCGTCTACTGGGCGCGCGAATGGCTGCTCTACATGGTCAAGGCCGCCCATATCGCCGTCATCGTCAAGCTGATCGACGGCGAGGCGCTGCCGGATGGCAAGGGCCAGGTCGCCTATGGCCGCGAGATCGTCACTGCCCGTTTCGGCGAGGCGAACGTGCTCTTCGCGCTCGACCAGCTCGTCAAGGGCGTGATCGCCGCCATTACCGGGCTCATCGGTGGCATCGCCGCCTTCCTGCCGATCCCCGGCCTCGATGCCATCGCCCGCTTCGCCAACACGGTCATCCGCCTGTCGCTGACCTATGTCGACGAGATCATCCTCGGCTACAACATCCGCACGAACAGCGATAATGCCTGGGACAGCGCCCGCCGCGGCCTCGTGCTCTATGCACAGAACGGGCTGACGATGGTGAAGAACGCCGTCTGGCTCGCCGTCTTCCTCTGGGTGCTGTCGATCGTCGTCTTCCTGCTCGCCCTCGCCCCCGCCGGCGCGATCCTCTACGCCTTCCCCGGCGAGATCGCGGGCTACGCCTTCGTCGTTGCCATCGTCTTCGCCTGGGCCTTCAAGGCCGCCGTGCTGGAGCCCTTCGCGATCGCCGCGCTGATGGCGGTCTATTTCGACACGATCCGCGGCCAGGTGCCCGACCCGGAATGGGACGCCAAGCTGACGGGCGCTTCGGACAAGTTCCGCGCGCTGACGGAACGAGGCAAGGCCGCCTTCGGTGGACGGCCGGTGACGGCCTAACCCGTCTCCCCGCGCCATCCATCGAGATAACGCACCGTTTCCACGCCGGCGAACTTCGCCACGCGCGCCAGTTCCGCGTCCAGCTTTTCCAGCCGGCCCGTGGAGGCGCGGACCTTCGGCTCCCACCACAGCCGCTTGACATCGAGCGTGCCGGCCTTGCGGTCGGCCTTCATGTCGATGCGGCCGACGAGGCGGTCGCCTTCGAGCAGCGGGAAGACATAGTAGCCGTATTGCCGCTTCGGCTCCGGCACGAAGATCTCGATGCGGTAGAAATAGCCGAACAGCCGTTCGGTGCGGTTGCGGTCGCGGATCAGCGGATCGAAGGGCGAGAGCACGCGCAGGCGGGCGGGCGGATCGGGAACGTCGCCGAGGTAGGCCGGGAAATCAGCGAAGGCATGGCAGGCGCGCGGCTTGCCGCCATCCGCCGGCACGATGGCGACGGGGCGCAGTTCCTCGCGATGCGCCTCGACCCAGGCCCTGGCCTCGTCCGGCGTGATCAGGGCCCAGAAGGCGGCGATCTCGCCATGGGTGGCAAAACCCAGCCGTTCCAGGGCGCTGCGGCAGGCCCAGTCGAGGAAGGCGTCGTGCTCGACATCCGGCGCATGGTGATGGGCCGGCAGCACGCGCTCGACGAGGTCGTAGACCTTCTGGAAATTCTCGCGCCGGGCGATCGCCAGCTTGCCGGTGTGCCAGAGATATTCCAGCGCCGTCTTGTTCGGATGCCAGTTCCACCAGCCGCCCGACTTGTGATCGTCGGCCTTCAGATCGCGCGACAGCACGGCGCCGCCGGAGGCGATGCGCTCGTAGGTCTCGTCGAAGGCCTTGTCGAAGCCTTCCCCCTGCCATTTGCGCCAGCGTTCGGCGATCGAGGCCTCCTTGCGGCGGAAGCGATGTTTCCAGTAGCGGAAGAAGGCGCTCGGAATGATGGAGGCATCGTGCGTCCAGTGTTCGAAGAGCTCGCCGTCCTTTTCCAGCAGCGCCGTCAGGTGTTCGCGCCGGTAGGTCTGGTTGCGCGAGAACAGGATCTGGTGATGCGCCCGCTCCACCGTGGCGATGCTGTCGACCTGTACGAAGCCGATGTCGTGGATGAGGTTCAGCAGGTCCGCCTTGCCGAGAAGCCGGCCGGGCGGTGCGCTCAGGCCTTGCCGGGCGAGAAAGATACGCCGGGCCTCGGCGTTGGAGAGGAGAATCGTCATGGTGGATGATAGGCACATATTCTTGGTTTGTTCCACCCGATTTCGACAGTAACGCGGGATCGGCCGCTTTGCCCCTTGCCGGATTGTCGCTTATCGCACGGGCCGGTGCGGAAAACCTCTTCGCAGGTGCGGTAGAATTGCCTATAGCTCCCCCACCATCCACGAAACGGGACCCCGCTTTTGGATATCGTCTTCTCCGCCGCAACGGTGACCTATGCCGGACGCGCCGCGCTTCATCCGCTCACGCTTGCGCTGAGCGAATCGCGCATCGGCGTGGTCGGGCTCAACGGATCGGGCAAGACCACCATGGCGCGGCTGATCAACGGCCTCGTCAAGCCGACGGGCGGCACGGTGACGGTCGACGGGCTGGACACGGTGGCCGACGAAGCGGCCGCGCGCGGCAAGACCGGCTTCATCTTCCAGAACCCGCAGCACCAGATGATCCTGCCGATCCTTGCCGAGGACATCGCCTTCGGCCTCAAGAACCGCGGCTTCGGCAAGGCGGAGATCGCCGAGCGGACGGAGGCGGTGCTCGCCCGCTTCGGCATATCCCACCTGGCGCGGCGGCGCGTGCACGAGCTTTCCGGCGGCGAGACGCAGCTCGGCGCGATCGCCAGCGTGCTCGTCACCGGGCCGGACCTCTTGATCCTCGACGAGCCGACCAACCAGCTCGACCTGAAGAACCGCGCGCTTATCGAGCGCACGGTGGCGGGCCTGCCGGAGCAGGTGCTCGTCATCACGCACGATCTCGCGCTGCTCGACGGTTTCGACCGGGTGCTGGTCTTCCACGAGGGCCGGCTTGCGGCCGACGACCGGCCGGCGGAGGCGATTCGCGCCTACCGGGAGATCGCGGCATGCTGAACGGGCTCGACATCGAGGGCGATTCGCCGCTGCACCTGATGCCCGTGCGCGGCAAGCTGGTCCTGCTCTTCGCCGCCGCGATCGGGCTCTTTATCGTTTCGGACCTGCGCATCCTCGTGCCGGCGCTCGGGCTTTCCGCCATCCTCTACCTTTCGACCGGCATCGGCTTTCGCGAGGCCCTGCGGCGCGTGCGCTTCGTGCTCTTCACGGTGCTGCTCGTCGCGGCCGCGAACTATGCCTTCCATTCGCTGCACGAGGCGCTGGTCGTCTTCTGCCGGCTGAGCGCGCTGGTTCTGCTCGCCGCCGCCGTCACCGCCACGACCTCCATCTCCGCCTTCATGGACGAGATCACCCGGCTCCTGACGCCGCTCGAACGATTCGGCTTCGTGCGCGCGGCCGATGTGAGTCTCGCGGTCGGCCTCGTCATCCGCTTCGTGCCGGAGATCTTCGCACGTTACGGCGAGATAACCGATGCGCACCGGGCGCGCGGCCTGCCGGTCCGGCCATTGACCACCCTCGTGCCGCTCATCATCCTGACGCTGAAGGACGCCGACACGATCGCCATGGCGATTGACGCGCGCGGCTTTCGGCGGCACTAAGCATTCGACCCAATTTTGTCCACCGGGGAACCTGACATGACCACCAGAGACATCGTCCTCGTCGCTCTCTTCGCCGCGATTATCGTGGTGCTGGGCCTGCTGCCGCCGCTCACGCTCGGCTTCATTCCGGTGCCGATCACCGCGCAGACGCTCGGCGTCATGCTCGCCGGCTGCATTCTCGGCGCAAGGCGCGGCGCGGCGGCCGTGCTGCTCGTGCTGCTGCTCGTTGCGATCGGCCTGCCGGTCCTGTCGGGCGGGCGCGGCGGCCTTGCCGTCTTTGCCGGGCCGACGGCCGGCTATCTCGTCGGCTGGTTCTTCGGCGCCTATGTCTGCGGCCTGATCGCCGAGCGCTTCGCGAAGGAAGACCAGCCGGAGCTGGCGCAGTTCCTCACCTTCCTCGCCGCCTCCGTCGTCGGCGGCATCGCGGTCGTCTACCTCTTCGGCGTTCCGTGGCTCGCCTATATGAGCGGCAAGGCCTTCTTCGAGACGGCCCTCGCCTCGCTCGTCTTCGTGCCCGGCGACCTCATCAAGGCCTTCGTCGCCATGCTGGCCGGCCGCGCGGTGCTCGCCGGCTATCCGCTGCTGCCGCAGCGCGCCTGAGCCGATGCCGCTTTCCGGCGCCCTCGAACGGCACGCCGCCGAAAGCCCCTCAAACCCGGCCTTCCACCTGGAGGACCGGGTTCTTTCCTACGGCGCGCTCACGGCGACCGCCCGGCGGTTCCACGCCGCCTTCGCCGACCTCGCCCCGCAAGGCCGCAGCGCCATCGGGCCGGAAAACCGGCTGGTCGCGATCATGACCGGCAACCACGCGCTCTTTCCCGCCGCCTTCACGGCCGCCACGGCCGGCGTCAACTGCGCCGCGCTGATCGATCCGCACCTGCCGGAAGCCCAGCGCCAGCGCCTGATCCGGAAAATCGACCCCGACCTTCTTGTCACGGCCCACGGAGCGGACCTCGTCGTCGAGAGCCGGCACGGCGATGCGTGGGACGTGATCGCCGAAAGCGCCGCGCTGGACGCGCCGCCCCTGCCGGAAGGGGCAGCCGACGATCCGTTCCTCATCGTCTTCACCTCTGGCACGACGGCCGATCCGAAGCCGATCATCCGCGACCGGCGCTCCTGGCGGACCAGCCTTGCCACGGGCGCCCCCTTCTTCGGCATCGACGAAACGGTGAGCACCTATGCTCCCGGCCCCCTCGCCCATGGCCTTGCGCTCTATGCGATGACCGAGACGCTGCTTGCCGGCGGCGCCTTCCATTCTGCCGCGCATTTCGATCCGGATGCCGCGCTGGCGACGATCGGGGCGAACACGATCCGCCGCCTCGTCCTGGTGCCGACCATGCTGCGCCGGCTCGCCGCGGAGCCCCCGGTGACCGGCGTCACGGCCATCACGATCGCCGGTGCGAAATTGACGGCGGCGGACCATGCGCTCTGCGCGGCGCATTTCCCCAAGGCGGCGCTGCGCGAATATTACGGTGCCTCCGAACTCGGCTTCGTCACCGTTACCGCGCCGGGCGAGGCCGCCTCCTCCACGGCGGTCGGCAGGGCCTTTCCGGGCGTCAGGATCGCCGTGCTCGACGATGCCGGCAGGCCGCTGCCGGCGGGCGAGACGGGCACGGTCTTCGTCGAGAGCCCGCTGGTCGCGACCGGCTATCTCGGGCAGGGCGACGGGGCGGGACTTTCCCGCTTCGGCGCGCGCGCGACCGTCGGCGACCTCGGCTTTCTGGAGACGGACGGCATGCTGCACCTGCTCGGCCGCTCGGGCGGCATGGTGCTGTCCGGCGGCAACAACATCTATCCTTCGGAGGTGGAGACAGCGTTGTGCGACACCAGCCTCGTGCGCGCCGCCCATGTCTTCGGCATCGACCATGCCGATCTCGGCAGCGAGCTCGTCGCGGTGATCGAGCCGGAACGGCCGGGCCTGACGCCCTGGGCGCTGACGGCCGCGCTCTCGGAATTCCTGCCGCGCTACAAGCAGCCGCGCCGCATCTGGCTGTGCCGCGCCATGCCGGTGACGTCCTCCGGCAAGGTGGCGGCGAAGACCGTGCGGCAATGGGTGGCGGAGGAGAACGATGCGCTCGACCGTTTCCTCTGACCGTATCCCCGTCGTCGCCGCGGCCTTCCGCACGCCGATCGGCCGCATCGGCGGCACGCTTTCGGCCATCGAGCCGGCCAGCCTCGCCGTGCCGCTCATCCGGAAAATCCTTGCCGAGACGGGACTGCGGCCGGATGCCGTCGACGACGTGATCCTCGGCAATGCCGCCAACAGCGCCGGCAATCTCGCACGCCTTGCCGCGCTGGAGGCGGGCCTTCCGATTTCCGTGCCCGGCATGACGGTGGACCGGCAATGCGGCGCCGGGCTGGAGGCGATCGCGCTGGCGGCGCGGCTGGTGCAGGCGGGCGCCGGGCGCTTCTACCTTGCCGGCGGCACCGAGAGCACCAGCCGCGCCCATCTGCGCTTCCGCCCGCCGTCGACGCCGGGCGGCACGCCCGAGCCGCTCCGCCGCGCCCGCATGGCGCCGGATACGGTGGGCGATCCGGACATGGGCATCGCCGCCGAAAACGTCGCCGCCCATGCCGGCATCAGCCGGGAGCGGCAGGACCTTTTCGCGCTCGAAAGCCATCGCCGCGCCGTGGCGCGCCAAAAGGCCGGGCGTTTTGCCGGCGAGATCGTGCCGGTCGACACGCCCGCCGGCACCGTCTCCCGCGACGAATGCCCGCGCGAAAACACCGCGCTGGAGAAACTCGCCGCGCTGAAGCCCGTCTTCCGCCCCGGCGGCACGGTGACGGCGGGCAATGCCTGCCCGGTCAATGACGGCGCCGCCGTCATGCTTGTCACGTCGCTCGCCGAGGCGCAGAGACTGGGCCTGACGGTGCTGCTGGAAATCGTCGACAGCGCGGTCGCCGGCGTCGATCCGAACCTGCTCGGCCTCGGCCCCGTGCCGGCCATGCAGAAGCTCGCCGCCCGCCATCCCGGCCTCGACGCAGCGCGCGTTCCCTTCATCGAATTCAACGAGGCCTTCGCGTCCCAGGTGCTCGCCAGCCTCGATGCGCTCGGCATCGATCCCGCCGCCGTCAACCGCGAGGGCGGCGCGCTGGCGCTCGGCCATCCCTATGGGGCCTCCGGCGCGATCCTCGTCACGCGGCTGTTCGCGCAGATGCGGACGGCGGAGGCAGGCGCCGAGGCGCTTGCCATGATGGGCATCGGCGGCGGCATGGGGATCGTGACGCTTTTCCGGAAACCGTGAGGGGAACCATGGGCGAGAAGATCCATGCCGGCGGCTGCCTGTGCGGCGCCATCCGTTTCGAGGCGCGGGGCGTGGCGGAAAGGCCGCATACCTGCTCCTGCCGCTTCTGCCAGCGGCATACGGGCGCGCCGACCGCCGCCTGGGTGGAGTTTCCCGCCGAGCGCCTCGCCTGGACCGGCAGCGGCGGCAGGCCCGCCACCTGGCGCTCCTCCGCCTATTCCAGCCGTGCCTTCTGCCCGGCCTGCGGCAGCTCCATCGGCGCGATCGACGACGAACCGGTCGTGGCGCTGCTGATCGGCGGCTTCGACGATCCGGCCGATCCGGTGCTTGCGCCGCAATACCATTCCTTCGAGGATTGCCGGCCGGGCTGGCTGCGGGTCGGGACGGCGTCAGGCGAGGAATGACTTCAGCCAGTCGCGCACTGGCTGCGGCACGTTGACGGGCTGGCGGCTTGCCGGATCGACGGCGACCCAGACGATCTCCAGGTCGGCGACCGGCGCGCCTTCTGCGGAAATCGCGACCGCGAAGCTCAGCGAGGTCGCGCCGATGCGCGTGACGGACACTTTCAGGCAGGCGAGATCGTCGAGCTTCAGGCCGCGATGGAAGGTGCAGCCGGACTTGCGCACGAAATAGACCGGATCATCAGCGCCGTGCGGCCGGTGCCGCCAGAGCCCGGCGACGGCCGCCTCGGCATGGGCATAATAGGCGGCATTGTGCATGTGGCCGTGCATGTCTATATCGCGGAAGGGTATCCGGACCTCGCTGACCGTGATGTCTGCCGCCTGTTCCACGTCCTGTCCCGGGGTTAAGCCATGTTCCGTGCCGTTGTTAGAGCGTTCGGCGATCCCCGGCAAGTGATCCGCCTGGAAGAAGCCGAGCGCACCGCGCCCGGCCCCGGCGAAGTGCAAATCCGCATCCGCCGCGCGGCAATCAACCCCTCCGACCTCATCCCCGTCACCGGTGCCTATCGCAGCCGCACGGTGCTGCCCTTCGTGCCCGGCTTCGAGGGCGTCGGGGAGATCTCTGCCCTCGGCGAGGGCGTCAGCGGGCTTTCCCTCGGCCAGCGCGTGCTGCCGATCGGCGCGAGCGGGCTGTGGCAGCCCTTTCTTCTCCGCCCGGCCGACTGGTGCTTTGCCGTGCCGGACGACCTTTCCGACGAGGCCGCCGCCATGGCCTATGTGAACCCGCTGACGGCCTTCCGGCTGGTCGAGGCCGCCAGGACGCATTTCGGTGCGGCAGGGGGCCAGCGTGTCGGCGTCACGGCCGCGGCCTCCGCCATCGGGGGCATGCTGCTGGCGCTGCTGGCCGAGGCCGGCTTCCAGCCCGTCGCCCTCGTGCGCAGCGCGGCGAGCGCGGCGCGGCTGGCGGAGACATTTGCCGGCGAGGTCGTTCCCCACGCCGCCCCGCCGCTCGACGCGGTGCTCGACGCGGTCGGCGGGGAGCCCGGCAATGCGCTGTTCCGGCAGGTCCGCGACGGCGGCGCCTTCATCCAGTATGGCGCGCTGAGCGGGGCGCAGCTCGATGCCGCGCTGGTGGCGAGCCGGCGCGAGACGGTGGCCTTCTCCTTCCTCTGGCTGCGCAACTGGGTGCATTCGGCGCCGCGCGCGGCGATCGAGGCGGCCTTCGCGCGCAGCTTTGCGGGCATCCGCGCCGGCGTCCTCGGCTCGGCCGTCGACGGCGTCTTTCCCCTTTCCGACCTTTCCGCCGCGCTCGCCCGGCAGGAGGATCCCGCGCGCACCGGAAAGCTGCTTCTCGCCCCCTGACGGTTGAAAAGCCGTGGACACGGCCCATTTCCCGTGGACCTCGTGAACCGCAATGGGTAGCTTCCGGCCATGACGACGTTTCTCTTCGAGAACCCGATCTTCCTCGAGCACCATACGCCGGAGGGCCACCCGGAGCGGTCGGACCGCATCCGGGCGATCAACCTCGCGCTCGAGCACGAGCGCTTTTCGCCGCTCGTTCGCGAGAAGGCGCCGCAGGCGAACGAGGACGTCGTGCTGCTCGCCCATCCCGAGCGCCACCTCACCGCCGTCATGTCCGCCATGCCGGAGGAGGACATCAACCAGGTCGAGGCCGATACCTATGCGAGCCCCGCGACGCTGCAGGCGGCGCTGACCGGCATCGGCGGCGCCATCGCCGCAATCGACGCCGTCTTCACCGGCAAGGCGGACAATGCCTTCGTCGCCGCCCGCCCGCCCGGCCACCATGCCGAGCGCGACAGGGCAATGGGCTTCTGCTTCTTCAACAATGCCGCCATCGCCGCCCGCCATGCGCAGAAGGCGCACGGCGCCGAGCGCGTCGCCATCGTCGACTGGGACGTGCACCACGGCAACGGCACGCAGGACATCTTCTACGACGACCCCTCGGTGCTGTTCTGCTCGACGCACCAGATGCCGCTCTATCCCGGCAGCGGCGCGAAGGACGAGACGGGCGCCGGCAACATCGTCAATGCGCCGCTCTCGATGAACGACGGCAGCGACCATTTCCGCGACGCCTTCCGGTCGCGCGTCCTGCCGCGCGTCGCCGATTTCCGGCCGGACCTGATCATCATCTCCGCCGGCTTCGACGCCCATCACCGCGACCCCCTGGCGCAGATCAATCTCGTCGCCGACGATTTCGACTGGGCGACCGCCAAGCTGATGGAGCTTTCCGAAAAATCGGCGAACAACCGGGTGGTCAGCCTGCTGGAAGGCGGCTACGACCTGCAAGGCCTCGCCGAATCCGCCGCCACCCATATCTTTCGCCTGATGAGAGGCTGACCATGACCAACGCCGCCGCCCCTGACGTCTCCGCCCTCTCCTTCGAACAGGCCGTGGAGGAGTTGGAGAAGATCGTCGCCGCCCTTGAACGCGGCGACGTGCCGCTCGACCGCTCCATCGAGATCTACGAGCGCGGCGAGGCGCTGAAGAAGCATTGCGAGACGCTGCTCTCGGCCGCCGAGAACCGCATCGAGAAGATCCGCCTCGACCGCGCCGGCAAGCCGCAGGGCACGGAGCCGCTCGACGGGGCATAGGCCCCCAACTCGACGCCCTTCTCGCGTCGTGGTAGAATTTTCCCATGACCAGGGACGAGATCATCGCGAAGCTTCTGGAACACCGCGCCGAACTTGAGGCGGCGGGGGCGGAGCATATTTCGCTGTTCGGCTCGGTGGCGCGCGGAACTGCCACCGCCGGCTCCGACATCGACGTTCTGGTCAAGCTTTCGGAGCCGGTCCGGCAGTCCGGCTTCGGCTACTTTGGCGCCCTTGTCGATCTCAAGGAGATGATCGAAAACCTCACCGGTCGGCCGGTGGACGTGCTTCCCGAGCCGATCCAGAGAGAAAGGCTCCGGCAGAATGTCGAGCGGGAGCGCGTCATTGCCTACTGAGCGGCCGAAGACCCGTCTCCAGGACATCGTCGAGAATGCGACGAGCATCCTCACCTATACCACCGGCATGGATCGAGAGGCTTTCGCACGCAACAACCTGGTCCGCGATGCGGTGGAACGGTGCCTGGAGTGGATATCCGAGGCGGCCAGCAAGCTCGGTGGAACCGCCGAAACGCTGCTTCCAAACCATCCATGGCGGCAAATCCGCGATCTCGGCAATATCCTTCGCCACGCCTATGACAATGTCGATGAGGAAATCGTCTGGTCGATCGTGACCGAACGCCTGCCCACATTGATCATCGACGCCGAGCGTGCTGCTGTGCAGCTCCCGGACGACACCTGATAGAGGCAATGGCCGAACCCGGTGACACACCGTCAACGCCCGCTGCCCTATCCACGCCCCTCCCCGCCCGCTAGCATGCAGGCACGAAGCAACGACAGGAGGGCGCGATGAGTTTCTTTCCCGGAAAGGACCCGGAGGCCGGCGATGCGGCGGCGTGCGATGCGCTGGAGCATCTGATCATTCCGCGCACGAGCGATATCGGCGGGCTGGAGGTGCGGCGGGCGTTGCCGACGGCCAAGCGCCGGCTCGTCGGGCCGTTCATCTTCTTCGACCGCATGGGGCCGGCGCTGCTGCGCGCCGGCGAGGCCATCGACGTCAAGCCGCATCCGCATATCGGGCTGTCCACCGTCACCTATCTCTTCGACGGCGAGATCAAGCACCGCGACAGCCTCGGCACCGAGATGGTCATCGAACCCGGCGACGTGAACCTGATGACGGCGGGGCGCGGCATCGTGCATTCGGAGCGCTCGCCGGAGAACCTGCGCGGCCGGCCGCAGTCGATTTCCGGCCTGCAGACCTGGCTGGCGCTGCCCGACAGCCACGAGGAGATGGCGCCCGTCTTTGCCCACACGACCAAGGCGGAGCTTCCGGCCTTCTCGGCGGACGGCATCACCGGGCGCACGATCATCGGCTCCTACGAGGGCTACACCTCGCCGGTCGGCGTGCCGACGCAGACGCTCTACACCGACCTGACGCTGGCGCCGGGCGCTTCCGCGCCGCTTGCGGCGGACTGGGAGGAACGGGCGGTCTATGTGCTGTGGGGCACGCTCGACGTTGCCGGCGACGTCTTTGCGCCCGACCAGTTGCTCGTCTTCCGCCCCGGCGATGCGATCACGCTGAAGGCCGGGCCGGAGGGCTGTCACATCATGCTGTTCGGCGGCGCGCCGCTCGGCTCCAAGCGCCATATCTGGTGGAACTTCGTCTCCTCCTCGAAGGAGCGCATCGAACAGGCCAAGGAGGAGTGGCGCAGCGGCCGCTTCGATATCGTGCCCGGCGACGAAGAGGAATTCGTGCCGCTGCCGGCCGGCTGATATATAGACGGATAAACATATATTGCCGGCATAAGGAAGCGGTCCCTTTCGGTTTCTTATGGCTGACTTGACTTATTCATAGTCAATCGGCTATAGGAAATCCATAGCTATCGAGGTATGGATCAACGTGGCCGAAGCACACGACATGCTCTTCCGCACGCTTGCGGACCCCACCCGCCGGGCGCTTTTCGAGCGGCTGTGCCGCGAGGGGGAGAAGACGGTGGGGGCGCTGACGGCGCAGGCCGGCGTCTCCCAGCCGGTCGTCTCCAAGCATCTCGCCCTGCTCAAGCAGGCGGGCCTGGTGCGCGACCGGCACGAGGGCCGGCAGACGCATTACAGCGCGCAACTCGATGCTCTCGCCCCGCTCGTCGACTGGACGAGCCAGATGGCCGGCTTCTGGCAGAGCCGGTTCGATCGCCTGGAAGACCTCCTGAAGAGAATGGATCAATGACAGAAACCCTTTCCGTCGTCCTGGAACGGCAAATCCCCCATCCGCCGGAAAAGATCTGGCGCGCACTGACCCAGCCCCATCTGATCGCCGAATGGCTGATGGAGACGGATTTCGCGGCCAGTGTCGGCCATCGCTTCGATTTCCGGGCGGAATGGGGCTCGGTGAACTGCGAGGTGCTGGAGGTCGAGCCGCACCGCAGCCTTTCCTACACATGGGGCGATTCGCGCCTGAAGAGCATCGTCACCTGGACGCTGACGCCCGTCGGCACGGGCACGACCCTGCGCATGGAACAGACCGGTTTCAAGCCGGACCAGCCGCGCTACTTCCAGGGTGCCCAGGCCGGCTGGCCGCGGTTCCTCGACAATCTCGACCGCGTCCTGGACAATCTGGACTGAACGGCGGGCTCGCTTGTCGCTTGAGGAGGCAACAATGAACTGGAACATGCGGATCCGGCAGATACACCGCTGGCTCTCGATCGTCTTCACCGTCGCGGTGCTGATCAACATCGCGGCCATGACGCAGGAGACCCCGGCCCTGTGGATCGGCCTTCTTGCGCTCTTCCCGCTCATCCTGCTGCTCGCAAGCGGGCTCTATCTCTTCGCCCTGCCCTATCTGGCGCGGCGCCGCAGCCCGGAGGGCCTGCGATGACCAAGGCACCGGAGGAACCAAAACTCCTTTCGGGCGGCAATCCGCAGATCGCCAAGGGGTATGGCGACGGACCGGTCCAGGCCTATATCGCGGCCATGCCGGGCTGGAAGAGCGGTGTCGGCCGCAAGCTCGACGCGCTGATCGTCAAGACGGTGCCTGACGTCCACAAGGCGGTGAAGTGGAACTCGCCGTTCTACGGCATCGAGGGCGACGGCTGGTTTCTCAGCTACCACTGCTTTGCGAAATACATCAAGCTGACCTTCTTCCGCGGCACGTCGCTCGATCCCGTGCCGCCGGTCGCCTCGAAAACCCCGGAGACGCGCTATTTCCACATCCATGAGGGCGACGACCTCGACAAGACGCCGCTTGCCGACTGGATCCGGCAGGCGAGCCGGCTTCCGGGCGAGCGCATGTGACGAAGGACACGAGGACAATGGACAAGGCGGAAAGCGAAACGGCCACCCCTTCCACGCGGATCGACGCGCGCATTGCCGAACTTGCCGACTGGCGGGGCGAGACGCTCGCCCGGCTGCGCGCACTCGTGAAGGCGGCCGATCCCGATATCGTGGAGGAATGGAAATGGCGCGGCGTGCCGGTCTGGGAGCATGACGGCATCGTCTGCACCGGGGAGACCTACAAGGCCGTCGTGAAGCTGACCTTCGCCAGGGGCGCTTCCCTGGAGGATCCGGCGGGCCTCTTCAATTCCAGCCTGGACGGCAACACCCGCCGCGCCATCGATTTCCGCGAGGGCGACGTCATCCACGAGGACGCCTTCAAGGCGCTGATCCGCGCCGCGGTGGCGCTGAATGGAACCGCGCGCGCCAAGTCGCGTTCGAAGAAGGCATAGCCGAACCGGCGTCCGGGAATCACGACAACCGGCGTGCGGCGGGCCTCCGTGTCCGCAAAATGCCCCAATTGCCCGGAAGAACGCGGGAATGCGTCGGATTGCGCGGTATCAATCCGGCGAAATACGCTCTAGACTTGCTGAAACGGTTGAAATCGCACGCCGCATTCTGCATGTGACAGGTGAGCGCGGCATGAGACCGCATGTCCGGGCCGGGTTCCGCAACGGAGCCAGGGCATGCGGGCGAGAACACGAGGCATGAGAGTGACACAAGCACCCGCCACACCCCTGCTCGACAAGGTCCGCGTTCCCGCCGACCTGAAGGCCGTGGACGATCGCGACCTGCCGCAACTGGCCAGCGAACTGCGCGCCGAGATGGTCGATGCCGTCTCGCGCACCGGCGGGCATCTGGGCGCGGGCCTCGGCGTGGTGGAACTGACCATCGCCATCCACAAGGTCTTCGACACGCCCAAGGACCGGCTGATCTTCGACGTCGGCCACCAGTGCTATCCGCACAAGATCCTGACCGGCCGGCGCGAGCGCATCCGCACGCTGCGCCAGGAGGACGGCCTGTCCGGCTTCACCCGCCGGGCGGAAAGCGAATACGACCCCTTCGGCGCCGCCCATTCCTCGACCTCGATCTCCGCCGGCCTCGGCATGGCGGTGGCGGCCGATCTTTCCGGCGAGCACCGCAACGTCATCGCCGTCATCGGCGACGGCGCCATGTCGGCCGGCATGGCCTATGAGGCGCTGAACAATGCCGGCGCGCTCGATGCGCGCCTCATCGTCATCCTCAACGACAACGACATGTCGATCGCCCCGCCGACGGGCGCGATGAGCGCCTATCTCGCGCGCCTCGCCTCCGGCCGCACCTATATGGGCTTCCGCGAACTCGGCAAGAAACTGACGGCCTATCTCGGCAAGACGGTCGACCGGGCGATCACCCGCGCCGTCGAGCACGCGCGCGGCTACGTCACCGGCGGCACGCTGTTCGAGGAGCTCGGCTTCTACCATATCGGCCCGATCGACGGCCATTCCTTCGAGCATCTCCTGCCGGTGCTGCGCAATGTGCGCGACAATTCCAGGGGGCCGGTGCTCATCCACGTCGTCACCCAGAAGGGCAAGGGCTATCCGCCAGCCGAGGCCGCCGCCGACAAGTATCACGGCGTCAACACCTTCGACGTCATCACCGGCGCGCAGGCCAAGGCCAAGCCGAATGCGCCCGCCTACACCTCCGTCTTCGCCGAGGCGCTGGTGCAGGAAGCAGGCTTCGACGAGAAGATCCTCGCCATCACCGCCGCCATGCCCTCCGGCACCGGGCTCGACAAGTTCGCCAAGGCCTATCCGGCCCGCACCTTCGATGTCGGCATCGCCGAGCAGCACGCCGTGACCTTCGCCGCCGGCCTTGCTTCCGAAGGCTACAAGCCGTTCTGCGCGCTCTATTCCACCTTCCTGCAGCGCGGCTACGACCAGGTCGTGCACGACGTCGCCATCCAGGGCCTGCCGGTGCGTTTCCCGATCGACCGCGCCGGCTTCGTCGGCGCCGACGGGCCGACCCATGCCGGCTCCTTCGACACGACCTACCTCGCCACCCTGCCCGGTTTCGTGGTGATGGCCGCCGCCGACGAGGCGGAGCTGAAGCACATGGTGCGCACGGCCGCCGCCTATGACGACGGCCCGATCTCCTTCCGCTATCCGCGCGGCGAGGGCGTCGGCGTCGACATGCCGGCACGCGGGGAGATCCTTGAGATCGGCAAGGGCCGCGTCGTCAAGCAGGGCTCCAAGGTGGCCCTTCTCTCCTTCGGCACGCGGCTCGCCGACTGTCTGCTGGCCGCAGAAGACCTCGATGCCGCCGGCCTTTCCACGACGGTCGCCGATGCGCGCTTCGCCAAGCCGCTCGACCACGACCTCGTCCGCCAGCTCGCCCGCCACCACGAGGTGCTGATCACCATCGAGGAAGGCGCCATCGGCGGTTTCGGCAGCCATGTGCTGCAGTTCCTGGCGCTCGAGGGCCTGCTCGACCATGGCCTGAAGGTGCGCCCGATGGTGCTGCCGGACATCTGGATGGAACAGGCCAAGCCCGAGGCGATGTATGCCAAGGCCGGCCTCGACCGCGCGGGCATCGTCTCCACCGTGTTCCAGGCGCTCGGCCAGAAGGCCGTCGGGGTGGGCGTCGCCGGCTGAGCAGAAGCGATGGGCGGGGCGTCGCAGGGCCTTTCCGCCCTCGCCGGCCTCGGCTCGCTGCGGAATTTCCCGGGCCGCATCGCCCGGCTTTGCGCATGGGGCTTGCCACCTGCGGCGCGAGGCGTCATGAGAGGCGATGTCCCAACCTAGAGAAACCATCCGCCTCGACCAGCTTCTGCTGAATGCCGGCCTCGTCGCCAGCCGCTCGCGGGCGCGCGACGCCATCACGCGCGGCACCGTGCGCGTCGACGGCCGCGTCGTCACCAAGCCGAGCTCGAGCTTTTCCTCCTCCGCCGTCATCGAGATCGACGACCCCGCCCAGGCCTATGTCTCGCGCGCGGCGCTGAAGCTGAAGGCCGCGCTGGACGCCTTCGGGCTCGATCCTGCGGGCCTCGACTGTCTCGATATCGGCGCTTCCACCGGCGGCTTCACCGAAATCCTGCTGGAGCGCGGCGCCAGCCATGTCGTCGCGGTCGATGTGGGCCATGACCAGCTTCACCCGCGGCTCCTGACGGATGCGCGCGTCACCAGCCACGAGGGCCTGAACGCCCGCGTGCTCGATGCGGACCATCTCGACGGCCGCGCCATCGGCGCCGTCGTCTCCGACGTCTCCTTCATCTCGCTGAAGCTGGCGCTGCCGCCGGCGCTCATGCTCGCCGAGCCCGGCGCCTTCTGCGTCCTGCTCGTCAAGCCGCAGTTCGAGGCGGGGCGCGAGGCGATCAGCAAGGCGGGGCTGCTGAAGGACCCGGAGAGCGCGCCCGCCGTTGCGGCCGAGCTGGAACGCTGGCTCGTCGAGGACATGGGCTGGCAAAGCCTCGGCCTTATCCCCTCGCCCATCACCGGCGGCGACGGCAATCACGAATTTCTTCTGGGAGGCCGAAAGCCATGACGACGGAAACGCTCACCATCGCGCGGCTCGGCAGCGGCGGCGACGGCATCGCGGAGGCGGCCGGCGGCCCGGTCTACGTGCCCTTCACGCTACCCGGCGAGACGGTAGCCGTCGCGCGGGTGAAGAACCACGGCACTGTCATGTCCATGTCGGTCGCCTCGCCCGAACGGGTGGAGCCGCCCTGCGTGCATTTCGGCCCGGACGGCAGGAACGGCACCTGCGGCGGCTGCACGCTGCAGCACGCTTCCGATGCGCTCTACCACGACTTCAAGCGCAGCCTCGTCGTCAACGCGCTGAAGGCCAAGGGCCTCGCGCCCGAGGTCGCCCCGCTCGTCATCGCCCGGCCGGGCGAACGCCGCCGCGTCGTCTTCACCGTGCGCCGGACGGAAAAGGAGATGCTGCTCGGCTTCAACCAGGCCGGCAGCCACCACATCGTCTCCATCGACCACTGTCCGATCTCGAGCGACGGCATCGTCTCCATGCTGGCGGCGATCCGCCGGGTGGCCGCCGCCATCGCCACCTCGGCCGAGCCCTTCCGCGTCACCGTGCTCGAAACGCTCTCCGGCCTCGACCTCGCCTTCGAGGGCGTCAAGAAGGTGGGCGACAAGGAGCGGCGCGCCGTCACCGAATGCATCCTGTCGCTGCGCGGCATCGCCCGCGTTTCCAGCGACGGGGAAGTTCTCATCGAGCCGCAAAAGCCGGTGATCGATTTTTCCGGCGTGCGCGTCTTCCCGCCCGCCGGCGGCTTCACCCAGGCGACGAAGCCGGCCGAGGACGCCATGGCGGACCTGGTGCTGGCGGCGCTCGGCAAGGCCAAGCGCGTCGCCGATCTCTTCGCCGGCTCCGGCACCTTCGCGCTGCGCATCGCGCGGCAGGCCAAGGTGCATGCGGTGGAGGGCGAGGAAAAGGCGCTGAAGGCGCTCGACCAGGCGGCGCGCAACACGCAAGGCCTGAAGCCGGTGACGGTGGAGCGGCGCGACCTCTTCCGCCGCCCGCTGATGGCTTCCGAGCTGAAGGTGTTCGATGCCGTGGTCTTCGACCCGCCGCGCGCCGGCGCGGAGGACCAGTGCCGGGAACTCGCCCGCTCCGGCGTCAAGACCATCGTCGCCGTCTCCTGCAATCCCGTGAGCCTTGCCCGCGACCTCGCCATCCTCACCGCCGCCGGCTACCGCATCCGCCTCGTGACGCCGATCGACCAGTTCCTCTGGTCGGCGCATGTGGAAGCGGTGGCGGTGCTGGAGAAGTAGGCGCCGGGATCCTCAGCCGCCCTGTGCGGGAAACACCCCGCCATCGTCCGCATCCAGCACGATGGAGAGCGTGATGTGGCGCGGCCGGGTGACGGCGAACAGCACGGCGTCGACCACATCCCGGTTGGTGCCGCGGGTCCCCTTGGCCCGCTCGGCCGCCTCCGCCCATTCGGGCTCGCCCGGCTGCACGTCATCGAGATAGGGCGGGTGCACGACGATGGAGCGCAGCGGCGTTCCCGCCAGCATCTGGCGCAACCCGTCGGCAAGCGCCGCCTGGGCGCGCTTGGCCGCGTAGAAGGGGACGGAGACGGTCTGGAGCGGCGCATTCGGCAGGCCGCTGACCGAGCCGATGGTGACGATGTCCGGATGGGCGGAGCGCCGGAGCAGCGGCAGAAGGCCCTGGGTGAAGAGGAAAGTGCCGGTGACGGCGGAGTTGATGACAGTCAGCACCTCCTCCGCGCTGTGCGGCGTGTCGCGCGCCTCCAGCCACATCGCACCATTGTTCACCAGCAGATCGACATGGTTATGCGACCGGGTAATGGCATCGACCGCCCGGCGCACGCTTTCGCTGTCGGCGAGATCGACGGCGACGGAGGCGGGGCGGCGTCCCGTCGTGCTGGCGATCCGGTCCGCCAGGGTTTCCAGTGCCGCCGGGTTGCGGCCACACAAAACAAGGTTGCATCCCGCCTGCGCGAGGGACAGGGCAAGCGCCGCCCCCAGCCCGCGGCCGGCACCGGTGATGACGGCCGTACGTCCCTGTAACTCGATCATTTTCACGCCTCTTCTGTCTGTACTGCGATGGGGTCGCCTATAGATGGAGAGGCTTCGGCCACGTCACAAGCGGCCGGCATCGGACGAGACCGGGAAAACGGAACGGCCCGGGATCGCTCCCGGGCCCTCCAGGGAAGGCGTATCCCTCACGCGGCGCGGCGCGGAGCGGTGGCGGCATAGCTTGCGGCGCTCGAACCGAGCTTGAACTGGGCGAGCAGCGCGTTGAGAGCGCCGGCCTCGCTGGCAAGGCCGTGGCTGGCCGCCGTCTGTTGCTCTACCATGGCGGCGTTCTGCTGCGTGCCCTGGTCCATCGTGTTGACGGCGGTGTTGATCTCCTGCAGGCCGGTCGACTGTTCGCGGGCGGCCAGGACGATGGCGTTCACATGGCCGTTGATCTCCTGCACCTCGCGCACGATGGCCTCCAGCGCGGCGCCCGTCTCGTCGACGAGCGAGACGCCGGAACGGACCTGTTCCCCGGACGCCGTGATCAGCGCCTTGATCTCTTTCGCGGCATTGGCCGAGCGCTGGGCGAGCTCGCGCACTTCCTGCGCCACGACGGCAAAGCCCTTGCCGGCCTCGCCCGCGCGGGCCGCTTCCACGCCGGCATTGAGCGCGAGAAGATTGGTCTGGAAGGCGATGTCGTCGATGACGCCGATGATGTTGGAGATCTCGTGCGAGGACTTCTCGATGCCCTGCATGGCCGAGACGGCGCGGCGCACCACCTCGCCGGATTTTTCAGCGCCCTCCCGGGTGCGCGAGACGAGTGAACCGACCTCCTCGGCGCGGCGGGTGGAGTCCTTCACGGTCGTGGTGATCTCCTCCAGCGCGGCGGCGGTTTCCTCGACGGAAGCCGCCTGCTGCTCCGTGCGGCGGGCGAGATCGTCGGCGGCCGAGCGGATCTCGGTGGCGCCGGCATCGATGGCGCGGGCGTTCTGGCCGACCGTCGTCATCGCCGTGTGCAGCCTGGTGAGGGAGTGGTTGAAGTCGGTGCGCAGGCGATCGAGATGGCCGGCGAAGGGTTCTTCGATGCGGTGGGCGAGATCGCCGTCGGCAAGGCGGCCGAGGCCGTCCGCCAGCGCCTCGACGGCGTGCTGGATCTCGCCGGCTTCGCGTGCCTTGACGGCCTCGCGCTCGCGGCGCTCGCTTTCGGAGAGCATGCGGCCTTCTTCGGCGGCGTTTTCGAGGCGGGTGCGCTCGATGGCATTGTCGCGGAAGACGGCGACGGCGGCGGCCATCTGGCCGATCTCGTCGGTGCGGTCCTCGCCGGGAATGGCCGCGGTGACATCGCCCGAGGCGAGCTTGTCCATGGCGAAGGTCATGTCCTTGACCGGGCGCACGACGAGGCGGGAGAGCACGGTGGCGAGGAAGCCCATCATGACGACGACGGCGAGGATGGTGGCGATCGTCGCGGCGATGCGGAACTGGTCGATCGCCGCATAGGCCATGCCGCTGTCGATGGTGAAGCCGAGATACCATTCGACCGACGGCAGGCCGGTGACCGGCACGAAGGAGACCAGCACCGGCTTGCCGGCATAGGTCGTGTGGGCGATGCCGCCGCCGATGGCTGGCGTCGCCGCCGGGAAGGCATCGACGAGCGTCCTGGTGACGAGCGCCTTGTCCTGATGCACGAGGATCTGGCCGTTCTTGCTGACGAGGAAGGCGAAGCCCGTGCCGCCGAGGTCGACCGAATTGACCATGTCGACGAGCGACTTCAGCGAGAAGTCGCTGCCGGCGACGCCGAGCAGCTTGCCGTCATGCTTGACGGGCGTCGCGGCGCTGATGATCAGATCGTTGGTGGAGGCGTCGATATAGGGCTCGGTCAGGACGCTGGCATTGGCCTTGACGGCATCCTGATACCACGGGCGCTGGCGCGGGTCGTAGCCCTCGGGCATCTGCGACTTCGGCCACATGGTGAAGAGCCCCGTCTCGTCGCCGACATAGGTGGTCATGAACTGGCTGACGAGCACGTCGTTCTGCAGCATGGCCTCGATGCCGGCGGCGTCGACGACCTTTCCGGCGGCATTGCCGGCCATTTCGGTCAGCGAGACGCGGGCGTTCAGCCAGTTGGCGATGCTCTGGGCGGCCTGCTTGCCGGAACTATCGATGCTTTCCTCGACGGATTTCGTCAAGACGCTGCGCTGCAGGCTGTCGATATAGAGGGAGAAGCCGGTGAAGGCGGCGACGACGACGAGGGACGCGACGACGAGGATGCGCGTCATCAGATTGGAGCGCTTGGCCATGGAGAGGGTGTTCCTTCGGGCGCCGGCGCCGAAACCGGCGGGGACGCGATGCTGAACGACATGCCGGAAGGCGGAAATCGGGCGCATCATGCGGCCGCCGGCCGGAAAGCCGGAGAATGCCGCACGATAGGAAAACGTGTTTAAGGCACTGTTAAAATTGATAGACCATAAATCGGGTGCACCCGGTGCCTGCGAAGCAGGCGCCGGCAGGACATCCGGACGGAAGGCGCCGAAAAGCGTGCCGATCCGTCCGCCTGCCTGTCTGTTGCCGGAAAGACCGGCTCGCCCTTTGCGGGAATTGCTCTAGCGGCGGGCCATGAAGGCCTCGAAGGCGGCGCGCGCTTCCGGGCTCTTCAACTGCGCCGCGAAATGTCCGGCCTCCTCGTCGATGCGCCTTGCCACTTCCGCGCCGTCCCCCCGGATGAGGGTGCGGGCGATGGCGAGCGCCTTCGGCGGCTTGGCGGCGAGGCGCGCGGCGGCGGCAAGCGTCTCGCTTTCCACCGCGGCGGGCTCGACGACGGCGTAGACAAGGCCAGCGTCCCGCGCGGCGGTGGCGGAAAAGCCCTCGCCGGCGGCGAGCAGCGCGAAGGCGCGCTGATGGCCCATCAGACGGGGCGCGAGAAGGCTGGAGGCCGCCTCCGGCACCAGCGCCAGATCGACGAAGGGCGTGCGGAACTCGGTGCGGATCGAGGCATAGGTGAGATCGCAGTGCAGATGGATCGTCGTGCCGATGCCGATCGCCAGGCCATCGACGCCGGAAACCAGCGGCTTGCCGTGCGCGGCGAGCGCATGGAGGAAATCGATCACCTCGCGGCCCATCGTGCCGCCCATGGCGAAGGCGAGGAAATCGTTCAGGTCGTTGCCGGCGGAAAAGCAGCCCTCGCTGCCGAGGAAGACGGTGGCGCGCACCGTCTCGTCCGCATCACCCGCCGTCAGCGCGTCCGTCATCGCCTGGTACATGGCGCGGGTGATGGCGTTCTTCTTGTCGGGGCGGTTGAGGCGGATCACCTGGACGCCGGGGGCCGTTTCCGGGCGCTCGATCAGGATGGGGTCGGTCATGGGTATCGGTTTCCTTCATCGAATGGCAGTCACTCGGGTGCCGGATCCCCCCTCTGCCCTGCCGGGCATCTCCCCCTCAAGGGGGAGATTGGTCGGGGCCGCCGTTCCGCCCATCTCCGGCGTTGCCGGTTGAGCGAGGTTTTCGCCTCCTGCTGATCTCCCCCTTTGAGGGGGAGATGCCCGGCAGGGCAGAGGGGGGTGTCGCGGCAGCTACAGTCTCTCACTTCGCTGGCAGTCCAAGCATTCCTATTCCAGCACCAAACGCGCGGCTTCCAGGCTTCCCGCACCGGAAACCACCCGGTCCCGCAGCGCCGCCGTCTCACTGAGGATATTCTCCGCGGCGAAGCGGCACAGCGCGGCGCGTTCGCCGTTGCGGCCATCGCCGACGTCCGCGAGCGCGCCCTTGGCGAGATAGGCGCCGGTCAGGACCAGGCCGAAGAGGCGCTGGTAGGGTGTGGCGCCGGCGAGCGCTTCGGCCTGTTTCCCTTCCGCCAGCGTGGCGAGCAGCCATTCGCTCGCCGCTTCGAGATCGGAAATGGCGGCCTCGAGGCGGGTTGCGGTCTCGCCGAGGGCTGGCGCATTCGCCTGCCCGGCCTTGGCCGCGATCTCCCGCAGTTCGGCGATGAAGCCGCGCAGATGGTCGCCGTCCGAGAGCGGCAGCTTGCGCGTGACGAGGTCGATGGCCTGGATGCCGTTGGTGCCTTCGTAGATCGGCGCGATGCGGGCGTCGCGGTAGAGGCGGGCCGCGCCCGTCTCCTCGATGTAACCCATGCCGCCATGCACCTGCACGCCGAGCGAGGCGACGTCGACGCCGGCATCGGTGGCGAAGCTCTTGGCGATGGGGGTGAGCAGGCTCGCGCGCTCGGCCCAGTGCTTCGCCTCCACGCCGTGGCTCATGTCGACGGCGTGGGCGCAGGCATAGGTGATGGCGCGGGCGCCCTGGGTGAGCACCTTCATGGTCAGAAGCATGCGGGCGACGTCGGGATGCTCGATGATCGGGCTCATGCCCGAACCCTGGCCCCCATCCTTGCCGGCTCCCTGCCAGCCGGGCGCCTTGCCCTGCGTGCGCTCCTTCGCATAGGCGATCGCCTTCTGCGTCGCCGCCTCTGCGATCGCCACGCCCTGCATGCCGACGGCAAGGCGGGCGTTATTCATCATGGTGAACATGCAGGCAAGGCCCCGGTTCTCCTCGCCGACCAGCCAGCCGATGGCGCCCGGCTCGTCACCGAAGCGGCCGTCGCCGTAGATCATCGTGCAGGTGGGCGAGCCGTGGATGCCCAGCTTGTGCTCGATGGAATGGCAATGGGCGTCGTTGCGGGCTCCAAGCGAACCATCGTCATTGACGAGGAACTTCGGCACGAGGAAGAGCGAGATGCCGCGCGTGCCGGCGGGCGCATCCGGCAGGCGGGCGAGCACCAGATGCACGATGTTGTCCGTGAAATCGTGCTCGCCATAGGTGATGAAGATCTTCTGGCCGAAGAGGCGGTAGGTGCCGTCGCCGCGCCGCTCGGCGCGGGTCTTCATCACGCCGAGGTCCGAGCCGGCATGGGGCTCGGTGAGGTTCATCGAGCCCATCCATTCGCCTGACACCATCTTCGGCAGATAGGTGGATTTCAGGTGATCCGAGCCGTGCGCCGCCAGCGCCTCGATGGCGCCGATCGTCAGCGTCGGGCCGATCGCAAACGCCATGGAGCCGCTGTTCCACATTTCGAGGGCGGCGACATGCAGCATGTGCGGCAGGCCCTGCCCGCCGAAATCGGGCGAGGCCGTCAGCGAGTTCCAGCCGCCCTCCGCCCAGGCCTTGTAGAGCGCCGGCCAGCCGTCGGGCATCTTCACGGCGCCATCGACAAGGCGGGCGCCCTGCCTGTCGCCGATCTCGGCGAGCGGGGCCACCTCCTCGGTGGCGAAACGGCCGGCTTCGGTGAGGATGGCATCGACGAGGTCGTCCGAAAGGTCGCCGAGATGGCCGCCGTCCAGCGCGGGCGCAAGGCCCGCCACATGCTTCAGCGTGAACGCAATCTCCTCGACCGGCGCCTTGTACATCTCTATCCTCCTCCCGACCGCCCTGCCCGCTGTGGCGGGGCGACTTTCTGGCGGACAGATTATTTATTTTTACGTAAACGTCAACGAAGATCGATACCCGAAACGGAAACGGGCCGGCCGGTCAAAGACTGGTCAGCCCGTTCCAGGTGCCGGGGGGACCATCCGGCACGGAGAGGTTCGCCCTGTCAGCTATAGGGCGAGATGCACTGGCGACGCGGGCCATTATAGGGCTGGAACGTGTTGTCGTAAGCCCTGTATGAACGGTAGCGGTTTGCACACCAGTTCACATGCGCGCTGCCGCCACCCACATAGGTCCGGTCGTTGGCGATCGCACCACCGATGACGGTGCCGACGCCGAAGGCGGCGAGCGGGAACCAGAAACCGTCATGGTAGCGATAGCCCGGGCGCTGGTAGCGATAGCCGCGATGGCCGCGATACCAGCCGTAACGGTCGCCGCGGTCACGCCAGCCGACATCCCGGTCGCGATTGCGGCGGTTGTCGCGCCAGCCGCTGTCGCGATTCCCGAAATTCTCGATGCGACGGTTGCGCTCGCGCGTGCTCATGCGATTGTAATTGCGCCGGACGTCGCGCGAATTGCCATCGAATCGGAAATTGCGCTTCAGCCAGAACGGGCGCTCGCCATCACGCACAAGCTGCACATCGTTGCCGCCGGCCGCGGTCGTCTGGACCTTGGGAACCGCAAGCGGCATGGCGCCGGCGGGCACGACCGGCGTGGCGGCGAAGAGCGCCGACATGGTCACAGCCAGGCATTTGTTGAGAAACGTCATGATACTTCTCCCTAACGGTGCCTTTCGATCTTTGCTCGAACGGCAATTTGAACGCGAAACGCACCAAAGTCCCTTTCGTTCCATATGCGGTCTTGCGGTGGGCGATTCAATGCTCGGCGCGCGGTTTTGTGCGCGTTAGCCGTCCGTTAACCATGTTTGGCTCACCATGGTCGCTTGCGCAGGCGCGAAATCGACCAGGAGCCTCCATGAACCCGAAGCATCTTTCCGGCCTCGCCGCCCTTCTCTTGCTGGCGGCCCTGCCCTTTCCCGCCACCGCGGCCAGCGTGGAGCCGTGGAAGAAGCCGGAAAACGCCATCGTCATCGATGCCTATGAACTGAACGAGATCGACTGGTCGGAAATGCTCTCCGACACGCGCATCGCCGGCTTCATCTCCAAGGCCTCCGACGGCCTGCCGGAAAGCTTCAGTTGCAAGGGCGAGCATGGCGGCGACACGGTGGCGCATTGCAAGACCATGTGGCGCAAATATGCGGTGAGCCGCGAGCTCTACCAGACGCGCCGGCTGCTTGCACGCTCGAAGGGGCTGCTGTGGGGCGCCTATCACCTCGCCCGGCCGGGCAATCCGGTCGACCAGGCCAATCATTTCCTCGACTATGCCAATCCGCAGGACGACGAGATGATGGTGCTGGACATCGAAGGCATCGATCCCGACGCCTACATGTCACTGGAGGATGCCCAGGTCTTCGCCGGCCATATCAGGACGCGCACGGGCCGCTACCCGGTGCTCTACACCAACCATTCGACCGCCCAGCACATCGCGCTCAACCGCGACAAGTACCGCATCCTCTCGCGCCTGCCGCTCTGGTACGCCCGCTACAAGCCCGGCATCGAGGGCGCCTTCCCGATGGGCAACTGGGACAATTACGCGCTCTGGCAATTCTCCGCCGGCGTCAACTGCTCGAAGCGGCGCTGCCCCTACCGGGTGAAGGGCGCGCTGACCGATATCGACGTCAACGTGGCGCCGATGACGAAGGCGGCGCTCGGCAAGGCCTGGGCCTTCGGCGAACTTCTGCCGGAAAAGCCCTTCGAGCCCGTCGACGAGATGCTCACCGCCTCCATCCCGGCGGGCGGCGCCTTCAAGGCCACGGTGACGGCCGAAGCCGAAGCCGGCACCGGGGCGCAGACGGCCGGCGCCGTCACGCTCGCCTCAGGTGCGGTGGCCTCGTTTCCCGTCGCCGTGACGGCGGAGGTCCGCGCCGGCATCATGGCGAAGGGCACCGCGACCACCACGCTCGGCCGCCGCCTGGTCGAGGTCACGCCGCTGAACTACCAGGATTTCTGAGGTCCCGCTCCTACGCCTCGATCTGCACGTCCCCGATGGGCCGCGAGCAGCAGGCGAGGATGTAGCCCTCCTCGATCTCGTCGTCGAGGATGCCGCCATTGTGGCGCATGTCCACCTCGCCCGAAACCTTCATGACCCGGCAGGTGCCGCAAAGGCCACCCTCGCAGGCCGCGCCGATGCGCACGCCCGCAGCGCGCGCCGTCTGCAGGATCGTCTGGCCGGGCGGGCATTGGGCGTCCTTGCCGGCCATGGTGAAGGTCACGGTAGAAACGGCGTTGGCATCGATCTCCTGCTCGCCGGCGCCCGCGCGGATGGCGATCGCCTCCGGGGCGGGCGCATTGGCCGGCTGGAAGCTCTCCTCGTGGTAGCGGTCCATGTTGAAGCCGCAGACCTTCAGCATGTCGCGCACGCCGCGCATGAAGGGCTCCGGGCCGCAGCAGAAGACGGTGCGGTCGCGGAAATCGGGCGCGAGCAGCGAGAGGCGCGCTGCATCGATCCGGCCACGCAGGCCATGCCAGCCGTCGCGCGGATTGTGCCCCTCGACGACGAAGCCGAGCGCAAGGTTCGGCATCTGGGCGGCGAGGCATTCGAGTTCCGCCTTGAACAAGAGGTCCTCGGGCTTGCGGGCACAGGTGATGAAGGCGACATCGGACTGCGGCGCGCAATCCGACATCCAGCGCGTCATGGACATCATCGGCGTGACACCGGAACCCGCCGAGATGAAGAGGTACTTTTCGGCGGGATAGCGCACGAGGGAGAAGTCGCCGAGCGGGCCAAAGGCCTTCAGACGCATGCCGGGGCGCAGGGTGTCGAACATCCAGCGCGTGCCGATCGAACCCTTCTGCGCCTTCACCGTCACGGAAACGGAGAAGGGCCGCGAGGGCGTCGAGGAGAGCGTATAGGTCCGCATGACGGGTTCGTCTTCCGACACCGGCAGTTCCAGCGTGACGAACTGGCCCGGCAGGTAGCGGAACCAGTTGTCGCGATCGGAGCGGAAGGTGAAGGTCATCACATCCGATGTCTCCACCGTGGCGGCGATGCATTCCAGCATGTGCTGGCGGTCGTTCCACGGATGAAGCTCGTCGAAGTGGCGGAAATGGCTGGCGATCGTCATGTCAGGCCACCCGCGAGAGCGGCTTTTTGGCGCCGTCGAGCCGGTCGATCATGAAATTCGCGTACCATTCGACGAACTGCATGACGCCGCCCTCGTCCTCCGGCGAATAGGGGCCGGGCTGGTAGGCTGGGGAGCGGATGCCGAAGGCGTTTTCCTCGACGATGCGGCGGTCCTGGTCGTTGGTTTCGGTCCAGACATGGGTAAGCTCGTCGAGGCGGTAATCGACGCCCTCGACGGCATCCTTGTTGACGAGCCACTTGGTCGTGACCTGCGTCAGCTCGGGGCCGAGCGGCAGCACGCGGAAGGTGATGGCGTGGTCGGCGAGCACGTGGTTCCACGTCGTCGGGTAGTGGAACAGCAGGAGCGTGCCGATATGGTTTTCCAGGACATCGTTGGAGAGCGGTCGCTGGACGGCGCGGGCACCGGACATGGTGTAGCTTTCGGCCTCCTGGATGAGCGGCATGCGCGCGGCGCGGAACTGGCCGGTCGGCGACATGCGGAATTCGCTCGGCAGGCCCGCCGCCTCGCATTTTTCCCAGTGCGCGGCGATGACAGGATCGTCCTTGGCGCCCTGCACGCCGGTGGCGCTCGGGGCTTCCGGATAGGTGCGGCAGAGTTCGGGATGGTTGGCGGCGCAATGGTAGCACTCGCGGTTGTTCTCCCAGACGAGCTTCCAGTTGCCCTTCTCGACGATCGTGCTTTCGAAGGCGACCTTCGTCTCGCCGAGGCGGTGGCGGGCGAGATAGGGCTCGACCAGCGCGCGGAAGGCGGAGAAATCCGGCGCCTCGTCGGCAAGGCAGATGAAGATATAGCCGCCGACGGTCTCGCAGTGCACGCGCTTCAGGCCGTGCTGGCTCTTGTCGAAATCCTCGGCCATGTGACGGGCGAAGAGCAGCGAGCCGTCCAGTTCGTAGGTCCACTGGTGATAGGGACAGACGAGCTTTGCGGAGGATCCCCGGTGCTGCGTGCAGACGCGCGAGCCGCGGTGGCGGCAGGAATTGTGCAGGGCGCGCACGGTGCCTGTGCGGTCGCGGGTGATGACGACGGGATAGTCGCCGACCTGCACGGTGAAATAGTTGCCGGCCTTCGGGATCTCGCAGTCATGGCCGATGAACAGCCAGTCGCGATACCAGATCGTCTCCAGGTCCAGCTTGTAATGGTCGGGGTCGATGTAGAAGGCCTGCTCGAGGCTGTGGCCCTCGCGCCGGTTCTTGAGCTTGCGGAGCACGTCGCTGCTGATGTCCATGCCGGATCCTCGATATCAAATTGGGGATGAGGCGCACGGAAGGAGACGGCATCCGGGCGCGGGGGCGCACGGACTGCACGCTTCCCGGCCGCCCGCCGCAGCCAGTCACGATCACACCCAAGGCTGGTTTCCGGGCTCAGGAGCGTCCTTCCGGACCATCGCGGCGCCTTCCCGGACCTTTCCGTCCAGTGGCGTCTCGCCGCGCTTTTCTCCTCCACCGTTGCGGGGGCAGCGCCGGATTTCAACCGGCTTCCCAATTCTCCGCTCTTCGTCAGAACGGCACCTCGAGTGTTCTTATCTAAGCGCAAGATTCAGCAAACGACATGTCAGATAGCGACATGCCATTCCGATTTGACGACAGGAGACAAACGACGTCCGGCAAGATGATCACGGTTGTTACTGCATATATTTCAATCAATTATGCCAAAATAACAGGCACCAAAGCCACGCCAGGGGCAACCTGGCGGGCGCGCCGACACAATTGTCATATTGCGACCCATCCGAAACATGCGGAAAAAGAGGGAGCGGCCCGGCAAGGAATGTTTAACGCCGTTTCCATAAACTTCACCGCATCGGGGCGTGAGGATGGAGTGCCGGCGCGTGCAGCAAACCAAGTTCCGTTATTACGACGCGGTCGCCTACAAGCGCGCGAACCAGCCGAAACCGGCCGTCCATACCGAGTTCCTGCGCACCGGCCGCATCGACCGGAACACAAGCTGGAGCCCGAGCGAGAAGCGATATCTCAGCTACCAGGAGGTGGCCGAGCGCACCGGCCGCAAGCTGGAGAATGCCGGGAATGTCACGCATGACCGCATCAACGGCTTCCATCAGTCGATCCGCTTTCCCAAGCTGATCTTCCACCGCACGCTCGCCCGGACGCCGCATCTCGGCTATTGCCACATCACCGTCGCCAATTCCCGCTTCGCGGAATTCAAGAATGTGCAATGGGCCTTCTACATGGCCAATTTCTTCGCCGAGATCGGCGAGGAGGAACAGTTCTTCGCCGATATCTCGAAGAAGGCGGGGCGCATGTATTTCGCCGTCGCCATCACGCCGGCCGAGGAGGAAGGCCGGCTGCAGATCGACCGCAAGGTGCGCGGCAACGGCGTGCTCTTCCGCACCGACGATCCGAAGCTCGCCATGAAGAACGTGCTGATGCTCGGCGCACGCGACGAGGCGCTGCGCAAGATCATCCGCGCGCTCTAGGCTCCCTCCCCCTCCATCAGGCGGGCCGGTAGATCAGCCATTCCTTGCCGGCCGGCACCTCGTCGCCGCGGCCGTAGACGACGATCTGGTCGCCGCCCGCGCTGCGTGCCTCCGCCAGCGCGCGCTCGCAGGCCGCGGAAAGGTCGAGCGCGCTGTCGGCGCTCTCCGTCATGCACACGCCCGCCGATAGCGTCAGGCGGCCGAGATTGCGGCCGGTGCGCGGATCGCGCAGCGCCACCGTCTGGAAGGCGGCGCGCAGGAGGTCGATCAGCCGCGTCACCTCGCCTGCATCGGCGGTGTGGAACACGAAGCCGAAGCGCAGGCCGTCGAAGCGCACGGCAAGCTCGCCGGCCGGGAAGGCCTGGCGGATGAGGCCGCCATAGAAGGTGACGAGATGGTCCGACAGGGCCTCGATCTGGCCGGGCGAGAAGCGACGCTCGGCATCCACCTCGGCAATGGCGACGCCGCAGAGCATCGGCAGATCGGGATTGGCGTAGACGCGGGCGAGCGCCTTGTTGAAGGCGCGGCGGTTGCCGAGCTTGGTCGGCGGATCGATGAACTTCATCGCCTCGAACTCCGCCATCTCCTTCTGGATGCCGTCCATGACGGCCGATTGCGCGGCAACCTTCTCCGCCATTTCCGCCGTGTGGGTGACGCGCAGTTCCGTCGCGCGCTGCAGCGCCTCCAGCGAGGAGCCGAGCGCGCCCTCCCCGAGGCTGCCGGCATCGCGGATGACCTGCGAGGCCTCGCCGATCAGGCGGCCGTAATCCGACAGCGAGGTGCGCTCCTGGCTGAGCAGGTCCATGAAATTGGCCATCTCGTTACTGATGGCGCCGGCCGAGCGCTGCAGCACGCCTGCCTCGTGGTGGTGCGGCAGGTATTTGCGGCCGAGTTCGTCGAGCGCGGCTTGCGTCTTGTATTTGCCGAGCGCGATGAAGTCGCGCACCAGATCGGGATTGCAGCCGGCATAGGCCTCGTAGACCAGCTCGTAATTGCGCGGCAGCCCGTCTATGCCCATCTGCTTCATGGCCGTTGCGACGCGCAAGGCGATGTCGGTCGTCGAGGATTTCTTGTGCGCCATCATTGCGAACCTGCTGCTGGATCTTTCAACCTTCCATAGCAGCCACCGCTTTCGGCCGATCTAATCCGGTCGCTCGCATTTTAGGCAATCGGCGACCCTTGGCTTTTGCCGGAAAAGCCCTGTAAAGGAAGCCCCGACAAGGAAGGGCGACATGGCGGACATCGTGGATACGCGGACGGATGCGGAGGCGGCGCTGGCACGGGCCTGCGAGGCGCTCGGTCGGGGCGTGCCGGTCGCCATTCCCACCGAGACGGTCTACGGCCTTGCCGCCGACGCCACCAACCCGCTGGCCATCACCCGCATCTACGAGATGAAGGGCCGGCCGCGCTTCAATCCGCTGATCTGCCACATGGCGGACCTTGCCATGGCGGAGGAGCACGCGGTCTTCGATCCGCTGTCGCGCATGATCGCCGAGGCCTTCTGGCCGGGGCCGCTGACGCTCGTGCTGCCGATCCGGCCGGAAAGCGCCATCCACCCGCTTGCCCGCGCCGGGCTCGACACGATCGGCATCCGCGTGCCCAAGGGCTTTGCCAGCCGGCTGCTGTCGGCCTTCGGCCGGCCGCTCGCCGCACCCAGCGCCAACACCTCCGGCCGCATCAGCCCGACCACCGCCCGGCACGTCGCCGAGGATTTCGGCGCGAAGCTGGAGCTGGTTCTGGATGCGGGGCCGGCCGTCGTGGGGCTCGAATCCACCATCATCAAGGTCGAGGGCGAGACGATCCGGCTGCTCAGGCCGGGCGGACTGGATGCCGCCGAGGTCGAGCGCGTCACCGGCCGGCCGGTCCTTCGCAACGAAAAGGCAGGCGCCGCGATCGAGGCACCGGGCATGCTCGCCTCGCATTACGCGCCCGATGCGCCGGTGCGGCTCGATGCGCGCGACGTGGCGCCCGGCGAGGTGCTGATCCGCTTCGGCGGCACGGCGCTGCCCGGCGAGGCCGATGCGGCGCTGGTGCTGGACCTCAGCCCCAGCGGCGACCTCGCGGAGGCGGCCGCCAATCTCTTCGGCTACATGAAACAGGCGGATGCGACCGGCGCCCGCTCCATCGCCTTCGCACCAATCCCCTCCCGCGGCCTCGGCGAGGCGATCAACGACCGCCTGCAGCGCGCCGCCGCGCCGCGCGGCTAGGCGCGCCGAAACGAAGTGGGTTCTTCCGTCCCGGAGAGCGCCCGGGCCGCATCGCGACCGCTCCATACGCCCCTGCCCTCTTGATTTCGGGCATGCCGTTGGCGCAAAACCGCTGCATACCTTTGCGCGCCAAATTCAGGCGTTTCCACACCGTTTCCGACTCAGGCCGTCCGCCCCTTGCGACACGGCGCCAACGAGGACAGAGCCATGATCCAGGCGACGCTTTCCCCCGACCTCATCGACCGCTTCGCCGCCATCACCGGCCCGGCTCATGCGCTCACCGCGGAAAGCGACATCGCGCCCTATCTCGTCGAAAGCCGGGGGCTCTATCACGGCACCTCGCCGCTCGTGCTGCGGCCGGGCTCCGTCGAGGAGGTCTCGAAGATCCTGGCGCTCGCCACCGAGACGCGCACGGCCATCGTGCCGCAGGGCGGCAATACGGGCCATGTCGGGGGCGCGGCGCCGCGCGAGGGGGCGATGGATGTCGTGCTGTCGCTCTCCCGGCTCAACCGCATCCGCGACATCGATCCGGTCGGCAATGTCGTCGTCGCCGACAGCGGCTGCGTGCTCGCGGAGATCCAGAAGGCGGCGGAGGCGGTGGACCGGCTGTTCCCGCTGTCGCTCGGCTCGGAAGGCTCCTGCCAGATCGGCGGCAACCTTTCCACCAATGCCGGCGGCACGGCGGTGCTCGCCTATGGCAACATGCGCCAGCTCTGCCTCGGCCTCGAAGTCGTGCTGCCGACGGGCGAGGTCTGGAACGGCCTGCGCCGGCTGAAGAAGGACAATACGGGCTATGACCTGCGCGATCTCTTCATCGGCGCGGAAGGCACGCTCGGCGTCATCACCGGCGCGGTGCTGAAACTCTTCCCGCGGCCGCTCGGCCACGAGGTAGCCTTCGCCGGACTGAAATCCGTCGCGGATGCGCTCACCCTCTTCGAGCGCGCCTCCAGCCGCTGCGGCACCGCGCTGACCGGCTTTGAACTCATGCCGCGGCTCGGCGTCGACTTCACCACGCGGCACATTCCGGGCGTGCGCGACCCGCTCGCCAGCCGGCACGACTGGTACGTGCTGGTCGACATCTCGACATCGGACGCGCCGGAGACCGCGGCGCGCATGATGGAGGCGCTGCTGGCCGAGGGCATCGAGGCGGGGCTCGTCGACGATGCGGTGATCGCCGCCAGCGAGGAGCAGCGCCGGGCGCTCTGGCACATGCGCGAGAGCATGTCGCCGGCGCAGAAGCCGGAGGGCGGCTCGATCAAGCACGACGTCTCGGTGCCGGTCTCGGCCATTCCGGCCTTCATGGCGGAGGCGGACGCGGCGGTCATGAAGGCCATAGACGGCGCGCGCATCTGCTCCTTCGGCCATATGGGCGACGGCAACATCCACTACAACATCTCCCAGCCCGTCGGCGCCGACACGGCGGCCTTCCTCGGCCGCTGGCGCGAGATCAACGATCTCGTGCACGGCATCGTGCTGCGTTATGGCGGGTCGATCTCCGCCGAGCACGGCATCGGCCAGTTGAAGCGCGACGAGCTCGCGGCGGTGCGCGCCCCGATCGAGATGGACCTGATGGCAAGGGTCAAGCGCGCCTTCGACCCCGCCGGCATCATGAATCCCGGCAAGGTCGTCAGGGGTTAGAGCATTTTCGCTTTTCTTCGATTCGCGAAAACGCTCTATCTGTTTGTTTAACGCAATTCCGGACGCAAAACCGCGTCGCACCTTTGCTGGAATTGCTCCAAGCGATCAGCCGCCGGTGCGAAGCTGCGCCAGCGACAGCATGAGATCGGCGCTGATGCCGGCGGAGCCGGAATTGGTGAGCACCGAGAGCGCGGGATCCATCGTGCTCTGGTTTTCAAGGTCATAGAGCACGGAGAACTTCACGATCATCTTGGAGACCTTCTCCGGATCCTGCAGGTCCTTCAGGTCGAGATAGCGCTCGATCATGTCGGCCTGGGCGTCGACATCCGCGCTCGCGATCTCGTCGGGCAACTGGAAGAGCACCTTGAAGACCTCGAACAGCGCGTCGTCGGCCAGAAGGTCGTAGGGGCTGGAAACCGTTTCCGCCTTGCGCTCGAAATAGAGCGCCAGGCGCACGCCAGCATTGTCGTTGCCGGCATCCTCCTCCAGCTTCTGGCGCACATAGCTGTCGATCGTCTGGTAGATGCCGCGGCGCGACTGGATCTCCGCATCGTCCTGCCGCTCGACCAGCCCTTCGGTATTGAAGTTGAACGAGGCGACGATCTTGCGGTAGGCGCGGTCGGGCTGCTGGTTGACGAAACTGTCGGGATCGTCGAGATCGGAGGTAAAGATCTTGGCCATGAACTCGGCATCGACGCTTTTCGGGTCGACGCCGTTCGCCGTCAGCACGAAGGCGACGAGGCGCGCGTCGGAGAGGAATTCCTTGACGCTGTCGACCTTCTGCATCTGGAGGGAGTAATATTTCACCTCCTCCTCCGCCAACTTCTTGTCATCTTCCGTTCCGAAACGGGATTTCGCCGTCACATAGGCGCGCGACATGACGAGGATTTCGGATTCGGACTGTGCCAGCTTCGGGGCCGTGATATTGCCGTCCGACCCGAAATTGAACGCCTTGGCGAATTCGACGAAGCGCTCGTCGCCGAGCTGGTACACATAGCTCTTCGGGTCGTTGAGGTCGCTCTTCAGCACGTTCTTGATCGTCAGGGCCGAGACCTTGGCCGGATCGAAGCCGTAGGCCTTCAACGCGAAGTCGTAGAGGCTCGCCTCGCCCACGAAGTCGCTCACGGTCTTCACCGCGCCGATCTGGCTCTTGAAGCGCTTGATGGCCAGTGCGTCCGCCTCGTCGTCCTTGTCATTGTAGCGGTTCATGTAACTGCTGGCGACCGTCGCGGTCTGGGCGGCGGTCTGTGGCGCATCGCCGGGCGCCAGCGTGCCGTCCTCCTGGAAGTTGAAGGCGGCGCGCAGGGCGAAATAGGCCTCCTTGTCCGCCCCGCCGAACTTGTTGATGTAGCTGTCGGGGTTGTCCGGGTCGGGATCGCTGGTCAGGATGTTGGTGATGGTCGAGCTGACGATCGACAGCTTGTCGAGGCCGAAGGCCACCTTGACATAGCTGACGAGGCGCGGATCGGCGGCCAGCTCGCTCGCCGTCGTGATGCTTCCGATCCGGCTTTCGAAATACTCCTTGTGGATCAGCGCGGCGGCCGTCGTCGCGCGCGGATTGGAGAGCGTGTAGAGCTCCGTCGTGCCGGTCTTCTGGCCGGCGTTCTGCACCGTGCCGGCAACGGCCGTGCCGTCGGCGGCGAAATTGAAGGCGCTGGCGAGCGTGCCGTATTTCTCGGCACTGGCGATGACGGCCCTCTGGCGGGCGATCTCGGCCTTCAACTGGGCGATGCGGGCCGCATTGGCGGCGTTGGGTTCGAGCGTCGCCAATTCGTCATTGGCATCCTGGATGGCGGCCTGGGCGGCCGTCGCCCTGGCGCCGAACTGCGTGTTGAAATAGCTGCCCGGGTCGTCGAGGTCGCTCGTCAGCACGCCGCGGATCGTCTGGCGCGACCAAGTCGACGGATCGATGCCGAAGGCCGTGAAGACGTAGCTGCGCAGCCGGTCGTTGTTCAGGAGCTGGTCGACGCTCGTCACCGTGTCGATGACGGCATTGTAGTAGCGCGTCTCCTCCTTGATCGCCGCGCCGGCATTGGCGACAGTCGCCGAATAGAGGCCGATGATCTCGTCGAGCTGCACCTCGGTCTGCGCCGAGGCGGTGGACGCCTCGAAGCTGAAGGCGGTGGCGAACTCGCGGTAGCGCGAATCCGTCAGGAGGTTGACGAAGCTGCTCGCGTCCGACGGGTCGCTTTCCAGCACCTTGCGCATGAAGGCCGTGGCATAGGTCATGTCCTCCAGGCCGTAGGCCTTCATGGCGTAGGAATAGAGCCGGTAGTCGTCGAGGAACGCGTCGACGCTGGTCACCTTGCCGATGTTTTCCCTGTAATACGCAGCCTCGCGCGCGGTGATCGTCTCGCTCGCGGTGCGGTCCAGCGACACCAGCATGTCACGCGCGATGAGGTTGTAGCTCGTATAGGTGGACAGCATCGGGGAATCTCTTTCGACAATGCGGGCGGGCCGATCGGGGCCCACTCTCGCGCGCGAGGCTTGTCCCGGCCTGTCGAAGGCGTTCACCTCTCCTAAACCCTAGCCCGTGCGGTTTTGCTAACCATCAGGAACTGCAAAGTTTTCTTAACCGCGATTTTTAAGCGGCTCGGAAGGGGGGGCGCCTATTCTCGCCCTCAGAGGACGAAAAGTCCCGATGAGAAGACCGGACACCGGCTCTCAAGGAAAACAAGGGCGAAAGACATGCTGAATACCGTTTCCAAGCCGGCCTGGGCCGGCACCACGCTCCGGCTCGATCCCAAGCGCTTTCCGCAGCAGGTGACATTCGAGCTGCGCGCCGAGGGAACCGACGCCACCATCACGCTCGACGAACGCGGCGCCGTGCTGCGCAAGGTCCTGCCCGCAAGCGGCCTGCCGCTCTCGATCGCCCTGCCGGCCCGCGCCTTCAAGGGCGTCGCCGCGCGCGCCATCGACCATGGCAACGGCGAGGTCACCGTCACCCTCGAACTGCATCACGACGATCCGGACCTGTGCATCCCGCTGCTCGTGGCGCATGACCTGTGCGACATCGCCGCCGACTGGCGCAGCTGGGCCGATGCCTATCGCATCCCCATGCTGATGGTCGAGGCCGACGGCATCGCCCGGCCGCTCGACGACAACCTGACGGTCGGCAGCCGCCCCGCCAAGCCGCGCCGCCGCCACTCCTACTTCGCCGACCGCCGCCCGCGCTTCCTCGTGCGCCGCACCACGGGCAAGCTCGGCGTGCAGATGAAGATCGACGGACAGGAGATCATCGCCCGGCGCTGAGCGACGAAGACATGACCTCCGAAAAGCCGGCCGTTCCCTGCGGCCGGCTTTTTCGTGCGCCCGCGCCTGTTCCCCCGGGAACACTTTTCCCGCCCCCGGCATGGGAAACAGCGTTCGACACACCGGGTTCGTTACCTGGGAACGCGAAGCAAGGGACAGATCAGATGGCAAAGTTCTTCACCACCCTCCTCGGCCGCATCCGCACCCTCGACAGCGCGACCGTCGAGCGCGCCCGCCCGCCGCGCCGCGGCTTCGAGATCGCCCTCCACCCGACGACGCTGCGGCGCGGCGAAGACCGCCCGCAGACCGGCTCGCGCGGGCCGCGGCACCGCTGATCAGGCGAACGGGATGGCGATGGTGAGCGCGAGGAAGAGGCAGAGGCCGACGATGCCGTTGAACTTGAAGAGCGCCAGGCACTGTTCCGGATCGTCGATGTCGAGCGTGGCGATCTGCCAGGCAAGCATGACGGCCGCCACGCCGAGGCCAAGCCAGGCGACGATGCCGATGCCGGCAAGCCAGAAGGAGAGCGCGACCAGCGCGACCGTCAGGCCGTAGAGGCCGATGAGCCACCCGGCGGTCTTCTCGCCGAAGAGCCGCGCGGTGGAGCGCACGCCGATCAGCGCGTCGTCCTCCTTGTCCTGATGGGCGTAGATCGTGTCGTAGCCGATGGTCCAGGCGATGGCGGCGATGTAGAGCGCCAGCGAGGCGGCCGACACCTCGGAAAACTCCGCCGCCCAGCCCATCAGCGCGCCCCAGGAAAAGGCCATGCCGAGGAAGAATTGCGGCCAGTCGGTAAAACGCTTCGCGAAAGGGTAGATCGCGACGATCGCCAGCGAGGCGATGCCCAGCACGATGGTGAAGAGGTTGAACTGCAACAGCACGACGAGGCCGACGAGCGCCTGCAGTGCCATGAAGATCTTCGCCTGCCGGCGCGTGACGCGGCCCGACGGCAGCGGGCGCGAGCGGGTGCGGGCCACCGCCTGGTCGATCTCGTGGTCGACGAGGTCGTTATAGGTGCAGCCGGCGCCGCGCATCGCGACGGCCCCGACGAAGAAGAGGAAGAGCTGCGTGACGAAGCGCGCAAGATCGAAGGTGCCGATCGCCGCCGAGACATTGGCCGCCAGTGCCGTCGACCAGAGGCAGGGCAGCAACAGCAGTTGCCAGCCGATCGGCCGGTCCCAGCGGGCGAGCTGCGCATAGGGCCAGGCCGCGCGCGGCAGCACGCGGTAGACCCAGTTTCGGGACGGCGCGTCGGCGACGCGGCCGGAATCGGAGGGAGAGCTGATCATGCCCCTAGATCGCAAGCCGCCCGGCGCGGGTCAAGCCGGCACCGCACCGCGGAGCGCCCGCGCGTGCCGAAAGGATCTACGGCAGCGTGAAATCGAACCGGTAGGTGGCGGAAAGGCCGATCAGCACCTGGTCGCGGTCGCCGCGCTGCCTGACGAGGCTGGACTTGGCCGCATCGCCGACGAGGCGCTTGTATTCGGCAAAGGCGCTCGTCTCGATCTTCTCGTTGACCTGCCAGGTGATCGCCGCACCCGCGCCGACCGAGTGGATGCCGCCGTCGGGATCGTAGGCGGAAAGGCCGGACTTGGCGACCTGGTTCGGCTTCACGCCGTAATAGGTGTCCATGTAGTCGTTCGAGGCGACCGTCAGGCGCGGGCCGGCCGAGACGCGCACGTCCGGGCGCACATCGACGAAGGCATCCGCCGCGATATCGGCGACGATGCCGTCATGGCTGCGGATGCCGTGGCGCACCTCGCCGCGCACGCGCAGCCAGTCCGTCGGATAGGCTTCGGCAAAGGCGCCGAGCTCGCCGCCGAACTTCACCGGCGTCAGGCCGCGCAGGTCCTTCGAATCGTCCTTGTCGCGCGGCATGACCAGCTTGCCGGTCGCGCCGGCGCGAAAGCCGCCATTGTCGATCAGCGCGAAGGACGGGTTGTCGTTGCGCGAGGAGAAGCGGACGGTGCTGCCCGCCTTGCCGAGCGAGATCATCGGCGTGACCTGGAACAGGTACTTTTTCGCCCCCTCGTAGCGCGGCGCGGCGAAGCCGGCTGCGCCGACCTTCAGATACCAGTCGCCGGACCAGAAATAGCCGCCCTCGCCGGCACGGGCGGAAACGGGCGCAAAAAGCAGGGCGGCCGCAGTCATTGCGGTCGAGACACGGATACGCAAAACACAATCCTCGCTTCACCGGCAGGCCCGCCGCGGGCTGCCGAAACCTTTGATTGCGTGAACATTAGCCGCGTTTCATTACCGCTTTGCTAACCATCCGGCGGGACGGCACGCGGAACGAATCGGCCGGGCCGGCGTTCTTCGGGGAACGAACAAGGAGTTTCCCGATGACCGTCAGCACGATGGAACTGAAGCTGCAGGCAATCCGCAACGACACCGGCCTTTCCCGCAAGGAGAAGATCGCCAAGCTGGAAAAGCTGCGCACCGAAGCCCGCGCCCTCCAGCGCGCCGCCACCGAGAGCGCCATGGTGGAGGATGACGGCTGGTACGAGGACGTGCACCTGATCGACACGGAGCTGGAGACCCTCGGCCGTACCGTCGAAGAAAAGGGCGCTGCCACGCTGTAGGGGGCAGTACCGTACCCATTCGTGGTGGCCCCTCATCCCGCTGCCGCGACCTTCTCCCCGCAAGCGGGGCGAAGGGGAGGATGGAACCGGTTTCCCGACCCATCGAACCGCAGGGATCGGGGAATACGGCCTCCTCTTCCTTCTCCTCAACTTGCCTTCCCTCCGCTTGCGGGGAGACGGTTGCTGCCCGCCAGCCCGGCATTATCCCGTCCTTGCGCGCTCCCGCGACCTACAGCCCTTGACCTTTCAGCCCCGTCCCCTTAACCCGCCAGCAACGAAGGACGGATCGAGGGTATGGGCATGAAGGTTCTGTTGATCGGATCGGGCGGACGCGAGCACGCCCTTGCCTGGAAGCTGGCGCAGTCCCCCCTCCTCGAAACGCTCTTTGCCGCCCCCGGCAATCCGGGCATCGCCGACTGCGCGACGCTCGTCGCGCTCGATATCGACGACCATGCGGCCGTCGCCGCCTTCTGCAAGGAGAACGGCGTCACCTTCGTGGTGGTCGGGCCGGAAGCCCCGCTGGTCGCGGGCATGGCGGACGTGCTGCGCGCTGCCGGCATCGACGTCTTCGGCCCCTCGGCCGCCGCCGCCCAGCTTGAAGGCTCCAAGGGCTTCACCAAGGACCTCTGCGCAAAATACGACATCCCTACCGGCGCCTACCAGCGCTTCACCGATGCGGCCGCCGCGAAGGCCTATGTCGAGCGCGAGGGCGCGCCGATTGTCATCAAGGCGGACGGGCTTGCCGCCGGCAAGGGCGTGACGGTCGCCATGACGCTTGACGAGGCGCTGGCCGCCGTGGACGACTGCTTCGACGGCGCCTTCGGCGCGGCCGGGGCGGAAGTCGTGGTGGAGGCCTTCCTCGACGGCGAGGAGGCAAGCTTCTTCTGCCTGTGCGACGGCGCGAACGCCCTGCCGCTCGCCTCTGCCCAGGACCACAAGCGCGTCGGCGACGGCGACACCGGCCCCAATACCGGCGGCATGGGCGCCTACTCGCCCGCCCCCGTCATGACGCCCGACATGGTCGCGCGCACCATGAAGGAGATCATCGAGCCGACGATCCGCGGCATGGCGGCCGACGGCCACGCCTTCCAGGGCGTGCTCTTCGCCGGGCTGATGATCACCGCCAAGGGGCCTGAACTCATCGAATACAATGTGCGGTTCGGCGATCCGGAATGCCAGGTGCTGATGATGCGGCTCGAAAGCGACCTGCTGCCGATCCTGCATGCGGCCGCAACCGGCAGGCTCGACACGGTTTCCGCCACCTGGCGCGATGCCGCGGCACTCACCGTCGTCATGGCCTCGAAGGGCTATCCCGGCGCCTACGAGAAGAACACGCCGATCCGCGCGCTGCCGGCCGACGATGCGGCCAGCAAGGTGTTTCATGCCGGCACAGCCCTGAAGGACGGCCAGTTGGTGGCGACCGGCGGGCGCGTGCTCAACGTCACGGCCGTCGCCCCGACCGTCGCGGAGGCGCAAAAGGCGGCCTATCAGGCGCTCGACCGGGTCGAATGGGACAACGGCTTCTGCCGCCGCGACATCGGCTGGCGCGCCGTCGCCCGCGAAAAGGCGTGAGGCCCTGCGCGAAAAACGCCGGATCGCTCAAATTTTACCAATTCGCCTGACGGGACCGTAACCGGCCGGCGCTATTCTCCCTCCAACCATAAGGGAGAACCGTTGATGCGTACCCTGCTGCCGACCTTTGCCTTCCTGCTTCTTGCCGCCCCCGCCCTTGCCGGTTCGATCGAGCCCGTTGCCAGTGCGTCGTCCGAGGGTTCGAGCATTTCGGCAATCCGCTGCGACGACTGCCCGGCGCTGAAGCCGAAGTCGAAATCCGCCGCCTACCATGTCGACGCCATCGAGCCCGGTACGCAGAAGGTGGAGATCCGCGAGGAAAACGGCGAGCGCAAGATCTTCCGCACGGAAGCCTGGATGGGCGGCTCGCCGGTGCTCTTCGTCAGCAAGGCGCCGGTGGAAGCCCATCAGGCCGCCGAGGCGGAAAAGCCGGCGGACGCAGATGCCACCGCCGTGGAAACCGTCGATGCCGGCGCCCGCACGAGCGCGCTCGACGAGACCGCTGCCGGCAAGACGGCAACGGCCGGCATGGTCCCTTCACGGGAGTTTGATCCGGCAGGGTTTGAACTTCGGGTCAACTGACCCCATATTGGAAGCGCCCTGCCTCTCAGTCCCTCCAGGCTGACAGGAATCCGCGAAAGCGGACGTTTTGCGCCCCTGACCTCAAGCAGGGGCGCAAGCGTATCAGCAACTCTCCCCGAGATCGCCGACCAGCCGATCGACCTCCCTATCGGAATAGACCGCGATGCCGCCGCGCCGCAAGAGCGCCGCCGTCACCCCCTGCCCCGCATGCCGGATGCCTGAAAACGTGCCGTCATAGACGAAGGCGGAGCCGCAGGACGGGCTGCCGTCGATGAGCAGCGCATGCCGGCAGCCATTTTCCCGCGCCACGTCGAGCGCGATGCGCGCGCCCGCGATATAGGCCGCCGAAACATCCCCGCCCGATACTTCCAGCACCCGCGCCCGCCCGTCGAGCACGTCCTCGCCGTCAAGCCCGCTCTCGATCTCCGCCGGCGGCCGCGGCACCTGGAAGCCGCCCGAAAGCTCCGGACAAAGCGTCACCAGCCGCCCCGCCGCCCGCCACCGCTCGACCGCCCCATGGACAAGCGGCCTGGCCGAACCGTTATAGCGCACCGGCAGGCCGGCAAGGCAGGCGCTGATGAGGATCCTTGCGGCCATTACCGCCCTTCCCTTACCCCGCGATCTTCGAGAAATCCGAGACCGTGCCGGTGGCGGCGCGGATGGCGGAGAGCAGGGCGAGGCGGTTGGCGCGGATGGCGGGATCCTCGTCGTTGACCAGCACGTCGTTGAAGAACTGGTCGACCGGGGCGCGCAGCGTGGAGAGGGCCTCCATGGCGGAGCGGAAGTCTTCCTTGGCGACGGCGGCGGCAGCGTCCTTCGTCGCGATCTCGACGGCGGCATGGAGGGCCTTTTCGGCATCGAGCAGGAGAAGATCGGCCGAGACGGCGCCTTCGACGACAGTGCCCTTCTTCTCCTCGGCGGCGAGAAGCTGCGTGGCGCGCTTGGTGCCGGCGAGCAGGTTCTGGCCCTCTTCCGAGGTGATGAAGGCCGTCAGCGCCTCGACGCGGCGCGCGACCATCAGGAGATCGTCGGCCTCGGGCGTCAGCACGGCGTCGATCAGGTCGTGGCGCGCGCCCATGTCGCGGAGATAGACCTTCAGGCGATCGTGGAAGAAGGCGACGAGGTCCGGATCCTTCGCGACGGAGGCGAGCGGCAGGCGGATGTTCTTTTCGAGCAGCATGCGGATGACGCCGAGGGCAGCGCGGCGCAGCGCATAGGGATCCTTCGAGCCGGTCGGCTTCTCGTCGATGGCCCAGAAGCCGATCAGCGTGTCCAGCTTGTCGGCGAGCGCGACGGTAAGGCCGACCTTGCCCGCAGGCACGCGGTCGGAGGGGCCCTGCGGCTTGTAATGATCCTCGATCGCCTCGGCCACCGCGGCGTCCTCGCCCTGGAGCCCGGCATATTTGCGGCCCATGATGCCCTGGAGTTCCGGGAATTCGCCGACGGCCTCGGTGCGCAGGTCCGCCTTGGCGAGCACCACGGCCCGGTCGACGAGCGCCGCATCGGCGCCGATGACGGGGGCAAGTTCGCCTGCAAGCTTGCGGATGCGCTCGACGCGGGCGCCCTGGGTGCCCAGCTTGGCATGGAAGGTGACGTTCAGCGCATCGAGCTTGGCCATGCGCTGGTCGAGCGGCTTCTTCAGGTCGAGGCCGAACTTTTCGGCGGAGGCCTTCAGCGTGTCGAGGTCCGGCAGGTCGCCCTGGTCGCGCAGCCAGAAGTGCTTGGCATCCGACAGGCGGGCGCGCACGACCTTGCCATTGCCGTGCACGATCTCCTTGCCGCCATCCTTCGCCTCGATGTTGGAGACGAGGATGAAGTGGTTGGAGAGCGTTTCGGCGCCCGGCTTGCGGGTGACGAAGCATTTCTGGTTCGTCTTGATGGTGAGGCGGATGATTTCCGAGGGGATCGCCAGGAACTCTTCCTCGAAGGTGCCCATCAGCACCTGCGGCCATTCGACGAGGCCGGAAACCTCTTCCAAGAGGCCCTCGTCCTCGACCAGTTCGAGGCCGTTCGCAAAGGCGATGTTGTTCGCGTCCGTCGCGATGATCTGCTTGCGGCGCTCGGCGTCGAGCACGACCCTGGCCTTCTCCAGATTGGCGACATAGTCCTCGAAGCGGCGCACGGTGATCGCGCCTGGCGCATGGAAGCGGTGGCCGTAAGTGACATTGCCGGCGACGAGCCCGCCGACTTCGAAGGGCACGACCCGGGTTTCCTCGGTCTCCGAACCGAAGGTGCAGACAATGGATTGCAGCGGGCGGACCCATTGCAGCGAACCGGGCCTGGCGGAAGCCGCACCGGAGCGCATCGGCTTCGGCCAGGGGAAGTTGCGGATGATGCCGGGCATCACCTCGGCGATGATCTCGTCGGCCGGGCGGCCCGGCTTGACGATATGGGCGACGTAGAAATCGCCCTTCTTCGGGTCCGAATGGACATGGGCTTCGGAGACAGAGGCAAGGCCCGCCTTCCGCAGGAAGCCCTGGATCGCCTGCTCGGGCGCCGAGGTCGCCGGGCCCTTGATGTCCTCGCGCACGTCGCTCGAGCGGGCGTTGAGGCCGCGGATGTCGAGTGTCAGGCGGCGCGGCGTCCAGTATTCGCGTGCGCCCTCATAGGTCAGGCCCGCATCCACCAGCGCGTCCGTGACGAGCTTCTTCAGGTCGCCCGCAGCCTTCCGCTGCATGCGGGCGGGGATTTCCTCGGAGCGGAGTTCAAGCAGAAGATCGGGCATGGGGGTCACTGACTGATGGATTTTTCGACTGGCGGGGACTTAGCAAGCCTCAAGCCAAATGTCATCCGTCCAAACCCGAAAAGTCGGGCTGACGCGCCGATCGTCTACCAGCCGCCGCCGCCACCGCCGCCACCGCCGCCCCCGGAGGAGCCGCCACCGCCGCCGGAGGAGAAACCGGAGGACGAGCTTTTCGGCGGATCCGGCAGGGAGGCGGTCATGGTGCCCGCCATGGAGCCGGCAAAGCCGCCCATGCGATCGGAGAAGCGGCCGGAGGAAAAGCCGTCGCCGTGATACCAGGCGGGCTGGTAGGCGGCCGCGGCAGCACCGGCCGCCGCGGCGGCGGCGAGCCAGCGGTCGAAGGTTTCCGACCAGGGTTTTTCGACGCCGAGCGCCACGGCATAGGGCAAGAGGGTCTCGTAGTGGCGCGGCGACATTTCCAGCGCGCCGGCCATGTTCATGCGGTCCTTCTCGGCGAGCGTCAGGTATTGGCGCAGGCCCTCGATGCCGTCCATCATCCTGCGGCCGAGGGGCGTGGGCGCGCCCATCAGGAAGAAGAAGACGAGATTGGTGACGACGATGCCGCCGACGGCGGCAAAGAGCGGCATCTGGCCGGCGGCCGCGCTGGTGAGGAACAGCGTGACGAGGACACCGCCGAAGACTGTCAGGAGAACGAAGCCGACGAAGGCGATCATCACGACGGCGAGGATGCGCGCGCCGAGCGTTTTCGCCCGCCGGAAGTTCTGCCCGAGCGCCAGCGCGAAGATCGACACGAAGACCGAGGCGAAGACGGGCAGGATGACGAGCACGATGCCCTCCTCCGGCAGCGAGCCGAAGATCAGGAGGGCCGCAAGGCAGGCGAGCGACAGGAGGATGCCGCAGATCACCTGCGGCCAGTTGGCGAGGTAATATTTGTAGCGGTGCTCCTTTTCCATCGCCTGGCTGAAATCGTGGCCCAGCGTCTGCACGCGCTTGCCGTTCGACTTGTCGATGATGAAGGTGCTTCCCGCCGACCCCATGGTCTTCAGGAGGGTCGCCTCGCCCGTCGGCAGGGTCCCCTCGACCGGCTTTTCCGTCCGGGTGACGGTGATGGAGGTCTTCAGGTCCTTCAGCTCGACAAGGCCCTTGACGGCAAGATTGAGAAAGGCGGCGGAGATTGCCGTCCAGCCCCGCCCGCCGAACCCCTTCTCGTCGATATAGTTGACGAGCGCCGGCGATATGCCCTCCGGCGCATCCCAGCGCGGCACGATGACGCCGCGCGGCGGGTCGCGGCCGACGGAGAGCCAGGCCCAGAGATAATAGCCGACGACCAGCGCGAGGCCGCCGAAGGCGAGGAAGAGGTTGCGGTTGTCCTTGAGGAACAGCGCGCGCTCTTCCGCCGCCGTCGGCCGGTCGATGCTGCCGGCCGGCATTTTCACGCCGATCGTCAGGCCCTCGTTCGGTCCGAGCGCGCGCGTCGTCTCGAAGGTCGCCCGGTTGCCCTGGTTTTCGCCGCGCGCATCCTTGCCCGTGGCACCGAGCGGGCCGGTGAAGACGGTCAGTTCCTCCGCCCGCACGCCCTGCGGCAGCGTCACCGTCGCCGTCGCCTGCTCGATCGGGAAGGCCCATTCGGTGCCGGTGACGTTCCAGAAGAGTTCGTCATGCGTGTCGAAGAAGCGGATCTGCCGCGTCGTCTCGTAGGTCAGGCGATAGGCGTGGAAGCCCGGATCGATGAGCACGTCGGCCGAGCCGAAATAGATGCGGATGCCGCGGCGGATGGTTTCCGTGCGATAGGGCTCCGGCCGCCCGTCGCGCTCGACACCAAGGATCTTGAAGCCCACCTCGCGCTCCCGCCCGCCGGCGTCGACGAAGGTGAGCGGGAAATCGCGATAGATGCCGCGGCGGATCCGGTTGCCCTCGGCATGGACGCGGATCGTCTCCGTCACGGTCAGGGTACCGTTCTTCGCGACAGCGATGTCGGAATGGTAGCGGTCGAAATACTCCTCCGCCCGGGCCGCGCCCCCGACCAGAAGGCAGAGCCACAGCGCCAGGAGAGCTGCAATCCGCGTCATGAAGGTCTCCGGCATTAGAGCATTTCCAGGAAAAGTGGATACCGGTTTTCCGTTCGGAAATGCGACAAAACGAACGTTCTAGAACTTTACGGTCGGCACGGCCCGGTCGGCCGGGTTCTCGATCTCGAAATAGGGCGCTTTGAGGAATTTGAAGAGGCTGGCGACGAGGTTCGAGGGGAAGCTCTCGACCTTCACGTTGAGATCGCGGGCGGCGCCGTTGTAGTAGCGGCGCGACATCTGAATCTCGCTTTCCAGCGTTTCAAGCGTTTCCTGCAGCTCGGCGAAGTTCTGGTTGGCCTTGAGGTCGGGATAGGCCTCGGCGAGCGCGAAGATGCGGCCGAGCGCCTGGCTGAGCAGGCCTTCGGCCTGGGCCCTGCCCGCGACGTCACCCGCCGGGACGGCTTGCGCCCGGTTGCGCAGCTCCACCACCTTTTCCAGCGTGTCCTTCTCGTGCGCGGCGTAGCCTTTCACGGTTTCGATGAGGTTGGGGATGAGGTCGGCGCGGCGCTTCAGTTGCACGTCGATGCCGGACCAGGCCTCCTCCTTCACCTGACGGGCTTTGACGAGGCCGTTGTAGAGAATGATGGCGTAGAGGACGACCACCGCCGCGATTGCCAGACCGATCATGAAAGTCTCCGCTCCTTCTTTGTCCCAGGCCCGACCTTAGCATTCGCATCGCCGCAGGAAAGCCCCCCGCGGGCTCCGAGGCCGCCTCCTTTCCTCAAGCAGAACGATCGCCCGCCGGCCCTGTCACCCCGGGAACCGCGCGGCGGCGCGCCTTGGCCGATAGTCGCTTCACCAACAACACGAACCTTGAAGCAACCGTCATGAAAGCCCTCGTCCTCACCATCAACGTTCTCGGTTTCACCGCCCTCTTCCTCGCCTACACGATGGGCGCCGCGGTCGACCGTCCGAAGGGTGTGCGCCGGGCGCTCCAGACCTATGCCGGCCAGCTTCCCACCGGCGCGATGCCGACGCTGAAGCCCGTCTGGGAACTCGGCGTGAAGGTTTCGGCCCTCGCCTGAACGAAAGACGCTCGGCCCCTCATCCCGCCTGCCGGCCACCTTCTCCCCGCAAGCGGGGCGAAGGGATATGTCGCACCGTTTTCCTCAAACATCATCGGTTCGCGGCGCGGAATCTGCCTCAGATCGAGCGCGTGATGCCGCCGTCGACGCGGATGTTCTGGCCAGTGATGTAGGCGGCACCGTCGGAGGCGAGGAAGGCCACCGTCGCGGCGATCTCCTCGCTCGTGCCGTAGCGCTTCATGGGCACGCCGTCGCGCCGTTCCTCGGTCGCCGGCAGGCTGTCGATCCAGCCGGGCAGCACGTTGTTCATGCGGATGTTGTCGGCCGCGTAGGTGTCCGCGAAGATCTTCGTGAACGAGGCGAGGCCCGCGCGGGCGACGGCCGAGGTCGGGAACATGGAGCTCGGCTCGAAGGCCCAGGCGGTCGAGATGTTGATGATCACGCCGGATTTCTGCTTCTGCATGACCGGGGTGACGAGGCGCGTCGGGCGCACGGCATTGAGGAAATAGACGTCGATGCCCGCGTGCCAGTCCTCGTCGGTGAGGTCGAGGATCGGCTTGCGGGGGCCATGGCCGGCGCTGTTGACGAGGACGTCCACGCGGCCCCAGCGTTCCAGCGCGCCGTCGACGAGGCGCTGCAAGTCGTCGTTCGACTGGTTGGAGCCGGTGACGCCGAAGCCGCCGGTTTCGGCCGCCAGCGCCTCGCCCTTGCCGGAGGAGGAGAGCACGGCGATCCTGAAGCCGTCCGCCGCCAGCCGTCTTGCCGCCGCCGCGCCCATGCCGCTGCCGCCGGCCGTGATGATCGCTACTTTTTCTGTCGCCATGTTCCTCTCCCTTGGAAACGGTTGCGGCTCAGGCCGCGTCCTTCGTCCAGTTCACGCCGCCGGCATCCGTCAGGAGGAAGGCCTCACCGCAGGCTTTCGCCAGCGTGCGCACGCGCAGGATGTAGCTCTGGCGCTCGGTGACGGAGATCACGCCGCGTGCATCGAGCAGGTTGAAGACGTGGCTCGCCTTGATGCACTGGTCGTAGGCCGGCAGCACGCATTTGTGCAGGCGCTGGTTTTCCGCATCGCCCGGCGCTCCGGCGGCGAGCAGCGCCTGGCATTCCTTCTCCGCATCGATGAAGTGGCGGTGCAGCATGGCGGTGTCGGCGAATTCGAAATTGTGGCGGGAATATTCCTGCTCTGCCTGCAGGAAGACGTCGCCATAGGTGATCTTCTCATCGCCCTCGCGGCCGTTGAAATTGAGGTCGTAGACATTGTCGACGCCCTGCACATACATGGCGAGGCGTTCGAGGCCGTAGGTCAATTCGCCGGCGACGGGCGCGCATTCGATGCCGCAGACCTGCTGGAAATAGGTGAACTGCGAGACCTCCATGCCGTCGCACCAGCATTCCCAGCCGAGGCCCCAGGCGCCGAGCGTCGGGCTTTCCCAGTCGTCCTCGACGAAGCGCACGTCATGCAGCAGCGGATCGAGGCCGATGGCGGCGAGCGAGCCGAGATAGAGCTCCTGCAGGTTCGACGGGTTCGGCTTCAGGATGACCTGGTACTGGTAATAGTGCTGCAGGCGGTTCGGGTTCTCGCCGTAGCGGCCGTCGGACGGGCGGCGCGAGGGCTGCACATAGGCGGCGCGCCACGGGCGGGGGCCGAGCGCGCGCAGCGTCGTCGCCGGGTGGAAGGTGCCGGCGCCGACTTCCATGTCATAGGGCTGGAGCACCGCGCAGCCCTTGTCCGCCCAGTAATTGTGCAGCGTCAGGATCAGCCCCTGGAAGGAGCGTGTCGGGTTCATGTGGTCAGGCAGGGCGGCAGAGGTCATCGGTTTCGTCCGGGCATTCTTGGAAAGGTGCCGGACTGGTGCCACGATGCGCCCTGGGGGTCAAGGGTTTCGGCCCCTCTCCCCGCATGCATCAATGCCGTTCGAGCGAGCGGAAAAGCCCGGAGCCGGCGGCCTGGGTGACGGCCTGCACGCGCTGCGGGGCAAGGTTCGGTACCTGCCGCACCTGGCGGCGCAGGCCCGCCGGTATGCGCGCGCCGTACCAGGCGGCGAGCATGGGAAGCTCGCGGCGCAGCGTGCCCTTCGCCTGCCAGCCGAGCGCGTTCAGCGCCCGCGTGTCGAGCGGCGGGCGGCCGGCATTGTCCGGCCTGCCGGCGATGAAGCTGACGCCGGAGACCGGATCCTGCACGGCATCGAGCACCAGACGCGCGACGGAAAGGATATCGAGGAAATCGTCGCCGGCGACATTGTAGGTGGCGTTCTTCGCCCCGCGCGCCACTACCGCGCGCAGCGCCGAACAGAAATCCGCCATGGTGACGAAGCCGCGCGTCTGCAAGCCGTCGCCATGCACCGGCAGCGGCCGACCGACGGCGGCAAGCTCGAGGAAGCGCGACAGGAGCTTTTCGGTGTTCTGGCGCGTGCCGACGATGTTGACCGGGCGCAGCACGCGGATATCGAGATCGAAGGAGCGGCGCAGGCCGGCGATCAGCATTTCGGCGGCCGCCTTGGAGGCGCCATAGGGATTGTCGGGCAGGAGCGGCGCAAGCTCGCCCACCGGCTGGCCATTGCCGGTGCCATAGACCTCGGCGGAGCTGACATGGATCATCAGCGGCACGCGGCGGCGGCCCATCGCCTCGACCAGCACCTGCGTGCCCAGCGCATTGGCCAGCGTGAAGCGCTCCGGCACCGAGAAGGCACGCTCGACATGGCTTTCGCCCGCCGCATGCACGACGAGGTCCGCATCCTTCAGCATTTCCGTGACGAGGTCGAGATTGCCGACATCGCCTTCCTGCAACGTCACGCGGCCGGTGCGGAAGGCGGCGTCGAGATGCGACATGTCGGCGGCATAGGTGAAGGCATCGAGCACACGGATGCGCGCGTTCGGGCAATGGGCAAGGAGATCGTCGACGATATGCGAGCCGACGAAGCCGGCACCACCCGTCACGACGATGGTGCGAATCCAGTCGAGGTCGAGCGAGGCCATGGCTATTCTCCGTTCACTGCCGGGACGCCGCCATGGCGACCCTGACCGCTAGATCGGCCTTCCTGCGCGCGGGGGCAACGCCGGCCGGCGGCTGCGAAAGCTTAAATCCCGCGTTAACCTTACGGAGCGTGGTTAATGTGCCGGGACCGCACGGCAAGCCCCTTCCTGCGATCCCGCGATGACACACAGCCACGCCAAGGCGGCCGGTTTTCCGGCGCTCCCGCCAATCGCGGACGTAACCGCTGCGCACTTTTGCCGGAATCGCCCTACTCGTCGTCGCGGCGCAGGCGGTATTCGCCGGTTTCCGGATCCTTGACGAGCGTGCCGGTGGCGCCGGTGCGACGTTCCTCTTCGGAACGCTTGCGCAATTTGCTCAGGCGCTCGGCATCGGCCACGAACTTGCGATAGCCGAACCAGGCAAGGCCGACGACCAGCAGCAGAAAGATGATCTGGGCCATCGCCCCTCCCCTTGTTTCACATGCGCCTTATCCGGAAAGGCCGAAACGGCCCCACAGCGCCTTTTCTTCCGCGAGGCCCGCCACGGCGGCCACGCCCGCAGAGCCTATACGCTCCGCCATGTCGCCGGAAAGCCCCCCGATGCCCGGCGCCTTGCGACCAAACAGCCCCTTCGGCGCGGAGACCAGCTCGAGCCGCGTCTTCTCGCCATAGCGCTTCTTCAGCTCCGAGCGCATGTCGGCAAGGCCATCGACGAGGCCGAGCGCCAGGCCGCGCCCGCCGGTCCAGAACAGGCCGGAGAAGAGATCGGGGTCGTCGGCCAGTCTTGCGCCGCGGCGCTCCTTCACCATGTCGATGAAGACCTGGTGGATCTCGAGCTGGAGGGATTTGAGATATTCGATCTCGTTCTCGCGCTCGGGCTGGAACGGATCGAGGATCGCCTTGTTCGTGCCGGCCGTGTAGACGCGCCGCTCGACGCCGATCTTCTTGAGCATTTCCGGAAAGCCGAAGCCGCCCGAGACGACGCCGATCGAGCCGACGATCGAGGTCGGGTCGGCAAAGATCTCGTCGCCGGCGAGCGCGATCATATAGCCGCCGGACGCCGCCACGTCCTCGACGAAGACCAGAACGCGCTTGTTCCTTTCCGCCGCGAGCGCGCGGATGCGCTGGAAGATCAGCCGCGACTGCACCGGCGAGCCGCCCGGCGAATTGATGGAGATCGCGACGGCCGGCGCCTGCTTGTAGGCGAAGGCCTTTTCCAGCGCGGGCGCGGCGGTGGCGAGATTGAGCGCCGGCCGGAACTGGCTGCCGGACGCCATGATCGCCCCCTGCAGCCGGACGACCGGGATCGCGACCCCCTCCTTGCGGAACCTCTTCGGCACCAGCGTCTTCAAAAATCCGGCCATCGCGCGATCCTGTTTCCTGTTCGTTTGCCCGGCTGATGTATGCATGACGGGCGAAAACGCAAGATTTGGCAGCAGAAATCGCCTAGGGCGCCTCGTAGTCCGCATCGTCATCAACCGGCAAGCCGGGCTCGGCCTGTCGCCCATGACGAACGAGAAGGACGAGGACGGCATCGTCCGAAAGCTCGTAGTCGATGCGATAATCGCCGAGCACGATGCGGTAGATGCCGCTTACGGGAATGTCCTGGCGCAGGAAGCCCGAATATGGAAAGCGCGCGAGCTGCTTGCCAATCCGTGCCATGCTTGCCCGGAACGCGGCCGCCGCGGCGGGGTTGCGATCACGCAGATACCGGATTTCCTGTTCGACAAAGAGCCTTGCCGGCGGCGCGAAGAGCACCTTGCGCATCAGGCGGCGTTGCCCGGCAGGTTGTCGTCCATTTCGGCGATGAGGTCGTCCAGCGCCGTGGCGCCATCCGTAGCTGCCGCCCGCCTCGCCCTGTCAAGTTCAAGGATCTCCTGCCCCTCGGCGGCAAGATAGGCCTTCATCGCCCGCACCATCACCCAGCTGCGCGAACGCCCGCAACTGCGCGCGACCGCCTCAATTTCGGCAAGCAACTCGCTTGGCAGTCTCAGTGTGATGGGATCGGAAAGATTCCTCTGATTTTCCATGGAAAAATCTGCCTTTTGTAATACAGGTTCTTCGATCTCCCCGAAATTGTCAACGCGACAGGCGCGGATAGCTTGCCCGGCCGTTGTTGAGGTCGTCGACGAAGGGGGTGAAGGCGTGCCGGCCGGGTTCGTGCATGACGAGCGGCATGCGCAGCGCCAGTCTGGCGCGCGAGCCCTTGATGGCGGTGACGAGGATGCGCAGGGCCGGTTCGCCGGGGCGGGGATGGAGGGCCGTGATCTCGATGCCGCCGAAGCGGCGGCCGCAGGCGGCGACGATCTCGGCGATCGATTCCGGCCGGGCGATGAGGGAGAGCTGGCCGCCTGGCTTCAGGATCGCGCCCGCCGTCCGGATCCAGCGTTCGAAGAGGTCATGCTCCATGGCATGGGCCTCGGCCTTCAGCGCGTCGGGCGTGCGGCTGCCGATGCGGTCGTTGAAGGGCGGGTTCATGATGACATGGTCGAAGACCTCGTCGGCAAGGCCCGCCGCGACACGCGCCGTGCCCGCGAGCCCGACATCGGCCTCCAGCACGCCGACGCGGGCCGAAAAGGCGGCGTTTTCCGGAAGCGCCACCGACTTGCGGGCGAAACCGGCCATCAGCGGCGAGCGCTCGACGAGCAGCACCTCGGCCCTTTCGTTGCATGCGGCGACGGCAAGGCCGGCAGCGCCCGCGCCCGCGCCGAGATCGGCGACGCGCATCGGCCCCTTCCCCGCCACCAGCGCGGCGAGCAGCATGGCGTCCATGCCCGAACGATGGCCGATGCCCTTCGGCTGGACGACATGGAAGCGGCCGTAGTGGAAGGCGTCGACGGTTTCGGTGACGGTCATGGGCAGGTCGTCCCCTGCGCGCGGGGCCGGGCTTGGCCATCCCCCCTCTGCCCTGCCGGGCATCTCCCCCTCAAGGGGGGAGATTGGATCGTGGCACGGCCTTGCCCCAAGTCGATCTCCCCCCTTGAGGGGGAGATGCCCGGCAGGGCAGAGGGGGGTGCTCCGAATGCAGCCTTCACCGTGAAAACCACGGCCCTCACGCCCGCAGCTCCGCTTCGAGCCCCGCATCCTTGAGGATCCGCCGGGCCTCGTCCGCCCGGTCGCTCTCCACCAGGAAGCGGCGGGGCAGCATGCCGAGGGAGCCTTCGAGGATGCTCATCGCCTGGTCGGCGATCAGGCAGTGGATTCCCGCCTCCTTCATCAGGCTTTCCGCGAAGGAGAGCAGGACGGCGTCGTTGGTGCGGATCAATTCGATCATTCCGGTCGTTTTCCAGCCATAATTCCCGAGGCGGGACAATTCGCCTCTTGCCGCAGGAAGCCCCGCTTTCTATTGTCTTTCAACAAAAATGAACAGGAGTCCGGGCATTTGGGCGTCGTGATACCGCTTGAAGAAGGCAAAAACAAACAGGCGTCTGTGAAGCCGCTCGTCGATCTGACAAAGGCCGACATGGAGCGGGTGAACCAGCTCATCCTGTCGAAAGCCGGCTCCGACGTCGCGATGATCCCGGAGGTCGCCAACCACCTGATCTCCTCCGGCGGCAAGCGCCTGCGCCCCATGCTGACGCTCGCCTCCGCCGCGATGTTCGGCTATGACGGCGACCAGCACGTCAAGCTCGCCACCAGCGTCGAGTTCATGCACACGGCGACGCTGCTGCATGACGACGTGGTCGACGAGAGCGACATGCGCCGCGGCAAATCCACCGCCCGCATGATCTGGGGCAACCAGGCGAGCGTGCTCGTCGGCGACTTCCTGCTCGGCCAGGCCTTCAAGATGATGGTCGAGGTCGGCTCGCTGGAAGCCCTCGACGTGCTCTCCACCGCCGCCACCGTCATCGCCGAAGGCGAGGTGCTGCAGCTCTCCGTCGCCAAGAACATGGAGACGACCGAGGACGACTATCTCCAGGTCATCCGCGCCAAGACGGCGGCGCTCTTCGCCGCCGCCTCGGAAGTCGGTCCCATCATCGCCAATACCGGCCGGGCCGAGCGCAACGCGCTGAAATCCTACGGCATGAATCTCGGCCTCGCCTTCCAGCTCGTCGACGACGCGCTCGACTATGGCGGCAAGGCGGCCGATCTCGGCAAGAACACCGGCGACGATTTCCGCGAGGGCAAGATCACCCTGCCCGTCATCCTCGCCTGGCGCCGCGGCACGGCGGAAGACCGCGCCTTCTGGCGCGAGGCGATCGAGGGCGGCAAGAGCGACGACGCGAACCTCGAACGCGCCTTCGGCCTCATCACCCGCTATGGCGGGCTGACGGACACCATCGCCCGCGCCCAGCACTACGGCATGATCGCCCGCGACGCGCTCGCGCCCCTGCCGGCCTCGCCCTGGAAGAACGCGCTGCTCGAAGTCATCGACTTCTCCATCGCCCGCGTCAGCTGATCGGCGAATACGCGGTCCGGCAGGATTTTCTTGCCGCATCGCGCCAAAAAAGCCATTCTCTGCCGTCATGAGTCCGTGATTGATTTGGGCACGATCGTGGCTGAATTTGTCACGGCAATCCCCATGGTGGGCTTCGGCACAGCTTCTGGCGAAAGGCATTTTGATGCGGCATTCCCTTCTCCTTCGGCTTCTCTCCGGCGTGGCGATCGCGGCCAGCATCGCGCTCACCGGCCCTCTGGCGGCTTACGCGGAGGAAAAGCCTGCGGCCGCCGCCGAGGAAAGGCCGTTCGACCCGTTGAGCGTCAACACCTTCTCGGGCGCCTTCCTCGCCGCCCGCACGGCCGATTACGACAAGGAATACGAGACCGCCGTCGCGCTCTACAAGATCGCCCTGCAGTTCGATCCCACCAACAAGGACGTCAAGCAGCGCCTGATGGTGACGCAGCTGATGAACGGCGATTTCGAGGAGGGCGTGAAGCTTGCCGACGCGCTGCGCAACGACCCCGCCGTCGAGCGCATCACCGCCGTGGTGCGTGGCATGGAGGCGATCCGCAAGCGCGAATACAAGAGCGCCGAGAAGATCCTCGTCTACAAGGGGCCGAACGATCTCGACCGCATGATGAACGACCTCCTGCTCGCCTGGGCCAAGTTCGGCGACGGCAAGCCGAAGGAAGCGCTGAAGCTGATTAGCGGCATGGAGGGGCCGGACTGGCTCGCCATCTTCAAGAACTACCATGCCGGGGCGCTGGCCGCAGCGGCCGGCGACAAGGCGACGGCGCGCGCGCGCCTCAACGACGCGATCCTCGACCGCAACGGCGCGAGCGCCGCGCCCGACACCTTCATCCGCGCCGTGATGGCGCTCGCCCGCCTCGAAGCCCATGAGGGCAACAAGCAGAAGGCGCTCGACGCCATCTCGGTCGGCGACAACTTCATCACCAGCTATGCGCCGCTGAAGGCGCTGCGCCAGAGCATCGAGGCCGGCGAGAAGCAGGAGCAGCAGGTGCGCACCGCCGCGCAGGGCGCCGCCGCCGTGCTCTTCTCGATCGGCGGCGCGCTCAACCGCGACGGCGCGGAAGACATCGTCTCGCTCTACCTGCAGGCGGCCCGCGCGCTCGACCCGGACAGCGACGACATGCTGGTGCTGCTCGGCGGGCTGGCCGAGAACCAGAAAAAGCCGGAGCGGGCGATCGAATATTACCGCGCCGTGCCGGAAAAGTCGCCGATGCGGCGTATTTCCGAGCTGCAGCTCGGCCTCAACCTTGCCGATACGGGCAAGGTCCCCGAGGCGAAGAAGCATCTGCAGGAGCTGATCGAGGCCGATCCGGCGGACCTGCGCTCCTATCTCGCGCTCGGCAGCGTGCTGTCGGACGCCAAGGACTACAAGGAGATGGCCGGTCTCTACGACCGCGCGGTCGCCGCCATCGGCCTCGCGCCCACACGCAACCACTGGAGCATCTTCTTCCAGCGCGGCATCGCCTATGAGCGGCTGAAGGAATGGGAGAAGGCCGAGCCGAACTTCCGCAAGGCGCTGGAGCTGAACCCCGAGCAGCCGCAGGTGCTGAACTACCTCGGCTATTCCTGGGTGGACATGAACATGAACCTCGACGAGGGCCTGGACATGATCCGCCGGGCCGTCAGCATCAAGCCGGATGACGGCTATATCGTCGATTCGCTCGGCTGGGCCTACTATCGCCTCAACCGCTTCTCCGACGCCGTGGCGGAACTGGAGCGGGCGGCGGAGCTGAAGGCGGGCGACCCGACGATCAACGACCATCTCGGCGATGCCTACTGGCGCGTCGGCCGCAAGCTGGAAGCCACCTTCCAGTGGAACCGCGCGCTCGGCCTGAAGCCGGAAGAGGCGGAAATCCCGAAGATCAAGCTGAAGATCGAGAACGGCCTGCCGGAACTGCAGAAGACCGAGCCGGCCTCCGCGGAAGCCAAGGACGAAAAGCCGGTGCAGAACCCCTCGCCCGAGGGCACGGCAGCCGACCGCAAGTCCTGACGCCGCATGGCTGACGCCGACGCCCTGTCGGGGTTCGTGGTCGTCGAGCCGGCCCCGGCCAAGATCAACCTCGCGCTCGCCGTCACCGGCCGGCGCGAGGATGGCTATCACCTCCTCGACAGCCTCGTGACCTTCACCGCCTTCGGCGACCGCATCGGCCTTGCGCCGGCGGCCGAGGACCGCTTCACCCTGTCCGGCCGCTTCTGCGGGGCGCTTTCGGCCGAGGCCGACAACCTCGTCACCCGCGCGCGCGACCGGCTGCGCGCGGCGCTCGCCCCGACCGGGCAGGCGGCCCCGCCCGTGCACATCCATCTCGAAAAGAACCTGCCCATCGCCTCCGGCATCGGCGGCGGCTCGGCGGATGCCGCCGCGACGCTGCGCGGCCTCATCTCGCTGTGGAAAGCGGAGCTGCCCGCCGACGGCCTGGATGCGCTTGCCCTCGGCCTCGGCGCCGACGTGCCGATGTGCCTTGCCAGCCGCCCGCTGCGCGCGCGCGGCGTCGGCGAGGCGATCACCCCCGTCGCCCTGCCGGCCCTTCCCATCGTGCTGGCCAATCCGCTCGTCGGCATTTCGACGCCGGCCGTCTTCCAGGCGCTTGCCTCCCGGCGCAACCCGCCGCTCGCCCTTGCGGGCGCTGCCGGCTGGGCGGAAGCGCTTGCGCGCCTGCGCAACGACCTGGAGCCCCCTGCCCGCCGGCTCTGCCCCGAGATCGCCGCGATCTCCGAAAGCCTTGCGGCCACCGGCGCCGGCCTGGTGCGCATGTCCGGTTCCGGCGCGACCTGCTTTGCGCTATACGATACGGACGCGGCTGCCGAGACCGCGGCGGCGGCGCTCTCGCGCCGGCACCCGCACTGGTTTTTCACCGCCACGAGCACGCTGGAAGCGCAAGGCAAGGGAGCCGACGATGGCGCATATTGACGAGACGAGGCCCTTCATCCCGGTCGGCATCGCCGTGCTCACCGTCTCCGACACGCGCACCCTCGACACCGACCGGTCCGGCGATACGCTGGTCGCGCGCATCAGGGAGGCCGGACACCGCCTTGCCGACCGCGCCATCGTGACGGACGACGTGGCCGCGATCCGCACCAAGGTGGAAGCCTGGACGCGCGACGATGCGGTGGACGTGGTCATCACCACGGGCGGCACGGGCTTTACCGGCCGCGACGTGACGCCGGAGGCGCTGGAGCCGCTGTTCGAAAAGCGCATGGACGGCTTTTCCGAGGTCTTCCACCGCATCTCCTACGACAAGATCGGCACTTCGACGATCCAGTCGCGCGCGACCGGCGGCGTTCTCAACGCCACCTTCATCTTCGCGCTGCCGGGGTCGCCCGGCGCCTGCAAGGACGCGTGGGACGGCATCCTGAAGGCGCAGCTCGACTATCGCCACATGCCCTGCAACTTCGTGGAAATCATGCCGCGGCTCGACGAGCACCTGAAGCGCACGGCCGGCTGACCCGCTCCCCTCCGGGGGGGCGTGGCGTTATATCGATGCCGGCGCCGATTTCGCAATCGCGCTGCCCGGCGCACCGGCCTGTTCCGCGATGAATTTCCTGCCCTGGCTCAATCGATCCCCGCCCGCATGGCCTTCACGGCCCAGGCGGGAACCAGCTCCACGGCCAGCCGGCGCACGCCGGCGCCCGTGGCGATGTCGGCGAGCGCCATGCCGGTGCGCACCGCGGCCGAGGCCTGGCGCTTGCTGACGAGGTAGCCCTGTTCCAGCGGCGCGCGGCGGCGCGCAAGGCGCTGGAGGAACGGCCGGCGATGGCTGCGCGAGCCGAGGAACTGCGCGGGATTGCGGTTGACCGACACATGGTCGACGACCGCATCCACCCAGCCCGACAGCGGCCGGGCGCCCGGCTCCAGCAGCAGCAGCCAGTCGCCGCGGGCCGAACGCACCACGTCCTTCATGTCCCAGCTCGTCAGGAAGCGGCAGCCGGCGGCATCCGCCACCTTGGAGGAGCCGTCGCGCGAGCCGTGGTCGAGCACGATCACGTCGCGCACGACGCCCTCGACGGCGCCGGAAACCAGCGCCGACAATGTCTGCGCAAGCTCGGCCTCATTGTCCCGGCATTCCATGATGATGGTCAGCATGTCCTCCCATACCGCATTGCAGCATCGATTGCCACCGCGGGAACCCGCGAAGTTTCCCGCATGGTTAGGCGGCATGGTTAGCGGCGCCCCGAAATTTGTTCTTGCATTGTTCTCATTTGCGCGATAGGAATATAATCATTGAATCGGGGCCTGCCCCCGGCGGAGACACTCATGAACGATCTGGCCAGCCTGAGGCAGGGCGCGCTTGCGCCCGGCCATGCGAAAGACATTGCCGAAGCGCTGATGGCCGAGACGGGCATGCGCGTCGACAGCGAGCGCCGGCGCGGCCGGGGCGCGGGCCTCAACTTCACCGGCCGCTTCGAGCCGGTGACGCGCGAGACGGTCGACGACGGCTGGCAGACGCTGGAGGAACTGCCGCCCTTCCGCACCGAGGTGCAGGTGGAAAAGCCGCGCACCATCATCACGCGCAACGAATCGCCCGACATTCCCTTCGACCGCTCGATCAATCCCTATCGCGGCTGCGAGCACGGCTGCATCTACTGCTTCGCCCGGCCGACCCATGCCTTCATGGGCCTGTCGGCCGGCCTCGATTTCGAGGCACGGCTGTTTGCCAAGCCGGACGCGCCGAAGCTGCTGGAACGCGAGCTTTCCAAGCCCGGCTACAAGCCGCGCGCCATCGCGATCGGCACCAACACCGATCCGTATCAGCCGATCGAGAAGGAATGGCGCATCATGCGGCAGATCCTCGAGGTGCTGGACGCGGCCAACCATCCGGTCTCGATCGTCACCAAGTCGGCGCTCGTGCTGCGCGACATCGACATCCTCGCGCGCATGGCGGCGCGGGGCCTCGCCTGGGTGGGGCTTTCCGTCACCACGCTCGACCGCAAGCTCGCCCGCACCATGGAGCCGCGCGCCGCCACCCCGCCGCGCCGGCTGGAGGCCATCCGCACGCTCTCGCAGGCCGGCATTCCCGTCGCCATCATGATGGCGCCGATCATTCCCGGCCTCAACGACCACGAGATCGAGCGCGTGCTCGATTCGGGCAAGGCCGCCGGCGCGCTGGAGGCGAGCTATGTGCTGCTCCGCCTGCCGCTGGAGGTGAGCCCCCTCTTCCGCGACTGGCTGCTGCGCCACTACCCGGACCGCTACCGCCATGTCATGTCGCTGGTGCGCTCCATGCGCGGCGGCAAGGATTACGACGCCGAGTTCGGCAAGCGCATGAAGGGCGCCGGTCCCTATGCCTGGCAGATCGCCCGCCGCTTCGAGATGACGGCCAAGCGGCTGGAGCTGACCCGCACCCGCCGCAGCCTTGCCTGCGACCAGTTCGTGCCGCCCTCGGGCAGCGGCGTGCAGCTCTCGCTGCTGTGAGGCGCAAGGGGCCTTGCTCCTTACCCCGCCGGCATTCGTCAGGGGAAAGCAGGCCCGGCTTTCCCGAAAGGACTGACGGCGCCGGGAAACCCAGCCCATCCGGTTCGGCCTGAAAAGGAGAGCTGCGAAAACGAAACCCCGCCGGGCGCCCGCGCCCGGCCTCTTCTTCCGGTCTGCCTTTCCCCGGGGCACACCGGCGCTCCTCCGGCGTCCGCCTCCTGCCGGAGGGCTTGCAGGGAATCGGATGGATGTGCGAGGTTCGCCGCATGTCCCGTACCGCATCCTCCGATTCCCGCCTTCTTTTCGACCTGCCCGAAGGGCCGGATTTCCAGATGGAAACCGCTGCCCTGAAACGCGGCATCTGGCCGGTGGCCGGCACAGACGAGGCCGGCCGCGGCCCCCTGGCAGGTCCCGTCGTCGCCGCCGCCGTGGTGCTCGACCCGGACAACATCCCCGGCGGCCTCAACGATTCCAAGCAGCTCAATGCCGCCAGGCGCGAGGCGCTGTTCACCCTGATCCTGCAGTCGGCCTTCGTCTCCGTCGCCTCCAGCTCGTCGCGCCGCATCGATGCCATCGACATCCGCAAGGCGAGCCTCGACGCCATGCGCCGCGCCGTCGCGGGCCTGGAGGTCGCGCCGAAGCTCGTGCTGGCCGATGGCCGCGACGTGCCGCCCGGCCTTGCCTGCGAGGGCCGCGCCGTCGTCAAGGGCGATGCCCGCTCGCTCTCCATCGCCGCCGCCTCCATCGTCGCCAAGGTGATGCGCGACCGCATGATGGCCCGCGCCGAGGACACCTATCCCGGCTACGGCTTCGCCATCCATGCCGGCTACGCCACCGAAGTGCACCGCAGGGCCATCACGGATATCGGCCCCTGCCGGCTGCACCGCATGAGCTTCCGCCCGCTCCGGCAGGACTGAGCCCGGCGGGACGGGCTTCCTCCTGGCTGCGCGACCGGGTCCTTGCAAATCAGATAAGTGTATGCTTATCTCATTCTCATGATCGAGAACGAGATATTCAAGGCGCTTGCCGATCCCACGCGCCGCGCGATCTTCGAGAAGCTGGCGGACGGCGCGATGAATGCCAGCGCGCTGCGCGAGGGCATGGAGATCAGCCAGCCCGCCATGTCCCAGCATCTGGCGGTGTTGCGCCAGGCGCGGCTGGTGCGCGAGGAGCGGCAGGGACGGTTCATCAATTACGAGGTCGACCCGGACGGGCTCGCGCGCATTGCCGGATGGCTCGCGAAATATCGGGCCTATTGGCCGGCACGGATCGACGCCCTGAAGGATTTGCTGAAGGACATGGACCAATGAGCGACAGGCAGGCCGAGCAGGCGACGGATCTCGTGCTGGAATACGAGCTCGACGCACCGACCGAAAAGGTCTGGCGGGCGATCAGCATTCCCGCCTTTCGCGAAAGATGGCTGCCGGGCGGCGCGCTCGCCGACGCCGAGCCGGTCCTGACGACGCCGGGCAAGGAAATCCGCTACAGGCTGCGGGACGATGAGCCGCCCCATCTCGAAAGCCTCGTCGCGTTTCAGCTCCGTCCCAACGGGCAGGGCGGCACCACGCTCCGGATCGTCCACGGCCTTGCGGATGCGCGCGTCGTGCCACGGCCCATCAACGACAATGGCAACGGGCGCACGCTGATGCGCGCCGCCTGACCTAACCCACCCCTCCCGCAAACAATCCGGAAGACAGGAGTTCGCCCATGCGCGAAACGATGCAACTCGTCCCTATGGTCGTCGAGCAATCCAGCCGGGGCGAACGCTCCTTCGACATCTATTCCCGCCTGCTGCGCGAGAGGATCATCTTCCTCAACGGCGAGGTGAACGACGCCGTAAGCGCCCTCGTCTGCGCGCAGTTGCTGTTCCTGGAGGCCGAGAGCCCGCAGAAACCGATCCAGCTCTACATCAACTCGCCCGGCGGCATGGTCACCAGCGGCTTTGCCATGTACGACACGATGCGCTACATCCGCGCGCCCGTTCACACGCTCTGCATGGGCACGGCCCGCTCGATGGGCTCGTTCCTGCTGATGGCCGGGGCGCCCGGCATGCGGGCCGCCCTGCCCAATGCCAGCATCCTCGTCCACCAGCCCTCCGGCGGCTTCCAGGGCCAGGCCTCGGACATGCTCATCCACGCCGAGGAGATCCTGAAGACCAAGCAGCGCATGACGCGGCTCTATGCCCGCCATTGCGGGCGCAGCTACGAGGAGTTCGAGCAGGCCATGGATCGTGACCGCTTCATGACGGCCGAGGAAGCGCTGGAATGGGGCCTGATCGACCGCATTCTCACCGAGCGCGAGATCGGCGAGGCGCATCGGGCCGGCACATGACACACGTCGTCACGGCATGGACACAACGAAAAAAGGCCGGATCGCTCCGGCCTTTTTCAGATGATCGTGCGGGCAGCCTCAGTTGAGGCGGGCCTTCACTTCGCTGATGGCGTTGTCGAACAGTGCCTTGCCGGTGGCGGCATCGGCCTTGGCGGCGATGACCTTCTCGGCGGCGGCGACGGCGAGGTCGACGGCGGCGGCGCGCACGGCGTTGATCGCGTCGGCCTCGGCCTGGCGGATCTTCTGCTCGGAGAGCGCCGTGCGGCGGGTGACGTATTCCTCGGTCTTCTGCTTGGCTTCGGCCGTCAGGGCGCTCGCCTCGCGTTCAGCGGCGGCGACGATGCTGGCGGCTTCCGCCTCGGCATCCTTGCGCTTGCGCTGGTATTCGGCGAGCAGGTGCTGGGCCTCCTCGCGAAGGCGCTTGGCTTCCGCCAGCTCGTTCTGGATCTTCTCCGCGCGGGCGTCGAGACCCTTTGCCATCATGCCGGGAACCTTGAGGTAGGCGATGAGGGCAAGGAACAGGAGAAGGCCGACAAAGGCATAGAAAGTTGCGTCGAATGCCATGGTGTCCTCCTTATTCGCCTGCGGCCGTCTTCACGGCGGAAGCGATCTCGGCCTTGGTAGCCTTGGCGCCGATGAGCTGCTCGACGAGGGCTGCCGTGGTTTCCTCGGCGATCGCGCCGACATCGGCAAGGGCCTTGGCCTTGATCTCGGCGATGCGGGCCTCGGCACCGGCGATCTTGTCCTGCAGCGAGGCTTCGATCTTGGCGCGCTCGGCGTCGGCCTTGGCCTTGGCTTCGTCGCGGGCGGTCGAGGCGATGGCATTGCCCTTGGCGCGGGCGCTGGCAAGGTCCTGCTCGTAGGACGCAATCGCGGCGTCGGCTTCCGCCTTCAGGCGGGAGGCCTCGTCGAGGTCCTGTGCGATGCGGTCATGGCGCGTCTCGAGGATGCCGCCGATGCGCGGAATGACGACCTTCGACATGAGAAGGTAGAACAGACCGAAGGTGATCGCCAGCCACAGGAGCTGCGATGCGAACGTGGTCTGATCGAAGGGCGGGAAAACGCCGGTGGCGTGCTCGTCGCCATGGGCAACACCCGTTTCGGTGTGCACTTCGCCTGCCGGCTGGGCCGCATGCGTATCCGCAGGGGTCTCATGCGACGTCGCAGGAGTTTCCGCCTGGGCGATTTCGAAAGGGGTGGACTCGGCCGATGCCGGGGTCACGGACATGCTCACCTCCAGGGGGCACTCTCAGATCTTGTACGGAACGTACGATGGACCACGGCCCGGAGGCCATGGTCCAGTCCTCGGCCGATATCAGACGGCGAAGAGGAGGAGGAGAGCGATGAGCAGCGAGAAGATGCCCAGAGCTTCCGTAACGGCGAAGCCGAATACGAGACGGCCGAACTGGCTGTCAGCAGCAGACGGATTGCGCAGAGCGCCGGCCAGGTAGTTGCCGAAGATGTTGCCGAGGCCGAGAGCCGTGCCGGCGAGACCGAACGTGGCAAGACCTGCGCCGATGAACTTTGCTGCTTCCGCTTCCATGTTGAACTCCTTGAATGGGTTGTTGCGGCTTATGAGCGACGCCCGAGGGCGCCGACGACTGTTTCCTTAGTGACCACCCGGATGCACGGCATCGTTGAGGTACATGCATGTCAGAACTGCGAAGACGTAGGCCTGCAGGAACGACACGAGGAATTCGAGACCGGTCAGGGCGACGGTCATGAGAAGGGGCAGGATCGCACCGGCGACACCGAGAGCGCCGAGGGCGCTCAGCGAGGTGACGAAGCCGGCGAAGACCTTCAGCGTGATGTGACCCGCCAGCATGTTGGCGAAAAGACGGATCGAGAGGCTGATCGGACGCGAGAGGAACGAGATGACCTCGATCGAGACGACCAGCGGCAGAAGCGCGCCGGGAACGCCGGACGGCACGAAGAGCTTGAGGAAGCCGAAGCCGTGCTTGTAGAAACCGTAGACGATCACGGTGCCGATGACGAGGATGGCCAGAGCGAAGGTGACGATGATCTGGCTGGTGACCGTGAAGAAATAGGGCACCATGCCGAGCAGGTTCGCCGTCAGCACGAACATGAAGAGCGAGAAGACCAGCGGGAAGAACTTCATCCCATGGCTGCCCGCCCCTTCCCGGAGCATCGAGGCGATGAACTCGTAGGACATTTCCGAGACCGACTGCATGCGGCTCGGAACGAGGCCGCGCTGGCCGGTCGTGAAGTAGAGAAAGCCCGCGGCGGCCGCGACGGTGGCGACCATGAAGAGCGAGGCATTGGTGAACGAGAAATCGATGCCGCCGATTTCGATCGGAACAATCTTGTTGACCAGGAACTGATGGGTCGGATCGTTTGCCACCGTCTATCTCTCTCGCTTGCCCGCCTTGCGGCGGAAGTCACCCATGAATGGGACCGCGCCGTCAGGCGCCGTCCTTCGGTTTGGTCTCGTCCCGCCCGCTGCCGGCCTTGCCGGGCTCCCGCCCCGCCAGCCTGTCGACCGGATGGGGCGATGCCACCATGCCGGCCGCGCGCATGACGTTCAGAACGCCGGCGCAGAAGCCGAGGAGCAGGAGAACGATCATCCCCCACGGCCCTGTACCCGCAAAATGGTCCAAAAGATAGCCCAGAAGCGCCCCGACGATGACGGCAGCGACGAACTCGCTCGAGAGCTTCATGGCCACCGCGTAGCCCTTGCGGCTCTCCGATGCCCGTGCCTCTGCGGCCCTATCCGCCCCGTCGTCCTTGCGCCGTTCCGCGAGTTCCGCGTCCAGGCGCTTCAGCCGGTCTTCCAGACTTTCCTTTTGATCGTCGGCCATGGCGTGCTCCTCATACCCTTCCGCGGCGCTTTCGCCCCATTGCGGACATATTGCAGGCTAGGATTCAAGCCATATCCGACCCCTTTCGAAGTCGGCCGCAACATAGTTTTAGGTGCCAGCATAGTCAAGGCATGGCGAAGCTTTGCGCAACACCAAATATTTTGTGAAAAATCAATGAATTAGCCGGAATCGCGCATCGGGCGCGACCGATCGTCCCGGGAATCGCGAAGGCTGTGGCGCGGACTCACCACACGCCGCCCGTCAGCTCCAGCCGCCGCCATAGGTACGGTAGAAGATGTGCTTGCCGATCTTGGCCACCCGCTTCATGGTGCGGCCCCAGGGCGGGTTCACATAGGTCGCGTGGTAGTGCGTGGACGAGCCGACGTCGTCGAACCAGATCTTTCCGGCGGTGACCGCCATGGCGATCTCCTTGGCGGCCTTCCAGTGCCAGGGCGAGAGGATCAGGTCGGGGATGCGGTCACAGGCGAAGGAGAACTGGCAGCGGTTGCGCCAGTTTTCGTTCTGGTAGACGACGCCGCAGATGGTCTTCGGATAGGCGGGGTTGCGCACGCGGTTGAGGATGACCTGCGCGACGGCGGCCTGGCCCTTCAGCTCCTCGCCGCGCGCCTCGAAATAGATGCCTTCGGCCAGGCACTTCTGCTCCTTGGCGGTGAAGACCTCCGCCGGCAGCGGCGTGGCCGCCCAGGCGTGATCGTCCGGCGAGATATCGGGCACGAAGCGGCCGAGTTCCTTCTTCGGCTTGAGGATCGAATCGAAAGGCGATTCCCGGGCATAATCCGGCTCGACGCGGGCATAGGCGGTCGCCAGCACGTCGGCATTGTCGTTGGTGACCAGGCTTGCGATCATCGGCGAGACGCCGGGATCCTTGTGCACCGGCCTCTTCTTGTAGAAGGCGGTGGCGATCTCGATTTCCTTGCCCTTGATGTCGGGCTTGGAAAAGGCCATGCGCTGGCCGGTGTCGAAGGCCGGCGAGAGCAGGAAACTGGTGCGCTCGAGGATCGAGCCGGCGGCAAAGCCCTTCGGCGGCGTCACCGGCAGGACGGCGATGATGCGGCCCTTCTTGTCGCGCCGGTTGACGCGGTCCTCGTCGGGGATACCGCCCTTCCCCTTGTGCTCGCTGCGCAGCGCCGCCGTGACGCCGCCCGGAAGCTCCACGCCCGCGCCGCTTTCCACGCCCCCGGTCGTCATGGCGTCGGCGAAGGCGATCTCGACCTCGTGGATGGAACCGGCGGGCGAGCGGGTCAGCACCATGGTCTGGTTGCCGCCCTTGCGGTTGAGGCCGGCGAGATAGGTGGCAAGGTCCGTATGGGCGGCGGGCGTCGGAAAGGTGGCGACGAGGCCGAGGCCGACGACCAGGGGGATTTTCCACTCCCGCTTCAGATAGGCGAGGAAGCGGCCGGCCCCGGCATGACGAATGCTACGCTTACGCAACTTTTTACTCCGCACGCATGCGCAGGCGCGCCGCCATTGTCGATGGCGTGTCTCCTGCCCGAAACTGACTGTATGGGAGCCCCGCCGCGCCGAAGCACGGGCCCGAAGCGGCTCGTTGCGGGGCAAAATGAAGCATCCACCGTGCTGCCCGTGCGTTGCACGCCCTGGCGCAGGCTTAATCCTCACCGCTACCCCTGTTTCCGTTAACCATAGACGCGTCGTGGTTAATGGTGACTTAATGGAGGAGCATGAAATAACGGTTCCCTGCGGCACGGGTCCCCCCGCAGTCCTGTCCGCATCCATCCGGGACGGCTGAAACCGGCATTCCCGAGCCGCGCATGGAAGGCAATCCTTCCGGGAAGCAGGCAGCCTGACGCAAGTTTTCCGCCGTAGTCTCTTGCAAGGCCATCACGGGAATTTTCTTATGCTCTCCACGCCAGCCCTGCATGCTTTCGACGTTACTCCGGAATGGCTCACGTCCAGAACCTTCACCTTCCGGGTCGAGCCGGCCGGCCCGACGATCAGCGAATCCTTTGTCTTCCACCGGAACGGGTTCATCGTCGGCTATTCGCACGGCAACGAGAAATCCTGGGAACTGGAAGCAGGCACCGTCAGGATTCTCGACGGCAACGGCAAGGCGACCTGCATCCTGAAGGTGCGGTCCTGCGAAGACGGAAAGGCGGAGCTGTCCGGCTTCTTCCACAATCCGACGGCGGATTATGCCGCGACCGATGTCGTGCACGTCCTGGAAGAGAACGGCTCGGACTATCACGCACGCATCCAGAGCTTCGATCTCTTCGACACGCTGGTCGCACGGCGCTGTTACGATCCCCTGGCGGTCTTCCGCAATGTCGAGGCGAAATCCAACATCGCGAACTTCGCCGCCCGGCGGCATACGGTCGAGATGGCCATGTTCGGCCGCCGGACCTACGGGCTGGAGGATATCTACGAACTGCTCGTCGCGGAGGGATTCCTTACAGCCAAGCAGTCACGGGTCCTCATGCTGATGGAGCTGGAGGAGGAGTGGGACACCCTGTTCCCGATCCGGGAGGTCATTGCCCATGTCAATCCCGGCGACATCATCATTTCGGACATGTACCTGCCGCGCTCCTTCATCCAGCGGGTGCTGAAGGAGAAGTGCGGGCTCGACAACGAGCTCTATTTGAGCAACTACGGCAAGCATCACCGGCAGATATGGCCCGCCATAACCGAGCGCTACGCGCTGCGCAGCCACTTCGGCGACAATGTGCATGCCGATATCGTCGGCCCGTCCGAATTCGGCATCCAGCCGATACTGGTGACGATCTCCAAATGGAGCAAAACCGAGGAAATCCTCCATGGCGTCGGGCTGCCAAAATACGCACATGCCCTCCGGCAGGTGCGGTTGCAGACATTCCATCGCACGCCGGCCATCGCCAATGCCCTGAATGCGCAGTTGGCCGTGAACATTCCCCTCATGCTGCTCGGCTCGTTCTGGATCCGCTACTGCGCCGCCAGTTTTCGCGCGGACAGGATCCTGACCGCAGCGAGAGACTGCAATCTCTGGCAAGAAATGCTGGCATCCGCGCATTTCGCGCGATGCGGCATGCCGCTCTCCACCTATATCAAGATTTCCCGAACCCTCTGCCATGAGAGCTCGGACGCCTATGAGGCCTATCTGCAGTCCAATCTGGGCACGCGCAGCCTGCTGGTGGATATGGTTGGCACCGGGAAATCGCTGCTTGCCCTCGTCGAGCGCCTCGGCCTTGGGGACCGGCTGCGGCCCTGCATCCTCGTCGCAGACCCCGTCGCGGCCGCCCATGCTCCGGCGCTGGACGCCTTCATCCTGAAGGACTTTTTCCAGTGCAGGATTTTCATCGAAGGACTGAATGCATCGCTGGACGGATCGGCCGTGACCGCGGCGTCGGATCAGCACATGATCAGGATACTGACGCAACCCAACGAGTTCGGCGACGCGATGCGCGAGATCATCACGGTCTCCCGAGCCCTTTTCCGAGATTTTCTCGGGGAGCTCAACACCTTCCAGCCACCGGGCGAATTTCCCCATCCGGCCGCCTTGCGTGCCGCCGCGGAGGGCATCGTCGAACAGCTTCCCGAACAGGCCTTGAAACTGGAAACCCTGCTGTTCGAACAGGGAGCAAACCTCGCGCCTGCAAACATGGCCAGAATTGCGAATGCATGAAAGCCGATAGCGCGATCGGCATGGCGCAACCCGGAATCCGCCGGGCAGGACGCGTCGTCGAGATCCGCTCCTGCTCCCGAATGAAGCTGAAGACTTCCATGTACTATTTTTTCGCTGTCGGATTTCACGAAAAAGAGAATGATTGCGTCACGCGGACGAGCGTGCCCAAACAGTTCTCCACGGCGAACGCTGCCGTGGAAGTCGCGAAAATCCTCTCCCTCAGCCATGCCGGAGCCGCGGCCTGGAAATGCAAGGCGGGCGAAGGAAATTCGGGCCCGGCGGAACTTCTCTTCAGCGCGGGGAAGGTCGGCCCGTTCCTGTTCGCACGCCGGTAGCCCTGTCCGCCCCGCAGCGTGAAACGACAAAAGGCCCGCGTGGACGGGCCTTTTGCAATTGCTCCGCTTTTCCGCGTGATCCGATGCCGAAGCGATGCCGCTTCGGCCGGGAACACGTCAGAAATCTCAGATATGGAGCGTGAGCGGCGGCACCTGAGGCGACTTTTCGACGAGAGCCACCCCCCGGTAGAATCGTATGCCCGCGATCGACTTGGCGATGTCGATCGCCGTGTAGTCGCTGCGGGTTCCGGGAATATGGACGGCGAAATCATGATAGGTGTAGTCCTCATAGATGCTGTTTTGAACATCCACCAGCATCTTGAAGAAGTCTGTCGAGGTGATCGGCGCATCGCGGAATTCGTCCGTATGCCCCCAATACATGCATTCCAGGTCCTCGACGAAGTAAATCCCGTCATCCTTCAGGCCCTTTTCGAACAGCCCGTTGAAGGAGGCGATCTGGTGGGACGCCACATGGCTGCCGTCGTCTATGATCAGGTCGAACGGACCGTGCTTGTCGATGACCGATTGAAGGAATGCCGGATCGCTTTGGTCGCCGATCTCCACGAAGGTGTTGGGCACCAGCTGATCAAAGGCGGCGCATGCCGGGTTGATGTCGATCCCGACGACATACGCTCCCTCGCCGAAGAAGTGACTCCACAGCATGAGGGATGCGCCGCGATAGACACCGATTTCGAGCACGCGGGGCTGCTTGTTCCTGAAGCGCATGAATTCGCGGTCGTATATCGGAAAATATCCGAGCCATTTGTGCCCTCCCGGTATCTGGACCCAGATCTGCCCGGAAAGGGTCTGGTCGATCGCGGCAAACGGCGGGGTCTTCTTGCTCTGCCAAGGCGTCCTTTCACGCATTGTCGGTGAAAGCATGTTGTATATACTTTTTAGCGCCATGTCCTGAGAAGCCCGCGAAGTGTTGGAAGAAAGGCCAGTGTTTGCACAGGCGGCTTACGCCAGGCTGTCGCAGGTTGCCTGCCGGACGCTGCGGCATGGCCACGCTTATAGCCGGCTTCGAGGGAAGGTCGCGGCCTCCCATCGCGCGGGCAGGACGGCTCCCCTGCTAGAGCCAGCCTTTCCAGCGGAAGAAGAAAAAGGGAAGGATCGCCGACAGCACCATGGCCGCCAGCGTCAGCGGATAGGCATAGGCCATGTGCAGTTCCGGCATGAATTCGAAGTTCATGCCGTAGGTCGATGCGATCAGCGTCGGCGGCAGCAGCACGACGGAGGCGATCGAGAAGATCTTGATGATGGCATTCTGCTCAAGATTGATGAGGCCGAGGGAGGCATCGAGCAGGAAGGTGATGTTGCCGGCGACGAAGTTGGCGTGTTCGGAAAGCGACTGCACGTCGCGCGTCACGGTGCGGCAGAGTTCCAGGCTCTCGCGATCGGATTGCAGCGCCGGCAGGCCATGCAGGAAGGTCAGGACGCGCGAGAGCGACATCAGGCTGTCGCGCGTCTTGGCGACGAGACGGTGGAGCGCGGAGACCTGCACGACGCGGTCTTCCAGATAGCGCGGCGGGCGGCGGCTGAGATGGCGCTTGTCGCCGAACACTTCGAGCGAGAGCGTGTCGGCGCGCGAAACGGCGATTTCGAGGATTTCGGCCGTGCGGTCGGCGATGGTTTCCAGGAGCCGGGTGATCATCACCGTGGGCGAGGTACAGCCGCCGGGAATGCGGTGCATCGCGCTCCGGAAAAGGGAGAACGAGCGCGGCTCGGCATAGCGCACCGTCAGCAGCCGGTCCGGCGTGAGGATGAAGGCGACGTCGGTCAGGTGCGGCAGGTCGCTTTCCGCCTTCACCATCAGCGAGGCGGTCATGTAGGCCGCGGTACCGTCCGTGTAGAGCCGGCTCGACGGCTCGATGTCCTTCAGCTCGTCGCGGGTCGGCACGTCGATCGGCAGGATGCGCTCGATCAGCGCCTCGTCGCCGCGGGTGGGTTCGAGCATGTCGACCCAGACGGTGCCGGCAAGAGCCTCGGCGGCCGCGGAATCGGTTTCTGCCGGCAGGGCGCGCGCCTCGCCGTTGGGGCGGAAAACCGTGATCACCGGCGAATGGCTCCGAAAAGGACCATCGCTCACACTCCTGACTGGACGCCACGCTTCAGCGGTCGGCCGCGCATATTGCGCGGCGCAACATAAAAAGCAAGGCCATGGCGGGCAACACCCCGAGACGCAAAGAGCCGGCTATTCGAAGACGATGGCCGGCGCGCCGCGCCCGCCCTTGCCCTCGATCGCCTGGAGTTCCTGCCAGACCCGCGTGGCGATCGCGCGATAGGTCTTTGCCGCCGCGCCCTCCGGATTGGAGACGACGACGGGTGTGCCGGCATCGGAGGTCTCGCGGATATCCATGGTCAGCGGCACCTCGCCGAGGAAGGGCACGCCGATGCGCTCGGCCTCCTTGCGCGCACCGCCATGGCCGAAGATGTCGTAGCGGTTGCCGGTGTCGGGCGCGATGAAATAGCTCATGTTCTCGACGATGCCGAGCACCGGCACCTCGACCTTCGAGAACATGTTGAGGCCCTTGCGCGCATCAATGAGCGCGAGGTCCTGCGGCGTCGAGACGATGACGGCGCCGGCGAGCGGCACCTGCTGGGCCATGGTGAGCTGGGCGTCGCCCGTGCCGGGCGGCATGTCGACGACGAGCACGTCGAGCTCGCCCCAGGCGACCTCGCGCAGCATCTGCATCAGCGCCGACTGGATCATCGGCCCGCGCCAGATCATCGCTACCTCCTCGTCGACGAGGAAGCCCATGGACATGACCTTGATGCCGTAGTTCTCCATCGGCTTGATCGTGCGGCCCTCAAGCTGCTGCGGGCGGCCGGAGATCTTCAGGAGCCGCGGCATGGAGGGGCCGTAGATATCGGCGTCGAGGATGCCGACGCGAAGGCCGTTCGCCTTCAGCGCCAGGGCGAGGTTGACGGAGGTGGTGGATTTTCCGACGCCCCCCTTGCCCGACGCGACGGCGATGATGGCGCCGACGCCGGGAATGCCCGATTTCGTGCGCTGCGGCGGCTGGCCGGGTGCGGCATGGGCGTGGCCGGCATGGCTGTGCGCATCGCCGCGGCCGGGCGGCGGCGGGGTGGGGGCGCGCGCGGCGGCCGGGCCGGTTGCGGCGCGCTTGTCCGCCGTCAGCGCCACCATGGCGGCCTTGATGCCGGGGATTTCCTTGACGACACGCTCGGCGGCGGCGCGCATCGGGTCCAGCTCGCGGGCCCGCTCGGCCGGCACGGTGATGGAGAAATAGGCCTTGCCGTCGGAGATGAAGACATCAGAGACGAGGCCGAGGTCGACGATGTTGCCGTCCATGTCGGGGCCGCGCACCGTGCGCAGCCGTTCCAGCACCTGTTCCTTGCTTACGTCAGTCATGAAACCCTCGATAGACCCGTCGCGGCGTCGGGCCGCGGCCCTGTTTTGCGTAGATAGTGCACGGAAGGGCGCGCGCCAAACGTTTTCGCCCGCGACGGAAAGCCTCGGCGCCCGCTCAGGCGATCAGCCCGCGGCGGATGGCCTTGACCACGGCCTGGGTGCGGTTGACCGCTTCCAGCTTGCGCGTGACCTGGTTGAGGTAGTGGTTCACCGTATGCTCGGACAGGCCGAGGATCTCGGCGATCTCCAGGCTGGTCTTGCCCGCCGCCGTCCAGCTCAGGCACTGGATCTCGCGTTCGGTGAGCACGACCTGGCCGGATTTCCAGGCGGCGCCGATCTCGGCAAGCCGGTTGAAGAGGTGGACGGAGATCATCTGCAGCATCAGCCGCTCGTCACGGCCGAGCGTCGGGCTCTCGCCGCCCCAGACGATGGCGCCGCGATTGCCGAGCGCGTCGTGCACGGGGAAAAAATGGCCGGTCAGCATGCCGTGGCCGGTCATGACGTCGAGCAGCTCGCTGAAATCCGTCTGCTCAGAGGATTCGCCGATCCATTCCCGCATGTCATAGGAAAACGGCACGGTGGTAAGCCGCAGCTTGCGGATGCCGGCGCTGTGGCGAACCATGCGCAGGGCATCGTATTTCGCCAGGATCTCCTGCGGCCAGTTGCTGACGATGGAATAGGCCGACAGCTTTTCCGCCTCGAAACCCGGCAGGTTGAAGACAATGAAGAACTTGAGCCCGTATTCCTCGCACTTGCGCCGCATATAGCGCACGATGTCGAACTGCGTTTCGAGAGCGGCGATCTCGCTGCCTTCGTCCCGTAGCTGGTTATCGGTGCTGCTCGTTTCGTCAGCCGTCATGGTTCCCCGCAATTTTGTTCTTGGCCTTGAGCAATTGGAGCGGAACCGCACGCATTCCAGAAAGTCGCAAGGTTTTTTTATGCATCAGTTCAAAAGCCCAGCGCGAATCGCCTTGGCGACCGCCTGGACCCGGTTGACGGCATCAAGCTTGCGCGTCGCCCGGTTGAGATAATGATTGACCGTATATTCCGAAAGGCCCAGGATTTCAGACATTTCCACGCTCGTCTTGCCGGCGGAGGCCCAGGACAGGCACTCGATCTCGCGGCGCGAGAGCGAGACGTTCTGCCGGCGGCCGGCACGCAGCTCGATCACCTCGGTGAAGATGAGGTTCGCCACCGCGTTGAGCTCGGCCATCTCGCGCGGATTGAGCGCCTCGCGCGTGCCGCCGAAGGCGAGCGCACCGCGCAGGCCGGCCGAATTGTGGGCCGGAAAATAGGCCCCGCGCGACAGGCCGTGCCGCTCGAAGAGGTTTGCCGCGATCGTCGCCTTGCCGTCGGCCCTGCGGCGGTTCGTACGCTCCGCATCATAGGTGAAGGGATTGGTGCTCTGGCGCAGGCGCTCGACGACGGGGCTGCCGAAGATCAGGCCGGCATGGTCGTAGGTCTTGAGCATCTCGTCCGGCCAGGACGTCAGCAGAACATTGGAGGAGAAGTCGGTCGAGGTTTCCGAGGGTACGTTGATCAGGAGATAACCGCGAAGGCCGTAATGCTTGGCAAGGCCGTCCAGCGTTTCGGCAACATCCTCCTGCGAACCAAGCGCGGCGGGACCCGGATCCCACCGGTGCCGGAACTGTGCAGATGCCGTATGAAATCGATCGGCCATATCCATCTTCCTTCAGCACGCACGCGCCCGTACGGCAAGAACTGCCGTCACAATGCACTGCTTGCCTCAGGAACCCCCGTATCCCAATGCAAGTATGTTCGATGAACCGCGCCTCAAGTTCGCGGTGAGCGACGCAACTCGTGAGCTGGTCGTGAGGGAAGCTAATGATGCCCCTACTCCGCGTCCAGCGCGATTTTCTAATTTACCGTAAAATGGCGTCAGAAGACAACCATGCCACCATTTGCCGACCTCCTCCCTCGACTTACCGTTGCGGACCGAGACGGGCGGACAACTCCGCCATGATGCCGCCGGCCGCATGACGCACACGCGGCGCCCAATCATCAAGCTGCACCTCACCGACACGGTAGGCCGGCCCCGTCACCGAAACGCCGGCGACGAGCGCGCGGCCGGCGTCGAAGACCGGCGCAGCGACGCAGCGGATGCCCGGCTCGTGCTCCTCCCGGTCGAAGGCAATGCCGCTTGCGCGGATCTGCGCCAGCTCGTCGAGCAGCGCCGCCCGGCTGGTGATCGTCTGCGGCGTGAAGCGGCGCAGCTCCAGCCCCGACAGGATGGCGTCGAGCGCCTCGGCATCGAGCGCGGCGAGCGCCGCCTTGCCGACACCGGTGCAATAGACCGGCGAGGCATTGCCGATCTGCGAATTCATGCGCACGGCCTGCCGGCTCTCCACCTTGTCGAGATAGATGATCTCCCGCCCGCGCAGCACGCCGAGATGCACGGTCTCGCCGGTCTGCCGGTGCAGCGCTTCGAGAAAAGGCGCGGCGACGGCGCGGAATTCGTTGCGCGCCCAGCTTGCCGAGGCAAGCTTCAGAAGGCGCAGGCCCGGCACATAGGCATGGTCGGGGCGCAGCTCCAGCAACCCTTCCTGCACCAGATGGGAGAGCTGGCGGTGCAGCGTGCCGCGCGGCTGGCCGCTGACGGCGAGCACGTCGGTGAAGCGCATGGGGCGCTCGGCGAGCGCCACGGTCTCCAGCACCGCCATCGCCTTGCCGAGCGTGCCGGTGCCCGCCTCCTCGTCCCGTTCGTTTGCCATCATCGCAACCCCGGCCCATCCCTTGACAGGCCGCCATGGTAGCGGAATAATTCCGAATAATCAAACTCAGTTCCAAATAATGGAATTAATGGGAGAATGACGATGGCGGGCCGCTATCCGGACCTCGCAGGACAGGGCGTTCTCGTCACCGGCGGCGGCTCGGGCATCGGCGCGGCGCTGGTGAAAGGCTTTGCCGCTGCGGGCGCCCGTGTCGCCTTCCTCGACATTGCCGAGGCGGAGAGCCGCACCCTGGTCTCGGAACTCGAAGGCGCGGTCGAGCACCTGCCGCTTTATATAAGGACGGACCTTCGCGACATCGACGCGCTGCGCCGGGCGGTCGAACAGGCCGCCAGCGCGCTCGGCGGCCTCAGCGTGCTCGTCAACAATGCGGCGCGCGACGACCGGCACGATCTGGAAACCGTCGAGCCCGACTATTGGGACGAGAACCAGGCGGTGAATCTCCGCCACCATTTCTTCGCCGCCCAAGCCGTGGCACCGTATATGCGGGCGGCCGGCGGCGGGGCGATCGTCAATTTCTCCTCCATCGCCTTCCTGCTCAACATGGGCGAGTTTCCCGGCTATGCCACCGCCAAGGCCGGCATCATCGGCCTTACCAAGTCGCTCGCCGGCCGGCTCGGGCCGGACAATATCCGCGTCAACGCCATCCTGCCCGGCATGGTGCTGACCGAGCGGCAGAAGCGCCTTTGGATCGATGAGGCGGCGGTGGCCGGCGGCATCGCCCGCCAGTGCCTGAAACGCTCGCTCATCGCCGACGACATGGTCGGCCCCTGCCTTTTCCTGGCGTCGGATGCCTCCGCCGCCATAACCGCACAAACGCTCATCGTCGATGGAGGCATGCTCTGATGACCGCACCCGAACCCGCTTATGTCGCGGTCGACTGGGGAACCTCCAGCTTCCGCCTCTGGCTCATCGGCAGGGACGGCGACGTGCTCGCCGAGCGCCGCAGCGGCGAAGGCATGACGACCGCCGCCCGCACCGGCTTTGCCGAGGTGCTGGAAAGCCACCTTGCCGCCGTGTCGGCGCCCGCCGGCCTGCCGGTGCTGATCTGCGGCATGGCCGGGGCGAAGCAGGGCTGGGTCGAGGCCGGCTATCTCGACACGCCCGCCGCGCTTGCCGACATTCCCGCCGCTGCCGTACGCATTCCCGGCGCCGCCGCCGACATCCGCATCCTGCCCGGCCTTGCCCAGCGCGATGCGGCCGCGCCCGATGTCATGCGCGGCGAGGAGACCCAGCTTCTTGGCGCCGCCGCCCAGCTCGGCGAGGGCGACCACCTCGTCTGCATGCCCGGCACGCACAGCAAGTGGGTGCGCCTTTCCGGCGGAAAGGTCGCGGGGTTCTCCACCTTCATGACCGGCGAGCTGTTCGAGGCAATCGCCAGGAACACGATCCTCAGCCACGCCATCGCCGAGGCGGGGCCGATTTCCGGCGACAACGCCGCCTTCCGCACCGCCGTCACGCGCATGGTGGCCAATCCGGCGCTTGCCACGAGCCAGCTCTTCTCCGTGCGCGCCGGCTCGCTGATCGCGGGGCTTTCGCCTGTCGATGCCAAGGCGCGCCTTTCCGGCACGCTGATCGGCCTGGAGATCGCCGGCGCCCTCTCGCTCGTCGCCGAGGGCACGCCCGTCGCGCTCGTCGTGTCCGGCGGGCTCGGCACGCTCTACAAGGACGCCCTTGCCGCCGCCGGCATCTCCCCCGCCGTCATCGATGCCGACGCCGCCGTGCGCAACGGCCTTGCCGCGGGCGCAAGAGCCCTCTGGTCCCTCTGAACATGCACTGCAATGCAAATCCACGCACCCGGACGTGCTCCCGAGAAAGCTGAACCGATGAACCGCATATCCTTTCCCCCGATAAAATACCCGCTGATCGCCATCCTGCGCGGCCTGAAGCCGGGCGAGACCGAGGCCGTCGTCGGCGCGCTGATCGAGACGGGCTTCACCGCGATCGAGATCCCGCTGAACTCGCCCGATCCGTTCACCTCGATCGAGACCGCCGTGAAGATGGCGCCGCAGGACTGCCTGATCGGCGCCGGCACCGTGCTGACCGTCGCGGATGTCAACCGGCTCGCCGATGTCGGCGGACGGCTGATGGTGAGCCCGAATGTCGAGCCCGACGTCATCTCCGCCGCCGCCGCCAAGGGCATGGTGACGATGCCGGGCGTCTTCACGCCGACCGAAGCGCTCGCCGCCGCGCGCGCCGGGGCGACGGGGCTCAAGTTCTTCCCCGCCAGCGTGCTCGGCCCCGCCGGCATCCAGGCGATCCGCGCCGTGCTGCCGGCCGACCTGGAGATCGCGGCCGTCGGCGGCGTCTCGGAGAAGAATTTCGCCGATTATGCCGCGATCGGCATCCGCAGCTTCGGCCTCGGCTCCAGCCTCTACAAGGTGGGCATGGGCGCCGACGAGGTGCGTAGCCGCGCCCGCGCGACGATCGAAGCCTATGACGCGGTCTATGGAGGCGGGAAATGAGCGAGACCCATTCCTTCACCGGCCGCATCCTGTGCGGGACGGCCTGCGAACTCGGCGAAGGCCCGACCTACGATCCGGCGACGGACAAGGCTTTCTGGTTCGACATCACGGGCCGCACGCTGCATGAACTGCACCTTGCGACCATGACCAAGGCGACGCATGCCCTGCCCTTCCTCGGCAGCGTGCTCGCCGTCGTCGATCCCGAGCGCCAGCTCATCGTTTCCGACCAGGGGCTTTTCCTGCGCAGGGTCGCCGATGGAACGCTCAGCCCCTTCGCCACGCTGGAGGACAAGCCGCAGAACCGCTCCAATGACGGGCGCGTGCACCCGTCCGGCGCGCTGTGGGCGAGCACGATGGGCCGCAAGGCGGAAAAGCACGCCGGCGCGATCTATCATATTGCCGGCGGGACGGTGACGAAGCTCTTCTCCGACATCACCATCCCGAACGGCATCTGCTTCTCGCCGGACGGCAGCATCGGCTATTTCACCGACACGGATGTCAATCACCTGATGCGCGTCGCGCTCGACCCGAAAACCGGGCTGCCCATCGGCACGCCCGAAATGCTCAGCGACGAGACCGGCACGCCCGGCGGCGTGGACGGCGCGGTCTGCGATGCGGACGGCCTGATCTGGAATGCACGCTGGGGCGCCAATGCCGTCGATGTCTACAGGCCCGACGGCACGAAGATCGCCCGTCATCTGGTGCCCGCCGCGCAGGCGAGCTGCCCGGCCTTCATCGGCGAGAAGGCCGACCGGCTCCTGGTGACGTCCGCCTGGCAGGGCATGGACGCGGCCGGGCACCTTGCCGATCCGCATGCCGGCCAGACCTTCGAGCTTGGCGTTCCGGTAAAGGGACGTTTCGAGCCGAACTTCGCACTCTGACGACGCATTCAGCCAGGAGCGGGCCGCGATCTTGCGTCCGCTTCTGCGCTAAAAATGCATGGCCGCAATCAAAAAGAAGGCAATTTTCATCGGAACCAAAACCGGACGTCGCCGTTCCTTGTCCATCAGCCGGTGCGGACAGCCCTTTTCAAGTCTGCCGCGCCTTGATGCCAACGAGACGAAAGGCAGGTTCAAAATGACCAATAAGTTTCTCACTTCCGTTGCCGCTGGTGCACTCTTCCTCGGCGCGGCAATTGCCCCGGCAGCTTACGCACAGGATACCAACCAGCCGGCCGGCGACCAGACCCAGACGATGGAACAGCAGCCGGGCCTGACCGGCGATGACGCAACGGGCACCACGCCGGGCGACACCGCTGCAAACCCGGGCACGCCTGCAACCGAGGATACGGCCCAGACGCCGGCAACAGGCACGGCCACCGAAGACACGGCTCAGACCCCGGCAACGACCCCGACCGAGGACACGGCCCAGGCTCCGGCTGCCGGCGGTGACTATCTGACGGCCCAGTCGCCGGAACAGATCAGCGCCAACACCTATCTCGGCCAGACCGTCTACAACAGCGCCGATGAAAGCATCGGCAAGATCAGCGACCTGATCATGGAGAAGGACGGCGGCATCACCGCAGCCGTTGTCGGTGTCGGTGGCTTCCTGGGCATCGGCGAGAAGTGGGTCGCCGTTCCGTTCGAGAAGATCTCGATCACGCAGGTTCCGGACTCGGACGACGTCAAGCTGACGACGACCGAAACCGCCGAAAGCCTGCAGGCCGCGCCGGAATTCAAGACCACGGCGCAGCAGGTTGCCGAACGCCAGGCCAATACCCCGGTCGACACCTCGACGACCTCGTCGACGACCGATACGGGCACGGCTCCGGCCACCCAGCCGGTCGAATAATCCGGCAGGTTCCCTCTGATCTCCAGCCCGGTGGCACATCCCTGCGCCACCGGGTTTTTCGTCGTGCCGTTGAAAGGCGTCAATACCAGGCGTCGGCCATGGCGGCCTTCTTGCGGTCCATGTAATCGCACAGCGCCTCGTCGATGGCGGCGTCCAGCGGTGGGGCCTCGTATTCGGCGAGCGTCTTCTTCCACTGGCGGTTGGCGCGGGTCGCCATGTCGGTCGAGCCGCCCTCCTCGCTCCACTTCTCGAAGGGCTCGTTGTCGGACAGCATCGAATCCCAGAAGGCCGTCTGGTAGTTGCGCATCGTGTGGTCGCAGCCGAGGAAGTGGCTGCCGGGGCCGACCTGGAGGAAGGCGTCCATGGCCAGCGTGTTGTCGTCGACCGTGACGCCGGCGAGATAGGAATGCAGCGCGCCGCACAGATCCGCATCCATCACGAACTTCTCGTAGGACATGGAGAGCAGGCCGTCGAGGAAGCCGGCGGAATGCAGGATGAAGTTGGCGCCGCAATGCACCGCCGACAGCATGGACATCAGCCCTTCCTGCATGGCCTGGCCGTCCGGCAGCTTGGAGTTCGAGAAATTGCCGGCGCAGCGCAGCGGCAGCTTCAGGCGCCGGGCGAGCTGGCCGACGACCATGGAGCCGATGGCCGGCTCCGGCGTGCCGAAGGTGGGCGAGCCTGACCGGAGCGACATGGAGGAGAGGAAATTGCCGAAGATGACCGGCGCGCCCTTCCTCTCAAGCTGGGTCAGCGCGCAGCCGGCGAGCGTTTCGGCAAAGGACTGGGCGATGGCGCCGGCATTCGTCACCGGCCCCATGGCGCCGCCGAGAATGAAGGGCACGATGACGGCGGCCTGGTTGGCGCGGGCATAGGCGCGCAGCGACTTCGTCATGGTGCCGTCCCAGACGAGCGGCGAGTTGACGTTGACATTGCCGAGGATGACGCAGTTCTTGTCGACGAAATCGGCGCCGAACAGGATGCGCGCCATGTCGATGGAATCCTCCGCGCGCTCCTCCGCGGTGATCGAGCCCATGAAGGCGCGGTCGGAATATTTGATATGGCTGTAGACCATGTCGAGATGGCGTTTGTTGACGGGGATATCGACCGGTTCGCAGATCGTGCCGCCGGAATGGTGCAGCCAGGGGCTCGACTGGGCGAGCTTGATGAAATTCTTGAAATCCTCCAGCGTGCCGTAGCGCCGGCCCTTGTCGAGGTCCATGACGAAGGGCGAGCCATAGGCCGGCGAGAAGACCACCTTGTTGCCGCCGATCTCGACATTGTTGGCGGGGTTGCGGGCATGCTGGGTGAACTCGGCAGGCGCGGAGGAGACGATTTCGCGCAGCATGCCGGGCTCGAAGCGCACGAGCAGGCCCTCCACCTTCGCTCCGGCGCGCTTCCAGTGGTCGATGGCGGCGGGATCGTCGCGGAACTCGATGCCGACCTCGGCCAGGATGCGGTCGGCCGCCCGTTCGATCTTCTGAAGGTTCTCCTCCGACAGCACGTCATAGGTCGGGATGCCCCGCACGATATAGGGAACGCCGAGCGCCTTGGCGCCCTCCCGCCGGGCCGGGCGCGTCCTGCCCCTGCGTGCCGGTGCTTCGATCGTCGCTGCGTCTGCCATTGCCGCCTCCATAATCCTGAGCGAGGCTAAGCGTGATTGCACGCCTTGTGACGCTGGAAAAAACTTACGAAGACTATAAGCTGTATTTATGGAAACCCTGCGCCGCCTGCTCCCCTCCGCCTCCAGCCTCATCATCTTCGAGGCCGCCGGGCGGCACCAGAATTTTACCCGCGCGGCCGCCGAGCTCGGCATGACGCAGGCGGCCGTCTCCTACGCGGTGCGCAACCTTGAGGAACAGCTCGGCGTGGCGCTCTTCCACCGCATCCACCGCGCCGTGGAGCTGACCGATGCCGGCGAGCGCTTCCATGCCGACGTGACGCTCGGCCTGTCGCGCATCCAGAAATCGGCGGAGGACATTCGTGCCAAGGGGCGGGAGGCGAATGTGACGCTGGCCGCCTCCACCGCCTTCGCCTCGATGTGGATGCTGCCGCGGCTCGCCAAGCTGCGCGCCGACCTTCCCGATATCGACCTGCGCATCCAGACCAGCGTGCGCGACCTCGACCTCGACGAGGAACCGATCCCGCTCGGCATTCGCGGCGGCGATCCGGCGAAATGGCCGCGCTACCATGCCGCGCTGCTGGCGCCGGAGGTGATCACGGTTGTGGCGAGCCCCGCCTTCGTCGAAAGCCGCGGATATCCGGGAACGCCGGAAGAACTCTTGAAACTGCCGCTCATCCACCTGGAGGAGCCGGTGCGGGCGGCCTGCGACTGGCCGGAATGGTTCGCCAGCGCCGGCGTGCGCTATCCGGCGCAGGCGCGCCGGCTCGCCATCAACGATTATGTTCTGGTGATCCAGGCGGTGCTGGCGGGGGAAGGCGTCGCGCTCGGCTGGCGGCACCTCATCGACGGGCAGGTGCGCTCGGGCGCGCTCGTCACCGTCGGCGGCCATGTGCTGAAGACGGACGACGCCTTCTACGTCGTCTGGCCGCGTTCGCGCGAGCTCAACGGCCCGGCCCGGCGGGTGCGGGACTGGCTGCTGGAGGAAGGCCGGCTGGGCCGGAGCGGCGAGGCCTGAACCTCAGCGGCGCAGGACCGGCCGCACCTCTTCGTGGAAGAAGCGGAAATAGGAGGTGATCTGCGCGAGCGCGTTGGTCGACAGCTTGTATTCGATGCCGAGGCGGCCGTTGGAATACCAGCGCACCGTGCCGCTGAGCCTGCCCAGTTCCTCGCTCTCGACCGTCACCAATTGGCCGGCCATGGCCTGGATGGGCTTTTCCACATCGAAGGCCATGCCCGTCGGGGAAAGGTCGATGACGCGCGCCCGCGTCGACTGGTGCATCACCCGCACGGTCGCGAAAATGCGCACCCTGGAACGGCTGTTCGCCCTGACGGGCATTTCCTTGATGGTCGTCATCCGTGGCTCCCCTCACGAACATTCACTCTGGAGCCGACCATACCGGAGGTTGTTTGCCATCCGGCTAAACAGATGCCTGCAATTTTAACGATGTGGCCCATCGGGAGACAGGGCTTCAGCCGACGGCCCGGCCCTCGACGCTGACATAGCGATCGGACAGGTAGCGCATGGTGGCGACGGCATCCTGCGGCTTGCCGTAGAAATAGCCCTGCCCCATGCCACAGCCGAGCGCCTTCAGCTTCAGCGCCTCGGAGAAGTCCTCGATGCCTTCGGCGACGACGGCAAGGTCGAGGCCCTCGCACATGGCGACGATCGCCTTGATGATGTGCTCGGAGGCCTTGTCGTTGGAAATGCGCGAGACGAAGGCGCGGTCGATCTTCACCTTGTCGAAGGTGAAATCGCGCAGGCGCCCGAGGCTCGACTGGCCGGTGCCGAAATCGTCGAGCGAGATGCGCACGCCCGCCGCGCGCAGTTCCCCGACGATCTTCTGCGCCGTGTCGGCATCCGTCATCACCGCGGTCTCGGTGATCTCCAGCTCCAGCCGGCGCGGATCGAGCCCGACGCGGTTGAGGATAGCCAGCGTGTTGAAGGCGGTCTTCGGGTCCATAAGCTGGGCGGAGGAGAGGTTGAAGGAGAGGAAGAGTTCCTTCGGCCAGGACAGCGCCGTCTCGGCCGCCTTGCGCAGCAGCGTGTCGGACAGCGCGTCGATGAAGCCGCGCTCCTCGGCAAGCGGCACGAAGGTGGCGGGCGAGACATAGCCGAGATCGGCATCGCACCAGCGCGCCAGGGCCTCGAAGCCGACGACCGTGTCGTCGCGCAGGCTGACGATCGGCTGGAAATGCACGTCCACCTCATTGGCGATGATGGCATTGCGCAGCGCCTGCTCGAGCTGCGTGGCGCGCTTCATCTCCTGGGCGATTTCCTGGGAATAGACGGTGATCTGCCCGCGGCCGCGGCGCTTGGAGCGATAGAGGGCCGTATCCGCGCTCTTCAGAAGCTCGGTGAAGTCCTCGCCGGCAAAGGGGAAGATGGCAAAGCCGAAGGAGGCCGAAAGGCGCACGTTGCGGTCGCCCAGGTCGAAGGGGGCGGACAGGACCTCGCGCAGCATCTGGCCGATCTTCTCCGCGCCCTTGCGCTCGAAGACCAGCGGCAGCACGAAGGCGAACTCGTCGCCGCCGTGGCGGGTGACGGTGGCGCCGTCGGGAACGCAGGCCTTCAGGCGATGGGCGACCTGGCAGAGGATCTCGTCGCCCGCGCGCGGGCCGAAAAGGTCGTTGATCGGCTTGAAGCCGTCGAGATTGGCGATGCCGATAGCGAAGGGCGCCGGGTCCTCCTCGCGCTCCTTGGCGATCTGGCGCACCTTGTCGCGCAGCCGGTAGAGGTTGCCGAGCCCGGTGAGCGGGTCCGTATAGGCCATGGCATGGAGGTCAGTCTGGGAAACATCCAGCGCTGCAGGTTCAGCAGACTTCATCAATGATTTCCCGTACTTGCACGCGACCTCCGAGGATGGTTCCACGATGAGGCATGACCGTTAACAAAAACATAGCAAACGATCGTCACTCCTGCCCACCGCCCTCCCCAATTCTGGGGAGTTGACCGGTCCGGTTCAACTTACGCGACAGATTTCTCCGGTTGCTTGGCGGCGTAGCGGCGATAGATCGCTTCGATCATGTCGGGGCTGACCGGCTTGGTGATGTAATCGTCCATGCCGGCCTCCATGCAGTTCTGCATGTCGACATTGAGCGCCTGGGCGGTGACGGCGACGATGGGCGTGTGGGTGCCCGTCAGCTTCTCCGCCTCGCGGATCTCCATCGCCGCGTCGATGCCGTTCATCACGGGCATGGAAATGTCCATCAGCACGAGGCGCGGCTGGTGCTTGCGCCAGAGCATCACCGCCTCCTCGCCGTTCTCGGCGATGCGGTGCGAGATGCCCATGCCTTCGAGGATCTGCGAGAAGACGAACTGGTTGATCTGGTTGTCCTCGGCCACGAGCACCTCGATATCGCCGACGGCGCCCGGCAACATGACGGAAATGTCCGTCGCGATGTACCAGTCGTCCGACAGCGACACCGGCGTGAGGATGTCGCCGAGCGGCGAGGCGTTCTGCGAGAGCAGTTCGTGTTCCTCGGCGAGCGTGCGCATGAAATCCGGGCCGATGCCGTCGGGCGCGATCACCCGCGTGGCGATGCCGTGCTCGTTGGAAAGGATGCGCTCGTGGTCCGGCAGGTTGTCGTCGATCACCACGAGGGCGATCGAAATCCCCTGGCGGGCGGCAAGGGCGAGGAAGGCGTCGTGCTCGTGGACGCTGCGCACCGCGCAGCAATCCGCCCCGCGCGCCCGGAATTCGCCGACCAGGATCTCCTCGATGCGCGGATTGGGCGTGGCGATCAAGGCGCGCCTGCCGGCCAGCGCCCGCAGCTCCTCGCCGTTCAACTGTTCGAGCAGCAGCCGGCGCTCCGCGTCGCGCACCGGATCGAAGCAGTTCTGTGCCTCCACGAAGCCACCGGGCACGCTGAGCAACACGTCGCCGTCATCCGACATCGCCCTGTTGCCGGCAACGAGCGCGGTCACGTCCTCCATGACCGTGACGATGGCATGGTGGCCCGGCGCGCCGATGCGGTATTTCCGGGTGATGGCGTAGAGATCGGAGCCGTCGGCGCGGATGACATGCTCCGGCACGCTGTAGGGCTCGCCCGTTTCCAGCACCGTACGGTCGGACCGCTCGATGCGCTCGGCATTTTCCGCATCCGCGAGGTCCCAGACCGAGCGGCCGAGAATGCCGTCTGCATTGGCATTGTAGATCGCGCAGAAGGCCCTGTTGGCGGCGATATAGGTGAAGTTGCGGTCCTTGATGACGACCGGCGACGGCAGGGTCTCCAGGATCTCCTCTGTCAGCGCGATGCGTTCGAGATCCGAGCGCCACTGCTCTTCCTGCTTCTTCTGCTCGGAGACGTCGACCAGCGTGGTGACATTGTAGCCGCTCGGCAGGCGGCGCTTGCGGAAATGGATCCAGCGGTCGCGGCCGAGCCGCTCGACGGCGTCGTGCTGCTCGCGCCAGTGGGCCGAGATGCGGGTGGAAATCCACTCCTCGCGGTTGACGGCCTTGTGGCGCTGATCGGCCGGAATGCCGTAGCGCACGCCGCTGTCGAAGATGGCGCCGAGCACGTCGCGCAGCCGCGTGCCCGCTTTCAGCGTATCGGCGGGAATGGGAAAGTAGCGCAGGACCTGGCGGCTTGCAAAGACGAGGCAATCGTTCTTGTCGTAGACGATCACGGCGGCGGCGAGGATATCGCACGCGGCCTCAAACATACCCAGCCGGATGTTCGCGTCTGGCGACGCTACATCATTCATAGTGGCAGACCTCGCCTGTCTGGCATTCCCGGACACATGCTGATCGGTGCGTCCTGCACCTTCGGACAGAGGGGAATGACAGCGGCCAGCGACGCTGAAATTGTCCACCGGGAAACCGGCCGGCTTGTGTTCATACAAACCTCCGCGCACGTTGGCAGCATTTTATTAAAGCCTGATTAAACGATTTGCGGCCGCCCTGCGCCCGCAAGGCGGGATAAGCCAACTTGCCCCTTCCAAGGCCCCGCCGAATCCGCGAAAATGGCGGCATGACGATCAGGCAGCTTTCCGAAACCCTCATCAACCAGATTGCCGCAGGCGAGGTGATCGAACGGCCGGCAAGCGCTGCCAAGGAGCTGATCGAGAACGCGCTGGACGCGGGCGCGACGCGCATCGAGATCGCAACGGCCGGCGGCGGCAAGACCTTGCTGCGCGTCACCGACAATGGCAGCGGCATGGCGCCCGCCGACCTGGAACTGGCGATCCGCCGCCATTGCACCTCGAAGCTCGACAAGGATCTGCTCGACATCCGCACGCTGGGTTTCCGCGGCGAGGCGCTGCCCTCCATCGGGTCCGTGGCGAAGCTCTCGCTGCTCAGCCGCACGGCGGAGGCCGGCGAGGGCGCCGAGATCAGCGTGACCGGCGGCAAGGTGGCGCCGGTTCGGCCGGCCGCCGCCAACCGCGGCACCGTCGTCGAGGTGCGCGACCTGTTCTTCGCAACGCCCGCCCGCCTAAAATTCCTGAAGAGCGAGAAGGCGGAGGCCTCCGCCATTTCCGACGTGGTGCGGCGCATGGCGATCGCCTTTCCGCAGGTGCGCTTCGTGCTGTCGGGCTCCGACCGCACGACGCTGGAATTTCCCGCGACGGGCAGCGACAGGCTTGCCCGTATCGCGCAGGTGCTCGGCCGCGATTTCCGTGACAATGCCATCGAGATCGATGCGGCGCGCGAGGGCGTCCGGCTCACCGGCTTTGCCGGCGTGCCGACCTTCAACCGCGGCAACAGCCTCAACCAGTTCGCCTTCGTCAACGGCCGGCCGGTGCAGGACAAGCTGATCTGGGCGGCGCTGCGCGCCGCCTATGCCGAGACCATCCCGCATGGGCGCTATCCCGTGGCGGTGCTGGCGATCGAGATCGACCCGGCGCTCGTCGACGTCAACGTGCATCCGGCGAAATCCGACGTGCGCTTCCGCGATCCGGGCCTGGTGCGCGGCCTCATCATCGGCGCGATCCGCGAGGCGCTCGCCCGCGAGGGCGACCGGGCGGCAACGACCGGCGCGGCCGGCCTGATGCGTGCCTTCCGGCCGGAGACGCAGCGCCCGCAGACGCCCTGGAGCCCGGCAGCCTCGCCCTATCGCCCCTTCGAGACGGCGGGCGCCGCGGCGCCGCATTTCAGCGAGAGGCAGGCCGGCTTTGCCGATTTCGCCGCGCCCTCGGCGCGCAGCGAACCGGCCTTCGCCCCTCCCTCCACCACGCCGCGGGACGAGGAGCCGCAGCGCCATCCGCTCGGCGCGGCACGCGCGCAGCTGCACGAGAACTACATCGTCGCGCAGACCGAGGACGGGCTCGTCATCGTCGACCAGCATGCGGCGCATGAGCGGCTGGTCTTCGAGGCGATGCGCAACGCCCTCCATGCCCGGCCGGTGCCGGCGCAGGCCCTGCTCATCCCCGAGATCGTCGACCTGCCCGAGGACGATTGCGACCGGCTGGTCTCCCATGCGGAGGAGTTCGCCCGCCTCGGCCTCGGCATCGAGCGCTTCGGGCCGGGTGCCGTCGCCATCCGCGAGACGCCGGCCATGCTCGGCGAGATGGACGCGGCCGGGCTCGTGCGCCAGCTTGCCGACGAACTAGCCGAATGGGACACCGCCAGCGGGCTGAAGAACAAGCTGGAATATCTGGCGGCGACCATGGCCTGCCATGGCTCGGTGCGCTCGGGCCGGCGCATGCGGCCGGAGGAGATGAACGCGCTCCTGCGCCAGATGGAGGCGACGCCCGGCTCCGGCCAGTGCAACCACGGCCGGCCAACCTATATCGAGCTCAAGCTTTCCGACATCGAGCGGCTGTTCGGGCGGAGCTAGAGCATGTCGCGCAAAGGTGTGCAGCGGTTTGGCGATAACGCCATGCGAAAAATCAACGACCGAAAGCGCAAGGAGCGAATCGGAAGATCGCGACGCGCTTTAGGCGGGAACATGCCTTGCTTGCCCGCAGCCGGCCGCGTGTGCGGCAAAAAGGCTGGAATTTTCACCCTTGCCGGGATATGGCACGATATTGACCGCGCGGTCGGCGCGTGACCCCTCAATGAGACGGATATTGAGATCGATGATGAACCGTTTTGAAGGACGCGGCAGCCGCGAAGCGAAGATCCGCTATCTCGACGGCGATTTCCAGATCCTGATGCCTGGCTCCCACGTCATCTGCGCGATGACCGGCGAGACGGTGCCCGTCGACGAACTGCGCTACTGGAGCGTCGCGCGGCAGGAGCCCTATGCCACCGCCGAGGCCTCGCTGGAGGCCGAAAAGCGTGCCGGCGCGCTGCCGACGCAGAAGAGGCAGTAGGCAGTAGGCAGTAGGCAGTAGGCAGTAGGCAGTAGAGACTGACTGGGGACGCGGTAGCGTCAATTCCCTATTGGCTCTATTGCCTAATGCCTACCCCCTTCCCGCTCTTTCGCGGCCAGGCGGTGCAGCTTGCGCCGCCTTGCGCTGACAATCGCCGCATCGATGATCGCGTCCGGGCCCTTGGGATCGTCGAAGCGGATTTCCACCTCGATCACCCGGCTCTTTTCCTTCAGCTCCTGCGCGCGGCCGTGCTCGCCGGCAAGGCGAACGCTGTCCTTCGCCGTGGTGACGAGCTGGTAGCCGACGCCTTCGGCGTGGTCGAGGAGTTCCGCGACCTCGTCCTCGGAGAGGTGATGGTGGTCGGGGAAGCTGCGCGTCACGTAGAGATGCGCGCCCGTCTCTGTGACGGTGCGGAAGAACTTCTCGTTGTCGGCAATGCCCGACCAGGCCATGACGACCTTGTCGGCGAGGTCTTCCGCGCCGACGGTGACGAGGGTGGCGGAGTGGATCGCCTTGCCGGCCCGCGCCGCCTGGCGGATCAGCGCGTCGGCGGCGTTGCCGTTGCCGATCGCCAGAAGCGCGTTCGCCTGGCGCATCTGCTCGGCAAGCGGCGCGCGCACCGGCCCGCCCGGCACGAGATGGCCGTTGCCGATGCCGCGGCGGCTGTCGATGACGAGCAGCGCATAGTCGAAGGTGAGCTGCGCGCTCTGGAAGCCGTCGTCCATGATGATAAGGTCGGCGCCCTCCTCCACCAGCCTGCGCGCGCCCTTGACACGCCGGCGCGAAATCACGGTCAGCGCCTCGCGGGCGAGCAGCAGCGGTTCGTCGCCGACGGCGCGGGCGCGGTGATGGTGCGGATCGACGACGGTGGTCACGTCGAGCGAGCCGCCATAGCCGCGCGAGAGGAAGCCGGGCTTGAGGCCCCGCGCCTTGGCGGCGCGGGCGAGCGCGATCGCCGTCGGCGTCTTGCCGGCCCCGCCGACGGTGAAGTTGCCGACGCAGATGACGGGCACGGCCACCTCGGCACGGCGGCCCTTGCGCATGCGCCGGCCGGCGATCAGGCCGTAAAGGCGCGAGACCGGCCAGAGCGCATAGGCCCGCCAGTCAGGCTTCGTCCACCAGAAAGGCGGCGCTTCACTTACCATTCCGTCCCCCGCGGGCATCCCGACCCGGCTCCTTGCAGCAAACGCGAGAAGTTGAGGAAAATCAACCGGGGGGATTGTGAGCGTGCGGTTCGCAGTAGCAGCCTATCGCCGCAAAGGGGGAGCGATCGCCTGTGAATGATCGAGAGGTCATCACATGGGCGCATACCCCCCTCTGCCCTGCCGGGCATCTCCCCCTCAAGGGGGGAGATCGACAAGCGGCGTGAACCTCGCTCAATTCGCGACGTTAAAGACGCGCAGAGCGCTGCTCCATCCAATCTCCCCCCTTGAGGGGGAGATGGCCGGCAGGGCAGAGGGGGGTAGCTCAACCCGCTCACGCCACCGGACGCGCGATGGCCGCCTCGGGGAGGAGCGGGACGAGCTCGGTGATGTCGGCAAGGCAATAATCCGAGGCGTCCGAAAGCGATTCCCGCGAGCCGGTGCCCGTCAGCACCGCGACGTTGAGGCCCGCGCCGGCATTGCGGCCCATATGCATGTCGTGGTTGTTGTCGCCGACGACGGCGACCTGGTGCGGCGCAAGGCCCGTCGCGGCGCAGAAGCCGAGCACCATGCCCGGCTGCGGCTTGGTGCCGAAGCCGCTGTCGTAACCGGCGACATAATGCAGGTAGCCCTCGAAGCCGAAGCGCTTCGCCGTCGCGCGGATCGAGGCCTCGTTGTCGCTGGAGGCGACGCCGAGCCAGTAGCCGCGGGCATGCATGGTGGCGAAGAACTGCGCAAGGTCCGTGACGGCGACGGCAAGCTGCGCCGAATTGGCGAAGAGGCCGTCGAAATGGGTCGCCAGCGCCTCCACCGTGAAGGGCGCGCCGGCCGCGACCATGCCCTCGGCGATCTCCACCGTGTTGCCGGCGGCCAGCAGGCTGTCGGGCGTGACATAGCCGGTGTCGGGGTCCATGCCGCCGGCCAGAAGCAGCGTGCGGGCCAGCGCCTCGTCGCCGGCGGCGGCGATGCGGGCAAGCTCGTAGTTCACCGGCACCCAGCTCTTGGCATAGTCGAGCAGCGTCCCGTCCTTGTCGAAGAGGATGCCGGAAATGGTCTCAGCCTTGGACATGACACGCCTTTCGTCAGGACGTCTGGCGCGGATGCAGCCGCGCCTTCACGGTGAGCGGATTGATATAGGGCTCCAGCCCCTTGATGGTGGCGCGCAGCGCCCCGCGCATCTCCTGCACGGTCTCCTGCCCAGCCTCGATCATCTGCTTGCGCATCTCGTCGTTGACAAGGAGATAGTGCACGCCCTTGGCCAGCATCTCCGTGTCGCGCACCATCTTGGCGCTGCCGTTGCGGGCGAGCTGCTGGTAGGCCTCGCGGAAGTTCTGCACATTGCCGCCGGACAGGATCGCGCAGCCGAGCATGGCCGGCTCCAGCGGATTCTGCCCGCCTTCGGCGAACAGCGAGCGGCCGACGAAGGCGATCTCCGTCATGCGGAGGTAGAGACCCATCTCGCCGATCGTGTCGCCGAGGAAGATGTCGGTCTGCGGCGTCAGAACGTCGCCGCGCGTGCGGCGGGCGACCTTCAGGCCCCGCGCCTCCAGCATGTCGGCAATGGCGTCGCTGCGCTCGGGATGGCGCGGCACGATGATGGTGAGCAGGCCCGTGCGCTCCTTCAGCACCCGGTGCACATCGCCGGCGGCCGCCTCCTCGCCTTCGAAGGTGGAGATCGCTGCCCAGGTGCGCCGGCCCTGGATCTGGTCGAGAAAGCTGCGCAGCACGGCGGAATCGGCCGGCGGCGCGTCCGTGTCGACCTTGAGGTTGCCGGAGACCAGCACCGGCAGGGCTCCAAGCGTGCGGAACCGGTCGGCATCGAGCTCCGACTGGGCGATGACGAGGGCGAAATTCTCGAAGATGGCGTCGGCGATGGCATGGCGCCGCTTCCAGCGCGGGAAGGAGCGATCCGAGATGCGCCCGTTGACCAGGACCTGCGGGATATGGCGCTTGCCGAGCTCCAGGATGGTCATCGGCCAGATCTCCGATTCCGCCATGATGGCAAGGTCGGGATGCCAGTATTCCAGAAACCGGCTGATCGCCGGCTTCAGGTCGAGCGGCACATACTGGTGGATGACATCCGTGCCCAGGCGGTCGCGCACGACCTTGGCGGACGTGATCGTCCCCGTCGTCAGCAGCACGGCGATGCCGCGGCGGCGCACTTCCTTGATGAGCGGGATTACCGCGTTGGTCTCGCCGACGCTGGCCGCATGGAACCAGACGAGCGGCCCCGCCGGGCGCGGCACGCTGGCATAGCCGTAGCGCTCGCGGCGGCGGGAACGGTCTTCCTTGCCCTTGGCGGCCCGGAACGTGAGATAGGGGCTGACGATCGGATAGAGCGCGACGCCGCCCCAGCGGTAAAGCGAAAGCGCGAAACGGGCGAGGCGCCTGCTCATGCGCAGGTGACCTTGGTTGCGGCTTTCGTCTTGTTCGGGATCATGGAAGGTCCGGTCTCTGGTTCGGCGCGGCGTCGAGCCGCGCGGAACGGTGTCGGGAAACGCGCCTCAGTTCTGCTGCGGATCCAGAAGCCGGTGCATGTGCACGATGAAATAGCGCATATGCGCATTGTCCACGGTCTGCTGTGCCTTCGACTTCCAGGCGGTGAGCGCGGAGGCATAGTCGGGGAAGATTCCGACGATATCGAGATCGTTGAGATCACGGAACTGCATGTCCGCCAGCGTCGTCAGTTCGCCGCCGAAAACCAGATGGAGGAGCTGTTTCGGTTCTTTGCTTTCGGTCATGTTTTCTCTCTTTTCATGATGCCGATTTCGGCAATGGGTTTGCGGTATTCCGCATCAAAGGTCAATGGCCGGCAAGGTGCCGGGAGGCCTCGACAAGCCCGGAAAGCCGGGACAGTCCGGCCGCCGCCAGCGTGTCGTGGCTGACGGCCGGCCGGTTGTAGGACAGCGCCTCGCCGTCGAGCATGACGAGCGCGCCGCCGGCCTGCGCGAGGATGAGATCGGCGGCCGCCAGATCCCAGTCGTGGGCGTTGCGCTTCACCAGCGTTGCGTCGATGCGCCCGTCCGCCACCATGGCGAGGCGGTAGGCGAGCGAGGGCACATGGGAGATGCGCTGCACGCCGCCGACCATGTGCCGGTCGATGCCGTGCGCCATGTCCTCGGGCGCGGCGATGCGCGTCGGGCGGGCGGCGTCCGGATCGGTCGCGCGGATCGGCTGGCCGTTCTTCAGCGCCGCGCCGCCGGCCGCCGCGGTGAAGAGTTCGTCGAGCGCCGGGGCGAAGAGGACGCCGGCGACCGGGCGGCCCCTGTGCACCACGGCGGCGCTGACGCACCACACGTCCTTGCCGGCGATGAAGGCGCGCGTGCCGTCGATCGGATCGATGACGAAGACCGTCTCGCAGTCGAGCCGGCCGGCATCGTCGTCGGTCTCCTCCGAGAGCCAGCCGTAGTTCGGCCGGGCGGAGAGCAGCTCCTTCTTGAGGATGTCGTTGGCCGCGAAATCGGCCGCGCTCACCGGCGAGCGGCCGCCGTTCTTCCACCAGACCTCCGGCCTCTTGCGGAAGAAGTCGAGCGCCCGGGCCCCTGCAAGCCGCGCGGCGCCGGTGAGAAGATCGAGGTCGGCGGTCCAGGCGTTGGCGGGGCTCGGCATGGTCTCACGTCCCGGCAAGCGTCATGCCTTCGATGGCGAGCGTCGGCGCGGCGGTGCCGAACGAGCGGTCGATGTCGCTTGCCGGCGTGATGCGCAGGAACATGTCGACGAGATTGGAGGCGATCGTCACCTCCGAGACCGCGAAGGTCAGCTCGCCGTTCTCGATCCAGTAGCCGGAGGCGCCGCGCGAATATTCGCCCGTTACCATGTTGACGCCCTGGCCGATCAGCTCGGTGACGTAGAAGCCGGTGCCGACGGAGCGGATCAGGTCCTCCGGCGCAATGTCGCCGGGCTCCAGCGCGAGGTTCGTCGAGGCCGGGTTGACCGCCGTGCCGCCGCGCACGCCACGCCCGTTGGTTTTCAGGCCGAGCTCGTTGGCGGTGGAGGTGGAGAGGAACCAGTGCCTGAGCACGCCGTCCTCGATCATCGTGAGGCGCTGGCCGCGCACACCCTCGCCGTCGAAGGGACGCGAGGACGAGCCGCGCACGATCAGCGGATCGTCGGTGACGGACAGGCCCGCCTTCAGCACCTGCTGGCCCATGCGGTCGCGCAGGAAGCTCGTCTTGCGGGCGACGGCGGCGCCGTTGATCGCGCCCGCGATGTGACCGGCAATGCCCCGCGCCACGCGCGGATCGTAGACGACGGTGACGTTCTTCGCCGTCGGCACCTGGCGCGGGTTGAGCCGGCGCACGGCGCGGGCGGCCGCCTCTCGGCCGATCTCTTCGGCATCGCGCAGATCGGCGAAATAGAGGCTCGAATCGAAGTCGTAGTCGCGCTCCATCTTCGTGCCCTCGCCCGCGATGACGCTGACGGAACGGCCGAAGCGGCTGGCGCTGTAGGCGCCGGAAAAGCCGTGCGAGGTGGCGAGCACCAGGCCGCCCATGCCGGCCGAGGCCCCGCTGCCGCCGGAATTGGTGATGCCGGGGACGGCGAGCGCGGCGGCCTCCGCGGCAAGCGCCGCCTCGGTCAGTTGATCGGCGGAGACCTCGGTCGGATCGAAGAGTTCGAGGTCCGGCCAGTCCTTGGCAAGATCCGCTTCACCGGCGAGCGTGGCATAGGGGTCTTCCGGCGAGGCCTTGGCCATGGCGACGGCGCGCTCGGCCAGCACCCTCAGGTCGAAGCCGGGATTGGCCGAGACGCTGGCGACGCGCCGGCCGACGAAGACGCGCAGCGAGAAATCGTCGCTCTCGGAGGCCTCGGTGCCCTCGACCTTGCCGAGCCGCACGCTGACGGAGGAGGAGCGGCCCCGGACGACGACGGCATCGGCCGCATCCGCCCCCGCTTGAACGGCGCGGTCGATGAGTTCACCGGCACGCGCGAGAAGGCTTGCGGAATCGATCGTCTCTGACATGACTTGGCCTTTCTTTGCTGCCCCATTTATTGTGCAGTGGCACGGGCATCAAGGGAGGCCGCTCCTTTTTTGCCGCATCGCCCTCGCCCCACCAGAAGAAAGCCCTCCGCATGGCCTATACCCACAGCCCCTACAACGAGGTCCTCATGATGCTCGGCGGGGCGCTGCTGGCCGCGCCGATCTTCAAGCGGCTGGGCCTCGGCACCATTCTGGGCTATCTCGCCGCCGGGGTGGTGATCGGCCCGATCCTGCACCAGATCCGCGACGGCGAGGAACTGCTGGGCGTCGCCGAACTCGGCGTCGTCTTCCTGCTCTTCCTTATCGGGCTGGAGCTGAAGCCCTCGCGCCTGTGGGCGATGCGGCACGACATCTTCGGGCTCGGCATGGCGCAGGTCGTCGTCACCGGCCTTGCGCTGGCCGGCCTGACCCTCGCCTTCGGTCTCGAACGGTGGGACGGGGCGCTGATCATCGGCTTCGGCCTCGCGCTCTCCTCGACCGCCTTCGCCATGCAGATCCTCGACGAGCGGGGCGACATCAACACGCGCTACGGCCAGCGGGCCTTTTCCATGCTGCTCCTGCAGGACCTCGCCATCGTGCCGCTGCTGGCGGTGATCCCGCTGCTCGCCGAACAGGCGCCGCACGACACGACGACGGCCTTCGAGGACTTCCTCATCGCCATCGGCGCCATCGCCGCCCTGTTTGCCGCCGGCCGCTACCTGCTCAACCCGCTGTTCCAGGTGATCGCCCGCACCGGCGCGCGCGAGGCGATGATCGCCGCCGCGCTCTTCGTCGTGCTGGCCGCCGCCATGCTCCTTCAGATGGCCGGGCTCTCCATGGCGATGGGCGCTTTCCTCGCCGGCGTGCTGCTGGCCGATTCCTCCTATCGCCATGAACTGCAGGCAGATGTCGAGCCCTTCCGCGGCATCCTGCTCGGCCTGTTCTTCATGGCCGTCGGCCTGTCGCTGCATCTCGACGTCGTCTTTTCCCGTTGGCTGACGATCCTCATCGCCACCCCCGCCGTGATGCTGGTGAAGAGCCTCGTCATCTACGGCCTCTGCCGCTTCACCGGGTCCCCGCACAACGATGCGGTGCGCATCGCGCTCGTGCTGCCGCAGGGCGGCGAGTTCGGCTTCGTGCTGTTCACCGCGGCGTCGGCCGCCGGCATCTTTTCCGGCGGCCTCGCCTCGCTGCTGATCGCCATCGTCACCATCTCCATGGCGCTGACGCCGATCGCCGCGGCGCTCTCGCGCTTCCTCATCGTCGAGGACATCGAGGAGGAGATGGAGGAGGATTTCGAGGGCGCGGGCGCGGACGTGCTGATGATCGGCTTTTCGCGCTTCGGCCAGATCGCCGCGCAGATCCTCCTTGCCGGCGGGCGCGAGGTCACCGTCATCGAACATTCGACCGACCGCGTGCGCCAGGCGGCGAGCTTCGGCTTCCGCATCTATTTCGGCGACGGCACGCGCAAGGACGTGCTGCGCGCCGCCGGCATCGAGCGCGCCAAGATCGTCGCCGTCTGCACCCAGGGCAAGGCAACGACGGACCGCATCGTCGACCTCGTGCAGTCGGAATATCCCAATGCCACGCTCTTCGTGCGCTCCTACGACCGGGTGCACACGCTGTCGCTGCGCGGGCGCGGCGTGCAGCACGACGTGCGCGAAACCTTCGAATCCGCCCTCGTCTTCGGCCGGGAAACGCTGGAGGAACTCGGCGTGGAGCCGGACGACGCCCAGGCGATCGGCGACGACATCCGCCGCCGCGACCTCGCCCGGCTGGAGCTGCAGGCCGTCGAGGGCCTTGCCGCCGGCCGGCACATGCTGCACACCAAGCCGGTGAAGCCGGAACCGCTGGTCAAGCCGCGGAAGCTGGCGCTGGACGAGGAGGAGAGTGCCTGAGGGGGACCTCTCACCTGGAAAGTCCTCCCTCTGCCCTGCCGGGCATCTCGCCCTCAAGGGGGAGATCGGCAAGGCGCAAAAGACCTGCTCGATCAGCAACGTTGGAGATGGGCGAGACGGTTCTCCATCCAATCTCCCCCCTTGAGGGGGAGATGCCCGGCAGGGCAGAGGGGGGTATCCCGGCTGTGGACTATGCCCGTCGCCTCAAACCGCCGACAGCTTCTCGTCCAGCGCCCGCTTCAGCTCGTCGCGGATGCCAGCGGAGGCGGTCAGCACCTCCTCGGCCTTGACGAAATCGAGCACGCGGAAGCGGCCGACATCGGGGCGGAGGAAGATGTCCGGCGCGCCCTTTTCCAGCTTCAGCGTGACGATGGAGCGCATGGTGAGCTGGGTGGCGCCGTAGAGGCTGTCGATGCTGTTGGGCATGCCGGCCGTGCCGGCGGGCGGGTGGCCGATGACGTCGACGCCGATGGTGATGTCCGCCTTGCCGAGGAGATGATCGAAGGGCACCGGGTTCCACAGGCCGCCGTCGATCATCACCCGGCCGTTTATCACCACCGGGCGGAAGACGGCGGGCAGCGCGGCGGAGGCCGCGATCGCCGGCAAGAGCGGGCCGCTGTCGCAGACGCATTCGCACTGGGCGTAATAATCCGCGGTGACGATCTTCAGGGGAATGGAGAGCCCTTCGAAGGTCTCCGGCAGCCTTTCCGGCAGGAAAGCCGTGAGGATGCGTTCCAGGTCGAACTGGCCGACGCGGAAACCGCGGGCGACGACCTCGGAAAAGCGGGTGGGCCGGAGGCTCCAGAGGCGGTTCATGATGCGGCCCGGATGGCCGATGGCGGCGAGCGTGTGCGCGCGGATCTCCCGGCCCGTCATGCCGGCCGCCATGGCCGCGCCCATGACGGCGCCGATCGACGCGCCGGAGATCAGCACCGGGCGGATGCCGAGTTCGTCCAGCACCTCGATCACATGGATATGGGCGAGCCCACGTGCCCCGCCGCCGCCAAGCGCGATGGCGACGGTCGGACCGTCGGCCTGCGGCTTGCTTGCGGAAACGAGGGCGTCGGTCATGGCTCAGGTCTCCGGTTCGTTTCGGCAGCGCCGGCGAAAGGATCAGCCGGGGCGGTAGCGGTAGAAATGCATGCGCGTGTCGCCGAAGGTGCGGACCTCCAGCAGCTCGTAGCCATCGACGGCGGCAGGCTGAATATCGGCGCGCTCCTCGAGGATCGCAAGGGCACCCTCGACGAGCCAGCCGCCGCGGGCTGCCGCGTCGAGCGCCCGCTCGCCGAGGCCCCTGGCATAGGGCGGGTCGGCGAAGAGCAGATGGAACGGCTCCATCGTGCCGACGCCGCCGAGCGCCGTCGCATCGCGCCGGAAGATCTTCGCGCGGCCGATCACGCCGAGCGCCTCGATGTTGGAATGCAAAAGTCCCCTGCCCTCGACGCCCTGCTCGACGAAGAGCACCGCGCGCGCGCCACGTGACAGCGCCTCCAGGCCGACGGCGCCGGTGCCGGCGAAGAGATCGAGCACGCGCGTGCCGTCGAGCGCCTCGGGATAGGCGTGCGAGAGGATGTTGAACAGGCTTTCGCGGGTGCGGTCCGTCGTCGGGCGGATATCGTCCGACTTCGGCGTCGCGAGCGACCGGCCGCGGAATTCACCGCCGACGATGCGCACGGCCGCTTACTTCCCCTTGCCGCGCGGGCGGCTGCCGCCTGCCGGGCGACCACCACCGGGCTTGCCGCCGGAGGGACGCCCGCCCGTCTTGCCGCCGAAGGACTTGCCGCCGGGTTTTCCGCCGAACGGCTTGCCGCCATCGCGGCGCGGCGGGCGATCCCCGAAGGACCGTTCACCTTCTGCGCGCGGCTTGCGGTCGCCGAAGGAGCGCTCGCCTTCCGCGCGAGGCTTGCGGTCGCCGCGGGCCGGACGATCCCCGAAGGAGCGTTCGCCTTCCGCACGGGGCCGACGCTCGCCGCGCGGCGAGCGATCGGCGAAATCACGGGAAGAGCGGTCGTCGCCCGCGCCGGAGCGCTTGCGGCCGAAACCGCCGCGGCCGCCGTCGTCGCGGTCCCGCGCCTCCGGCTCGCTGGCGCGGATCCATTCGCCGTCCGCGTCGCGCGTCTTCAGGATGCGCGGCTTTTCCGCCCGGTCGTCGCCGGGGCGGCCGCGGGCCGGGCCCTTGCGGTCCGGGTCGAACTTCTTCGCCGAACGCGTCAGCGTGCCTTCGGCGGTGCGGCCGTAGCGCTTGGTCTTCGGCGCGCCTTCGGGGCGTTCGCGCGGCTCGCGCTTCACACCCTCGGCGGTCTCCGCCTTCTTTTCGGCAACGGGGCGCGCGCCGGGCGCCATCCAGACATTCGACTTGCGGGCGCGCACGGCGGGTTCGCGCTTCGGCTTGCCATCGAAACGGTCCTCGTCGCGGCCACGGCCGCCGTCCTGCGGCTTGTCGGCGAAGCGGTCGTCGCGCCGGGTGTCGAGGCGGGCACGGGCCTGCTCGCGGCGGTCCTCCGGCTTCTCTCGCCGGCCGGCCGGCTTTTCGCCCCGGGCCGGAGCCTCGCTGCGGCTCTTCGGCGCCGGCTTCTCGTCGGCATCGGCAGATGCGTGGTCGAACAGCGGCGCGTCGAAATTCGCCTTGGATTCCTCGATGAGGCGCGGGCCGAGCTGGTCGCGCAGCGTGCGGCCGCGGATCTCCTGGGCGTGGCCCTCCGGCAGCTCGCCGAGCTGGAAGGGGCCGTAGGAAATGCGGATCAGGCGGTTCACGTCGAGGCCGAGCGCGCCGAGCACGTTCTTGACCTCGCGGTTCTTGCCTTCGCGAAGCCCCAGCGTCAGCCAGACATTGGTGCCCTGCGTCTTGTCGAGCGTCGCATCGATCGCGCCGTAGAGCACGCCGTCGACGGCGATGCCCTCCTTCAGCTTGTCGAGGTCGGCCTGCTCGATCTTGCCGTGGGCGCGCACGCGGTAGCGCCGCAGCCAGCCGGTCGTCGGCAGCTCCAGCATGCGCGCGAGGCCGCCGTCATTGGTCAAGAGCAGGAGGCCTTCGGTGTTGATGTCGAGGCGGCCGACGGACATGACGCGCGGCAGGTCCTCGGGCAGGTTCTCGAAGACGGTCGGGCGGCCCTCGGGGTCGGCATTGGTCGTCACCAGGCCGGCGGGCTTGTGGTAGAGCCAGAGGCGTGTGCGCTCGATGCCGCGGATCGGCACGCCGTCCACTTCGATATGGTCGGCAAGCGTGGCGTTGAGCACGGGCGTGTCCAGCACCGTGCCGTTCACGCTGACCCGGCCCTCCATGATCATGCGCTCGACATCGCGGCGCGAGGCGACGCCGGCGCGCGCCAGCAGCTTGGAGATGCGCTCCGGCGCCAGCTCGGCGCTGGCGGGCGCGGCCGGCGCTGGCTTGGCGGCGCGGGCTGGCTTGCCGTCGCGCGGGGCGGACTTGCCCGCGAACGGCGTCTTGGCGCCCGACGGCTTGCCGGCGGAAAAGGGCTTCTTGCCGGCAGCGGCCGATGCGCCGCGCGGCTTGTGATCACGGCCCGCGGGCTTGGCGCCCGGCCGTTTTGGCTTGTCTTTGGATGTCATTTGTGTTGCCTGCGTTTTGCCGTGTCCTATCAGGTCAGGCGTCCGGGGTTAAGAGGAATTCGTGCCGTCAATGACAAATCGCTTCATGGAGATCGCGCTCGAGGAAGCCCGCGCGGCCGGCGCGCGCGGCGAAGTGCCTGTCGGGGCGGTGCTGGTCATGGACGGCGCGGTCATCGCCAGCGCCGGCAACCGCACGCGGGCGGAGAACGACGTGACCGCCCATGCCGAGGTCGCCGTCATCCGCGCGGCCGCCGCAAAACTCGGGCAGGAACGCCTTGCCGGCGCCGACCTCTACGTGACGCTGGAGCCCTGCACGCTCTGCGCCGCCGCCATTTCCTTCGCCCGCATCCGCCGGCTCTACTACGGCGCGGAAGACCCGAAGGGCGGCGCGGTGGACAATGGCGTGCGCTTCTTCGCCCAGCCGACCTGCCACCACGCACCGGACGTCTATTCCGGCATCGGCGACCTGGAAGCGGCGGAGATCCTGAAGACGTTTTTTGCCGAGCGGCGCTGATCAGCCCGCCGCGAACGTCTTCAGCCTGTCGCCGTCGAGGCGATAGCGGATCCATTCCGACTGCGGCTCAGCGCCGAGCGCGTCATAGACGCGGATGGCCGGCGTGTTCCAGTCGAGCACGCTCCATTCGAAGCGCCCGCAGCCCTCTTCCACCGCGATGCGGGCGAGATGGCGCAGCAGCATCTTGCCGACGCCGGCGCCGCGATGGGCGGGCGTCACATAGAGATCCTCGAGATAGAGGCCGTTCTTCGCCTGCCAGGTGGAATAGGTCTTGAAGAAGATGGCGGAGCCGGCCGGCTCGCCCGCTGCCGTCTCGCAGATCACCGCACGGGTGACGGACCCCTCGCCGAACAGCGAGGATGCGATGGTCTCCTCCGTCGCCTCGACCGCGTCGAGGGCCTTCTCGTAATCGGCCAGTTCCCGGATGAAACGCAGGATGGTCGCGGCGTCGTCAATCGACGCCGGACGAATGCGATAGGCCGTCATGGCTTAGAACGGCCACCAGGAAGAACCGCTCTGCTTGGCCGCCTTCGCTTCCTTCTTGCGGCGGCGCTCCTTGACCTTTTCCGGCTCGCCGAGATCGGCCTGGGCCTCCTCGGGAAGGCGGCGGTAATCCAGCGGCGGATCGCTCAGGTAGCGGCGCTTGTCGGCATAGGCGCCCATCTGCAGGCGGCGTGCATCGCGATAGGCGGCGGTCTGCTCAGCCGCGGAAAGCTTGCGGTTCGTCGTGCCCTGCGAGGCGAGCGGCGAGCGGAAGGTCGTGCTGTTGCTGTTTTCATCCGCCTCGGCGCGCAGGCGCTCGCGCATATCCTCGGGACTTTCCAGCCATTCCGGATTGTCCTTGCTGGCGACGGACTGCTGCGGCGTGGTCAGCGCGAGCTGGTCCTTCGGCACGACGAGGCTGCCGCGCGGCTGGTAGCGGATGTTCTTCGCTTCCTTGTTGTCGGGGCGAATCATGACGGCGTTGCCGACGTCTTCCACAAGCTGCTCGCCGGCGGTCTTGCCCGTGCCGTAGGTCGGACCCATGCAGCCGGTCAGGACGAAGCTTGCGCCCAAGAGACCGAGCAGGCCGGTACGCACCCGAATTTTTCGCGTCATTCCCATGAATACCCTTCCAGCAGGGCCGGCGCCCCAAGGCCCGGGCACGGCCGCCGTCCCATGGCGGAAAAATCCGACCATTTTCAGGCAGCATTACCGGATGACGGCAGCGAGTGCAATTCACCCGGGAAGATTGACGGCCGGAAAGCGCCGGCCGCCAACAGAGCTGCGGCGTTCAGGCCGCGCGGCGGAAGCCGATCTCGCGCAGCGCCGCGGCATCGCGGGCCGAGACATCGGGATAGTCCGGGTCGCTGCCGACATCCGTCGTGATGCGCCAGGACCGGGCGCATTTCTGACCTTCCGCAAGCTTTGGCTCGACGGCGACCTTGGCGACGTCCGCAAGGCGGAAGGCCTCGGCCGGGCCTTCGCCGGCGACCACGGTGATGGCCGAAGTGATGCAAATCTCCGCGAAATCCTGGCCTTCGAGCGCGGCAAGCAGCTCCGGATCGGCGATCGAGACCACCGGGGCAGCCTCCAGCGAAGCGCCGATGCGCTTCTCGCGGCGTTCGATCTCCAGCGCGCCGGTGACGACCGAGCGCACGGCGCGGATCTTCTCCCACTTGGCTTCGAGCGCATCGTCACGCCATTCGGCCGGGACGACCGGAAACTGTTCGAGGTGTACCGAGACGGCATCGGGCTTGCGTGACAGCCAGGCCTCTTCCATCGTGAAGGGAAGCATGGGGGCGAGCCAGGTGACGAGGCATTCGAACAGCTTGCGGATGACGCAGAGGCTGGCGCGGCGCTTCAGCGAGGACGGGGCGTCGCAGTAGAGCGCGTCCTTCCGGACGTCGAAGTAGAAGGCCGAGAGCTCGACATTGGAGAAGTCGATCAGCGCGCGGGCGATCTTCTTGAAGTCGAAGGCGTCATAGCCCTCGCGCACGAGCGCATCGAGTTCCGACAGCCGGTGCAGCATCAGCCTTTCCAGCTCCGGCATGTCGGCATGAGCGATCTCCTCGCCCGTGTCGTGCGCCAGCGTGCCCAGCATCCAGCGCACCGTGTTTCGCAGCTTGCGGTAGGCGTCGATGTTGGTCTGGATGATCGTCTTGCCGAGGCGCTGGTCTTCCCAGTAGTCCGTCGTCATGACCCAGAGGCGCAGGATGTCGGCGCCCGATTCCTTCATCACGTCCTGCGGCGAGACGACGTTGCCCTTGGACTTCGACATCTTCTCGCCCTTCTCGTCCATGGTGAAACCATGCGTGACGACGGCGTCGTAGGGCGCGCGGCCGCGCGTCGCGCAGCTTTCGAGCAGCGAGGAGTGGAACCAGCCGCGATGCTGGTCGGAGCCTTCGAGATAGACGTCGGCCGGCCATTTCAGGTCGGGGCGGTCCTCGAGCGTGAAGGTGTGCGTCGAGCCCGAATCGAACCAGACGTCGAGGATGTCCATGACCTGCGTCCACTTGGCCGGGTCGTGGTCGCCGCCGAGGAAGCGCTCCTTGGCGCCCTCGGCGAACCAGGCGTCAGCGCCCTCCTTTTCGAAGGCTTCGAGGATGCGGGCGTTGACGGCGTCATCGATGAGCACCTCGCCGTTCTCGTCGGCGAAGACGGCGATCGGCACGCCCCAGGCACGCTGGCGCGAGAGCACCCAGTCCGGGCGGCTTTCGATCATGGCGCGCAGGCGGTTCTGGCCGGTGGCGGGCACGAAGCGGGTATCGTCGATGGCCGCGAGCGAGCGCGAGCGCAGCGTGGTGCCGTCGCCGAGCTCCTTGTCCATGTAGACGAACCATTGCGGCGTGTTGCGGAAGATCACCGGCTTCTTGGAGCGCCAGGAATGCGGGTAAGAGTGCTTCAGGCGACCGCGGGCGAACAGGGTGTTGGAAGCGATCAGCGCCTTGATGACGCGCTCGTTGGCATCGCCCTTCTTGCCGTTGTCGTCCATGACGCGCGCGCCCTCGAAGCCGGGAGCGTCGGCGGTGTAGAAGCCGGCGTCGTCGACCGGGAACGGGATCTTCGAGGAGATGCCGCGCGCTTCCAGTTCGCGGGCCTTGGCCGTCCAGGCGTCGAAGTCCTCGCGGCCGTGGCTGGGTGCCGTGTGCACGAAGCCGGTGCCGGCGTCGTCGGTGACATGGTCGCCGTCGAGCAGCGGAACCGGGAACGTGTAGCCGAGATCCTTCAGCGGATGGGCGCAGGTGAGCGCGGCGAGTTCCGCGGGCTCGACATCGCGCACGAACCTGAAGGTGAGCTTCGCCTTCGCGGCGGCCTCATCGGCAAGGCGCGTCGCGAAGATCAGCTTCTCGCCGGGCTGCGGGCCGAAATCGTTCTGGGCGCTTTCGACTTCGAACAGGCCATAGGGATAGCGCGAGGAAAAGGCGATGGCGCGGTTGCCGGGGATCGTCCAGGGCGTGGTCGTCCAGATGACGACGTAGTTGCCCTGAAGGTCGACAGCGCCTTCCACGATCGGGAACTTCACCCAGATCATGTCGCTCTCGACGTCGGCATATTCGACTTCCGCTTCCGCCAGCGCCGTGCGCTCGACGACCGACCACATGACGGGCTTGGAGCCGCGGTAGAGCTGGCCGCTCCTGGCGATCTTCAGCAGTTCGCCGGCGATGCGGGCCTCGGCATGGAAATTCATCGTCGTGTAGGGATTGTCGAAGTCGCCCTCGATGCCGAGGCGCTTGAACTCGTCCGACTGGATCTTGATCCAGCCGGTGGCGAAGTCACGGCATTCCCTGCGGAATTCGTTGACCGGCACCTCGTCCTTGTTCTTGCCCTTCTCGCGGTACTTCTCCTCGATCTTCCATTCGATCGGCAGGCCGTGGCAGTCCCAGCCGGGCACGTAGTTGGCGTCATAGCCGCGCATCTGGAACGAGCGGTTGATGACGTCCTTGAGGATCTTGTTCAGCGCGTGGCCGATATGGATGTTGCCGTTGGCATAGGGCGGGCCGTCGTGCAGCACGAACTTCTCGCGGCCGGCAGCCGACGCGCGCAGCTTCTTGTAGAGACCCATCTTCTGCCAGCGGGCCACCGTTTCCGGCTCCTTCTGCGGCAGGCCGGCGCGCATGGGGAAATCCGTCTGCGGCAGGTAGAGGGTGGACGAATAATCGACTTTTTCGGGTGTATCGGTCATGGGTATGGCTATCGTCTCGTCGCGCGCATCTTTCGCGCATGCGGGGAAGGTTGTCAGGTCATGCAATGGGCACTGACGGCGGGGGCGTTTTCGAAACGCCCGAAATCCCGGACCTTCCGGCCTCGCTCAGAGCGCGCGGAAGGCCGGGCCACTAATTCGCAGATCGATGGTCAGCCGGTTGAGCATCATGCGCGCGGTCTTACGGCGTTTTGGGCGGTTTGAAAAGACATGACGAGCGGCAAAGCCGCGGCGGGACGCTGACAAAGACTGCCAAACCTCTCCTTCGTCATCCTCGGGCTTGACCCGAGGATCCATAAGCCGTTGAAAAAATGGATCCTCGGGTCAAGCCCGAGGATGACGAACTCGGAACAAGCCCGAGGATGACGAAGGAGAATGGGGCAAGGTTCGTCAACAAATTACCGACGGTAAGGCCGCCGCTTGCGATCAGAAACAGAGCCGTCGGTCGATCGGCCCCAGCGACGAAACACCGGAGAGCAGCGCCCGTGCCTCCTCCTCGTCGCGCTTCATCTGCACGACCAGCGCATCGAGGCCGTCGAACTTCAGTTCGTCGCGCAGGTGGCCGAAGAAGGAGACGGCGCAGACCTCGCCGTAGAGGTCGCCGGAGAAATCGAAGAGGAAGGTTTCGAGCAGCGGCGCGCCGTTGGCGTCCACCGTCGGGCGGCGGCCGTAACTGGCGACGCCGTCATGGAGGCTGCCGTCGGGGCGGCGGAAACGCACGGCGTAGATGCCGTTGCGCAGTTCGACCTCCGGCGGAAGCTGCATGTTGGCGGTCGGATAGCCGAGCGTGCGGCCGAGCTGCTTGCCGCCGATGACCTCCGCCTCGACCGTGTAGCGATAGCCGAGCTGGCCGGCGGCCTCCGCGACGGCGCCCTCGCCGAGCAGCGCGCGGATGAAGCTGGAGGAGATGACCGAGGCGTTCTCGTCGCGGAAAGCGTCGACCAGCGTCACGCCGAAGCCGTTATCCTCGCCGGCGGCCATCAGGAAGGCTGGTCCGCCTTCCCTGCCCCTGCCGAAGTGGAAATCGAAGCCGGTGACGACCTCGGAGGCGTGCAGCCAGTCCATCAGCACGGCGCGGATGAAATCATGCGCCGACATTTCGGAAAAACTGCGGTCGAACGGGTATTCGATGACGGCGGAAAAACCCATGCCTTCGAGGATGCGGGCCTTCAGCGGCGCCGGCGTCAGGCGGAAGACCGGGCGCTCCGGGCGGAAGACCGTGCGCGGATGCGGCTCGAAGGTCAGCACCAGGGCGGGGATGCCACGATCTTTGGCGATATCGAGCGCCCGTTGCAGCACGGCCTGGTGGCCGCGATGCACGCCGTCGAAATTGCCGATGGCGACGACGCCGCCGCGCAGGCGCTCCGGCAGCGGCTCCTTGGTTTCATTCCTGTGAAATACCGTCATGACGACCGTCTCCGTCCCGTCACTGCAGCCTGGGCATCCACCATTTCGGGTGCGCGCCCTCCGCCTTCAGGAAAGCCTCCAGCTTCGCCTCGTCGGTACGGCCGCCCTCGACATAATGCTGCGCGTGGATGCCGCCCGAAATATAGAGCACGTCGAGGCCGAAGGCTTCCGCGCCGCGCACGTCCGTCGGCATGCCGTCGCCGACAGCGATCACCCGCGACAGGTCGAAATCGCCGTGCACCTCGCGCGCTTCGGCGATCGATTTCTCATAGATCGGCCGATGCGGCTTGCCGGCGATCTGGCTCGTGCAGCCGAGTTCCTCATAGAGCTTGGCGATCGCGCCGGCGCAGGGAATGAGCCGGTGACCGCGTTCGACGACGAGATCGGGATTGGCGCAGATGAAGGGCAGCTTCCTCGCCGCGAGCGCCGTCAGCTCGGCGCGGTAATCCTCGACGGTTTCCGTCTCGTCGCTGCGCAGGCCCGCGCAGACGACAATGCCGGCCTCCTCCAGGCCGACCGGCTCGACGCCGAGGCCGTCAAGCAGCGGCAGGTCCTTTTCGGCACCGATGAAATAGATCTTCTTCGGCCCTTCGGCGATCAGCGCGCGGGTGACGTCGCCGGACGTGACGATCCGGTCATAGGCGTCGTCGGTGACGCCGAGGCCGCGGATCTGCACCTTCACGCCGGGATGCGGACGCGGGGAATTGGTGATCAGCACGACGGCAAGGCCGGCAGCACGGGCCGCGGCAAGGGCCTCGGAAGCATAGGAGAAAGCTTCGACGCCATTGTGCAGGACGCCCCAGACGTCGCAGAGCACCACGTCATAGTGCGCGGCAATGTCGCTGAAGGATTGGATGCGTTGAGCCATCAGGGGATTCCCGTATCGAGGTCGAGCCCGGCTGACATCGCAAAGCGAGGCCAAGAAAACAAGCCTCTCCACACAATTTTGCTCGATCAACGGGGAAAGGAATGAAAATTCATCGCGCTGACTTGATGGCGTGCGATGGCGCTCCCATCTGGCGGCTGCGGTAACCATTCCGGGCGAAATATTTTGCGGGCGCCGTTCTTGACTCCAGGCGCTCCGCCGCCTATCTCGGCATCGCTAGCACTCAAAGGAGACGAGTGCTAACATCAATCCATCGGATCCGTCTCGCGATCCGCAATGTCATTTGATCGAGGGAAAAGACAATGGCAAGCACCACCTTCCGCCCGCTTCACGACCGCGTCGTCGTTCGTCGCGTCGAATCCGAAGCCAAGACCAAGGGCGGCATCATCATTCCGGACACCGCCAAGGAAAAGCCGCAGGAAGGCGAAGTCGTCGCCGTCGGCTCCGGCGCCCGCGATGAAAGCGGCAAGGTCGTTCCGCTGGACGTCAAGGCCGGCGACCGCGTCCTGTTCGGCAAGTGGTCGGGCACCGAAGTCAAGCTCGACGGCGAAGACCTTCTGATCATGAAGGAAGCCGACATCATGGGCATCATCGGCTGATCTCGCCGGTAATCCCTTTCCCAATTCCGCTGACACCTCTTCAGGAGTTCTCACAATGGCAGCCAAAGAAGTCAAATTCGGCCGCACCGCGCGCGAAAAGATGCTGCGTGGCGTCGACGTCCTCGCAGACGCCGTGAAGGTCACGCTCGGCCCCAAGGGCCGCAACGTCGTCATCGACAAGTCCTTCGGCGCTCCGCGCATCACCAAGGACGGCGTTTCCGTCGCCAAGGAAATCGAACTGGAAGACAAGTTCGAGAACATGGGCGCCCAGCTCGTCCGTGAAGTCGCTTCCAAGACCAACGACATCGCCGGCGACGGCACCACGACCGCAACCGTTCTTGCCCAGGCCATCGTTCGCGAAGGCGCCAAGGCCGTTGCCGCCGGCATGAACCCGATGGACCTGAAGCGCGGCATCGACCTCGCCGTCGCCGAAGTCGTCAAGGATCTCCAGGCCAAGGCCAAGAAGATCAACACCTCGGAAGAAGTCGCCCAGGTCGGCACGATCTCGGCCAACGGCGAGCGCCAGATCGGCCTCGACATTGCCGAAGCCATGCAGAAGGTCGGCAACGAAGGCGTCATCACGGTTGAAGAAGCCAAGACCGCCGAGACCGAACTCGAAGTCGTCGAAGGCATGCAGTTCGACCGCGGGTACCTCTCGCCCTACTTCGTGACCAACCCGGAAAAGATGGTCGCCGACCTCGAAGACGCCTACATTCTCCTGCACGAGAAGAAGCTCTCGAACCTCCAGGCCATGCTCCCGGTTCTCGAAGCCGTCGTCCAGACCGGCAAGCCGCTGGTCATCGTCGCTGAAGACGTCGAAGGCGAAGCGCTTGCGACCCTCGTCGTCAACAAGCTGCGTGGCGGCCTCAAGATCGCTGCCGTCAAGGCTCCGGGCTTCGGCGACCGCCGCAAGGCCATGCTCGAAGACATCGCCATCCTGACGGGCGGCACGGTCATCTCCGAAGACCTCGGCATCAAGCTCGAGAACGTCACGCTCGACATGCTCGGCAAGGCCAAGAAGGTCTCGATCTCCAAGGAAAACACGACGATCGTCGACGGTGCCGGCCAGAAGGCCGAGATCGAAGGCCGCGTCGCCCAGATCAAGGCCCAGATCGAGGAAACCACCTCCGACTACGACCGCGAGAAGCTGCAGGAACGGCTTGCCAAGCTCGCCGGCGGCGTTGCCGTCATCCGCGTCGGCGGCTCGACGGAAGTCGAAGTGAAGGAAAAGAAGGACCGCATCGACGACGCCCTCAACGCGACGCGCGCTGCCGTTCAGGAAGGCATCGTACCGGGCGGCGGCGTTGCCCTGCTGCGTTCCTCCACGAAGATCTCGGTCAAGGGCGAGAACGACGACCAGGAAGCCGGCATCAACATCGTGCGCAAGGCTCTCCAGTCGCTGGTTCGCCAGATCGCGGAAAACGCAGGTGACGAAGCCTCCATCGTCGTCGGCAAGATCCTCGACAAGAACGAAGACAACTTTGGCTACAACGCCCAGACCGGCGAATACGGCGACCTGATCGCGCTCGGCATCGTCGACCCGGTCAAGGTTGTCCGCACGGCCCTGCAGAACGCCGCTTCGGTTGCCTCGCTGCTGATCACGACGGAAGCCATGATCGCCGAGCTGCCGAAGAAGGATGCACCGGGCGGCATGCCCGGCGGCATGGGCGGCATGGGCGGCATGGACATGATGTGATAGGCGAAAGCCTATCGCAGCGTGGCCATCAAGCTTCGCCCATGCACTAAAAGTGGTTCAGCGCGTCAAGCGCGCTGAATGGGCGGCATGGACATGATGTGATAGGCGAAAGCCTTCACATCTGAGCCATCCGGTTCAGTTCGGAAGGGGCGGTCTTCGGGCCGCCCCTTTTGCGTTTGAAACGGCGGCGGACCTGCATCGTTACCGTGAAAAGAATTTTTCCATTTGTACAATAATTATCAAAAAGCCGTTGATGGCATCAAAAAACCAACTATAAAGACGCTCCAAGTGAACTTTAAAGATTCACCGGGGGATCAGGCGCTGAAATTCGACGGGACTATAGTCGATTTGTCGTGCAGCCGGATGCCTCCAAGCATTGGAAAGAAACCGTCGGGGGGCCTGCATGAAGGTCAGCGGCGGTCTTCACGCGTACATCCGCTCCGATAGAAAAGACGGAGCCGGATGCAGTTCAGTCCATGAGAAAGTGGTTCGGCGGGCTTCGATGGTTGTCAGCCGGCACTGTTTTTTAGCATGTCTTGTGCCGTCACGGCGCGGGACATGTCGGCCAAATTCGAGCAACTGCCTGAGGTCGTAGGTGTTCAAGATAATCAAGACTGATCTCTCGTCGCCCTTTCTGCCGGGCTCGATGGAGTTCGACGAGACGGACAACGAACTGCTCACGCAATATTGCGTGACGGAGCGCTGGACCGGCGATCTCTCCAACGGCCTCTTCGCGCTGGGCGACAAGGCGGCGCTGGCGCATGGCCTGCCGCAGCGCACCTGCGGCCTTCTGAACCTCATCCGCTGCTACGAGCCGCTCGACCGCACGCGCGTGCTGGAGCTCTTCGAGCAGGCGGCGGCGTCCTCGTCGTCCTTCTGCTTCTCGACGACCATCCATCTCGACGGCGCGCCGCGCCAGCCGGTGTTCTGCGTCGGGGAATCGACGGGCCTTGAGGAGAAGTATGCCGGCTCCATCATCGGCGTCTTCATCTTCCCCCGCTTCCAGATCGATCTCGCCGGCCGCCGCTTCAAGCGGCAGTAAGGCGGCTTACGCCGCCTCGCTCGTCTCCGAACCCGGGCGGATGCGCTCCACCGGCATCGGGCGGCCGAGGAAGTAGCCCTGGGCCTCGTCGCAGCCCTCGTCGAGCAGGATGTCGAGCTGGCTGCGCGTCTCCACGCCCTCCGCCAGGACGGGCACGCGCAGCGTCTGGCCGAGGGCCAGGATGGCGCGGATGATGGCCTTGGCCTCCGGGCTCGCCTCCACCTCGCTCATGAAACTGCGGTCGAGCTTGATCTTGTCGAAGGGGAAGGCGCGCAGGGTTTCCAGCGAGGAATAGCCCGTGCCGAAATCGTCGATGGCGATGGTGACGCCGAAGGCCTTGATGCGGCGGAGCGTCTGGAGCGCGCGCTCCTTGTCGCCGATGATGGTCGATTCGGTGATCTCCAGCTCCAGGCGGTGCGGGCTGAGGCCCGTGTCCAGCAGCACCCGGTGCACGAGGTCGGCGACGTCGGCATTGCCGAGCTGCACCGGCGACAGGTTGACGGCGATCTTGTGCTCGTTGTTCCAGGTGGCCGCCTCGCGGCAGGCCTCGCGCAGCACCCATTCGCCGATCGGCAGGATGGCGCCGCATTCTTCCGCGATCGGGATGAAGTCGCTGGGCGGAATGGTGCCGCGCACGGGATGGTGCCAGCGCAGCAGCACCTCGTAGCCGATCGTATCGCCGGAATTGACCGCCTTCTGCACCTGGTAGTGCAGTTGGAGCTCGTTGCGCTCGACCGCCTGCCAGAGATCGTTGGCGATGAGGCGGCGGCTGCGGGCGGCCTCGTCCATGGAGACCTCGTAGAAGCAGACCGTCTCGGTCAAGGCGTCCTTGGCGCGGTACATGGCAAGGTCGGCATTGTTGATGAGGGCTTCGAGATTGTCGGCATCCTGCGGATAGATCGCCACGCCGAGGCTCGCGCCCGGCTTGATGTCGTAGCCGTCGATGCGGATTTCCTCGTGCAGGCAGGCCTCCAGCCGCTGGATGAAATCGTGGAGCTCGGCGATATCCTCGAAGCGCTTTGCCGCGGCAAACTCGTCGCCGCCGAAACGGGCGATCGTCTCGTCCGCTTCAAGGCAGGCCTGCATGCGCTTCGACAGCGTCGTCAGAACCTCGTCGCCCGCCGCATGGCCGCGCGTGTCGTTGATTTCCTTGAACTTGTCGAGGTCGATGCCGATCGCCGCGACCTTGCCGCCCGAGCGGCGCGCCGAATCGAGATCGGCTTCGAGGCGGTTGTTGAAGCATGCGCGGTTCGGCAGGCCCGTCAGGCTGTCGTGGCGGGCGAGGAAGGATATCTGTTCCTCCGAGCGCAGCCGCTCGGAAATGTCCTCGTAGGTGGCGACCCAGGCGCCATCCGGCAGCGTGCGGTAGCGCAACTGCACGGAAACGCCGTTCGACAGCTTCTCGACGATCACGCCGCCGTCATTGGCCAGGATGGCCGCGCGGCGACGCGCATACATGTCGCGCGCCCGCGGCTTCCAGACCTCCGGATCGACGAAGACGTCGGCGACGCCCTGGTCGACGATCTCGCGCAGCGTCATGCCGGGGCGGATACGGCCTTCCGGGAAGCCGAAGATCTCGCTGTAGCGCCTGTTGGCGAGCAGCAGGCGCTCGTCCTTGTCGAACAGGCAAAGGCCCTGCGACATGTTCTCCAGCGCAAGGTCGAGGTTCTTCGTCACCTCGGCGAGGCGGTCGGCATCGGCCTTTTCCTTCGTCACGTCCTTGGTGATCTTGGCATAGCCGACGAGCGTGCCGCCTGTGTCGTAGATGGCGTCCATCACCACGTTCGCCCAGAAGCGCGAGCCGTCCTTGCGATAGCGCCAGCCCTCGTTCTCATATTTGCCCTCTTCCCGCGCGATGGCGAGCGCCCGCTCCGGCAGGCCGGCCGCACGGTCCTCCTCGCTGTAGAAGCGCGAGAAGTGCTGGCCGACGATCTCAGGCGCCTTGTAGCCCTTGTTGCGCTCGGCGCCCTCGTTCCAGTTGGCGACGCGGCCGTCCGGATCGAGCATGTAGATGGCGTAATCCTTGACGCCCTGCACCAGCATGGCGAACTGGCGCGTGCTCTCGCTGGCGGCAAGCTCGGCCTGCCGGGCGAAGACGGCGGCCGTCAGGCCGGTGAAGAGCAGCGAGAAGGCGACGACGGCGATCAGCGGCGCCATCAGGCCCGTCGACAGCATCGTGTCGTCGCTCACCGGCACCAGGCCGGGCGTGACCGTGACCGCCGTCATGGCCGTGAAATGCAGCGAGACGACGCCGAGCGCCATCAGCACGGTGGCGAGCGCCCGGTCGCGGCCCCGCGCCTGCGGGCGCATGCAGAAGACCAGCGCAAGCGCCCCGAAGAGCCCGGCGCAGACGACCGACGCCACCACATAGGCCAGATCCCAATCAAGGCTGCCCGGCACGTCCAGCGCCGCCATGCCGATATAGTGCATGGAGGTGATGCCGGCGCCGAGCAGCAGGCCACCGGCAATGGCCGCGCTTCTTCCGGCAAGATAGGTGGCGACGGCAACGCCGATCGTCGTGACGACGATCGCCACACCGAGCGAGACCAGGGTCAGCTCCATGTCGAACCCCATGACGACGCCGGGATCATAGGCCAGTATGGCGATGAAATGCGTCGCCCAGATGCCGAAGCCGCTCGACGCGCCGGCCGCCCCCAGCCAGAGGGCGCGCGCCATGCCGCCGGCAGCCTGCGCCCTCTGCACCAGCGTCACGGCGACATAGCAGGACAGGAAGCAGATGAGGGCTGCGAGCAGGACGAGACGGAGGTCGTGCTCGACGGTCAGGCAGGTCAGAATGCGGAGCATGAAAGGTCACCGGTGGGAACGAGATGGCCCCACTCAGCCGGACAACCCTAAAAAATGAGTGAATTCAGATATGGCGATACCGGACTGCCATATCCTGCGTCGGTTCATACTTAACAAAAATCAAAACAGTACAACTGTTCCAATCTGCAACAAAAATTCCACTCAACCTTTGCGCATCACCACGCTCAGAGCGTCAGGGCCTTGAGGTCCGTCGCCGGGTCCTCCAGCGCGGCACGCTCGGGCGTACGACCCATCTCGATCAGCTTCTTGCCGACCACATAGGCCTTGGCATCGTTGACCGCGTCGACGGCGATCAGCCTGCTGGCCCGGAAATACCAGACGGAAACGCTGCCCTCGCGCGGGCCGGGACGCACGAAGGTATCGTCGAACCCCATGCAGAAGCCGGCGATCTGCAGCTTGACGTCATATTGATCGGACCAGAACCAGGGCTTCGGCACGTAGGGCAGATCGCCGCCGGCGATGACCGCGGCGGCGGCCTCGGCCTGGTCGACCGCATTCTGCACGGATTCGAGCCGCACGCGGTTGCCTTCGAAAGGCAGCACGGCGCAGTCGCCCATGGCGAAGATCGCCGGGTCGGAGGTGCGGGCATGGGCATCGACGACGATGCCGTTTGCGACCTCCAGCCCGGCATCGCGCGCAAGCCTGTCGTTCGCCGCAACGCCGATGCCGGCGATCACCACGTCGACGGGCAGCACGAAGCCGTCGGAAAGCTCCGCGCCGGTGACGCGGCCGTTTTCGCCGAGGAGCCGGACGAGGCCGGTCTTTTCCCGCACATCGACGCCGCGCGCCGTGTGGATCGCCTTGAGGATCGTGGCGGTCGCGGGCGACGCGACGCGGGCGAGGATGCGGTCGGCCATCTCGATGACCGTGACATGCAGCCCCCTGCCCCGCGCCACGGCCGCCGCTTCAAGGCCGATATAACCGCCGCCGACGACGAGCGCCCGGCGGCCCTCCTGCATTTCGAGGCCGAGGCGATCGGCATCGCGGTAGTCGCGCACGGTGAAGACGCCGTCGAGGTCTCCGCCGATCTCGGCCGGCAGGCGGCGCGGCGTCGCGCCGGTGGCGAGCGCCAGAACGCCGTAGTGCAGCGTCGAGCCGTCGCTGAGCGTCACCGTCCTTGCGGCGCGGTCGATGGCGGTGACTTCGGTCGAGAGGCGGATCTCGACATTGTTGTCCGGATACCAGCTTTCCGGGCGGAACATCAGCCGGCCGAGATCGGCCTCGCCGAGCAGGTATTTCTTGGAGAGCGGTGGGCGCTGATAGGGATGGCTCGCCTCGCCGGCGACGATGGTGATCGGCCGCTCGTCCTTCAGCGCGCGCAATTTGGCAACCAGGGCAAAGGCGGCCTGACCGCCGCCCGCAACAACCAGTCTTCCCGTCACGATGTCGTCCGTCCCGTCCTTGTTTTCCGAGAGGTAGCGCGCCGGAACCGGCGGCGTCAACTCATCGCCGCGCCGCCGGATTTGTCGTTTGCGTCAGGATTTGGCGGGGATTTCGAGGCCCTTTTGCGCCGCCGGGCGCGCAAGGCAGCGCTCCAGCCAGGCCATCACGGCCGGGAAGCCGGCATAGTCCAGCACCTCGCGACCGCCATAGAAGACATCGGCGCCGCGGATCCACGGGAAGGTCGTGATGTCGGCGATGGTGTATTCGTCACCCATGATCCACCGGCGATCCTTCAGGCGGTCTTCGAGGATCGAGAGCAGGCGCCTGGCTTCGTCGCGGTAACGCTCGGCAGGATAGGGATTGTTGGCGACCTTGTCGGCGGCGAACTTGTAGAAATGGCCGAACTGGCCGAACATCGGCCCGACGCCGCTCATCTGGAACATGACCCAGGCAAGCGTCTCGTAGCGCCCGGCGGCATCGGCCGGAATCAGCTTGCCCGTCTTTTCGGCGAGATAGACGAGGATCGCGCCCGATTCGAAGAGGCCGATCGGCTTGCCGTCCGGGCCGTCCGGATCGATGATCGCGGGAATGCGGCCGTTCGGGTTCAGCGAGATGAAGTCCGGCGACTTGACGCCCTCGGGACCGAACTCGATCCGGTGGGCCTCATAGGGCAGGCCGAGTTCCTCCAGCGCGATCGACACCTTCACGCCGTTCGGCGTCGGCAGCGAATAGAGCTGGATGATATCGGGGTTCTTGGCGGGCCACTTCTTGGTGACGGGGAAGGACGACAGATCTGCCATGGAGGACTCCTTGCGATGGGACCTCATAGATAGGACATTGAACCGGGCTTTGGCAGGGTCGAAGTCAAACATTCCGGAAGGGAGCACATGACGATCTTCCAAGGCATCAACGTCGTCTCGATCTGCGTTGCGGAACTTGACGAGGCGCGCGGCTTCTATCGCGACATTCTGGAGCTGGGCGCGCCGATCCATGACTTGCCGGAGGCTGGATGGATCGAGTTTTCCGCGGGCGCGCAGGCCGGCAACATCGCCCTGACGCGTGCCGAGGCGGGCTCCAGGCCGGGTTTCGGCACCACCATCGTGCTGAATGTTGCCGATTGCAGGATGGCCGTCATGCAGTTGCGCGCTCGCGGCGTGCGCTGCGACGACGCCCAGGACTTTCCAGGATTCGTGACGTTTGCGAGCTTCTACGACCCGTTCGGCAACCGGCTGCAGATGTGCAGCCCTGCGCCGACGTAACCTTCAGAGCGCGCCGCGCACCCGGGCAATGATCTCGGCGACGACGGGGTCGCCCTCATGCTCTTGCTTGCGGGCGCGCACGAGGCAGGCCTCGGACTTGAGGATCACGCCGTCGGAGAGGATCTTCAGGTGGTTGGCCGTCAGCGTCGAGCCGGTCGAGGTGATGTCGACGATGATGTCGGCCGAGCCCGAGGCCGGCGCGCCCTCGGTCGCCCCGAGGCTCTCGACGATGCGGTAGAGCTGGATGCCGTGGTTGCCGGAGAAGAACTGTTGCGTGAGACGCCAGTATTTCGTGGCGATGGTGAGCCGCCGGCCGTGACGGGCGCGAAAATCCTGGGCGACATCGCCGAGATCGGCCATCGTATCGACGTCGAGCCAGATTTCCGGCACGGCGACCACGACATCCGCATGGCCGAAGCCGAGGCGGGCGCAGAATTCGACGCGGGCATCCGCCTCCGCCAGCCCCTCGCGCACAAGGTCCTCGCCGGTCACGCCGAAATCGACGGTGCCGTTGGCGATCTCGCGGGAGATCTCGGAGGCCGAGAGGAAGGCGATCTCGATGTCGTCGCGCCCCTCGACGCGGCCGCGATAGGAGCGGTCGTTGCCGACGGCGACGACGGAGAAGCCGGCGCGGGCGAGCACGGCGGAGCTGTCCTCCTTCATGCGCCCCTTGGAGGGAAGGCCGATGGTGACGGTCATGCGGCAGCTCCCTTCACGCCCGCGATCCGGTCGAGCCAGAGCGAGAAGCCGACGGCCGGAATGCGTTCCTTCGCGCCCAGCAGGGTCAAGAGCCGGTCGAAGCGGCCGCCGCCGGCAAGCACCAGGGCTTCCCCGGCCGGCGCGATCTCGAAGACGAGGCCGGTATAATAATCGAGCGGGCGGCCGAAGGCGGCGCGATAGGTGATCGTCGCAGGGTCGACGCCGGTGGCGCTGAGCGCCGCGACACGGCTTTCGAACCGCAAGAGCGCCGCGCCGAGCGACAGGCCGGCCTTTTCAGCGAAGCCAGCGAGCGCCCCGGGCGCCTCGGCAAGGCTCAGCTCCAGCGCCAGGAACTCCCTGAGAAGCGCCAGCGTGCGGGCATCGAGCCGCGTGTTGGCCAGTTCCATCTTCTCGCGCAGGCGCCGGGCGATGTCGGCCGGGCTGCGGCTGGCATTGGTGGAATAGCCGGTCTCCTCCATCGTCGCGTCGATATGGGCGATCAGCGTCGCCTCGTCGTCGAGCTTGCCGAGGATGGCGAGGCGGTCGACCTCCGGGCCGAAGACGCCGGACGGCGCGGGATCGGAGAGGTCGGCCATCAGCCGCTGCAACTGTGCCTGGTTGCCGAAGGCGTGGACGAGCCGCTTCTGCCAGCCGGCGGGAAGGCCGCAGGCCGCCACCACCGCCTCGAAGACCGCCTGGTCGCCGAGCACCACGGAAAAGGCCACGCCCGGCAGGCGGTTCTTCAGCACGGTCAGCGCGTCATGCACGGCGCGCGCATCGGCCTTCGCGACGTCGGGCTCGCCGAGATCCTCGATGCCGGCCTGGTAGAACTCGTTCGAGCCCTCGCGGCGCTGGCGGAACACCTCGCCGAGATAGGCGTAGCGCTTCGGCGTGCCCGTCGCCGTCTCGATATGGCGCAGGCAGACCGGGATGGTGAATTCGGGGCGGAGGCAGAGGCTCTTGCCGGTCTCGCTCTCCGTCAGGAAGATGCGCCGGCGCAGGTCCTCGCCCGCCATGTCGAGGAAGGGTTCGGCCGGCTGGATGACCGGCGTGTCGACACGCTCCGTGCCGAGCCCTTCGAGATCGGCGATGAGTTGGGGGGCGAAGGTGGGGAGGTTGACTAGGGGCATCGGACGTCCCCCCCCTCCGTCTTGCCGGACATTTCCCCCTCAAGGGGGAAGATCGGATGGAGCAGCGTTTCGCCAATCAGAAGCGAGGCAGATGGAATGACGTTCGAGCGCCTTGCCGGCCTCCCCCCTTGAGGAGGAAATGTCCGGCAGGACAGAGGGGGAGCGGCGCGCATGCCCATCACCCTTGGCGCGCCCGGTCTTCGGCCTGCGCGTCGAGGATTTCGCGAACCCTGGCGACGAGCTCGGCCTCCGGCACGGAGACCTGCGCCACGCGCGCTTCGCGCCAGGCAATGTTGTCCTCGATCTCGCCGGAAAGGCGCTTGCCCTCGATCAGGTCCTTGATCTGCACGAGGCCTCCGGCGCGCTCGTCGCCGCCCTGGATGATCGCGACAGGGGCGCCGCGGCGGTCGGCATATTTGAGCTGGTTGCCGAACTTCTTCCAGTTGCCCTGGTACATTTCGGCGCGGATGCCGGCGGCGCGCAGCGCCTGCGTGAAACGCTGGTAGCGGCCCATGCTCTCGATGTCGCCGTCCATGACCGTGACGAGCACGGGGGCGACGATATCGTCCTGGCCGAGCTTGCCGAGGTTCTTCAGCGCCGTCATCAGGCGCGAGACGCCGATGGAAAAGCCGGTGGCCGGCACCGGCTGGCCCATGAAGCGGGAAACGAGGCCGTCGTAGCGGCCGCCGCCGCCGACCGAGCCGAAGACGACCTTCTCGCCCTTCTCGTTGGTGACGGCGAACTGCAGTTCGGCCTCGAAGACCGGGCCGGTGTAATATTCGAGGCCGCGCACGCAGGAGGGATCGACCTTGATGCGATCCGCTTCATAGCCGGCGCTGGCGACGAGCTTCGCGATCTGTTCCAGTTCCTCCACGCCCTCGCGGGCGCGCTCGTTCTGTCCGAAGCGATTGTCGAGCGAAGCGACGGTCTCCAGGTTGTCGCCGAAGGACGAGGTGTCGAGCACGCCGACCAGCAGCTCGATGCCGGCGGGATCGAGGCCGACGCCCTTGGTGAAGTCGCCGCTTTCGTCCTTGCGCCCCGCGCCGAGAAGCTCGCGGACGCCGGGAATGCCGAACTTGTCGAACTTGTCGAGCGCGCGCAGGGCATTCAGCCGGCGCGCCGCATTCTCCTCGCCGCCAAGGCCGACGACCTCCAGCATGCCGTCCAGGACCTTGCGGTTGTTGACGCGGATGACATAGTCGCCGCGGGCGATGCCGAGGGCTTCCATCGTATCGGCGAACATCATGCACATTTCGGCATCCGCCTGAACGCCGGCCGCGCCCACCGTATCGGCATCGAACTGCATGAACTGGCGGAAGCGGCCCGGGCCTGGCTTCTCGTTGCGGAAGACGTAGCCGGCGCGGTAGGTGCGGTAGGGAAGCTGGATCTCGTTGAAATTCTCCGCGACATGGCGGGCGAGCGGCGCCGTCAGGTCATAGCGCAGGCTCATCCACTGGTCGTCGTCGTCCTGCAGCGAGAAGACGCCCTCGTTCGGGCGGTCGCTGTCCGGCAGGAACTTGCCGAGCGCGTCGGTATATTCGAAAAGCGGGGTTTCGACCGGGTCGAAGCCGTAGTGCTCGTAGACCGCGCGGATCTTCGCGGTCATTTCGGTGAGGGCGCGGATGTCCGCGGCATCGCGATCGACGAAGCCGCGCGGCAGGCGGGCCTTCAGCTTCTGCGGTTTTTTCTGCTTTTCGCTCATCGGGATACCCGAAATTCCTGTATTTCCGTTGCGGTTTCCCTAGCGGATTGGACGGGCAGCGGCAAGGGCGGAAGCGCCCTCCATCACGGCCGGCGCGACAGCGTGTCCCAACCGTGCACGATGACGGCGCAGGCCATCGGCGCCCCGGCGGTCGGGATGAGGATGGAATGGGTGTCGTCGCGGATGACGCCGTTCGCCGGTCCGGAGGCCGCTCTTTCCGGCCGGCCGGCGAAGAACGCCGGGAAGCTGCGCCGACAAGACGGCAGAGGCCTGCCGGTATCCCCGGCAGGCCTCTCTACGGTTCCATGGAATGATGCGTCATTCAGCCGCCGGGTTGCGATGCGCCGCCGACGCCTCGACCAGCGAGGCCGCGATGGCGCGGGCCATCAGCAGCGTCGTTTCGCGAATTTCCGTGTTGCTGCCGCTTCTTGCCGACCGGATCAGGCGAAAGCCCTCCCGGAGCATGATCTCCTGCGCCTTGTCACAGGCCCAGCCTTCAAGTCGGGAATCGTCCATTGCAGGTGTGCTCGCCGCCATTTGTCCCCCATGCCAAATCATTCAGCACAAAGCGGCACGTCACGACTACGCACGCGTACGCCGACCCCAGAACTTGCGATGTATGATTTTGCCGCTCAACCTTAAGCTACATGATTCGTTGTAGAATCAAAGATATATTTGTGTCGGCAATACGCGAATTATGGCCGTTCGAGCCGATTTCTCTTCTCTTCGACTTCCACGCGGCAGAAACACCCCTCCACATGGTCGTTGACGAGGCCCATGGCCTGCATGAAGGCGTAGACGGTGGTGGGGCCGACGAAGGTCCAGCCGCGCTTCTTCAGGTCCTTCGACAGCCGGACGGAAGTGGGTGTCGTCGGGTTGGCGACGATCGTCTCCCAGTCGACCCGCGCCGGCCGTTCGTCCGGGCCCGGCTCGAAGCTCCAGAAGTAGCGGGCGAGCGTGCCGAACTCGTCGCGCAGCGCCTGCGCCCGGCGGGCATTGTTGATCGTCGAGACGATCTTGCCGCGATGGCGCACGATGCCGGGATCGGCAAGGCAGCGGGCGATGTCGTCGTCGCCGAAGCCGGCAACCTTGTCGAAATCGAAGGCGGCGAAGGCGGCGCGGAAGCCCTCGCGCTTGCGCAGGATGGTGAGCCAGGACAGGCCCGACTGGAAGCCTTCGAGGCAGATCTTCTCGAAGAGGCGGTGGTCGCTGACGACGGGATGGCCCCATTCCGCATCATGGTAGCGACGGTAGTCGTCGAGATTGCCGTGCCAGGCGCACCGCACCCGCCCGTCGTCGCCTTCCAGAAGTCCCTTTGCCATGACCATGCCCTCCGTTTCCTTTTTGTTCCGATTTACCACTCATCAACCACATTTGGAAAGCCGGCAATAACCCTACTCAAAGCTTTCTCGGCATCGTCGATATCGAATGAACGCCCGTTTACCATTCGCTTCATCGCAGGGTGCAAGCATTTCCGTCGAACCGGCGCTGCATTCCCGTTCCCGCGGCGCATCCCGGCACGATCAGTAGCGAGTACGTCCGATGTTGATACGAATCCTCCTTGCAACGACCCTTCTGTGCACGACCACCGCAGCGCATGCGAGCGAGCGCTACATGAGCCGCCCGCCGGTCATCGTCAGCCCTGACCTTACCGCGCCCTGGCTGATGCAGCTCACCGGCGAGGGCGTGCAGCCCGCCGTCAACACCCGCCGCATCATCCAGCGCCAGAAGGTGCAGCAGCGCCGCGTCCTGCGCCGCGAGGGCGCGGCCCGTGTCGAGCAGGTCTCGGCGACCGGCACGGCGCGCAATCCGGTCAAGTCGAAGTTCGACCCGATGTACCTGCCGCAGCTCGTCGACTACGAAAGCGAGCACAGGCCGGGCACCATCGTCATCGATACCAACAACCGCTTCCTCTACCTCGTGCTGGAGGGCGGCAAGGCGCGGCGCTACGGCGTCGGCGTCGGCAAGCCCGGCTTCGAATGGGCAGGCGCCCACACGATCACCCGCAAGGCCGAATGGCCGAGCTGGACGCCGCCGAAGGAGATGATCGCCCGCGAGGCCGCCAAGGGCCATTACCTGCCGGCCTTCATGGAAGGCGGGCCGGAAAACCCGCTCGGCTCGCGCGCCATGTATCTCGGCTCGACGCTCTACCGCATCCACGGCACCAACGCGCCCTGGACGATCGGCTATGCGGTTTCCTCCGGCTGCATCCGCATGCGCAACGAGGATGTCGTCGATCTCTACGAGCGCGTGAAGGTGGGCACGAAGGTCATCGTGATCTGATTTGTGGTATCGGGGCCACAAGGCCCCGAAGAAATCCGCCCTCACAATCGTCTTACTGCGCGGGAGCCGACTTGAAATCGGTCAAGAGTCGGTTAGCCTCGCAGAATTCTAGGATTGAGAGGGACTATACCATGCGGAAATACGCATCGATCTTGCTGGCCGCGACCGTCGCGGCCACGGCGATCATGCCGGTCTCGTCGGCGAATGCCTTTCCCGCCGCCCGCGCGGGCGACCGGATCGAGACGGCCTCCGACGTGACGCTCGTCGCCCAGCCGAGCAAGAAGCAGGTCGCGGCGAAGTACAAGCGCACCAAGGTGCGCTTCGTCACCGACCAGGCACCCGGCACCGTCATCGTCGATACGAACAACAAGTATCTCTACTATGTCGAGGGCAACAACAAGGCGACGCGCTACGGCATCGGCGTCGGCCGCGACGGCTTCGGCTGGTCGGGCGTGGTGAAGGTCGGCCGCAAGGCCGAATGGCCGAGCTGGACGCCGCCGGCCGAGATGCGCCGCCGCGAGGCCAAGAAGGGCCGCATCCTGCCCGTCACCCAGGCCGGCGGCGAGGACAACCCGCTCGGCGCGCGCGCGCTCTATCTCTACAAGGGCGGCCGCGACACGATCTTCCGCATCCACGGCACGAACCAGCCCTGGACGATCGGCCAGAACATGTCGTCAGGCTGCATCCGCATGATGAACAAGGACGTGGAGCATCTCTATGCCCGCGCCGACATCGGCACCAAGGTCATCGTCGTCGGCCCCGGCAACCGCCAGGGCAGCGTGAGCTACAACGATCGCGGCGTCGATTTCTTCGGCAACCTCTTCGGCTTCGGCGGCTGAGCCGTCGATCGTCCGGACGCCGGCCCTGCGCCGGCGTCTTCCGTTCAGCCGACGGAGCAGCCGATCTTTCCCTCGCGCCGGATCGGCTCGTCAAGGTCGGCGCCTTCGATCCTCAGCGTATAGGTGCCCTCGTAACCGATGTCGTCCGCGCCGGCCTTCGTCATCATGACGAAATCGAGCGCCGCAAAGGGCTGGTTGTCGCCGGATTCGGCATGGACGAGCAGGCGCAGTTCGCCGTCATGCAGCCAGTGATGCGTGAGGAAGGACGGATCGAGCGCTATCTTCCCATCGAGCCCCTTGCGGGCGAGGTCCTTCGGCAGCTCGATCGATCCGCGGAAATTCAGGATGCCGCCGAGGCTGTAGCTGAAGCCTGCCTCCCCTTCGAAAGTGACGTTCCTGTCCTTCACCGCGCAGCTGAACCCGCCGGTGGCGAAGGCGGGCGTCGAAAGGGCGGCAAGGGCGACGAGCGAAAGCATGAGGCGGCGCATGGACATCTCCGATGGGCTGGAATGCCGCCTGTCTAGCAATCCGGGAGCGAAGCGGCTGTTCCGCGCGTGACAGCCTCAGGAAAGCACGGCCGGCTTCGTTCCGCCATAGGCCCAGTCGATGAGTTCCACCGTGTGCAGGATCGGGATGGCCGTGCCCGTCGCGATCTGGGTGATGCAGCCGATATTGCCGGTGGCGATGATGTCCGGCTTGGTGGCCTCGATGTTCCTGACCTTGCGCGCCTTCAGCTTGCCGGAGATCTCCGGCTGGAGGATGTTGTAGGTGCCGGCCGAACCGCAGCACAGGTGCCCTTCCGCCGGATCGCGCACCGCAAAGCCCGCCTTCTTGAGCAGCACCTTCGGCGCCATGGTGATCTTCTGGCCGTGCTGCATGGAACAGGCCGAATGATAGGCGACCGTCAGCCCTCGCGCCTCCTGCTGCGGCAGGTCGAGGGTCGTAAGATATTCCGTGATGTCCTTCGCGAGCGCCGAGACGCGCGCGGCCTTGTCCGCATAGGCCGGGTCGAGGCGCAGCATGAAGCCGTAGTCCTTGATCGTGGTGCCGCAGCCCGAGGCGGTGATGATGATCGCGTCGAGCCCGCCCTTCTCGATCTCGCCGAGCCAGACGTCGACATTGCGCCGTGCCGCCTCCAGCGCCTGCTCTTCTCGGCCCATATGGTGGACGAGCGAGCCGCAGCAGACTTCGCCCGTCGGCGCCACGACCTCGACGCCGAGGCGGGTGAGGAGGCGGATCGTCGCCGCGTTGATCTCCGGCTTCAGCACCGGCTGGGCGCAGCCGGAGAGGATCGCGACGCGCCCGCGGCGCGGACCGGCGGCTGGATGCGTGCCCGGCCCCGCGTCGCCCGAGGCCTTCGGCAGGGAGCGGGGCGCAAGGTCCAGCATGGCGCCGAAGGGTTCGAGCGGCTTGAAGCGCTTGAGGACACCGGCAAAGGGCCGGCCGAGCGCGGCCGCCTTCAGCGCCAGGCGGAAGCGACCCGGATAGGGCAGTACGGCGGCGAGGATGTTGCGCGTCAGCCGGTTCCAGAACGGGCGCCGGTAGGTCGCCTCGATATGCATGCGGGCATGGTCGACGAGATGCATGTAGTCGACGCCGGAGGGGCAGGTCGTCGTGCAGGAGAGACAGGAGAGGCAGCGGTCGATATGGGTCACCACCTCGGCATCCGCCGGCCGGCCGTTCTCCAGCATGTCCTTGATGAGATAGATGCGGCCGCGCGGGCTGTCGAGCTCGTTGCCCAGCGTCACATAGGTGGGACAGGTGGCGGTGCAGAAGCCGCAATGCACGCATTTGCGGAGAATCTTCTCCGATGTCGCGACATGCGGATCGGCAAGCTGCTCGGCGGTGAAATTGGTCTGCATCAGCGGGCGTCCTTCTCATGCCGGCCTGCGTGGCGCAGCCCCTCACCTGCCTGCCGGCATCCTCTCCCCGTAAACGGGGCGAGGAAGGACGGGCTCACCGTTTTCCTCCTTCTCCCCGCTTGCAGGGAGAAGGTCCCGGCAGGGGGATGAGGGGCCGCGACAAAATCGATCATTTCCCGATCACCCCACAATCCGCGACACGAACAAGCCCGCCGGATCGAAGCTCGCCTTGACACGCGCCGAAAGCGCGGCGACGGCGTCCGGCTGCGGCTCAAACGTATCCGTCGCCGCCAGCACCTCCGGCCGGGCCCGCAGCAGCGTCGCATGGCCGCCGCCGACGGCCTTGACGTAGCGGCGCAAAAGCGCGGCCTCGGGATCGGCCTCCATGCGCAGCCAGACGAGGCCGCCCTGCCAGTCGTAGAAGGCATCGACGCCCGCTTCGAGGCGGAGCGCGGCGACGAGCTGGTGGCCGGCGGTGGGCGCGACGGAGACGCGCCAGAGCGGACGCGGCGTGCCGTCGGCATAGGGCGCGACGTCGCGGATCTCGCGCCAGAGGCGCCCCGTCGTCTCCGCATCGAGGCGCGTCACGGCGCCGAAGCGGGCCATCGCGGCCGTCAGCTTCTCGCTGCGCACGGCGACGGAGGCGGCGAGGCCTTCGAGGCGCAGCACGGTGGCCGCCCCGTCCGGCAGCGCGCCGCCGGCGAAGCGGCCGCGCACGCTTTCGGGGAGATGAGCGGCACCGGAGACTTCGACGGACATCGACACCGCCGTCGCCATGGCAGCGGCGGCCTCCGCGTCGTTGAGGCCGGAGACGACGATGGTGGCCGCCGTTTCCGGCACCGGCAGCAGGCGGAAGGTGACCTCCGTCATGAGCGCCAGAGCACCGTGCGAGCCGGCGAGCAGCTTTGCGAGGTCGAGGCCGGTGACGTTCTTCATCACCCGGCCGCCGGCCTTCACCACCTCGCCCCTGCCGTTGACGAAGCGCACGCCGAGCAGGCTGTCGCGCGCGGCGCCGGCAACGAAGCGGCGCGGGCCGGAGGCATTGGCGGCGAAGACGCCGCCGATGGTGGGAATGCCGGAGGAGCCGAGCGCGCCGCGCAGGTCGCAGGGCTCGAAGGCGAGCATCTGGCGCTTTTCGGCAAGCGCCGCCTCCACGACCTCCAGCGGCGTGCCGGCGCGGGCAGTCATGGTCATCTCGGCGGGGTTATAGGCCACGATGCCGGCAAGGCCGCGCGTCGAGAGCGTCTCGGCCCCTTCGGGCACGCCGGCAAGGCTGCGCGTGCCGCCGCCGCGAATGGCAAGCGGCGTGCGGGAGAGCGCGGCGACCTGGACGAGGCGCGCGGCGGCCTCTTCGGAGAGCGGTTCGTGGACGGGGGTCATGCGGCGGGGCGCCCTTCGAGCGGGAAGACCTTGGACGGGTTGAGCAGCCATTGCGGATCGAACGCCGCGCGCACCGCCATCTGCTGGGCAAGGTCCACATCGGCATATTGATGGCGCATCAGGTCGCGCTTCTCGATGCCGACGCCGTGCTCGCCGGTGAGGCAGCCGCCGGCATCGACGCAGAGCCTCAGGATATCGTTGCCGGCCGCTTCCGCGCGCGCGGCATCCTCCGGGTCGTTCGCGTTGAAGAGAATCAGCGGATGCATGTTGCCGTCGCCGGCATGGAAGACATTGGCGACGCGCAGGCCGTATTTCTCGACGATCTCCGCCGTGCCGCGCAGCACGAACGGCAACTGGCCGAGCGGCACCGTGCCGTCCATGCAGATATAGTCGGCGATGCGGCCGGTGGCGCCGAAGGCGGACTTGCGGCCCTTCCAGATCAGCGCCGCCTCCGTCGCCGACTGGCTTTCCTTGACGACCTTGACGCCGTGGCGCCGGGCAATCTCGATGATGCCCGCAAGCATCGCCTCCATCTCGGCCTCGGACCCCTCGACCTCGACGATCAAGAGCGCCTCGACATCCATCGGATAACCGGCCTTCGCAAAGGCTTCGCAGATCTCGATCGCCGGCTTGTCCATGAACTCGATGGCGACGGGGATGATGCCTGATCCGATGACATCGGCAACGCAGGCGCCCGCCGCTTCCGACGTATCGAAGCCGAAGAGCACCGGGCGCGCGCCCTCGGGCCTGGCGATGAGCCGCACCGTCGCCTCGGTGACGATGCCGAGCTGGCCCTCGCCGCCGCAGACGACGCCGAGGAGATCGAGCCCGCCGGCATCGAGCGCCTTGCCGCCGAGCTCGACGATCGTGCCGTCGATGAGCACGAGCTTGACGCCGAGCAGGTTGTTCGTGGTCACGCCGTATTTCAGGCAATGCGCGCCGCCGGAATTCATGCCGATATTTCCGCCGATCGTGCAGGCGAGCTGGGAGCTCGGATCGGGCGCATAGAAATAGCCGTCGGCCGAGACGGCATCGGAAATGGCAAGGTTGGTGACGCCGGCCTGCACCGTCGCGGTGCGGTTGGCGAAATCCACCTCCAGGATGCGCGCCATCTTGGAGAGGCCGACGACGACGGCGTCCTCCTGCGGGATCGCGCCGCCCGAAAGCGAGGTGCCGGCGCCGCGCGGCACGACGGGCACGCCGTAGCGATGGCAGTATTTCAAGACGGCGGCGACCTGCGCGGTCGTCTCCGGCAGGGCGACGGCGAGCGGCAGGCGGCGATAGGACACGAAGGCATCCGTCTCGAAGGGCACGAGCTCGCGCGGCTCGTGCACCAGACAGCCTTCCGGCAGCAGATCGAGGAGATCGGCGACGATCTCCCGGCGGCGGGAAAGAACCGCCGGCCGCGGTTCCAGGAACCCGATCTGATCCATGTCTTGGCCTCCCGCATCAAGTGGTCTGTTTTCTTTACCACTTCCTATTGCAGGGTGCAAATGCTAAGCATTTTGTCCGTTTCGGCAAGAATGGACGCGATGGAATGACAAATCTCGGCGACCTCGAAATCTTCTCCCGCGTCATCGCCATGGGCAGCATGTCGGCGGCCGGCCGGGCGCTCGGCCTGTCGCCAGCGGTCGTCTCCAAGCGGGTGAAGCGGTTGGAGGAGCGCCTCGGCACCCGCCTCTTCCAGCGCACGACGCGGCAGATCTCGCTGACCGAGGCCGGCCAGGGCTTCTATGACCGCATTGTCGGCATCCTTGCCGGCATCGAGGAGGCGGAAGCCTTCGTCTCAGGCCGCTCCGGCGCCGTGCGCGGCACGCTGCGGATCTCCGCGCCCACCTCCTTCGGCCGCATGCATATCGCCCCCAATCTCAAGGGCTTCATGGACGCCTATCCCGAGCTCGTCGTCAACCTGATGCTGACCGACGACTTCTCCGACATCGTCGGCGGCGGGTTCGACCTTGCGATCCGCATCGGCGAACTCTCCGATTCCTCGCTGGTCGCCCGGCGGCTCGCCTCGGTGCGGCGCGTGTTGTGCGCCTCGCCGGACTATATCGCCCGCCACGGCATGCCGGCCTCGCTCGACGCGCTTCCCGCCCATGCCTGCCTGCCGCCGCACACCCAGGACGTCTGGCGGCTGGAAGGGCCGGAGGGCAATGTCACCTATCGCCCGCAGGGACAGCTCTACACCAATTCCAGCGAGGTGGTGCGCGAGGCGGTGTTCTCCGGCATGGGCATCGCGCTGCGCTCGACCTGGGATGTCGGGCCGGCGCTGAAGAGCGGCGAGCTCGTGCAGGTGCTGCCGCAATACGAGGGCTCCCGCAACGTGGTGCTCTCGGCGGTCTATCCGAGCCGGCAGTTCCTGCCCGTCAAGGTGCGGCTGTTCATCGACTATCTCGCCGACCTCTACGGCCCCCTGCCCTATTGGGAGCGCTGAGCACCGTCGCCGCACAGGCCCGATTGGCACGGGCGGACCCTTGCGCTGGATTCTTGCTTTTACCGCATTATCCAACACCGAAGCGACTTCGCTTCGGCTGGAAATGCTCTAAGCTGCCGGCCCCACGGCGGAGAGGACGGCGATGATCGGCAGGATGGCAATGATGGCGGCACTGGTCGGGCTGGCGCTTCCGGCAGCGGCCGGCGCAAGGCCGCTCGACGACCTGCTCCAGGGTTTCGACGATGCCTGCGACTACAGCGACGCGCTGGCGGGCCTCCTGCAATCGAGCTACGCCTTCGCCCGCAAGGAAGGCGCGATCGCCATTCCGGCCGGCTACGAGGCCGTCTTCGGTCCGCCCTCCGTCCGGCCGCAGGACGAGTACCTGCACATCGTCCTGCCCGTGACGGGCGGCACCTGGCGCGGCGTGCCGGTCAAGGAGATCGAGGTCTATATCACGGCGCTTGCCAGCGGCTTCAGCTACCACGCCGTCATCTTTCCGGCAGACGCGCTGGAAGCCGCCGAGGCCGCGTTCAGGGAGCGGGGCCTTGCCGCACAGGAAAAGCTCGCGAAGCAGGACGAGGCCGGCTTCGGCTGGGACACCGGCTTTGTCGTCACCGACGGCGTGCCGCGCTACCAGTGCGACCTGTCGACCTGAGCGGTGGCAGGTCGCTACGCTTTACGGCCCGGTCTCTTTGCTTTTACGCAATTCCGGACGTAAAACCGCTGCACACTTTTGCTGGCATTGCTCTAATGTTTGTCCTCTTCCGCATGGCGCTGGCGGATGGCGCGCACGAGCAGCCACATGCCGGCGATGACGAAGGGCACGGCGATGCCGGTCAGCGTTTCCGGCTTGACCGGCAGGCCGAGCCCGTGCGCCGCCTTGGCGACATAGCCGAAGAGGCCGACCACGTAATAGGAGATCGCCGCGACCGACAGGCCTTCGACGGTCTGCTGCAGGCGCAGTTGCAGCTTCGCGCGGCGGTCCATGGAGTTGAGCAGGCTCGTGTTGAGCTGCTCCAGCTCCACGTCGATCCAGCTCCTCAAAAGCGCCGTGGCGCGGGCGAGCTTCCGCGACAGGTTCGCCTGCCGCTCCTCCACCGACTGACAGGTGCGCATGGCGGGCGCCAGGCGCCGTTCCAGGAAGAAGCCGAGGGTCTCGTAGCCGGACACCGCCGTCTCGGCGAGCGTGCGGATGCGCTCCTGCACGATGCCGTAATAGGCGCGGCTGGCGCCGAAGCGATAGAGGCTGAGCGCCGCATTGGCCTCCAGCTCAGCGGCGAGCCGGGTGATCTCCGTCAGCAGCGTATCGGCCTTCTCGCGGGCATGCTGCTTCATGGCATTGGTGATGCCGGTCAGCCCGTCCTCGATGCGGCGGATATCCGGCGAGAGCGACTGGGCGAGCGGCAGGCCCATCATGGCGAGCGTGCGGTAGGTCTCGATGTCCAGCAGGCGCTGGACGAGCGCGCCACGCCCGGCCTCGGTCATGCCGCGGTCGATGACGAGGATCTGCGTCAGCCCGTCGCCGTTCTGGCGGAAGTCGGTGAGGATCGCGCCCTGGCCGTTCTTGATCTCGCTGTAACAGAGGCTCGTCGGGTCGAAGGTGGAGACCGCCGCGCGGGTTTCCGGCGTGTCCGGCCGGATTTCCAGGCGCACGCCCGAGATCAGCGTGCCGGGCGGCGAAAAGCTATCGCCGAACGGATGGACCGGAACCTCGCCGCCGAACTTTTCCGGCGCCGGCGCGTCCCAGAAATAGGTCGAGAACTCGGTGTGCCGTTCCCAGCGCAGCGTGCCCTGCCCCCAGCTCAGCGCATGGTGGCTGGAATCGCGCCCCGGCGGGGAGATGCCGCGCGAGCGCGACAGTTCCCCCATCACGGCGTGATCGACCGCCGAGCCGCCTTCGGTCAGGAAGGCGAGCTGGAAGATGACGCGCGGCGACGGCACCAGCGCGTATGGTCTTGCGTGAATTTCCCCCAGCGCCTGCGCACGCGCGGTCGCCTGCGGAAAGGCGAAGCTGCCTTTTGCCATGTCTGCACTGTCCCCTCATGTGCAACAGCATAGTCTTAACAAATGTCAGGCCCCTGGAGATAGGGCGCATTGACGCAGGCCCGATCCTCCCGACTGGACAAGATTGTTGACCAGTTTCGGCCCGCATTGCTAGTGTTCACCGGTGACCGACACCGCCTTCGACCTTTTCGCCCGCATCAGCCACAGCCGCACCGCCGACGAGGTCGTGCGGCAGATCGAACTGCTGCTGCTCGAAGGCGTGCTGCGCGACGGCGACCGGCTGCCGGGCGAACGCGAGCTTTCCAGGCGTCTCGACGTCTCCCGCCCCATCCTGCGCGAGGCGCTGAAGGAGCTGGAGACCCGCGGCCTGCTGGTCAGCCAGCACGGCGGCGGCACCTATGTCGCCGACATCATCGGCCAGGTGTTCTCCCGCCCCGTCGTCGACCTCATCGCCCGCCACCAGCGCGCGACGGAGGACTATGTCGAGTACCGCCGCGAACTGGAGGGCATCACCGCCGAGCTCGCCGCCCGCCGCGCCACGGAATACGACCGGCAGATGCTGACGCGCATCATGGAGGCGATGCGCGCGGCCCATGCGGGCGGCTCCTTCGATGCGGAGCTGGAAACCGACGTGGAGCTGCACAACGCGATCGGCGAGGCCGCGCACAACATCGTGCTGCTGCACACGCTGCGCGCCTGCTACCGGCTGCTCGCCCAGGGGATCTTTTTCCACCGCCACCTCGTTTTCTCCTCCGAGGAGGCGCGTGGCCACCTGCTCGCCCAGCACGAGGCGATCTATGCGGCGATCATGGCCGGTGACGGGCCGGCGGCGCGAAAGGCCGCCCAGGCGCACATGGATTACATCGCCACCGCCATCCGCGAGGCCGAGCGCAGCGGCGAATGGCAGAGAATTTCGCAGTTACGCATGCAAAAGCGCGGCCTTCCGCCACAAGCCTGACTTGCGCCGCAAATCCCGCGCAAGCAAGATAGGCTAAACCGACTCGAACAGCGCATCCCGACAAGAGGAATGAAAAGGGCTTTGAACATTCTCAACCGTATCGTCAGCGACGTCCATCTCATGTTCCGCCGGCCCGTCCGGGAACAATATGGAGCGCTGTGCTATCGGGTGAGGAAGAAGAAGCCGGCGATCGAAATCCTCCTCATCACCAGCCGCGACACGGGTCGCTGGGTCATTCCCAAGGGCTGGCCGATGGACGGCAAGAGCGCTTCGGCTGCGGCGGCGCGCGAGGCCTGGGAAGAGGCAGGCGTCAAGGGGGACATCCACGATACGCCGATCGGCAGCTACAACTACCTGAAGGGCCTGCCGCACGGGCTGAAGGTCGATTGCCGGGTGCGCGTCTTCCCGCTCGCCGTCGGCGACCTCAGCAAGAATTTCCCCGAGAAGGACGAACGGCGCGCCGAATGGGTGAGCTGCGCGGAAGCCGCCAGCCGCGTGCAGGAACCGGGCCTCAAGGACCTCATTCTCGCCTTCGAGCGCAAGATGCTCGCCGAAATCGCCGCGAACGACATGCCCGACGCCTGATAACGCCCCGGATCGACCCTTGTCATATTGCCGCCGATGCGCTGAGGCGATAGTGCCTGTCGGCTGAGAGCCCCTGACACGGCCTCCGGACGGAGGACCGCCGCGGGATTTTCGTCCGCTCGCGAGGAACCGGCCCAACCGATGCCAAGGCATCGGCGCGGACCGGCGATGAAGAGAAGGGCGAAAGCACCGGCAGACGATCCCGGCGGTCGCGTCAGGGCTCCAAAACGGAGCAGCAGGAATGGCCAATTCACAGGTTCAGCTACGCAAGCCGACGCTGGACAAGGACCTGGAAAAACTCACCTTCACCGAACAGGCGACGCATTTCGTGCTGCGCTCGTGGACGGGCGTCGGCATCGCCCTCGTCTTCCTCCTGATCGCCATGGCCGTCGCCAACAGCTTTGCCACCGGCACGCCGGGCGTTCTGGTCGTCGCCATCACTGCCGCGCTCGCCGCCTACATGGCCATGAACATCGGCGCCAACGACGTGACGAACAATGTCGGCGCGGCGGTCGGCGCGCGCGCCATGAGCCTCGGCGTCGCCCTCGTCATCGCCGCGGTCTTCGAGATCGCCGGGGCGCTGCTCGCCGGCCAGGGCGTGGCGGCGACGGTCGCCTCCGGCATCGTCGACCGGTTGATCTTCCCGACCCCCGAGACCTATGCCTGGGCGATGATGGCGGCCCTCGTCTCCGCCGCGCTCTGGATCAACATCGCCACGATCGCCAATGCGCCGATCTCCACCACCCACGCCATCATCGGCGGCGTAATCGGCGCGGGGGCGGCGGCGAGCGGCTTCCACAGCGTGCAATGGGACGCGATCGCCGTCATCGTCGTGAGCTGGACCGTCTCGCCGATCCTCGGCGGCGTGATCGCCGCGCTGTTCCTCTACTTCATCAAGGAATTCATCATCTACCGCGAGGACAAGATCGGCGCGGCAAGGACCTGGGTGCCGGTTCTGGTCGCGGTCATGGCGGGCGCCTTCGCGGCCTTCATCGTCAATGGCGGTACCAATGGGACGGTCGACCTTTCCTTCCGCACCGCCCTTCTCATCGGCCTTGGCGTCGGGCTCGCCACCTATGTCGTCACCCGGCCGATCGTCCGGCGCCATGCGGAAGGGCTCGACAACCGCAACCAGTCGCTGCGCACACTGTTCCGCATCCCGCTGATCTGTTCGGCGGCGCTGCTCTCCTTCGCCCATGGCGCCAACGACGTGTCGAATGCCGTCGGCCCGCTCTACGGCGTGGTCTCGGCGCTGCGTTCGGGCGCGGAAGGCGGAACCGGTATCCCGCTCTGGGTCATGGTCATCGGCGCCTTCGGCATCTCGCTCGGCCTGCTGCTCTTCGGCCCGCGCCTCATTCGCATCGTCGGCAGCGAGATCACCAAGCTCAACCCGATGCGCGCCTTCTGCGTGGCGCTATCCTCCGCCGTCGCGGTGCTGACGGCCTCGGCCTTCGCCATTCCCGTCTCCTCGACGCATATCGCCATCGGCGCCGTCTTCGGCGTCGGCCTGTTCCGCGAGTGGTACACGCGCAATTCCCGGCGCCGCATCGACTATATCCGCAACCGCGGCAGCCGCATCGCCCCCGAGGAAGAGGAGCCGGTGAACCTCCACGAGACGCGCCGGCGCTACCTCGTGCGGCGCTCCCATTTCATGACGATCGTCTCGGCCTGGATCGTGACGCTGCCCATCTCGGCGATCCTCTCGGCCATCGTCTTCCTCGCCCTCAACGCGCTTTTCACCTGAGAGACAGACCATGCGCGCCAATTACCGGATGCAGCGCCTCTTCGTCGGCGACGCCCTTGCCGCGGGCGTGGCCTTCGAGGCGTCGAAGGACCATTTCCACTATCTCGCCAACGTGCTGCGCATGGCGGAGGGCGATGCCGTTCTGCTCTTCAACGGCCGCGACGGCGAGTGGCACGCCACGCTCTCCTTCCCGACCCGCAAGCGCCTCGTCCTGACCCCCGTCGAGCAGACCCGGCCGCAGCCGGCACCGTCAGACCTCCACTATCTCTTCGCGCCGCTGAAGGTCGGCCGGCTCGACTATATCGTGCAGAAGGCGGTGGAGATGGGTGCCGGCGTGCTGCAGCCCGTCCTCACCCAGCATGTGCAGGGCAAGATCACCAGCCTCGAACGGCTGCAGGCGAACGCCGTCGAGGCGGCGGAGCAATGCGGCATCCTGGCGATCCCGCAGGTCACGGCACCGAGGAAGCTTGAGGAGCTGCTGGCCGAGTGGCCGCGCGAGCGGCGCATCATCTTCTGCGACGAGGGTCACGGCAGCCAGAACCCGCTGCCGGCGCTGCAGGCGATCGAGGAGCGCAGGCTCGCCCTGCTCGTCGGCCCGGAGGGCGGCTTTTCCGACGAGGAGCGCGCGCTGCTGCGCAATCTCGACTTCGTGACGCCGATCCCGCTCGGCCCCCGCATCCTGCGCGCGGACACGGCGGCGGTGGCGGCGATGGCCGTCATCCAGGCGGCGATCGGCGACTGGCGCTGAGCGGATTTGCGCGAAAGCAAGAAAGCGCTTTGATAAAAATGTCGAATGGGTTTTTTTGAATCTGCCTTGAAAGGAATTTGCTTGCACCGCATCTAATTCCGGTCCAAGCACCCTCCCAAGGCCCGGCGTTCCGCAGGGCGCCATCCGTTCAGAAGAAGACGCCCATGGCCCGTGACACCACCGACCAGACGCCGATCCGCACCGTCGCGGACATGGCGGATTACCTCGCCGCCGGCAGCAAGCCGAAGGAGAAGTTCCGTATCGGCACCGAGCACGAGAAATTCGTCTTCTTTACGGCCGACAACAGCCCCGTGCCCTATTTCGGCGAGGCGAGCATCTCGGCGCTGCTGAACGGCATGCAGGCCAAGACCGGCTGGGACCCGATCATGGATGCCGGCAACATCATCGGCCTTGCCGAACCCTCCGGCATGGGCGCCATCTCGCTGGAGCCCGGCGGCCAGTTCGAGCTTTCCGGCGCACCGCTGGAAAACCTGCACCAGACCTGCAAGGAATCCAACCAGCACCTCGCGACGCTGCGCGAGATCGCCGAGCCGCTCGGCATCCGCTTCCTCGGCATGGGCGGCAGCCCGAAATGGACCTTCGCCGAAACGCCCCGCATGCCGAAAAGCCGCTACGAGATCATGACCCGCTACATGCCGAAGGTCGGCACCAAGGGTCTCGACATGATGTACCGCACCTGCACGATCCAGGTGAACCTCGACTTCTCCTCCGAAGCGGACATGCGCCGCAAGATGCAGGTCTCGCTGAAGCTGCAGTCGATGGCGACCGCCCTCTTCGCCTCCTCGCCCTTCACCGAGGGCAAGCCGAACGGCCTTCTTTCCTGGCGCGGCGACATCTGGCGTGACACGGACAACAACCGCTCCGGCCTCATCCCCTTCGCCTTCAAGCCGGACTTCGGCTTCGTCGACTATGTCGAATGGGCGCTCGACGTGCCGATGTATTTCGTCGTGCGCGACGGCAAGTACCACGACTGCACGCACATCACCTTCCGCCAGTTCATGGCCGGCGCGCTGAAGGGCGAGATCGCCGACTGGGAGCCGAACCTCGGCGACTGGACGAACCATCTTTCCACGCTGTTCCCCGACGTGCGGCTGAAGCGCTTCCTCGAAATGCGCGGTGCCGACGGCGGCCCGTGGCGGCGCATCTGTGCGTTGCCCGCCTTCTGGGTGGGCCTGCTCTACGATGACGGCGCGCTCGATGCCGCCGAGCGGCTTGTGCGCGACTGGACGGTCGAGGAGGTGACGGCGCTGCGCGATGCCGTGCCCGCTGAAGGCCTCAAGGCCGATTTCCGCGGCAAGCCGCTGCTCGATGTCGCCCGCGAAGTGGTCTCGATCTCCCGCCAGGGCCTTGCCGCCCGTGCCCGGGTCAATGGCGAGGGCATCGACGAAACGATCTTCCTTGCCCCGCTCGACGAGGTGCTGGCGAAGAAGGCGACGCTCGCCGAAGACATGCTGGCGCTCTACAACGGCCGCTGGAACGGCTCCGTCGAGCCGGTCTTCACCGACTACCAGTACTGAGGCACGACACCAAAAAGCGGTTTGCGCGGCCAGAATTCCCGTTATAGTGCAGGCACATGCCTGCCAACGGGAAAGGGTTCGTTATGCTTTCGCTCTACGACATGATGATGCAGGCGCAGAACGGCAATGCCGTCGAGACCATGGCGCGGCAATTCGGGCTGGCGCAGGAACAGGCGGCCAAGGCCATCGCCGCGTTGACGCCGGCCTTTTCCGAGGGTTTCAAGCGCAATGCCGCCAATCCCTACGACCTCGCCGCCTTCATGACGGCGCTGACCTCGGGCGACCACGCGAAATATTTCGAGGACATCAGCAAGGCCTTCACGCCGCAGGGGCTTGCGGAAGGCAACGGCATTCTCGGCCATCTCTTCGGCAACAAGGATGTTTCCCGCGCCATCGCCGCGCAGGCGGCGCAGATGACCGGCATCGGCCAGGAAATCTACAAGCAGATGCTGCCGGCCATGGCGAGTACGCTGATGGGCGGCATCTTCAAGCAGTCCCTCGCCCCCTTCTTCCCCGGCACGGGCAGCGCGGCACAGGCCAATCCCTTTGCCGACATGATGCGGCAATGGGCCGAGGCGACAGGCTTTGCGAAGAAGCCGGAGCCGACCAACCCGTTCACCGACAATCCTTTCACCCAGGCCGCCCAGGAATTCTTCGGCACGAAGAAGGATGCTGCGCCCGCCAATCCCTTCGCCGACAATCCCTTTGCCAAGGCCTTCCAGGACATGATGACGGGCATGGGCGGACAGCCGGCGGCGAGCGAAAAGCCGGGCGCATCCGAGGGCTCGCCGGCGGATGCGCTGAAAACCCTCGTCAACACGATGTTCGACACGGGCCTGGAAATGCAGAAGGATTATCAGCGCAACATCGAATCGATCTTCGAGACCATGCGCAACGGCATGGAGACGGACGGCGGGAAGAAGGCCTGAGTATCAGGCGTCCCTCCCCGGCATCGAGCGCCGGCAGGCTGGCTATTCCATGCCGCCGAGTGGTTTTTCGAACAGGACGGTGGTGAGGCCGCTCTGCCATTCCTCGTCCGGATAGCGCGCCATCTCGATGTAGCCCAGCGTCTTGTAGAAGGCCTGGGCCTGCGCGTTGAACGTATCCGTTTCAAGCCGCGCCTGCCGAAAACCCTTTTCGGCAATGTCCCGCTCCGCCCGGATGAGCAGACGGCGCCCGATGCCCCGGCGCTGAAAGGCGGAAGGCACATGCAGGGCGTCGATGAAATCGTCAATGTGATAGAGCAGACCGGCAACCTGCCCGTCGGCCTCGGCCACGAGCATGTCCGCACCATAGCGCGCAACGAAGCGTCCGCCGATATCCGTCTCGACATAGCGGCGGGCGGCGGCTTCCGTGATCTGCGGCTGCCAGGTGCTTTCGAACGTATCGCGCAGTATGGCCCTCATGACAGGGAAGTCTTGCGGGCGCGCCGGACGGATCGAAATCTCGTCGATCATCGCGCTATCTCTTTGTTTTCAGGCAATTCCAGGGTGAAATCGATTCTCGGGGAATCTTTGAAAAAGCCCGACGTGGACCTTGGGAGTCGCACGCCGGGCAAGCGGCAGGGCTATTGGCTCTCACCCTGCGGGGAAGTCAGGTGCCGACCCGGGAGATAGGTCGGCACCATCGGAAATCAATCCATACGGCCGCTGCGCAGGTGACGACGGGCGCGCTCGCGCGCCGCGATCGTCAGATGCAGGCCCGCATCGGCGAAGAAGGACGCGGCCCGGACACTTTGCACATCGCTCCGGCACAGCCCCATATCGTAGAGCTGATGATCGTCGAGTTCGCTCAAGCGATTGACCATGCGGCGATTCTGCCAGGCGCGGACAAGCTTGTAGGCGGCGTTGCGAACACGGGCGAAGAGGCTCGAAGCCGGACGGCGCGTTGCGAGGATATCGATTTCCAGTCTGCGGTCGATCATGCGCATGGCATTTCTCCTTTCCGGCCCGGCGATCCATCGTCCTTCGATGGGGTTTCGCGCGGCACTCGTGATCGTTCGTCGCCCACAGGGATCGGGCGGCGGCTCAAAGTCGGTTTGCAAGAAGAGCCGTCACCGGGAGGTCGAGGGAGGCGGCAGATCCTGTCGAAGGATGGCCCGGCGGAAAGGTCAATCGTTCGACGCTTGCTTTTTCGCAGAAAGCCATTGATCAGTCCAACGAATGTTTCTAATAGTATCAATCAAACAATCTTATGGATATCGTTATGTCCGCTCCGCTAGACATAGACCAGCTCCAGACCTTCGTCGCGATCGCTGATACCGGCAGCTTCACCCGTGCCGCAGAGCGGGTCTTCAAGACGCAGTCGGCCGTTTCCATGCAGATGCGGCGCCTGGAGGAGCGCATCGGCAAGCAGCTCTTCATGAAGGACGGCCGCGGCAACCGGCTGACCGCCGAGGGCGAGCGCCTGCTCAACTATGCGCGCCGGATGCTGCGCCTCAACAACGAGGCCATCGCCGCCTTCGACGACAACCGCCTCGAAGGCCTTCTGCGCATCGGCACGCCCGACGATTATGCCGACCGCTACATGCCCGAGATCATCATGCGGTTCGCCAAGACCCATCCGAATGTCGAGCTCTTCATCGTCTGCGAGCCCTCGGTGGACCTCGCGGAGAAGATGGCCAAGGGCGAGCTCGACATCGCGCTCGTCACCCACAATCCGCGCCAGCGCCAGTCCGACGTCGTGCGGACCGAGCCGCTTTGCTGGGTCATGTCGGCCAACCACCCGATGCCGGAAAACGCGCCGGTGCCGCTCGCCGTCGGCCGGCGTGACTGCCAGTGGCGGCAGATCGCCTGCGCCGCGCTCGATTCGGTCGGGCGCGACTACCAGGTGCTGTTCACCAGTTGGTCGTCGACCGTCGTCGCCGCTGCCGTGATGGCGGGCATGGCCGTTTCGGTTCTGCCCGAATCAGCGCTGCGCCCCGGCATGAAGGTGCTGACGCAGGCGGACGGCTTTCCGCCGCTCGCGCCGGTGCAGATCGGCATCATGCGGCGGCCGGGCCTTTCGCCCTCGCTCTCCAATGCCATCACCAGCCATATCACCGCCTGCCTCGACAACATCACGCCGCTGAGCGCCGCCGACGACCTGCCGGAGGCCGAGGTAAAACTCTTCCCGCGCATGCAGCGGCTCAGGCCCGGCAATATCCTGCCAGGATGGTGACGCAGCTTCCCCTCGACGGCATCCCCGCAGGCAAGGCCGGGCCGTCGACGGTGACGATCCGCCCTGCCCGTCAAGACGAAATCGAGGCGCTGCGCCAGATCGAGCGCTCGGCCGCGCAGGCCTTCCGGCTGATCGAGGCCTTCTCGTGGCTCGCCGTCGGCGACGTACAGAGCGCCGAGCGGCACCGCGCGCTCATCGAAACGGGAACGAACTGGGCGGCGGTGGCCGGAAACGATCATCCGGTCGGCTTCCTGAGTGCGGAGATCGCCGGGCGGGAGCTGCATATCTGGGAGATTTCCGTCGATCACCTGCACCAGGGCTTCGGCATCGGCCGAAAGCTGATCCGGCACGCGATCGACGCGGCGGCGGCGCGCGGGCTCGACGCGGTGACGCTGACGACCTTCCGCACCATTCCCTGGAACTGCCCGTATTACGAGCGGCTCGGCTTCCGCACGCTGGACGAGGCCGCGCTCTCGCCGCGCCTCAAGGCGGTGCTCGACCTGGAGGCCGAACACGGGCTGCAGCGCGACACGCGCTGCGCCATGCGCCTCGACCTGCCGGAGGCATGAAGCCGGCAGGCCCCTCGGCCGCTCAGGCGAGATTCTTCTTCAGGAAATCCACGGTGCGCTGCCAGGCGAGATCGGCCGCGGCCTTGTCGTAGCGCGCGGCGGATGTGTCGTTGTTGAAGGCGTGGTTGACGCCGTCATACATGTGGATCTCGAAGGTCTTGCCGTTTTCCTCCAGCGCCTTGCGATAGGCGTCGATGCCGGCATTGATGCGCTCGTCGAGCCCGGCATAGTGCAGCATCAGCGCGGCCTGGATGCCGGGCACGTCCCCGGCCTCCGCCTGCGCCCCGTAATAGGCGACCCCCGCCTTCAGGTCCGGCGACCTGGTGGCGAAGCGGTTGACGAGGCCGCCGCCCCAGCAGAAGCCGACGGCGCCGACCTTGCCATTCGCCCCGTCGAGCTTTGCGAGGAACTGCAGGCTCGCCTCCGCATTGGCCACCGTCGCCGCCGGATCGAGCTTGCCGATCATCTCGCGCGCCTGGTCCTCATCGTCCGGCGTGCCGCCGGCGGGCGAAAGGAAATCGGGCGCGAGCGCGATGAAGCCTTCCAGCGCCATGCGGCGGGCGACGTCGCGGGTGTGCGGGTTGAGGCCGCGGTTCTCGTGGATGATGATGACGGTGCCGAGCGGGTCCGTCGCCTCCTTCGGCCGCACCAGGTAGCCCTTCATCTCGCCCGAGCTGCCGCCATAGACGACATCCTTGGCGGCAAGGCGCTGGTCGTCCGAGGCGATGATCTCGGCGCTGGCGGAATTGGCCGCCAGCAACGGGACGATGGCCGCCGCCGCCGCACCCGAGCCGGCAAGCGCCGTCAGGCGCTCCATGAAACGGCGGCGGTCGAGCGTCAGATGGGTGTATTCGTCATAGGCGTTGATCATCGCCTGCGTGATCTGCGGCTTGTCCATGGCGGATCCTCCGGCTGGTTCTTCGCAGGATAAGATAGGCCGCGCGCGAAAACCTGCCGAACACAACTGCGTTACCGGCAGATCAGGTAAAGGCGAGCCAGATGCCGAGCCAGACCCAGAGAAGGCCGAGCACCGCAAACCCGGCGATGAAGAGCGGGCGGCGATGGCGCAGGCGATTGCCGGTGACATGCACATAGGCGTGGACATAGCGCAGCGCCACGAAGAGCCAGCCGCCGGCAACCGTCGCCGGATTGTCCGCATCGACGAGATAGAGCAGGATGCTGACCGCATAGAACAACACCGGCAGCTCGAACTGGTTGGCGATGGCGTTCTTGACGACGAGGCTTTCGGCCGGCTCCTCGCGATTTTCGCGGAACTGCTCCGGCCGCGCATGCCCCTCCCGGACCGCGCGCATGCGGCGCATGGAGAGCAGCAGATAGAGGCAGAAGACGAGCGCGACATGCGCGATCATCGGCCAGATCGTGGCTTCCGTGGGAGACATGGTTATCCTTCGGCCTGTCGGCAGGTCTTCGTTTCATGCAGTTCCGGGGAAATGCGACCCGATGCATACGGGTTTCCGGCGCTGGCCTCAACCCGAAAGGCCGGCCCGGCAGGCCGAAGGAAGCCATCCCTATTGCGGCGTCAGGGTTTCGGTGCCCGAACCGTCCTTGCCGCTGATCGTCCAGGCGCCTTCCAGCGAGCCGTCGCCCTTGACCTGGTAGACGATGAGGCCGACCGCATCGTCGAGCACGTAACCGGCGGCGAAGGCGTCGCCATAGAGCATGCAGATGCCGCTCGATGTGGTCGAGCCGGTGTGCCACTCGATCGAGCAGGTCGTCTCGCTCGTCAGCTCGATCGTCGCGGTGCCCTCATAGGTCGAGCCGTCGAGATTCGTGCCTTCGACATCATAGGTGCCGGCATTGACCGTCTGCGCATGCGCAGGCACGACCAGCCCCAGGCCCAGAAGGGCGCCAGCCAGTATCTTCTTCATGTTGTCCCCCAGTGAAACCGGCGAGATTGCCGGTGACGCGATCCTAGCGCATGCGTGGAAAAACAAAACTGGATTCGCGCAGGATCCGAAGGCGAAAATGCCCGGCAAAGCCGGGCATTGAAAGGCATATCAGCTTATGGCGATTGATCAGACGGCGCCAGGATAGTTCGGGCTTTCGCGGGTGATCGTCACGTCGTGGGCGTGGCTTTCGCGAAGGCCGGCGCCGGAGATGCGCACGAAGGTCGCCTTCTCCTGATAATCCTTGATGTCCTTGCCGCCGACATAGCCCATCGAGGCCTTGAGGCCGCCGGCGAGCTGGTGCAGCACGCCCGAGACCGGGCCCTTGTAAGGCACCTGGCCCTCGATGCCCTCGGGCACCAGCTTCAGCGTGTCGCGCACTTCCGCCTGGAAGTAACGGTCGGCCGAGCCGCGGGCCATGGCGCCGACGGAGCCCATGCCGCGATAGGCCTTGAAGGAACGGCCCTGGTAGAGGAACACCTCGCCCGGGCTCTCATCCGTGCCGGCGAGCAGCGAGCCGACCATGACGGCGGAGGCACCGGCGGCGATCGCTTTCGCAAGGTCGCCGGAGAATTTGATGCCGCCGTCGGCGATGACGGGGGTGCCCTGGGCCTGCGCCGCCTCGACGGAGGACATGATGGCCGCAAGCTGCGGCACGCCGACGCCGGCGACGATGCGCGTGGTGCAGATCGAGCCCGGGCCGATGCCGACCTTGACGGCATCCGCGCCGGCATCGATCAGCGCCTTGGTGCCGTCGGAGGTGGCGACGTTTCCGGCCATGATGCGCACGGAGTTCGAAAGCTTCTTCACGCGGGTGACGGCGTCGAGCACGCGCTGCGAATGGCCATGTGCGGTATCGACGACGATGAGGTCGACGCCGGCCTCGATCAGCCGCTCGGCGCGCTCGAAACCGTCGTCGCCGACGGAGATGGCGGCGGCGGCGCGAAGCCGGCCCTGCGCATCCTTCGAGGCATTGGGGTTGAGCTGCGACTTCTCGATGTCCTTCACCGTGATCAGGCCGACGCAGCGGCCGTCGCCGTCGATGACGAGCAGCTTCTCGATGCGGTGGCGGTGGAGGAGGCGCTTTGCTTCCTGCTGGTCGACGGTTTCCTTCACCGTGATGAGGTTTTCCCGCGTCATCAGCTCGTAGATCTTCTGCGTCGGGTCGGAGGCGAAGCGCACGTCGCGGTTGGTCAGGATGCCGACGAGGCGGCCGGCCTTGCCGTTGCCGCCGTTCTCGACGACCGGGATGCCGGAAATGCCATGCGCCTTCATCAGCGATAGCGCGTCGGCAAGCGTCGCGTCCGGGCCGATCGTCACGGGATTGACGACCATGCCGCTCTCGAACTTCTTCACCTGGCGGACTTCCTCGGCCTGCTCGGCGGGCGTCAGGTTGCGGTGGATGACGCCGAGGCCGCCGGCCTGGGCCATGGCGATGGCAAGGCGGCTTTCCGTCACCGTGTCCATGGCGGAGGAGAGGATCGGCAGGTTGAGATCGAAATCGTGCGCGATGCGGGTGGCGATGTTCGTCTGGCCCGGCATCACCTCGGAATGGCCGGGTTGTAGGAGAACGTCGTCGAAGGTCAGGGCTTCGAGACCGGTTGCCGTTTCAATGATGCGCGCCATGGGCCAAGTTCCTTTGAGGGTAAAGCTTGCGCACCAAGGGGAACATTGGGAGTTGTCCGCCTCGGTCGCTTGCAAGAAATTCTTGGAAGTTGGCGAGGGCTGGTAACACGTTCATGACGGATTGGGAATAGCAAAAGCGGCCGGTTCACCGCATTGCCGCATTGACGAATTCTTAGCCGTGTCTCCTGCCGGTCTTTTAAATCTTTGCGTGTATAACCGTTTTCGTGGCCAGGACAGCAAGGCCAGCGCTCAAAGCAACAATAGAAGAACGGGGAAATCGATGTCTGCATTGAAGAAGAGAGCCCGCGCGCTCGAAGACGAATTCGCCTACCAGCAGGAATTCATGTTCAAGGCCCAGGCGCGCCGCAATGCGCTTCTCGGTCTGTGGGCTGCCAATACCATGCATCGCCCCGATGGCGACGCCTATGCCCGTGAACTGGCCATGGCCGATGTCGGCGCACCGGATGGCGCCTTCAATCGCGTCCGCGCCGACCTTCGCTCGGCGGGCGTCGACTGTCCCGACGAGGAACTGCGCGACCGCATGGTCGTGATGCTGAAGGATGTCGCCCGGGACATGCGCGGCTACTGAGAAATCCCTTCGTTGAAACGGCCCGCCCATGACGAGGCGGGCCGTTTCGATTGCGAAGGCTGGAAATTCCTAGACGTCGAACTGGTAGCTCACCGGCACGAAGCGGTAGCCTTCGCCGGCCTTCTCCACGAAACCGGCCGCCGGGAACGGCATGTGGTAGCCGATGAAGGCGAGCCTGTCGGTGGCGATCATGTCGAAGACCTTCTTGCGCGTCGCGGCCGCTTGAGCCTTGTCCATGTCGAAGCGCACCTCCCAGTCGGGCCGCTGCAGCGAGAGCACGAAGTGGTTGGCGGTATCCGCCGTCAGGATCAGCGCCTTGCCCTCCGATTCGACGCGGAAGATCATGTGCCCCGGCGAATGGCCGAAGGCGTCGAGCCCGCGGATGCCGGGCACGACCTCGCCCTCGTCCTCGATGAAGGTGAGTTTTTCCGCCAGCGGCTGCACCTTGGCGAGCACGCCCTGGTGGCCCTGTTCGGCCGGCGTGCCCATGCGCTCGGGGTTGACCCAGAAATCATATTCCGTGCGGCCTGTGACGTAGCGCGCATTCGGGAAGGCCGGCTTGCCGCCCTCCATCAAGCCGCCGATATGGTCGCCATGCATATGGGTGATGACGACGACGGAGACCTGGTCCGGCGTGTAGCCGGCATAGTTCAACCCTTCGACAAGGCGCCCCATGCCGTCCGCGCGCCCGCCTTCGCCCATGCCGGTATCGAAGAGCACGACCTCCGATCCGGTATCGACCAGCGTCGGCGTGAAGCTGTTGACGAAGCTGTCGGCCGGCAGGAAGTTTTCCGTCAGCAGCGCACCGACGGCCTCGGCGGACTGGTTGGTGCCGAATGTCTCGTTCGGCGCGCCGGAGGGGCGCATGCCGTCGCGCACCGTCAGCACGCGGAAGCTGCCGAGCTTGAAGCTGCGGGTCTCAAGGGGGCTTACGCGCCTGTCGGTGGCGTCGCTTTCCGATTGCGCGAGGGCGGCGGCGCGGTTCAGCACCAGCGGCGCGGCCAATGTGCCGATGCCGGCGGCGAGAAACAAGGACCGGCGCGAGATTGTCGAATGGTCTCCCATGGAACTTCCTCTTTGGTGAAGGGCTGCCTTGCCGGTCTACCTCCGGCATCGGCATGAAGATGACACGCGTCCATCTAGGGCGCTGTCACGATCCGGGCACGCGGCATCACGGGCTTGTGATGCCCAAATGGGGGGCCGGCCGTTCAGCGTGCCCCTTGCTTTGGCTCGCCGTCTTGCATGTCGCCCCCGCAAGACCGCCGCGCCCTTTTGCACAGGCCGGCCTCGATGCCCATCCGCATGATTTGACAGATCGCAACGAGGGGCGCAGAAGACGGGCGGGCCTGCGCAAGGGCCTCGTACCCCGATTTGCCGATGAACCGTATCGTCCCGCTCATCCTTGCCGTCGCGCTCTTCATGGAGCAGATGGACTCCACCGTCATCTCCACCTCGCTGCCGGCCATCGCGGCCGATCTCGGCGTGGGGCCGATCACGCTCAAGCTGGCGCTCACCTCCTACATGGTGTCGCTCGCGACCTTCATTCCGCTCAGCGGCTGGATGGCCGACCGGTTCGGCGCAAAACGCGTCTTCCGCCTCGCCATCCTCGTCTTCGTCGCCGGCTCCATCCTCTGTGCGGTTTCCGGCAGCCTCCTGGCCTTCGTCGTCGCGCGCTTCCTGCAGGGCATGGGCGGGGCGATGATGACGCCCGTCGCGCGCCTCGTGCTGGTGCGCAGCACCTCGCGCTCCGAACTCGTCTCCGCCATGGCGCTGCTGACCATCCCCGCCCTCGTCGGCCCGCTCGCAGGCCCACCGCTCGGCGGCTTCATCACCACCTACTTCTCCTGGCACTGGATCTTCCTGATCAACGTGCCGGTCGGCATCATCGGCTACGTGCTTTCCGGCATCTACCTGCCGGATATTCGCGCCGCCGCGCCGCCGCCGCTCGACTGGCTCGGCTTCGTCCTGAGCGCGGTGGCCGCCTCAGGCACGATGTTCGGCCTCTCGGTCGTCAGCCTGCCGGCCCTGCCGCCCGTCATCGGCGTCGTCGCCACCCTCGTGGGACTTCTCTGCGGCGTGCTCTATGTGCGCCACGCCCGCCGCCACCCGGCGCCGCTGCTCGACCTCCGGCTTTTCCGCGACAGCGCCTTCCGCGCCGCCTCCATCGGCGGCACGCTGTTCCGCATCTCGGTCGGCGCGGTGCCCTTCCTGATGCCGCTGATGCTGCAGGTCGGCTTCGGCCTCTCGCCCTTCCAGTCGGGCCTTGTCACCTTCACGGGCGCCATCGGTGCCATCACCACGAAATTCCTCGCCAAGCGCGTTCTGACCTTCGCCGGCTTCCGCACGACGCTGATCGTCGCCAGCATCTGCGGGGCGATCCTCACCTTCGTGAACGGCCTCTTCACGCCCGCAACGCCCTTCTGGTTCATGGCCGGCGTGCTCCTGATCGCGGGTTTCGCCCGCTCCTTCTTCTTCACCAGCGTCAACGCGCTGTCCTTCGCCGATATTCCCGATGCGGATGCCAGCAAGGCGACCTCGATGAGCGCCGTGCTTCAGCAGATCAGCCTGGCGCTCGGCGTCGCCGTCGCCGGCGCGATCCTCGAAATCGAAACCGCGATCACCGGTTCGCCGCTCGAACTTGAGGATTTCCAGACCGCCTTCATGATCATCTCCGCCCTGACGCTCGCCGCCGTCCTGCCCTTCATCACCATGGCCAAAAACGCCGGCGCCACCGTCTCCGGCCATCGCCTGCCGGCGCGGGAGGAAGAAACGGCGGCGGTGAAATAACCTCACCCCGCCCCATCCCGCGGATCGGCGCGGCCTATTCCGTCCTCTCGCAGACGGCGGCGAGCTTGTTGCCGTCGGGATCTCGGATGAAGGCCGCGTAGAAGCTGGCGTGGAACGGGCGCAGGCCGGGGGCGCCCTCGTCGATGCCGCCGGCGGCAAGGGCTGCGGCGTGGAAGGCGTCGACGGCGGCACGGGTCGGGGCGACGAGCGCGATGGTCACGCCGTTGCCGAAGGTGGCCGGTTCACGGTTGAACGGCTCCACCACCCAGAAGCGGCAGCGCACGTCATCCCTTCCCGCGTAGCCGATCTCATCCGGCGCCTGCTTCTGCCTGATATAGCCGAGCAGCGGCAGCACCGCATCATAGAAGCGGCCGGCGCGTTCCAGATCGTTCGTGCCGACGGTGGTATAGAGCAGCATCAGGCGTCCGCGTCCGCTTCCGTCTCGGCCGCCCCGTCCCTCGCCTTGCGGCCCTTGAAGCCCTTGGCGAGCAGGAACATCTCCACCGATTCGGCGCGCGAGGCACCCGGCTTCACATGGATGACCTGCTTGAAATTCTGCTTGAGCATGTTGAGCAGCTCGCGCTCCGTGCCGCCCTGGAAGGTCTTGGCCAGGAAATGACCGCCTTCCGCCAGCACCTCGACGGCGAAATGCGCGGCAACCTCGCACAGATGCATGGTGCGCAGGTGATCCGTCTGGCGGTGGCCGGTCGTCGGGGCGGCCATGTCGGAGATGACGAGGTTCGGCGTGCCGCCGACCGCCGCGATCAGCTTCTCCGGCGCATCGGGCTCGAGAAAGTCCATCTGGAGGATGGTGACGCCCGGCAGCGGGTCCATTTCAAGGAAGTCGATGGCCGCGACGCGCGGATCGGCATCCGTCGAGCCGGTCACCTTGGCGGCGATCTGCGACCAGCTACCGGGCGCCGCGCCAAGATCGATGATGCGCTTCGCGCCGGCGAGGATGTTGTGCTTCTCGTCGATCTCCAGGAGCTTGAAGGCCGCGCGGGCGCGATAGCCCTCCAGCCTGGCGCGCTGCACATAGGGATCGTTGATGTGGCGTTCGAGCCAGCGGCGCGAGGAGGCCTTCAGCTTGCCCTTCTTGACCTTCTGGCCGAGCTTGCGGCCGGTGCGGTTACCGCCGACGGGGGGCTTGGTCATGACGCCTGTCCTTCGGGCTTTGCCGGGTTGCGGGGCCCGCCGCGATGATTGCGGCGGTGGCGGCCGCGGCGCCAGACGCCGTCATCGGCCATCATGTCGGTGAGCAGGCCTTCGCGCAGGCCCCGGTCGGCGACGCGCAGGCGGCGCGAGGGCCAGCGCTTGCGGATCGCCTCCAGGATGGCGCAGCCGGCGAGCACGAGGTCCGCCCTGTCGGGCCCGATGCAGGGATTGGCCGCGCGGGCGGAGAAATCCCAGGAGAGGAGCCGCGCCTGCATGGCCGTCACCTCGTCGTCCGAGAGCCAGACGCCGTCCACCCGGCGCCGGTCATATCGCGGCAGGTCGAGATGCACGCCGGCAAGCGTCGTCACCGTGCCCGAGGTGCCGATGAGATGGAAATCCTCCGGCGCCACGCGCACCACATCGCCCGGGCAGTCGAAATTCGCCAGCATGGCCTCGACCTCCGACACCATGCCCGCGAAGCTCTCGGGCGTCACGTCCCGCCCGCCATGGCGCTCGGACAGCGTGACGACGCCGACCGGCAGCGAGGTCCAGTGGGTGATGTGGTTGGCGAGCCGGCTGGAGCGGTTCTCGCCGATGCGGATGACCGCGATTTCCGACGAGCCTCCGCCGATATCGAAGAGCACGACCGATTTCGCCTCGCGCCCGACCAGCGAGGAGCAGCCGGACACGGCAAGCCGCGCCTCGGTCTCGCGGTTGATGATCTCAAGGTCGAGACCGGTCTCCTGCCGCACCCGCTCCAGGAATGCCTCGCCATTGATCGCCGCACGGCAGGCCTCGGTGGCGATCAGCCGGGCGCGGCGGATGTTGCGGTTCTTCAGCTTGGCCGCGCAGATCTTCAGGGCCTCGACGGAACGGTCCATCGCCTCGTCGGAAAGCCGGCCGCTCGCCGCAAGTCCCTCGCCGAGGCGCACGATGCGCGAAAAGGCATCGACGACCCGGAACTGGCCGGGCCGCGTCGGCTGGGCGATGAGAAGGCGGCAATTGTTGGTGCCGAGGTCGAGCGCGGCATAGAGCGGTGCGTCATAGCCCTCGCGCTCGGCCGGTCGCGGAGCCGAGTGCACCTCCCGGCGCGGTTCCGGAGCGTGCGAAACGGGCCGGGTCTCGACGGCCTGCGCGGTCGCGGGATGCGGGACAGCCGCCTCGGCGGCGACAGGCACGGTACGCGCAGCCGCCTTCTTGCCGCGATGCTTGCGACGGCTCCTGCGGCCTTCCGCCTGGCGCTGGTCCTCGCCGGAGGCTTCCCGCTGGCCGACGGGGGCAAGCGGGCGCACGTTCTCGGCGCCGGCAGCCTTGCCGCGCCGGCGACGCTTGTTCCTGCGCGCGGTATCGCCACCGTCTGTGGCCTTGGGGCGCTCAGCCGATCCGGACGAACCGGCCGCCTGGCCTGCGGACAGGGACGCGGCAGAGGGACTGGTCGCGCCCTTCTGCTTGCCCTTGCGGCGGCGCGACCGCTTCGGTCGCCCCGCATCGCCCGCATCTCGCGCCCCGGAAACGGGCGGCTTCACGCCGCTGTCGGGGTCGTTCACGTTACTGCCTATGGCGCCGCGCAAAGCTTCAAAGCTGCAAGCAGGCGCTCTCTCGATCTTCGTTGCCGCGACATTACCAGCGCCCGGCCCGTTCGCCAAATTCTTTTTATGACGGAACCGCGATGCACGGCCAGGGACAGGGCAGATGCATTTTTCCCGAAAAAACCATTTGCATCTCGCCGCCTTTTGTTTATAAGCCCGCCTCACAGGCACCGGCCAAGCCGGCTTCGCCCCTGCTGGGGAATAGTTCAACGGTAGAACGACGGACTCTGACTCCGTTAATCTTGGTTCGAATCCAGGTTCCCCAGCCAAACTCCCCCAGAAACAAGTGATCTGCTTTGCATGCTCCCTTGCCAGCGGTTTTTCCGGCTGGCACGTTGCTTCTGTGTGATTCCCATCTGCGTGGAGGAAAGCCCATGGCGCACAAGTTTGAGATCTACAAGGACAAGGCTGGCGAGTTTCGCGTCCGCTTCAAGTATAACAGCGAAGTGATGTTCTCCACGGAAGGCTATTCCAGCAAGGCCAGCGCGCAGAACGCCATCGATTCGATCAAGAAGAACGGCCCCGGCGCGCCCGTCGAGGACAACACCACGTCGCAGGCCTGATCGATCCCGTCCTTCGAAAGGCCCGCCGGTTCCGCCGGCGGGCCTTTTGCGTTTCGATGCCGCAATATCGCGATGACGACCAAAGACGGTGCTGGCTTCCCGCAAGCTTCAATGCCCGTCCGGGAAAGTGAAGCCGTCTTGGGCATTCGCGGCTTTCTCGAACCGTCGGGAGCGGATGACGCGCTGCGCCCGCCTGACGGCGAGCATCTTTGGCTTTGAGGAAGGAAAACGATGGTCCCGAAATGGAAAAGCCTGCCGCGGGAGGAGGTGCGGCAGGCTTTCCGATAGAACCGAATGGCGACTGGGAGGAGGAGTGCCGCCATTCCCGCAGTCGGCCCTGGGAGGAGGAGTGGGCCTTCTGCAATCATCGAAGCGTCGTGGGAGGAGGTACGTTGCTTCGATAAGTATGACTATAGCTGATTCCTGATTATTTGATAGGCATCGTTTTGCAGGGCAGCTATGCGTTATGCGCGTAGCGTATGTCTCAATACCGTCGAATTGCCCGATCGCACCGCAATCTCTTCGCACATGCAAAAACACCCGCCGGAGGCGGGTGTCTTCGAATTCTGCCGGGTGGCGGCGTGTCGGTCAGAAGCCGACGGCAGCGCGTGCGACGGCCTTGATCTGCGAACGCTCGATGCCGAGGTCGCGCAGTTCGCGCGCGGTCATGCGGTCGAGTTCGTTGACGGTCTGACGGTACTTGCGCCAATTGCTGAAGGAACGTGCCATGTTCATGATGATCCCCTTTCCGGAGGTTCTCTGTTCGGCACCGGTCCGTGGCGCCGCGTCTTTCGATGGCCGTCTTATAGGCTTATGCTGCAATGCAGAACAGCGCCAAGCGAGCACGCCACCCATGCATTCGGCGCATGGGTCTGGTCATCTTCTGTTAAGGTTGCGCCCCGGCAGGATGACTGCTGCAGCGGCTGTTTTCTGTGAAAAATACGGTTTTCTCGGCCGGCGTCATGGCAAAACCGGGCGAAGGAGGCCCATTTTCCCTCCGCTGATGTCAAAAAATGCCCATCCGCGTCATCTACGGACTTTGCAAATCACCACAGCAAAAGCGCTTCGCACTTTGCCCGGACTTGCTCTAAGAAGGCGTCCCGCGGCAGCGCCGCCCTTTCGACGACGGAACGCCATGAGCGACAATCTGCAGGCTCACATACGGGGCGACGTGCTCGCCCATGTCTCCGGCAATCTGCGCCGTCTGCGCCAGGCGGCCGGGCTCAGCCAGGCGGCGCTGGCGCAGGCCTCCGGCATCAGCCGGCGCATGATCGTGGCGGTCGAGGGGGGCGATGCCAATATCAGCCTGTCGAGCCTCGACAAGCTGGCCGCCGCCATGGGCGTGCGCTTCGTCGATCTCGTGCGCGACCCGGCCTGCGCACCCTCGGCGGAGATCAACGAGGTGGCGTGGCGGGGGGCAGAGGCGGACAGCACCGCCATCCTGCTCGGCACGGCCCCGGCGACGACGGAGGCGCAGATGTGGTTCTGGTCGCTCGGGCCCGGCGAGCGCTATGCCGCCGAGCCGGATCCGGCCGGCTGGCACGAGATGCTGTTCGTGACCGAGGGCACGCTGCGGCTCGAACTTTCGGGCGCGGCGAAGGAGCTTCCGGCGGGCAGCTTCACCATCTATGCGACCGACCAGGCCTATGCCTATGCCAATGCCGGCACGCTGCCCGTGCGCTTCGTGCGCAACGTGATCTCCTGAGGCTCGGCCCGCCGGCGACATCCAGGCCATGCCGGTGGCGGCGGGAAGGACCGACGGCAGGACGAGCGTCGACGGATCGGGCGGCTCGATGCGCAGCGGGGCCGCGGCAAGGACCATCCCGAACAGCGTGTGCAGGTCGAACCAAGCCCGGCCACGGCGGCGGGGATCGCCGCAGGCACGCCCACCAAGGAAAAGCGTTGCGCCCGTCCGGTGATCGGCTAGGGTCTTGCCGCCGGCAGGAGGGGCCTGCGACCGGTCCGGCTCCGGCGACTGTCGGAACTGGTCGCTGGCGAGTCGCAGACAGGCTGCACTGGCAGGCAAGCAGGCCCTAAAATCGGCCGCAATATTTCATCGGGGTCCAGCACATGGCAGAGTTTCCGCAACAGGCGAAGGTCGTCATCATCGGTTTGGGTGGCATCGTGGGCGCATCGATCGCCCATCATCTCATCGAGCGGGGATGGGACGATATCGTGGGTATCGACAAGTCGGGCGTTCCCACCGACATCGGTTCGACGGCGCATGCCTCGGACTTCTGCTACACGACGAGCCACGACTATCTTTCGGTCTGGACCACCCAGTATTCGATCGATTTCTACGAGAAGATGGGCCACTACGCCCGCATCGGCGGCCTGGAGGTCGCGCGCACCGGCGACGATGCCTGGATGGAGGAGATCAAGCGCAAGCTTTCCTCCGCCCGGGCTTTCGGCACGCGCGCGCACTATGTCTCGCCGGCCGAGATCAAGGAGAAGTTCCCGCTGATCGAGGAAGACCAGGTGATGGGCGGCCTGTTCGACCCGGACGCCGGCCTCGTCGTGCCGCGCTCGCAGACGGTTGCCGGCAAGCTGGTCGACGCCGCCGAAAGATCCGGCAAGCTGCAGGTCTACGGCAACACGCCGGCCCAGTCGCTGATCGTCGAGGGCGGGCGCATCAAGGGCGTCGTCACCCATCGCGGCACGATCATGGCCGACCATGTCATCGTCTGCGCCGGCATCTGGGGCCGCCTGATCGCCGAGATGGTCGGCGAGGACCTGCCGGTCATGCCGGTCGACCATCCCCTCACCTTCTTCGGCCCCTACAACGAGTTCGAAGGCACCGGCAAGGAGATCGGCTTCCCGCTTTTGCGCGACCAGGGCAACTCCGCCTATATGCGCGATACGGGCGACCCGAAGACCACCGAGGGCGGCCAGATCGAGTGGGGCTATTACGAGACCACCAATCCGCGCCTGTGCCATCCGCGCGACATTCTCGAAAAGCACGAGGCGCGCCTCTCCCCCTCGCAGCGCGACCTCGACATGGAGCAGATCCTCGAGCCGCTCGAAAAGGCCATGGAGCTGACGCCGATCCTCGGCGAGCTCGGCTATAACGAGGGCCATTCCTTCAACGGCCTCCTGCAGGTTTCCGCCGCCGGCGGCCCCTCCTGCGGCGAGAGCCAGAAGGTGCGCGGCCTCTGGTACTGCGTCGCCATCTGGGTGAAGGACGGCCCCGGCTACGGCAAGCTGATCGCCGACTGGATGACGGACGGCCGCACGGAGATCGACCACAACTCGATCGACTATGCCCGCTTCTACCCGCACCAGCTCGAAGAGAAGTTCATCGAGGGCCGCACCTACGAGGCTGCCCAGAAGATCTACTTCCCGGCCGTGCACACCCGCGAGCCCTATGCCACCGGCCGCAACGTCAAGCGCTCGCCCTTCTACGAGCGCGAGGTCGAGCTCGGCGGCTACTTCATGGAGCTCGGCGGCTGGGAACGTGCGCATGGCTACGCCGCCAACGAGCACCTGCTGGAAAAATACGGCGACCGGGTGCCGGTGCGCGAGAACGAATGGGACAGCCGCCATTTCTGGCGCGTGTCGAATGCCGAGCATCTGGCGATGAGCGAGGATTGCGGCATCGTCAACCTCTCGCATTTCCACATGGTGGATATCGAAGGGCCCGACCATGTCGAGCTGCTGGAATGGCTCTGCGCGGCCAAGATCGGCGGCGACGCGAATATCGGCAAGGGCATCTACACCCACTTCCTCGACGACGAGGGCATGGTGCGCGCCGACTTCACCGTCTTCCGCATGGCCGACCGCTGCCGCCTCGTCAACGGCGCCGATGCCGGCCCGCGCGACTTCCACTACATGAAGCGCGTCGCCGAAGACCGCGGGCTCGACGTCACCATCACCGACGTCTCGGAGAAGTTCATCACCATCGGCATCTGGGGGCCGAACGCCCGCGAGACGCTGAAGAAGGTGGTGGCGGATCCGGCCGGCCTCGATATCGGGAACTTCCCGTTCGCCGCGATCAAGCCGATCGAGATCGCCGGCAGGCCGGTCACCGCCTTCCGCATCTCCTATGTCGGCGAGCAGGGCTGGGAGCTGCACATGAAATACGAGGACGGCCTTGCCGTCTGGGATGCGCTGCGCGCCACGGGCGTCATGGCCTTCGGCGTCGAGACCTATGCCAATTCGCGCCGCATGGAAAAGAGCCTGCGTCTCCAGAACGCCGACCTTCTCACCCAGTACAACCTCATCGAGGCCGATCTCGCCCGCCCGAAGGTCAAGGAAGCGGATTTCCGCGGCAAGGCCAAGCACCTGGAATACAAGGCACGCGACCACCAGCCCGCCATGCTGTGCACGCTCGTCATGACGGACAATACCGACAGGAACGGTGTCAAGCGCTACCCGCTCGGCAACCTGCCGGTCATCGACCCCGCGACCGGCGAGGTGCTGGTCGACGAGCTCGGCCGCCGCTCCTACACGACCTCCATCGCCTTCGGCCCGACCGTCGGCAAGAACATCGCGCTCGCCTACCTTCCGCACGCCTATTGCCAGGAAGGCCGCAAGCTTGAGATCGAGTATTTCGCCGAGACCTACCCGGTCGAGGTGGTCGGCATCGGCTACAAGCCGCTGTACGACCCGGAAAACCTGAAGCCGCGCACGTAAAACGCCGCCCCGTCAAACGACGGGGCTGCCGGCCCCTTTTGTTGACAAACCGCGCCCCCTCCCCGTCATCCTCGGCCTTGAGCCGAGGATCCAGGCGGCGAGCGAGGTGTGGATGGTCGGGTCAAGCCCGACCATGACGGAAGAGAGGTTAAAACCGCCGGTCTCAGAACGACGTCACGCCGTTACCCGCAGCCGCGACGGCGGCGGTGCCGAGCACCAGGATGGGCGTGCCGTTCTGCACGCGGTCGTAGAGATCGATGACGTCCTGGTTCAGCATGCGCACGCAGCCGGAGGAGACGGATTTGCCGATCGTCCACCATTCCGGAGACCCGTGGATGCGGTAGAGCGTGTCTTCCTTGTTCTGGAAGATATAGAGCGCGCGGGCGCCGAGCGGGTTCTTCAGGCCCGGCTCCATGCCGCCGTTCGCGATGCTGTAGGGCTCCAGCTCCGGCTGGCGGGCGACCATCTCGTCCGGCGGGGTCCAGCGCGGCCATTGCCGCTTGTACTGGATGACGCCGCGGCCGGCCCATTCGAAGCCGGCGCGGCCGAGGCCGACGCCATAGCGCATGGCCTGGCCGTCCTCGTAGGTGAGGTAGAGGAAGTGGTTCGCCGTATCGACGACGATGACGCCGGGGCGCTCGCCGGTCGGGTTCGGCACCATCTGGCGATAGAAGCGCCGGTCGATCTTCTGGTAGGGAATGGCCGGCAGCGGGAACTGCTCGTCCGGCTTCGGCCCGTACATGGCGGCGTAGATGCTGGTATCGACCGGTTCGGGCTCGACGGCGACCCGCTCGCGCACCGGCGTCGTGCAGCCGGCCAGAACGGTGGTTGCCAATCCCGCCCCGCCAAGCAGGAAGGATCGGCGGCTTACGCTTTCACCAGTCAATACATGTCCTCGCGTCAATCGTCATAGGGATCGGCCAAGGCGGCTTCGGGCCGGCTGACCGGATATTTCGTGCGCGAGATGCGGGCGGCCAGGCCCTTCGCACCCTGCTGCTTCAGGAGCGTGCGGAAGCTCGGATGCATGCCGCCGTCCATATAGGCAAAACTCGACACCGTCGTCGTGGTGGCAAGCGCCGCATCGAGCCTCTTCTGTTCCGCGCCGAGCTTGGCGACGAGATCGGTCGCCGGCTCGCTCACCGCCGCCGGGCATTGCGCCAGCGGATCGCTCGGCTCGCCGCCGTCGAATTCCGTGTTGAAGACATAGCGGCCGCCGCAGACGGAGACCTTCGGCTGCTTGCGCGTGAAGGCGAAGGCATCGTAGCCCTCCTTCAGCGTGCGCCAGAACGGCATGTTCGGATCGCCGCGGTGCTTGGCCATGTTCTGCGTCGTCATGCGGAAGGGATAGGCCTGCACCTGGAAACGCTGCTGCCCGCCCTCCAGCGCCCGCTGCACGATGGCGTAGATCTCGCCGACGCCCTGGTCGGTCATCGCGTAGCAGCCGGAGGACGAGCAGGCTCCATGCACCATCAGCGCCTCGCCGGTATAGCCGAGCGCCGATTCCAGCCTGTTCGGATAACCGAGGTTGAAGGAGACGTAATATTGCGAGTTCGGGTTCAGCATGCCGGCCGAGACATGGTAGAAGCCTTCCGGCGCCTGGCGGTCGCCGCTCTTCTTCTTCGGGCCGAGCTTGCCGGACCAGCGGCACATCGGATAGGTCTTGAACAGCGCATACTGGCCGCTCGCATCGACCTTCCAGACCTCCAGCTCGCTTTCCTGCTTGAAGATGCGCACCAGAACGGGGCTTTCCGGCCGCATCTTCTTCTTCGCCATCTCCGCCTTCACCTTGCTGGAAAGCTGCGGCGCCTCGGCGAGCGAGGCGACATCCATGGCCATACAGCCGGCAAGCAGGCCGCCGGCGACGGCGGCGGCGACAAGCCGCGCAAGAAGCGGCAGGCGCAGGCGGGCGGTTTCACGGGAAAGACGATGGCGAAGCGCAAACATGGGTCGTTTTCGGTTGTTGGAGGTCCGGGCGCGCCGGTTCGAGGGGCGGCGCATCTCGGGATACAGATTCCAAGCGATTGCTTAGAACTTCGTTAATCTTGTGGCCGCGAGCGGCCCAGCGCGGCATCATGCCCCGGCATGCACCCCGAATCCGAAGCACCAGCCGCCGCGGGAGCATAAAACCTCAAGCCCCTTGAGCATCAAGTCCCGATCTATCGATTTTCGTCGGGCGACGATCACACGGCGAACAACAAATCGTTAGCGGATACTTTCCCGGGCACCGGACCGGGCCGACGGCAAGGAAGACTTGATTTGCCGACAATCCCGGCACATCTGTGGCGTAGCTACATTCTAAGAGGCAGAGGCGATGCTGACGATCGGCGATCTTTCCAAGGCCACGGGCGTCAAGGTTCCCACCATCCGCTACTACGAGCAGATGGGCCTCATCTCCCCTGCCGAGCGCTCGGAAGGCAACCAGCGGCGCTATTCCAGCGAGGAGCGCGAGCGCCTCGCCTTCATCCGCCATGCGCGCGATCTCGGCCTCACCATCGATGCCATCCGCGCGCTGATCGATCTCAGCCAGCACCCCGAACGCCCCTGCCGCGATGCCGACCGCATCGCCGCCGAACAGCTCGCCACCGTGCGGCGCAAGATCGCCCGGCTGCGCAAGCTGGAGGCCGAGCTGGAGCGCATCACCAGCCATTGCCATTCCGACCAGATCAGCGACTGCTACGTCATCCGGGCGCTCGCCAACCACGACCTCTGCCACGACGATCACGACTGAGCGCGGTCAGGCGCCCGCAAGCAGTCTCAGCTTCCGAAGCTGGGTTTCGCGCGGCTCGTGCATGTCCAGCATGCCCTGCAGCCGCCCGTCCGCACGGATGAGGAAGAGGCCGACGGTGTGCTCCATCGTGTAGCTGTCCGAGGCGGTCGGCACCTTCCTGTAGAAGGCCGAAAAGGCATCCGCCGCCTTCTTCGTCTGGGCCGCGTCGCCGCGAAGCGCGATGATGCGCGGATCGAAGGAGGTCATGTAGAGCTTCAGCAGGTCCGCGGTGTCGCGCCCGGGATCGATGGAGATGAAGAGCGGCGTGATGCGATCCGCCGCCGGGCCGATGTCCTTCAACAGGCCCGACAGTTCGAAGAGTGCGGTCGGGCAGACATCCGGGCAATGGGTAAAGCCGAAGAAGACCAGATAGGGTTTTCCGGCCAGATCGGCGGAGCGGAAGGGCTGGCCGTCGACGGTCTCAAGTTCGAAGACACGCCGTTTTGTGGCCTCGCCGGACGGCGCCCTTGCCGCGACCGTCACGGCGACGATCGCGGCAAGACCTGCGGCAAGGCCAAGGAGCGTCCGGCGCCTCATCCCCTGATCGGCCGCAGGAGACGGAGCGCATTCAGCGTGACGAGCACGGTGGCGCCGGTATCGGCGAGGATCGCCGGCCAGAGGCCGGTGATGCCGACGACGGTCGTCACCAGGAACACGCCCTTGAGGCCGAGCGAGATGACGATGTTCTGGACGATGTTGCGCATGGTGCGCTGCGACAGATCCGTCATCAGCGCGACGTCGCCGACGCGGCCATGCAGGATGGCGGCATCGGCCGTTTCCAGCGCCACGTCGGTGCCCCCGCCCATGGCGATGCCGACATTGGCGGCGGCGAGCGCCGGGGCGTCGTTGATGCCGTCGCCGATCTTGCCGACGACATAGCCTTCGCGCTGCAACTCGCCGACGATGCGCTGCTTGTCCTCGGGCATCAGCTCGGCGCGCACCTCGATGCCGAGTTCCGCGCCGACGGCTTTTGCCGTGCGGGCATTGTCGCCGGTCAGCATGATGGTCCGGATACCGGCATCCTTCAGTGCCTTGAGGCCGGCGGCCGCATCGGGGCGCGGCTCGTCGCGCATGGCGATGGCGCCGGCGAGCACGCCGTCGACCACCAGCATGGAGACGGTCTTGCCGTCGTCGTTGAGCGCGGCGGTGGCGGTCTTCACCTCGTCGGAAAGCGTCACCGTCTCGGCGACGGCCCTGGGCGAGCCGAGGAAGACCTCCCTGCCCTCGACGGTGGCGGCAACACCCTTGCCGCCGAGCGCCCGCGCGCCGCCTGCGACCGGCGGCGCGATGCCCTCCGCCGCTGCCTTGCCGAGAATGGCGAGCGCCAGCGGATGGCTGGAGCCGGCCTCCAGCGCGGCGGCAAGGCGCAGCACCTCGTCGGCCAGAGTCGAGAAGGCGACGATGTCGGTGACAACAGGTTTGCCCTCGGTCAGCGTGCCGGTCTTGTCGAAGGCGATGGCGGTGAGCTTGCCGAGGCCTTCCAGCACCGCGCCGCCCTTCATCAGGAGGCCGCGACGGGCGCCGGCGGAAAGCGCGGCGGCGATCGCCGCCGGCGTCGAGATGACCAGCGCGCAGGGGCAGCCGATCAGCAGCACGGCAAGCCCCTTGTAGACCCACTCGCTCCACACGCCGCCGAAGAAGAGCGGGGGGATGATCGCGACAAGCGCGGCGACCACCACGACGCCGGGCGTGTAGTATTTGGAGAAACGGTCGATGAAGCGCTCGGTCGGGGCCTTGGATTCCTGGGCCTCCTCGACCAGCTTGACGACGCGGGCGATGGTGTTGTCCGCCGCCGCCGCGGTGACGCGCACGCGCAGGGCCGCTTCGCCGTTCACCGTGCCGGCGAAGACGGTATCGCCGACCTCCTTGCGCACCGGCGTGCTTTCCCCGGTCACGGGCGCCTCGTCGATGGCGCTCTCGCCGTCGATGATCGTGCCGTCGGCGGAAATGCGGTCGCCGGGGCGCACGAGGATGACCGCGCCGACGGCCAGTCCCTCGGCCGGCACCTCCGTCGTCCGGCCGCCGTCTTCCAGAAGCGCGGTCTTCGGCACGAGGGCGGAGAGCGAGCGGATGCTGTCGCGTGCCTTGCCGGCGGCGACGCCCTCCAGCAGTTCGCCGACGAGGAAGAGGAAGACCACGGCGGCGGCCTCCTCGGTCGCGTTGATGATCACGGCACCGACGGCGGCGATGGTCATCAGCATCTCGATGGAAAACGGCGTGCCGGCCAGCGCGGCCATGATGGCGCGCCGGGCGATCGGCACGAGGCCGACGAACATGGCGATGACGAAGGCATAGGTCTCGATGGCCGGGAAGAGATGGCCGACGCCGTAGGCGACGACCAGCGCCGCGCCGGCAAGGATGGTCAGCCGCCCCTTCCTGCCCTTCCACCACGGCCCTTCGGAGGGGCCATGGTCATGGCCATGCAACCCCTCGACGGCCGACGCCTTCGGCTTATGGTCGTGACCGGCATGATCATGGCCGTGATCGTGCTTGTGGCCGTGTCCATGGTCGTGGTTGCAGCCGGGGCCGTGCACATGTTCTGCGGCAGACTTTTCCGCGTCCTCCGCGGCCGGCGTCACCGAATAGCCGAGCCCGGAAACCTTGCGGCGGATCGCCTCCAGGTCGCTGGTCGCATCGTGCTGCACGCGCATGGTGCCGGCGGTGACGGAAACGGAAACCTCCGCAACCCCCGGCATGCGGCGCACCGCCGTGTCGATCTTGCTGGCGCAGGAGGCGCAATCCATGCCGCCCACCCGGAACCGGGTCTCTTTCACATCGGACATCGTAGATTCCTCTTTCGTCTCGTGAAGAGGTTCTACGACCTCTAGCGACTAGAGGTGCAAGAGCGAAAAACGCGAAATCGCGCAAAAAGAGGTGCATTGAAATCCATGGCCGCGCTGTGCTACAGAGCCCCCACTTATTGCAGGTTTCATCTGCTGGTTGGGGAGGACGCCATGTCTTGCGACGCCCTCTTCCAATCGGGGATGGGCTCGGTCGACGCCCCCCGAACGGAAGAACGCTTTTCGATGTGTGCCCCGGCGGCACGCTCTGGCTTTGACGCCGTTGCGCCGACCCGCCCCGTGCGGCCGGTCAAGACGCCGCGCCTGCCTGCTCTTTTCCCGACGAGACACCGCGAGCGGGGCAACAGCGCGAAAGCGCTGTCATATCGCCGTGTCCGCACGACGATACCGTAACTTCCGGCTCCCTTTCCGAAATCCACGCGAGAGCGGGAGGTCTGCGCCTCCCTCGCCTCGCGTTTCTATCGCGTTGCCGGCTTTTGCCGGCGGCCGGCACACTCCAAGAAGACAGGTCCAGCATGTCCCTGACGACACCCTATTATCTGATCGACAAGTCGAAGCTGCTCGCCAACATGGAAAAGATCGCGCTTCTTCGCGAACGCTCCGGCGCCAAGGCGCTGCTGGCGCTGAAGTGCTTCGCCACCTGGTCGGTCTTCGACTTCATGCGCGACTACATGGACGGCACGACCTCCTCCTCGCTCAACGAAGTGCGCCTTGGCCACGAGCGCTTCGGCAAGGAGACGCATGCCTATTCCGTCGCCTATGCGGACTATGAGATCGACGAGGTCGTCAGCCACGCCGACAAGATCATCTTCAACTCGATCGCCCAGCTCGACCGTTTTGCCGACAAGGCCGCCGGCATCGTCCGGGGCCTCAGGCTCAATCCCGGCATCTCCTCCTCGAGCTTCGATCTCGCCGATCCGGCCCGCCCCTTCTCGCGCCTCGGCGAATGGGATGTGAACAAGGTCGAGCCGGTCATGGACCGCATTTCCGGCTTCATGATCCACAACAACTGCGAGAACGGCGATTTCGACCTGTTCGACCGCATGCTCGGCGTAATCGAGGAGAAGTTCGCGCCGCTCCTGAAGAAGGCCGAATGGGTGAGTCTGGGCGGCGGCATCCACTTCACCGGTGAAACCTATCCGCTGGAAAAATTCGCCGAGCGGCTGAAGCGCTTTGCCGGCGAATACGGCGTCGAGGTCTATCTGGAGCCGGGCGAAGCCTCGATCACCAAGTCGACCACGCTCGAAACGACGGTGCTCGACCTTCTGAACAACGGCAAGGACCTTGCCATCGTCGACTCGTCGATCGAGGCCCACATGCTGGACCTGCTGATCTACCGGGAGAAGGCCAAGCTTTCCCCGAACACCGGGCCGCACCGCTACATGATCTGCGGCAAGTCGTGCCTGGCCGGCGACATCTTCGGCGAGTTCGATTTCGAGAACGAACTGAAGGTCGGCGACCGCATCTCCATCCAGGATGCGGCCGGCTATACGATGGTCAAGAAGAACTGGTTCAATGGCGTGAAAATGCCGGCGATCGCCATCCGCGAACTGGACGGCGAGATCAAAACCGTCCGCGAATTCACCTACGCGGACTATGAAGAAAGCCTCTCCTGAGGCGTCCTGAACGGGTAGAAGGAGATATAACCCGAAATGAAGAAGAACGTGCTCATCATCGGCGCCGGCGGCGTCGCACAGGTCGTGGCGCACAAATGCGCCCAGAACAACGACGTGCTCGGCGACATCCACATTGCATCGCGCACCAAGGCGAAGTGCGACAAGATCATCGCGTCGGTCCATGAGAAGAAGGCGATGAAAGAGGCCGGCGTGCTCGAAGGCCATGCGCTCGACGCCCTCGATATCGAAGCGACCAAGGCGCTGATCACCTCCACCAGGTCCGAGATCGTCATCAATGTCGGCACCGCCTTCCTCAACATGTCGGTACTGCGCGCCTGCATGGATACGGGCGTCGCCTATATCGACACCGCGATCCACGAGGAGCCGGGCAAGATCTGCGAGACCCCGCCGTGGTACGGAAACTACGAGTGGAAGCGCGCGGCCGAATGCGAGGAGAAGGGCATCACCGCCATCCTCGGCGCCGGCTTCGACCCGGGCGTCGTCAACGCCTATGCCAAGCTCTCCAAGGACGAATATCTCGACAAGGTGACCGACGTCGACATCGTCGACATCAATGCCGGCAGCCATGGAAAATACTTCGCCACGAACTTCGACCCGGAAATCAACTTCCGCGAATTCACCGGCGTCGTCTATTCCTGGCAGAACGGCCAGTGGCAGACGAACAAGATGTTCGAGATCGGCAAGGATTACGACCTGCCGGTCGTCGGCACGCGCCGCGCCTATCTCTGCGGCCATGACGAGGTGCATTCGCTGGCCAAGAACATGGACGGCGCGAACGTACGCTTCTGGATGGGCTTCGGCGACCACTACATCAATGTCTTCACCGTGCTGAAGAGCCTCGGCCTCCTCTCCGAGCAGCCGGTCAAGACCGCCGAGGGCCTCGAAGTCGTGCCGCTCAAGGTCGTCAAGGCCGTGCTGCCGGATCCGGCGTCGCTCGCCCCCGGCTATGAAGGCAAGACCTGCATCGGCGACTATGTGAAGGGCCTGAAGGACGGCAAGGAAAAGACCGTCTTCATCTACAACGTGGCCGACCACAAGGAAGCCTATGAGGAAGTCGGGTCGCAGGGCATCTCGTATACCGCCGGCGTGCCGCCGGTCGCCGCCGCGATGCTCGTGGCCACCGGCGAATGGGACGTGAAGAAGATGGCCAACGTGGAAGAACTGCCGCCGAAGCCCTTCATCAACCTGCTGAACCGGATCGGCCTGCCGACCCGCATAAAGGACGAGGACGGCGACCGCGCCGTCAGCTTCTAAGCATCAAGACCGGCCGCGCCTCCTCTCGCGCGGCCGGCCCCTCCGCACGACCCGGTCGTTGTGGAACGCGCGCCGACCGGCTACGAAGAGCCAGGACCAACCGGCGGCGGCGGAAGAATGAATCGTTACCCCATGTTCAGCCCGCAGCTTCTGATCAGCTTCGTGGCGGTCTGCGAAACCGCGAGCTTCACGCGTGCGGCCGACCGGGTGTCGCTGTCGCAATCGACCGTCAGCCAGCAGGTGCGCCGGCTGGAGGAACTGCTCGGCAGGGCGCTGTTCGAGCGCACCTCGCATGAAGTGCATCTCACCGAGGAAGGCATCAAGCTGCTCAGCTATGCCCGCCGCATCATCGCGCTCAACGAGGAAGCGCATGACGCGCTGACCGGCCCGTGGCGCGACGGGGTGCTGCGGCTCGGCATGCCCGAGGATTTCACCGTGCCGACGGTGGACCTGCTCGCCGCCTTCAAGCGCGAACATCCGCATCTGCGGCTCGACGTGACGAGCGGGCTCAGCCCCGATCTTCACCGCGCCTACCAACAGGAAGAGCTCGACCTCGTGCTCGTCAAGCAGCGCCGGGTGCACCTGCCGCGCGCCGCGCGGCCGGAGCCGCTGCTCTGGCTCGACAGCAAGGCGCATCCCGCCATCGAGCAGTCGCCGGTGCCGATCGCGGTCTTCCCGGTGAATGGCCTTTACCGCGAGGAACTGTGCGGTGCGCTCGACAGGCTCGGCATCCGCTGGCGCGTCAGCTACAGCGGCGGGGGCCTCGCGGCACTGGCCGCGGCGTCCGCCGCGGGGCTCGGCATCAGCCTGCTGCCGGCAAGCTGCCGCCTGCCCTCGCACCGCGTGCTCGGCGCTGCCGAGCGCCTGCCGCCCGTCAAGGATTTCGAACTCGCGCTGTTCTACCGCGACACCGCCACGCCCGTGGCGCTGGACCTTGCCGAACGGCTCATCGCTTTCTGCGGGCTGGTGCGCTGAGCCCCGCCAGTGGGAAATCGAATAGCCAGCATTTTCAAATGTCGCTGCCATCAGGCGGCCGCGTTTCCTAGAATGGCACCATCCATTCCATGCTTGACGAGGAGACGATGTTGCAACACGCCGTATCGCAGAGCCGCAGGGCCTTCCTGAGCCGCACAGGCCAGCTCACCACCGCGGCCGCCGTCGCCGGCTTGACCGGCGGCGTGAGCCGTGACGCCGCAGCCAAGACGACCGATTGCGGTCAGGAGAACACCGTGACGTCTGTGCAAGACAGCCATTACCTCATCGCCGACGTGCGGCTGGAGGAGGGTTTCGAGAAGGACGGCGACGTGATCGTCGCCACCCGCACGGCGCTCCACACGCTGGAAATCAAGGACGGCAGGATCGCCGCGCTGCACGGCGCCGGCGCGAGCCTGCCGGCGGGCCTGCCGACCTACCAGGCGAACGGCCAGTTGGCGCTGCCCACCATGCGCGACATGCACATCCATCTCGACAAGACCTTCTATGGCGGTCCCTGGCAGGCCCCGCGCCCGCGCCAGGGCAAGACGATCATGGACATGATCGCGCTCGAAGAGACGCTGCTGCCCCAACTGCTGCCGACCTCCGTCGAGCGCGCCGAGGGCCTCATCGCCCTCGTGCAGTCCAAGGGCAGCACGATCGCCCGCAGCCATTGCAACATCGATCCGGTCAGCGGCCTGAAAAGCCTCGAACACCTGATGCTGGCGCTGGAAAAGCACAAGGACGACTTTACCTGCGAGATCGTCGCCTTCCCGCAGCACGGGCTCCTGCATTCCAAGGTGGACGGGCTGATGCGCGAGGCGATGCAGTTGGGTGTCGACTATGTCGGCGGCCTCGACCCGACCAATGTCGACGGCGCCATGGAAACGTCGCTCGACGCCATGTTCCAGATCGCACTCGATACCGGCAAGGGCATCGACATCCACCTGCACGAGACGAGCCCGGCGGGCGTCGCGGCGATCGACTACATGATCGACACGGTGGAGAAGAACCCGGCGCTGAAGGACAAGGTGACGATCAGCCATGCCTTCGCGCTGACGACGCTGTCGCCGGAAAAGCTGGAGGAGACGGCGGCCCGGCTTGCGGCGAACGGCATGACCATCGCCTCGACCGTGCCGATCGGCGGGCTGATGATGCCGCTGCCGCAGCTTTCCAGGGCCGGCGTCTTCGTCATGACCGGCACCGACAGCGTGATCGACCACTGGTCGCCCTTCGGCAGCGGCGACATGCTGGAAAAGGCCTATCTCTACGCCCAGCTCTATCGCGGCTCGGACGAGTACCATCTGTCGCGCGCACTCGCTATCTCGACCGGCGGCGTGCTGCCGCTCGACGAGGACGGCAACCGCGCCTGGCCGAAGCCCGGCGACGAGGCCGGCTTCTCGCTGACCACGGCAAGCTGCTCGGCCGAAGCCGTCGCCCGCCTGCCCGCCCGCACCGCGACGTTCCACAAGGGGCGCCTGGTTTCCGGCGGCGTGGGGAAGGCATCGAGCTGACGACCGGGATCGAGGTTGGCGCCGCCCCCGGATTGCGCACACACCCTCGCCCCATCCACCATTGTCATCCTCGTCCTCGGGTTGAACCCGAGGACGAGGATGACGGAGGAGAGGTTGGCGGACTTGATCCGCACAAAAAGGCCGGCGTCCTGCGCCGGCCTTCTTTCATTCCGCGAAGGTCTTCCAGCGCGTCGGGCGGAAGCGCAGCACCGTGCCGGTCGCAGCCGACGCTTCCAGCGGCACCTCGATCTCGACATGGTGCGCCTCGCCGGGCTTGCCGATGTCGAGATCGGCGATGCGGGTTCCGGCAAGGCGGCGGGAGGTGGCCACGCGGCCTTCGAGCGCGGGGGCTGCCGGATCGGCGACGAGGGCGACGTCCTGCGGGCGGAAGAAGAGCGTGCCGTTGCCGCCCTGGATGTCGCGCGGCTTCGGGGCAATGCCGATCGGTTCGTCCTGGAAGAGCATCGCGCCGTCCGTCACGGTGACGGGAAGGCTGGCGCTGTCGCCGATGAAGGAGAAGACGAAGGGCGAGTTCGGACGATCATAGACATCGTCCGAGGAACCGACCTGCTCGATCGCGCCCTGGCTCATCACCACGACGCGGTCGGCAAGTTCGAGGGCTTCTTCCTGGTCATGGGTGACGAAGACCGTGGTGTGCCCGGTGCGATCGTGGAACTCGCGCAGCCAGCGGCGCAGCTCCTTGCGCACCTTGGCATCGAGCGCGCCGAAAGGCTCGTCGAGCAGCAGCACCTTCGGCTCGATCGCCATGGCGCGGGCGAGCGCCACGCGCTGGCGCTGGCCGCCGGAAAGCTGGTTCGGATAGCGCTTTTCGAGGCCCGAGAGCTGCACCATCTCCAGGAGCTCGCCGACGCGGCGGCGGATCTCCGCCTTGTCCGGCCGCTGTCCGCGCGGGCGCACGGTGAGGCCGAAGGCGATGTTGTCTGCGACCGTCATGTGGCGGAAGAGCGCATAATGCTGGAAGACGAAGCCGACATGGCGTTCCTGCACCGTCCGGTGCGAGGCGTCCTCGGCGCCGAAATAGATCTTCCCGAGGGTCGGCTGCTCAAGGCCGGCGATGAGGCGCAGGAGCGTCGTCTTGCCGGAGCCGGAAGGGCCGAGAAGCGCGATGAGTTCGCCGGAGCGGATGTCGAGCGAGACATCGTTGAGCGCCGGGTATCGGTCGAATTCCTTGCGGATGTTTTTTACACTGACGTCCATACGGGCGTGCCTTTCAGGTCAATGCTTGCGGCCGGCGGCGATTTCCGCGCCGTAGTGAAGTTCGAGCACCGTCTTGACGACGAGCGTGACGAGGGCGAGCGCGGCGAGGAGCGAGGCCACCGCGAAGGCGGCGACGAAATTGTACTCGTTGTACAGGATCTCGACATGCAGCGGCATCGTGTTGGTGAGGCCGCGGATATGGCCGGAGACCACCGAGACCGCGCCGAACTCGCCCATGGCGCGCGCATTGCAGAGCAGGACGCCGTAGAGCAGGCCCCACTTGATGTTGGGCAGCGTCACGTACCAGAAGGTCTGCCAGCCGGAGGCGCCGAGCGACAAAGCCGCCTCCTCGTCGCCCGTGCCCTGCTCCTGCATCAGCGGGATCAGCTCGCGCGCGACGAAGGGAAAGGTGACGAAGACGGTGGCGAGCACGATGCCCGGCACGGCGAACAGGATCTCGATGCCGTGGCTCTTGAGCCAGGGCCCGAGCGCGCTGCCGGCGCCGAAGAGCAGCACATAGACCAGGCCGGAAATGACCGGCGAGACGGAGAACGGCAGGTCGATCAGCGTCGTCAGGAACGCCTTGCCCTTGAACTCGAACTTGGCGATGGCCCAGGCCGCCGCCACGCCGAAGACGAGGTTGAGCGGCACGGCGATGCCGGCGACGGTGAGCGTCAGGCGGATCGCGGCCAGCGTATCGGGATCGTCGAGCGAGAGGAAGAACTCGCCCGCGCCCTTGCGGAAGGCCTCGATGAACACGGCGACGAGCGGCAGGATGAGGAAGAGCGCCAGAAAGAGGAAGGCGACCGCCATCAGCGTATAGCGTGCAAGCGGCGCCTCCGTCGTCGGGGAGCGCAGGCGAAAGGACCTATGCGCCATGGCCGTACCTCCGGCGGTTCCAGGCCTGGACGAGGTTGATGAACAGCAGCATGGCGAAGGAGAGCCCCAGCATGATGGTGGCGATGGCCGCCGCCGCGCCGTAGTTGAACTCTTCCAGGCGGATGACGATGAGCAGCGGCGCGATTTCCGAGACGTAGGGAATGTTGCCCGCGATGAAGATGACCGAACCGTATTCGCCGACGCCGCGGGCGAAGGCGAGCGCGAATCCCGTCAGGATCGCCGGGGAGAGACCCGGCAGCAGGATCCGGGAAATGGTCTGGAAACGGCCCGCGCCGAGCGTCGCGGCCGCCTCTTCCACCTCGCGGTCGATCTCCTCCATGATCGGCTGCACCGTGCGCACCACGAAGGGCAGGCCGATGAAGATGAGCGCGATGACGATGCCGGTCGGATTGAAGGCCGCCTTGATGCCGAAGAGGTTGAGGACCTGGCCGATCCAGCCGTTCGGCGCGTAGAGCGCGGCAAGCGAGATGCCGGCGACGGCCGTCGGCAGTGCGAACGGCAAATCGACGATGGCATCGACGATGCGCCGGCCGGGGAACTCGTAGCGCACGATGACCCAGGCGACGATGACGCCGAAGACGACATTGACGAGCGCGGCAATGAAGGCCGTGCCGAAGGAGACCTTCAGCGCATTGAGGGTGCGCTGGTCCGAAAGGATGGCGAGGAATTCCGCGCCCGATAGCCCGGCCGAGCGCCAGACGAGGCCGGCCAGAGGGATGAGGATGATGAGGGTCAGATAGGCGAGCGAAAAGCCGAGCGTCAGTCCGAAACCCGGAATAACGCTCGGCTGTCTCAGTCGCCACCGCCCGGAAGAAGCAGCAGCAGAAGTCGTCAAAGGTATCAGTTCCCCGGCTTGTAGATCTGGTCGAAGACGCCGCCGTCACCGAAATGCTCGGGTTGTGCCTTCACCCAGCCGCCGAAGATCGGGTCGTCGATGGTGACCAGCTTAATGTCGGGAAGCTGCTTGAGCAACTCGGGCGCCACCACATCGCGCTTGGACGGGCGATAGTAGTGCTTGGCCGCAAGATTCTGGCCCTCGTCCGAGTAGAGGTATTCCAGGTAGGCTTCCGCCTGCTTGCGGGTGCCCTTGGCGTCGACATTGCCGTCGACCACAGTGACCGGCGGCTCGGCGAGGATCGAGATCGGCGGCCAGACGATGTCGAAGGAATCCGCGCCGAACTCGGCGCCTGCGAGATAGGCCTCATTTTCCCAGGCAAGCAGCACGTCGCCGATCTGGCGCTGCGCGAAGGTCGTGAGCGACCCGCGGGCACCCGTATCGAGAACCGGCGCGCGCTTGAAGAGTTCGGCGATGTAGGCCTTGATCTTGTCCTGGTCGCCGGAGAATTCCTCATTCGCCCAGGCCCAGGCCGCCAGGTAGTTCCAGCGGGCGCCGCCCGAGGTCTTCGGGTTCGGGGTGACGATCTGCACGTCGTCCTTCACCAGGTCGCCCCAGTTGTTGATGCCCTTCGGATTGCCCTTGCGCACCAGGAAGACGATGGTCGAGGTATAGGGCGAGGAATTGTTCGCCAGCCGGCCGCGCCAGTCCTTGGCGAGCTTGTCGGTGTTTTCCGCGATCGCGTTGATGTCGCTTTCGAGCGCCAGCGTCACCACGTCGGCCTCCAGGCCGTCGATCACGCCGCGCGCCTGCTTGCCCGAACCGCCATGCGACTGCTGGATCGTGACGTCTTCGCCCGTTTCCGCCTTCCAGTGCTTGGCGAAGGCTTCGTTGTATTCCTTATAGAACTCACGCGTCGGGTCGTAGGAGACATTGAGCAGCGTCGTCTGTGCGAACGCCCCCGTCACCCCGCCGAGCGCAAGCCCGGCACCCACGATCAAAGCCCCGAACCGTTTGGCCAATATCGACATCTCCAACCTCCTTGGATTTTTATCCCACACAAACCCTAGTGAATTAGTAGAGTTAGTCAACAACGCCTCTGCAACTTGCAAAACGGGTTTCAAACAGGCCGGAAGCACGCAACGGAAGACCTGTGGAATCCCGCAAAGGACGAATATTTCATCCGGCTAATCCGCCCCCGCAAGCAAAATGCATCCGCGAAAAACCACCGGATTTGCCATCTCGCCGAAGCTTTTTTCGCGGCGAACACGTCTTCAGCGCTGCGAGACGCGGGCAAGGCCCTGCGTCTGGATATCCAGCACGGCCCGATAGGCCTGCCGCACCGTTTCGGCAAAGGTGAACGGGCCGGGCCGCAGGCTGGAGGCGACGGCGCCCACGACGGACAGGCCGCACAGCACCTCCTCATGGCTGACGAGACGGCCGCAATCATCGACGGTGAGCGCCGCGGCATCGCGGCCGAGCAAGCCGGCGAGCGCGCGGGCCGACGGTATCTCGCGACAGTCTATGGTGTTTTCGCCGGAGGATTTCGGATCGCAGGGCGGCACGAAGCGGGTGCGGCCGGTCTCGAACTCGCCGGCAAGGCGGCGATGGATGTCACGGGCGATGCGGATGGAAAAGTGCCGGTGCAGGCCGAGGAGATGCCGTCGGTAGTGGTTGCGCTCGGCCTGGGGCAGATGGCGCCAGACGACGGAAAGGCGAGCGGAGGCGGCGTCGACGACGGTCTGCCATCCGCCGCCCTGCGCCTCCGCGGCGCTACACTCCTTGCGGATATAGCGGAAGGCGTCCTTCAGGGAGCGGGTGGCGGGCGGCACACCGAGCGTCATGCCGCCTTCACCCTGGCCGTGCGGCTGCGGCAGGCGGCCCGCGGCGGCCGCGACATGGATATCGCCGGCATAACCCTCGGCCCTGAGATCGAGCAGGATGGCGGCAAGGCGCGGACCGTTGCCGACCAGCGTCAGCGGCGGCGGGACCTCTGCCTGCGACAGCCGTTCGGCGGCGGCCCGCGCACTACGCCAGGAGGCCGCCTCGCGCTGGGCGATGCCGAAACCGGTGGCGACGACGACATGGTCGAAATCTGCGCATTCCCCATCGCGAAAACCGATGCGCAGCCCTTCCGCGCAATCGCCGATATGGCGCACGGTGCCGCGGAAGGTACGGATGCACACGTCCCGGCGCAAGCTCAGCGCCTCGGCGAAACGGGCCATGACATAGTCGCGGAACAGGCTGCGCGGCACATGCAGGTCCTGCGCCCCGCGCAGCGCCGCAACGGCGCCGCCGGAAAGCAGGCCCGATTTCAGCCAGTCGCAAAAATCGTCCGGACGATCCGGCACGACGGAAAGATCGCGCGCCGGTTCCGTCGTCAGCGCCCGGCCGGCCGCGCCGTCGGCGAAGGCGCCCGGCGCATCCTCGGCATCGATCAGCCAGGCCTCGAAGGGGCGATGGAACCGCCGCATCAGCGCGATGGTCGTGGCAAGGCCGGACGGGCCGGCGCCGATGACAGCGATGCGCATGACCGGCAGGCCTGCCGGCCGCGCGCCCTCTTCCCTGACGGCCCTTTCGAAGAACATGCGCTGTCCTTTCCCTCTCGATGATCCGAGACGCCCGATCGCCATGATAGCGTAGCGTCCGATAATTTTCTACCTTTTTACTAGAATAATTGACGGCCGCTCGCCGTCCGGCCTTTCGGCAGGGTCGGACAGGACATCCGCCAGCGTCGTGCCGTCGAGGATTTCGCCGGATGCGGCGGCCACCTTCGCGAAGACGCGGCGCACGGCGCAAAGGCGCTCGTCGCGGCAATCGGCGCAGCGCCGGTGCCCGCCATTGGCAAGGCAGGCGAGCGGCACGAAGGGGCCTTCCAGGATGCGCAGCACCTCGCCGAAGGCGATCTCCTGCGGCGCGCGCAGCAGGTGATAGCCGCCGTGCTGGCCCCTGCGGCTGGCGACGAGGCCGGCATGCTTGAGGTCGAGCAGGATCTGTTCGAGGAACTTCTTCGGGATCGCCTCGCGCGCGGCGATGGTGCCGATCTGCAGGGTTTCGCCCGGACCGGCGCGCGCCAGCGCGATGAGCGCACGCAGGGCGTATTTCGATTTCAGCGCGATCATGGCGTCAGGCCGCGCGCTGAAGGCGCGGAACCGGCACGCCGCTCGGGGCGCCGGAGCCCTTCGTCATCCGGCGACGACCTCGGCATTGATGCTTGCTGCGACGGCGCGCGCCTGGACGCGGATATCGGGAACGGCCGTGATCTCCCAGCTATGGCCGGCGGTGAGCGGGCCGAGGGCGTAGAGGCGTGTCCTGCCGACGCCTTCGCCGGCACGAACCGCCGCCGCGTCATCGACGCGGATGCCGAGGCCGTGCGGATCGGGCTGGAGGAGGCCGCGATCGGCAAGGCTCGTCAGCAGCGGCGAGGCGGCAACCGTACATCGGTCGAGACCGGTGCAGTTTACGACCAGATGGGCCGCCAGCGGCGTACCGTCGCGCAGAACGGCGGCAAGCCGTCCGTCCGCAAGGCGCAGCGCGTCCAGCCGGCCACGGTGGATGACGAGCTGTCCGGACCGGCGCAAGGCCTCGATCTCCTCGGCGACGGCCGGGGCCATGCGGTGGCGGTGGACATTCCAGAAGGAGGCGGCATGGCGCAGGAAACGGCTGCGCTGGGCGGCGGTCCAGCCCTTCCAGAGATCCTGCGTGACTGGCCGCAGGCCATCCATGACGGCGCGCCAGTCCGTCGCTCCCTCGGCCTGCCTGCGCAGGGCCGCGAGCATCGCGCTGACCTCGCCCCCACCCGGAACGAGCACCGTCTCCACCGGATCGGCCCGGTGGGCGAGATGCGGCTGCGGCAACAGGCCGTGCCGCGACAGGGCATGCATGGTGCCGCGAAAGCCGCGGCGCTTCAGCAGCAGCAACTGGTCGATTGTGGTGAGGCCCGTGCCGACGAAGAGCACATCCGCATCCGCCGGCAGACGCTCCCACCAGGCATCGGCCCAGGGATCCTCGACGACGAAGGGCCGCGCCGCGGCCGGGATCGCCGCCTCCGGCAGCGGCAGACGGCGCGTGCCGGCTCCCGTGCAGAGCGCCGAGACGCGGGCCGACAGCCGTTCCCCGTCGGAAAGCGTGAAGACGAGCCCGCCATCCTGCAAGGCCTCGGCACCCAGCGCTTCGGCGTCGACAAGGGTGAGCGCGGCGCGGTTTCCGGTGCGCTTCATCGTCTCGTCGAGGCAATGGCGCACATAGGTGCCGTAGATGCGGCGCGGCACGAAATCGTCGGCCGACCAGGGATAGCCCTGCCCGGCGAGCCAGGCGAGGAAATGGTTCGGCCGGTCGGCAAAAAGGCTCATGCGGCCGGCCGGCACGTTGAGGAGGTGGCATTCCGCCTTGGTGGCATAGGCAATGCCCCGGCCCTGCCCGGCCGCCTTGCCGACCAGGCTGACCTTTGCCGTCGGCGGCAGGAGATCGACGAGATTCAGCGCCAAAGCGACAGCCGAGTAACCCGAGCCGATGATGGCCACATCCGTTTGCAGCGTCATGCATTTCCTCCTGCGAAGACCGTGCCGACACTCTAGCGAGATTTATCCAGTAAATCTATAGACTATTATCAAGCACGGTGCGCAAAGGGAAACGGCCGGAATGCGGCGCAGGTTCCGGCGGCTCTCCTCCCGCCGGAACCTGGGATTGGCCTCATCCCTTCCGGCCGAGGCGCGGATAGGCGGAGGAAAAAATCTCCTCGACGGGAGGATGACCGTAGGTGCGCTCGGGATAGCGGGCGACGAGGCCGTCGAACTGGCGCTGCGCCCGCGCCTGTTCCGCCTTGGCATCGAAGCCGGGGATCCGGCCATCGACCATGACGAACCTGCCGTCGATGACGACATTGGTGACGTCGCGGCCGGAGCTCGACATCATCAGCGTCTGGATCGGGTCTATGACATGGCCGATGCGGTCGTGGCCCATGTCGATGACGATGATGTCGGCCTTCGCGCCGGCCTGCAGGCGGCCGAGATCGGGCCGTCTCAGGGCATCGGCGCCGCCGAGCGTCCCGGCGTCGAAATAGTGTTCCGCGCGCACGCTCTCGATCGAGCCGTCCGTCACCCGCGAAAGCAAGATGCCGATCTGCATGTTCTGGATGAAATCCGGCGGCCAGGTATCCGTGCCGAGGCCGATGCGCACGCCCATGTCGCGAAACTTCGAGAAACTGTCCATGAAGCCGCCGTGGCGGGCCGAGACGACCGGGCAATGCACCAGCGTCGCGCCGGCATTCTTCAGGATATCCAGGTCGCGGCCGGGGCGATCGACATTGCGCGTGCCCGCGACATATTCGCCATGCGGCAACAGCATGCGCTCGTTCAGCACGCCGAGGGAATCCATCCATTCCAGCGGCGTCATGCCGTAGGCGCCGGTGATGCGGTCGAATTCGAGCCCCGACTGGCAGCAATGCTGGCGGATCGGGATATCGAGATCGCGGCCGGCATCCGCCGTGCGGCGCAAAAGGTCCGGCGTGTTGGTCTCGAGGCGGTCCGGCGCCAGCATGGCGCGCACCAGCGGCGAGGCCAGCCCCTCGATGCGCTCGGCAAAGGCGAGCGATTCGGCAAGGCTGCGGAAGCCGCGCTCCTCGTCGTAGAAGAAGGCGATCTTGCCGTTCTCGTCGACATAGCTGTTGCCGGAGCGGTAGGCCGGGCCGAAATAGACGCGCAGGCCGAGCTCATGCGCGGCATCGGCGGCGGCGGAGAATTCCGCATCCGTCTCGCCCCATTCGCGGTAGAACAGCGAGGCGATGGGCAGCGCGGTGGTGATGCCGTTGCGGATGAGCTGGGCGAAGGCGTAGCGCTTCTGGAAGGCGAGCTCTTCCTGCGTGTACATTTCGTAGGCGCGGTCCATGTAGCTCTTCGGCCAGACCCGGCCCTTCTTCCAGGACGGCTGGTTGTCGAAGGCGAGCACCGTCGTGTCGAGATCGGAGAGCGCGTCGAGATCGACGAAGCCGGGCGACAGGATGGCATTGCCGTAGTCGATGCGCTCGGCGACCGCGCCCGGATAGTCGTGCCCGACGAAGACGATCTCGTCGCCCTCGAAGACGACGACGCCGTCGTCATAGATCACATGGCGGCCATCACGATGGCCGACGACCCAGCGGGCGGTGAGAAGGACCGGGCCGTCGATGCGGCCGGAAACGGGAAGTCTCGTCATGGTGCTCGTCCTATCGTTCTATCGATCATGCGCGGGCCGCGCTTTCGCGCGGCCCGGTCTTTCCATGCCGAATTACTTCTTCGGCGAGATGTCCCGCTTGAACCATTTGACGGCGAGGCGCGACAGCGTTCCGTCGTCGATCGCCGCGTTGATCGCCGCGTCGAACATCGCCTTCAGCTCGGTATCGGCCTTGCGCAGGCCGACCGACTGGCCGCCGCCGAGCGGGCCGCCGGTGAACTCGGTGCCGGCAAAGACCACCTGGTCGGCGCCGATCTTCTCCAGCGTGCGGTCGAGCGCGACGGGCGAGGCCATCACGCCGTCGATGCGGCCCGCTTCGAGGTCGAGGTCATGCTGCTCGGTCGACTTGTATTCGCGGAACTCGACGCCCGGAAACAGCTCGGCCATGATCTGGCCGGCCGTCGTCGCGCCCTGGCCACCCATGACGGTGCCGTCCATGAAGGGCAGCATTTCCGCCGCGGCGGCCTTGGCGGCCTCCTTGTCCTTGCCCATGTCGACCTGCTTGCCGACCGGCATATCGGCGAGCGGCGAATCCTTGCGCACCAGGAAAGCGGCCGAGCCGGTGCCGTAGTTGCGCGAGAAGGTGATGACCTTTTCCCGCTCCTCGGTCTGCAGCATGCCGGCGACGATGGCGTCGAACTTGCCGGCGTTCAGCGCCGGGATCAGCCCGTCCCAGTCCTGCACGACGATCTCGCACTTGACCTTCATGCGCGGGCAGAGATCCTCCAGCATGTCGATCTCATAGCCCGCCAGCTTGCCGCCGGCCTCCGTGAAGTTCCACGGCGCATAGGCGCCTTCCGTCGCGATCGTGATCGTGCGCTCCTCGGCCTGCGCCGCGGATGCGCCGAGGATCACCCCGAGGGCGATGACTGTCTTACCAAGCGACTTCAACATAATGGCAGTTCCTCCTAGCCTATGTTCCAAAACCTTCCCCTTGCCTCAGGCGGCGACGAGCGCGCCGTCCCGGGCAACCGGAACCCCTTTCCGGTAGACCGTCCGGCGAACCGGGCGGGATGCCACGGCATCGGCCGGCGTCTCGGCACTGACGAGCACGAAGCTCGCATCGCAGCCGGCCGAAAGGCCGTAGCCGTCGATGGCCATCATCGTCGCGCCGCCATAGGTGCAGAGGCGAAGCGCCAGCTCGATGTGGACATCGTTGATGAAATCGTTGCGCTGGGAGACGATCGCCGCGCGGTCGAGCATGTCGGCATTGCCGAAGGGCTGCCACGTATCGCGCACGCCGTCGCAGCCGGAGGCGATGTTGACGCCCATCTCGGTGAGATCGAGCACCGGCGGGCGCGGGCTTGCCGCACCGCCCTTGGTCATCAGGTGCACGCCGGCCTCGGCCATCATGCCGCCGAGCCTTGCCAGCGGCTTGTCGGCGAGCATGCCGAGGCAGAAGCCGTGGCTGACCGTCACCCGGTTCGCCATGCCGAGTGCCTTCGTGCGCTCCACGATCAGCTCGATCGCGAAGGCGCCGAGCGAATCGGGCTCGTGCAGATGGATGTCGACCGGCTTGCCGTAGCGTTCGGCAAGGGCGAAGACCGTGTCGAGATGGCCCTTCGGGTCGCGATCGACGCCGGACGGGTCGAGCCCGCCGACCACGTCCGCTCCCTCGCGCATCGCCCGGTCCATCAGTTCCACCGTGCCGGGGCGGATCAGCATGCCGCTCTGCGGGAAGGCGACGATCTCGATGTCGACAATGTCACGGTAACGCTCGCGCGAGGCCAGCACGCCTTCGAGCCCGGCAAGGCCGTATTCCGTGTCGATATCGACATGGGTGCGGATATGGGTGGTGCCGTTGGCGACGGAACGCTCGATCTGGGCGGCGGACTGGCGCTGCGGATCGATGCCGAGCGCGCGCTTCATGCGGCGCTCGTTCTCGATGAGATCGATCAGTTCGGGGCCGACATCGTTGCGATACCAGGGCATGCCGAGCAGGGTCTTGTCGAGATGGGTATGGGCATCGACGAGACCGGGCAGCAGCAGGAGCCCTTCGCCGTCCACCACGCGCATCCCGTCGAAGGCGCGGGAGCCGTGCGCGACGATGTCGGCAAAACGCCCGTCCCTGACGACGACATCCTTCGCCGCCTCGCCATTCGGCCGCACATTGATGAGAACGAAGTCTTCCCGCATTGCTGTCTCCTAATCTCCGAAAATTCAGCCGAACCGGCTCATTGCGTAGGGTGCCGGGTCGGCGAAGGGCTTTTCGTCCGTCATCATTTCCGCCAGGAGCCGCCCGGTGGCCGGGCCGAGCGTCAGGCCGTGGTGATTGTGGCCGAAGGCGAACCACAGGCCCTTGTGGCGCGGCGCCGGGCCGATGATCGGGCGCATGTCGGGCAGGCAGGGCCGCGCGCCCATCCATGGCGCCGGCTCGACGCGCCGGCCGAGCGGAAAGATCGCACGGGCATGGGGCTCGGTCTGGTCGACCTGGACCGGCGTCGGGGCTTCGTCGCGTTCGGCGAACTCGATGCCGGTGGTCAGGCGGATGCCCTTCGTCATCGGCGCCAGCAGGTAGCCGCGCTCGACATCGACGACGGGATGGTTGAGCACGGCATCGCCCGCCGGCTCGATATGCACGTGGTAGCCGCGCTTGACGGCGAGCGGGACGCGATAGCCGAGCCGGCGATAGACCGCATCCGACCAGGGGCCGAGCGCCACCACGGCCTCGCGGGCGCGCACCTCGCCGCCCTTCGCGCGGATGCTCCAGCCGCCCTCGCCCTCGGCAAGGGTCGCCGCATCGGCCTCGATAATCTCGCCGCCCTTGCGCTGGAAGAGGCCGGCATAGTCCTTCACCAGCCCGCCGGGATCGGCGAGCGTCACGGGATCGAGCCAGTGCACGGCCCCGGCGAAGCTGCCGGCAAGATGCGGCTCACGCGCCTGCAGTTCCTTCGGCCCGAGAAAATCGTAGCGGATGCCGAATTCGTCCAGCGCGCGGGCGGCAGCCTTGGCGGCGGCGAAGGCCTTTTCCGTGCGGTAGGCCTCCATCCATCCGGTGCGGCGGGCGCGGTGCAGGATGCCCGCCTCGGCCATCAGGTCCGTATGCTCGACGACGGAGCGCTCGATCAGCGGCAGCATGTCCATGGCCGCCCGGCGCAGGCGGCGGCTGGAGGATTCGCGCCAGAAACGGGCGATCCAGGGCAAGAGCTTCGGCAGGAAGGTCCAGCGGAAGCGCACGTCGGCGGAGCGGTTCGTCGCATATTTCAGCAGCGTCGGGATCTCGCGCGGAAAGCCGTAGGGAATGACGCTCGCCCGCTCGATGAGGCCGGCATTGCCGTAGCTCGTCTCCTCGCCGGGCGCGCGACGATCGACGAGCAGCACGGACTTTCCGCGCCTTTGCAGATGCAGGGCCACGCAAACACCGATGATGCCGGCACCAAGCACGAGCACGTCTTTGTCGGGGCGATCTGTCGGGGTCATGGCAGCAATCCGTTCTGGAGGGGAAGAAATGTTAGTTTTCTGACTTTATTTCATTAAAAGTCAACTATATAACATTTCCGAAACCGGCCTCCTACGAAGGCCGCGGGCCGTGCTGGACCTTGCCGCGCATCGTGCTATTCGGGGAACAGGCGGTGACGAAGGGCGGACGGGCGCGACATGCGGAACGAGAACTGGATGGACAACAGCTCGGTGCGGCAGCGGCTCACCGCGGCACTCACGGAGGCCTCGGCCTCCGGCAAGGCGCTGGCGAACTTCATGCTGGCCAATATCAGCAGCCTGCCCTTCGAAACCTCGCGCAGCGTCGCCGACAAGGTGGGCGTCAGCGAGCTGACCGTCGGCCGCTTCTGCCGCTCGATCGGCTATGACGGGCTCAAGGACCTCAAGGAGCGGCTGAAGGACGACATCAGCGACAGCCCCTGGCTCATCGGCGACCGGCTGCGCGACCTGCAGCAGAAGAGCAGCACCGACGCCGCCCTCGCCCGCAGCCTGGAGCTTGCCGTCGCCTCGGTCGTGCGCGTCTACGAACACGCCCATACCGAGGCTTGGAACCGCGCGGCCAAGCGCATCGCGGAGGCCGACCGGGTGTTCGTCGCCGGCTTCCAGACCGAACGGGGCCTCGCCGAGGCCTTCGTGCACATGCTGCGCTACCTGCGCGACGAGGTGCAACTGGTCGACATTGCCGGCGGCAACTTCGCCGAGGTGCTGCTGACGGATCCCGCCGGCTGCACGCTGGTGCTGATCGATGCCCGGCGCTATTCCCGCCAGTCGCAATTGCTGGCCGCCAAGGCGGCCGAGCGCGGCATGCCGATCACCATCGTCACCGACCTCTACTGCGACTGGGCGGCAAGCTACGGCGACGAGGTCTTCGCCGTGCCGACGGACCTCAACCTCTTCTGGGACGCGACCTCCGGCATGTGGACGCTGATGCAGCTGCTGCTCAACAGCGTCTTCGCCCACCGGGGGCCTTCGGTCGAGGAGCGGCTGAACAGCGTCGCCAGCCTCTACGAGAGCTTCGTCGGCTACAGCCGGGGTCCGAAATAGCGGCATCATCGCCCGCGATGCCCTAGCGCGTTGTTTCAGCGCAATTCCGGACGGAAAACCGTTGCGCACTTTTGCTGGAATTGCTCTAGCCATGGGACGAGATGAACTTGCGGAAGCGGTCCGAGCGCGGCGCCGTGAAGACGTCGGCCGGATCGCCGTCCTCCTCCACCAGGCCCTGGTGCAGGAAGATGACGCGGTTGGAGACGTCGCGGGCGAAGGCCATTTCGTGGGTGACGACGAGCATGGTGCGCCCCTCGTCCGCCAGCGCCCGCATGACGCGCAGCACCTCGCCGACCAGTTCCGGATCGAGCGCCGAGGTCGGCTCGTCGAACAGCATGACCTTCGGCTTCATGGCAAGCGCCCGGGCGATCGCCGCGCGCTGCTGCTGGCCGCCGGAAAGATGGCTCGGGTAGAAGTCGCGCTTGTCGGCGATGCCGACCTTGGCAAGCAGGTCCAGCGCTTCCTCCCGGCATTCCGCCTTCGGCCGCTTCTGCACATGGACCGGCGCTTCCATGACGTTTTCGAGGATCGTCATGTGGGACCAGAGATTGAAGCTCTGGAACACCATGGCGACATTCGTGCACAGGCGGCTCAGTTGTCTGTTGTCGGCGGGCTGGCGGCCGTGACGGCCGTCCTTCAGGCGGATCGCCTCGCCCGCGATGCGGACCTCGCCCTCGCTCGGCACTTCCAGCATGTTGATGCAGCGCAGCATGGTCGACTTGCCGGAGCCGGACGAGCCGAGCACGGAAATGACCTCGCCCTCCCGCGCGTCGAAGGAAATGCCCTTCAGCACCTCCAGCGCGCCGAAACTCTTGCGCAGGTTGCGGACGGAGACGGCCGGCGTGGTGGCGGCGGTAAGGGGCGCAGGTTCAAGCATGGTGCAACGCAGCTCCGGAAGACACGGTTGGGGCGGGGCGCAGATGGGGCGACAGCCACCATTCGATGAGCGCGATAAGGCGCGTGATGGCGAAGTTCAGCACGAGATAGATGAGGCCCGCGACGACGAAGACCTCCACGGCCCGGTAGGACTGCGAGATGAGCTTTGCGGCAAGGCCGGTCACTTCGAGCATGGTGATGACGGAGGCGAGCGAGGTCGCCTTGACCATCAGGATGATCTCGCTGCCATAGGCCGGCAGCGCCTGGCGGATGGCGATCGGGAAGACGATGCGGCGATAGAGCAGGAAGCCCCACATGCCGCTCGCCCGCGCCGCCTCGACCTCCCGGTGCGGCACGGCCTGGAGACCGCCGCGCAGGATTTCCGAACCGTAGGCCGCCGTGTTGAGGCTGAGCGCGAAGATGGCGCACCAGTAGGGCTCGCGGAAGAACACCCACAGGCCCCAGGCCTGCAGCGTCGGGCGGAACTGGCCGAGGCCGTAATAGATGACGAACATCTGCACGAGCAGCGGCGTGCCGCGGAAGACGAAGACGTAGAACTGCGCGACCCAGCCGACCGGGCGCCAGGACGACAGCCGCATCAGCGTCAGGAGCACCGCAAGCAGCGCGCCGAAGGCCGTGGAGACGAGCGCCAGGTTGAGCGTCAGCGGCACGCCGGAGAGAAGCTTGAGGAACGTTTCCCAGAGGAAGGTGAAATCCATCACGCCCTCCTGACGCCGCGCAGCGCGCGGGCTTCCGCCTGGCGGAAGAGGTAGGAGGAGACGGCGGTTATCACCAGATAGAGCACGGCGGCGGTGATGTAGAAGTCGAAGGGCCGGCGGGTGGAGCCGGCGGCGATCTGCGACTGGCGCAGGAGCTCGACGAGGCCGGTGACGGATATCAGCGCCGATTCCTTCAAGACGAGCTGCCAGGTGTTGCCGAGGCCGGGAATGGCATAGCGCAGCACCTGGGGCACGATGATGCGGCGCAGCCGCAGCCCCGTTCGCATGCCGACCGCGCGGGCGGCTTCCAGCTCGCCGCGGCTGATCGTGTTGAACGCCCCGCGAAAGACCTCCGCCTGGTAGGCGCCGGAAACGACGCCGATGGCGAGGACCCCGGTCAGGAAGGCCGGCATGCCGATGAACCCGTCCGCGCCGAAGAGCTGCCCCACCACGCCGAGCGCGGCGCTGCCGCCGAAATAGAAGAGATAGATGACGAGCAGGTCGGGAATGCCACGCAGCACGGTCGTATAACCGTCGCCGAAGGCGCGCAGCGCCCGGCTGCGGGACAGCTTTGCGCCGGCGACGCCCGCGCCGATGACGGAACCCGCCGCAAAGCCGCCGGTGGCGACGGCCAGCGTCATGCCGGTCGCCATCAAGAGCGCGGCGCCCCAGCCCTCCGGGCCGAAACCGACAAGATCAAGGAAGGACGGACCCTGCATCAGGCGCCTCCCCGTACGGCAGGCAAGCCGCCTCCGCCGGGGGCGGTCAGCCACCGTTTTTCAATCATCGCTGCTCCTCCTGCGGCCGCACTCCCCGCGGCCGGCCCGTTTCGACGGACGATGTCAGCTTTATAACGTATACAATTTTCTTGTCAATTAACTGACAATAGAAGAATCCGATTTTCGCGTGCCGTCTTCCGCGAAAAGACGACGCCCCGCGGGCCGGCGGGCCGATGCGGGGCGTGGAACGGTTCGGGGAGCAACGGCGCGGATCAGCCGAGCTTGGGGGTCAGCATCTCGAACCGGTCGCGGATGGTCGAGCAGGTGTCGCCGCCGAGGCGCGCGATGGCGTCGATGACGTTCGGATCGACATGCATGGCGCTGTCCACGGCGCCCGCCTGGTAATGCGCGAAAAGGATTTCGCCCATGATGATCTGGCGCGACTTGCCAAGCTCCAGCGTGACATGGCGGCGACATTCGAAAGCCGCCGGCGCCTCCTTGATCCAGGGCGCGGCGATCCGCTCGCCGGGCATGGCGGTAAGGCCCGCCTCCTTCAATTCATCTATGCCGCGCGGATACTTAGCACCGCAGACATGCATCGCCTCGGCAATGGCACGCGAGACGATATTGACGGTGAAGACCTCCGTCACGCGGATGTTGTGGCCGGTGTCCTTGAAGGACATGTCCGGATTGTTCTCGACACCGATGGCAAGGATCGGCGGGTCGGCCGAAAGGCAGTTGAAGAAACTGAAGGGGGCGGCGTTGTAGCGGCCGTTTTCGTCGACCGTCGTCACCAGTGCGATGGGGCGCGGGATGATCGTGCCGATCATCAGCTTGTAGCGCTCGCGCGCGCTGAGTTTGGTGAAGTCGAAGGCGGTCCTCTCGCCCTTCTCGATTTCGGTGCTGCGGCTATCCATCGGCGCTCCTCTCCGGCTTTCGCTCGCCGGCGCCGAAGACGGCCAGTTGCCAGTCTCCGTCACGCATGCGATATCTCTATTTATAGGATGCAATTATTGTATGCAATATATCTGCGCTCCTGCGCTTTCAAAATCTGCAGCCATCGACGAGATCCGGACACGGCCGAAGGCCGCCCGGTTGGCGGAACCGGCCGGATCGCCGGCACCGAAGTGCACACCGGTGGACAGGCCTGCCGTTTGTGTGCAATTTGCACGCCACTTTTGCGATTCTGGAGACTGCCGCATGGCAAAGACAGTTGGCGAATCCGGCCGCGGTCGTTCGCAGGCCGTTCACCGTGCATTGAAGCGCGCCATTCTCGACCAGGCCCTGTCGCCCGGCGCCAAGCTGCCGGAGGATTCGATCGGCGAGCGGCTGGGCGTCAGCCGCACGCTGGTGCGCGAGGCGCTGGTACGCCTCAGCGAGGAAGGCCTCGTCGACCTCAGGCCGAACAAGGGCGCGACCGTGGCGCGGCCGACGCTCGAGGAGGGCCGCAACCTGTTCCTGACGCGCGCCGCGCTGGAGCGCCTCGTCGTCGAGACCCTCGCCGGCAGGCTGACGCCGGACCAGATCGAGACGCTGTCCGCCCACATAGAGGCCGAGGACGCCGCCAAGAAGGAGCACGCCACCTCCATCCGCCTTGCCGGCGAGTTCCATACCCTCTTGGCGCAGATGACGAACAATGCCAGCCTGATCCGCTACGTGAACGAGCTCGTCGCCCGCAGTTCGCTGATCCTGGCGCTCTACGGCCGGCCGCATTCCTCCGAATGCGCCGTTTCCGAGCATCAGGAACTGCTCGACAGCCTGATCGCCGGCAACGCCGACGTCGCCTCGAAGCTGATGACGCACCATCTCGATTCCATCACCACGCGCGCCCTGCTGCCGCGCGAGGACGACCGCAACATCAAGGACGTGCTCAGCGCCTACGCGGCGGCCGAAGGCCTCGCCTGACCCGCCTCCGCCGCGTGCGGCGGGGTGCTTGACAAAGACGGTTTCAGCGTATTTCAATCGTTTTCAATGCGCGGGCGGCCTTGCCCGCCGCTTTCACATGACCTCGTTCGTCGAAGGGCAATAGCGCCCACAGCGACCCGGCTTCCGGGACCATCGCTGTGGGCTTTTTGTATTGGTGGCCAATGGTAGACCGCGTGAAGATCGGCATCCTCTATTCGACCACCGGGCCCTATGGCTCGATGGGACGGGATGCGCGCGAGGGCGCTGAATTCGCCTTCCACGACTATCGCCAGCGCGGCGGAGAGCGCATCGAGCCCGCCTATTTCGACCCGCGGGCGGACCTGGCCGCCTACCTGGAGGGCGCGCGCAGCCTGATCCGCGACCAAGGCTGCCGGCACATCATCGGCACCATCACCTCGACGGCGCGCAAGGAGGTCATCCCGCTCGTCGAGAAGCATGACGGCCTGCTCTGGTACATGTGTCCCTACGAGGGCTTCGAGGCCAACGAGAACGTCATCTATATCGGCGGCTGCCCGAACCAGCACCTCATCCCGCTCTTCGACTATCTCCTGCCACGCCACGGTGCGCGGCCCTATCTCGTCGGCGCCAACTATGTCTGGGGCTGGGAGATGAACCGGCTGGCCCGCGAGCTCATCCACAATGCCGGCGGCACGGTGCTCGGCGAACGCTACCTGCCGCTGGAGGAGACCGCCGTCGAGCGCATCGTCGCCGACATCGCGGAAAAGCGGCCGAGCTTCGTGCTCAACAACCTCGTCGGCCCCTCCAGCTACGCCTTCCTTGCCGCCATGCGGGCGCTCGGCGCGCGCGACCCCGCCTTCCTGCCGGAGAACTGCCCCGTCGCGAGCTGCGACCTGCAGGAATGCGAACTGTCGGACATCGGCGCGGGCGTCGCCACCGGCCAGCTCTGCGCGGCTTCCTATTTCGATACGCTCGACACGGCCGGCAACCATGCCTTCAAGGCGCGGCTGAAGGACTGGAGTGGCGGGGAGCGCATCGTCTCCAGCCTGTTCGCCAGCGCCTATACCGCCGTCAGCCTGTGCATCGCCGCGATCGAGGCCGCCGGCTCCGATGCGCCGGAGCGCGTGCGCGCCGAGGTGCTGGCCCGCGACTGGCCCTCGCTCTTCGGCGACATGCGGGTGGATGCGGCGACCAACCATGCGGCCCTGCCCTTCCTGCTCGGCCGCATCAACGAGCGGCACGGCTTCGACGTCATCGCGTCCGCCCCGGCGCTTGCCGCCGATCCCTATCTGACGGGCGCCACGACACGGCCCGCCCCGCGCCTGAGGATCGTGTCATGACGCTGAAGACCCCGAACTTCACCGGCTGGCGCGCCGTCGTCCTCAGCGAGGCGGACGGCAACACGGACCGCCTGCGCCGCCAGCTCGGCCTGCTCGGCGTTTCGGTGGCGGTGCAGTGGACGCCGCTTTCCGCCGCCGACCTGCCGGACCTCGTGCTGATCGACGCCGACCGGGGCTGGGACGAGCTGCTGCCCTTCTCCGACGCCGCGCCGGCCTGCCCGGTCGTGGCGCTGCTCGGCTCGGAAGCGCCGGGCCGCATTGCCTGGGCGCTGCGCCACGGCGCGGGCGCGATCATCCCCAAGCCGGTCTCCGCCGCCACCGTCTATCCGGCTCTGGTGCTCGCCGTCTCGCTGCACGAGGAGCGCCTGGAGGCGCGCCGCCGCATCGCCCATCTGGAGGAGCGACTGAAGCTGCGCCCGCTCGTCTTCGCCGCCGTAAAACGCCTTGCCGCCGAACGCCATATCGACGAGGAACGCGCCTATGCGATCCTGCGCGACTGCGCCATGCGCCGCCGCCTGCCGATCGAACAGCTCGCCGCCTTCTTCCTCGGCGGCTCGGAATCCCTGCGCGAGGTCGGTTGATGCGGGTGCTGAAGGAGCTGTGCCGCCAGCCCGCGGCGGTGTTCGGTCTCGTCATCGTTCTTGCCGTGGTCATCGCCGCCATCGCCGCGCCGTGGCTGGCGCCCTATGCGCCCGACAACCAGATGTTCGAGGGCCTGACACTCGAGGGCGCGCCGATGCCGCCGGGCGAAGACTTCCTGCTCGGCACCGACACGCTCGGCCGCGACCTGCTCTCCCGCCTTCTCTACGGCGCGCGCACCTCGCTGATCATCGGCCTCGTCGCCAATGGCGTCGCCGTCGCCATCGGCCTCTTCGTCGGCGTCACGGCGGGCTACATGCGCGGCTGGGTCGGCGGCACCATGATGCGCTTCACCGACCTGATGATGGCCTTTCCGGCGCTGCTGCTCGCCATCGTGCTCGCCGCCATCCTGAAGCCGAGCCTGTGGATCGTCGCCATGGTCATCGCGCTCGTCAACTGGGTGCAGGTGGCGCGCATCGTCTATACGGAGACGCGCGGGCTGGTGGAGCGCGACTTCATCATGGCCGAACGGGCGCTCGGCGCCGGCAATGCGCGCATCGTGCTGAGGCACGTCCTGCCGCATCTCGTGCCGACCGCCATCGTCTGGGGCACGCTCGGCATCGCGACGACCGTGCTCCTGGAAGCCACCCTCTCCTTCCTCGGCATCGGCGTGCAGCCGCCGGAACCCTCCTGGGGCAACATCATCTTCGAGAGCCAGAGCTATTTCCAGGCGGCGCCCTGGCTCGTCTTCTTCCCCGGCGCGGTCATCCTGCTGACGGCACTCGCCTTCAACCTGGTGGGCGATGCGCTGCGCGACATCCTCGACCCGACCCAGCGGGGCCGCGGCTGATGGCAAGACTTCTCGCAAGGCGCCTCGTCCAGTCCTGCCTCATCCTCTTCGGTGTCGCCGCCATCACCTTCGTGCTGCTCTATGCGCTGCCCGCCGATCCCGCGCGCATGCTCGCCGGGCGCAGCGCGACGGCGCAGACCGTGGAGAACATCCGCCGCGAGCTCGGCCTCGACCAGCCGCTGCTGACCCAGTTCCTCGCCTATCTCGGCAATCTCGTTCAGGGCGATCTCGGCCGGTCCTATGCGCAGAAGACCGAGGTCGCGACGCTGATCGCCGCCCGCCTGCCGGCGACGCTGACGCTGATGGCGGCCGGCATCTTCGTCGAGGTGCTGCTCGGCCTCACCTTCGGCATCGTCGCCGCGCTGAACCGCGGCGGGGCGCTCGACCGCTTCGTCATGGCATCGGCCTTCGTCGGCGTTTCCGCCCCGCAATTCGTCGTCGCGCTGCTGCTGCTCTATGTCTTCGCCGCGACGCTCAGCTGGTTCCCGATGAGCGGCTACGGCACGGCCGCCCATGTCGTGCTGCCCGCCATGACGCTCGGCATTCTCGGCGCCGGCTGGTATGCGCGCATGGCGCGCTCGGCGATGATCGACGTGCTCAACCAGGACTTCATCCGCACCGCCCGCGCCAAAGGGCTTTCCGGCCGACGCGTCGTGCTGCGCCATGCCCTGCCCAACGCCATCCTGCCCGTCGTCGCGATGATCGGCATCGATATCGGCCAGTTCATGGGCGGGGTCGTGGTGGTGGAGGCGGTCTATGGCTGGCCGGGCATCGGCCAGCTCGCCTGGCAGGCGATCCAGCAGGTCGACATCCCGATCATCATGGGCGTCACGCTCACCTCCGCCTTCGCCATCATCCTCGGCAATCTCGTCGCAGACCTCATCGCGCCGATGATCGATCCGCGCATCCGTTCGCATTGAAACCAAAAAGGGGAACGAAAAATGTTCAATCGCTGGTTACTGACAACGACGACGGCGGCCGTGCTCGCCTTGTCCGCACTCTCGGCCAAGGCCGAAACGCCCGCCCAGGGCGGCGAGATCGTCGTCACCTACAAGGACGACATCACCACGCTCGATCCGCATATCGGCTATGACTGGGTCAACTGGTCGATGATCAAGAGCCTGTTCTCGCGCCTGATGGACTACGAGCCCGGCACCGCCAATCTCGTGCCCTCGCTGGCCGAAAGCTTCGAGGTCGCGCCCGACGGGCTCACCTATACGTTCAAGCTGCGCAAGGGCGTGAAGTTCACCAATGGCCGCGAGATCGTTGCTGCCGACGTGAAATATTCCATCGAGCGCGCCGTCAACCCGAAGACGCAAGGCCCCGGCGCCGGCTTCTTCGGCCCGATCAAGGGCTTCGACGACCTGACGAACGGCACGTCCGAGGTGCTTTCGGGCATCGAGACGCCCGATGATGCGACCGTCGTCTTCCACCTGTCGCGGCCCGACGCGACCTTCCTGCATGTCATGGCGATCAACTTCGCCTCCGTCGTGCCGAAGGAGGCGGTGGACGCGGCCGCCGGCGACTTCGGCAAGAAGCCGGTCGGCTCCGGCTCGCTGGTGCTGAAGGACTGGACGATCGGCCAGAAGCTCGTCTTCGAGCGCAACCCCGATTATTTCGTCAAGGACGTGCCGCATGTCGACAAGGTGACGATCGAGGTCGGCCAGGAGCCGCTCGTCGCGCTCCTCCGGCTCCAGAAGGGCGAGGTGGACATTGCCGGCGACGGCATTCCGCCGGCAAAGTTCCTGGAGATCAAGAACTCGCCCGACGGCGCGGCGATGATCGTCGACGGCGAGCAACTGCACACCGGCTACGTCACGCTCAACACCAAGGTGAAGCCCTTCGACGACGTGAAGGTGCGCCAAGCCGTCAACATGGCGATCAACAAGGAGCGCATCACGCGCATCCTGAACGGCCGCGCGACCGCCGCCACGCAGATCCTGCCGCCGTTGATGCCCGGCTACGACAAGGCCTTCACCGGCTATGCCTATGACGTGGAGAAGGCCAAGGCGCTGCTCGCCGAGGCCGGCCATCCGGATGGCTTCGAGACGGTGCTCTATTCCACCAACACCGACCCGCAGCCGCGCATCGCCCAGGCGATCCAGCAGGATCTCGCCGCCATCGGCATCAAGGCCGAGGTGCGGGCGCTGGCGCAGGGCAACGTGATCGCCGCCGGCGGCACGAAGGGCGAGGCGCCGATGATCTGGTCCGGCGGCATGGGCTGGATCGCCGACTTCCCCGATCCGTCCAACTTCTACGGCCCGATCCTCGGTTGCTCGGGCGCCGTCTCCGGCGGCTGGAACTGGCCGTGGTACTGCAACGAGGCGATCGACAAACGCGCGGCGGAGGCCGACGCCATGTCCGATCCCGCCAAGGCGGCGGAGCGCCAGGCGGCCTGGGGCAAGATCTTCACCGACATCATGGCGGATGCGCCCTGGGTGCCCGTCATCAACGAGCGCCGCGTCGTCGCCAAGTCGCTGCGCATGGGCGGGCCGGACAACATCTACATCGATCCGACGCGCGTCATCAATTACGACGCGATCTTCGTGAAGCCGTAAGGTGGTCGATGCGAAGACCCCTCCCCATGAGGGGGAGGGCTTGCCCGGCGGCGGCGCCGGCGAAATTTCGGGCGCCAAGCAGGCTGCAAGCTTTCTCCCCCTTGTGGGGGAGATGCCGGCAGGCAGAGGGGATATCGCCGGCTTTCGAAACGCATATGCCCCGCCTCCACGGGGCATTGCAGACAAGAGAACAACAAACGACCGGGAGGCCTTCCATGTGCGTCGCCTGCACCCACACCATCCACCGCGCGCAGCATAATTTCGGCTGGGACCGCGCCTTTCCGCCCGCACTGACGGCGAGGCCAGGCGAGACCATCCTCTTCGAATGCCTCGATTCCTCCGGCGGCCAGCTCGGCCGGGATTCGACGCTGGAAACGCTTGCCGCGCTCGATTTCGCCAAGGTGAACCCGGTCTCCGGCCCGGTCTATGTGGAAGGCGCAGAGCCCGGCGATGCGCTGAAGGTGACGATCCGCAAGTTCCACCCCTCCGGCCACGGCTGGACGGCGAACATTCCCGGCTTCGGCCTGCTCGCCGACCAGTTCAAGGAGCCGGCGCTGCACATCTGGTCCTATGACACGGCGAGCATGGCGCCCTCCGCCTTCGGCCCCGGCGGCCGCGTGCCGCTGAAGCCGTTCACCGGCACGATCGGCGTCGCCCCGGCCGAAGCCGGCCTCCACTCCGTCGTGCCGCCGCGCCGCGTCGGCGGCAACATGGATATCCGCGACCTCACGGCGGGCGTGACGCTCTATCTGCCGATCGAGGTGGAGGGCGCACTGTTCTCCGTCGGCGACACCCATGCCGCGCAGGGCGACGGCGAGGTCTGCGGCACCGCGATCGAGAGCCAGATGAATGTCGAACTCACGCTCGACCTCGTGAAGGGCGCCAACCTCCAGACGCCGCGCTTCACGACGAGCGAGCCTGTGACGCGCCATCTCGACGGCGCCGGCTACGAGGTGACGACCGGCATCGGCCCCGACCTGATGACCGGCGCCCGCGAGGCGCTGATGCGCATGATCGACCTCCTCGTCGCCGAGCACGGCTACAGTCCCGTCGATGCCTACATGCTCTGCTCCGTCTGCGGCGATCTCAGGATCAGCGAGATCGTCGACATGCCGAACTGGGTCGTCTCCTTCTACTTCCCGAGGATCGTCTTCGCGTGACATCGCACCAGGCCGCCCCGGTTCTCTCCGTCCGCAACCTCTCCGTCGATGCGCGCACGCCCGAAGGGCTGAAGCGCATCCTCGACGGCGTGAGTTTCGACCTTGCCGCCGGCGAGACGCTCTGCCTTGCGGGGGAATCGGGGTCCGGCAAGTCCGTCACCTCGCTTGCCATCATGGGCCTTCTGCCGAAGGCCTCGCTGAAGGTATCGTCCGGCGAAATCCGGCTGGAGGACCGCAACATCCTCGGCATCCCGCACCGGGCGCTCAGAAAGATCCGCGGCGGCGACATCGCGATGATCTTCCAGGAGCCGATGACTTCGCTGAACCCGGTGATGACCATCGGCGACCAGATGGTGGAGGCCATCCGCGAGCACCGCGAGGACATATCCGAGGGCGCGCAGGCCATCGCCCGCGCGATGCTCGACGCCGTGCACATGAGCGAGGCGCCGCGCCGGCTGAAGCAATATCCGCACGAGCTTTCCGGCGGCATGCGCCAGCGCGTGATGATCGCCATGGCGCTCTCCTGCCGGCCCAAGGTGCTGATCGCCGACGAGCCGACCACCGCGCTCGACGTCACCGTGCAGGCGCAGATCCTCACCCTGATGCGCGAGCTCAGGCGCGAATTCTCCACCTCCATCCTGATGATCACCCATGACATGGGCGTGGTCGCGGAGATGGCGGACCGGGTGGCCATCATGCAGCAAGGCAGGATCGTCGAGGCCGGCGACGCGCTCGACATCTTCGCGCGCCCGGCAGAGCCCTATACGCGCCAGTTGCTGGCCGCCGTGCCGCGCCTCGGCGCCCATGCCGGCACGGACGGGCCGCCACGGCTGACGCAGGCCGAGGCCCCGCCGGCGGAAAGGCCGATCCTCGCCGTCAAGGACCTCAGCGTCACCTATGGCGCGCGCGCCGGCTGGTTCAACCGGTCGCGCATCGCTCCCGCAACCGTCAGCGACATCTCCTTCGTCCTCAAGGCGGGCGAGACGCTCGGCCTCGTCGGGGAAAGCGGCTCGGGCAAATCGACCACCGGCAAGGCCGTGCTCAACCTCATTCCCTTCGAAGGCAGCGTTTCGATCGACGGGCGGGAAACCCGCGGCCTGAAGTCTGCCGCCATGCGCCCCGTGCGCCGTGTCGCGCAGATGATCTTCCAGGATCCCTATGCCTCGCTCGACCCGCGCATGACGGTCGGCGCGGCGATCGCCGAGCCGCTGGTCATCCATGGCGTCGGCAATGCCTCCGAGCGGCAAGACCGGGTGGCGGCGCTCCTCAGGCGCGTCGGCATGCCGCCGGATGCCGGCAGCCGCTATCCGCACGAGTTTTCCGGCGGCCAGCGCCAGCGCATCTGCATCGCCCGGGCGCTGGCGCTGGAGCCGAAGCTGATCGTCGCCGACGAGAGCGTGGCAGCGCTCGACGTTTCGGTCCGCGCGCGGGTGCTCGACCTGATGCTGGAGCTGCAGGAGCAGATGGGCCTTGCCTATCTCTTCATCTCGCACGACATGGCCGTCATCGAGAAGATGTCGCACCATGTCGCCGTCATGCGCGGCGGGCGCATCGTCGAGATCGGCCCGCGCCGGCAGGTCTTCGAGGCCCCGGCCGACGCCTACACGCGCAACCTGATGGCCGCCGTGCCGATCCCCGACCCCGCCCGCTATCGCATGGCGCGGAGCGGCTGAGGCGCGTTCGGACCGCTCCGACGCAAAAAATTGACCGCGTCCAGATGCACCGGCGGTAAAAAAACATGCCGAAATCGGCAATGGCGCGCAGCCTCGCGTTGCAAGATCCTCGCCCCCTGCGCTCGCGCCTGCCCCTTGCGGGTTTCGCGCGCCTCTTCCGCATGGCCGGGTTGCCGCATCCTTCGACAATAACCCTCACCGTCGTCCGTCAGGACAGGCTACCGAATAAAGATATCCCCCGCACTTACGCAATGGCATTCGGGAAAACCGGAATAGAACCGGAATTCCATCGGCTTGACCTGCTTCGAATTCCTTTTTTCTTAAATTCTAATATTCGCTAACATTGAATGTAATCAAAAATACAACTTCAGCGTCACGTCTGAACATGAAAAATAAGTGACAAAAAATCCAGAATTCTGAAATAACAATTGTCAGAATTCATTGTGGCCTCCGAAATACGCAATACACGCAACAGGTGCATACTGTAAAAATACTGACATTAGAAGAACATCAGGAGGAATTATCAATTCCCTAACTATTATAGAGCAAATCCTGTATGCATTCCGACGATGGCGTCGGGTATAGCACTCATGTGCGGCATGACTTCATGACGTCAGAAATGAGTTCGGCGCGGCAGAAGAGGCATGTCCACATCAGGAACTGTCCATCATGAGAATCAAGACCCAATTCCTCATTCTCGCCTCGGCCACCGGCATTGCCATTGCCGGCCTTGCGGGCAGCCTGTGGGGATATGCCGGTGCGGCCGGCGACGTCACGAACGCCTATGACCAGAAATACCGGTCCTATCTGCTCGCCGACGGTTTCCGCCAGTCGTCCGACGATCTGACCCGCCTGGTGCGCACCTATGCCGAAACGGGGGATGCGTCCTACAAGCACCAGTACAACGCCGTCATCGAGATCCGCAACGGCACGCGGCCGCGCCCGGAAGACTACCACCGCATCTACTGGGATTTCGTCGCGGGCGGAGAAGCCAAGCCGCGTCCCGACGGTCCCGCCATCTCCATCCTCGACCTGATGAAACAGGCCGGTTTCGCCGACGAGGAATTCGCCCTGCTCGATGAGGCCGGCAAGCGCTCCGATGCCCTGGTCAAGCTCGAGACCGAGGCGATGAACCTCGTGGACAGCACCGCCACGCTGGGCCCGGAGGCCAAGGCCAAGGCGGCGCAGATGCTCGCTTCGCCCGAGTATCACAAGTTCAAGGCCGAGATCATGAAGCCGGTCGATGCCTTCTTCGTGAAGCTCGAACACCGCACGCAGGGCGCCGTCGACGCGGCGAACGCCCGCGCCGCCTTCTACTGGACATTGACCCTCACGGCCTTGGGCGCGCTCCTGCTGATGCTCGCCATCGTCGGCTACGTGACCTTCAAGCGCATCATCGGCGGCATGTACCAGCTCGGCAATTCCATGGGTCTTGTGGCCGATGGCCAGTTGGACACGCAGATCGACCTTGCCAAGAACAACGACGAGATCGGCGACATGGGCAAGGCGCTGGAAATCTTCCGCCAGGGCGCCATCGCCAACCGGCGGCTGGAGCAGGAGGCAACGGAAAACCGCAAGCGCGCGGAAGCCGAGCGCATCGCCATGCAGGAAAAGGCCGAGGCCGACGCCGCCGAGCGGCTGCGCATTGCGACCTCCGGTCTTGCCGCCGGCCTGAAACGCCTCGCCTCCGGCGACCTCGCCTTCCAGCTCAACGACGCCTTCGCCCAGGATTTCGAGGCATTGCGCCACGATTTCAACCGCTCGGTCGCCCAGCTCCGCACCACGCTTTCGGAAATCTCCGGCTCCATCTCGACGCTCGACACCGGTACCCGTGAAATCGCGGTCGGCACGGACGACCTTTCGAAGCGGACGGAGCAGCAGGCCGCCTCGCTGGAGGAAACCGCTGCAGCCCTCGACGAGATCACCGTCAACGTCGCCAACTCCTCCAAGCGCACCGAGGAGGCCAAGGACGTTGCCGGCCGCGCCAACCAATCGGCGGCCGCATCCGCGGAGGTCGTGTCCCATGCCGAAGAGGCGATGCGCAAGATCGAGGAGAGCTCGCAGCAGATTTCCAACATCATCGGCGTCATCGACGAGATCGCCTTCCAGACCAACCTGCTCGCCCTCAATGCGGGCGTGGAGGCAGCCCGCGCGGGCGAGGCCGGCAAGGGCTTTGCGGTCGTGGCCCAGGAAGTGCGCGAGCTCGCCCAGCGCTCCGCCCAGGCGGCCAAGGAAATCAAAGGCCTGATCCAGAACTCCTCGACGGAAGTCGGCAACGGCGTGAAGCTGGTGCGCGATGCAGGCTCGGCGCTGAAGACCATCAGCGGCTTCATCGTCGAGATCAACACACATATGGAATCGATCGCGACATCGGCCAAGGAGCAGTCCGTCGGGCTTGCCGAGGTCAACACCGCGGTCAATGCCATGGATCAGACGACGCAGCAGAATGCGGCGATGGTGGAGCAGTCGAATGCGGCCTCCAACACGCTCGCCAACGAGGCGGTGCGCCTGCGCGAACTGGTCAGCCAGTTCCGGCTGGACGGCACCTCCGCCGCCCAGGCCGGCGGGCCGCGCACCGCCCGGAGCATCGACCCTGCCATCGCCTCCCCCGCCCGCACGCTCGGCCGCAAGGTCGCGGCCGCCTTCAGCGGCAATGCGGCGCTCGACACCAAGAGCGACTGGGAGGAATTCTGAGACCATGCCGGGCCACCTGCGGCCTTCGCGGTTGGCCCGGCATCGTCAGGGAACGCGGTCCCGGCCGGCCCGCTTGCGACCCGAAGCCGGGCTCCCACAAGACCCCGGACCGTCCCATCGTCCGTCTCTCCCTGATGCAGCGAAAAGAAAGAAATTTGCGTCCGTTGACAAAATTTGTGAGTTTCTTCTTCTATCTCCGTCTCTTTCAACAAGGAGACAGTAAGAATGAAACATTTTTCCTATACCGGCTCCGGACCTTATTGTTTTTCAAACGCCTTCGCCATGATGTTCGGCGAAATGTCGCCGCCGCCCAATGTAATTGAATTTGCAACGAGCAGCGCTTTCGGCATGCATTTGCTCGGGGGGACCCTACCGTTTTTCGATCCCTATGGCTGGACGCCGGAAGCAAGCTTCGACGATGCCTTGGCGGCACTGGGCTGGGCATCCGACCTCGTGCGCGGCGACGATCCGCAATCGGCGCTTAGCACGCTCAAGGCGGCGCTGGCCGATGGGCCGGTCTGGATCGGCCCCGTGGAGATGGGCCATCTCGGGCACCAGCCGGGACGGGTGGGACCGATCGGGGCGGATCACTATGTCGTCGTCATCGAGATGGATGAGACATCGGTCCTGATGCACGATCCGGAGGGCTATCCCTATGCGCGGCTGCCGCTCGACCTTTTCCTGAAGGCCTGGCGCATGGAAACCCTCGACTACGGCACACCCTTCACCCTGCGTTGCGGCTTCCGCCGGATCACCGCGCGCTCCGGCGCGGATGTCATCCGCGCTGCCCTGCCCGCCGCGCGCAAATGGCTGTCCTGCACCGGCACCAGCGAGGTGCCGCCGGGGACGATCGGCAACGGCGAGGCGGCCGAGGCTCTTGCGGCCATGGTCGAAAAGGACATGAAGGAGGACCTGCGCAACCACCTCATCCATTTCGCCGTCCGGGTCGGCGCCCGCCGCACCGCGGACGCCGCCACCTGCCTCATGCAGATCGGCGAGACGCGGGCAGCGGCGATCCTCGACCGGCAGGCCCGGCTCATCGGCTCCCTGCAATATCCGCTGGTCAACCGGGACGATGCAACCGCCGCCGCGCACCTGCGGGCGCTCGCCCCGACTTACGACGCCCTCCTTGAGGCCCTGCCGACCTGACCGCTCCAACTTTTGTTCTAACGCAATTCCGGACGCAAACCGCTGCGCACTTCTGCTGGAACCGCACGAACCTCGCCGCAGGTGCCTCAACGATGGCGGCCGGGGACCAGTGTCACCGACGTCATCACCTCCGCGACCGCGCGGGCCTGTTCGTCCTCGGTGGCGGACAGGCCCGTGATAACCGCCGCGACATCCTCCCGCAGCTTGTCCTGGCTCATCTTGTGCGCCGCATCCATCCTGTCGATCACAACCGAGAAGGAAGCGGTGCCGCGAGCATACATCTCCACCACCGCCGCGCTGATACCCGACAGGCGCCAGCCGGTGCCGAGCCTTGCCTCGAAATGCTCCACCGTACGCTCCAGCACGCGGCGGTTTTCCGCCGCATCGCGTGCATGAGCGAGCCGGCCCCGCACCTGCACCGCCGAATAGTTCCAGGTGGGCACATCCTCCTCCATGCGGTAATGGCCGGGGCTGACATAGGCATCCGGTCCCCGGAAGAGCAGGAGCACCATCTCGTCATCCGCGATGGCGCGCCAATGGGGATTGGCCCGCGCCATGTGCGCGATCAGGCGCTGTCCCGATGGATCATCCGGGTCGAACAGCACGGGCACGGCGGTCGCCTGCAATCCTTCGGACGGGCTGTGCGAGACCAGCGTCGCCAGCCCGTAGCGCGCGATGGCGGCACGCATGTCGCGTTCATCCGCCATGGCGAAATGCCGGGACGTGTACATCAGCCGCGGCCGCCGCGCACCGCCAGCCGCCGCCAGCTTTCAACGCTCGGCGGCCCGGCGGCGACGGAGAGCGACACCGTCCTGTCGATCTCGTAGACGACGGCGCCGACCGTCATCTGCCGCATGAGGCCGAGCCTGGTATCGCTGCGCGGCGGACCCTTCGGCACGATGGAGACGGCGCCGCCCTTGCGCTGCGCCGCAAGGGCGCGTCTTGCGGTCTCGGCATCCGCCGGCCCGCGCGAGAAATCGGTGTGCAGGCTGCGAAGGCGGGTTCGCGAATCGCCGCTGCCCTCCAGCCTGGCATTCGGCGCAACGCACGTGTTGGCGAGCGGGTGGTTGGTGTGGAGCGAGAGGCCACCGGCAATGGCGATTTCGGCAACACTGCCGGCCGCGCATTCGAGCGTGCGGATGCCGTCGCGGTCGCCGATCTGGTAGGTCTGACCGGAGGCATGCGGGACGCGGGAAAGGAAGTCCGCGGCCGCGGCCGCGTTTTCCTGCGCCAGCGCGCCGCGCATGGCAAAGGAGACGGGAAGCCCGCACGGGCTGTAGTCGAGCTGGGCGAGCGTGTTGACGCAGATGCCGAGGCCGCGGCCGGAGATGCCCATCAGGCCGATCAGGCCGGCGGAGGTGTAGACCAGCGTTTCGCTGTCGCCGTCATCGAGCCGCAGCACGGCCTGCGCGCCATCGTGCCAGCGCGGCAGGTCCATGGTCTGGCCGACAATCGTGCCGCGTCCCGCCACCGGCGCGACGGCAAGGCTGCTGCAATGGCCCTCGCCGTCGAAGCCGCCGAACCACCATTCCTCGTCCATAAGCTGGAGGGCATAGGCGGTCTCCTCGGAAATGCCGGCACCTTCCGCAATGCCGCGCACCTCCTACAGGAGATCCGGCACATGGGCGGCGATCGCCGTGCGGAAGTCCGTCACCGACAGGAAGACGGGCAGGAAGGCCGCCGCCGACCGGCCATAGGCCTTGCCGATCGCCGCCTGCCAGCGCTCGACCTTGCCCGCGATCGTGCCGCGCAGCGCCTCGCCATGCGCCCGCCCGCGGGCAAGCGGCGCCTTCGGGCAATCGATGACGGGAAGATCTTCGGTACGCATGGTTTCCTCCAGACAGGACACGGCCGTCGGGGCGCGGAAAGCCCCGACGCAAGCTCCGGGATCAGTCCTTCTTCACGCCCCAGGCCCGCTCCTTGTCGGCCGCCCAGACGTCGAAGCCTTCGATCCTGGCGCCCACCGCCGCGACGACGGGCTCATAATAGAGGCCGAAGATCGGCAGGTCCTTCGCCATCAGCGCGTGGATTTCCTTGAAAACGGCCTTGCGCGCCTCGAAATCCGTCGTCTTGGTCGATTTCAGGTAAAGCTGCCAGGCCTCGGGATTGTCCCATTGTGCCGTCGGCTCGGCCTTCTTGTCGCCGATGATGACGCCGTAGAACTGCGAAGGATCGAGGCGGGCGGAATAGCCGAAGGACTGCATCTGGAACTTGCCGGCGAGGTAATTGTCGAGCTGCGCGGCCCAGTCCAGCACTTCCAGCTCGGCATTGATGCCGGCGCCGGCCAGCATGGCCTGCACCAGGATGCTGTTTTCATACATGCCCTGATAGCGGGTGTTGGTCTGGATTTTTATCACTTCGCCCTTGTAGCCGGCTTCAGCCAGCAGCGCCTTGGCGGCCTCCGGATCGTATTCCGGCCATTTCAGGAAATCCTCATCGAAGAAGGCACTCGCCTGCGGCACGCCGGAAGGGTTGAAATCGGCAAGGTTCGCCGTGCGGGCGGCGGCGATCTGCTTGAAATCGATGGCACGGGCGATCGCCTGGCGCAGCTTGACGTTCGACATCAACGGGTCGGTCGTCTGGATGAGCAGCGGCGTCAGGGAAAGGCCCGACGTCGTCATAACCTTCAGGCCGCGCGCCCTGGCATCCTCGATGCGCTGGGATTCGAAGTTCGGCAGCACGTCGATCTCGCCGGCGAAGAGCGCCGTCTCGGCGGCCGACGTATCGGGGATGATCAGGAATTTCGCTTCGTCGACCAGTGCCGTGCGGTCGCCGGCATAGCCGCTCGCCTTTTCCTTCGGCGGCGTGTAGCCGTCGTATTTCTCCAGCGTGATGTACTGGCTTCTCACCCATTCCTTCAGCTTGAAGGAGCCGCTGCCGATCGCGCTGCCGTCGATCCACTTGCCGTCCGGCCCGGCATTCTTGGGGCTGGCGACCCAGCCGTTGCACTGGATGTTGGCGAGCTGGGCGAGGAAGAGCGCGTTCGGCTCGTTGATGCGGAAGACGACGGTGCGGGGATCGGGCGTTTCCAGCGCCTCGACCTTCAGGCCCTGCGAACCGTCGAAGAAGCCGTTGCAGAACCATTCGGCGCCCGCCGCGACGCGGTGGTCCCAGTTCCATTTGATATCCGCCGACGTGACGGGATCGCCGTTATGGAAGGTCGCGCCCTCGCGGATGGTGAAGGTGTAGGCCCTGCCGTCCTCCGACACCGTCCAGCTCTCGGCGAGCGCGGGGCCGATGCTGAGATCGGCGCGGAAGCCGACCAGCGTCTCGAAGATATGGTGCAGCACGGTGTCGGTATTGGCGTCGCGGTCGATGCCTTCCGTGCCGCGGATATCGGCGTTGATGCGGATGTTCAGCGTTGCCGCCTCGGCCGAGGCGCCGAGCAGCAGGCCCGCGGCCAGCGCCGTCGAAATCAGGAATGTGCGTTTCATGGTGATCTCCTGGTGTTCCCCGCTTCGTTATCGTCAGGAGCGCTCGCGGATTGCGTCCAGCGTTTGTGCAAAGAAGTCCTTGACCTTGCCTATGAGCTGGCGGTCATCGTGGGTGATGCCCGGCACGATGTCGTGGCGCACGGCGATGCCGTGCTGCTCGAAGCTCTTCTTCAGCGCGCGCATGCGATCGTTGCGGTTGGCGCCGGCAAGGTCGGCGCCGGGCATGTACCAGGCGTCGTCGGGCGTGATGGTGATCTCCCAGGTCTCCCGGTCGTCGCCGCCGATCACCATCTGCACGGCGACCTTGCGGATTGCGTCGAGATCGACCGGCTTGCCGAAGACCTTCTCGAAATCGCGCAGGCCGACCCAGAAATCGTGGTCGAAATCGAGCAGCGTCACGACGCCGGGCGCGCCGATCGAGGCGGCGAGCAGGCGCTCGGGGTGGAGGTAGAGGAACCGGTGGGTGAAGTGCCCGCCGCCGGAAAAGCCGTACATCATCACCCGGTCGCCCGCGATGCGGTACTTTTCCTGCATCTCGGCGATCATATCGAGCATGACGGCGTCATAGTGCAGGTCGCCGTCCCGCAGCATCTTGTAGGAGGAGAGATCGCCCGGAAAGCAGATGTTCGCGGGAAACATCGGGCACAGCACGATGACGCCGTTGGCCTCGGCGAAATCGGCAAAGGCATCGCGATAGGCCTGCATGCCGCGCTCCGTGCCGTGCACGATGACGGCGAGCGGATAGGTCTTCTCGCCGTCCTCCTCGTAGTCGTCGGGCACATAGGCGCAATAGGGGAAGCGCGGGTCGAGCCGCGAGGCATAGACGGTCGTGTGGCCGAAATCGTAATAGGACAGTTTCCGGCCGTGACCGCTGACATTGCGCATGGATGGTCTCCTCTCCGTATCGAAAATCTATGAGCCCGCCGTACCCGACAGGAGGCGCGAACCGCCCGCGCCATCCGCGCCCGCGAAGGTGCGGTCGAGCAGCATGGCGGCGTCGAGCAGGCGGCGGGTATAGGGGTGCTCAGGCCGGTCGAAGACGTCGTCGCGCGTGCCGGTCTCGACGATGCGGCCGTTCTCCATCACCGCCACCCGGTCGGCCACCTGCTCGACCGCGCCGAGATCGTGCGAGACGAACAGGCAGGCGAAGCCGTAGCGGGCCTGAAGATCGCGGAAGAGCTTCAGGATCTGCTTCTGCACGGTCATGTCGAGCGCGGAGACGGGTTCGTCGGCGACGACGAAGGCGGGGCGGCTGACGATGGCGCGGGCGATCGCCACGCGCTGGCGCTGGCCGCCCGAAAGCTGGTGCGGGAAGCGGTCGGCGAGTTCCGGGGCAAGCCCGACCTCGGCAAAGACCTCCTCCACCCGCGCCTGCCGCTGTGCCCGGTCCAGCGCCGGATCGAGTTTCAACGGTTCGCCGACGATGCCGGCGATGCGCTGGCGCGGGTCGAGCGAGGAATAGGGATCCTGGAAGACGATCTGGATCGCCTGGCGCAGCGCCCGGCCGCCGGCATCGCTCCGGTAGGCGAGCGGCGCGCCGCGGAAGGCCATCGTGCCGCTGGAAGGCGTCACCAGCCCGACGATCGCCCGGCCGAGCGTCGTCTTGCCGGAGCCCGAAGCGCCGACCAGCGCCAGCGTCTCGCCGCGGTTGATGGCAAGATCGACGCCGTGCACGGCGCGCTTGCCCTCCGCCCGGCCGAAGAGCCTTGCGCGGCCGGGATAATCGATGACCACGTCCTTGAGCTCGATCAGCGGCTCGGCCGGCGCGCCCCCCGACCGACTGCCGCCGGCGCTGCGGCGCGGCAGGGCGTCGACGAGGCGCCGGGTGTAGTCGTGTTTCGGGGCGTGCAGCACCTCCCGGCTGTCGCCGTGCTCCACCGCCCTGCCCTTGTGCATGACGACGACGTTGCGGACATAGTGCGAGACCATGCCGAGGTCGTGGCTGATGAGGAGGACCGCGGTGTTGTTCTCCTGCGTCAGCTCCACCATCAGGTCGAGCACGTCGCGCTGGATCAGCGTGTCGAGCGCCGTCGTCGGCTCGTCGGCGATGAGCAGCGCCGGCTTCAGCAGCATGACGGAGGCGAGCATGATGCGCTGGCGCATGCCGCCGGAGAATTCGTGCGGGAAGGCGGCAAGGCAGCGTGCCGGATCCTGGATGCGGATGCGCTCCAGCATGGCAAGGCTCATGTCGCGGATCTCGGCCTTGCCGAGCTTCCTGTGCAGCGCCAGCCCCTCGGCCATCTGCCGGCCGATGGTCATGGCGGGGTTGAGCGAGACCATCGGCTCCTGGAACACCATGCCGATGCCGGCGCCGCGGATCTGCCGCAGCGTCTCCGGCGGGGCGCTGACGAGGTCCGTGCCCCTGAAGCGGATGCGGCTTTCCGGCGTCGCCATGAAGGGCGGCGGCAGGAGGCCGAGCACGGAGCGGGCGGCCATGGTCTTGCCGGAGCCGGATTCGCCGACCAGCGCCAGCATCTCGCCGGCCGGCAGGGCGAAGTCGAGGCGGTCGACCACGGTGAGGCCGGTCTGCCCCATGCGGACGGAAAGGTTTTCGACGGAAAGCACGGTCTCGATGCCAGCCATGGGATCAATCCTGCATCTTGGGGTCGAGCCAGTCGCGCACCGCATCGCCGAGCAGGTTCACGCCGAGCAGCGTGATGGAGATGCAGAGGCCGGGCAGGATGATGATATACGGCGCCTGGTTGATGTAGGGGCGGCCGGTGGAGAGCATGTTGCCCCAGCTCGGCGCCGGCGGCGGCACGCCGAGACCGAGGAAGGAGAGTGCGCTTTCCGACAGCACGACCCAGCCGAACATCGTCGTCGCCAGCACCATGATCGGCGCGAGACAGTTGGGCAGCACATGGCGCAGCATGGTGACGACGCCGCTGTTGCCGATCACCCGCGAGGCCTCGACGAATTCCCGCTCGCGGATCGACAGCACCGTGCCGCGCACCACGCGCACGGCGACGGGCATGTAGGCGATGCCGAGCGCCACGATGATGCCGTTGCGGCTGGCGCCGAACACCGCCATGAAGCCGAGCGCGAGCAGCAGGCCGGGAAAGGCGAGCAGCGCGTCGTTGACCATCATCAGGATGCGGTCCGTCCAGCCGCGCAGGAAGCCGGCGAGCACGCCGAGGACCGTGCCGAAGACGATGGCGAAGACCACGGTGGCGAAGGCGATCCAGGCGCTGGTGCGCGCGCCGTGGATCAGCCGGCTGAGGAGATCGCGGCCGAACTCGTCGGCACCGAGCAGGTGCGCCGCGGACGGGCCCTGGAAGCGGGCCATGAGATCGAGCTTCAGGGGATCGTAGGGCGCGAGCCACGGGCCGAAGACTGCGACGAGGAGAAGGAGGCCGACGACGAGGACGCCGATCAGGCCGTTGAAACGCAGTGCCGGAAGGCCGAATGCCCGCGCGATCATGCCGTCACCCTTGGATCGAGAAGCGGATAGAGGAGATCGACCAGCAGGTTGACCACCACGTAGAGGAAGGCGGTGAACAGCATGCAGCCCTGCACGACGGGATAGTCCCGGGCATAGATGCCATCCACCAGCAGACGGCCGAGGCCGGGAATGGTGAAGACGGTCTCGATGACGGCGATGTTGGCGAGCAGGCTGCCGAGCACGAGGCCGATCAGCGTCAGGGTGGGAGCGAAGGCGTTCTTGAAGGCATGGCGCCACATGACGGTCGCCTCCGAAAGCCCCTTGGCCCGCGCATGGGTGATGTATTCCAGCCGCGCCACCTCGATGGTGCTCGCCCGCGCCATGCGGGTGATCGAACCGGATTCCACCAGGACCAGCGTCACGACGGGCAGGATGATGTAGAGCAGCGCGCTGCCGAAATCGCGGCTGAACGGCACGTAGCCGACCACCGGCAACCAGCCGAGCTGCAGGCCGAAGATCAAGAGCAGCATCAGCCCGAGCCAGAAGCTGGGGATGGAGAGCAGCAGCGTTGAGGTGGCGATGACGGCAATGTCGCCGGCGCGGTTCTGCCGCCAGGCGGCGAACATGCCGGCCGGCACCGCGATCAGCGTCGCGAAGAAGACGGCGACGAGGACGATGGTGGCCGAGACGGAGAAGCGGTCCAGCATCAGCGGCAGCACCGGCTGGCGCGTCGCGATCGATCGGCCGAAATCGCCACTCAGCACGTCGCCGAGCCAGTAGAGATATTGCACGATGATCGGCTGGTCGAGGCCCATCTCGGCGCGCAGCGCCTCCAGCTGGCCGGGCTGGGCGAGGTCCCCCAGCATCAGGGCCGCCGGATCGCCGGGGATCGCCCGCATCAGCGCGAAGACGGTGACGGAGACGAGGAACAGCGTGGGGATCGCCGTGGCGATGCGGGTCAGGAGGAAGCGGACCATCGTTTCCCCCTGCCGAGCGTTTCATCGGCGGCGCCGGCCGCACGGGCGAAGGCGTCGTCGTCCATGGCCAGCTCATAGCGCGCGAAGGTGCGGTTGATCGCCGGCAGCGGGGCGATCTCCATGACGCCCTTCGCCGGCTCGCAGAGGATCATCGCCACCGTCGCCGAGAGATTGCCGCCCTCCTTGGCGAGCGGCGCGCGGCAGACGCAGAAGGGCGCGGCGAAATCGTCGAAGAAGGCGCGCTTCAGGTCCTCGACGCCGAGCTTGCCGCCGCTTTCCCGCAGGACCGTCAGGACGCGGTGATCGCGGTAGAGGCTGTCGGGCACATTGGCAAGGCCGGTTTCCTTTAGCTTGGAAAGGGCGACGGCGCTTTGCCAGTGGTTGGCATGCACGATCATGCCGTCCTGCGGGTAGATCGGGAAGGCCTCGTCCGGCGCGCATTCGAGATCGACCGCATAACCCTCGGCGGTGCTCAGCATCATGTTGTTGGAGCCGGATTTCGGCGTGATGGCGACGACGCGCAGCGCCATCGCGAAATGCCGCGCCTCCAGCGCCCGGCGGCGGATGAAGGGCAGCGGAATGCCCATCTCGCGATAATCGCGGTCGCTTTCGAGATAGTTGGCGGTGATCGTGATGCCGGCGGCGTTGAAGCCGCTGCGGGCAAGGCCGCCGGCCTCGGTGAAGGTCAGGATATCCGGCCCGTCGTCGCGCAGGATGCGCAGCACGACGGAGGTATCGGCGCATTCGGCGCGCCAGTCCCAGTTCTGGCCGTGGATGACCGTGCCGTCGCGCGTCACCTCCGGCAGCAGCACGGCGCCGGTGCAGCCGTCCGGCTCCTCGTCGGCAGCGCCCGCCTCCAGCCTTGCAAGCTGCAGCACCTCGGTGCGCGCATTGACGAGGACGATGGCCGAGAGGCCGATGCCCGCCCCTTCGGCGATGCCCTCCATCTCCGCCACCAGGTCCGGCGCCCAGTCGCGGATGCGCGGCAGGAAGGCGGCGACAAGGCGCTCGATATTGGCGTCGTCGAAGCCGAGCCTGTGGAGCTGGCTGGTGTAGAGGCCGGCCGAGAGGCGGATGCGCTCGCGCGCCTTCTCGCCGTACAGGCGGCCACGCTCGCGCGGCGGGCCGCTTATCTCGATGAGGGGAAAAGGGGTGATCTCTGCCATATGCCGCTGCCTCGGTTCCGTCTTTGATCGCAGCTTAATGTATTTTGTAGATATGAAAAGCACTAATTTTGGAAATTTACCGGGTCGCATTGCGTTGTGTTCGCGCTATAATGCGAATGATCATGAGGAACCCATGGACGACACGGACCTTTCGGACGCCGAGCAGGCGGACGGCCCCAGCACCCTGCAGCTCGATCTGGCCCGCCGGATCATCGACCGGATCCGCGATGCGGACCTGACGGTCGGCACCCGCATTTCGGCGCCCGAGCTGGCGCGGCTCTTCGGCGTGTCGCGCTCGCCGATAGCGGGCGCGCTCGACCTGCTCGTGGAAAAGGGCGTGCTGCAGCCGATGGAGAAACGAGGCCTGCGCGTCGCGCGCGACGTCTCGACGCTCGACCTTGCCGAAATCCTGCCGGTCTCGCCGATCGAGGACCTCTACCGGCGCATGCTGCGCGAGCGGGCACAGGGCGCCCTGCCGCAGGACGTGTCGGAGGCCGAGCTCATGCCGCGCTACGGCGTGTCGCGCGGCACCGTGCGCAAGCTCCTGATGCGCTTTGCCGCCGAGGGGCTGGCGCAGCGCCTGCCCGGCCATGGCTGGCGCTTCGTCGATACGCTGGTCGGCGACGACGCCTATCGGGAGAGCTACGAGTTCCGCACCATCGTCGAATGTTCGGCGCTGCGCACGCCGTATTTCAAGGTGGACAGGGAGATCGCCGCGCAGATCCGCCGCGCGCACGAGCGCATCCTTGGCGATCCCGCCAGCCGCTCGGGCAGCGACGAGTGGTTCCGCGTCAACGCCTTCTTCCACGAGAACCTTGCCGGCTTTTCCGGCAACCGGTTCCTCACCGACGCGATCCGCCACCAGAACAACCTGCGCCGCATGCAGGAATCGGCCGCCTTCTTCGAGCTGCCGGCCGAACGCATCGAGCAGTCCTGCCGCGAGCACCTCGCCATTCTCGACGCGGTGGAAAACGGCGATCTCGACTGGGCCGAGGCCCTGCTGCGCCAGCACCTGAAACAGGCGCTGGAATACGGCACGGGCGAACGCGACTGACCGCCGCACGCCCGGAGGAAGCAGCCCCGGTCACGGCTGCCTGCCCTCCATGACGATGGTCCATTCCTCGGTGAAGCGCTTGTGCCGGGCCGGGCGCGGCGATCCCGCGCCCGGTCGAAACCCTAGCGGCCGCGGCGGGCGTTTTCGGCAGGCAAGGGCAGGCCGCTGAAGGGCTTGATCTCCTTGAGGACGAAGGTGGTCTGCATCTCCTTGATGCCCGGCAGCCGCCGCACGACGCTCATGGCGAAGTCGGAATAGGTGTCGAGATCCTGCGAGACGACCTGCAGCAGGAAATCCGCATCCCCCGCGATGCTGTAGCAGGCAACAACGCAATCGAGCTTCATCACCGCGCTGGCAAAGGCCTCTGCCTCCGCCTCGGTGTGGCTGTCGATCTTGACGCGGATGAAGGCGAGGACCCCGAGGCCGATCTCCCGCCGCCCCAGCACCGCCATGTAGCGCTGGATGATCCCCTCGTCCTCCAGCTGCCGCACCCGCCGCCAGCACGGCGAGGCGGACATGCCCACCGTGCCCGAAAGCGCCTGATTGCTCAAGCGCCCGTCCTCCTGAAGCGCCTTCAGGATCCTCACATCCGATGCGGCGAGCGTATCCGGCATATCCTGCCCCTATGTTTGCTACAACGGGCAGAATCTACCTTTATTTCGCTCTTTCCAGCAAGATCAGAAAGAACCTGCCTGCCTTCCCCCTGTAGTCTTGCCGGCACCGCAACCAGGAGAAAGGCCATCATGCTTCAGGACATCCGCCTCGCCATCATCGTCAATCCCGACCTGCCGCCGGGCCATCTCGCCAATACGATCGCGGCCGTCTCGATCGGCATGGGGGCGGCCATGCCGGCGCTCGGCGCCCGCCAGCTCACCGACCGCCGACAGGCGACGATCGACATCAGCGCCAACAGGCCCGTGCCGGTGCTGCAGGCGAACAGCCGGACGATCGGCGCGCTGCTGGCCAAGGCGCTGCCGCGGCAGGACGGCCGCGTCATCGTCGCCTTCCCGTCCTTCGCGCGCGCACTGCACAGCTATGCCGACTACGAGGCGACGTTCCCCGAGCGCGATCTCGGCGAGGAGAGCATCGATGGGCTCGGGCTCGTCGGCGAAAGCCGATGGATCAAATCCCTGACGGGTTCCCTGAAACTGCTCCGCTGACAACTACGCCGCCGGCGGGCGGCCGACGGACACGAGGTTCTCCCAGCCCGCCATCGCGCAGTCGGCGATGGCCAGCAGCGTCTCGCGGGACGCGCCGTCGCGCGCCTGGATGGAGAGGCCGTGCTGCACGGTGACGACATAGGCCGTGATGGCTTCGACATCGGCCGCCGCGGGAAGGTCGCCCTCCGCAACCGCCCGCCGCAGGCGCTCGCGCAGCACGGCCGTGGTCGCCGCGCGATGGTGTTTCAGCGCCTCACATATGGAGGGACTGGACCCTTCCGTCTGCGGCGCGGACAACACGACCAGGCAGCCACGGCGCTTTTCGTCGCGCGCGAAGGCCTCGGCGGTGGCGCGCAGCAGGTGCGCACAGGCGGCTCGCGCGGTCGGGGCGGCCGGCACGCCTTCCCAGATGTCGCAGCCTTCCGTTGCGGAATAGAGCGCCAGCGCCTCCTGGAACAGCGCTTCCTTGCTGGTGAACGCCGCATAGAGGCTGGGCGCGTTGATGCCCATCGCCTCGGTGAGGTCCGCGAGCGAGGCGCGCTCATACCCCTTCGCCCAGAAGACCTCCATGGCCTTGCGCAGGGCCGCATCCCTGTCGAACGCCCGGGGTCGGCCGCGTGGCGCCATTCTCGCCTCCTTTTTGTATCGACCGATAAATAATTCACTTGACGCGCTTCGGCAAGACGGCCAGTAATTATGTATCGATCAATACAGAAAGGTAGGACATGGCAAATCTCGACGGAAAAACCGCCCTCGTCACCGGCGGCAGCAGGGGCATGGGCGCGGCGATCGCCCGGCGGCTGGCGCAGGAAGGCGCGCGCGTCACTCTCACCTATGCCAGCGCGGAGGCGGCAGCCGCGGCCACCGTTGCGGCCATCGAGGCCGCCGGCGGGAAGGCCGTCGCCATCAAGGCCGACAATCGCGACGCCGCGGCCCTTGCGGCGGCCGTCGACGCAACGGCGAAGGCCGGGGGCCGCATCGACATCCTCGTCAACAATGCCGGCATCTTCCATGCCGCGCCGCTCTCCGACCTGACGCTGGAGGATTTCGACCACACGATCGACGTCAATGTGCGCGCCGTCTTCGTCGCCACCCGGCAGGCCATCGCCCACATGCCCGATGGCGGCCGGATCATCACCATCGGCAGCAACCTGGCGCAGCGCGTGCCCTGGCCGGGCATCAGCCTCTATGCGCTGAGCAAGGCGGCGCTGTCAGGCTTCACGCGCGGCATCGCCCGCGACCTCGGGCCAAGAGGGATCACCGCCAACATCATCCATCCGGGCTCCACCGATACGGACATGAACCCGGCAACAGGGGAGACGGCGGACATGCAGCGCGCGACGATGGCGATCCCACGCTTCGGCAGCCCGGACGACATCGCGGCATTCGTCGCCTGGCTGGCGGGCCCGCAGGCCCGCTTCGTGACGGGCGCCGAACACGTCATCGACGGCGGCACCAACGCATAGGACGCGCGGCGCGCCTTTCATGGAAGACCCGGACAGCGGAAGCGGCCGATGCCCTTCCGCTGTTTTCGTGTGAAGGAAAACGCATAGCCGTAAGGCTTCCGGGCAGCGCGTTTCCGGCGCATTGACTTTTGTCAGCGACAATGAATAATGTCAGAACCCCTTCGCGAGAGACCCTCAATGCCCATCCGCGCCAACGACCAGATCATCCACAAGGCCGCCTGGCTCTATTATACGCATGGGCTGCGGCAGGATGAAGTGGCGCAGAAGCTGGAAATCTCCCGCGCCTCCATCGCCATGTATCTGCGCAAGGCGCGCGAGATGGGCATCGTCACCATCACCACCTCGACGGACCTCTTTTCCGACGACGTTCTCGCCCGCGAACTGGAGGACGCCACGGGGCTGACGACGGCCTGGCTGGTGCCGGAGGACCGGCAGGCCATGGACCCGGCCGCCGAAATGCCCGTTGTCGCCGCCTCGGTCTTCCTCGAACTCATCAACAAGGGCGACCGGATCGGCGTCGCCTGGGGCCGCACCGTCTATCACATCGCCGATGTCATGCCCTTCGCCGATCTCAGCGGCGTCACCGTCGTGCAACTCTGCGGCAATCTCGGCGCGCCCTATTCCTATCGTCCCGACCAGTGCACCACGGAAATCGCCCGCCGCCTCAATGCGGAGGGCATCAATTTCTACGCACCGCTCGTGCTGTCCTCCGAGCGGCTGGCCGAGGAGCTGCGCGGCGAGCCGGTCATCCGGGAACAGCTCGCGACGATTTCCGACTGCCAGCTCGCGCTCTATTCCGTCGGTGGCATCGAGGATGACAGCCATCTCGTCAAATGCGGTGCGCTCTCGGCCGCCGACATGCACGCGATGGGCGAGCGGGGCGCGGCCGGCGTCATCGCCGGGCAGCTCATCGACCACGACGGCCAGTGGATGGACTGCGAGCACAACCGGCGCTGCATCTCCGCCGACCTCGCCTCCATCCGCGCGATCCGCAAGCGCATGCTCGTCGTGCAGGAGGACAGCAAGTTCGAGCCGCTGATGGCGGCGCTGAAGGGCGGCTTCGCCTCGCATCTCATCGTCACGGCATCGATGGCGCGGCGGGTGCTGGACCGCTGGAACCGCGAGGGGCTCGGCAAGGCCGGGCGCTGAGCCAGGAAAATATGCGGTCCGCCGATGCCGGCCGGGCCGGTTTATCGGGAGGCTGAACACGATGGAAAATCTCTGGCGCGACGACGAGGCGGAACAGGTCGTCGCCGGCTATGCGGCAAAGGGCGTCAACCGCGACCTGGCGCTGCGCACCTATACGACGCGGCTTCTCGGCGGCGAGCCGCGGCTCGTGCTGCATGGCGGCGGCAACACCTCGGTGAAGACGGAGATGACCGACCTCGTCGGCGACGTGCATGCCGTGCTCTGCGTCAAGGGCAGCGGCTGGGACATGGGCACGATTGAGCCGCCGGGCCTGCCCGCGGTGAAGATCGGCCCGCTGCTGAAGAGCCGCAAGCTCGCAAAACTCTCGGACGAGGACATGGTGACGCTGCTGCGCGCCAACCTCATCGATCCCGGCGCGCCGAACCCGTCCGTCGAGGCGCTGCTGCACGCCTTCCTGCCGCACAAGTTCGTCGACCACACCCATTCGACCGCCATCCTCGCCATCGCCGACCAGGCGGAGAGCGCAAGCATGTGCGCCGAGCTCTTCGGCAGGAAGATGGGCTTCGTGCCCTATATCATGCCCGGCTTCGCCCTCGCCAAGGCGGCCGCCGAGGTGTTCGACCGGGATCCGACGGTCGAGGGCCTGATCCTCGACAAGCACGGCATCTTCACCTTCGGCGAGACGGCGAAGGAAGCCTATGACCGGATGATCCACCATGTCACGCTGGCCGAGGATCATGTGAAGCGGAACGGCCGCAACCCGTTTACGCCGGCCGCCCTTCCCGCCGCGCTCGCCGACCCCGGCGACATCGCGCCGATGCTGCGCGGCGCCGTCGCCGTCGACAGGGGCGAAGGCCGCTACGACCGCATGGTCAGCGTCTTCCGCGCCTCCCCGGCGATCCTTGATTTCGTCAACGCGGCGCAAGTCGCGGACATGGCCGCCCGCGGCGTCTCGACGCCCGACCTCTCGATCCGCATCAAGACGGGGCCGATGGTGCTGCCGGCCCCGGCGAAGGACGACCTTGCGGGCTATCGCGCCGTGATCGACGAACGGGTCGCCGCCTTCGCGGCCGACTACACCGACTATTTCCGCAGCAACGACGCCCGCGACGACGTCAAGCGCATCATGCTCGATCCGATGCCGCGCCTGACGCTGGTGCCCGGCCTCGGCATGTTCGGCCATGGCCGCACCTACAAGGACGCGACGATTGCCGTCGATGTCGGCGAGATGTGGATCGAGGCGGCGCGCGACGCGGAAGCCCTTGGCCGCTTCGAGCCGGTCAGCCGGCCGGACCTCTTCGACCTCGAATACTGGTCGCTGGAGCAGGCGAAGCTGGCGGGCGCCAGGCCGAAGCCGTTCACCGGCCAGGTCGTGCTCGTCACCGGCGGCGCGGGCGCCATCGGCGCGGCGATCGTCAAGGCCTTCGTGGCGGAAGGCGCGCATGCCGTCGTGCTCGACCTCGACGGCGGGAAGGCGGCCGCGGTGGCGAAGGCCGCCGGCAACCATTCGATCGGCATCGCCGCCGACATCACCGATCCCGCCTGCGTGCGCGCCGCCTTCGATCAGGCCGTCGCCACCTTCGGCGGCGTCGACATCGTCGTCTCCAATGCGGGCGCGGCATGGGAAAGCCCGATCGCCACGATGGACGACGCGCTGCTGCGCAAGAGCTTCGAATTGAACTTCTTCGCCCACCAGAGCGTCGCGCAGAACGCCGTGCGCATCATGAAGGCGCAGAAGACCGGCGGCGTGCTGCTCTTTAACGCCTCCAAGCAGGCGGTCAATCCGGGGGCGAAATTCGGCGCCTACGGCCTGCCCAAGGCCGCGACGCTGTTCCTCTCGCGGCAATACGCGCTGGAGCACGGCGCCGACCATATCCGCGTCAACGCCGTCAACGCCGACCGTATCCGCTCGGGCCTGCTCAATGACGAGATGATCGAGAGCCGCGCCGCGGCCCGCGGCCTTTCCGTCAAGGACTATATGGGCGGCAACCTGCTCGGCCTCGAAGTGACCGCGGACGACGTCGCCCGCGCCTTCGTGCACCACGCGCTCGCCGAACGCACGACCGCCGACGTGACCACCGTCGACGGCGGCAATATCGCGGCAGCGATGCGCTGAGCTATCGAAGAGAGAAGACAAAGGGGCGACTTGCGGCTCGCCCCGAAACCCTATCGAAGAAGCCGGCGCTCGAGAAACGACTGCATGTCCCGGCGGCCGTCGACGACACAATAGATGACGACGTCCGATCCCATGATGCGGTAGATCACGCGCCAGGGTTTGTGATGGATCTCGCGATAGTCGCTGATCCCGATGGAAACCAATTCCTTCGGGATGTTCCCGCGCTCCGGGAATTCTTCGAGGCTCATCGCGGCCGCCTCGACCTCGCCGAGAATGCGCTCGGCGGTTTCTGCCCCGTCGCGGCGCGCGATGAAGCGATAGAGGTCTTCGATATCCCGTTCGGCGTCCTCGGAGAGAAGAACGCGCCAGCCCATCAGCGTTCGGCGAGGCGCCGGCGGATCTGCGGGAAGGCTTCGCCGGCGGGGCGCACCTTGCCCTCGTCCACCTGGCGATTGGTCAGCGCCAGCACCTTGAGGAGGGCCAGGGTCTCCTGGGTCTCTTCATATTGGCCGACGTCCTGAAGCACGGCCTTGGCCTCGCCATGCACGGTCAGCACCACGGGCCTGCGGGTTTCCGCCAGCGAGCGGACGACCTCCGGCGCATGCGCCTTCAAGTAGCTGATCGGCCGGACCTGTTCGGAAAGCTTCATCGCGACGGCTCCTTTGGACCAAATATAGTCCTTTAAATGGTCCGGGACAACCTTGGGCCGAATGGAAAGGGCGGCCTTGTGGACCGCCCTTCCTCAATCACAACGTGCCCGAAAATCAGGGCTTCGGCATCCAGGCCGGCATGGCGACGTCGGCATGGGCGAACTGCGGCAGCTTGGCGCCGAGCTCCTCCATGTTCTTGATGTCCTGGTCGTTGAGGTCCTGCTGGGTGATCAGCGTTGGCGGGACGATGACCTGCTTGCCGGGATCCTCGCCGGCGAGCAGCATGGCCAGCGAGCGGACGGAGACCTGGCCGACCACGGCCGGGTTCGTCGCGGCCGTCGCCACCCAGGCGGAGCCGGATTCGCGCATGGCGGCGATATCGGAGGTCGAGATGTCGGCGGAGTAGATCTTCACGCTGGAGGAGAGGCCCGCCTCGTCGACGGCGATCTTCACGCCCTTGGCGAATTCGTCATAGGGGGCGAACATCACGGTGATGTCGGGATTGGCGGAGATCACCGAGCGGGCCTGGTTGGCGACCGAGTTGGCGATCGGGTTGTCCATCGTGCCGAACTGGGCGGCCTCGTTGATGCCCGGATACTTCGCCTTGAATTCCTTCCAGGTCTCGTCGCGGCGGTCGAGCGGCGCGATCCCGGCGACGTAGACATAGCCCGCCTTGAAGCTCTCGCCATTGTCCTTGATCGCCTGCTCGAGGGCCAGGCGCGCGAGGTCGCGGTCGGACTGCTCGATCTGCGGGATCTTCTCGTTCTCGACGTTGACGTCGAAGGCGACGACCTTGATGCCGGCGTCGACCGCGCGCTGGGCGGCCTCCTTCATGGATTCCGTCAGGCCGTGCTGGATGATGATGCCCTGAACACCGAGCGCGATCGCCTGGTCGACCATGTCGGCCTGGAGGGCCGCGTCCTGGCGGCTGTCGAAGACCTGCAACTCCACGCCGATGGCTTTCGCCTGCGCCTCGACGCCGGCGAGATAGGACTGGAAGAAGTCGCCGGTCGAAAGGTAGCGCACGAGCGCGATCTTCACGTCGCCCGGCTTGTCGAAGGGCGCCGGCATGTCGGCGGCGAAGGACGGCACGGCGAAGGCCGCCGCGCCCATCAGCCCGAGCGTTATCCTGCCCAGGGTTCTGCGAGTAAGGTTCATGTCAGTCTCCTCCACTGGTGAACTTTTGGTTGTCCGCTGAGCGGTCTCAGCGTTTGCCTCTTTTCGAGAGCGCAAAGGTGAAGATCAGGGCGATGACGAGCACGGCGCCCTTGATGAAATCCTGCGTGTAATAGGGCGCGTTCATCATCGTCAGGCCCTGCAGGAGGATGCCGACGAAGAGCGCGCCGACGGCGGTGCCGAAGGCGTTCGGCTTGGCGGCGCCCAGCACGGCGAAGCCGATCAGCGCGGCGGCGACGGCGTCGAGAAGCAGGTTGTTGCCGGAGGCGATGTCGCCGCGGCCGAGACGGGCGGCGAGCAGAATGCCGCCGATCGAGGCGAAGACGCCGGAGATGATGTAGGCCGAGATCTTGTAGGCGTTGACGGGGGCGCCGGCGAGGCTCGCCGCCCGCTCGTTCGAGCCGACGGCGTACATCATGCGGCCGAAGCGGGTGTATTCCAAGAAGAACCATATGACGATGGCGAGCACGATCAGCACGACGACCGAGACCGGCACGAGATTGGGCAGGACCAGATCGAAGCGGTGGCGGCCGAGCGCGAGGAAGGCGGGGCTGAAGGCGCCCGTCGCCGTCGAGCCGTCCGGCAGCGTCATGCCGGTCGCGATGGAGCGCCCCTCGGTCGGGATGCGCTGGAGGCCGAGCAGGAGGAACATCATGCCGAGCGTGGCGAGAAGATCCGGCACGCGCATGTAGACGATGATGATGCCGTTGACGAGGCCGACGAGCACGCCGACGGCAAGGCAGACCAGCGTCGCCGTCAGCGCGTCGCCGCCCATCACCACCATGACATAGGACGAGGCCATCATCGCCGTGGTGGCGACGGAGCCGATGGAAAGGTCGAAGCCGCCGACGACCAGCGTCGCCGTGACGCCGAGCGCGAGGATGCCGGTGATCGAGACGGACTGCAGGATGAAGACAGCGCTCTGCGGCGAGGCGAAACCGCCCGTCACCAGCGAGAAATAGAGCACCATGCCGGCGAGCAGCACGAGGAAGCCGTATTTGATGGCGGCTTCCCTGACATTGAGGGCCGGCGGGACGGGGCCGGCGGCCGCCTGTTTGCTCTGTTCGCTGCTCATGATGCATGGACCTGTTGATAGAATTGCCCGGCGATCTCGGAGAGCAGCCGCTCGACGTCGATATCGGCGTTGCGGTGCGCGCCGACGATGGTCTGCTCCGACATCACGATGATGCGGTCGGCGACCTCGAAGGCTTCGTCGAGTTCGGTGAGGAAGAGGATGGTGGAGCGGCCGGCGGCCGAGGCGCGCAGCTTCTCGCCGATGTCGCGGCGGGCGGCGATGTCGACGCCCTGGAACGGTTCGTCGAGGATGAGGAGGCGCGCGGGCTCGGAAAGCCAGCGGCCGACCATGACCTTCTGCTGGTTGCCGCCCGACAGCGTCTGCATCTCGTCGCGCTCGCTGCGGCAGACGACGCCGAGCGCGTCGATCTGCCGGCGCGCCTTCGCCCTCTCCGCACGCCGGCTCGCGACGCCGAAGGCCGAGAGCCGGCGCAGGAACGGCAGGCTGATATTCTCGTAGATGTTGAAATCAGGCACGATGCCGCTGATCGCGCGGTCCTTGGCGACGAGGAAGACGCCGCGGGCGATCGCCTGGCCCGTGCTTTTCGGCGCATAGCCCCGGCCGTCGAGTGCCATCTCGCCCGCTGCCGGCGCGCGGGCGCCGAAGAGCGTTTCGGCGAGCGCCGTCTTGCCGACGCCGACGAGGCCGGTGACGGCGACGATCTCGCCGTCGCCGAGGTCGAAATCGAACGGCCGCGCCTGCTCGGAGAGCTTCAGGCCCCGCACGCTGAAGACCGGAGCGCCCGCCTCGCGCACGGCGACCGCGCCGGCCGAGACCTTGCGGCCGAGCATGGCGTTGACCGCGCCCTCGTAATCGAGCTCCGGCCCTTCGAAACGGCCGGTGATGCGGCCGTCGCGCAGCGAGAGGATGCTGTCGGCAAGGCGGCGGATATCCGACATGCGGTGCGAGATATAGAGAATGGCGACGCCGCGCGCCTTCAGCCGGTCGACGAGATCGAACAGGCGGTCGGCCTCGGCGCTGGAGAGCGAGGAGGTCGGCTCGTCGAGGATCAGCACCTTCGGCTCGTGCGCCATGGCCCGGGCGATCGCCACCATCTGGCGGTCGGCGAGCGTCAGGTCGTTGATATTGGCGGCAAGATCGATGGCAAGGCCCATGCGGGCGGCCACTGCGGCGGCCTCGCGGCGCACCCGGCGCGGATTGAAGAACAGTTTCGCGCCGCGCCCGTTCAGCCGGTCGAGCGTGAGGTTGGTGGCGACGTCGAGATCGGCGACGACGCCGTCATTGATGTTCTGGTGCACGGTGACGACGCCGGCGCGGATCGCCTCGGCGGGCGTTCCCGGCTCGAAGGACTGGCCAGCGAGCGTGATGGCGCCGGCATCGCGCGTGTAGACGCCGGAGAGGATGCGCACGAGCGTGGATTTGCCGGCGCCGTTCGCGCCCATCAGAACCGTCACCGCGCCGGCCCGGAGGTCGAGGTCCACCCCCTGGAGCACCGTCACCGGCCCAAAGGACTTGCGCACGCCCTCGATGCGAAACACCGCCTCACCGCTCATTCTTTCCTCCCGATGACGGCAGGTTAGGATAGGCTCTCATCAAATGTCAAGGCCATTGACATTTGACAGAATGCCGCCTTAGCTGTGCGCAAGGATGGTGGGACGACTGGCGGCGGAGGCCGCGTCCCGTCGAGGAGGAGAAGCATATGGAAAGCCAGGTCTTCGCGGCGCTGAGCGTCGAGACATTGCCGGATCGGCTGGGCGGCAACGCCGTCCTGAAGGCGAAAATCGGGGCGGATTCGTCCCATTGGAGCGTCAAGGAGGTCGGCGACGGCAACCTCAACCTCGTCTTCATCGTGACGGGGGATCGGGGCGCGGCAATCGTCAAGCAGGCGCTGCCCTATGTGCGGCTCGTCGGCGAAAGCTGGCCGCTGCCGCTGAAGCGCTCCTTCTTCGAATATCACGCGCTGACGCGGCAGGCCGCGCGCGATCCGGGCATGGTGCCGGAGATCTACGTCTTCGATGAGGCGCAGGCGCTCATCGTCATGGAATACCTGACGCCGCACGTCATCCTGCGCCGCGCGCTGATCGACGGGCGCGAACTGCCGAGGATCGGCCGCGACCTCGGGCTCTTTGCCGCCCGCACGCTGTTCCGCGGCTCGGACCTTTCCATGGCAACGCGGGAGAAGAAGGCGGATCTCGCGCTCTTCGCCGACAATGTCGAGCTTTGCGACATCACGGAAAACCTCGTCTTTTCCGATCCCTATTTCGAGGCGGCGCTCAACCGCCACACCACGCCGCAGCTCGACCCGATCGTGGCGGATCTGCGCGCCGACCGCGACCTCAAGGTGGAGGCGCAGCGGCTGAAGCACCTCTTCTCCGCCAAGGCCGAGACGCTCTGCCACGGCGACCTGCACACCGGCTCCGTCATGGTGACGGACGACGAGACGCGCGTCATCGACCCGGAATTCGCCTTCTACGGCCCGATCAGCTTCGACGTCGGCATGCTGATCGCCAATTTCTGGATGAGCTATTTTTCGCAAGCCGGCCATGAGGCGGCACCCGGCGCACGCGACGGCATGCGCGCTTATCTGCTCGATACGATCGAGACGCTCTGGGAAACGTTCCGGGCCGAATTCGCCCATCTCTGGCGCACGGAGCGCAAGGGCATCCTCTATCAGGCGAGCCTCTTCGAGGATCGTGGCGACCCGCTCGCCGCCGAGCAGGCGCTCGCCATCGTCATCGACGAGATCTGGCGCGAGATGCTGGGTTTCGCCGGCATCGAGATCCATCGCCGCATCCTGGGCCTTGCCCACAACGCCGATTTCGAAACCATCGCCGACCCCGACCGCCGCGCGCCCTGCGAGACCAAGGCGCTGAAGCTCGGGCGTCACCTCGCCGTCAACCGGCAGCGCATCCACAGCCTCCGCGACATCCGCGAGACCGTGGAGCGGCTTGAAAAGGAGATCCTCGCGTGAAAGTCGGAGAACGCCACTACCATACGATCTGGCTGAACGAGGACGGCCGCTCGGTCGACATCATCGACCAGCGCTGGCTGCCGCATGAGTTCCGCGTCGTGACGCTCACGACCGTCGCCGACATCGCCACCGCGATCCGCGACATGTGGGTGCGCGGCGCGCCGCTGATCGGCGTCACCGCCGCCTATGGCGTCGCCATCGCCATGGCGACGGACCCGTCGGATGCGCATCTCGACGCCGTCTGGGAAGAGCTCAACGAAACGCGCCCGACCGCCATCAACCTGCGCTGGGCGCTGAACGCGATGCGCGAGCACCTTCGCCCGCTGCCGGAAGGCGAGCGCACGGCCGCTGCCTATACGCGCGCCGCTGAAATCGCGGAGGAGGACGTCGAGCTCAACCGCGCCATCGGCGCGAACGGCCTCGACGTGATCCGCGAGATCGCGGCGAAGAAAAAGCCGGGCGAGCCAGTGCGCATCCTCACCCATTGCAATGCCGGCTGGCTGGCGACCGTCGACTACGGCACCGCGACCGCGCCGATCTACATGGCCGTCGAGGAAGGCATTCCCGTCCATGTCTATGTCGACGAGACGCGGCCGCGCAACCAGGGGGCCTACCTCACCGCCTGGGAGATGAACGGCCATGGCGTGCCGCACACGCTGATCGTCGACAATGCCGGCGGCCATCTCATGCAGCACGGCGACGTCGACCTGGTGATCGTCGGCACCGACCGCACCACGGCGAACGGCGACGTCTGCAACAAGATCGGCACCTATCTGAAGGCGCTCGCCGCGCGCGACAACAACGTGCCCTTCTATGTGGCGCTCCCCTCGCCCACCATCGACTGGACGGTGGAGGACGGCATCAGGGACATCCCGATCGAGGAGCGGGCCGGCGACGAGGTGAGCTTCGTGCAGGGCCGCGCAGAGGATGGTTCCATCGCCAGCGTGCGCATCTCGCCGGAGGGCAGCCCGGCGGCGAACCCCGCCTTCGACGTCACGCCCGCGCGCCTCATCACCGGCCTCATCACGGAACGCGGCATCGCCACGCCCTCGCCCGAGGGCCTGAAGGCGCTCTTTCCCGAACGGAGCTGAGACGATGAGCCTTGCGAACGAAAAATCCACCGAGGACATCGCGCTCGGCATCCGCCGGCGCGTCTTCTTCCACACGATGAAGAACAATGGCGGCTATCTCAGCCAGGCCTGCTCGGCCGCCGAGAGCCTGGCGCTGCTCTACAACGAACTTCTGACGCTCGGCGAGCCCACGCTGCCCAAGGTGCCCTTGCCCTTCCGCGGCGTGCCCTCGGCGCATAATCCCGACGCCTTCACCGGCGCGGGCTACCATGGCCCGGCCGGGCCGGACTTCGACCGCTTCTTCATCTCGCCCGCCCATTATGCGCTCGTCATCTATTCCGCGCTGATCGAGACGGGCCGCATGGACGAGCATGCGCTCGACCATTTCAACAAGGACGGCGGTTCGGTCGAGATGATCGGCGCCGAGCACAGCCCCGGCATGGAGGTGACGACGGGCTCGCTGGCGCAGGGCCTTTCCATGGCCTCCGGCGTCGCCTGGGCGCGGCTGCGCAAGAAGGAGCGGGGCAAGATCTGGGTCTACATGTCCGACGGCGAGTTCCAGGAGGGGCAGACCTGGGAATGCCTTGCGGCGATGAGCCATCACGGGATCGACAATATCCGCGTCATCGTCGACGTGAACCGCCAGCAATGCGACGGGGCGATGTCCTCCGTGCTCGACCTCGGCGATCTTGCCGCCCGCGTCGCCGCCTTCGGCGTCACCTGCCGCGCGGTGGACGGACACGATCTTGAAGCGCTCCGCGCTGCGGCGGAGAGCGCGGAGGCCGGCAAGCCGCTGGTCATCCTCGCCAACACCTCGCCCTATCAGGGCATGGATTTTCTGAAGAAGCGCTTTCCGCGCCTCCACTACGTTCGCTTCAAGAGCGCCGAGGAACGGCTGGAAATGCAGGCGGCGCTCGCCGCCGAACTCGGCGTCGACGTGAACGCGATGGAAGGGGCCTGACCATGGTCGAGATCGTCAACCGTCCCTACGCCAGGGCGTTCGAGGCCTTCGCCAGCGCGCGGCCGGAGGTTCTGTGCCTTTCCGCCGACCTCACCTCGTCCTGCGAGGTCGACGGGTTCCGCGACCGGCATCCGGACCAATTCCTGTCGCTCGGCATGGCGGAGCAGAACATGCTCTCCTTCGCCGGCGGCCTCGCCATGCAGGGATTCCGGCCGTTCCTGCACACCTTCTCGGTCTTCCTCTATCGCCGGCCCTATGACCAGCTCATCAATTCCATCGCCTATTCCAACCGCAAGGTGCGGCTGATGGGCTTCCTGCCCGGCATCACCACGCCCGGCGGCATCACGCACCAGGCGATCGAGGACATCGCCGTGCTGCGTGCCGTGCCGAACATGACGATCCTCGAGACGGGGGACGCGACGGAAGTCGAGACCGTGCTCGACGTCGCCGACAGCATCGACGGGCCGGTCTATGTGCGCGTCCTGCGCGGCGAGGTGCCCCGCCTCTTCTCGACGCCCTTCGAATTCAACCGGCTGCGCACGCTTTCGGAGGGCGACGACATTCTCGTCGTCTCCTCGGGCGTCTGCACGGAGGAGGCCTTGCGTGCGATCCAGCCGCTGAAGACGCGCGGCGTTTACGTCCACCACCTGCACGCCTCGACGCTGAAACCCTTCGACCGGGACGGCCTCCTGCAGGCCGCCCGCGGCAAAAAGGGCATCGTGACGCTGGAGAACCACACGATCGTCGGCGGCCTCGGCTCGCTGGTGGCGGAAATCCTCGCCGAGGAGGGGCTGGGCATCCGCCTCAGGCGCCTCGGCCTCGACGACACCTTCGCGCACGGCGCGTCGAAACCCTATCTCATGAAGAAATACGGGCTCGACGCCGGGGCGCTCGTCACCGCCATCGAGGCGCTGCTCGGCAAGACGCTTGGTATCGGCGAGGAGGAACTGGCGGAGGTGCGCCTCGATCACGTGCATTCGGCCCAGAAGGCCGAGGCGCTCTGATGGCGCCGCGCTTCACCGTCCGCTATTTCGTCCGCGCGGCCGATGCGGCGGAGGCCAAAGCCCGGGCGCTCGACATCGCGCTGGAGCAGACGGTCGAGATCCCGCGCGACGTGGTGCCGAAGGGCTATGTGGAGGACGAGATCCTCGGCAGGCTGGAAACGCTGGAGCAGGCCCCGGACGGTCGACCGGGCTTTCTCGCGACGATCTCCTATTCCGAAGACGATGTCGGCGGCGACTTCCTGCAGTTCCTCAACATCGTCTTCGGCAACAGCTCGATCAAGCCGGGCCTCAAGGTCGAGGACATCGGCCTTTCGCCGGGCATTCTTTCGCTCTGCAAGGGGCCGCGTCATGGCATCACGGGGCTCCGCGCCCGCGCGGGCATCGGCGATATCCCGCTCCTCATGTCGGCGATCAAGCCCGTCGGCCTTTCCACGGCCGCGCTGGCCCGCCTCGCCCATGATTTCGCGCTCGGCGGCATGCATTACGTGAAGGACGACCACGGGCTGGTCGACCAGAGGACCGCGCCCTTCTCCGAGCGGCTGAAGGCCTGCGTCGAGGCCGTCGGCGAGGCGAATGCGAAGAGCGGCGGACGGACCAGCTTCGTGCCCAACATCACCGGCCCGGCCGACGCCATCCTCGAAAGGGCGAAGGAAGCGGAGGCCGCCGGCGCGGGCGCCGTCATGATCGCCCCGGCGCTTGCCGGCTACGACGTGGCGCGCATGCTGGCCGCCGATCCGGACTTTTCCCTGCCCATCGTCGCGCATCCCGCCTTTTCCGGCGCGAATGTCGTTTCGCCGGATTGCGGTTTCTCGCACCGCGCCTTCTACGGCGTGCTGCACCGGCTGATGGGCGCGGACGCCGTGGTGTTTCCGAATTTCGGCGGCCGCTTCGGCTTCACCCGCGAGGAATGCCGGTCGATCGCGGAGGCCTGCGCGGTGGAGATGGGCGGGCCGAAGGCGGGCGTCCCGGCGCCGGGCGGCGGCGTGAATTTCGCCCGCGTGCCGGAGATGCGCGCGGTCTACGGCAAGGACGTCATGTATCTCGTCGGCGGCGCGCTGCTGCAGGAGCCGAACCTTATCGACGGCTGCCGGCGACTTGCGGAAGCGGTCTATGCCTGACCTTGCGGATCAGGACGGGTCGAACGTCGCATAGCCGCCGCAATTGCGCGCGCCGTAGCGGCAGTCGCGCGGCCGGTAGAGCCGCCGGTAGCCGCCCTCCTCGGCGCGGATCGCCTGCCGCCGCTGGTGCGCGCGCATGGCCGGCGAGACCGCGCCGGAATAGCCGGGGCGGACATCCGCCGCGCGCTCCGTGGTGCAGCCGGCAAGCACGGCGCCTGCCAGAGCGATCACGAACATTCCTGGAATGGCGGGGACAATACGCATCTGGCTCTCCTCGCCTCCGGCGGCCGGGCGGATGGTTGCCACGGTTTTGCCCTTTAAAGGCTCGTTTACGGACATTTTTCTTTAAAACGCTGTTAACTGCGCAGCGTACAGATTGGCACAAGCCGGATGACTCCAGAATGAACGTATCGCTCAGGGACGGTTCAGGTCGCCGCTGTCATATCTTGAACGAACGTCAGGTTCGGTTCGAAATCGAGGAAATCCCATGAAAACCGCTGGTATCCTGCTTGCATCCCTCCTTCTCGCCACGGCTGCCCAGGCAGACGACATTTCGCTCGGCAAGCCCGGCTACGGCGGCAGCGGCTGCCCGGCCAACAGCGTCTCGGCGACGCTGAGCCCCGACGGCAAGGCGCTCAGCCTGCTGTTCGACGAATATGTCGTGGAAGCCGGCGGCGAGACCGGAAAGTCCTTCGACCGCAAGACCTGCAACGTCGCGATCCCGGTCCATGTGCCGCAGGGCCGCAGCGTCTCGGTGCTCGCCATCGACTATCGCGGCTTCAACCAGCTGCCGCGCGGCGCCCGCTCGCAGTTCAACGTCGAATATTTCTTCGCCGGCACGCGCGGCCCGGCGTTCCGCCAGACCTTTACCGGCCCGCAGGAGAAGGACTACCTGATCTCCAACAAGCTGACGGCGGAATCGCTGATCTGGTCGGCCTGCGGCGAGGACATCAACCTGCGCACCAATTCCAGCATCCGCGTCAACACCACGCGCGGCCAGGAAGCCATGGCGACGGTCGATACGCAGGACGTGAAGGCCGCGATCATCTATCGCCTGCAGTGGCGTACGTGCCGCTAAATCCGGCGTGGCGCGTTTCCTGAAGGGGAAAACGCCCTATCCTTCACCTTCATGAACCGGGCGGCGCCCTCGCCGCCCGGCCTCCATCAGGGAATTTTCGTATGCGTCTTCCGATCCGCCTCGCCCTCCTCGCCGCCGCCTCGGTCCCGCTTCCAGGGCTTGCCCATGCGGCGAACGGCTGTGCGGACGGAACGTTCTCCGCAACGCATTCGCCCGACGGCAATGCGACGAGCATTCTCTTCGACGATTTTTCCGCGATGGCGGGCGGCGCATCGGGCAAGAGGCGCGCGACCACCACCTGCAGGCTCTCCGTACCCGTCACCCAGCCGGGCGGGCACACGGTCTATGCCGTGGACTATCGCGGCTTCGCCACGACCGAGGACGGCCAGACCGCCTCGCTGCGCACCGTGCAGGACGGCAAGCAGATCCTGCAATACGAGATCAAGGGCCCGCTGCAGGACGATGTCGCCATTTCCGACAGGGTGGGCGTTTCGGGCTCGGAGACGCTCGACCTCGCCGTGATCCTCGGCGCGGCCGGGCCGCTCGACGAGAACGGCTTCGAATCCACGCTGGCGATCGATTCCATCGATTTCGCCCGCATCGGCTACACCACCACGGCCTCGGTGGTCGCCTCGCTCGACCAGATCGCCCGCCAGCGGCAGTCCATCGCGCTCGACCTCATGGACACCGCGCAGAACCTGCTCGGCCAGCAGAGCCGGTTCGACGAGGGCAGCTATGTCGCCGCCTTCGCGAGCTCCGATGCGGCGGCCGGCTTCAACGGACGCTGGGAGGCCGGCAGCGGCGTCAGCGTTCTCGGCGGCGCGGCCGTGGTTCATGCGAACCGCACCGATGTCGCGCTCGACACGCTTGGCCTTTTCGCCGGCGCGGTGCGCTATACGAGCGCGCCGGCCACCTGGCGCGCCTTCGGCGAAGTCGGCGCCTGGGGATCGCCCGACATCTCGGCCTCGTTCTCGCGCAGCTACCAGAACCTCGATTCGATCGTCCTTGCCAGCGGCAACGCCTCCGGCTCGCTGTTCAGCGCCTATGGCCGGGCCGGCGTGATCTATGCGCCGGACGCGGCGAACGAATTCGCGCTCTCCACCCGCTTCACCCGCGCCTGGCTCGACCTCGACGGCTATGACGAGGACGCGTCCGGCAAGAACCTCTTCGCAGGCCATATCAAGGGCGGCCGTTCGGCCTCGGACACGGTGAGCGCAGAATTCGCCTGGAGCCGCAGGCTGGACGAAAAGCTGGACTACACGATCCTCGGCGCGGTCGGCCGCACCTTCGCCGGCAAGGATGGCGCAAAGGCCTCGGTCGACTGGGTGGGCGATGCCAGGGGCAAGGCAGACGACCAGAACTTCGCGACGCTCGGCGGGCGCGTCGGCTGGAAGTTCGACGAACGCTGGCAGCTCGACACCGCGGTTTCCGCGACCTTCCGCGAAAACGACAAGCCGGACTGGAACATCGGCGGCCAGTTGAAGGCGTCATTCTGACGCCATCCAGGCGCCGCGCCCGCCGCGGCGCAAGGCTCGAAACGCAATGCTCCGGGCGGGGAACCGCCCGGCGCCGTCCCGCGGCAGCCCCTTCCCTCATTCCTGTGTCAGGCCGCCGCCCGTCCCCGGGCGGCTCGATCTTCCCTGCACCCTTGAATATATATAGGACTCCTATATAATCTCCGCATGGAAACGCCCAGGAACCCCCATGCGATCACCGAGCGCCTTCGCGAAGGCCTTTCCCGTATCGGCATGGCCATGCGCATCGACGAGTGGAACCGCTCGAAGGCGAGCGGGCTCAACCCGACGCAGCTTGCCATCCTGACACTGCTGGAAGGGCGCGGGGCGGATGGCCTCGGCGTGCGCGAGATCGCCGCCCATCTCGGCGTCTCGCAGCCGACGGCGACGGATTCGATCAATGCGCTGGAGCGCAAGGCCTGTCTGAAGAAGCGGCCGGAAGCGGGCGACCGGCGCGCGGTGCGCGTGGTGCCGACGGCGGAAGGTCTTGCAATCCTCAAGGCCTCGGACACCGGCGACGGCCTTGCCGCCACGGCCCTCGGCGCGCTCGATGACCGCGAGCAGGAGGACCTGCTCCTCACGCTGGTCAAGATGATCCGCCGCCTGCAGGTGGCGGAGGCGATCCCCGTCCAGCGCATGTGCGTGACCTGTCGCCACTTCTCCCCCTTCGCGCATGCGGATGCCGCGCGCCCCCATCATTGCCATTTCGTCGATGCCGCCTTCGGCCAGCGAGACCTGCGCGTCGATTGCCGCGACCACGATGAAGCCGATCCCGCATCCCGGGCTGCCACCTGGGATGCATTCCAAGCGGGATAGTTCCACCCTCCAGGCAAACGAAAGGAAGACCATCATGCTCGGCAGATTTGCAACCGGCGCGCTCGCCGCCGGAACGGCCCTGTTCTGGCTGACGACAGCCTCGGCCCATTCCATCAAGGCGGAGCCTGCGGAAGCGGTAGAGGCCGCCTTCGACATCATCGAGACGACGATCGTCACACGGGGCGACAGCGCGATCTTCACCACCCGCGTGCGCGGCGAGGCCGGTAAGGACAAGCCCGACGCGACGGGCAGGTTCGAAGGCTCCAGCGTCTATGCCTATGTCTGGCCGACGAGCCTCGACAGCGGCGCGATCGGCTTCGACGCGGGCCAGGGCATCGTCGCGCTGGCCGTCACCTTCCATCCGGATTTCGACGATGCGGTCAAGGGCGGCAAGAACCGCCATGTCTGGCATCCGCACTGGGTGGTGCTGGCCGAGGACAAGGCCTGCGGCGGCGGGCTCAAGGTCATCGACATCCCGGAAGGCACCACGCCGAAGGTGCCGGAGACCTGGCCCGGCGTGCCGCTCCTCATCGACAGCCCGCAATACCCGACCAGCTTCAAGGGCGACACGGTGGACGTCGCCATTCCCCTGTCGCTGATCGGCGGCATTAAGGGCGCCGCCTTCGACGGCGTGACGGCAGGGCTGAAGGTCAACGGCAACCTGCATGCGCCGCTGCTGTGCGTCAGCAACGTGTTCAAGGTCGCCTCGGGCGATCTCAGCCTGCCCGGTAAGGTCGTGCCGGCCGAATGATCCGGCGCCGGTCCGGCAACTGCCATTGCCGGACCGGCCATTCCTCCCCTCCAGGCAAATGAAAGGAAAGAACGTGCCGAGATTTACCCCCACTGGCCCCCGCGATGCAACGGGCCCGGCCGAGGCCTGCCGGCAGGGAGGCGACGATGACCGCGCCTGAGACGCCGCTTGCCCCGGAACTGGCCGTCAGCGAATGGTTCAACACGCCGGTCCCGCTGACGCTCGCCGGCCTGCGCGGCCGCCCGGTCTTCCTGCACAGTTTCCAGCTTCTCTGCCCCGGCTGCGTGGCGCAGGCCCTTCCTCAGGTCCAGCGCATCGAGCGCGTCTTCGCCCATACCGACCTGCAGGTCATCGGCATCCACACGGTCTTCGAGCACCATGCGGCCATGTCGCCGGTCACCCTCGGGGCATTCCTCCACGAATACCGGCTGAAATCCCCCGTGGGCGTCGACCTCGCGGAAGAAGGATCGGATATCCCGGTGACGATGCAGCGCTTCAGGCTGCGCGGAACGCCCTCCTCCGTGCTGATCGGGCGGGACGGCACCATCCTGCACCAGGCCTTCGGCGTGGAGGACGACATCGCCGTCGGGGCGCGGATCGCCATGGCGCTTTCCGCCACGGCCGGGGACGGCGCCTGCGCCGACGGCCGCTGCGCGGCACCGATGCCTCCGGTCGTCGAACCATGACGGAGGTCACACTGCTCAGCCTGCGCATCGGCGCCGTCGCGCCGCTCGGCGCGCACGGCGTGCCGAGCGGCATCGTGAAGGCGCCGGTCCACCATGCGCTCCATCTCTCAGAAACCGGTTTTGCCGGCGACAGGCAGGGCGATACGATGCGGCATGGCGGGCCGGAAAAGGCCGTGCACCACTATCCCTTCGAGCACTATGCCGACTGGGCCCGCGATCTGGGGCCGCATCCGCTTCTTGCCGGCCCCGGCGCCTTCGGCGAGAACCTCTCGACGGCCGGGCTGACGGAGCGCATGGTGGCGATCGGCGACGTCTTCCAGCTCGGCACCGCGGTCATCGAGGTTAGCCAGGGACGCCAGCCCTGCTGGAAGCTGAACGAGCGCTTCGGCCGGACGGAGATGGCGCGCCTGGTGCAATCGAGCGGGCGGACCGGCTGGTACTACCGGGTGCTCACGCCCGGCACCGTCTCGCCCGCCGACCGCCTCGTCCTGCGCGAGCGCCGCGCGCCGGAATGGACGCTGGCACGCATCTGGCGCGCCTTCTACATCGATCCGCTCAACCGTGCGGAACTGGCCGGCATCGCCGCGCTCGGGCGCCTTGCCGACGGCTGGCGCGCCCATGCCGCCCGACGGCTGGAGAGCAACCGGGTCGAGGACTGGACGAAGCGCCTCACCGGCGCCGGCTGACATCCCGCAGCGCCGCTGCCCGCAGCCTTGCCCGCCCAACCGGCAACGCTTTGGCGTTGGATCATGCAATATCCCGGCACCTGCGACGCTATTGCACTTTCGACCGGGCGGGGCTTGCGTTAAAAGTGGTATCCAGAATACTTTTTAAAAGCCCCGGCCGGGAGACGACGCCATGCGGATGACGCTTCACACGGACTATGCCCTGCGCATGCTGATCTACGTGGCGACGCGGCCGGACCGCGTATGCACGGTGAACGACGTGGCCGAGGCCTACGGGCTTTCGCGCAACCACCTCCTGAAAGTGGCGCAGACCCTGCGCGATCTCGGCCTTGTCGAGACGACGCGCGGGCGGGCGGGCGGGATCAAGCTGGCGAAGGCGCCCGCCGAGATCGCCGTCGGCGCGCTGGTCCGGGCGACGGAAGAGGAATTCTCGCTGGCCGAATGCATGCAGGCAGGCGGGCGGGCCTGCGCCATCTCGCCGGCCTGTCGGCTGAAGGGTATGCTGCACGAGGCGCTCGCCGCATTCCTTGCGGTTCTCGATAAATACACGCTCGAGGATATTGTCCGCAACAGGGCCGCGCTCGGGCCGCTGCTGGGCATTGCCGAAGCGGCGTGAGACACGGAGGGGAGAGATCGATGATATCGGGATTGACAGTTTCGGAGCGCCATCTGGCCCTCTTCGTGCTCGGCGCGCTCGCCCTGACGGGGCTTGCCATGGCGGTGGCCGGGCGGGGAGATCCGCTGGCCGTGCACGGCTATATCGTGCTGGTCTTCAGCCTCGGCCTCGGCTTCGTTGTGCTGTCCGCGCTGTTTGATCCGGAGCCGCCGGAAGAAAGGCTTTCCGAATATTACGACGATCCGACGCGGGCCGGCATCATCCTGTCGCTCGCCTGGGCGGTGGCCGGCATGTTCGTCGGCGTCTGGGTGGCCGCGCTGCTCGCCTGGCCGGAGCTGACCTTCGTCGACAGCGCCTGGGCGAGCTTCGGGCGCCTCAGGCCCGTGCACACGTCGGGCGTCATCTTCGGCTTCGGCGGCAATGCGCTGATCGCCACCTCCTTCCATGTGCTCCAGCGCACCTGTCGCGCGCGACTGCCCGGCCAGTTCGCCCCGTGGTTCGTGCTGATCGGCTACAATCTCTTCTGTCTGATCGCCGCGACCGGCTACCTGATGGGCATGACCCAGTCGAAGGAATATGCCGAGCCGGAATGGTATGCCGATATCTGGCTGGTCGTCGTCTGGGTCGTCTATTTCCTCATCTACATCCGCACGCTGCAGCGCCGCAAGGAACCGCATATCTACGTCGCCAACTGGTACTACATGGCCTTCATCCTGGTCGTGGCGGTGCTGCACATCGTCAACAACCTCGCCGTGCCCGTTTCCTTCGGCCATGCCAAGAGCTATTCGCTGTTTTCCGGCGTGCAGGATGCGATGACGCAATGGTGGTACGGCCACAACGCCGTCGCCTTCTTCCTGACCGCCGGCTTCCTCGGCATGATGTACTACTACCTGCCGAAGCGCGCCGAGCGGCCGATCTTCTCCTACCGCCTCTCGATCATCAGCTTCTGGGGCATCACCTTCATGTATATGTGGGCGGGCGCGCACCACCTGCACTACACCGCCCTGCCGCAATGGGTGCAGACCCTCGGCATGACCTTCTCGATCGTGCTGCTTGTGCCGTCCTGGGCGTCCGCCGGCAACGCGCTCGCCACGCTCAACGGCGCCTGGCACAAGGTGCGCGACGACGCGACCCTGCGCTTCATGATGGTCGCGGCCGTGTTCTACGGGCTCTCCACCTTCGAAGGCTCCTTCATGGCGATCCGCGCCGTCAACTCGCTCTCGCACTATACCGACTGGACCGTCGGCCATGTGCATGCCGGCGCGCTCGGCTGGGTGGCGATGATCACCTTCGGCTCGCTCTACGCCCTCGTGCCGTGGATGTGGAAGCAGGAGCGCATGTATTCGCCCAAACTGATCGAGGTGCACTTCTGGCTCGCGCTCGCCGGCACCGTCGTCTACGTCTTCGCCATGTGGAATTCGGGCATCATCCAGGGCCTGATGTGGCGCACCTACAACGACAGCGGCACGCTCGCCTATTCCTTCATCGACAGCCTCGTCGCCATGCATCCCTACTATATCGCCCGCGCCTTCGGGGGACTGCTGTTCCTTGCCGGCGCCGTCGTCTGCTCGTTCAACGTCTGGATGACGATCCGCATGGCGCGAAGGGCGCGCGCTGCAGAGCCTGCCGGCGACGTTCCCCTCTACGGCAAGGCCGGCGCGGCCCCGGCAGGAGAATGACGATGAAGGAGTTCTTCCACCGCAAGCTCGAGCGCAACGCCATCGGCTTCGTGCTGGCCATCGTCGGCGTCGCCTCCATCGGCGGCCTCGTCGAGATCGCCCCGCTCTTCACCATCCACGAGACGGTGGAGGAGGCGCCCGACATGCGGCTCTACACGCCGCTGGAGCTCGCCGGCCGCAACCTCTACATCCGCGAGGGCTGTTACGCCTGCCATTCGCAGATGATCCGCACGCTGCGCGACGAAGTGGAGCGCTACGGTCCCTATTCGCTGGCCGTGGAATCGAAATACGACCACCCGATGCTCTGGGGCTCCAAGCGCACCGGCCCGGACCTCGCCCGCCTCGGCGGCAAGTATTCCGACGCCTGGCATGTCGCCCATCTCGTCAATCCGCGCGACGTGGTGCCGGAATCGGTGATGCCGCGCTACGGCTGGCTGAAGCGCAATGCGCTGAGGATCGACGATCTTAGCGCGCACCTTGCCGCCCAGCGCGCCGTCGGCGTACCCTATACGGATGCGATGATCGAGAACGCCACCGCCGACGCCCGCGCACAGGCCAACCCCGACGATGCCGGCACTTCCGGCGTCAGCGAGCGCTACGGCGAGGCGACCAATGTGCGCGCCTTCGACGGCAATCCCGGTCTCCTGACCGAGATGGACGCGCTGGTCGCCTATCTCCAGATCGTCGGCCAGTTGACGCAGGCGGCGCAGCAGCAGACGGCAAAGGCGGAGTGAGGCGATGGAGATCGACCACAACAGCGTCGTCGCCTTCGCCAAGAGCTGGGGGCTGTTCTACCTGATCCTGCTTGCCGCGGGCGTCGTCGTCTACGCGCTCTGGCCGGGCAACCGGAAGCGTTTCGATCGCGCCAAGAAGAGCATTCTCGACAAAGACGACCGGCCGGGGGACTAGGGCATGGCAACCGAAAGACACGATCCCGCCACCGGACGGGCCACCACCGGGCACGAATGGAACGGCATCGAGGAGCTGGAAACGCCGATCCCGCGCGTCGTCGTTTTCTTCCTCACCGTCACCACGCTCTTTGCCATCGGCTACTGGATCCTGATGCCGGCCTGGCCGCTCGGCGTCTCCTATACGAAGGGCCTGCTCGGCATCGACCAGCGCGATGTCGTGACGCGGCAGGTCGAGGACGCCGCCGCGGCCCGTGCCGCCTGGACCGGCCGCATCGCCGGGGCGAGCCTTCAGGAGATCGCCGCGGACGACACCCTCATGCAGCATGTGCGCGAGACCGGCCGCACGCTCTTCATCGACAATTGCGCCGCCTGCCACGGCACGCGCGGCACCGGCGGGCCGGGCTTCCCGAACCTTGCGGCGAAGGCCTGGCTGTGGGGCGGCGAACCGGAGACCATCGCCGAGACGATCCGCATCGGCATCAACGCCGCCAACGAGGAGACGCGCATCTCGCAGATGATGGCCTTCGGCCGCGACGGCATCCTCGACGACAGGCAGGTGCGGGCCGTCGCCGCCTATGTGCGCTCGCTCTCCGCCCTGCCGATGGGCGCGGCCGACACCGCTGAGGTCGAGGCCGGCAGGGAGGTGTTCGCCGCCAACTGCGTCGCCTGCCACGGCGAGGACGGCCGCGGCAGCACGGAGGCCGGCGCGCCCGACCTCACCGACGCCGCCTGGATCTACGGCAGCGACGCGCAGAGCGTCTTCACCTCGATCTATTCCGGCCGGCAGGGCCACATGCCGCACTGGGAAGGCCGCCTTTCGCCGGTCGATATCAAGCTGCTGGCGCTCTATGTCGGCACGCTGGCGGAGGACGGGCGATGAGCAGCGCGGCAAGCGAGACGCGTCCGCCCGGCCGCATCAACTGGCGGCGCGCCGCGTTCCTCATCGTCGCGGCGGGCCTTGCGCTCTTTGCCGGCGCCAATGCGCATCTCGTCCATGTCGCGCTGACCTCCCAGCCCGATTGCGTGCAACACCTGAAGACGGAAGGCCGGGACGGTGCGTATCGCGCCGCGCGGCCCTCCTGCTGAGAGAGGAAGGATATCATGGGAACGACCGACAAGACCGGTGACGCGCCCGTGCCGCTCGCCGAACAGCGCCGCCGTAACCTGCCGGCCGGCGCGGCGCTCGGCTGGCTCGCCGCCGGCTGGCGCGACCTCTGGCGCAATCCGCTGCCGAGCCTTGCCTACGGCTTCGCCGTCTTCCTCCTGTCGCTGGCGGTGGTCTGGGGCCTCTTCCGCCTGGAGCTCGACTATATCCTCTTCCCCGCGCTTGCCGGCTTCATGGTGGTCGGCCCGCTGGTGGCGATCGGCCTCTACCGCAAGAGCCGGGACCTTGAGGAGGGCGTGACGCCGAGCCTTGCACGCATGATCTTCGTGAAAACCGAATCCGGCGCGCAGGTCTGGTATACGGGCGCGATCCTCTGCCTGCTGATGCTGGTCTGGATGCGCGCCGCCGTCATCATCTACGCGCTCTTCGTCGGGCTGAGGCCCTTTCCCGGCCTCGACCATGTCGTCGCCATGCTGGTCTCCACGCCGGAAGGGCTCGGCATGATCGTCGTCGGCACGGCGGTCGGCGGGCTCTTCGCCGCCTTCTCCTTCGCCATCAGCACCTTTGCCATTCCCATGCTGCTGGCGGAAAAGACGGACGCCTTCACCGCGATGGGCACGAGCATTTCGCTCACCTTCCGCAACCTGCCGGTCATGCTCGCCTGGGGCGCCATCGTGCTGGCGCTCACCGTCGTCGCCATCGCGACGGGGTTCCTCGGCCTCGTCGTCATCTTCCCGCTGCTCGGCCATGGCACCTGGCACAGCTACAGGGCGATCCGATGAGAGGCCGCCCTGCCCCCGACCGCACCATCGTCATCGACGGCAAGCCGCTGCCGGAAGTGCTCGACGAAGCGATGATCCATGCCGTGGTGCACGGTTTCTATGACGGGATCCGCAAGGATCCACTGCTCGGCCCGATCTTCGACGGCGCGATCGCGCCGGAGGAATGGCCGGTGCATCTTGCAAAGATGCGCGACTTCTGGTCTGCAACGCTTCTGCGCACCGACCGCTACGAGGGCCGCCCCTTGCCGCCGCACCTTGCCATACCCGAGCTTGAGGAACAGCATTTCCGCCGCTGGCTCACGCTGTTCCGCGCGACCGTCGAGCGGCTCTGCCCGCCCGAGGTCGCCGATCTCTTCCTCGACCGGGCCTTGCGCATCGCCCATTCCTTCCGCCTCGCCATCGCCTTCAGCCGCGGCGAGGATTCCATGGCGGTCACGCCGATTTCGCGGGAAGCAATTTCATGAGTGCCGCCGATGCCAGCCCCCTCGTCCTCAGCCGGGACGAAGCCGGAGAATTCCTCCTGCCGGCAGACATGCTCGCCGCGCGTTTCGGCTGGCCGACGCAGACGCTGCGCGACTACATGCGCCGCGGCCTCGTCGCCTCGCGCGTCGAGCGCGGCGAAGGCGAGGATGCCGGGCGCTGGCGGCTTTCGGTGCGCTGCGGCAACCGCCGCTGGCAGGCCGTCGTCGAGGCGGACGGCACGGTCGGCACGCAGCACGTCGAGGTGCTTTCCGCCGGGGCGCCGAAACCCTCGCGGTAAAGCAATTCCAGCAAAAGTGCGAAGCGGTTTTGCGTCCGGAATTACGTAAAAACAAATAGATGGAGCGTTTTCGCAATTCGAAGAAAAGCGGAAATTCTCCAGCAGGACGGCCGGCCCGTCAGTCGCCGAGGAGCTGGCGGTCGTCGCCGTCGCGCCGGCTGACCAGCTCCTCCTTGATGCTGCGCAGGGTCTTCATCGCCTTGGTCCGGTCGGCATAGGCGACGAGATTGGCCAGCATGTCGATGACCGCGAGATAGGCATAGCGTGTCGAGGTGGGCCGGAAGATGTTCTTGCCCTCCGGCAGCTCGACGGAGATCACCACATCCGCCGCCGCCGCGACGGGCGAACCGCCCTGCGTGAGGACGATGGTGGGGATGCCGCGCCGGCGCAGCAGTTCGAGGCAGTGGACGAGCGCCGGGTCGCGGCCGGTGAAGGAGGAGCCGAACACCACCGTGCCCGGCTGGGCGGCCGCGGAGATCATCGCGTTCATGTTGTGGTCGTTCGAGGCGTTGATGCGGCAGCCGAGCCGGAAGAGCCGGTTGTGCAGCTCGTTGACGATCATCGCCGAATTGCCGCTCGCCCCGAAGGCCTGGATGAAATCGGCGCCGCGCAGCAGGCGGGCCGCCATGTCGAGCGAGGCGAAATCGAGCTGGCGATGCAGCTGGAACAGGGCGTTCTGCGCTTTGGCGATGATGTCCTCGGCCACTTCCTCGGGCGTTTCGGTCGGCACTTCCGGCTTGACGTAGCGCAGGCCCACATAAGTGAGCCGGGCAAGCTGCACCTTGAAGTCCGGATAGCCCTTGCAGCCGAGCCGGCGGCAGAAGCGCGTGACGGTCGGCGGCGACACCCCGGCGCGGTCGGCCAGCTCGCCGATCGACGAATTGACGACGAAATCGACGTCGTCGAGGGCCAGTTGCGCCAGCTTGCGATCGAGCCCCGACAGCCGGCCGTCCTCATCCGACAAGGCGTGAAAAAGGTCCATCGGCTGCGGCCTCCCCCTGCACGGCGCGTCGGTCCGGCGCGCAAATGAAAACGAATTTCTTGTCTGCCAGTCATAACACAGTGCCGGCGCGCATCAATGGGCTTGGCGATCGGCGCCTGAAATTCACCGGACCGTTCCGGGATGCCCTCCCATCCTCCCGCGTGACACCGCCCGGATCTTCAGCCATGGAAAGCGCCGCCCACCGACAGAACGGCGGATTTCACGCCGAAGCGGATCGTGGCGGCCGTCGCGACACGGATTTTCAGGCCGGCGGGCTCTCTTTTTCAGAAAAATTTTTACGTGTTGATGCCAAATCGATGCGCGGCGCGAAACAGAAGCCTGCCACCCGTGAAAATCAGACCGTCCGAACATGGTCCCATTTTCACGTTTACGCCGGTTTTCCGGGGCTCCTTCCCTTTTCCATGCCTCTAGATCAGCTCTGGAACGGGTTGAAATCGATACAGGATTCAAGGCAACCGCGATGAGCCTCACCGCTTTCACCAGGCGCAGGCCATGAAAATTTCTCCCATTTTCACCTGAAAAGAAAACAGATTACACTAAAGCCCGCCAAACACCCGTCATCCATTGACTTCCGGTGAAATTATCGCATTATCGAGAAAACAAATTACATCGCTCCAGCGATGATCGTTGACGGGAACTTTGCGATCCAACAGC
>NZ_SLVX01000005.1 GCF_004341885.1 Shinella granuli | reverse complement strand
CGCTCGGGCTTAAGCCCTCCCGGCGGTCTCAGGCCGGCGCCGCAGTGGCCGACTTTTGCTCCGCCCCGTGGCCGGTTTTTACTCCGCCGTTGACACACGTTCATGCTGAAGGCAAGCACGTCCTTTTGATCCTGCCTGAGGAATATAGACAAAAAGCGCGCCAGGGCGTCCCTGGCGCGCTTTTCTCGTTTTTTTGCGGGATCGGGTGGTGTTAGCAGTAGAAAACGCGCCTAGCGCCAGCCCAGGGCCGGTGCGACGTGCTTCAGGATCGCCTCGATGACATGGGCGTTGTATTCGACGCCCAACTGGTTCGGCACGGTCAGGAGCAGCGTATCGGCCTCCCGGATCGCCTCGTCGGCGGCAAGCTGCTCGATGAGCTTGTCCGGCTCGTCGGCATAGGAACGGCCGAAGATCGCCCGCGTCTTGTCGTCGATGAAGCCGATCGAATCCGCTTCCTTGCCGCCGCGGCCGAAATAGGCCCGGTCGCGGTCGTCGACGAGCGCGAAGATGCTGCGGCTGACCGAAACACGCGGCGTGCGGCTGTGGCCGGCCTCCTTCCAGGCCTCGCGATAGGCGCGGATCTGCGCGGCCTGCTGGATGTGGAAAGGCTCGCCCGTCTCGTCGTCCTTCAGCGTCGAGCTCTGCAGGTTCATGCCGAGCTTCGCGGCCCAGACGGCCGTGGCGTTGGAGCTCGCGCCCCACCAGATGCGCTCGCGCAGGCCCTCCGAATGGGGTTCGAGGCGCAGCAGGCCGGGCGGGTTGGGGAACATCGGGCGCGGGTTGGGCTGCGCGAAGCCTTCACCCTTCAGCACGTCCAGGAACACCTCGGCATGCCGGCGGCCCATATCGGGGTCGCTCTGGCCTTCCTGCGGCTGGTAGCCGAAATAGCGCCAGCCGTCGATGACCTGCTCGGGCGAGCCACGGCTGATGCCGAGCTGCAGGCGCCCGCCGGAGATGAGATCGGCGGCGCCGGCATCCTCGGCCATATAGAGCGGGTTCTCGTAGCGCATGTCGATGACGGCCGTGCCGATCTCGATCGACTTCGTCCTCGCGCCGGCGGCGGCGAGGAGCGGGAAGGGGGAGGCGAGCTGCCGGGCGAAATGATGCACCCGGAAATAGGCGCCGTCGGCGCCGAGCTCTTCGGCCGCGACGGCAAGGTCGATCGACTGGAGCAGCGTATCGCCGGCCGAGCGGGTCTCGGATTGCGGGGAGGGGGTCCAATGCCCGAAGGAAAGGAAACCGATTTTCTTCATGGATCTTTGCCTCGACGCCGGAGCGTCCGTTGGGATGGGTGTCGCCAGCGAAGATGGGGTATCGGACAGGGCTTGGAAAGGTGCGGAACGAGAACGCAGCGTTCACCGTTTGGCATGTTTGCACGCTGGCGAAAGGCTACAGCATGCTCAGCCACGTCACATGCGTCAATGGTCCCGGATGTAAGGAAAAATGGCCTCATCCAAAGGGTCGAAAGAAACTCTCTGCGTCCTGTGCGGTTTTGTCGTTCTATTGGGGAAGAACTGCACATCCCTGCAGCCGGCGACAGTGGGGACGCCCCTTTTGGTTGCCCTTTGTCATAGAACTCGGAGGCATAGGCCGCGGTCAATCTCCATGCGGCTGCGTGGCGCTACGCATGGCGGCCCGGGCGATTTGATGCACATCTGCGGCAGGCGGATGCGACCGGGCGGCTCAGTGATACTTTTCCCGCTCGCGCACGAGGATCGCCGGTGCGTTCAGCCCGGCGATCGGTTGGTTGACGTCCGCCGGAATGTCGCCGGTCAGCTGGAGATCGAGATAGCGCGCGCAGCAAACCCGCAGGAAGGACGTGAAGTTGCCGAGGTCGTGGCCTGCGTCGATCGATTCATGGTGCAGCTTGGTGATCAACTGGGTGACATTCATGCGATCGCGGCGCGCGATCTCCTCGAGCTTCGACCAGAAGAAATTCTCCAGCCGCACGCTCGTGACCATGCCGTCGATCCGCAGCGAACGCGTGGTGCTCTCCCAGAGCCGCGCATCCGCCTTGATGAACAGTTCGCACATCCCGGCCTCCCTTGTCCGTCTCCTCAGGCGGCATCCGTTTGTAGCAGAGATGCGGCGTCCAGCACAGCCATGAACTGGCGCAGCCAGGAGGGGTGCGCCGGCCATGCGGGCGCGGTGACCAGATTGCCGTCCGAGACCGCATCATCGATGGCGATATCCGCATAGATGCCGCCGGCAAGCTCCACTTCGGGGCGGCAGGCGGGATAGGCCGAGCAGGTGCGGCCCTTGAGGACGCCGGCCGCCGCGAGAAGCTGCGCGCCGTGGCAGATGGCCGCCACCGGCTTGCCGGCCTCGAAGAAGTGCCGCACGGCCTTGAGGACATCCGGGTTGAGGCGCAGATATTCGGGCGCCCGGCCGCCGGGGATGACAAGCGCGTCGTAGTCCTCCGCGCGGATGCTGGAGAAGGTGGCGTTGAGCGTGAAATTGTGGCCGCGCTTTTCGGAATAGGTCTGGTCGCCCTCGAAATCATGGATGGCGGTCGCGACGGTCTGGCCGGCATTCTTGCCGGGGCAGGCGGCATGCACGGTATAGCCGCAGGCAAGCAGCGTCTGGAACGGGACCATGGTTTCATAGTCCTCGGTGAAGTCGCCGGTGATCATCAGGATTTTCGAAGCTGGCATCTGTTCCTCCCAAAACCAATGGGAGGAGTTTAGCAAGGACGGCATGCGAGCGGGTACTAAGGGGATACTACAGGGAAAATTCAGGTCAGGCGCCTTCAGACGTCCCTTGCCACCATCGTATAGATCTTGCGGGTCTGCTCGTGGATCGTCCATTCGCCGCGCCAGCCGAGCGGCAGGACGAACATCTCGCCCGGGCCGATCCGACGGCTCGTGCCGTCGCCGTTGTGCAGCGTCACGCGGCCGGAAAGGATATGGCAGATCTCCGCGATCTCGCTGCGGTCGGCGGTGAAGCGGCCGGGCGTGCATTCCCATATGCCGGTTTCCATCTTGCCGTCCGGGCTCGTCCAGAGGGGCAGGGTGGCCTCCTGCTGATCGCCCTCGATGGAGGTCGGCTTCGGCGCGAAGGCGCCGATATCGCGCTGGAGGAGGTCGCCGAAATTTTCGAAGCTGATCATGGTCTGTCCCGTATCTGGCTCAGTGGCCGGTGATGCTGTCGGCGAGCGCCGCGAGTTTGGAGGTGTGCGACAGGCCGGAAAACTCCCGGTCGTCCGCCATGCGGTAGAGCTGGTACATCGAATGCACGCCGAGCCAGCGGAAGGGCTCCGGCTCCCATTTGCGCACCGTGCGGTTGACCCAGGGCAGGCCGGTCAGCTCCGTCTTGCGATCCAGCACCAGGTCGCAGAGCGTGCGGCCGGCAAGGTTCGAGCTGGAGACGCCGAGGCCGACATAGCCGCCGGCCCAGCCGATGCCCGTCGTTCGGTCGAAGCCCGCCGTCGTGCACCAGTCGCGCGGCACGCCGAGCACGCCGCACCAGGCATGGTCGATCTTCAGCGCTTTCGTCTGCGGCAGGAGGCGGGTCAGGATGCCATGGAGCGCGTCGATCGTCGCCTGCTGCGTCCGTCCGTTGACGTCCGTTGCCGAGCCGTAGCGATAGGGCACGCCGCGTCCGCCCATGGTGATGCGGCCCTCGCGGGTGCGCTGGGCGTAGCAATAGGCATGCGCCGCATCGCCGAGCAGTTCGTGGCCTTCCCAGCCGATCTCCTTCCACACCGCGTCCGGCACGGGTTCGGTGACGATCTGCGCGCTGTTCAGCGCCAGCCAGGTCCGCTCGAAGCCGGGCAGGCCGGCGGAAAACCCCTCCGTGGCGCGGATGATTTTTGGCGCACGCACCATGCCGCGGTCGGTTGTAACGCGGCCCTGTTCGAAGCGGATGACGGTCGTGCCCTCGTAGATCGACACGCCGAGGCCTTCGACCACCCTGGCGAGGCCGCGCACCAGCTTGGCCGGCTGGACGCGCGCCATGTTGCGGTAGAGCACGGCGCCCTTGAGATCGGCGATGCGGATGCGCTTTGCGGCATCCTCCGCCGAGAGCAGTTGCAGACGCTCCGGCGGAATCTGCCAGTCGAGGCCGAACCGGTATTCCTCGCGCACCCTTTCGAGCTGGGCCGCATTGGTGGCGACGACGAGCTTGTCGACGCGGATGAGGTCCGCGTCGATGCCTTCGGCCCGGGTGACGCGCTCGACCTCGTCGACCGTGCCCGCCATGGCATTCTGCAGATCGACGACCGCGCCGCGGCTGGAGGTCTTCTCGTATTTTTCCCGCGACCAACTGAAGCCGCCGGAAAGCCAGCCACCGTTGCGCCCGGAGGCGCCGAAGCCGGCAAACTCCCGTTCGAGCACGACGATGTCGAGCGAAGGGTCCGCCTTCTTCAGGTAGTAGGCCGTCCACAGGCCGGTATAGCCCGCGCCGATGATGCAGACATCGGCCTCGCGGTCGCCGGGCAGGGGAGGGCGCTTTTGCGGTATGCCGCCGATATCGGCATACCAGAAGGAAATGTCACCGTTGGTCTTGACGTCCATGGGAAAGGCTTTCGGGGTTCAGGTCAGCGTCACGTCGGCGCTGGCATCATCGGGAAGAAGGGTGAGATCGGTGGGCAGGAAGGCGATGTCGGCGGTATCGCCGATCGCAAAATCGGTCGCGCCGAGGGGGCTGCGCACCACGGCGATCGTTCCGTCTGCCAGCCGCACCTCGTATTTCGAGCCGGAGCCGAGATAGATCGCCTCGGTGACCGTGCCGGAAAGGCGGTTTTCGCCCGTCAAGGCGTCCGCGCCGGGGCGCTTCAGCCCCACGCGCTCGGGCCGGAGCAGGATGACCGGGCGGGCCTCGCCGGGAAGGCGGCCCTGGGCGAAGATCCTCTGGCCGCCGATGGTCATCACCGTGCCGTCGCCGGCGGCTTCGGACTTGCCGCGCAGGACGGTGGAATCGCCGATGAAGCGGCCGACGAAGAGGGTCGCGGGATGATCGTAGAGTTCGCGGCCCGTGCCGATCTGCTCGATGCGCCCGCCGTTGAAGACGGCGATGCGGTCGGAGAGGACGAGCGCTTCCTCCTGGTCGTGGGTGACGTAGACGAAGGTGGTGCCGAGTTCGCGGTGGATGCGCTTGATTTCGAGCTGCAGCCATTCGCGCAGCTTCTTGTCGAGTGCGCCGAGCGGTTCGTCCATCAGGAGCAGCGGCGGATCGAAGACGAGGGCGCGGGCGAGCGCCACGCGCTGCTGCTGGCCGCCGGAGAGTTCGTTCGGGTAGCGATGGGCGAAATCCGCCATCTTCACCATGTCGAGGGCGCGTTTTACCCGCTTCTCACGATCGTCGCCCTTGATGCCGCGCAGCGTCAGGGGATAGGCGACGTTCTTTCCGACCGTCATGTGCGGGAAGAGGGCGTAGTGCTGGAAGACGACGCCGATGTTGCGCTTGTGCGAGGGCAGGCCCGTGACGCTCCTGCCGCCGATTTCGAGCGTGCCGGAGCTGATGTCGGTAAAGCCGGCGATGAGGTTCAGCGTCGTCGTCTTGCCGGAGCCGGAGGGGCCGAGCAGCGTCATGAACTCGCCGGGGCGGATATGAAGGTCGATGTCGTTGAGGGCGGTGAACGCGCCGTAGCGTTTCGATGCCTTGCGGATTTCGATGGCGGCGCCAGCGGATGCGGTCATGGGTCAGGTCCTTGCGCGGCGCATGCCGAGAAGCAGGCCGGCGATGATGATGAGCGAGGTCGCGAGGAAGAGCAGCGTGCCGACGGCGGCGACGGTCGGGTCGGCGTCGCGGGTGATCGAGGTGTAGATCTGCACCGGCAGCGTCTTGAGATAGGGGCTGGTGATGAACAGCGCCACGATGATCTCGTCGAACGAGGTGATGAAGGCGAAGAGCGCGCCGGAGAGGATGCCGGGCAGGATGAGCGGCAGCGTCACGGTGCGGAAGACGGTCAGCCGGCCCGCGCCGAGGCTGGCGGCGGCGGTCTCCAGCCGTCGGTCGAAGACCTCCAGGCTCGCCTGCACGGCGATCAGCACGAAGGGGATGGCGAGCATGGTGTGCGCCAGCACGAAGCCGGTGACCGTGCCCACCAGATGCGTGTCGAGATAGACCGCGTAGATGCCGATCGCCAGCACCACGCCGGGCACGACCATCGGCGTGATGAGGAGGGCGCGCAGCAGGCCGCCGGTACGCGCCGCTGCGCGGGAGACGCCGAAGGCGGCGAGCGTGCCGACCACCGTCGCGACGACCGCGACGATGAGCGCGATGACCAGCGAATTGGAAAAGCTCGTCGTCCAGTCGGGATTGCGGAAGAAGTTGTCGTACCATTGCCAGGAGAAGCCCACCGGCGGGAAGGCGAGCGACTTGTTGCCGTTGAACGACATCGGGATGACGACCAGCGTCGGCGCCAGGAGCAGCACCGCGACGAGCAGGCAGAACAGGCCGAGGAGGACGCGGGGGAAGGAGGGCATCGGCTCACGCCTCCCTGCGGGTCGAGGAATGTTTCTGGCGCATCAGCGGGGCGGCGATGGCGAGAAGCACGAAGGTGGCGACGAGGAGGACGACGCCCATCGCGCCACCGCGCCCCCAGTTGAGCAGGCTCAGCACCTGGTTCTGCACCAGCGAGGAGAGCAGGATGCTGCGCGGACCGCCGAGCAGGGCCGGCGTGATGTAGAAGCCGAGCGACAGGATGAAGACGATGATCGCGCCGGCATAGACGCCGGGCAGCGACAGCGGCACGTAGATCTGCAGGAAGGCTCTCCAGGGTTTCGCGCCGAGGCTGCGGGCCGCCTGGAGAAGGCGCGTGTCGATGCCCTTCATCACCGAATAGATCGGCAGGATCATGAAGGGCAGCAGCACCTGCGTCATGCCGATGACGACGCCGGGGAGCGTGCGGATCAGCTTGACGGGCGGCAGGCCGAGGCCGCGCAGGAAGGAATTGATGACGCCGGAATCCTGCAACAGGATGACCCAGGCGAGTGTGCGCACCACCCCGCTCAGCCAGAAGGGTACGAGCACGCAAAGGATGAGCGCCAGCCGCAGGTTCCTGCCGACGATGGTCATGGCATAGGCGTAAGGATAGGCGCAGATGAGCGAGACGAGCGTCACCCAGGCGGCGACGACGAAGGTGCGTTGCAGGACCGTGCGGTTTACCGCGGACTGGAAGAACCAGACGTAATTGTCGAGGCCGGGGGCGGGATCGGTGAAGCTGCGCACCACGACGATCGCCAGCGGATAGGCAAGGGCGAGGAGCAGCACCAGCACGGCAGGGGCGGCGAGCCAAACCGCACCGCGAGGTCGCCATCGCTTGAGGAGAGCGGGCCTGTCAGGCATGTCGGTCACGATCGTCTCCTGTGGTTCGGTTGGGTGGTGGTTCATGCTGGCGTCCGCGGTGTCCGTCCCCTCTGGCGCAAGGCATCGCGTTTGGAATTCGCCGCGGCCCCATTCCCCTTCTCCCCCGCGGGGAGAAGGGGCCGGCAGGCGGATGAGGGGGAGATCGCAGGCATAGACGCTCCGTTGGAGCCACCCCCTCATCCGACCCTTCGGGCCACCTTCTCCCCGCGGGGGAGAAGGGGAGAACGGCGACGTCGAATCCCGTTAGCAGTTGCCTTGCTGCTCTTCGGGAAGGAAAACGCCTCAATTGCCGGAAAGCAGCGCGTTCCACTTCTCGGCGGCGAGGTCGAAGTTCTCCACCCAGAACGGGATGTTCTGCTGATAGCCCTGTGCGATGCGCTCGGGCGTCGAGGTGAGGAACGACGCGGTGATCTCGTCGACCTGCGGCTTGGCGTCCATGTGGATCGGCGTGTAGGAGGTCTTCTCGGTCAGGATCTCCTGCGAACGCTGGCCGAGATAGGCGTTGAGCAGCGCATAGGCCGCATCCGTGTCCTTGACGCCGACCGGGATGGTCATCTGGTCCATGACGACCAGCCAGTCCTGCCAGACGGGGGTATAGGCCGCGCCGTTCTTCGCGGCGGTCATCGCGCGGCCGGTCCACATCATGATCATGTCGGCCTCGCCGGATTCGGCGAGCTGCTGGGATTCGGCGCCGGTCTTCCAGTAGATCGTGTCGGGGCCGAGGTCGCGCAGCTTCTGGATGCCTTTCTCGATGTCGTCAGGCGTTATCGCCTTCGGGTCGCCGCCGGCCGCCTTGAAGGCCTGCTCGATCAGGCCGCCGGTCGGATCGCCGCTGCCGTCGATGGCGCGCGAGCCCGGGAATTTCTCCGTATCGAAGAAGTCCACCCAGTTCTGCGGCGGATTGTCCTTGTAGGTCTCGGTCTTGTACATGAAGATGACGCCATAGTTCATCGCCGGGACCGAGCACTCGCCGACCTGTCCGGGCGGGATCTTCGAGACGTCGAGCTTGGAGAAGTCGAGCTTCTGGAACAGCGTGCCGCAATGGACGTAGGGCGGCAGGTCGGCGGTGTCGACCACGTCCCAGGTGACGTTGCCGGCATCGACCTGCGCCTTCAGCTTGGCGATTTCCGTCGGGCCGTCATTGAGCAGCGTCACGCCGGATTTCTCCACGAATTCCTGGAGGGCAGCCACCTGGCCGTCCTGGTAGATGCCGCCGTAGGAGACGAAGGTCAGCGTCTTGCCCTCAAGGGAGCCTTCCTTTACCGCGCCGGCGACCGGCGTTTCCTGTGCGAATACCGGCAAGGCCAGGGCGCACGTCATCGTCAGGGCCAAAGCCCCCGCAAAATTCCTCATCGTTGATACTCCCAGTAGCGCTCGCGTGCGTTGTTCCTGCCGCGGTTACGAGCCCGCCCGTGGCAGGTATTTGTCGAGGTCGTCGGCGACGCTGGTCGGCGGCGCGATCATCCACAGGACTTCGGCCGGTTCCGCGCCGATATTCACGGTCTTGTGCGGAACCGAGGTCGGATATTCGATGCTGTCGCCGGCCGACAGCACATGGCGCTCCTCACCGAGCGTGAGTTCCACCTCACCGCGCAGGACGAAGAAGAGTTCGTGCGAATCCCCATGGCTGTAGGGTTTTTCCCCCGTCGAGCCGCCCGGATCGAATTCGCCGATATAGACTTCCATGTCGCGGATCGGTCGTCGCGACAACAGCATCTTTCGATAGCCCTCGGCCGGCGGCAGCGCCGGGCGTTCATGCTTACGCAGCACGCGGCCGACGGGCGGGGCCGCTTCCTCGAAGAGGTCCGTCAGGCTGATGCCGAGCGCGCCGGCAATGCGCATCAGCGTACTGATATTGACGCCGCTGAGCCCCCGTTCCAACTGGCTCAGGAAGCTCGCGGTCGTGCCGGTGGCCTCGCCCAGCGTGCGCAAGGACATGCGGCGGGCGGTGCGGAAGGCCTTCACCTTCTCGCCGACGGCAGCCTGATTCTTCGTCGCAACCGCGATGTCGTCCATGGCCTCGCTCCTCACTTAACAAGGTATTAAGTGAACGGCATTTTGGCAACCGCTAAAATCGACGGGCGACGATTTTCTGTGGCCGCGCCGGATCCACCCCCGGCAAGCTGAGGGCGCCTTACAGGGCGGTGCCCACCTTCAGCCCGTCATAGACCGCTTCTTCCGCGGTGCGTGGCGCCAGACAGTCGCCGATGAGATGAACCTCCGGCACCAGCCCGGCAAGCATCGCCCGCAGTTCGTCCGCCGGCGTATGCCCGAGACAGAGCACGAGCGTATCGATGCCTTCGAAGACGATTGGCTGCTCGCTGACGGTGTGCTGCAGGTAGACGGTGCCGCTGTCGCAGCCGTAGAGCCGGGCATAGGGCGTGATGCCGACACCCTTCCCGTGCAGTTCGGCGGCGATGTTGTCGCGCACGTAGAGCGGCAGCAGCTCGCCGGGATGGGTGCCGTTGACGGCGAGCTCGACGCTGCAGCCGTTGTCGACGAGCAGCTCGGCGATGCCGGGGCCGATCCAGTCGCAGCGCCAGTCGGCGACGACGACGCGGCCGCCGGTCTTGACCTCCCGGCGCAGCACCTGCCAGGCATCGACCACCTGGACGCTGCCGTCGGCGGGGATTTCGGGCATGTAGGGCGTGGCACCGGTCGCGAGCACGACGGCATCGGGCTTTTCGCGCTCGACGAGGGCCGCATCGACCCGAACGCCCTTGACCACGCGTACCTGCGCCAGCTCCAGTTCACGCGAAAGATTGGTGATGATGCCGCCGAATTCGGCGCGGCGCGGCAATTGCTGGGCGAGCAGCGCCTGTCCGCCGAGCTGGTTCGCGGCTTCGTAAAGTGTCACCTGATGGCCGCGGGCGGCGGCGGTCGCGGCCGCCTTCATGCCGCCCGGCCCGCCGCCGATCACCATGACCTTCTTCGGTGCGGCCGCCGGCACCAGCGTACCGAAGGCAAGCTCGCGGCCGGTTTCCGGATGCTGTATGCAGGAGATCGGCACGCCGCGGTGAAAATGGCCGATGCAGGCCTGGTTGCAGGCGATGCAGGCGCGGATGTCGTCGGTGCGGCCTTCCTCGGCCTTTGCCGGCATCTCGGGATCGCAGATCAGCGCGCGGGTCATGCCGCAGACATCGGCCGCGCCCGCGGCGATGACTGCCTCGGCTTCGTGCGGCTGGTTGATGCGGCCGGCGACGAAGACCGGCACCTTCAGCGCTTGGCGGAAGCGGGCGGCGTCGCTGGAAAGGTAGGCGTTGCGATAGGCCATGGGCGGCACGATATGCACCGCGCCGCCGAGCGAGGCGGAGGTGCCGGCCGTGACATTGACATAGTCGACCAGCGGTTCGAGCAGGCGGCAGCCCTCCAGCGCCTCGTCGGGCGTGAGGCCGTTCTCGTCGCGGTCCCCGGCGCTGATGCGCAGGCCGACGACGAAATCCTCCGATGTCGCCGCACGGATCGCCTTCAGCGCTTCCGCGGCAAAACGCAGCCGGTTCTCCAGCGATCCGCCATAGCCGTCCGTCCGCCGGTTGACGCGCGGGTTCAGGAACTGGGCCGGCAGGTAGCCGTGGCTCGCCACCAGCTCCACGCCGTCGACACCGGCTTCATGCATGCGCCGGGCCGCCGCGCCGTAGCCGGCGACGATCTCGTCGATCATCGCCTGGTCGAGCGCGCGCGGCATCACGCGAAACCGCTCGTTGGGCGTGACGGAGGGCGCATAGGCGACCGTCAGCAGCCCGTCGCCGCCCTCCATGATCTCCCGGCCCGGATGGAAGAGCTGCGAGAAGAGCGCGCAGCCATGGGCATGGCAGGTTTCCGCCAGCGTGCGGTAGCCGTCGATGCAGCCGTCGTCCGTCGCCATCAGCATGTGCGAGGTATAGCGGGCCGTCTCGTGCACGCCGGCCACCTGGCTGACGATGAGGCCGACGCCGCCCTTCGCCCGCGCCGCGTGATAGGCGACAAGGGCCTCGTTGACGCGCCCGTCCGTCGGCAGCGTCGTGTCGTGGCCGGTCGACATGATGCGGTTCTTCAGCCGCACGCCGCGGATCGTGAGGGGCTGGAACAGGTGCGGGAAGGCGGCGGGCGCGCTCATGCGGCGCTCCCGGTGTTGCGACAGTGGCGCGTGGCATGCCTGATCTGCACGATCCCGATCATTCAGTCCTCCCATCCCGAGCGAGCGAAACGAGGTGGTTATATTTTATTCAAAGTAAAAAATCGACGTATTTTTTTTACTAAAGGCAAAATCTATTGCCATGAAGCGCATTCTGGACAACCTTGTGAGCCGATGCGCCGGCGCGGCGCGGGAAGGAAGGCGGCGATGGCGGACGAGAATGTTTCGGGGGCGCATGACGGCGGGGCCGCGGCCGGCGAGGATCCGGTGCTCGGCGAGCGCATCCGCGGCCTGCGCAAACGGCGCGGGATGACGCTCGCTCAACTGGCCGAAAGCTGCGACCTCTCGACCGGCTATATCAGCCAGATCGAGCGCAACCTTGCCTATCCGTCCATTCCCGCTTTGGTCGGCATCGCCCGCAGCCTCGGGGTCACCGTGCAGTGGTTCTTCGGCGGCGCGGCGCCGGTGCCGCAGGCCGAGCAGGGCTATGTCATCCGCTACGGCAACCGCCTGCGCATCCAGTACGACGGCGGCATCGTCGACGAGCTGCTGACACCGAAGATGAGCCTTCAGGTCGAGATGATCCACACGCGCCTGCCGCCGGGCAGCGAGAGCGCGGAAAGCTATAGCCATGCCGGCGACGCCGTGGGGATCGTCATGGCCGGCGAGCTCGAAATATGGGTGGGCGAGCGACACTTCCACCTGCGCGAGGGCGACAGCTTCTCCTACTCCGCCGGCGAGCCACATCGCTATCGCAATCCGGGAAGCCGGGATGCCGTCGTGCTCTGGGCGATCAGCCCGCCCAGCTTCTGACGTCAGCGCACGGTTTCGATTTCCCGGAGCAGCCAGTCGCGGAACCGGGCGAGGGCGGGGTTTGCCTCCATGCTCTCCTTCGGGCAGAGGAACTTGTAGGATTCCTCCGGCTGGAAGGTTTCTTCCGAAAGCACGCACAGGGTGCCGCGCGCAATGTCCGCCTCGACGAAGGCGCGGTGCGAGAAGCCGATGCCATGGCCGGAGCGCGCGGCGGCAAGCAGCGTGTGCTGGTCGTCGAAGAACAGGTTGGCGTTCGTCTGCGTTTCCTGCAGGTTGTTGTGGGTCAGCCAGTTCTTCCAGTCATCGGCGTTGCGATAGTGCAGGCGCGCGACGCTGCGGCTGAAGAGCAGGTCGCTGGCCTGCTTCACGCTGGCGAGCAGCGCCGGGCTGCAAACCGGGACGAGGCGTTCGCGCAGCACCTCGACGGCGTAGTCTCCCGCCGGCGGATGGACGCAGTACTTGATCTGCGCGTCCTCGCGCTCGACCGCGCCGCTGCGCGCCTCCAGATTGCTGAGATGGAGCTGGATGCCGGGGTTCTGCTCCAGGAAGCCGGCCATGCGGGGCACCAGCACCTCCATGGCGAAGAAGGGACCGGTGCGGATGCGCAGGACCTTCGTCTCCGTCTCCTGGCCGACGAGCGAGAGCACGTTCGCGACATCATCGAAGGCGCGGGCGCAGGCGTCGAGCAGCAGGCTGCCTTCCGCTGTGAGGCTGACGCCGCGCGAATTGCGCTCCAGCAGGCGCCGGCCGAGACGCTCCTCCAGTTGCTTGATCTGATGACTGACGGCGCCCTGGCTGACGGCGAGCTCGCTCGCCGCCGCCGTGAAGCTCCGGTGGTGGCCCACGGCCTCGAAGGCGCGCAGCGCGCGCAGATTGGCCAAGTGTCGACGATGGTGCCGGTCTGTCATCGAACCATGAAGAAAACTAATGATTGGGAATATATCTTTTGCATTGTTGCGCCGCCGGCTCAACGGTAATCCTACACGGGCAGAACGAAACCGACCGGATGCATCGTTCGCCAAGACCCAGGAAATTCAGGTTGTTTCTTTTGCCTTGGCGTTTTGCGCCGGAGGGCGGGGCTGTGGGCGAAGCAAGCCGGCGACACAACACGATGAGGGAACGATGATGAGAAAAATGGCGCTCCATGCGTGCACGGCGGCCGCGATCGTCCTGTCGGGAGCGGTCTCGGCCGCGGCCGAGACGATCCGCATGGGCGCGGAGGGGGCCTATCCGCCCTTCAACTACGTCGCCGAGGACGGCCAGCTCAAGGGCTTCGACATCGACATCGGTAATGCGATCTGTGCCGAATTGAAGGCCGAATGCGAATGGAGCACCAACGAGTGGGACGGCATCATACCGGCGCTCCAGGCCGGCAAGTTCGATATCATTGCTTCTTCCATGGCGATCACCAAGACGCGCATGGAGCAGGTGAGCTTTTCCGATCCCTACTATTTCAACGCCATGCGTTTCGTCGCCCTGAAGGAGCTGAACCTTGAGGAGGTCAAGCCCGATGCCGTCAAGGACCTGGTGATCGGCACGCAGTCCGGCTCGATCGCCACCGACATGCTGAAGGACTTCTTCCCCGACAACGAGGTCAAGCTCTATCCGACGCTCGGCGAAGCCTTCCTCGACATGAAGACCAGCCGCCTCGATCTCCTGGTCGAATCGAAGATCGCCATCGCCGACTGGCTGGCCGATGGCGAGGATTGCTGCGTCTTCGTCGGGGAGGAGTTCCTGCAGGATGGCACGCTCGGCGCGGGCCTCGCCTTCCGCAAGGACGACGATGCCCTGCGCGAGCGGGTGAATGCCGCCCTTGCCGAACTGGTGCGCAACGGCACCTATGAGACGATCCGCAAGGCGTATTTCGACTTCGACATCCGCGAGAAGCCGAAGAATGCGAGCGTGCTCTTCGGCGGATAACCGGCTCTGAAGGACGAGGTCTGCCAGCGGGCCTCGTCCGTCGTCTCGCCTGCCCGGCTCGGGGCATGATCCGCTCTCTCCCGTCTCTTTCATTGCCCGCCCGGCGAGGGCGGGAAGGGTATTCATGTCCTATCGTGTCGCTATCATCGAGTTCATCAACGAATCCAACACCTTCACGCGGAAGCGGACCGGCATCGATGATTTCCATGCCTCGCATTATTTCAAGGGCGACGAAATCCCGCTGAATTTCGAGGGCACGGGATCGGAAGTGGGCGGGGCGATCGAGGTTGCCCGTGCCAGGGGGTGGACGCCGGTCTATATCGTCGCCGCCCATGCCGAGCCGAACGGCATCATCCTTGAAGCGGCGCGCACCGAGATCACGCGGGAATGCCTGCGCCGGCTGAAGGAAAACGGGCCCTTCGACGGGATCTTCGTGGCGCTGCACGGTGCGATGGTGACGGAGACGGACGAGGACGGCGACTGCCAGTTCCTGCGCGAAATCCGCGCCGTGGTCGGGTATGCGGTGCCGGTCGCCATCACGCTGGACCTGCATGCCAACATCTTCGACGAGCTGGCCGATCTCGCGCAGATCGCCGTCTCCTTCCGCACCTATCCGCATGTCGACATGCGGGAGGTCGGCGTCGAGGCCTGCGACCTGCTGCACCGGGCGATGGCCGGCGAGATCGCGCCGATGCTCGCCATCCGCCGCCCGCCCATGCTGCTCGGTTGCGACGACGGGCGCACGACGGACAACGGGCCGATGTGCCGCCTCCTGGAAAGGGCCGCGACGGAAGCGGCCGCGCCGGGCATGCTCGCCGTCTCGATCAATGCCGGTTTCACCGATGCCGATGTCTGGGCCGCCGGGCCGAGCGTCGTCGTCACCTATGACAGCGCCATTGTGCCCGCTGCGGCGGCGGAGGGCGTCGGCGGAAGGCTCTGCGCGGCCATCTGGTCCTTCCGCAACGAATGGACGCAACCGGTGCCGCTGGCCGAATGCATCGCGGCGCTGAAGGCCGCCGATCCCAGGGACGGCATTGTCGTGGTGGCGGATTTTTCCGACAATCCCGGGTCGGGCGCCTATAGCGACTGCACGGCGCTGATCGCCGCCATGCTGGAAGCGAGGCTGACCCATGCCGCCGCCGGGGCGCTGCTCGATCCCGAGGCGGTGCGTAAGATCGCGGCGGCCGGCGTCGGGGCCGAGGTCACGGTGACGATCGGCGGGCGCACGGATCCGGCGGTCGGCGGCGGTCCCCTGACGGTGACCGGCACGGTGATGGCGGTCACCGACGGCAGGTTCGTCTTCGAAGGGCCGATGTTCACCGGCCTGCCCGGCACCTGCGGCAGGAGCGTTTGCCTGCGCGTCGGCGGGCTCGACATCATGATCGTTTCCGAGCGCATGCAGATGCTGGACAAGAACATCTTCCGCGCCGTCGGCATCGAGCCGACCGAAAGGGCGATCCTCGCGGTGAAATCCATGCAGCACTTCAAGGGCGCCTTCGGGCCGATCGCCGCGCGCATGATCGTGACGGATGCCGGCGGGCTGAGCTCGCCGGATCTGGCGCGCCGGACCTATACTCATCTTCGCCGCCCGGTTTTTCCGCTGGATCCTGAAGGTTTTGCGGTAACCGGGGCGGCCTAAGGCCCCAGCCATACGTCGGTGGCCCGCGCCTGGAAGGGCGCCGGCGCAGATTGTTTTCCACCGGCAGGAAACAGCGGTGATTGACAATGTTTTAAACTGTGCTAATGTGATTAAACGTTTAATCACATCGATGAGCAGCCGTGAAGCCTTCGCGACCCAACCTTTCGGAACTGGCGCGCCACCTCGGGGTGTCGATCGCGACGGTATCGAATGCGCTGTCGGGCAAGGGGCGCCTGTCGCCGGACCTCGCAAGGCGCATCCGCGATGCGGCGGACACGCTCGGATATGTTCCGAGCCAGGCGGGCAGGGCCCTGCGCACCGGCCGCAGCGGCGTGCTCGGCCTCGTCCTGCCCGATATCGGCAATCCGCTCTATCCGGAGATCGCGCAGGAGATCGAGCGCGTGGCGACGGGGGCGGGCTACGGAGTGCTGATCGCCAATTCGCGCGACGAGATCGCCGCACAGGACAAGGCGATCTTCCAGCTCATCGAGCGCGGCGTCGACGGCATCGTCATCGTTCCCCGCCGCGGCACGAAGGTACCGGAAACGCGCTGCCCCATCGCCATCATCGACACGCCGACGACGCCGCGCAACACCGTCTCGGCGGATCATTTCGCCGGCGGCGCAGAGGTCGCCGGCCACCTTGCGGCGCTCGGGCACGGCAGGATCCTTCTGATCGGCGACGATCCGAGCTCGAACGTGCAGAACGCCCGCATCAACGGCATGCGCTCGAAGCTGTCGGGCGTCGAGACCGAGACCATCTGGATCGTCGAGCTTGAGGCCCGGCACGGCAAGGGCTGTGCGCTCGGGCTTGCGGACTGGCGCAAGCGGGGCTTTACCGCCTTCGCCTGCGTTTCCGATCCCCATGCGCTGCGCGCGCTCACGGAGCTGCAATCGGCCGGCATCGCCATTCCGGCGGAGGCCAGCATCACCGGCTTCGACAATCTGCAATGGTCGTCCTTCATCTCGCCGCCACTGACGACCGTGAAGATGAACATGCCGGAAATCGCGACGCTGGCGCTCGATGCGCTGGTCGAGGCGATCCAGTCCCGCGAGGCCTCGGACGACACGCCGAGCCCGCCCGTCACCGCTCGAAGGGCCGCCGTGCCGATGGAGCTTGTCATCCGCCGTTCCAGTGGTCCCGCGCCATCTGCCGGTTTTTCCCAGGAGGAGTCCCCGCATGCATAAGAAAGTACTGGCCGCCAGCGTCTTCTGGCTCATGAGCGGTGCGCTCGCATCCGCCGAGGAGCAGACGCTAACCATTTCCGTCTATGGCTTCGTCCAGGAGGAATTCACCGAGGCGCTCTACAAGCCCTTCGAGGCGGAATGCGGCTGCAAGCTGGTCGTGGAGACGGGCAACAGCATCGAGCGCCTTGCCAAGCTCGAAGCCAACAAGGATGCCCCGGTCATCGACATGGCCGTCTTCTCGCTCGCCGACGCGCTTTCCGCCGCGCGCAAGGGCCTGACCGACAAGATCGATACGGCGAAGCTCTCCAACTACGACAAGCTCTACGATTTCGCCAAGGACCCGAACGGCGACGGCATGAGCGTCGGCTACACCATCTACAAGACCGGCATCGCCTATCGCACCGACAAGATGACGGTGGAATCCTGGGCGGACCTGCTGAAGGACGAATATGCCGATCACGTCGCCCTGCCGAACATCACCACCAACCAGGGCGGGCCGGTGCTGAACATGATCGGCAAGGCGCTCGGCAAGGAATCGCCGGACCTGAAGGAGGCCATGGCCGCCGTCGGCGAGAAGCGCGACGCGTTCGTCACCTTCTACGTCAAGAGCTCGCAGCTCGTGCAGCTCATGCAGCAGGAAGAGATCTGGGCCGCGCCGATGGGTCACTTCTCCTGGGCCGGCATTTCCAAGCTGGACCTGCCGATCGGCTGGGCCGCCACCAAGGAAGGCGACGCCGGCGACATGAACGCCATGGTGCTCGTCAAGGGCTCGAAGAACCAGGAACTGGCGCTGAAGTTCATGGACTTCTGGCTCTCGACGCCGATGCAGACCAAGATCGCCGAAATGCTGATCGACAGCCCGGCGAACAAGGAAGTCGTGGTCGCGCCGGAAATCGCCGAGAAGCTCACCTACGGCGCCGACGTCGCCAACAAGCTGACCTTCCTGCCGGCCGCGACGACCCTCGACTACCGCGAGAAGTGGCTCGCCGAGTGGAACACGGCGGTCGCGCAGTAAAGGCGTCCTGAACCGAAGGCGATCGCATTATTGCCCCTCACCCTAACCCTCTCCCCGCAAGCGGGGAGAGGGGACTTGCCCCACGAATCGTTGAGGAACTGGGGAAACCGGTACGGCATATCTCCTTCGCCCCGCCTGCGGGGAGAAGGTGGCCGGCAGGCCGGATGAGGGGCAATCTCCACATGCGATCGTTCCTGCGCTTCCCACCACCCCGAACGCTGCCCCCTTTCGGCAGGAGCACGCATGTTTCAAAATCGCGCTGAAGCCCTGGCGCTGGCCTTGCCGGCCGCCGTCTTCGCCACCGTCATCTTCCTGGTGCCGGTCGTCATCGTGCTGGCAGAGGGCTTCCGTAGCCCGGCCGGCTGGACCTTCTCGGCCTACACCAACTTCTTCTCCGAGCCGCTGAACCGACTCGTGCTGGTGCGCACGTTCAAGCTCGGCATCGCCGTGACGGTGGTGTCCGCCATCATCGGCTATGCCGCCGCCTTCGCCATCGTCAATCTCAGCGCCTCCGGCAAGGGTCGGATGATCGGCCTCATCTCGCTGCCGCTGATGATCTCGCCGGTCGCGCGCACCTATGCCTGGATCGTCATCCTCGGCCGCACCGGCATCGTCAACCAGGCGCTGCAGGCCGTCGGCCTCAGCGACGAGCCGATCCGCCTGCTCTTCACCGAGACGGCGGTCTTCATCGGCCTCCTGCAGCTCTTCCTCCCGCTGATGATCCTGTCGCTGATCAGCGCGCTGGAAAACATGCCGAAGGATGCCATCCTCGCCGCCCGGGTGCTCGGTGCCAACTGGTTCCAGGTATTCTGGAAGGTCATCCTGCCCTTGACGCGCGAAGGCCTCGTCGTCGGCGGCACCCTGGTCTTCACCGGCTCGCTGACGGCCTATATCACGCCTGCCATCCTCGGCGGCTCCAAGGTCCTGATGCTGGAAACGCTGCTCTTCCAGCGCGTCACCGTTGCCAACGATTTCGTCTCCGCAAGCGTCATCGCCTTCATCCTGATCGCCATGTGCTTTGCCGCGAACCTTCTCCTGAAACGGCTCGCCACCGCGAGGAACAAGCGATGAACCGCACGCTTTCCTTCTCCATCCTCACCGCGCTGATCGTCTTCCTGATCGGCCCGTTCCTGATCATCGTCGCCGCCTCGCTTTCGGCCGGCGATACGCTCGCCTTCCCGCCGCAGGGCCTGTCGCTGCGATGGATCGTCAAGGTCTTCACCGTCGAGAGCTTCCGCGACAGCTTCATCATGTCGATGATCCTTGCGGTCGGCGGCACCTTCGTCGCGCTCCTGCTCGGCGTGCCGGCGGCCTATGCGCTATCGCGCTACAAGCTGCCCTTCGGCGAGGCGGTGAGCACCGTCGTCACCCTGCCGATCATCGTGCCGGGCATCATCGTCGGCCTCGCGCTCCTGCGCTACCTCGTCGTGCCCTTCAGCTTCTCGATCGGGGTCGCGCTGTTCCTTGCCCATACGGCCCTCGTGCTGCCCTATACGGTGCGCGTCGTCTCTTCTTCCTTCAACAACCTGCGCTCCGACATGGAAGAGGCGGCGGTGCTGCTCGGCGCCACCCGTCTCGGCGCCTTCTTCATGGTGGTGCTGCCGAATATCCGGGCGGGCATCCTTGCCGCCTTCATCCTCGGCTTCGTGACGAGCTTCAACCAGGTGCCCGTCTCGCTGTTCCTCTCGGGTCCGGGCGTGCGCACGCTGCCCATCGACATGCTTTCCTACATGGAAACCACCTACGATCCCTCCGTTGCTGCGCTGTCGGCGCTTCTCGCCCTGATGTCGATCGGCATCATCTTCCTCGCAGAACGCTTCCTTGGATTCTCCCGCTATGTCTGATCGCGCCTTCCTCTCGCTTGAAAACCTGACGCTCTCCTACGGCAGCTCGATCGCCGTGGACAAATTCAACCTGGATATCCGCAAGGGCGAGCTCGTCGCCTTCCTCGGCCCCTCCGGCTGCGGCAAGACGACGACCATGCGCTCGATCGCCGGCCTTCTCGCGCCGACCTCCGGCCGCATCACGCTCGACGGCACGGACATCACCCGCGTTTCCGCCAACAAGCGCAATGTCGGGCTGGTCTTCCAGTCCTACGCGCTCTTCCCGCACCTGACGGTCTTCGAGAACGTCGCCTTCGGCCTGCGTTTGAAGCGCATGCCGGCCGCCGATATCGAGGCGCGCGTCACCGCCGGTCTGAAATCCGTCGGCCTTTCCGCCTTCTCCGGCCGCAAGCCCGCCGAACTCTCCGGCGGCCAGCAGCAGCGCGTGGCGCTCGCCCGCTCCATGGTGATGGAGCCGAAGGTGCTCTTGCTCGACGAACCGCTCTCCAACCTCGATGCGCGCCTGCGCGTCGAGATGCGCGCCGAACTGCAGCGTGTGCAGAAGGAAACCGGCGTGACCATGATCTTCGTCACGCACGACCAGGCCGAGGCCCTGTCGCTCGCCGACCGCATCGTCGTCATGCGCGAGGGCCTGATCGAGCAGATCGGCACGCCGGAGGAAATCTACAACAATCCCGTCTCCTCCTTCGTCGCCGATTTCGTCGGCTTCGAGAACGTCTTCGCGCTGTCCGATGGCAAGCTCGCCACCCCCGCCGGCGCGGTCGCCCTCCACGAGACCCTGCCCCGGAACGCCGCCGGCTTCGCCTGGCGTCCCGCCGGCGTGGCGCTGGATACGGGCCCGTTCAAGGGCCGGGTGAAGAGCGTTTCCTTCACCGGGAATCTGCGCGAATACCTGCTCGACACGCCGCTCGGGCCCATCACTGCCGAGGTCAGCGCCGCGCTGCCGGTCCATGAACTCGGCACGGAGCTTTCCTTCGACCTGCCGCTGAAGGCGGCCGCGCCGCTCCAGCGCTTCGCGTGACCGCCATGGGCGTCTGGATCGATACGGACATGGGTTTCGACGACATCGCCGCCATCCTCGTGGTGGCGCATGCGAGGGAACCCGTCGACGGCGTTTCGCTGGTCTTCGGCAATTCCGGTTTTGCGCAGGTGCGCCAGAACGCGGCCTCGGCCGCCGCTGCCTTCGGCTGGACCTTTCCCATCCACGACGGCCGCGCCCTGCCGGTGATGGGCCGCCTCGAAACCGCGGAGAACATCCTCTCCGAAGCCGGCATGCTGACCGCCGGCCACAGCCTGTCCGCCGCCCCGTTGTTGCCGGAAAGCGATGCCTTCACCGCCCTCTGCCATTGGCTGGAGACGGCGGAAAGCCCGCGCCGCATCCTCGCCCTCGGCCCGCTCACCAACATCGCCGCCCTGGCGCTCGCGCGGCCGGACCTCGCGGGGAGGATCGACGATCTCACCTGGATGGGCGGCGGCGTCACCGCCGGAAACCACACGGCCTCTGCCGAATTCAATGCCTTCGCCGACCCGGAAGCGCTCGCCATCGTGCTCGCCCACGGCCTGCCGTTGCGCATGGTCGATCTCGACCTCTGCCGCAAGGTCATCGCCTATCCGGACGACGCCGCGCCCGTCCGTGCCGCGGGTGGCCGGAATGCCGAGCTGCTGGCCGACCTTCTCGCCGGTTACATCTCCATAGGGACGAGCCGCGGCCGGCCCGGCATGGCGATCTACGACCCTTGCGCCGCTGTCGCCTTCGTGCGGCCGGCGGCCGTGACCTTCACCACGGCCCGTATCGACGCGGAGCTTTCCGGCGCGCTGACCCGGGGCCGCACCGTGGTGGATCTCCGCGCGCCCGAGGAAAGGCGCAACGCCGCCTTCGCCTCCGATATCGACGTGGATGCTGCCCGTGCCCTCATCCTCGGCGCGCTGATCGCGGAGGCGCGGCGATGACCGGCCGGACCGACGCCCGCGATCTCGACGACGAAACCTTGAGGGAAAATGCCGTCGCGGCCGCCCGCGGCGACCGCGCCTTCGACATCCTCATCCGTGGTGGCATGCTGGTCGACATGGTGACGGGCGAGCGGCGCCCCGCCGATATCGGCCTCGTCGGTCCGCTGATCGCCAGCGTCCACGTGCCGGATGCCCGGCGGGATGCGGCGGAAACGATCGATGCCGCCGGGCTTTTCGTCTCGCCCGGCCTCATCGACACGCATATGCATGTCGAAAGCTCGATGATCACGCCCGCTCGCTATGCCGCGGCGACCCTGCCGCGCGGCGTCACGACGCTCGTCTGGGATCCGCACGAGCTCGGCAATGTGCACGGCGTCGCCGGTGTCGACTGGGCGGCGGAGGCGGCGCGCGTGCTGGCGCAGCGCCATGTGCTGCTCGCGCCCTCCTGTGTGCCGTCGGCGCCGGGCCTGGAACTGGCCGGCGCCAATTTTCCGGCCGAAACGATCGCCGCGCTGCTCGCCCGCCCGGAGATCGGCGGCATCGCCGAGGTGATGGACATGCGTGCCGTCATCGAGGGGCGGGCGCGCATGAGCGCCATCCTCGCCGCCGGCCGCCGCGCCGGCAAGCCGATCCACGGCCATGCCCGCAGCCTGGAGGGCGCCGACCTGCAGGCCTTCGTCACGGCGGGCATCAGCTCCGATCACGAGATCGTCTCCGGCGAGGACCTGCTGCAGAAGCTGCGTGCCGGCCTCACCATCGAACTGCGCGGCTCGCACGATCACCTGCTGCCCGAATGCGTCGCCGCCCTCGACATGCTGCCGCAGTTCCCGCAGACGGTGACGTTGTGCACCGACGACGTCTTCCCGGACGATCTTTACCATGCCGGCGGCCTCGACGACGTGGTGCGCCGCCTCGTGCGCTACGGAATGAAGCCGGAATGGGCCCTGCAGGCTGCAACGCTGAACGCCGCCCGCCGCATCGGCCGCGCCGATCTCGGCCTCATCGCCCCCGGCCGCCGCGCCGACATCGTGCTTTTCCGGGACCTTGCCGATTTCCACGCGAAGCTGGTCTTTTGCAGCGGCCGTCTCGTCGCCCGCGATGGTGCGCTCATCGAAGCGGCGGAGGAAGTCGACGCGGCGCCGCTCCGCGGTTCCATGCATCTCTCGCCGCTTGCGGAAAATGATTTCCGCATTCCCTGCGCGGGCGGCGAGGCGACCGTCGCCCTCATTGCAAGACCGCGCTTCACCGAATGGGCCGAGGCCGTCGCACGGGTCGAGGATGGTTTCGTCGTCCCTCCCGCCGGCGCGACGCTCATTGCCGTGGTGCACCGGCACGGCAAGGCGGATGCGCGCCCGCGCGTCGGCTTCCTCTCCGGCTGGGGCGAATGGCGCGGCGCGCTTGCCACCACCGTCTCGCATGACAGCCACAACCTTACGGTCTTCGGCGGCAATGCGCGGGACATGGCCGTCGCCGCCAATGCGGTGATCGCGGCTGGCGGCGGCATGGCCGTCGCGGCCGATGGGAAGGTTTTGGCGCTGCTCGCGCTGCCGCTTTCCGGCCTGATCTCGGATGCGCCGCTCGAGGATGTGGCCGGTGCCTTCTCGGCGCTGCGCGCCGCGGCAGACGGTATCGTCGACTGGCAGCCGCCCTATCTCGTGTTCAAGGCCGTCTTCGGCGCGACGCTCGCCTGCAATGCCGGCCCGCACCAGACCGACCGCGGCATTGCCGACGGCACGACCGGCGTGCTGCTCGAAAGCCCGGTCCTGAGCATCCGGGGCCTCTCGTGAGCACGCCTGCCAACGCCACCGTCCCATCGGCCAGCACCGGCCTGCTGCTGCCGGCGGTCTTCGTGCCGCTCTGGTCGAGCGGCTTCGTGCTGGCGCGGCTCGTCGCGCCCCATGCAGAGCCCCTGACCTTCCTTGCCGTGCGCTTCTTCCTCGCCTTCCTGGCGCTTGCCGCCATTGCCCTGTGGAAGGGCGCGGCCTGGCCGCGCGCGGCGCGGGAATGGCGTCAGGCGCTGCTGGCCGGCGTGCTGATCCATGGCCTTTATCTCGGCGGCGTCTTCTGGTCGGTGGCGAACGGCCTGCCGACGGCGATCTCCGCGCTGATGGCGGGCATGCAGCCGCTGCTCGTGACGCTCCTGGCGGGGCGGGTGCTCGGCGAGCGCATGTCGCGGCGCGGTGCCATCGGCATCGCCGTCGGCGCCCTCGGCACGCTGGTCACGCTGGCGCCGAAGCTCGGCGCGACGGATGCCGGCGGCATCCCCCTCGTGCCGCTTCTCGTCTGCCTTGCCGGGGTGCTTGCCATCACCACCGGCTCCATTCTGGTGAAACGCACGAAGATCACCGCCGATCCGCTGACCAACACGGCCGTGCAATATATCGGCGCGCTGGTTCCGACGGCCGTCCTCGTGCCCTTCGTCGGCGGACCGGGCTTCGATACGGCGGCGGTGCCGCTGTGGATCGGCCTTGCCTGGTCGGTCTTCGGCATGTCGCTCGGGGCGATCCTGCTGCTCCTGCACATGATCCGCCGCGGGGCGCTGTCGAAAGTGTCCTCGCTCTTCTTCCTCGTGCCCGGCGTCTCGGCCCTGATGGCCTGGATCGGTTTCGGCGAAAGCCTGACCATCGTCCAGATCGCCGGGCTTTGCATCGCGACGCTCGGCGTCTCCCTCGCCAGCCGCGGCTAAACCCACAGGAACCACCATGACCCTTGCCGAGATGATCGCCGCCAGCAATGCGCCCGCCGTGCTCGTGCGCCGCGACCTGCATCGCCATCCGGAAACCGCCTTCCTCGAATACCGCACCGCTTCGCGCGTCGCGGCCTATCTCGACCATCTCGGCTTTGCCGTGCGCACCGGCCGCGAGGTGATGGATTACGACGCCGTCATCGATCCGCCGTCGGTCGGGCAGGTGGCGGAGGCGAGGCGGGCGGCGCTCGCCGCGGGCGGGGACCCCGCCTGGATGGAGCGCATGCCGGATGGCCTGACGGGCGTCGTCGCCGACTACCGTTTTGGCGAAGGTCCCGTCGTCGCCTTCCGCTTCGACATGGATGCCCTGCCGGTCAGCGAGACCGAGGCGGCGGAGCACCGGCCGAATGCGGAGGATTTCCGCTCCCGCTTTGCCGGGCGCATGCATGCCTGTGGCCATGACGGGCATGTCGGCATCGGCCTTGCCCTTGCCCGCCGGCTCAGCCGGGAAAAGGGGCTTTCCGGCACCCTGCGCCTGATCTTCCAGCCGGCTGAGGAGAGTGCGCGCGGCGCCGCGCCCATGGTGGCGGGCGGCGCGGTCGAAGGGGTCGACCATCTCTTCGTCGGTCATCTCGGCTGCCTGCTGCCCTCCGGCAAGATCGGCGCCAGCGCCGTCGGCTTCCTGGTCTCGAGCCGCTTCGTCGTCACGTTCCGCGGTGCTGTCGCCCATGCGGCGATGGGCCCGCAGGAGGGGCGCAACGCGCTGCTGGCGGGTGCTGCGGCAGCGCTCGGCCTGCACGGCATTTCGCGTTTTGCCGGCGCTCAGACCTTCGTCAATGTCGGCATGCTCACCGCCGGCACGGCCTTCAACATCGTTGCCGATACCTGCCAGATGCTGGTGGAGGTGCGGGCCGACGACCGCGCGGCGCATGACTACATGGTCGGGCGGCTCCATGCGGTCATCGAGGGCGCCGCCGCCATGCAGCAATGCGACGTGGAGATCGTGCGCAAGAGCCACATGCCCGGCAACGAGAACAGCCGGGACGCCGCCGAGCTCATCGCCGCGGTCGCCCGGGGCCTGCCCGGCGTAACCGAGGTGCTGCCGGAATGGTCGATCGGCGGCGGCGACGATGCCTGCCTGATGATCCGCCGCGTGCGGGAGAACGGCGGCTCGGCCGCCTATTGCATCATCGGCAGCGACATTCCTGCCGTGCACCATGCCGCCGATTTCGATATCGACGAGGCATCGCTGGAAACCGGCGTGGCGCTGTTCGCAGGCGTTGCGCAACGGCTGCTGGGGATGCAGGGCGGCCGGTAGCAGGTCGCTGCAGCGTCCGGCAGCCGGACGGGCGAATAAGGGACCGTGCCCCGCAAGAAGGAGGCACGGCCGTTGGGCTCAGCCCGCCACCAGGAACCAGGAGCGGCGCGCCTGCATCAGCCCCGCGGCATAGATGGAGAAAGCGAGGACCGCGGTCGCCGGCGCCGAGAGTTCCGCATAGGCGCCACCCCAGACATGCAGAGCGATGCCGACGGCCGCGGCGACGAACCAGGCGCTGATGCCGAGCGGGTTGAAGGCGGGGACATGGCTGGAGCGGTATTCGATGGCAGGTCCCACCAGCATGCTGTAGCGGTCGATCAGGATATGCGCCATGGCGACGGCGACCCAGGCGACGACGAAGATGCCCTGGTAGGCGAGGGCCTGCAGCAGGTAGGCGAAGACGTCGGCCAGCATCAGGAGATAGACGATGACGCCGACCGCGATCGCCCAGCCGACGCGTCCGAAGGGCAGGCGGCCGAAGAGTTGCACCAGCGCTTCGAGGTTGACGGCGGCAAGGTAGTAGTTCGCCGTGTTGATGCGCGTCTGGGTGACCCAGACGAAGGCGAGGCCCCAGATGCCCATGAGCTTCAGGAGCGCCAGCAGCACGCTGACCTCCGAAAGCGCGCCGAGATCCGGCACGGTGCCGATCATGAACATGCCGAAGAGCCCGCTGACCAGGAAGGCGACGGCATAGAAAGGCGTGCCGAAGTTGAACCAGGCGTGATAGCCGGCGTCCTCCTGCCGGCCGAAGCGGGCATAGTCGAAGGTGAACATCATCAGCACCCAGACGCCCATGTAATAGACGAAGCAGGACCACCAGCCGCCGGCTGGCGCGCCGGTTTCCGGGCCGAGGTTCAGCCACTTGTCGCTGTAGCCGTATTCGCCGATGGCGAGCGCGACCGCGACGATCAGGCCGAGGATATAGAAGGGCAGCAGCACGCCATTGAACTTGTCGAGCCAGGTCTGGATGCTGCCGAAGATCAGAGGCACGCTGTAGAGCACGACGATCAGGGCTGCGAGCGGATAGGAGATCGACGGCAGCACGGTGTTGATGCCGACGGCGATGACCGAGCCCTCGAAGACGGCGTAGTAGATCGCCGTGGCGCAGAAGATCAGCGTCGCCAGCCCCGCCCCGACATTGCCGAAGAGGACACGCGAGAACAGCGCCACGGAAAGCCCGGTGCGGATGGCGAAGCGGCTCAGCACCGCATTGACGACGCCATAGGCGACGACAGACAGCACGATGCCGATGATGGCGTTGCGCGTGCCGAAATTCAGCGCCATCGCCGCGCCGACGACGATATAGAAGACGGCGCTGCACACCGCCCACCAGGCCATGGTCAAGGCACCCTTGGGCATGCGGGCATGCGGCGGGACCGCCACGTTGGAAAAATCCGAATTGTCGGCTTCGGTGGCCGATACGTTGCCTGCCATCTTGTTCCCCTCGATTGTTGCAGGTGATGCGGCCCTGCCGGTGGCGGCGGGGCCATTGGCTCAGTTGCGCGTCAGCAGGTAGCTGCCGCTTTCATGCAGCACGCTCGTCCAGCCGGGCTCGATGACGATGGTCGTCGTCACCTCCTCGATGATCGCCGGCCCCGCGATGCGGGCGCCCGCACCAAGTTTCGCGCCGTCATAGATCGGCGTGGAGATCGCCTTGCCTGATTGATCGAAGATCGCCTCGCGGTAACCCTTGAGCGCCGCCTTCGCATCGCCGCCTTCGGCGAGTTTCGGCGGACGGACCTTTTCGATGAGGCCGTAGACGGTGGATTCGAGGTTCACCACCTCGACCGCGCTGTGGCGTTCGGCATAGGTGTAGAGTTCCTCGTGGCGGGCGTGGAAGGCGTCCTTGACCTTTTCGATGGTCGTCTCGTTGATCGGGAACGTGCCGATATCGACCGTGCATTCATGCACCTGGCCGACATAGCGCATGTCGATGGAGCGCTTGATGGCGATCGCGTCGTCGGCAAAGCCGTCCGCCTTCAGATGCGCGACGCCCTTCTCCTCGATCTCGCGGAACAGGCTGTCGATGCGCTGGTAGGCGCTGGCATTGTCGAGGCGCACCGGGGCGGGAGCCATGTAGTTGTATTTGACGTCGGAGATGATCTGGCCGAAGGCGCAGAGGCCGGAGGCGAGTTTCGGCAGGATGATCGTGTCGATGCCCATCTCGCCCGCCAGCGCGGTGATATGCGCCGCCGTCGCGCCGCCCGCGCCGACCAGCACGAAATCGCGCGGATCATAGCCGCGTTCGACGGAGACGCGGCGGATGCCGTTGACCATGCTGTTGTTGACGATGGCGAACATGCCATAGGCCGCCTGCTCGACGGAGATGCCGAGCGGTCCGGCGACGCGCGCCACCGCCGCGCGTGCCTTCTCGATATCGAGCGGCAGCTTGCCGCCGAGCAGGCCTTCCGGGTTGAGGTAGCCGAGCACGAGATTGGCATCCGAGGTGGTCGGCTCCGTGCCGCCGCGGCCGTAGCAGGCGGGGCCGGGCTCGGAGCCCGCCGATTGCGGGCCGACCTGCAAGAGGCCGAGCGGATCGATCCAGCCGATGGAGCCGCCGCCGGCGCCCAGCGTCTCGACCTGGATCATCGGCACGCCGATGCGGTAGCGCAGGAAGTCGATGTTCTTGTTGAGGTTGGTCTGGCCGTTGCGGGTCAGCGTGATGTCGAAGGAGGTGCCGCCCATGTCGACGGTGATGACGTTCTTATGGTCGAAGGGCGCGCCGGCATAGAGTCCCGCCTGCGGCGCGGATGCCGGGCCGGAATTGATGGCGTAGACGGAGCGGTCGGTCATCACCTGGCCGACCGCAAGGCCCCCGTTCGACTGGAAGTAGCGCACCGGCTGCTTGGCGCCGAGCGTGCGGAAATAGGCGTCGACGGCGGCGACGTAGCGACGCATGACCGGGGCGAGATAAGCGTTGGTGACGGCGGTGGAGGTGCGGGTATATTCGCGCACCTGCGGGTAAAGCTCGCCGCCGACGGTGAGGATGGCCTCCGGCATCATCTCGCGCACGATTTCCGCCGCGCGCCGCTCATGGCTCGGGTCGAGCACCGACCAGACGAAGGAGATGGCCACGGTCTCGACGCCCTCCTTCAGGAAAAGGCGGCAGGCTTCGCGCACGTCCTCCTCGTGCAGCGGCGTGCGCACGGAGCCGTCGGACAGGATGCGCTCGCGCACGCCGCGGCGCAGATAACGCGGCACGAGCATGGTCGCCGCCGGATAATCCGGGTCGTAGCGGAAACCGTCCTCCTTGTGGCCGTTGCGGATCTCGATGGAATCCTCGTGGCCGGCGGTGCAGATCAGCCCCGTCTTGCCGCCGCGATGGGTGATCAGCGCGTTGAGGCCGACGGTCGTGCCGTTGATGCAGAGGTCGCAACTCGCGATGATCTCCTCGATCGGCTTCCTGAGATCGGCGGCGATGAGGCCGAGGCCGTTCTCGATGGCCTTGGTCGGGTCGGTGGGCGTGGAGAGCGCCTTGAACAGCTTGACCTCCCCGCTGGCGCGGTCGGCGATGACGAAGTCGGTGAAGGTGCCGCCGGCGTCGATGCCGAGACGGTAGGAATGCATGGTCATGTCTGGTCTTCCTTTATTCACTAGCGCGCAGCCGCGCGGTCTCGGCGACGTCGACGGCGAGGGTTTCCGGGTTGGCGATGGCGACGCCGTAATCGGCGCGCGCGCCTTCGATGGAGACGAGGCCGTTGCGCACGTCCCAGACGACCTTCTCGACCGGCCGCTCGAAAGGATTGCCGTAGCCGCCGCCGCCCGGATTGAGGTTGGTGATGGTCTCGCCCGGCCTGATGGTCTCAATGATATTCTTGCGCTCTACCTCGACCTTGCCATCGCGGCGCAGCTCCACGCGGCCGACCTTGGTGTCGACCATCGCCGATCTTGCGCCTGCCGCGCCCATGGCGGGAATGCGCCGGCCCTCGCCGAAACCGATGCACAGCATGTCGCCGTTGAGCGGCTCGACCTCCCAGGCGGTGCCCGAGCCGCCGCGGAATTTCCCCGCGCCGCCGGAATCGGTCATCAGCGAATAGCGGTGGATGACGATGGGGTAGGAATATTCGAGCAGTTCGACGTCGCCGGAGGTGAGTGCGCCGAAGCAGCATTCCGGGCCGACGGCATGCCAGCCGTCCTGCTTGGGCGTCGCGCCGCCGCCGGAGATGATGGTGGCGAGCACCATGGTGACGAATTCCTCGTTGGTGCGGGAATCGCGGCCGGCGATGTTGAGGCCGTTGGCATGGCCCCAGGAGGCGGAGACCTTCGACGGCATGGCCTTCTCGAAGGCGAGGCGCACCGCGTCGGTCAGCGTTTCCATCGGCGTCGTCGTGCAGTTCATGTGCGGGGCGGGTTCCTGCGCGTTGCAGAGCGTGCCCTTCGGCCCGAAATCGAGGCTGACGCAGCGATAGAGGCCCTCGTTGTAGGGCGGAGGCAGGGCGGCGAACATCATCAGGCCGAGATAGACGCCGGAATGGGAGTTGCCCTCGTAGGAATTGATGAAATAGGGGATCTGCGGCGGGCTGGCGATGGCGATGTGGCAGCTATCGCCCGTGACCGTCACCGTCGCCTTGATCTCGAAATCGCCGAAACCGTGGCCGGCGTCCTCCAGAATGGCGGAGCCCTCGTAGGTCCCGTCGGGCACGGTGGCGATCAGCGCGCGCATGTGCCGGTCTGCCATGTCGAGCAAGGTGTCGACGCAGGCGTCCACCTGCTCCTTGCCGTATTTGTCGAGCATGGCGATGAGGTTGCGCTCGCCGACCTGGCAGGCGCCGATCAGCGCCCGGAAATCGCCCTCCTGGTCGCGGCGGGCGCGCATGTTGGTGAGGATCATGTTGAGCACGTCGTTGCGCGGCGTGCCGCGGTCCCAGATCTTGACCGGCGGGATGCGCAGGCACTCGGCGTAGATCTCGGTGGCGTTGGGGTTGTAGCCGGCGGGAACGGGACCGCCGATGTCGGTAAGATGGCCCTTGCAGACGGTCCAGTAGACGAGTTCGCCCTTGTAGAAGACCGGCTTGTACATGCAGGTGTCGATGGCGTGGCTGCCGCCGAAGGCCGGGTCGTTGTGCAGGAACAGGTCGCCCTCGTGGATATCGTCGCCGAAGAAGGCGGCGACCGCCTTCATGGCGGGAATGAGCGAGCCGAGATGGATCGGGATGTCCTGGCCCTGCAGGATCATCTCCGGCCGGGCGTTGAACAGCGCCGTCGAATAGTCGTGCGCCAGGTTGAAGACCGACGAGCGCGCCGTCTTTTCGAGCGCGAGCGTCATTTCGCGCTGGGTGGTCTCGAGCATGCCGCGCACGACCGAAAGGGTGATCGGGTCGACCTTTGAAGTCTGGGTATGGTTCATCGTGTTCACGCTGGTTGAGGGCGAGAACCGACGGCCTGGAAACCGTTGGAGGTGCTGATGTGACTGTTCCCTTGAGCCGCCGGTATCTGTCGCACCGTTGAAGCCGGGGTCAATCTAGGCAGAGTTTTCCGCTCCGGTCTTTGCAGCGCGGGAACGACGAATTGCGCGCGGGCGCACAAGCTGTCATTTTCGTTGCCTGGCGAAAATCATGTGCGTACCTTTGTTCGAAGAGGGGAAGCCGCATGAAGACGAGCATCACCACAAGCGCGACACGCGCGCCGGACCGCAGCCGCCACTGGCACGAGGCCATCGCCTCGGCCTATTTTCCGCTCGACCTGCGCTTTCGCGACGCCGACCGGTTTTCCGGCGACCTGACGACCTGGCAGTTCGGCGACGTGTCGATCTCGCGCCTCACGTCAGACGCCTTGCAATATCACCGCCTGCCGCATCACTTCCGCGCCGCGCGCGAAGAGGAATTCCTGGTCACGGTGCCGGCCAAGGCGGAAGTGTTCTTTTCCCAGTGCGGCAAGGACATCAAGTGCCCGCCCGGCGGCTTCTTCCTGGAGCGCAGCAGCGAGCCCTACCAGTTCAGCCATGCCGAGCCGGCGGACATGTGGGTGCTGAAGGTGGAGGCCGATGCGCTCGCCGGCCGCATGCGCGCGCCCGACCGCTTCTGCACCCTGCAATTCGAGGCGAACAACGGGGCGGGCGGCCTCTTCACCGACATGCTGCATCTCCTGCCCGCCCGGTTCGACGGCATGACGCAGGAGGCGCGCGTGACTGTCGGCCGCCAGCTCGTCGACCTGCTCGTGCTGGCGATCAAGGCGGACGACCGGGTGCTGACCTCGGGCAATTCCACCGTGCGTGGCGCCCATCTCGCCCGCATCGAGGCCTATATGCGCGCCAATCTCCAGGATTTCCGGCTCGATCCGGAGCGCATCGCCCGGGCCTGCGGCATCTCCACCCGATACCTGCACGAACTGTTCCGCGATACGGGCCAGACGGTCCGGAGCTGGATCCGCGACCAGCGGCTGATGGCCTGCCGGGAGGCGCTCGAAGATCCCGGCAATTTCCAGACGGCGGCGGAGATCGCCTATCGCTGGGGTTTCGGCGACCAGACGCAGTTCTCCCGCGTCTTCAAGGCCGAGTTCGGCATGCCGCCGGGCGAATTCCGTGAGAAGGTCCGCGCCGGCCAGCGGGATGGTGCAGGGCCTGTGCTGTCATAGAGCGAAACGTGTCGGGTCGACCTTTCCGAACGATCATTCTATGGAGGGAAGATCTGCCGCCGGCACACCGTCGTGCACGAGCACGCGGCCGCGGCGGATGACGGTGCGCTTTTGCGGTGTCAGCGCCACGGCCTCGGCGAGCGTGCGGGCCGGCACCAGCACGAGATCGCCGAAATCGCCCTCGGCAAAACCGTAGCCGGAAAGGCCGAGGCCTTCCGCGCCGCCGAACGTGCAGATGCGCGCGGTCTCGGCAAGGTCGGCATCGTTGGTCATGCCGTTGCGCTGGGCGAGATATTTCGCCCGCTCCAGCATGTCGCCATTGCCCCAGGGCTCCCAGGTGCCCTGGATGCCGTCCGACCCGGAGGCGACGACGAGGCCGCATTCGCGTATCAGGCGGAGCGGCAGGGCCGGGACGGCGGGACTGCCGACCGTCATCACCGAAATGCGCTCCGCCGCCAGCGCCTCGATCAGCGCGCGCTGGCGGGCCGGGTCCAGCATGCCGAGGCAATAGGCGTGGCTGACCATGACGCGGCCCTGCAAGGCGAGGGCGCGGGTGCGCTCGACGATCAGTTCGAGGCAGAAGGCGCCGAGATCGCCGAGTTCGTGCAGGTGGATGTCGATGGGCTTGGCGTGGCGGTCGGCGAGCGCGAAGATCGCGTCGAGATGGCGCACCGGATCGCGCTCGATCGTGGCGGGATCGATGCCGCCGACGATATCGGCCCCGGCCTTCATCGCCGCATCCATCAGTTCCAGCGTGCCTGCGCGCGGCAGCATGCCGCTCTGGGGAAAGGCGACGACCTGCACGTCCACGAGGTCGCGCAGCGCCGCGCGGGTCTCGATCACGCCCTCGATATTGGCAAGGCCGATCTCGGTGTCGACATCGACATGGCTGCGGATGTGCAGCACGCCATGTTTCAGCGTCTGGGCAATCTGGCGGGCGGATTGGCGGCGGGCGTCGATGCCGAGGTCGCGCTTGGCCTTGCGGTCGGCGAGGATGCGTTCGTTGCGGGTCGGGCCGATGCCGTTCTCGAACCAGTCCATGCCGATCAGCGTCTTGTCGAGATGGGTATGCGCCTCGACGAGGCCGGGCAGCGCGATATGGCCCGCCGCATCGATCGCCTCTGCCGGCGGTTCGCCGCCCGCTGCACTGAAACGGCCGCCGCGGATGACGAGGTTCACCGCTTCGCCGCCGAAGGGGCGGGCGTTGCGGATGAGAAGGTCCTTGGTCATGGCAATCTCCATTTTGGCGTCAGGCGAGGCCGGCGCGGCGCATTGCGAGGCGGAAGGCCTTTTCCGCGCGGTCGAGAATGGCACCCTCGTCGGCATGCACCAGTTTTCGCCCGCGCATCAGCACCCGGCCGCCGACGATGGTCGTGTCCACATCCGCCCCGTTGGCGAAGCGCGCGAGGCGCTGTACCGGATCGGCCGGCGGCCACAGATGCGGCTGGCGCATGTCGACGAGCAGGATATCGGCGCGCTTGCCGACCTCCAGCGAGCCGATCTCCTCTTCCATGCAAAGCGCGCGGGCGCCCGCGATCGTCGCCATTTCGAGAAGCTGGAGCGGCGGCAGCACGGCATCGTCGCAAAAATGCCGGGCATGGTAGCGGTGCGCCTGGAACATGTTGCGGAACATGTCGAAGGAGCGGTCGGGCGCGGCGGCATCCGTGCCGAGCGAGACGGTGACGCCGTCCTTCATCAGTTCCGGTGCGGGGCAGCGCCCGTAGACGGACATCAGCGCGCTCGGATTGTGCGCCACATTGGCGCCGGTGCGCCTCAGCACGGCGCGATCTTCCGCAGTGAGGTCGATGCAGTGGGCGAGCAGCGAGCGCCCGTCGAACAGGCCAAGCCGGGCGTCGTTGGCGGCGATCGAGCCGTCGCGATGGCCGTCCTGCACCAGGAGCACGCCCTTTTCCCGCGCAAGGTCCCGCGCCCGGCGCGAAAGGGCGAGCACCGTCTCGTCTTCCAGTTCGCCGGTATTGAAGACGGGAAGGGAGAGGGCGAGCTGCAAGCGGTCGTCGCGGCCGGCCCATGCGTCGATCAGCGCGGCGCAGACGGCCATTTGTGTATCCGGTGATACGGCTGTTTCGTCATACGATCCACCCCGGTGCCTGCGGTACACGCTGTTGGCCGACGGCCGGTTGGGGCCGACCGCAAGCACCTCGCGCAGCCCCATTTCGGCGATGGCGGCAAGATGGGCCTCGGCGGCCTCCGGCGCCTCGGTGCGCATGATATCCGGCCCGCCGCCGAAGAGCAGCGCTGCAGTGGTGGTGCCGCATCTGATGCGTTCGGCGGCCGAAAGCGCGGCTTCCGCCGCCCAGAATTCCGGATCCGTTGCCTCGGCATAGATCCGGCCGGTGATCGTCATCCAGTCTTCCGAATCCCCGCCCAGGCCCTTGGTCAGCGTATGTCCGGCATGGGCATGGGTGTCGATCAGCCCCGGCATGACGACCATGCCGGTGGCGTCGATGCGCAGCGTTTCGGGCGAAGCGCCCGGCGCCTCCGTACCGATGGCGGCGATCCGCCCGTCGTGCACCAGCACCGACGCCCCATCCAGCACCCTCCGGCCGGCATCCATGGTGAGGATCACGCCGTTCTCGATCAGCATTGTCGTGGTCATTCCAACTCTCCCGCAATTATTGGATACAATTTTTGCAAATTGTGTGTGCAAATTCTAGTTCTGGTATCTTGATATTACATTTTCATTATGTACAGTCATATCCGGAGTGATCGTATGCAAAATTTTCCGACATATGCATACAAATCTGGGAGAGCCCGTGTGAAGACCTATATGAAGACCCTGTTGGCGGGGCTTGCCGTGCTGGCGCCGCTTTCCGCCCCCGCCTTTGCCGAGACGCTGCGCTGGGCCGCGTCCGGCGATGTCATTTCCTACGATCCGAATGCGCAGGTCGACAGTTTTACCCAGAGCGTGCAGCACATCGTGTTCGATCCGCTGGTCCGCCGCAACAAGGAGCTGAAACTGGAGCCGGCGCTCGCCACCTCCTGGGAAATCATCGAGCCGACCCGCTGGCGTTTCAAGCTGCGTGAGGGCGTGACGTTCCATGAGGGCCAGCCCTTCAATGCCGACGACGTGGTCGCGACGATAGAGCGCCAGATCGACCCCGGCGCGCGCAACCGCGAAAACCTCTCCGCCGTCACCGGCGTCGAGAAGGTGGACGACCATACGGTCGACCTCATCCTGCGTGGCCCCTATCCGCTGCTGCTCAACGACCTTGCCGCCATCTACATCCTGAGCAAGCCGTGGATGGAAGAGCACGACGCGCTGAAGCCGGGCAACACCGCGACGGGCGTCGTCACCTATGCGAGCAACCACGCCAATGGCACCGGTGCCTTCAAGCTGAAGAGCTACGAGCCGGATTCCCGTTCGGTCTTCGAAGTGAACAAGGACTGGTGGGACAAGCCCGAGCATAACCTGACGGAAGTGGAGTTCCGCCCCATCGCCTCCGACGCCACGCGCGTGGCGGCGCTGCTGTCGGGCGAAGTCGACATGGTCGTGCCGGTTCCGCTTCAGGACGTCGACCGCATTGCCGCGACCGACGGGCTGAAGGTGGTGGAGAACCCGTCGCTGCGCACCATCATGCTGGCGCTGAACTTCAAGAAGGAGCTGCACGCCGCGCCCGGCGTCGCCAACCCGATGCTTGACGTCAAGGTGCGCCAGGCGCTCTGGCACGCCATCGACCTCAACACGATCCAGAAGCGCCTGATGCGCGGCAAATCGCGCGTCGCCGCCATGCTCGTCGCCCCCGCCGTCACCGGCCATGACGAGGCGATCGACGTGCCGCTGGACTACGATATCGACAAGGCGAAGGCGCTGCTGGCGGAAGCCGGCTATCCCGACGGTTTCAAGACCGGCCTTTCCTGCTCGAACGATCGCTATATCGCCGACGAGCAGATCTGCCTTGCCATCTCCTCCATGTGGGCGAAGATCGGCGTTCAGGTCGATCTCAGCGTCGAGAGCAAGACGACCTATTTCCCGCGCATGGATAATGGCGAGCTCGACGTCTACATGCTCGGCTGGGCCTCGCTGCCGCCGATGGATGGTTTCAGCGTGCTCCAGGCACTGCTCGCCACCAATGACGGCACCTATGGCGGCAGCAACCCGAACGGTCTGTCCGATCCGCGCATCGATGCACTCGCCCGTTCGGCGGCGATCGAACTCGACGAGGCCAAGCGCGTCGACATGCTGAAGGAAGCCTTCCGCATCACCCATGACGAGGCGCTGTTCATTCCGCTGCACCAGCAGCCGGTCGCCTGGGCCATGAGCGACAAGGTCGATATCCCGCAGTTCCCGGACGAATATGTGCGCCCGTGGTTCGCGCAGGTGAAGAAGTAACGGGTTTCTCCCGAGACGTGGTCCCGGCAGGCTGCGACCGGCCGGGACCACGCGTAGAATCCGGCCGACTCTCCGCAGCCGACGGCGCGGGGACGATGGAGCGAACGGCCCGGTTTTTTCGCAGGCTCTGTTTGATGCAGTTCCAGCGCAGAGGGCGTGTCCCGCGCGTCTGCCGGAATGGCTCTCGGGCTTGAGCGCTCCCCCCGCAAGGATGATTACGATGCTCAGACTTCTTTCGGTGCGGCTCTTCCAGGCGATCCTGGTAATGGTCGCCGTCACTGCCATCGCCTTCGTCATGTTCCGCTTCGTCGGCGATCCCGTCGCCGCCATGGTGCGCGAAGGCGCGACCCAGGCGGAGAAGGAGGCGCTGCGCATGGCGCTCGGCCTCGACAAGCCGATCCTCACGCAGTTCGTCGATTTCGTCGGCCAGGTGCTGACCGGCGATCTCGGCACGAGTTTCCGCTACCAGCAACCCGTGGTGAGCCTTCTGATGAGCCGCCTGCCGGCGACGCTGGAACTGGTGATCGTCGCGACCGTCCTCGCGCTCGCCGTCGGCATTCCGCTCGGCGTGCTCTGCGCGCTGAAGCCGAATTCCGTGTTCTCCCGGCTCACCCAGGCGACGACGCTGGTCGGCATTTCCATGCCCACCTTCGTCACCGGCCTGCTGCTGATCCTGGTCTTCGCCGTCAACCTGCGCTGGCTGCCATCCTCCGGCCGCGGCGATCTCGTCGATCTCGGCTTCTGGCAGACGGGGTTCCTCAGCCTTTCCGGATTGAAATCCTTGATCCTGCCGTCGATCACGCTGGCGCTCTTCCAGCTCACGCTGATCATGCGGCTGGTGCGGTCGGAGATGATCGACGTCCTATCGTCCGACTATATCCGTTTCGCCTTCGCCCGCGGCCTGCCGCGCGCCCATATCTACGGACGCCTGGCGCTGCGCAACGCGCTGATGCCTGTTGTCACCGTGACGGGCCTGCAGATCGGCCAGCTCATCGCCTTTGCCATCGTCACCGAGACGGTGTTCCAGTGGCCGGGCATGGGCCTGCTCTTCACGAATGCCGTCGGTTATCCCGATGTGCCGGTCCTTGCCGCCTACCTGCTCTTCGTCGGCTTCCTCTTCGTCATGATCAACATGGCGGTCGACATTCTCTACACCTTCATCGATCCGCGCCTGAGGACACGATAATGGCCACGCAAACCCTGATGCGCCGGCTGCCGCCGGTTTCCGTGATGATCGCCGGCCTGGTGCTTGCCGTCATGCTGGTGCTCGTCCTCTTCGCCCCGCTGATCGCGCCGATGGATCCGCGCGATGTCTCCTCCTATTCGCTGATCGACATGGAGATCCCGCCCGCCTTCATGGACGGCGGCGACCCGCGCTTCCTGCTGGGGACCGACAACCAGGGCCGCGACCTCGTCTCGGTCATCCTGTTCGGGCTGCGCATCTCGGTCGTCATCGGCCTCGGTGCGGTGCTGTTCGCCGCCGCGCTCGGTGTGGTGCTCGGCCTCGTCGCCGGCTTCTTCGGCGGCCTGGTGGACGGCATCGTCATGCGCATCGCCGACGTGCTGGTGAGTTTCCCGACCATCCTCGTCGCGCTGCTCATCAGCGGCATTGCCCGCGCCCAGCTCAGCGCCGACACGATGCTCGCGTGGGCGCCGCTGGTGCTGATCTTCTCGATCGCCGTCAACGAATGGGTGCAATATGCCCGCACGGTGCGCGCCTCCACCATGGTGGAAGTCGCCCGCGATTACGTGCGTGCCGCCAAGGTCATCGGCCTGCCCGCCGGCCGCATCATGGGCCGGCACATCCTGCCGAACGTCATGAGCTCGGTCATGGTCATCGCCACGATCAACCTTGCCGGGGCGATCCTGACGGAGGCGACGCTCTCCTTCCTCGGCGCCGGCATGCCGCCGACCTATCCCTCGCTCGGCACGCTGATCCGCATCGGCAACCAGTTCCTGTTCTCCGGCCTCTGGTGGATCGCCGTGATGCCGGCGGCGGTTCTCGTCATCCTCGTGCTCGCCGTCAACGTGATCGGCGACTATCTGCGCGACCGCTTCAACCCGAAACTGATGGCCCGCTGAGATGCCCAACGAGACACTTGCCGCGAAAACCCCCGTCCTCGACATCCGCAAGCTGCGCGTCGAATATCCGCTGGCCAATGGCGACACGCTCGTCGCCGTCAAGGACATCGACCTCCTCATCCGCCCCGGCGAGATCCATGCCCTCGTCGGCGAATCCGGCGCGGGCAAAACCACCGTCGGCAATGCGCTGATGGGCCTCCTGCAGGCGCCGGGCAAGATCGTTTCCGGCTCCATCGCCATCGCCGGCAAGCCGATCGACCTGCGCACCGGCCGCACCGAGGGCATCGTGCCCGGCCGCGATGTCGGCGCGATCTTCCAGGATCCGATGACGAGCCTCAATCCGCTCTTCACCGTGGAAAGCCAGCTTTGCGAGGGCATGCTGACGCATCTGAAGCTTTCCCGCGCCGAGGCGAAGGCCCGTGCGCTGGACCTGATGAAGGCGGTCGGCATTCCCGAGCCCGAACGCCGGCTCGGCTCCTATCCGCACCAGCTTTCCGGCGGCCAGCGCCAGCGCGTGGTCATCGCCACGGCGCTTGCCTGCGGCCCTCAGCTCATCGTCGCCGACGAGCCGACGACCGCGCTCGACGTGTCCGTGCAGGCGCAGATCCTGAAACTGATCCGCGACCTCGCGGACCAGCGCGGCGTCGGCGTGCTGCTCGTCACGCACAATATGGGCGTCGTCGCCGAGATCGCCGACCGCGTCACCATCATGCAGAACGGCGCTGTCGTGGAAAGCGGCTCGGCGCGTGCGGTGCTGACCGCGCCGAAGGCGCCCTATGCCCGCACGCTGATCGCTGCCGTACCGCCGATCGAAGTCCGGCTCGACCGTCTGCCGGTGCCGAGCGAGGAAACGCAGGTGACGCTCGATGCCCGCGCTGCCGTGCGCAGCAAGAGCACGGGGAGCGGGACGGGCAGCCGCGATGACGTGGTGCTGTCCGTGCGCGACCTTGCGGTGGAATATGGCGGCCGTTCGCTGATCCCCGGGCGCAAGGCGAGTGTCTTCAAGGCGGTGAAGGGCGTTTCCTTCGATGTCCGTCGCGGCGAGATCTTCGGGCTCGTCGGCGAATCCGGCTGCGGCAAGACCACCGTCGCCAACACCATTGCCGGGCTCGTCGCCCAAAGCGCCGGCAGCATAGACTTCGAGGGCACGGCGCTGGGCGCGAAACGCGAAAAGTCCGTCCGCAAGTCGCTGCAGATGGTGTTCCAGGACCCCTATTCGGCACTCAATCCGCGCCTGCGCATCAATTCCGCCATTGCCGAGCCGATCCTGTTCTACAAGCTCGCGTCCAATGCCGAGGAGGCCCGGCAGGACGCAAGGACGCTGCTTGAAGCGGTGGGGCTGCCCGCCGACGCCGGCGGCCGTTTCTCGCATGCCTTTTCCGGTGGCCAGCGCCAGCGCATCGCCATTGCCCGCGCGCTCGGGCCGCGCCCGTCGCTGCTCATCTGCGACGAGCCGACCTCCGCGCTCGACGTCTCCGTCCAGGCGCAGCTCCTCAACCTCCTGAAGGACCTGCGCGACCTTGCCGGCCTTTCCATGCTGTTCATCAGCCACGATCTCGCGGTGATCCGCCAGATGTGCGACCGCATCGCGGTGATGAAGTCGGGCGAGATCGTCGAGCTGGCGGAGACCGAGACGCTGTTCACCGCGCCGAAGCACGACTACACCAGGGAACTGCTGCGCCTGGCGCCCTCGCTCGATCGCATCCTTTCGCGGCAGGCCGCGGAGTGATCTGAAGGACAGGAGACCAGCCATGGCCGATATCCTCATCAAGAACGGCGTCGTCATCGCCATCGACCCGGATCGCCGGATCATCCCCGACGGGGCGGTGGCGATCGTCGGCGACCGCATCGTCGCCGTCGGCCCGACGGAGGCGGTGGAAGCCGCCCATCCGGCCCGCGAGGTCATCGATGCGCGCGGCATGGCGATCATGCCGGGCCTCGTCGACGCCCACGCCCATGCCGGCCACGGCCTGATCAAGACGCTCGGCGGCGGCAGGAGCGACCCGTGGTATCAGGCCTGCCGCGGCGCCTATACCGTCGGCTCGACGCCGGACTTCTGGTATGCCGAAGCGCAACTCGCCGCGCTGGAGCGCCTGCGCTTCGGCGTCACGACCGGCGTCTCGCTGCTCGGCGGCGGTGATTCCGTCATGCGCACCGACGAGCCGCAATACGGCGATGCCCATATGGAAGGCGTGCTCGGCATCGGCACGCGCTCGGTGGTGGCCGTGGGCACGACGCGCCCGCCCCATCCCTTGACCTATGCCCGCTGGAACGGCGAGACGCGCACCGACTACCCCGTTTCCTTCGACCAGCAGTTTTCCACCTGCAAGGCGCTCATCGACCGTTGGCACGGCAGCAATGGCGGCCGCCTGCACCTCGCCTTGCTGACGCCGACGCTGCATCAGGGGTATCGGGAGGCTGCCGGGGCACAGGACGCCGTCGCCCAGTCGCGCACCGTCAAGCGCTATGCCGAGGAGCGCGGCCTCGTCTTCACCCAGGACGGCCACACCAGCGGCAGCGTGCGCATCGCCCATGAGATCGGCCTTCTCGGCCCGAGGACGCTGTTGTCGCACGCCACGGGCCTCGATGCGGGGGAGATCGCGATCTGCGCCGAGACCGGTACGACCATCGTGCACAATCCGAGCGCCGTCGCTGCCATCCTGGCGCGTTGCCCGGTGCCGGAACTGCTGGATGCCGGCGTCACCGTCGCCATCGGTTCGGACGCCACGGCGCCGGACCGCTCGGCCGACATGTTCCGCCACATGCAGCAATGCATGCACTACCACCGCACCCATTTTCACGATCCGAGCTGGCTGCCGCCGGGCAAGGCGCTGGAAATGTGCACCATCGACGCGGCCCGCGTGCTCGGCCTCGACACGGAGATCGGCTCGCTGGAGCCGGGCAAGAAGGCCGATGTCATCCTCGTCGACCTGCGCCGCCCGCACCTCTACCCCGCCCATATGCCGGAATTCCGCGTCACCTGTTTCGCCAATGGCAATGACGTGCACACCGTCCTCGTCGGCGGCAGGGTGCTGCTGCGCGACCGTACGCCCGTCCATGTCGATCAGGATGCCGTGCTCGACGCGGCACAGCGCGAGGCCGAACGCATGATCGACCGGCTGGGTTTGCGTCATGCGCTGGAAACACCGCGCATGTTCTGGCGGCACAGCCGGGATCTCGACGTGCTCGATTGAGGCATGGCGGGCAGACCGGCCGGCGCCTTCCGGCAAAGGCGGGGCGGATCACGCGTCCATGAGACGATCGATACCCGCCCTGACGCGTGAAACGCCCTCGACGATGTTGGTGCGCGGGATCGAGGAATAGCCCATGCGGAAATAGCGGCACGGCTCATCGTTCCTCGGGAAGAAGGGCGAGCCGGATTCCACGAGCACGCCGTCCTGGCGAAGCTCGGTGACCAGCCTGTCGGCATCAAGCCCCTGCGGCCCCTCCATCCAGAAGGACGTGCCGCCGAAGGCGGAGGAGCCGGCGACCGTCAGCCCCTCGTGCTGCAGGGCCTCGGCCATGAGGACGTGGCGCTTGTGATACTCCGTGCGCATGCGGTGCAGCACCACGTCATAATGGCCGAGCGCCAGGAAATAGGCGGCGGTGCGCTGCAGGTGGCCGGGCGGGTGGCGCAGCATCAGTGAACGCAGCGCGCGCGCCTCGCGGATGAAGGGCGCGGGGGCGACGAGGTAGCCGAGGCGAAGGCCGGGAAATAGCGATTTCGAGAAGCTGCCGATATAGAGCACGCGCCCGGTGGAATCGAAGGCCTTCAGCGCCGGGGAAGGCGGTGCGAGATAGCTGATCTCGAATTCGTAGTCGTCCTCGACGATGACGAAATCCTTCTCCGCGGCGGCCTGCAACAGCCGCGTGCGCCGGTCGATCGGCATGGTCGCGCCCGTCGGTGAGTGATGGCTGGGCGTGACGAAGACCGCATCGGTATCGTCGGGCAGGCCGTCGGGCGGCAATCCCTCGCCATCGACGTCGACGGTCGTGACCTTCGCGCCGCTGAGCAGCAGCGAGGCGCTGATATCCGGGTGGCAGGGGTTCTCGCAGACCGCGCTGGAGCCCTTTTCCAGGATGAGCCGCGTGACGATCCACAGCGCATTCTGCGCGCCGACCGTGATGAGCACCTCGTCCGGGTTCGCATGGATGCCGCGCCGGGGCAGGGTACGCGAACAGATGTAGTTGACGAGCCTGACGTCGTCGGCGGCAGCGAAGTCGCTCGCCATCAGGATGAAATCCTCCCGCGCCAGGGCCCGGCGGGCACAGTCGCGCCAGGCGTTGAGGTCGAACAGCGAGGGGTCCATCTGGCCATAGAGGAACGGATAGGGATAGCGCCGCCAGTCGAGCGGTTTTGGAATCTGGCGCACGACCTCGAAGCGCATCTTCATCTTGCCGGTCCAGTCGACCGGGGTGGCGCCGGCGGCGGGCCGGTCGCCTTCCACGCCCCGGCCGGGCGGATTGCCGGCGATGCGGTAGGAGCTGCGGTTGGCCGCCTCCACATAGCCCTGGGACACCAGCTCCTGATAGGCGAGCGTCACCGTGATGCGGGAAATATTGAGGTATTCCGAGAGCTTGCGCGTCGAGGGCAGGTGCGCGCCGGGCTGCACGCGCCCCGCAAGCACGGCCGAGACCACGGTCTCGCGCAACTGGGCCTGCAAACCCAGCCCGCTCTCCCGGTCGATGAAGAAGATGGTCTCGGAAACATTGGTGCGCATGGATTTCCGGCCGCGTGATCGCAATCTGGATTTATTCAACTTCCAAACTGGATATAACGCAAGCGGGGCACCGCATTTATCACTTTTGTCAAGAAGACCGGGGCAACCGGCTCAAGCACCAATCGATGAGGAGAACGATGATGCTTTTCAAGAATTTCAATCGCCTGGCCACGACTGCCGGCCTTCTGGCAGGCCTTCTTGCGTCAGGCGCCGCTTACGCACAAACCAGCCTGGTCGTCGGCTATCAGCAGATCGTCGGCCCGTTCGTCGCCGCCATCGCCGATGGCCGCTTCGACGCGGCCGCCAAGGAGGCCGGTTATACGATCGACTGGCGCCAGTTCAGTTCGGCCGGCGACATCACGACGGCGCTCGCCTCGGGCGACGTGCCGATCGGCGTGATCGGCTCGACCGGCACGGCGGCCGCCGCGACCCGCGGCGTCGAGCTGCAACTGTTCTGGATCCTCGACAATATCGGCAAGTCCGAGGCGCTGGTCGCCCGTGACGGCTCGGGCATCGAGACACCGGCGGACCTCAAGGGCAAGAAGGTCGCCGTGCCCTTCGTCTCGACCTCGCATTTCCACCTGCTCGTTGGCATGAACAAGGTGTGGAACATCGATCCGCGTGAGGTGGAGATCCTCAACCTGAAGCCGCCGCAGATCGTCGCGGCCTGGCAGCGCGGCGATATCGACGCCGCCTATGTCTGGCCGCCGGCCCTGTCGGAAATCCTGAAGACCGGCAAGGTGATCTCCGATTCCGAGGTCATCGGCGCCGCCAGCGTGCCGACCTTCGACGGGCTGGTGGTCGACACGGCCTGGGCCGCGGAGAACCCCAAGCTGATGGAGGCCTTCACCAGGGTTCTCGCCGAATCCTACGCCGACTACAATGCCAACAAGGCCGCCTGGACGGTGGATTCGCCCGAGGTGCAGGGTATCGTCAAGCTCATCGGCGGCGACGGCCCGAGCACGGTGGAGGCGCTGGAACTGCTCTCCTTCCCGAACGCGGACGAGCAGGCCTCCGATACATGGCTCGGCGGCGGGGCGACCCGTGCGCTTACCGAGAGCGCGAAATTCCTCGTCGAGCAGAAGCAGATCGGCAAGTCGCTGGACGACTATGCGCCCTTCGTGAATGCGAGCTTCGCCGAGGCGGCTGCGAAATAGCATATTGTTGCTGCTTGCACCGGCCGCCTTTCGCGGCCGGTGCGTCCACCAGACCCGTGACCGAGGTGCAGGGAGGCATTTCTCATGGAAACACTCAGCGTCAGGAACATCAGTCTGACCTATCCGGGCTTGTATTCGGACCAGGCGGTGATCGCCCTGAAAGGCGTCAACCTTACCATCAAGAGCGGTGATTTCGTCGTCGCGCTCGGCGCTTCGGGCTGCGGGAAGACCACGCTGCTCAACCTGATGGCGGGCTTCATGGCCCCCTCGGAAGGCGATATCTCGCTCGGCAACCACCGGGTCAACGGGCCGGGCGCCGAGCGCGGCGTGGTCTTCCAGAAGCATGCGCTCCTGCCCTGGCTCAACGTCATCGAGAACACCGAATTCGGCCTCAAGCTGCGCGGCGTCGACAAGGCGACGCGGCGGGAGATCGCCACGAAGAACCTCGCCCTCGTCGGCCTGCAGGATTTCCACCGCCACATGATCTACCACCTTTCGGGCGGCATGCAGCAGCGCGTCGGCATCGCGCGGGCGCTGACCTGCGACCCCGCCATGCTCCTGATGGATGAGCCGATGGCGGCGCTCGACGCGCTGACGCGCGAAACCATCCAGGAGCTCCTTCTGGAAGTCTGGCAGCTCACCAACAAGATGTTCTTCTTCATCACGCACAGCGTCGAGGAGGCGCTGTTCCTCGGCTCGCGGCTGATCGTCATGTCGCCGCGCCCCGGCCGTATCACCCATACCTACGACCTCGACTTCAACCGCCGCTTCCTTGCCGAAGGCAATGCCCGCGCGATCAAGTCGAGCCCGGAATTCATCCGCATGCGCGAGGAAGTGCTCGGCATCATCTACGGCGACGAACGTGCGTCCGGCAACCCGGAGGTGGCCCATGCTTGACAGAGTGACACGCGCCAAGCCCGCCAAGGCCGGCAAGATCTTCGGGGCTCCCGGTGACGGCAGCAGCGGCCTGATCAGCCTCGTGACGGCGACCGTGCTCGTCGCACTGTGGTTCCTCGTGACGGAATCCGGCTGGGTCAAGCCGCTCTTCCTGCCCTCGCCGCTCTCGGTCTGGGAGAAGTTCTGGCTGGCGATGACGGAAGGGGTCTCGAACTCCACGCTGATGCAGCACACGATGGCCAGCATCGGCCGCGTCTTCGGCGCCTTCCTGCTGGCCCTCGTCACGGCGGTGCCGATCGGCATCCTGATGGGCGTCAACCGCTTCGTGCGCGGCCTCTTCGATCCCATCATCGAGTTCTACCGCCCGCTGCCGCCGCTCGCCTACCTGCCGCTCGTCATCATCTGGCTCGGCATCGGCGAGTTCCCGAAGGTGTTCCTGATCTATCTGGCGATCTTCGCGCCGATGGCGATCGCCGCGAGGGCCGGAGTGCGCTCGGTCTCGACGGAGCAGATCCACGCCGCCTATGCGATGGGCGCCACCCGCGGCCAGGTCATCGGCCAGGTGATCATGAAGGCGGCCCTGCCGGAGATCTTCACCGGCATGCGCATCGGCATCGGCGTCGGCTGGACGACGCTGGTGGCAGCCGAAATGGTCGCCGCCAACCGCGGCCTCGGCTTCATGGTGCTGAACGCCGCCGAAAACCTCGAAAGCGATACGGTGATCATGGGCATCTTCATCATCGGCCTCTTCGCCTTCGCCTTTGATCTCCTGATCCGCTACCTCGAAAAGACGCTGATCCCCTGGAAGGGACGCATCTAACCGGCGGCGGACAGCCCGACACTCCAACGACCCGGCCCCGGCGGCCCTTCAAGACGGCCTTTCCCGTCTCCGGCGGAGCCATGCCTTGCGACAAGCCAGAGGACCCGAACGATGACACTCAGCGCAACCGATCTCAAAACCCTGTTCGACGCCTTCAACCGGCATGACATCGATGGGATCATGCACTTCTTCGCCGAGGACTGCGTGTTCAACGCGGTCGGTGGCCCGGACGTCCACGGCAACCGCATCGAGGGCGCCAGGGCGATCGCCGAGGCCTTCAGCGGCGTCTGGACGGCGATGCCGGATGCCGAATGGGCCGATCACAGCCATTTTACGACCGGCGACCGGGGTGTCTCCGAATGGACCTTCCGCGGCACGGCGGCCGACGGCGGCCGCATCGAGGCGGAAGGCTGCGACCTCTTCACCTTCGCGAACGGCAAGATCGTCCGCAAGCAGGCGTTCCGGAAGAACCGGCCGGTCCTGCAACCCCGGTACTGAACGCTCGGAGCACGGCCATGCAATTGCGCACCATTCCTCCCAAGACCGGCAGGGCGCCGTTCGATCCCGCCTATGATCCGGAGACGGCTCCGACCCCGGGCACCGGCAAGGACTACGCGCCGACCTACTGGATCGGCACGGCCGGCCCCGAGCCGGAGGACGACGGCCCCGTCATGCGCGACATGGACGTCGATGTCGCGATCATCGGCTCCGGCTATACGGGCCTTTCCTGCGCCATCCATCTCGCCCGCGAGCACGGCATCAAGGCGACGGTGCTGGAGGCCAACGGGGTTGCCTGGGGATGCAGCACCCGCAATGGCGGGCAGGCGCAGATTTCCGCCGGCCGCCTGAAGCGCTCGCAATGGATCGCCCGCTGGGGCGTCGATGTCGCGCGCAGGATGCATGCGGAAATCGCCGAGGGGTTCGACCTGTTCCGGTCGCTGATCCGTGAACCCGGGATCGACTGCGACCCGCAGGACGGCGGCCATCTCTATATCGCCCATCGCGATAAGGTGCTGCCGGCGCTGCAAAGCGAGGTCCGCGTCCTCAACGAGACCTTCGGCTACCGCGCCCGCATGGTCTCGCGCGGGGAGATCCACAGCGATTTCGTGCGCGATGCGGAGGCGCGCGGCGCCATGTACGAGCCTGATGGTATAGGCATCCACGCCGCAAAGCTGGCCTTCGGCTATCTCCGCCTGGCGCGGCGGCTCGGCGCGAGGGTGCACACGTCGAGCCCGGTGCTCGACTGCACGGCGAAGGGCGGCATGCATTATCTCCGCACGCCCGGCGGCACGGTGCGCGCCCGCGCCGTCTGCATCGCCACGGCCGGCTACACATCCCCCGGCATGAACGTGCTGACCCGGCGCCGGCTGATGCCGATCCTGTCGAACTCGGTCGTCACCCGGCCGCTGACGGAGAGCGAGCAGCAGGCGCTGAACTTCAGGGCGCGCATCCCGCTCACCGACACGCGCACGCTGCGCCACTACTATCGCATGCTGCCGGATGGCCGGGTGCAGATCGGCAGCCGCAGCGCCATCACCGGGCGCGACGCCGCAAACCCGAAACACCTCGCGCTGCTGCTCGACGGGCTCTATCGCAAGTTCCCGATCCTGCGCGGCATCGAGATCGATTACTCCTGGTGGGGCTGGGTGGATGTCAGCCACGACATGATGCCCCGCATCTTCCAGCCGGATCCGTCCCAGACGCTGTTCTACGCCATGGGCTATGGCGGCAACGGCGTCATGTATTCGGCGCAGGCCGGACGCCGCATGGCGCAGATGGTCGCCGGCAAGGGTGCCGGCCTCGACCTTCCCATCTTCACCTCGCCGCTGCCGAGCCACGGGCTCCTGACGCCGTTCCGCCGGCTCGGCCAGTGGGGCATGTACCGCTGGTACTACCTGCGCGACGAAATCCTCTAACCCATTGAAACCAATTCCGAAGGAAAGGAAGCAGCCATGAAAATGACCACCGAGGAAGCCTTCGTCAAAGTTCTCCAGATGCATGGGCTCGAACATGCCTTCGGCATCATCGGCTCGGCCATGATGCCGGTGTCGGACCTCTTCCCGAAGGCCGGCATCACATTCTGGGACTGCGCGCACGAGACCAATGCCGGCATGATGGCCGACGGCTTCAGCCGCGCGACGGGCACCATGTCGATCGCCATCGGCCAGAACGGCCCCGGCGTCACCGGCTTCATCACGGCGATCAAGACCGCCTACTGGAACCACACGCCGCTCCTGATGGTGACGCCCCAGGCCGCCAACAAGACGATCGGCCAGGGCGGCTTCCAGGAAGTCGACCAGATGGCAATGTTCGAGGAGATGGTCTGCTACCAGGAGGAGGTGCGCGATCCCTCGCGCATTCCCGAAGTGCTGAACCGCGTCATCGAGAAGGCCTGGCGCGGCTGTGCCCCGGCGCAGATCAACATCCCGCGTGACTACTGGACCCAGGTGATCGACGTCGACCTGCCCTCCATCGTGCGTTTCGAGCGCCCGGCCGGCGGCCCGCAGGCGATCACCGAAGCGGCGAAGCTGCTGTCGGAGGCGAAGTTCCCGGTCATCCTCAACGGGGCCGGCGTCGTCATCGGCGGGGCGATCGGCGCATCCATGAAGCTTGCCGAACGGCTCGATGCGCCGGTCTGCTGCGGCTATCAGCACAACGACGCCTTCCCGGGCAGCCATCGCCTCGCGGTCGGCCCGCTCGGCTACAATGGCTCCAAGGCGGCGATGGAGCTGATCTCCAGGGCCGACGTCGTGCTGGCGCTCGGAACGCGCCTCAATCCCTTCTCCACCCTGCCGGGCTACGGCATCGACTACTGGCCGAAGGATGCCGCGATCATCCAGGTCGACATCAACGCCGACCGCATCGGCCTCACCAAGAAGGTGACGGTCGGCATCTGCGGCGACGCGAAACAGGTGGCCGGCCAGATCCTCGAGCAGCTCTCCCCCTCCGCCGGCGATGCCGGCCGTGAGGAGCGCAAGGCGGCGATCCACCAGACCCGCTCGGCCTGGCAGCAGCAGCTCTCCTCGATGGACCACGAGGACGACGATGTCGGCACCGAATGGAACGAGAGCGCCCGCAACCGCGAGCCGAACCGCATGTCGCCGCGCCAGGCCTGGCGGGCGATCCAGGCCGCGCTGCCGAAGGAGGCGATCATCTCCACCGACATCGGCAACAATTGCGCGATCGGCAATGCCTACCCGACCTTCGAACAGGGCCGGAAGTATCTCGCGCCCGGCATGTTCGGCCCCTGCGGCTACGGTTTCCCGTCGATCGTCGGCGCCAAGATCGGCTGCCCGGACGTGCCGGTCGTCGGCTTTGCCGGCGACGGCGCCTTCGGCATCTCGATGAACGAGATGGGCTCGATCGGCCGCGAGGGCTGGCCGGCGATCACCATGGTGATCTTCCGCAATTACCAGTGGGGTGCGGAAAAGCGCAACACGACGCTGTGGTACGCCAACAATTTCGTCGGCACGGAGCTCAACCCCAATCTCAGCTACGCCAAGGTGGCCGAGGGCTGCGGGCTGAAGGGCGTCGCCGTCGATACGCCGGCCGCGCTTACCGAGGCGCTGTCGAATGCCATCGCCGACCAGAAGAAGGGCGTGACGACCTTCGTCGAGGTCATCCTCAACCAGGAACTCGGCGAACCCTTCCGCCGCGACGCCATGAAGAAGCCGGTGCCGGTCGCCGGCATCGACCGCGCCGACATGCGTCCCCAGCCGCGGGCCTGATCGCCCCATGATCCATGTCCCGCCCGGGAAATCCGGGCGGGCAAGGTTTCCGCAAGCGAACGGAACGACACCATGACCTTCGCCGCCTCCGTCCAAGACCGTTTCCGCGGCATGCCCGCCGGATTTTCCACCTACTGGCCGGGCTTTGCCGTCACCGCCGCCGTGGCCGTGGCCGCGCAGTTCCTGTCCGACCATTACGGCGCACCGGCCATGCTCATGGCGCTCCTGCTCGGCATCGCCTTTCACTTCCTCTCGGAGGAGGGGCGATGCGTCGCCGGTATCGATTTCTGCGCCAAGCATGTGCTGCGCATCGGCGTCGCGCTGCTCGGCATGCGCATCAGCGTCGATCTCCTGATCGGGCTCGGCGCCGGCACCATCCTGCTGCTCATCTCGGCGCTCGTCGCCACCATCGGCTTCGGCCTGCTTGCGGCGAAACTGCTCGGCCGCGGTTGGCGGCTGGCGCTGCTGACCAGCGGCTCCGTCGCGATCTGCGGCGCTTCCGCGGCGATGGCGATTGCCGCCGTGCTGCCGAAGAACGAGTTCTCCGAGCGCAACCTGATCTTCACCGTGCTCTCCGTCACCGTGCTCTCGACGCTCGCCATGATCGCCTATCCGATCATCGCCCAGACCATGGGGCTCGATGCGCGGGCGACCGGCATCTTCTTCGGCGGCACCATCCATGACGTGGCGCAGGTCGTCGGCGCCGGCTTTTCCGTCTCGCCGGAAGCGGGGGAGACCGCGACCCTGGTCAAGCTGATCCGCGTCACCATGCTGGCGCCGGTCGTGCTGGTCTATTCGCTCTCGCTGCGCAGCGTGCCGCAGCCGGAGGGCGAGGCTGGAAAACGTCCGCCGCTCTTGCCCGGCTTCGTCGTCGCCTTCCTGGTCTTCGCCGCGCTCAACTCCTTCGGCCTCGTGCCTGAACTGGTCGCGGCGGCCGGCATGGAGACCTCGCGCTGGGCGCTGCTCGCCGGCATCGTGGCGGTCGGCATGCGCACGTCGCTGCGCCGGGTGCTCGATGTCGGCGGCGATGCCGTCGCGCTCATCGTCGCCGAGACCGCCTTCATCGCCCTCTTCATCCTCGTCGGCATTCACTATCTGGGGCACGCCTGATGAAACCGCTCGACCGCATTCTCGAAGCCGCGAAAGCCGCGCCGCGCCACATCGTGCTCGCCGAGGGGGAGGATCCGCGCGTCGTCGAGGCGGCCTTGCGGGCCGTGCGTGCGGGTATCGCCACGATCACGCTCGTCGGCAATCGGAAAGCCGTCGAGGAGCGGCTGGCGGCGGCCGGTGCTGCGACGGAGGAGATCCGCATCGGGGACCCGGCGACGTCTCCGCTAAGGCCGCGTCTCGCCGCCGCCTATCATGCGCTTCGCAGGAGCAAGGGCGTCGACGAGGCCGCGGCGGCCGAGGCGGTGTGCACGCCGCTCGTCTTCGCCGCCATGATGGTGCGCGAGGGGGAGGCGGACGGCACGGTGGGCGGGGCGGTCGCGACCACCGCCGACACGGTGCGTGCCGCGCTCCAGACCATCGGGCGTGCGCCGGGCGTCGGTCTGGTGTCGAGTTTCTTCCTGATGATGCTGTGCGCCTCGCACCATGTGAAGAAGGGGGCCTTCGTCTTTGCCGATTGCGGCCTCGTGGTCGATCCCGACGCGGCGGGCCTTGCCGATATCGCCGTCACCTCGGCGCGCTCCTTCGAGGCGCTGGCCGGCAAGCCGGCGAAGGTGGCGATGCTTTCCTTCTCGACGGCCGGCAGCGCCGCGCATGAGCGCGTCTCCAAGGTGGTGGAGGCGACGCGGCTCGCGCAGGACGCCGCGCCCGGCCTCGTAATCGACGGCGAGTTGCAGTTCGATACTGCCTTCGTCGAGGCCGTCAGCGCCGCCAAGGCGCCGCAGTCGGCGCTCAACGGCGCGGCCAATGTCTTCGTCTTCCCGAACCTCGACGCCGCCAATATCGGCTACAAGATCGCCCAGCGCATCGGCGGCGCCACCGCCATCGGCCCGATCCTGCAGGGCCTTGCCAAGCCCGCCAACGACCTTTCGCGCGGCTGCAATGCCGACGACGTCTTCCACATGATCGCCGTCACGGTGGTGCAGGCCGGCGCCAATCCGCAAGAGGCCTTGCGGGAGGGGTGACCGCCCGTATTGACCGCGGGGCGGACGCCCGGCCGGTGCCCCGGTGCAGGACTGGCGGCCTGCTCCGTTCGCCGGGCCTGACGCCCTGAAGTAGGCCCGGCGAGGGGGGAAGCGACCTGTGGCAACCAGGCCCTGACAGCAATACCGCCAAGGCGTCAGCCTCGATCTGCGCGGTATCGCCGTACGGCCGCCATAAGGCTCGTTTTCCATGCCCCTTGTGCGTTTTCCAAGAAGCGCTGCACTTACGTCCCGCTGCATACCGGCAGGGCTTGCTGCCGGCGGCGACTCGTGTTCGATACGAAAGCCTGCCATCGTGCGGCCCGGCACCTGTATCGGCGCTGGTTGTTGCGTGGGGAAGGCGGTGCGGCAAGGGCGGCACAAGTTGACACATGTATGATAAGTGATATATCCGATTTTATCGGTGAATGAGCCTGCATAAGACCGGATGGTCGGAGGGGCGAGCGCAGCGAGGAAATCGGCTGTGGAGAATGCGATGGTGAAGGACAGCCCGCGGAACTGCCGGGTCGGCGTCGATATCGGCGGCACGTTCACCGACATCGCGCTCGATATCGACGGCGTCCTCCATTCGACGAAGGTGCTGACCGATTATGCGGCGCCCGAGCGGGCGATCCTCAAGGGGGTCGCCGCCGTCGCGGACCTTGCCGGCATTGCGCTTTCCGAGATCGATCTCTTGATCCACGGCACGACGCTCGCCACCAATGCGCTGATCGAGCGGCGCGGCGCGAAGACCGCTTTCGTCACGACGGAAGGCTTTCGCGACGTGCTGGAAATGCGCACGGAAAACCGTTTCGAACAATACGACCTCAACATCACCCTGCCGCCGGCCCTTATACCCCGCGCCGATCGTTTCGTGGTGCGCGAGCGCATGAATGCGGCCGGCAAGGTTCTGCTGCCGCTCGACGAGGCCTCGGTCTCCGCCGTCGTCGAGGCGCTTGCTGCGGGTGGTTATGAGAGCGTCGCCATCGGCTTCATCCACGCCTATGCCAATGGCGCGCATGAGGCGGCCGTACGCGACGCCATCGTGAAACACCTGCCGCATGTCTCCGTGTCGATCTCCTCGGAGGTCTCGCCGCAGATGCGGGAATTCGAGCGCTTCAACACGGTCTCAGCCAATGCCTATGTGAAGCCGGCGATCAAATCCTATCTCGACCGCCTCGTCGTCTCGCTGAAGGAGATCGGCGTTTCCTGCCCGGTCTTCATGATCCATTCCGGCGGCGGCATCGTTTCGGTCGAAAGCGCCGCGGAATTCCCCGTCCGCCTCGTCGAATCCGGCCCTGCGGGCGGGGCGATCTTCGCCGCCGACATCGCGCGGCGCCACGGCCTCGACACGGTACTCTCCTTCGACATGGGCGGCACGACGGCAAAAATCTGCCTGATCGAGAACCAGGTGCCGAAGACCGCCAAGACCTTCGAGGTCGCCCGCACCTACCGGTTCCGCAAGGGCTCCGGCATGCCGATCTCCATTCCGGTCGTCGAGATGGTGGAGATCGGCGCCGGCGGCGGCTCCATCGCCTCGGTCGACTGCATGCGCCAGATCCGCGTCGGGCCGCATTCCGCCGCCTCCGAGCCTGGTCCCGCCTGTTACCAGCGCGGCGGCAGGAACCCGACCGTGACGGATGCCGACCTCATCCTCGGCAAGCTCGACCCCGACAATTTCGCCGGCGGCGCCATTCCGCTTTCCATCGCGGCCAGCCGCCAGGCCATGGCCGACGATATCGGCGCCGTCATCGGCCTCGATCCGGAGGCTGCTGCCTTCGGCACCTGCGAGATGGTGGACGAGAACATGGCCAATGCCGGCCGCGTCCACACGGTCGAAAACGGCAAGAACATCGCCGATTTCACCATGATCACCTTCGGCGGCGCCGGTCCGCTGCATGCCGCGCGGCTCTGCGAGAAGATGGGCATCTCCACCTTCCTGGTGCCGCCGGGCGCCGGCGTCGGATCCGCCATCGGTTTTTTGCGCGCGCCGTTCGGGTATGAATCCGTGCGCAGCGCCGTCTTCAGCCTCGCGGGCTTCGACGTGGCGGAGGCGAACCGGCTGGTGGAATCCATGGAGGTGGAGGCGCTCGGCTTCGTCGAGGGCGGGTTGGACACCGGCGAACCCGTCATCGAACGCACGCTCTTCATGCGCTATGCCGGGCAGGGCTGGGACATTCCCGTGCCGCTCGCCGCCAGCCGCTTCGATGCGGGAAGCGCGCAGAAGATCGCCGCGCTGTTCGAAATGGAATACGAGCGCTTTTTCGGCCGCGCCATCGAGGGGCTGGATATCGAGATCGTGAGTTGGTCGGTCAAGGCAAGCTCTCCGCTGCCGCCGGTCGCGCGCGTCGCCGCCATCGCGGAAGGCGCGGCGGTGACGCCCGTAAAAACCCGCCGCCTGTTCGAAGCCGCCCAAGGCGCTTTCCTCGACGCCGGTATCCATGAGCGCGAGAGCCTGAGGCCCGGCGATGTCGTCAAGGGGCCGGCCGTCATCGTCGAGCGCGAGACCTCCACCGTGCTCACCGCCGCATTCAGGGCCGTCGTGCAGAGCGACGGCTGCCTGCTCGTCACCCGGACCTGATCGAGGATCGAAGGCATGAACCAGTCGATGATCGATATTCACATGCAGGTCATGTGGAACCGCCTGATCTCCGTCGTCGAGGAGCAGGCGCAGACGCTGATCCGCACGGCCTTCTCCACCTCGGTACGCGAGGCGGGCGATCTCTCCGCCGGGGTCTTCGACCTCGAAGGCCGCATGCTGGCGCAGGCCGTCACCGGCACGCCGGGCCATGTCAACGCCATGGCCGAATCCGTCGCCCATTTCATCCGCGACATCGGCCCGGAGAACATCTTTGAAGGCGATGTCTACATCACCAACGACCCGTGGAAGGGCACAGGGCACCTGCACGACATCACCGTCGTCACGCCCTCCTTTCATCATGGCAGGCTGGTCGGCTATTTCGCCTCCACCGCCCATGTGGTCGATATCGGCGGGCGCGGCTTCGGGCCGGATGCGCGCGAGGTCTATGAAGAAGGCCTCTTCATCCCGATCATGAAGTTCTTCGAGCGCGGCGAATTGAACCGCACGCTCATCCATATCGTGCGCAACAATGTGCGCGAGAGCGACAAGGTGGTCGGTGATTTCCATGCGCTCGCCGCCTGCAACGAGACCGGCCACCGCCGTCTCGTCGACATGTTGACGGAATTCAACCTGGAAGACCTGTCGCTGATCGGCGGCTTCATCCTCAAGCACAGCCGCGAGGCGACACTGGAGCGTCTCAAAAACCTGCCGCACGGAAGCTGGTCCTACAGCCTCGATCTCGACGGCTATGACGAGCCGGTGCATCTTGCCGCAACGCTGACCATCGGCCCGGACAACGTGCTGGTCGATTTCGATGGCACCTCGGGCATGAGCCGGTTCGGCATCAACGTGCCGCTGGTCTATGCGAAAGCCTATGCCTGCTACGGCATCAAATGCGTGGTGGCGCCGGAAATCCCGAACAATGCCGCCTCGCTCGCGCCCTTCGACGTCACCGCGCCGGAAGGCTGCATCCTCAATGCCAAACGCCCGGCCCCCGTCGCCGTGCGCCATGTGCTCGGCCATTTCGTGCCGGACCTCGTGCTCGGCGCGCTGCACCAGGCGCTGCCCGGCCAGGTGCCGGCGGAAGGGGCGAGCGCGCTGTGGAACCTGCATATGAGCGTGCGCCCGGTTTCCGACCAGATCGGCGGCAAGGGTGCGGAAATCCTGATGTTCAATTCCGGCGGTTCGGGCGCGCGCGCCAGTCTCGACGGCCTCAATGCCACGGCCTTCCCGAGCGGCGTGCACACGATGCCGATCGAGGCGACGGAAAATGTCGGCCCGGTCATCGTCTGGCGCAAAGAACTGCGCGAGGGGTCCGGCGGTGCCGGTGCGCAGCGCGGCGGCCTCGGCCAGATGATCGAGATCGAGGCGGCCGAAGGCTTCTCCTTCCGCTTCTCCGCCATGTTCGATCGTCTCGGCCATCCCGCCCGTGGTCGTGACGGCGGCCTTGACGGCGCGCCCGGCGGCGTCGCGCTGGACGACGGCACGGTGCTGAAGGGCAAGGGCCTGCAATTCGTGCCGGAGGGGCGCCGCCTCGTGCTCTCGCTGCCGGGTGGCGGCGGCTATGGCGATCCGTCCAGACGCCCTGCCGATGCCGTCGCCCATGACGTCCGGCACGGCTATATCACCGGCGAGCAGGCCGCGCTCTACGGCAAGGCGGAAGGGAAAGCATGAGACGATGCGTCCCGTAGACAATCGCGGAAGTCCGGTGGCGGGCTGCAAGCACCCCCTCCCTCGTATGATACGCTCATGCCGGCCATCGGGCGCATCGCCTGTGGATCGGCCGGTTTTGCTGAAGGAAAGACCATGTCGCATTTTCAAAGGGTTCTGTTGACGGGGGCGGCCGGGAGCGTCGGCACGGCGCTGCGCCAGTCGGGCACGCGGCTCGGCAAGGTCGTGCGGCTTTCCGACCGCCGGCCCTGCGAAAACCTCGCCTCCCACGAGGAGGACTTCACGCTCGATCTTGCCGATTTCGATGCGGTCTGCGCGGCGGTGAACGGCTGCGATGCCATCGTGCATCTCGGCGGCCAGCCGCTCGAGGCCGAATGGAAGACGATCCTCGACAGCAACATTTCAGGCGGTTACCACATCTACGAAGCCGCACGCCGCCATGGTGTCAAGCGCATTGTCTATGCCAGCTCCGTGCATGCCATCGGCTATTACGAGCGTACGGAAACGATCGACGGCAACGTGCCAACGCGGCCGGACAGCCTCTACGGCGTTTCGAAGACCTTTGTCGAAAATCTCGGCCGCTACTATTTCGACAAGTTCGACATCGAGAGCGTCAGCATCCGCATCGGCTCCTGCTTCCCGGAGCCGACCGACCGGCGCCATCTCATCACCTGGCTCTCCTACCGCGATTGCCGCCAACTCGTCGAAAAATGCCTGTCGGCGGAGCGCGTCGGCTTCATGGTCGCCTATGGCATGTCGAACAACAGCCGCGCCTTCTGGGACAACCACACGGCAGCCTCGCTCGGCTACAGGCCGCAAGACAGCGCCGACGACTACGCGGACAAGGTTTTCGCCGCGACCAGGCAGGGTGACCCGAACGATCCGGCGGTGCGCTACCAGGGCGGCAGCTTCTGCGCGGCCGGCCATTTCGAGGACAAATGATGCAGGCTTCGCGGACATCCTATGATGTGGTCATCGTCGGCGGCGCGGTGGTCGGCAGCGCGACGGCCTATTTCCTGGCGACCAATCCGGATTTCACCGGGACCGTGCTGGTGATCGAGAAGGACTGGACCTACCAGCGATCGGCGACCGCGCTCTCCTCCAGCTCGATCCGCCACCAGTTCTCCAACGCGATCAATGTGAAGATCTCGCAGTTCGGAACGGAATTCATCCGCAATTTCAAGGAGAATGTAGCGGTCGACGCCGACACGCCGGAGATCGGCTTCCACGAGAACGGCTATCTCTTCCTGGCGGGCGACGAGCGGGGCGCGGACGTGCTTCGCCGCAACCACGAAACGCAGGTCGCCTGCGGCGCGGATGTCTCGCTGCTCGACCCGGACGGTTTGGGCAAGCGCTTTGCCTGGCTGAACACGGAAGGTCTCACCCTCGGCAGCAAGGGCGAGCGCGGCGAGGGCTGGTTCGACAGCGTCGGTCTCCTGCAGGGTTTCCGCAAGAAGGCGCGTTCGCTCGGCGTCGAATATATCGAGGATGAGGTCGTCGCGATCAATCGCGAAGGCGACCGCATCGTCTCGGTGACGACCAGGGGCGGACAGGTGATCGCCTGCGGCATGCTGGTCAACACGTCGGGCACCAACAGCAAGGTCATGGCGCGCATGGCGGGCCTCGACATTCCCGTCGAGCCGCGTCGCCGTTCGATCTTCGTCGTCGATTGCCGCACGCCGCTCGGCCCCGGCGTCGGCCTCACCATCGACCCGACCGGCGTCTTCTTCCGCCCGGAAGGCAAATTCTACCTGATGGGCACCGCTCCCAGGCATGATCCGGAGGTCGATCCGGCCGATTTTGCCGTCATGCACGACGAATTCGAGACGGAGATCTGGCCGACGCTGGCAAACCGCGTGCCGGCCTTCGAGGCGGTCAAGGTCGTCAATAGCTGGGCGGGACACTATGACTACTGCACGCTCGACCACAACGTCATCCTCGGCCCGCATGCCGAGGTGAGGAATTTCCTCTTCGCCAACGGCTTTTCCGGCCACGGCCTGCAGCAGTCGCCGGCCATGGGGCGCGGGCTTTGCGAACTGATCACCTATGGCGGCTTCCGCACGCTCGACCTCTCGCCCTTCGGCTACGAGCGTGTTGTCGCAAACCGACCCTTCCTTGAGGACGCCGTCATCTGACGATGCGCGCGCCGGACCCTCAATCGTCCCCTTCGCTGCCCGCCGGCTCGTCCAGGAGGGCGCGGTAGCGGTCGAGGCTTTCCTCCAGATGGGCGGCCAGCGCCTGCTTGGCGGCCTTCGGGTCGCCCTGGGTGATGGCGGCGAGGATGGCGGCGTGCTCGCGGTTGATCTTCTTCAGATAGGCCTTCGAGGCGGGGCCGGACTGGCGGTGCTTGAGAACCAGGTCGAGATTGATCTCGCCCATCACGGCTTCGAGGAAGCGCGGGAAATGCGGGTTGCGCGTCGCCTTGGCAATGGCGAGGTGGAACTCGAAATCGGCGCGCGCCTCGATCTCGGCATTGTTCGTGTCGAGCGTCTCGATATGGTCGAAGGCGCGGGCGATCTCGGCGAGGGCTTCCGGGGTGCGGCGCTGGGCGGCCAGTGCCACCGCCTGCATTTCGACGCCGAGCCGCAGTTCGAGGATCTGCATGGCCGAGCGGATGTCGTCGATGCGGCTGATCTCGAAGTTCAGCGCCCGCGCATCCTTCTCCGTGACATAGACGCCCGCGCCCTGCCGTGCGATGACGCGGCCGGCCACCTTGAGCGAGGCCAGCGCCTCGCGGATGACGGTGCGTGAGACGCCGAATTCCTCGCATAGCTGGGCACTCGACGGGATCTTCTCACCGGGTGGATAGAGGCCCGAGTCGATCCGCTCGGCGAGCCTGGCGACGACGATCTCCGCGAGGTTGCCGCGCTGCGTGATGATCGACATGCCGATCCAGCCTTTCCCGGGTTTTCATTTATCACATATCATACACAGCCGGCTTCTCCAGAGGAAGGACGCCAGCGGGCGGCCTTCGGGGGGGCAGCTTGCTTTTCGGCAAAGTTAGCATATAAGTGATAACATACCAATATGGTGTTGCCGCGAAAATCGCGGAGGAGATGGAGCATGCAGGACCAGTCTGTTGTCATCGTCGGCGGCGCTTCGGGGCTCGGTCTCGTCACGGCCCGGCTGATGGTGGAACGGGGCGCTGCGAAGATCGGCCTTATCGACCGCAACGGAGCGCTGCTCGCCTCCTCTGCGGCGGCGCTTTCGGCGATGGGCGCCGAGGTGGCGACCGCCGTTGCCGACATTTCCCGGGCCGAGACGGCCCATGGCGGGTTCGCGACGGTTGCGGAAAAGCTCGGCCGCGTCCATGCGCTGGTCAACAGCGCCGCCATCTATCCGCGCAAGCCGATCCTCGACATCACGGACGAGGACTGGGACCTGGAGAACGCCATCAACATCAAGGGCACCTATCACATGATGGTCGCGGCGGTGCGCCACATGCGCCGTTTCGTGACCCTGCCGGCGGTGACCGGCCGCATCGTCAACGTCACCTCGGTCGATGCCTTCAAGGCGCATCCGCAGAACGCCCACTATGCCGCCACCAAGGCCGCGGTCGTCAGCCTCACCAAGTCCTTCGCCCAGGAATGCGCCAAGGACCAGATCCTCGTGAACTCCGTCGCGCCGGCCGGCTTTGCCACCGACCGTGCCAGGGAACTCGGCTTCCTGCCGGAGCTTGCCAGGGCAAGCGCGCTCGGCCGCGCGGCTGAGCCGGTGGAAATGGCCGAGTGGATCGTCATGATGGCTTCCAGTCGCAACACCTATGCGACGGGCGAGAATGTCGTGGTCAGCGGGGGCTACATCTATGTCTGACGCAAACCGCGTCGCCGTCGTCACGGGGGCGACCAGCGGCATCGGCGAGGCCATCGTGCCGATGCTGCGGGGGCGGGGACTGGCGGTCTACGCCGTCGGCCGCAACGCGGCGGCGCTTGCCGGGTTGGCGGAACGCTGCGGGGCGATCCCCGTCGAGGCGGACGTGCGCGATACGGCGCGCATCGCCGAGGCGCTGGCGGGCGTCGCGGTCGACATCCTCGTCAACAATGCCGGCATCCTGTCGACCCGCGCGGCCTTCCAGGACATAGACCCCGCCGAGATCGACGCGATGATCGACGTCAATCTCAAGGCGCCGATGCACCTGACGCGGGTCTTCCTGCCCGGCATGGTGGCGCGCAAGCGCGGCCATCTCCTCTATGTCGGCTCGAGCGGCGGCCAGGCGCCCTATCCGAACATGGGCGCCTATGGTGCCTCGAAGGCGGGTCTCAGCCTGTTTTGCGACAACCTGCGCTGCGACCTCCTCGGCACCGGCGTGCGGGTGAGCGAGATCGTGCCCGGCCGCGTCCAGACGGCGCTCTACCGCACCTCCCTTCCCGGCGATCAGGCGAAGGCCGTGCTCTATGACGGCTACCGCCCCATCCAGCCGGAAAACATCGCGCAGATCGTCCACGACGTGATCGCGCTGCCCGCCCATGTCGATGTCGCCCGCGTCGAGGTCTTCCCGACCGACCAGGCGACCGGCGGCGGCACGATGGTGAAGTTCGAAGCACCCTGAGGGCCTGCGCCCCTCCGGTCACCTTCTTCGTCATTTTCCCGCTTGCACAATTAACTTTAGCAATACTAAAGTGTCCCGGTCAGGCAGCACAGCGCGGAAAGACGGCATGAGTTTCGATGAACGGGAGGCGCGGGTGGCGGGCGCCGGTTCCCCGACCCAACCGCCCTCCGCGACCTCGCTCGGGCGCGCGCTGCGCCAGCGGCGCAAGGCGATCGGCAAGACGATGAAGGAGGTGGCGCAGGAGGCCGGGCTCAGCGAAGGCTTCATCAGCCAGATCGAGCGCGGACTCTCCACGCCCTCGCTGATCTCGCTCTACAATGTCGCCAACACGCTCGGCATCAGCGTGGAGGCCTTCCTGCCGCAAGGTCCCCAGCCCGCCCATTCCATGGTCTCCAGGGCCAGCGAGCGGCGCGGCTGCAGCATCGACGCCGAGGAGCGGGTCTACCAGATCCTGCAGCGCGGCTTTCCCGATGCCCGGCTGAATAGCTGTATCACCCACATGCCGCCCGGTTATGTCTCGGAACTGACGCGCCACGAGGGCGAGGACTTCCTTTATCTCATCGAGGGCGAGATGCTCTACGAGGTCGGCGGCCGGGACTATCTGCTGAAGGCGGGCGACACGCTGCATTTTCCCTCGTCCCTGCCGCACCGGGCGCGCAATGTCGGCACCGTCGAGGCGCGGGAGCTCTGGGTCGGCACGACGCGCATCATTCCGGAACGCTGACGGCGGGTGCTTTCGATCGTTTGTCGGAAGCGCCTGCAAAACCGATTGACAAGCGCCCTTCCAGAACTTTAGTATAGCTAAAGTTCTGGAAGGGCGCGGTGGAGGTCGCTCGATCTGGGGCCGCCCTGCCGGTTCCGTGCCCGAGGCGCGCGGACCGGATCATGGGGCGGGAGGCATTTCACGAACGGCAACGCGGGAGCGGCCGGCAGCAGGAGATCCTGCCCGGCCGGAGGAGGAAACATGCGCGTAGAAAGACTGATAGGCGGGGCGATGATCGCGCTGGCGCTGGCATCGACCAGCGTTCTTGCCGAAACGCCGAAGAACACGCTCGTCGTGGCCGACGCCATCGATGATATCATCACGCTGGATCCGGGCGAGGTCTCGGAAGTGGGCGGCGTGCTGGCGGCGAACCAGATCTACCAGCCGCTGGTGAGCGTGACGCCCGACGATTCCAGCAAGATCATCGGCGTGCTTGCCGAGACCTGGACGGCCTCCGAGGACGGCAAGACCTATACGTTCAAGATGCGCCCGGGGCTGAAATTCGCCTCCGGCAATCCGGTGACGGCGAAGGACGCGGAATATTCGCTGCGCCGCGTCGTCGCGATGAAGTCACGCTCGGCGTTCATTCTAACCCAGTTCGGCTTCTCGCCGGAAAACGTCGAGGAGCGCATCAGGGCGGCCGACGACATGACGCTGGTCATCGAAATCGGCGACACCTATGCGCCGTCCTTCCTCTACTACTGCCTCTCCTCCTATGTCGGCGGCATCGTCGATTCCAAGCTGGTGCAGGCGCACGAGGTGAATGGCGACTTCGGCAATGCCTGGCTGAAGGCGGAGAATTCCGCCGGCTCCGGCCCCTATGTACTGACGCGCTGGGAGTCCAAACAGTCGATCATGCTGACCCGCAACCCCAACTATACCGGCGAGAGCGGCGGCCTGGAGCGCATCTTCCTCCAGCACATCCCCGAAAGCGCTGCCCAGCGCCTGCTGCTGGAAAAGGGTGACATCGACATCGCCAACAAGCTCGGCCCGGACGATTTCGGGGCGCTGGAAGGCAATCCGGATGTCGGCTTCGTCGAGGGCGTTTCGGGCACCATCTATTATATGGGCCTCAACGTGCGGCACGAGTACCTCGCCAGGCCGAAGGTCGTCGAGGCGCTGAAATATCTCGTCGACTACCAGGGCATCGCCGATACGATCTCGCGCGGCACGATGGAGGTGCACCAGACGCTGGTGCCAAAGGGCTTCCTCGGGGCGATCGACTACAAGCCCTACAAGCTCGACATCGAGAAGGCCAGGGCGCTGCTCGGCGAGGCCGGCGTCTCCGGCGAATTCACGCTGGATTCCGTCGTCTGGAACACGCCGCCCTATACGGATTTCGCCCAGGCCATCCAGGCGACCATGGCGCAGGCCGGCGTCAAGCTGAACCTGGAAGTGGTCGACGGCCAGCAATGGCTGGAGCGCTACCGTTCGGCGAGCCTCGACATCTGGTTCGGCCTGTGGGGGCCGGATTATCCGGATCCGCATTCCAACGGCAAGGCCTTCGCCGTCAACCAGAAGGACGCGCCGGACGGGTCCACCGGGCTTGCCGACCGCTTCGGCTGGGATGCCGGAAAACTGTCGCAGGACGCGATGGCCGCGGTGCGCGAGCAGGACACGGACAAGCGCCGGGCGATGTACGAGGCCCTGCAGAAGACCCATACCGATATCTCGCCCTTCCTCTACATGTTCCAGCAGGTGCGCAAGGTCGGGGTGAAGAGTTCCGTCAAGGGCCTGGTCCTCGGCCAGACCTTCTCCGACGACCGCTACTGGAACGTCAGCAAGTAGGCGTAAGGTCCAGGTTTCGGCCGCGACGGGGCTTCGGTCCGGTCGCGGCCGAAGGCAGGTCCAGGGCAAGCAAACCGGAGGGGTTCGTGCCGGCAGTTCTTTTCCAGAGGGTCCTCGGCTTTACCGGGCGGATCGTCACCCTGTTCCTGACCGTGGGCATCACGCTCCTCGGCCTCGTCGCGCTCACTTTCTGCATCGGCCGCCTGGTGCCGATCGATCCGGTGCTCTCTGTGGTGGGGCAGAAGGCGAGCGAGGAGGTCTATCAGCGCGTCTTCCTCGAAATGGGACTGGACAAGCCGCTCTGGCAGCAGTTCCTGCTCTATGCCGGCAAGCTGGTGCAGGGCGATTTCGGCACCTCCTTCGTCACCAACCGGCCGGTTCTGTCGGACCTTGCCGGCTTCTTTCCCGCCACGCTGGAACTGGCGACGCTCGGCCTCCTGATCGGCACGCTGGTCGGCGTGCCGGCCGGTGTCGCGGCCGCCTACTGGCATGGCCGCTGGCCGGACTATCTCATCCGCTTCATCGGTCTTATCGGTTATTCCGTGCCGATCTTCTGGCTCGGTCTGGTCGGCCTTTTCATCTTCTATTCCCGGCTCGACTGGGTCTCCGGCCCGGGCCAGATCGACGTCTTCTTCCAGGGCATCGTCACGCCGGTGACGGGGGCGCTGCTGATCGATTCCCTGATCGCCGGCGAAGGGGAGGTGTTCGGCAACGCCCTCAGCCATATCGTGCTGCCGGCCGCGCTGCTCGGCTATTACAGCCTTGCCTATATCTCGCGCATGACGCGCTCCATGATGCTCGACCAGCTCTCGCGCGAATATGTGCTGACGGCCCGCCTCAAGGGGGCGACGGAGTACCGGGCGGTGATGCTGCATGCCCTGCGCAATGCCGCGATCCCCCTCGTCACGGTCATCGCGCTGTCCTATGGCGGCCTGCTGGAAGGCTCGGTGCTCGTCGAGACGGTCTTCGCCTGGCCGGGCATCGGCAACTACATCGCCTCCTCGCTCTTCCGGGCCGACATCAATGCCGTGCTCGGCGGCACGGTGCTGGTCGGCGCCGTGTTCATCCTGCTCAACATGGTCTCGGACGTCGTCTACCAGATGCTCGATCCGCGCTCCAACCTTCGCCGCCGGTAGGAGGCCGCCATGACCGTCGCCAACCTCACCCATGCCGAAAGCCGCCGCCAGCTCCGGCGCGCGCGCCTCGGCGAGTTCGGCAGGTTCGCCCGCCGCTTTGCCCGCAACCCGCTCGGCATGATCGGCCTTGCCATCCTGGGCGTGCTGCTGGCGTGCGCGATCCTCGCCCCGCTGCTGGCGCCGCACGATCCCTATCTTCCCGATCTCGTGCGCCGCCTCTCGCCGCCGGGCGCGCAGAACTGGCTCGGCACGGACGAACTCGGCCGCGACATCTTCTCCCGCATCCTCCACGGCGCCCGGCTGACCCTGCTCATCGTCGGGCTGGTCGTGGCGACGTCGGCGCCGATCGGCCTCGTCGTCGGCGCGGTGGCGGGAACGGCGGGCGGCTGGGTCGATGCGGTCTTCATGCGCATCACCGATGTCTTCCTGGCGGTCCCGAAGCTCCTGCTGGCGCTCGCCTTCGTCGCCGCGCTCGGGCCGGGCATCGTCAATGCGGCGCTGGCGATCACGCTCACCGCCTGGCCGCCCTATGCGCGGCTGGCGCGTGCCGAGGCGCTGATCGTGCGCGACAGCGACTATGTCAATGCCGTTCGCCTTGCCGGCGGCTCGGAATTCCGCATCGTCTTCCGCCATATCATGCCCATGTGCCTGTCCTCGGTGATCGTGCGCATGACGCTCGACATGGCCGGCATCATCCTGACGGCTGCCGGCCTCGGTTTCATCGGCCTCGGCGCCCAGCCGCCGCTGCCGGAATGGGGCGCGATGATCTCGACCGGCCGCAAGTTCATCTTCGACCAGTGGTGGGTGGCGACCATGCCCGGCCTTGCGATCTTCATCGTCAGCCTCGGCTTCAATCTTCTGGGCGACGCCATGCGCGACCTGCTCGACCCGCATCTGAGGAGGCGCGCATGAGCGACCCGCTCGTCACCGTGAAGAACCTGCGCATCGCCTTTGCCGGCGAGGGCGGCGCGACGATCGAGGCGGTCAAGGGTGTCTCCTTCGAGGTCGGCCGGGAAAAGCTCGGCATCGTCGGCGAAAGCGGCTCGGGCAAGAGCCTTTCCAGCCGCGCGCTGATGGGCGTGCTGCCGGGCCATGCCGATGTCACCGCCGACGCCATGTCCTTCGCCGGCATCGACCTCCTGGCGGCATCTCCCCGCCTGCGCCGGCAACTGCGCGGCAACCGTATGGGCATGATCCTGCAGGACCCGAAATTCTCGCTCAACCCCGTCATGCGCGTCGGCGCGCAGATCGCCGAGGCGATCCGGCTCGGCGATCGCTCGCTGCCGCGCGCGAAGGTGCGCCGGAAAGTGTTAGACGTGCTGGAGGCGGTGCATATCCGCGGGCCGGAGCGCGTCTACGATCTCTATCCGCACGAGCTCTCCGGCGGCATGGGCCAGCGGGTGATGATCGCCATGATGGTGGTGCGCGAGCCGGAACTGCTGATCGCCGACGAACCCACCTCCGCCCTCGACGTCACCGTGCAGGCGCAGGTGCTGGAGATCATGGACGAACTGGTCAAGCGCCGCGGCATGGGCCTCGTCTTCATCAGCCACGACCTCAACCTCGTCTCGCGCTTCTGCGACCGGGTGCTGGTCATGTATGCCGGCCGGATCGTCGAGACGCTGGATGCGCGGCGCATGCACGAGGCGGTGCATCCCTATACGCGGGGCCTGCTCGCCTGCCTGCCCGCCATCGACGGACCGCTGACGCCGCTGCCGACCCTTGCGCGCGAGGCAAGCTGGGGAGAGGCCCGCCCATGATCCGCATCGACAATCTCGGCGTCCGTTTCGGCAACGCCGTCGCCGTGCAGGATGTCAGCCTTGCCGTGGAGAGCGGCGAGAGCTTCGGGCTGGTCGGGGAAAGCGGTTCGGGCAAGTCGACGGTGCTGCGCACCGTCATGGGGCTCAACCGCCAGTGGACCGGCGATATCCGCATCGCCGGCATCGACCTGCGCCAGGGGCGGCGGAAGGACCTCGTGCGCGTGGCGCAGATGGTGTTCCAGGATCCCTATGCGTCGCTGCATCCGCGCTACACGATCGGCCAGGCCATCGCCGAGCCGATGCTGATCAACCGCATGCCCGACGTGGATGCCCGAACGGTCGAGCTCCTGGAGATGATCGGGCTGACGGCGGCGCATCGCTTCCGCTTTCCGCACGAGCTTTCCGGCGGCCAGCGCCAGCGCGTGGCGATCGCCCGCGCCCTGTCGCTCGCCCCCAGGGTGCTGCTGCTCGACGAGCCGACCTCGGCGCTCGATGTTTCGGTGCAGGCCGAAATCCTCAACCTGCTCAACCGGTTGCGCCAGGAGCTGAAGCTGACCTTCGTCATCGTCAGCCATGACCTCGCGGTCATCTCCTACATGTGCGACCGGCTGATGGTGATGCAGAATGCCCGGGCGGTGGAAACGCTGACGCGTGCGCAGCTTCGCGCCGGCGACATGTGCCACGACTATACCCGCACCCTGTTCCGGGCGAGCCACCACCGGGCGCGGGACGCGCATGCCGAGGCGTGACGATCCATCCGCGACAGGCAGTTGCCGTAAAATGGAGGTGCCATCTTAACGGTCTGTTGGTCTCGTCTCGAAACGCGCTCTTAGGGCCTCGCGGATAGGGTGCGCGCGATGTGCGGTGCTCGTGTGCCGAACGTCCGCGCCGCCTGCTGCGACGACGGTCAATGATCTCCGGATTGGAGGAAGCGCGTTCATGATGGATGCGAAAACCATATTCACGACGGTATCGGTGATGGTGCTGGCCAATGGCGCAATCCTGGCCGTCATCCATCGCGACCTGCCGGCAAGGCTGCGCGGGTCTGCCAGCCAATGGTGCCTTGGAACGCTGCTCATCGCTCTTGGATGCATCGTCTTCGCCTTCGGCCAGCCGCTGCCCCGTCCGATCATGCTGTCCATCGCCAATGCGGGCTTCGCTTTCGGCCTGACGGCCTATTATGTCGCGATCTGCATGTTCCACCGGCTGGAGGTCCGGGCCTGGCATTTCCTCCCCGCGACGGTCGCGACGCTCTGCGTGCTGTGGTTTTCGTCCGTCACGCCGGATTTCCGCGTTCGCATCGTGGCCGTTTCCATCGCGTGGACCTTGCTGATGCTGATGTGCGTGCGGGTGCTCATGGACAGGCGGCGCGGTGACGCCTCGCTGGCCCGTACGATCCTCGGTGCCATGTTCCTTTTCGTTTCCCTCTACTCGGCCGTTCGTGGTGTGCTCTATCTGGGCACGGACATCCCCGATGATTTCGCCGTCGAGACGGGCGGGAACTGGCTGAATGTCGTGTCCGCCATGCTGATGCCGCTGCTGCCCGTCATGGGCACGACGGCGTTCCTCCTGATGTGTTCCGACCGGCTGCGGCGGGGCCTCGAACGGGCGGCGGCGACGGACTACCTGACGGGCCTTCCCAACCGGCGCAGCCTCGCCGGCCTCGGCGCCACGGCCTTCCTTGCCGCAAGGGCCGACAACAGCGACCTTGCCGTCGCCGTCTTCGACATCGACAAGTTCAAGGCGATCAACGACACCTACGGTCACGATGCCGGCGACCGGGCGCTCGTCCACGTCGCCAAGCGGCTGCGCGGCGAAATCCGCCCGACCGACATGATCGCCCGCACGGGTGGCGAGGAGTTCGTCGTGCTGTTCCCCCATCTCGCCATGGTGGACGCCTTCGCCATTGCCGAACGGATGCGCGCGGCGGTGGAGCAAAGCGATTTCATCGTCGACGGCGGCAGGATCGGCATCACCATCTCGGCCGGCCTCGCCTCCCTGCACGCGGGTGATGCAGGCTACGACGACATCCTGCGCCGGGCTGACAGTGCACTTTACCGTGCCAAGTCGAACGGCCGCAACCGCGTGGAGATTGTGGGGGTGGACAGCGCGGCGAAGGCGCGCATGCTCATACCGTCGCCTCCGGCGATATCGGCCGCCGAATCCGCCATTGCGCATCCGACGACGCATTCGGCGCATCCCTGATCCTCTCGCGCATGGCCTCCCCGGGCAGGGCTTGCCCCTTGAGGAATTGACCCGTCCCCGGGTGATGGGTAGATTCCAGTGCGCGAGGCCGCCGAGCCATGGGCGGTCGGCAGGCATGACCGCTCCCGCGGCAGGACCGGGGTGAAAGCCCTCTTCCCGCAAACAGGAATTGACGCGCGCCTGGGCTTGCGAGCCCACCGCGCCAGGATGGAGTTCGAGTGTGAGCGTTGCCTTCATGAAGGAAGAAAGCGCCGAGACGGCAGCGGAAACCCTGCTGCCCGAACGGGCGATTTCCCCGCACCCCAATCTCGTGACGGAGGCCGGGCTGAAGGCGCTGGAGGCGCAACTCCAGGAGGCCCGCGAGGCCTATGCGGCGGCGAACGCCATCGAGGACGTCAACGAGCGCCGGCGGCAGGCGGCCGGTCCGGGGCGGGACCTGCGCTATCTCGCCGAGCGGGTCCGCACCGCCGAGCTTGTTGCCGCCCCGACCTCCAACGATGTCGTTTCCTTCGGCAGCACGGTTACCTTCAGCCGCGACGACGGACGGGTGCAGACCTATCGCATCGTCGGCGAGGACGAGGCCGACCCCAAGGCCGGCTCGATCTCCTATGTGGCGCCGGTGGCCCGTATCCTCATGGGCAAGGCCGTCGGTGACCTCGTGACCGTCGGCGCGCAGGAACTCGAAATCATCGCCATCGCGTGAGCGATCACAGGAAGAGATGGACGATGAGCGACGTGAGCACCGCGTTCAACCCCATCGCGATCCCCGAAAACAGGCCTGCGACCGGATCCACGGAATAGGCGCGCGCCGTGCCGATGCCGTGCGAGGCGAGGCCGACGGCAAAGCCGCGGGCGCTGTAGTCCTTGATGCGCATGGCGTTCATCATCGGCGTCACGACGATCGCGCCGCAGATGCCGGTGAGGACGACGACGGCCGCGGTGAGGGCCGGGTCCCCCGCAAGGCCCGACGAAATGGCCATGGCGACCGCCGCAGTCGTGGATTTCGGGGCGAGCGAGGCGACGACCTCGGGCGTGAAGCCGAACAGCCGGCTGAAGAACACCGTCGAGCCGACCGCCGTGAGGCTGCCGACGAAGAGGGCGGCAAGCAGCGGCAGGAGGTTGCTCTTCACCAGCGACAGTTTCTCGTAGAGCGGGATGCCGAGCGCCACGGTCGCCGGGCCCAGCAGGAAGTGGATGAACTGGGCGCCCTCGAAATAGGCGGCGTAGTCGATCCCGGTGACGCAGAGCACCGTCGCGATCGCGGCGATGGAGAAGAGGATCGGGTTGAGCAAAGGGTTTCCCGGGCTGAGCCCGGCAAGGCCGGTGGCGGCCAGCCAGACGACCAGCGTGGCGGCGAGCCAGAGCAGGGGCGAGGTGGCGAGATAGACCCAGAGCCCGTCAGTCATTCGCATAGCCTCCGGAAAGCCGCTTCACCAGGATGAAGATCCAGACGGTAACGGCGAGCGTGATGACGGTCGAGAGCAGCACGATGGCGAGCAGCGCCAGGCCGCGGTCGCGGATGAGGTCGAGGTGCTGGATGATGCCGACCCCGGCCGGCACGAAGAGGATGCCGAGATTGGCGAGGATCGTCCTGGAGGTGTCGAGCGTCTGCCGGTGGGCGGGTTCGAGCACCGGCTTGCCGCCGGTCAGCGTGAGGACCACGGCGATCATCGCCATGCCGATGACCGGCCCCGGCACGAAGCCGCCGAGAAAATAGGCGGTCACTTCGCCGATCAACTGGAAAACAAGCAAGATCGTAATTCCGACGAGCATCTGCGCACTCCCTGCCCCTGGCCTCATAGGTTCGTTCTCGATCCGGACGAGCGGCAAGGTCCGGTCGTCGGAAAGCACGGCCGCGGGCCGTCGCCTGCGAGAATTAAAGGCCTTTTGCCCTTAAATCCATCGCCGTGGCCGGGCCGCCGCAGTGCCTGTCGACGGATCGGATGCGGCGCGGCACTTTGCCCGCGGCCTCGCCGATGGACAAAGCCGGGCCGGGCACCTATTTTCGCGTCATGCTGCGGTATCTGGTGCTCATCGTTTCGGCGTGTCTGTTCGCGGTCGTGTCCTTCACGGCCTCGGCGCACGAGACCGGCATGATCGTCTCGACGGAACTGGCCAGCCGCATGCAGCCGATGGACCATGGCGCCATGACAAAGGCGTCCTGTGCCGACGACAGGACCTGCAAGATGGATCCCGGCCTGTGCGATCTCGTCTGCATGGGCGTCGGCGTGTTCCTGCCGGCCGGGCGGATGTCGGCAGGCCTTGCCATGCCGCGTGAAACCTATCGCCGCCATCCCGACGCGGCCCTTGTCTCGACACCGCCGGCCCTTAACGACCGACCTCCCATAGCGCACCGCCTCTGAAGCCGCGGCAGGCCGCGCCTGCCGTATTTCCCAGGTTTTTGAGCGGGACGTCCGTCCCGAGGTGATGCCATGACATGCTTTTCCCGACGCGGTTTCCTGGCCGCCGGCGCAGCGACGCTCGCTGCAACCCAGTTCCCCATCCGTGCCTTCGGCCAGGCGGCCGCGCCGCTGCGGCTTGCCGCCACGCGCCGCACGCTCGATATCGACGGCCGCGCCGCCACCGTCTTCGGCCTTGCCGGTCCCGGCGGGCAAGGCCTTGTCCTCGATCCCGGCCAGCGCTTCCGGGTCGACCTCGACAACGACCTGCCCGTCCCGACCATCGTGCACTGGCACGGCCAGATCCCGCCGAACGCGCAGGACGGCGTGCCCGACATGCCGCAGCCGCTGCTTGCGCCCGGCGAGACGCGCAGCTTCGATTTCGCCCCGCTTGCCGGCACGCACTGGATGCACAGCCACGTTCCCATCCAGGAAATGCAGTTGCTTGCCGCCCCGCTGATCGTGCGCCGGCCGGAGGACGTCGCCGCCGACCGGCAGGAGGTGGTGCTCTTCCTGCACGATTTCTCCTTCAAGGCGCCGGAAGAGGTGCTGGCGGAGATCACCGGCGGACACGGCACCGCGGCCTCCGGCGCGATGCAGGGCATGGGCCACGGCGGCATGCATGGCGGTGCCGGAACCGCGGGATCGATGGCGATGCCGATGGACATGGGCACCATGGGCGGCATGGCCATGGACCTCAACGACTACGACTGGGATGCCTATCTCGCCAACGACCGCACGCTTTCCGATCCCGAGGTCGTATCGGTCGAGCGCGGTGGGCGGGTTCGGCTGCGTGTCATCAATGCCGCCGCCGCAACGGTCTTCTGGATCGACACCGGCACGGTGGAAGGGCAGCTCGTCGCGGTGGACGGTCACCCGGTGCGCCCGCTTGCGGGTTCCCGTTTCGGGGTCGCCATGGGGCAGCGCCTCGACATCGAGATCGACCTGCCGAACGAGGGCAGTGCATGGCCGGTGCTCGCCCTTCGCGAGGGCGCGCGCGAGCGGACCGGCATCGTCCTTGCCACGCCCGGCGCGACGATCGGCATCATCGACGCCCTCGCCGAAAGGGTGGCGCCGGCCTTCGATACCGACCTTGCGCAGGAGGCGAGCCTTGTCGGCATCGACGCCCTGCCCGAAAGGCCGGTCGAGCGCCGCCACATGATCATGCTGGGCGGTGCGATGCGGCCCTATGCCTGGACCATCGACGGGGCGGTCTGGGGCCAGCATCGCCCCATCGCCGCAAAAAGCGGCGAGCGGGTGGAACTCGCCTTCCACAACATGTCGATGATGGGCCATCCGATGCACCTGCACGGCCATGCCTTCCAGGTGGTCGGGATCAATGCCCGCCGCTTTGCCGGCGCGCGGCGCGACACGGTCTACGTGCCGCCGATGTCGATGGTCACGGTGGCGCTGGATGCGGGGGAGACCGCGCGCTGGATGCTGCATTGCCACCACATGCCGCACCTTGCGACCGGCATGATGACCGAGTTCCGGGTCGAGGCGTGAAGGCGGCGTGCATTGCGGGCGCGGCCGCCACGGTGGCCGCTCGGCCTGCCCGTCAGAAAACAGCTCTTTGCCGGGCGGCGACCGCCGCGACCGGCTTCCTATCAGGACAGGAACCATGACACGAAACGATCAACAGCGCGGACATTCGAAAAATGCGCCCGGCGCACCGGAAAAGCGGGCTTCGGCCGGCGGGATGAACAAGGGGAAGATTGCCGTCATCGCCATCGTTGCAGTGGGTATTGCCGCCGCCGCCACCTGGACGCACCGGGGCGGGGAGGCGCCGGCGACCGAAGCAGCGGCCGGCAAAGGCGTGATGGTCACGGTCACCCTTCCCGCCACTCTCTCGGAGGCGGCGAAGATGGGGGAGAAGGCGTTCAACGCCGTCTGTGCCGCCTGCCACGGCGCCAATGCCGCGGGAACCGAGGCCGGGCCACCGCTGGTGCACGAGATCTACGAGCCCTCGCACCACGGCGACCACGCGTTCGAGATGGCCGTCGTCAACGGCGTGCGGGCGCATCACTGGACGTTCGGCGACATGCCGGCCCAGCCGGCGATGACGCGGGCCGACCTCCGGAACGTCATCGCCTATGTGCGCGAGATGCAGCGGGCCAACGGCATCGACTGACCGGCGCATGCCCTGCCGGCAAGATTGCCGAGTTGCGAAGCCGCCGCGGATGGCAACAATGGCCGCCGGTGAGATTCGCAGCAATCCCCGCAGGACAAGCGCCGGGCGGGGCAAGGATGGAAGGCAGGCAGGGCATGATCGACGACAAGCGGCTCGAAGCGGAGATGGATGCGCTTGCCTTGCGGTTTCCGGGGCCGGGCGGCGTCGCCGGCGTGGTCAGCGAAGGGCAGGTCGTCGCCCTTCGTGCCTGGGGTTTCTCCGATCTCGACACGCGTCGGGCCATGACGGCGGGGACGCGGCTGCCGATCTGCTCGGTCTCCAAGCAGTTCACCTGCGCGGCCATGCTCGCCGCCTGTGGTGCGCCGGAAGCACTCGATGGCCGGCTTGCCGCGCATCTGCCGAATTTCGAAGGCCCGCTGCCGCGCGTGCGCGATCTCTGCAACAACCAGTCGGGCCTGCGCGACTACTGGGCGCTGACCGTGCTGCACGGCGCCAGGGCCGAGCAGGCCTTTTCGCGCGACGACGCGGCATCGGTGTTCATGCGCATGCGCAACGGGCACTTTGCGCCCGGCACGCGCTATTCCTACAGCAACGGCAATTTCCGCCTCGTCTCCGATCTTCTGGAGGCGTTCTCCGCCGAAACGCTGGAGGCGCTCTATGCGCGGCACATCTGGGAGCCGGCCGGCATGGCCGGCGCGGTGCTGACCGCCGATACCCGCCAGCCGGAAGACGGTGTGGTCGGCTACGAGGGCAACGACGCCACCGGCTACCTTCCGGCGGACAACGGCATCTACTGGCGGGGCGATGCCGGCATCTCCGCCTCGCTCGACGACATGATCGCCTATGAACGCTGGATCGATGCCACGCGCGGGGATCCGGACAGTCTCTACCGGAAGATCGCGGTGCCGCAGACCTTCCGCGACGGTACGGCCGCGGCCTATGGTTTCGGCCTGCAGCATTCGCGCGTCGGCGATGTCGCCTTCACTGGCCATAGCGGCGCCCTGCGCGGCTTCCGGGCCTACCGGGCCTATTCGGCCGAAGCGCGGCTCTCGGTCGTGGTGATGTTCAACCATCACGGCGATGCGCATGGCGCGGCACACCGGCTGCTGCGCACCGCGCTCGGCCTGCCGCACCCCGCCCCGCAGCCGCTCGGCGAGCGCTGGGGCGGGCAGTGGATGAGCCGCGAGACCGGTCTTCTCGCCCGGCTGGAGCCCGGCCTCGACGCGGCGACCCTGCGCTTCGGCACGTCGCCGGAGAGCCTTTCGCAGACGGCGGACGGCGGCCTTGCCTCCTCGTCCGTCACGGTTGCCCGCGCGGGCGAGGACCTCCTGATGCAGCGCGCGCAGGAAAATTACGCCGAGAGGCTGGCGCCGGTCGCTCCGGTGCCGGCGGCCGGCGATAAGCGCCTTGCGGGCCGCTACCGCTCCGCCGAGCTGGAGGCGGATATCGTCATCGAATGCCGCGACGGCGGGACCTATCTCTGGGCCGAGGGTTTCCTCGGCACGGGCCGGCCCGAGATCGTCCAGCCGGCCGGGCCCGACATCTGGATCGTCGTGACGCGCCGCTCGATGGACGCGCCGGCGCCGGGGGACTGGACGCTGGTGGCCGAGCGCGATGCGGCCGGACATATCACCGACCTGACGCTCGGCTGCTGGCTGGCCCGTGGGATCCGCTATGCCCGGTGCGATGACAACACCTAAATCATTGCAAAACAAAGCCTCAGGCGTTTTTTGCATAGGATTCTGCCCAAATTGAATTGGTCAGCCGCGGCAAGTCGCACCAATGTTCGGCGCGAGGAGCCACAGGCGCAGCAAGGGGAACAGATGGGCAGGATCGTCTACGTCCACGGTCAATTCGTGCCGGAGGAGGAAGCCAGGATCGGGTTGTTCGATCGCGGCTTCCTGTTCGGCGATGCCGTCTACGAGGTGACGGCGGTGATCGCCGGGCGGATGATCGACAACGACCTGCATCTCGCCCGGCTCGAACGTTCGCTGAAGGAGCTGGACATCCCCCTGGCGCTCGACCGGCCGGAAATCGTGGCCGTCCAGACGGAACTGATCGCCCGCAACGCCCTGCAGGACGGCACCGTCTATCTGCAGGTCTCGCGCGGCGAGGCGGACCGCGACTTCTTCTATCCCGCCACGCTGGCGCCGCGGCTCGTCGGCTTCACGCAGGCCAAGTCCCTCACCGGCACCAAGGCGCAGCAGAACGGCATTGCGGTCGACCTTGCCTCCGATCCGCGCTGGCAGCGGCGCGACATCAAGACCGCCATGCTGCTTGGCCAGGTGATGGCCAAGCAGGCGGCGCGTGCCCGCGGTTTCGACGATGTCTGGCTGGTGGAGGGCGGGCTGGTGACGGAGGGGGCCTCCTCGACCGCACACCTCATCACCGCTGACGGCCGCATCCTCACCCGCGCCGCCTCGCAGGCCACGCTGCCGGGCTGTACCCAGCGCGCCCTTGCGCGGCTCTGCGCCGCCGATGGCCTGCACATCGAGGAGCGCGCCTTCACGCCCGAGGAGGCGCAGGGCGCAGCAGAGGCCTTCCAGACCTCCGCCTCCAGCCTGGTCACGCCCGTCGTGCGCATCGGCGACCGGGTGATCGGCGATGGAAAACCCGGGCCTCGGACGCGGGCGCTGCAGGCGCTCTATCTGGAAGCGGCCGGCGTTTCGGTCTAGAGCATTTCCAGCCGAAGCGAAGTCGCTTCGGTGTCGGATAATGCGGTAAAAGCAAGAATCCAGAGCATTTCCGGCGAGGCGGCTCGCTCGGAAAAGGTCATCTTTTCAAGGATTGGAATGCCGGAAGGGGCGGACATGAAGACGGCGCGTGAACTGGGCCTGATCCCTGAGGGGCGGCTGGAGCCGGGGCCGGGCAATGCCATTACCGATGTTGCCGGGGTTGCCGTCGGCCATCGCTCGCTGCGCGGCGAAGGCCTCTTCACCGGCGTGACGGCCATCGTGCCGCATCCCGGCGATCTCTTCCGCGTCAAGCCGCGGGCGGCGGTCGAAGTCGTCAACGGCTTCGGCAAGTCGGCCGGGCTGATGCAGGTGGCCGAGCTCGGCACGATCGAGACGCCCATCCTCCTCACCAACACGTTCGGCGTCGCCGCCTGCACCGAGGCCCTGATCCGCCGCGCCATCGCCGCCAATCCGGCGATCGGGCGGAAGACCTCGACGGTCAATGCGCTGGTCTTCGAGTGCAACGACGGCAGCATCAACGATATCCAGGCGCTCGGCGTGACGCCCGCGGATGCCGAGGCGGCCCTCGATGCCGCGCATCCGGGACCGGTCGAGCAGGGCGCGGTCGGTGCCGGATCCGGCATGACCGCCTTCGGCTTCAAGGCCGGCATCGGCACCGCCTCGCGGCTGATGCGCATCGGCAAGCGCGACTTCACGCTCGGCACGCTGGTGCTCGCCAATTTCGGCGCGGCGGGCGATCTCGTCCTGCCGGACGGCCGCCGGCCCGACCCGCGGGTGCCGGCAAGCCCTGAGCGCGGTTCGGTCATCGTCGTCATGGCGACGGACCTGCCGCTGGGCGACCGGCAATTGCAGCGCGTCGCCCGGCGCGGCGGTGCGGGGCTTGCCCGGCTCGGCGCCTTCTGGGGCCATGGCAGCGGCGACGTCGTCCTTTGTTTCACAACGGCCGATCCGGTCGAGCACGATCCGCCTGCGCCCGTCGCCACGCAGCAGCGGCTGTCCGACAGCTATATCGACATCGCCTTCCGCGCGGCCGCCGAGACCACACAGGAGGCGGTGCTGAACGGGCTCTGCGCGGCCCCCGCCACGCCGGCGCGCAGCGGCCGCATCTATCCCGCCCTCACGGACTGGCTGAAGGAGAGCCCCATCCCATGAAAGTCTTCATCTCCGCCGACATCGAAGGCACGGCCGGCATCGCCCATTGGAACGAGGCCGAGCGCACCCACCCGGACTGGGCCGAGTTCCGCGCGCTGATGACGGGCGAGGTGGTCGCCGCCTGCGAGGGCGCGCGCGCCGCCGGCGCCACGGAAGTGGTGATCAAGGATGCCCATGACAGCGGCCGCAATCTCATCCTCGACCGTCTGCCCGATTATGCCCGCATCGTGCGCGGCTGGTCCGGCCATCCGGACGAGATGATGTTCGGCATCGATGCCGGCTTTGCCGCCGCGATCTATACGGGCTACCATTCCAAGGCCGGCACGGAGGGCAATCCGCTCGCGCACACCTCCAACCTGCGCATCTCGCGGCTCCTGCTGAATGGCGAGGTGGCGTCCGAGTTCACCTTCAACGCGCTCTGCGCGGCCGGCTATGGCGTGCCGTCGGTCTTCCTCGCCGGGGACGTGGGCATCTGCGCGGAGGCGCGGGCCATGGTGCCCGGCCTTGCGACGGTGGAAACGCTGGATGGCAGGGGCCGCGCCTCGACATCCATCTCGCCCGCCTGGTCCCGCCGTCTCATCCGCGAAGGCGTGGCGGCGGCGCTGTCGGGCGACTTCGCGCAGGCGCTGCCCGCAAAGGCGGATCGCTACGAGGTGGTGATCGAGTTCAGCACGCCGACCGAGGCCTACCGGGCTGCATGGTATCCCGGTGCGAAGGCGCATGGTCCCCGCGCCGTCGCCTTCGAGCACAGGGATTTCTCCGAGATCCTCAGGGCGCTGCTCTTCCTGAAAGTCTGATACCAGGCGGTGCGCGTTCGAGAAGCTGCCGCGCCGTGCGCCAGAAATCCTCGACCTTGCCGGTCCGGCTCGCCGCATGGCGGTAGAGGCGGACTTCGAGGTTGAGGTTCCAGCCCTCGTCCACGGAGGCCGGCACGAGGCGCCCCGCCTCCATCTCTTCGCGCGCAAGGCTCTCCGGCAGCCAGCAGACGCCCGCGCCCGTCACCGCCATGTTCATCAGCCCGGCGCTGATGGTGTTTTCATGGGTCGTGCGCCGGCGAAAGGGCGGGCGGCGCAGGAGGAGGCGCGACAGCGCGACGCCGAAGAACGAATTGAAGCCGTAGCTGAGATAGGGAATGGCAAGCCGCGGCTGCGCGACGGCGCGGTCGAGAAGATTGCGCCCGGGCTGCAACTGGCCCGAAACCGCGATCTCCGCCGATACCAGCGGCATCAGCCGGTCGCGCCCGACCGTCAGCGAGGCGAATTGGCCGCGGTCGAGATGAAACGGCACTTCCGGATGGGCATAGGTGAGGAAGAAATCCGCCTCGTCGCCGACAAGGGCGTCGAGATTGGCCTCGATGCCGCCGCGGTCGGGAATGAGCGAGGTGCTGAAGGCGCCGCCCGCGCCTTCCAGTGTCTTTAGCCAGCGCGGGAAGAAGGTGACCGTCAGCGTGTGCAGGGCGGCAAAGCGGATGAGGCCCGGCTCATGCGCGGGGCGCAGTGCTTCCCGCGCCGCATAGAAGGTGCGGATCGCCTCCTGCGCGACGGGCAGGAAATTGCGCCCTGCGGGCGTCAATTCGGCCGGCATGGTGGCGCGGCTGATCAGCGTGGCGCCGAGCCAGCCTTCCAGCTGCTTGATCCGGCGGCTGAAAGCCGGCTGGGTGACATTGCGCAATTCGGCGGCGCGCGAAAAGCTGGACGTGTCGGCCAGCGTCACGAAATCCTCCAGCCACTTGATCTCCATTTGCGCGTCCCTCCGGTGCCTTCTGCGCGGCGAAGGCGATCATAAGTCATTCAATCGAAATGGGTATGCCGATTTCGCATAGGATCGTGCCAAAACCGAATTGGCCAAGCCCGCCGCAACCTTTCACGTTGCGGGTGGAGAAAAAGGGCGCCGGTTGGCCGGTGCCGACAGGGGGAGCCGTGCATGGCATTCGGAATTGAAGCCGATCTTATCCTGACCAATGGCCGCATCTGGCGGGGCCGGGAGGAGGGCATCAGCGAGGCCCTGGCCGTCTGGCAGGGCAAGGTTCTGGCAACCGGCAGCACGGCCGACATGCTGAGCCTGAAGGGGCCGGCGACCGAGGTGATCGATCTTGCGGGGCGTTTTGCGACGCCAGGCCTCATCGACAACCACCTGCATCTCATCGCGACCGGTATCGCCATGGGCTTCGTCGATGCGACGCCCGCAGCCGCGCCGACGCTGGCTGCCCTGATGAAGGGCATTGCCGAGCGCGCGGCTACGACGCCGAAGGGCGGCTGGGTGCGCGCCCGCGGCTACGACCAGGTCAAGCTCGACACCGGCCGGCATCCGACGCGGGACGATCTCGACCGCGCTGCGCCCGACCACCCCGTCCTGCTGACGCGCGCCTGCGGCCATGTCTCCATCGCCAATTCCCGCGCGCTGGAACTTGCCGGCATCAGCGAGGCGACGCCGGTGCCCGATGGCGGCGTGATCGGCGTCACCGACGGGAAGCTCAACGGTTTTCTCGCGGAGAACGCCCAGAACCTCGTCAAGGCCGTCATGCCGCCGGCGACCACCGAGGAGCTGATCGACGGCATCGAGCGGGCCGGGCGGCATCTGCTTTCCTTCGGTATTACGAGCTGCATGGATGCGGCGGTCGGCCATGTCGCCGGGTTCTCCGAGATCCAGGCCTATGAGATGGCAAAACTGTCCGGCCGCCTGCCGGTGCGCGTCTGGCTGACGCTGCTCGGCGATCCCGGCGTGTCCATCGTCGAGGACGCTTGGCGGGCAGGGCTGCTGTCGGGTGCCGGCGACGACATGCTGCGCGTCGGCGGCGTGAAGGTCTTCCTCGACGGTTCGGCCGGCGGGCGCACCGCCTGGATGACGAAGCCCTATGAGGGCGAACCCGACAATATCGGCGTGCAGATGCTGCCGGACGAGACGGTCGAGGCGGTCGTCAAGGATTGCCATGACCGTGGCTACCAGATGGTCTGCCATGCCATCGGCGACGGGGCGATCGAACAGCTCATCACGGCTTACGAGAAGGCGCTCGCCGCCAACCCGGATCCCGACCGCCGCCACCGCATCGAGCATTGCGGCTTTTCCACGCCCGGACAGCATGCGCGCATGCAGGCCGCCGGCATCCTGCCCGCGCCGCAGATGGCCTTCATCCACGATTTCGGCGACAGCTATATTTCCGTGCTCGGGGAGGCACGCGGCAAGCCGTCCTACCCGATCGGCACCTGGATGCGCATGGGCCTCAACCCCTCGACCGGTTCGGACTCGCCGGTCTGCTCGCCCGATCCCTTCCCGAATCTCTACGCGATGATCACGCGCCAGACCGGCAAGGGCACGGTGATGGATGCGTCCGAACGGCTGAGCCCGGAAGAGGCGCTGCAGGCCTATACGGAATACGGCGCCTATTCCCAGAAGGCCGAGGGCGTGAAGGGGCGGCTCGTGCCCGGCCAATGGGCCGATATCGCGGTCTTCGACAACGATCTTCTTACGGCGGAGCCGCAAACCATTCTCTCAGGCACGCGCTGCCTGCTGACCCTGCTTGCAGGCCGTGTCGTGCATGATGCGCGGTAAACGCCTGCCGGACTGAACTGAAACGATGCCGAAAACGGCACGAGAGGGAGAACGACATGATCAAGACACTGACACTGGCCGCAATGCTCAGCCTCGGCGTGGCTTCCGGGGCGCTCGCCGCGGGTGAACGCCAGGGCGGAACGCTCGTCTTCACCGCCCCCTACGGATCGAGCTTCGCCACGCTCGACGTGCAGGCGAGCCCCAACACGCAGGAAGAGTTCATCACCCAGGCGATCCATCGCGCGCTCTATAGCTGGGACTCGATCCAGAACAAGCCGGTGCTGGAACTGGCGGATTCCGAGGATGTTTCCGAGGACGGCACGGTCCATACCTATCGCCTGCGCAAGAACGCCGTCTTCCACAACGGCAAGCCGCTGACGGCGGATGACTTCATCTACAGCTACAAGCGCATCGCCAATCCGAAGAACGCTTTCCCGGGCGCAAGCTTCATCGCCAACATCAAGGGCGCGGACGACTATATAGCCGGCAAGGCCGAGGAGATTTCCGGCCTCAGGAAGATCGACGACAACACGCTGGAGATCACCTATACCGGCCCGATCAATCCCGGCTTCCCGCTGATGCAGAACACGACGGTCATCTATCCGTCGAATGTCGAGGATGAATCGAGCTTCGGCAAGTCCCCCGTCGGCCTCGGCGCCTTCACCTTCAAGGAGCATGTGCCGGGCTCGCAGGTCGTCGTCGAGAAGTTCGACAAGTATTACGAGGAGGGCAAGCCCTATCTCGACCGCATCAACATCGTGCTGATGGCCGAGGACGCCGCGCGCGACGTCGCCTTCCGCAACAAGGAGATCGACGTCTCCATCCTCGGCCCGACACAGTACCAGGCCTATCAGGGCGAGGACGCGCTGAAGGATCACCTGCTGGAAGTCGCCGAGGTCTATACCCGCAATATCGGCTTCAACCCGGCTTTCGAGCCCTTCAAGGACAAGCGGGTGCGCCAGGCGATCAACCATGCCATCAACGCGCCGCTGATCATCGAACGCCTCGTCAAGAACAAGGCCTATCCGGCCTCCGGCTGGCTGCCGATCTCCTCGCCGGCCTTCGACAAGGACAAGCCGGCCTATGCCTTCGATCCGGAAAAGGCCAAGGCCCTGCTGGCGGAAGCCGGCTATGCCGACGGCTTCGAATTCGAGGTGACGGCGAGCCCGAACGAAAGCTGGGGCGTGCCGATCGTCGAGGCCATCCTGCCGATGCTGCAGAAGGTCGGCATTACCGTGAAGCCGAAGCCGGTGGAAAGCTCGGCGCTCGGCGAGGCGGTAACGACCAACAACTTCCAGGCCTTCATCTGGTCGAACCTTTCCGGCCCCGACCCGCTGAACGCGCTGCGCTGCTACCATTCCAAGACGGCGCAATCGGCCTGCAACTATACGAGCTATGCGAGCCCAGAATTCGACAAGCTCTACGACACGGCCCAGCAGGAGCGTAACCCCGCCAAGCAGAACGACCTCCTGCGCCAGGCCAACAACATCGTGCAGGACGACGCGCCCGTCTGGTTCTTCAACTACAACAAGGCGGTCATGGCCTACCAGCCGTGGATCCACGGCCTCGTTCCGAACGCGACGGAACTGGCGGTCCAGCCCTATGACGAGATCTGGATCGACGAGACCGCGCCGGACTCGCGCAAGTAAAGCCTTGAGGGGTTCGGGGGCGGCGTCAAAGCCGCCCCCGCATCGATTGTCGCGCCCGTCCGGGCGGCCAACACGGAACCGCTCATGCTTCGTTTCACCCTGCGCCGCATCTTCCAGATCATTCCGACGGTCGTCGTGGTGGCGCTGCTGATCTTCGTCATCTTCTCCGTCGTGCCCGGCACCTTCGCCGCCAGCCTCTTTGCCGATGGCAAGCGCGCCGCCGATCCGCAGATGATCGCCCGCCTCAACGAGGAGTTCGGCCTCAACAAGCCGCTGCTAGAACGCTTCGTGGCCTATGTCACGGACCTCGCGCAGTTCGATCTCGGCACCAGTTTCCGCACCCGCCAGCCGGTGATCGACCTCATCAACGACCGCATGGGGGCCTCGCTGCAACTCGCCATCGCCGCCATGGTCTTCGCCCTCGTCGTCGGCGTGCCGCTCGGCTTCCTCGCGGCGCTACGGCCCGGCTCGGTGCTCGATACGGTGACGATGATCGGTGCGGTCTCGGGCCTGTCCATGCCGCAGTTCTGGCTGGGCCTGTTGATGATGTATCTCTTCGCCCTGCAACTGAACTGGCTGCCCAGCTTCGGCTACGGCGACGGCTCGTTCCGCAATCTCATCCTGCCCGCCGTCACGCTCGGCGTCACGCCGCTGGCGCTTCTCGCACGCACCACGCGGGCGGGCGTGCTCGACGTGCTCAATGCCGATTTCATTCGCACCGCCCATTCCAAGGGCATGAGCGAGGCGAAGGTGGTGCGCTGGCATGTGGCGCGCAACGCGCTGGTGCTGATCGTCACCACGGTCGGCCTGCAATTCGGCTCGCTGATCGGCCAGGCCGTCGTCATCGAGAAGCTGTTCGCCTGGCCCGGCATCGGCTCGCTGCTGGTCGACAGCGTCGCCATCCGCGACATTCCCGTGGTGCAGGGTACGATCCTCGTCATCGTGCTGTGGTTCCTCGTCATCAACACGGCCGTCGATCTGATCTATGCCGCGATCGATCCGCGCATCAAGCAGGAGTGACGGGAATGCGCTTCGGCTTCAACTTCTGGCTCGGCGCCAGCCTGACGGCGCTGGTCATCCTCGCCGGCGTGCTGGCGCCGTGGATCGCGCCCTTCGACCCGGTGCTCGACGCGGACCTGATGAGTTCCGAACTTCCGCCCGACGCCACCTTCTGGTTCGGCACGGACGGGCAGGGGCGTGACGTCTATACCCGCATCCTCTACGGCGCGCAGATCTCGCTGACGGTCGGCATCGTCTCGCAGGTCATCAATTCAGTGATCGGCGTCACGCTCGGCATGACCGCCGGCTATTGGGGCGGCTGGTGGGACGATCTCGTCAACGGCCTCACCAACGTCATGCTCGCCATCCCCTCGCTGATCTTCGCGCTCGCCGTCATGGCCGTGCTCGGCCCCGGCCTGCCGTCGCTCCTCGTCGCGCTCGGCCTCACCAACTGGAGCTGGACCTGCCGCATCGCCCGCTCCTCGACGCTCTCCTTGAAATCGCAGGGCTATGTGCAGGCGGCGCAGACGCTCGGCTACGGGGACCTGCGCATCATGTTCACGCAGATCCTGCCCAACATGATGGGACCGATCCTCGTCATGGCGACGCTCGGCATGGGCTCGGCCGTCCTCTCCGAGGCCGCGCTCTCCTTCCTCGGCCTCGGCATCCAGCCGCCGTTCCCGAGCTGGGGCTCGATGCTGACGGATGCGCGCCAGCTCATCCAGCTCGCGCCCTGGGTGGCGATCTTCCCGGGCCTTGCCATCTTCCTCTCCGTGCTCGGCTTCAACCTTCTGGGGGATGGCCTGCGCGACAGCCTCGACCCGCATATGAGGACGCGCAAGCCATGACCGCGCCGCTTCTCGACATCCGGAACCTTCGCCTCGGCGTCGCGCTCGGCCGCTCCGTCCACCATCCGCTTCTGAAGGACGTCACCTTCCAGATCATGCCGGGAGAGGCCTATGGGCTCGTCGGCGAATCCGGTTCCGGCAAGTCGATAACCTCGCTCGCCGTCATGGGGCTTCTGAAGAAACCGCTTGCCGTCACCAGTGGCGAGATCCTGTTCAAGGGCCAGAACCTGCTGTCCCGGCCGAAGCGCGAGATGCGGCGCCTGCGCGGCAACCGCATCGCCATGATCTTCCAGGAGCCGATGACGGCGCTGAACCCGCTCTCGACGGTCGGCCGGCAGATCGCCGAAATGTTCGTGCTGCATCAGGGCAGGAGCTGGGGCGAGGCGGAAAGACTGGCCGTCGAGGCGCTGGGCAATGTGCGCGTGCCCAATCCCGACCGGCGTGCGAAAAACTATCCGCACCAGATGTCCGGCGGCCTGCGTCAGCGCGTGATGATCGCCATGGCGCTCGCCTGCAACCCGGATCTCCTCATCGCCGACGAGCCGACCACGGCGCTCGACGTCACCGTGCAGGCCGAGGTGCTGCGGCTGATCAAGGAGCTTTGCGCCGCGCGCGGCACGGCCGTGCTCTTCATCAGCCACGATCTCGGTGTCATCGCCAGCATCTGCCAGCGCGTCGGCGTCATGTATGCCGGCTGCCTCGTGGAAGAGAACGAGACGCGGGCGCTCTTCGAAAATCCCCGCCACGCCTATACGCGCGGTCTGCTCGGCGCCCTGCCGCGTCTCGGCAGCCGCAGCGCGCACGGTCGCCAGCGCCTCGTCGATATCGACAGCATCATCGCCGACCGCTCGACGCTGACGGAAACCCGCTTCATCGCGCCGCGCGGGCCGGAAGGGGGCCAGCCATGACAGCGCCCCTGTTGCAGGTGGACGACCTCCACGTCCGCTTCCCGATTTCCGGCGGCGGCCTGTTCGGCACGGGGCGGCGCATGCTGCACGCCGTCAACGGTATCAGCTTCGACCTCGCCAAGGGCGAGTGCCTGTCGATCGTCGGCGAATCGGGCTGCGGCAAGTCCACGACGGCGCTCTCCATCCTCGGCCTCCAGGAGCCGACGGAAGGCACGATCCGTTATCGCGGCCAGCCGCTCGCCGGGCCAGGCGCGCCGGGGCGCATGCAGCGCGCCAAGGCGGTGCAGATGGTCTTTCAGGACCCCTATGCCTCGCTGAACCCGCGCCAGTGCGTGCGCACCTCGCTCGCCGCGCCGCTGAAGCTGCACGGCATCACCGCCGCGTCGGAAATCGAGGGCCGGATCGAGGCCATGCTGAAGAATGTCGGCCTGACGCCCGAGCAGGCGCGCCGCTATCCGCACGAGTTCTCCGGCGGCCAGCGCCAGCGCATCGGCATCGCCCGCGCGCTGATCCTGGAGCCGGAGATCGTCGTGCTGGACGAGCCGGTCTCCGCCCTCGACGTCTCGATCCGCGCCCAGATCATCAACCTGCTGCTCGACCTGCAGGAAAAGCTTGGCCTCTCCTACATCATGATCAGTCACGACCTCAGCGTCGTCGAACACATGAGCGACCGGGTGCTGGTGATGTTCTTCGGCGAGGTGGTGGAGGAGGGCGGCTGGCGGCAGATCTTCGAGACGCCGACCCATCCCTATACCCGCCGGCTGATCGCTGCCATTCCCGATCCGGATGCGGCGCTGAACCCGGTCGCGGCCGCTTTCGCGCCGGATGCGACCCTGCCCGATGGGCGCCGCTTCGTGTCCGATGGCAGCGCGGCGCCGGATGTCTTCAAGCCGCCGGTGCCCTCCGCGCTGGTCGAGATCGCCCCCGGCCATCGCGTGCGGCTTGCATCGACGGCTTGATGCCGCCCGCAAGGGCGTTTCGCATCCGACCTATGGGCGATTGTCCCGCGGCGGCTCCTGTGCGACCATGCGGGCAGGAGGATGCCTTATGGTGTCGACGCTGTCGCACATACGGGAGATCGAACGCGTCGGCATGGGCGCCGTCAGCCCGCGCGATGCGCCCGTCGTCAAATCCTGGCTGCGCTGCCTCAACGACTACAAGCTCGACCCGACCATCGCGCAGGAAGCCTATATCGTTCCCGAACTGAAGCTGCGCGAGCATCGCGAGCAGGCAGAGGAACTGATCCGCATCGGCCGCTCCGGCCTCGAAGGCCTGTTCAACCAGGTCGCCGGGCAGAACTATGTGCTGCTGCTGTCCGATGCGCGCGGCGTCACCGTCGATTTCATGGGCGATCCGACCTTCGACAACCAACTGCGCAAGGCGGGGCTCTATCTCGGCTCGGAATGGTCGGAAAACCGCGCGGGCACCTGCGCCGTCGGTGCCTGCATCGTCTCCGGCGAGCCGGTCATCATCCACCAGGACGATCATTTCGACGCCAGCCATATCGGGCTGACCTGCACGGCCGCGCCGGTCTTCGACACGCTGGGCGACCTCACCGCGGTGCTCGACATTTCCCAGCTCCGCTCGCCGACCGCCAAGGCCAGCCAGCAGCTGGCGCTGCACCTCGTCGCCTCCACCGCGCGGCGCATCGAGCTTGCCAACCTCATGACCCGCACCCGCAACGACTGGGTGCTGCGCCTTGCCCGTTCGCCGGAGTTCCTGGACGTCGATCCGGACGCCGCCATCGCGCTCGACGGGTCCGGCCGCATCACCGGCATGACCCATGGCGGTTTCGGCGCGCTCGCCCGCTCGATGAACATGCGTGGCCTGGCGACGCGCGATTTCCTTGGCCTGCGGATATCCGAGGTCTTCGACATGGATGTGGACGACCTGCCGCGTTTCATGCGCGGCCGGCCGAATGGTGAACGCCTGCTGCGCGCGAAAAACGGCCTCGTGCTCTTTGCCAGCGCCATCGCGCCCGCCGTCAGCCTGCGCACGCCGAACATGCCGGCGCCGCGCCTGCCGCGGGCGTTGCGCGACCTCAGCCGGGGTGACGCGGCGATGGAGCGGGTGCAGGCGCGGGCAGCGAAGCTTGCGGCGCGCGACATCCCGATCCTCATCCAGGGCGAGACCGGCAGCGGCAAGGAATTCCTCGCCCGCGCGATCCATGATAGCTGCGGCGGCAGCGGCAATTTCGTCGCCGTCAATTGCGCGGCGATCCCCGAACACCTCATCGAATCCGAACTGTTCGGTTACACGCCCGGTGCCTTCACCGGCGCCAGCCAGAAGGGCAAGCGCGGCCTGATCGAGGAGGCGAATGGCGGAACGCTCTTCCTCGACGAGATCGGCGACATGCCGCTTACGCTGCAAAGCCGGCTGCTGCGCGTGCTTTCGGAAAACGAGGTGCAGCCGGTCGGCGCGCTGAAGGCGCGCCCGGTGCGCCTGCGCGTGCTCTCTGCCTCGCACCGCGACCTTGCCGACCTGGTGAAGGAGGGCCGCTTCCGGCAGGACCTCTATTATCGCCTGAACGCGGCGACGCTCAGCCTGCCGGCCCTGCGCGAGCGGGAGGACCTCGGCTGGCTGATCGACCAGCTTCTCGCCCGCATCGAAAAGGAGAACGGCGAGACCTACCGCATCGACAAGGCGGCGCAGGCCGCCCTGCTCGCCCATGCCTGGCCGGGCAATCTGCGCGAGCTTTCCAATGCGCTGCGCGTCGCCGCGGCGCTCTCCGAGGGCGGCGTCATCGATGTCGACTGCCTGCCGGACCATCTCTTCGCCGGGCCTGTGGCCGCCCCGCCCGACGATGACGGCGAACTGCGCCAGGCGCTCAGCGATTGCGGCAACAATGTCTCTGCGCTTGCCCGCAAACTCGGCGTCAACCGCTCCACCATCCACCGCCGCCTGAAGCGCCTCAACTGACGCGGCGCCTGCAACACCTGTTGCACGCCACCTGTTGCATTTCGCCCGGCGGCGAAATCCCCTTCCTCGCAATCATTTGAAAAGGCATTGAAATCAGGCGCCCTGCCATTCTGGCACGGCGCTTGCTGACCTTCCTGTGCAAGAACAACAGGAGGAAACACAATGAAAGCTCTGCGCTTTCACGCCGCCAAGGATCTGCGCATCGAGGGGGTCGATGCCCCGCCGTCGCCCGGCCCGGGCGAGGTGCTGGTCGAGAACCGCTTCTGCGGCATCTGCGGCACGGACCTGCATGAATATGCCTATGGCCCGATCTTCGTGCCGAAGGAGCCGCATCCCTTCACCGGCGCGCACGGGCCGCAGATCCTCGGCCATGAATTCGGCGGCGTCGTCAAGGCGGTCGGCGCGGGCGTCGCGCATGTGAAGCCCGGAGACCGGGTGTCGATCCAGCCGCTCATCATGCCCCGCCAGGGCGACTACTATGCCGATCGCGGCCTCTTTCATCTCAGCGGCAACCTCGCGCTTGCCGGCTTGTCCTGGCATTCCGGCGGCATGGCCGAGGCCGCCCTTCTCAACGACTACAATGTCCAGCCCATTCCGGACGCCCTGAGCGATGAGGAGGCCGCGCTCATCGAACCGACGGCGGTCGCCGTCTATGCCTGCGATCGCGGCGGCGTGACGGCCGGCAACAGCGTGCTCGTCACCGGCGCCGGGCCGATCGGCATCCTCGTCGCCATGGCGGCGCGCGCCGCGGGCGCCTCGCAGCTCTTCCTCTCCGATCTCAACGATACGCGGCTGGCGCTGGCGCGCGAGGCGCTGGGCACGGTGCGCACCATCAATCCGAAGACGGAAAAGGTGGGCGACGTCATCCGCGCCGAGACGGAGGGCGGCGTCGGCTGCGATGTCGCCATCGAATGCGTCGGCAACGAGCATGCGCTGAAGAACTGCGCCGATGCGGTGCGCAAGCAGGGCGTCGTCGTGCAGACCGGGCTTCACCCCGGCGAGAACCCGCTGAACTGGTTCGACGTCACCTTCAAGGACATCGATATCCGCGGCTCCTGGGCCTATCCGACACACTACTGGCCGCGCGTCGCCCGGCTGGTCGCCAGCGGCCAGATCCCGGCAAGCCGCATCGTCACGAAATATGTCTCGCTCGGCGAGGCCGTTTCGGAAGGGTTCGACCAGTTGCTCGACCCGGCCGGCAAGCACCTGAAAATCCTGATCGACCTTTCCCGTTAGGCCGGTCCGTCTTGCGGGTCGGTTGAGGAGCCGTCCCGTCTTTCACCTGAGCAGGAGGAGAAACATATGCTCGACAAAACCCCCACCACCCGCGTCCAGACGCTTCTCGATACGTTCGGCGCGGCCCTTGAAGCCGGCCGGATCGACGATGCCGTCGCCCTCTTCGCCGAGGAATGCTACTGGCGCGACCTCGTCGCCTTCACCTGGAACCTCAAGACCGTCGAGGGGCGCGATCAGGTGCGCGACATGCTGCAATCCCAGCTTTCCACCGCCAGGCCTTCCAACTGGCGCGTCGCCGACGGCGAGGAGGCGACGGAGGCGGATGGCGTTCTGGAAAGCTGGATCTCGTTCGAGACGGAGGTCGGGCGCGGTTATGGCCTCGTGCGCTTCAAGAACGGCCTTATCTGGACGCTGCTGACGGTGCTGTCCGAACTGAAGGGCCACGAGGAGAAATCCGGCTTCACCCGCCCGCTCGGCGCCAGGCATGGCCAGAATGTCGGCGCCAAGACCTGGAAGGAGGAGCGCGAGGAGGAGGAACGCACGCTCGGCTATGAGAAGCAGCCCTATACCGTCATCATCGGCGGCGGGCAGGGCGGCATCGCGCTCGGCGCGCGGCTGCGCCAGCTCGGCGTGCCGACGATCATCCTGGAAAAGAACGACCGGCCCGGCGATAGCTGGCGCAAGCGCTACAAGTCGCTCTGCCTGCACGATCCCGTCTGGTACGACCACCTGCCCTATATCGATTTCCCGAAGAACTGGCCGGTCTTCGCGCCGAAGGACAAGATCGGCGACTGGCTGGAATTCTACACCAAGGTCATGGAGCTGAACTACTGGACGCGCTCCGCCGCCAAATCCGCCAAATGGGACGAGGCCGCCAGGGAATGGACCGTCGTCGTCGACCGCGACGGCGAGGAGGTGGTGCTGCGGCCGAAGCAACTGGTCTTTGCGACCGGCATGTCCGGCAAGGCGAACATCCCGGATTTCAAGGGTCGCGAGCGGTTCAAGGGCGAGCAGCACCATTCCTCGCAGCATCCCGGTCCGGACGGTTACAAGGGCAGGAAGGTCGTGGTCATCGGCTCGAACAATTCGGCGCATGACATCTGCGCCGCGCTCTACGAGGCCGGCGTCGACGTCACCATGATCCAGCGCTCGACGACCCATATCGTGCGCTCCGACACGCTGATGGATATCGGCCTCGGTTCGCTCTATTCGGAGCAGGCGCTGGCGAACGGCGTGACGACGGCGAAAGCCGATCTCATCTTCGCCTCGCTGCCCTACCGGATCATGCACGAGTTCCAGATCCCGCTCTACGACAAGATGCGCGAGCGCGACGCCGATTTCTACGCGGCGCTGGAAAAGGCTGGGTTCCAGCTCGACTGGGGCGCGGACGGCTCGGGCCTCTTCATGAAGTACCTGCGCCGCGGCTCCGGCTACTATATCGACATCGGCGCCTCGCAACTGATCATCGACGGCAAGGTGAAGCTTGCCGCGGGTCAGGTGGAGGAGATCACGGAAAACGCCATCAGGCTTTCCGATGGCAAGGAAATCCCTGCCGACGTCATCGTCTATGCGACGGGCTACGGTTCGATGAACGGCTGGGTCGCCGATCTCATCGACCAGGAGACCGCCGACAAGGTCGGCAAGGTCTGGGGTCTCGGTTCGGATACGCCGAAGGATCCGGGTCCCTGGGAGGGTGAGCAGCGCAACATGTGGAAGCCGACGCAGCAGGAGGCGCTGTGGTTCCATGGCGGCAACCTGCATCAGTCGCGCTACTATTCGCAATATCTCGCCCTGCAGCTCAAGGCGCGCATGGAAGGCATCCCGACGCCGGTCTACGCCCTCCAACCGGTGCATCACCGGAAGTAGGCCGGCGCGCCGAGGGCGGGCGGCGTTGCGCCACCCGCCCTCGATGGGTTCGTGCCGATATGGATTGCCGGCCGGCTCAGCCGAGAACCGCCTTCACCGCATCGGCCGTCGCCTTCACGACGATATCCGCTTCTTCCCTCGTCAGGCACAGCGGCGGGGCGAAGCCCAGAATATCGCCCTGCGGCATGGCACGGCCGATGACGCCGCGTTCCAGAAGGGCGGCGGAGACCTGCGGGCCGATCTTCCTGCCCGGATCGAAGAAGGCGCGGTCGTCCTTGTCCTCGACGAATTCGACCGCCGCCATCAGGCCGTCGCCGCGCACCTCGCCGACATGCTTGTGGTCGCCGACGGCCTTGGCGAGTTCGCTGCGGAAATAGGCGCCGGTGGAGCCGGCATTTTCCACGAGGCCGAGCTCGTCGATGAGTTCCAGATTGGCGACGCCGGCGGCGGCGCAGATCGGGTGCGAGGAATAGGTCCAGCCGTGGCCGATGGGGCCGAGTTCATCCGAGCCCTTCACCAGCGCCTCCCAGACCTTGTCCGAGACGATGGTGCCTGACAGAGGCGCATAGGCGGAGGTGAGGCCCTTGGCGATGGTGATGAGGGCGGGCTTCATGCCGTAGTGGTCGGAGCCGAACATCGTGCCGAGGCGGCCGAAGCCGGTGACGACCTCGTCGGCGATCAGCAGGATGTCGTACTTGTCGAGCACGGCCTGGATCTTCTGCCAGTAACCCTTCGGCGGCGGCACGATGCCGCCGGTGCCGAGGATCGGTTCGCCGATGAAGGCGGCGACGGTGTCCGGCCCCTCGGCAAGGATCATCTCCTCCAGCTTGTCGGCGCAATATTGCGCGAACTGTTCCTCGTCCATCGACCGGTCCGGACGACGGAAGAAGTAGGGGGCCTCCGTGTGCAGGATCGGCGCGCGCGGCAGGTCGAAGGCATTGTGGAAGAGGTGAAGGCCGGTCAGCGAGCCGGTCATGACGCCGGAGCCGTGATAGCCGCGCCAGCGCGAGATGATCTTCTTCTTCTCCGGCCGGCCGAGGATGTTGTTGTAGTACCAGACGAGCTTGATGTTCGTCTCGTTGGCATCCGAGCCGGAAAGCCCGAAATAGACGCGGCTCATGCCCTCGGGCGCGCGGTCGATGATCATCTTGGAAAGCGTGATCGAGGCTTCCGTGCCGTGGCCGACATAGGCGTGGTAGTAGGCGAGGTTCTTCGCCTGCTCTGCAATCGCGTCGGCGATCTTCGTGCGGCCGTAGCCGACATTGACGCAATAGAGGCCGGCAAAGGCGTCGAGGCTCGTCTTGCCGTTCGTGTCGGTGATGTAGACGCCTTCGCCGCCGCCGATCACGCGCGTCGGCGTCTCGCCGCGGGCGTGCATGCCCATATGGGTGGAGGGATGGAAGAAGTGGTCGCGGTCCCAGGCGGTGAGTTCGTTGCGTCGGTCGAGCATGGTCTTTTCCTTTCGAAGTCGGTTGTTTTTAGAATTCTGGATCGCGGTCGTACACTCTTCCCGTTGTGATCCTCGATGCCTACCTCTCCACCGTCATCCTCGGGCTTGACCCGAGGATCCATGCCACGAATTCAAGGCGTGCCGCCTGGGTTGTGGATCCTCGGGTCAAGCCCGAGGATGACGGTGGAGAGGTTGATGCCGCGCTCAAGCAGCCGTGTCGATGCAGAGATATTTCAGTTCCGTGAAGGCCTCCATGCCGTGGCGCGAGCCCTCGCGGCCGAGGCCAGATTGTTTCCAGCCGCCGAAGGGGATCGGCCCGCCGGTGATCTTCACGCGGTTGACCGCCACCATGCCGTATTCCAGCGCGCGGGCAAGCCGCATCTGGCGTGCGCCGTTTTCGGTGACGACATAGGCGACGAGGCCGTATTCGGTGTCGTTGGCGCGGGCGATCACCTCCGCCTCGCTGTCGAAGGCCGTGACGGCGGCGACGGGGCCGAAGGTCTCCTCGCGCATGATCAGCGCATCGTCGGAAACCTCGGTCAGAAGCGTCGGTTCGTAGAACAGCGGGCCGGCCTTGTGGCGCCTGCCGCCGGTGAGGACCTTCGCGCCGTGTTTGACGGCGTCGGCCACCTGCTCCTCCGCCTTGGCGATGGCGCGCTCGTGCATCAGCGGGCCGATCTCGACATCCGCGTCCAGCCCGGCGCCGACCTTCAGCGTCGCGATGCGCGATTTGAAGGCCTTGGTGAAGGCGGCAAGGACGGGGCGCTCGACATAGATGCGGTTGGCGGCAAGGCAATCCTGCCCCGATGTGGCGAACTTGGCGTTGACGGCGATGTCGGCCGCCTTCTCGATATCGGCGTCGGCAAAGACGATCAGCGGTGCATGGCCGCCGAGCTCCATGACGAGGCGCTTCATGGTCGGCGCGCACTGGCCGGCGATCAGCTTGCCGATCTCCGTCGAGCCGGTGAAGCTCATGGCGCGCACGCGGGCGTCGGCGTTCATGCAGCCGACGATGGTGGCGGCATCGCCCGTCACGACGTTGAAGACGCCTGCCGGAAGGCCGGCCCGCTCGCCGAGTTCGGCAAGCGCGAGGGCGGAAAGCGGCGTTTCGCTGGAGGGATGGGCGACCACGGTGCAGCCGGCGGCAAGCGCGGCGGCGGCCTTGCGGGTAATCATGGCGGAGGGGAAGTTCCACGGCGTCACGATGCCGACGACGCCGAGCGCCTCGCGGCGCACGATCATCTCGGCGCCGGGCAGGTGGCTCGTCACGCTCTCGGCATTGAGGCGCTTGCCCTCCTCGGCATACCACTCGATGAAGGAGGCGGCATAGTCGATCTCGCCGCGGGATTCGGCGAGCGGCTTGCCCTGTTCCAGCGTCATCAGCAGCGCGAGATCCTCGCGCGCTTCGAGGATCAGCCCGTGCCATTTGCGCAGGATCGCGGCGCGCTGCTGCGGCAGCAGGTCCCGCCAGGCGGGAAAGGCCTGCGCGGCGGCCGAGACCGCTTCCGTCGTCTGGCCGGCATCGAGCGCGGCGACCCAGGCGAGCGTCGCGCCGGAGGCGGGGTCCGTCACGGCGAAGCTGTCACCGTTGTGGCCGGCCACCCAGCGGCCGCCGACATAGGAGAGTTCGCGCAGCAGGTGAGGATCGCTCAGGCGGGCGAGCGCTTCGTGAAAAACGGTCCGGGCGAATAGGGCGGTCATGTCGGCCTCCTCTGGCTGTGTCGACGGTGAGTCTGCCAGAGGCGCGGCGACAGATTGTCTATTGCCGGGCTCGGCCGCAGAGACTTTGGCCAAACCGGCCGCCGGCCATAGACAATCTCTCTACGTCGATATCAGTCCGGGGCCGGCAGCAGCGTCGTCAGCGGCAGCGCGGTCTCCTCCTTCACCGTCTTGGTGACAATGTAGGTGAAGTAGCGGTCGATGCCGAGTTCGCGGTCGAGCAGGTCGTCCACCAGCCGCTGGTAGGCGTCGATGTCGGGGGCCATGATCTTCAGGATGTAATCGACGCCGCCGCCGACCGACCAGCAGGCGACGATCTCCGGCGTTGCCGCCACCGCACGCTCGAAGCGGTCGAAATCGGCCTGCCGGTGGTTGGCGAGTGTCACCTCCATCATGACGCTGGCGACCGGTGCCAGGCGCCGCACCGCGACGCGCGCGTGATAGCCCGTGACGATGCCCGCCTTTTCCAGCTTGCGCAGCCGCAGCCAGCAGGGCGTCGGGGAAAGGCCCGCCTTTTCCGCCAGCGCCAGCTTGGTGATGCGCCCGTTCTCCTGGATCGCCTCCAGGATGCGCAGGTCGATGGCGTCGAGTTTCATGCGGTCGCCCTCCGGGCGGATATCATGTCAAAGCCGAGAAAAAGACCATGGAAAGGCATTTTGGCGTTGTCAATTGAACTGAATTTGAGCACTGTTGAAATCATGACAAATTGGCGACCCGATATATCCCAATTGCGCCGGCCGGCCTACCTTTCTCTCGCCGAGCAGATCGCCCGCGCCATCCAGGAAGGACTGCTGCCCAACGGTACACGCCTTCTGCCACACCGCAAGCTTGCCGACGACCTGAAACTTTCCGTGCAGACCGTCAGCCGCGCCTATGACGAACTGATCCGCCGCGGCCTGATTTCCGGCGAGATCGGCCGCGGTTCCTTCGTGCAGACGCGGCCGAAGGAGCCGGAGCCGCCCTATCTGCCCGAGCGGCTCGGCGAGCTGGTCGACCTGTCGATCCTGAAGCCCGTCTGCGAGCAGATCCACCTGGAGCGCATGCGCGAGGCCTTCGGGTGGCTTGCGGAAAACCTGCCGTCGAGCTCGGCGCTGTCCTTCCGCCCCAACATGGTTTTCCCGCGCCACCGGGCCGTCGCGGCCGAATGGCTGGCGCGCTGCGGGCTCGACATTTCGCCGCTCAACATCAGCCTCACCAATGGCGCGACGTCGGGCATGACGGTGGCGCTGATGAGCGTCGCCCCGCCCGGCGCGACCGTCGCCACGGAGGCGATCAGCCACCACACGCTGGTGCCGCTCTCCACCTATCTTGGCCTCCATCTCGAAGGCCTGCCGATCGACCGCGACGGCATGATCCCCGAGGCGCTGGACGAGGCCTGCCGCAAGGGCGTCATCCGCGCCGTGTTCCTGCAGCCATCCGTCATCAACCCGACCGCGACGCTGATGAGCGGAGAGCGCCGGCAGGCGCTGGCCGAGGTGGCGCGGCGCCACGACATCGCGATCATCGAGAACGACATTCTGGGGCCGCTCGTCGAGGAAAGGGCGCCGCCGCTCGCCGCCTATGCGCCGGAGCGCACGCTCTACGTGACGAGTTTCACCAAGATCACGGTGCCGGGCCTGCGCATCGGCTATCTCGCCGCGCCCGACCGCTATGTCGCGGCCGTCGCCAACAGGCATCTCGTCTCGAGCTGGATGGCGACGCCCTCGATCGCCGAGATCGCCACGCGCTGGGTCGGCGACGGCACGGCGATGGAGCTCGTCACCTGGCAGCGCCGGGCGCTGGCGGCGCGCCACGCCATCGCGGAGGAGATCTTCGCGGGCCTGCCCTATCGCTCGCATCCGCAGAGCCTGCATGTCTGGCTGCCGCTGCCGGAAGGGCACACCGAGGAGGGCTTCGTCTCGCAGGCCCGCCTGCGCGGCGTCGCCATCGCGCCCGGCTCCTCCTTCCGCACCGCCGACCAGGGCTGGCAGCCGGCGGTGCGCATCTCCCTCGGCTCGACGACGGAGCAGGAACTTCGCACGGGCCTTGGCATTCTGGCTTCGCTGGCCAGCGGGAACCCGGAGGCGCTGCTGCTCGCGATTTGAGTGCGGATGCCTGCCAAATGGGCGTCGAAACAATAATTGTCATGAGATTATTATCTACATTGACATGATTTAGATCGCCGCGCATCGTTAGGCCATCACGGTCTCGACAGGGAGAGACATGCATGGCCGCACCCATCATCCGCATCGACAATATCGTGAAGCGTTACGGTCCCTTGACCGTGCTCGACGGGTTGTCGATGGAGGTGCTGCCGGGCGAGAAGCTCGCCCTCATCGGCCCCTCCGGCTCCGGCAAGACGACGATCCTGCGCATCCTGATGACGCTGGAGACGATCAGCGACGGCCATATCGAGGTCGACGGCGACCAGCTCTACCACATGCCGAAGAACGGCGGCCTCGTGCCGGCGGACGATCGCCACCTGCACAGGATGCGCGAGAAGATCGGCATGGTCTTCCAGCACTTCAATCTCTTCCCGCACAAATGCGTGCTCGACAATGTCACGCTGGCGCCGATGCTGACCAAGGGCGTGGCGAAGGCCGCGGCCGAGAAGCGGGCGATGGAGCTTCTCGACATGGTGGGCCTTGCCGACAAGGCGAGGAACATGCCCGCCCAGCTGTCCGGCGGACAGAAGCAGCGTGTCGCCATCGCCCGCGCCCTCGCGCTCTCGCCGAAGATCATGCTGTTCGACGAGGTGACCTCGGCGCTCGACCCGGAACTGGTCGAGGAGGTGCTGAACGTCATGCGCAAGCTCGCCTCCGAGACCGACATGACCATGCTGCTCGTCACCCACGAGATGGGCTTCGCCCACGATTTCGCCGACCGCATCCTCTTCTTCGATCGCGGCAAGATCGTCGAGGAGGGCAAGCCGGACGAGATTTTCCGCAATCCCAGGCAGGAACGCACGCAGACCTTCCTGCGCAAGATCATCGCGGCAGGGCACCGCGTCTGAGGGTTTTTCCTCGGAGACATGCCCCAAGCAAGAACCAAGGACAGCCAGAGGAGTTCGGAACGATGAAGATCAGGACGTTTTTGACCATGGCCGCCGGCGCAAGCGCGCTGATGGCAATCGCCGCCGCCATGCCGGCCCAGGCCGACGACGGCAAGCTGGAGGAACTGAAGGGGCAGGGCTTTGCCCGCGTCGCCATCGCCAACGAGCCGCCGTTCACGGCGGTCGCCGCCGACGGCAAGGTTTCGGGCGCGGCGCCCGATGTCGCCCGCGAGGTGTTCAAGCGCCTCGGCGTCGGCGACATCGTCGCCTCGATCTCGGAATATGGCGCGATGATCCCCGGCCTGCAGGCCGGCCGCCACGACGTCATCACCGCCGGCCTCTTCATGAAGCCGGAGCGTTGCGCCGCCGTCGCCTATTCCGAGCCGATCCTGTGCGATGCCGAGGCCTTCGCGCTGAAGAAGGGCAATCCGCTCGGCCTCAAGAGCTACAAGGACATCGCCGACAATCCGGACGCCAAGATCGGCGCGCCGGGCGGCGGCACGGAAGAGAAGCTGGCGCTCGAAGCCGGCGTGCCGCGTGACCGCGTCATCGTCGTGCCGGACGGCCAGAGCGGCCTGAAGATGCTGCAGGACGGCCGTATCGACGTCTATTCGCTGCCGGTCCTGTCGATCAACGACCTCGTCTCCAAGGCGAACGATCCGAATATCGAGGTCGTCGCACCGGTCGAGGGCGCCCCGGTCTATTGCGACGGTGCGGCCTTCCGCAAGGGCGACGAGGCGCTGCGCGATGCCTTCGACGTCGAGCTCGCCAAGCTGAAGGAATCCGGTGAATTCGCCAAGATCATCGAGCCCTACGGCTTCTCCGCCGCCGCGGCCATGTCGACGACGCGCGAAAAGCTCTGCGCGGCGCAGTAGGAATGGTGAATCTGCCCCTCATCCCGCTGCCGCGACTTTCTCCCCGTAAACGGGGAGAAGGGGCTGGTGGCCAGGCTTTCCCGTCATCGCGTGCTTTGATGGGCGGGAAGCCGGCTCCTGTTCCTCCTTCTCCCCGCTTGCGGGGAGAAGGTGCCGGCAGGCGGATGAGGGGCGCCGCTCCGTTGACGTTAACGTGGAACACACCATGACCGACTGGTCCGGCTATATAGGCTTGATCCTGCAAGGCGCGCTGGTGACGCTTCAGCTCACCGTGATGGGCTCGGCGCTCGCCCTCGTCATGGCGTTCGTCGCCGGGCTCGGCCGCGTCAGCCGTTTCATGACGGTCCGGGCGCTTGCCACCACCTATATCGAGTTCTTCCGCGGCACCTCGATCTTCGTGCAGCTCTTCTGGGTCTATTTCGTGCTGCCCTTTGCCGGTGTGACGCTCTCGCCGCTGCAGGCGGGCGTCCTGGCGCTGGGCCTCAATGTCGGGGCCTACGGGGCGGAGGTGGTGCGCGGCGCGGTCAAGGCGATCGGCCGGGAGCAGCGCGAGGCCTGCATCGCGCTCAACCTGACGCGCGGCCAGGCGATGCGCCATGTCATCCTGCCGCAGGCGCTGCCGCTGATGCTGCCGACCTTCTGCAACAATGCGATCGAGCTTCTGAAGGGCACGGCCGTCGTCTCGCTGATCTCGCTCACCGACATGACCTTCCAGGCCCAGGTGGTGCGCGCGCAGACCGGCAATACGCTGATCCCCTTCGCCGTCATCCTCGTTCTCTATTTCCTGATGGCGCTCGCCATCTCCACCACCATGCGCTGGCTGGAACGGCGCGTCACCCGCGGCCTCGATGGTGTGAGGACCTGACGATGGAATGGGACTGGAATTTCGTCTGGGAGATCATGCCGACCCTGCTCCAGGGCCTGAAGATCACCTTGCTGGCGACCGTGCTCGGCGCCGCCGTTGCTGCCGTCATCGGCCTCGTCTTCGCGATCCTGCGCATGACGGCGCCGAAGCCGATCGCCAGGGCCACGGGTTTCGTCGTGGAGTTCATCCGCGGCACGCCGCTGCTCGTGCAGCTCTATTTCATCTTCTACGTGCTGCCGGATATCGGCATCCGCCTGCCGGCGCTGCTCGCCGGCGTCATCGGCCTCGGCCTGCACTATGGCACCTACGCGGCGGAGGTCTATCGCGCCGGTATCGAGAACGTGCCGCGCGGGCAGTGGGAGGCAGCGAAGGCGACGAACCTCACCGGCCGCCAGACCTGGATCCACGTCATCCTGCCGCAGGCGATCCCGCCGATGATCCCGGCGCTCGCCAACTACCTGATCGCCATGTTCAAGGAGACGCCGCTGCTGTCAGCCATCACGGTGCTTGAACTGATGAACCAGGCGAAGAGCGTCGCCAACAGCAGCTATCGCTATATCGAGCCGATGACGCTGGTCGGCGTGTTCTTCTTGATCATGAGCCTGATCTCCGTCGTCTTCCTGCGCTGGCTGGAAGAGCGCTACGCCCGGGTGGAGGAACGTTGATGCGGACGCTCGACCTTTGCCTTGCCTCCCGCGCGCCGAAACTGGACGACCGCCCGCTGGAAAAGCGCGTCGGCCTGATCATCCTGGCGACCGACCACACGACGGAGGTGGATTTCCAGCGCATGGTGGCGAACGCGCGGATCGGCGTCTACGCCACCCGCATCCCCTATGCCAATCCGGTGACGCCGGAGAACCTCGCCGCCATGCAGCCCTCGCTGACGGCGGGCGCGGCGCTCATCCTGCCGGACGAGCCGCTGGATGTCGTGACGTATTCCTGCACCTCGGCCTCCGTCGTCATCGGCGACGCGGCGGTGACGGCTGCGATCAAGGCGGCAAAGCCGGGCGCTGCCGTGGTGACGCCCACCGCTGCCGCGGTTTCCGGCCTGAAGGCGCTCGGCGCGAAGCGGATTTCCGTCCTGACGCCCTATACGCTCGAAACCAGCCGGCCGATGGCCGACTATTTCCTGGCGCTCGGCTTCGACATCGCCCGATTCACCTGCCTCGGTCTTTCCGATGATCGGGAGATGGCGCGGATTTCCCCGGAAGAGATCGTCGCCTTCGCGAAGGAGGCGACGGCGCCGGATTGCGATGCGCTCTTCATCTCCTGCACCGCCGTGCGCGCGGCGGGCGTGGCGGCGCAGATCGAGGCGGCCGTCGGCAGGCCGGTCGTCACCAGCAACCTCGCCACCGCCTGGGCGTGCCTGCGCCTTTGCGGCGACGAAACGGCTCGGCCGGCGCTCGGCCGGCTGATGACGCGCGCCTATCCGGGGCGGTGACGCATGACAAAGACAGATCTTCCCGTGACATTGGCGGATATCGAACAGGCTGCCCGACGCATCGACGGCCGTGTGCTGCGCACGCCCTTCGTCCTGTCGGCTTCGCTGACCGAACGCTGCGGCGTGCCGGTCGGCCTGAAGCTCGAACACCACCAGACGACGGGCAGCTTCAAGCTGCGCGGTGCGACGAATGCCGTGCTGTCGCTTTCGGCGGACCAGCGGGCACGCGGCGTCGTGGCGGCCTCGACGGGCAATCATGGGCGGGCGCTTGCCTATGCGGCGAAGGCCGAGGGATCGGTCGCGACGATCTGCATGTCGCGGCTCGTGCCCGAGAACAAGGTCGCGGAAATCCGCCGGCTCGGTGCCGATGTGCGCATCGTCGGCCGGTCGCAGGACGAGGCGCAGGTCGAGGTGGACCGGCTGGTCATCGAGGCCGGTCTCGTCATGGTCCCGCCTTTCGACAATGCGGCGGTCGTGGCGGGGCAGGGCACGCTGGGGCTGGAGATCGTCGAGGCGATGCCGGATGTGGCGACCGTGCTCGTGCCGCTCTCCGGCGGCGGGCTGGCGGCGGGCGTTGCCGCGGCGGTGAAGGGACGCCTGCCGAAGGCGCGCGTCATCGGCCTCACCATGCAGCGCGGCGCGGCGATGAAGGCGAGCCTCGATGCGGGGCGGCCGGTCGCGGTCGAGGAGGTGGCGAGCCTTGCCGATTCGCTCGGCGGCGGCATCGGCCTCGGCAATGCCGTGACCTTCGCGATGTGCCGTGCGCTGCTCGACGAGGTGATCCTCCTGTCGGAAGCGGAGATCGCGGCCGGCATGCGCCATGCCTATGCCGAGGAGCGCGAGGTGATCGAAGGGGCGGCGGCGGTCGGCATCGCGGCGCTGCTTTCCGGCCGTCTCGGCCGGCTGGATGGCCCGGTGGCCGTCATCCTTTCCGGCCGGAACGTGGACATGGGCCTGCACAAGCGGGTCCTTGACGGCGTGGCCGATCCCCTTGCGGAGGACAGGACGTGACGCGGATGAAGATACTGACGGAAGCGGAGCTGCGGCGCATCGTACCGCTCGACCTTGAAGCCATCGCCTGCGTGGAGGAGGCCTTCCATGCGCTGGCGACCAGGGCCGTCGCCATGCCGCCGATCCTTCGGCTCGACATTCCCGAGCACCGCGGCGAGGTGGACGTGAAGACCGCCTATGTGCCCGGCCTCTCCGGGTTCGCCATCAAGATCAGCCCCGGCTTCTTCGACAATCCGAAGATCGGCCTGCCGAGCACCAACGGCCTGATGGTGCTGTTCTCGGCGACGACCGGCCTCGTCGAGGCGGTGCTGCTCGACAACGGCTACCTGACGGATGTGCGCACCGCCGCCGCCGGTGCCGTCGCGGCCCGGCATCTCTCACGGCCGGACGCCGCGGTCGCCGCCATCTTCGGCGCCGGCATGCAGGCGAAGCTGCAACTGGAGGCCTTGTGCCTCGTCCGGCCGATCCGTGAGGCCCGCCTCTGGGCGCGCGACGGAAAGAAGGCGGAGGCGGCTGCCTTGGAGCTGACGGCAAAGCTCGGCTTGCCCGTCCGCGCCGAGGCCGATGGCCGGGCGGCGGTCGATGGTGCGGATATCATCGTCACCACCACGCCATCCGAAACGCCGGTCCTCAGGGCCGAATGGCTGCAGCCGGGCCAGCACGTCACCGCCATGGGCTCGGATGCCGAGCACAAGAACGAGATCGAGCCGGCCGTCATCACGGGCGCCGGCCTCTATGTCGCCGACAGCCTCAGGCAGACGCGCCGGCTCGGCGAACTGCACCACGCCATCGCGGCAGGGCTCGTGACGGAGGGCACGGGCTTCCCCGAACTCGGCGAGATCATCGCCGGGCGCAAACCGGGCCGCAGCGGCCCCGAAGAGATCACCGTGGCGGACCTGACCGGCACGGGCATTCAGGATACGGCCATCGCCACGCTTGCTGCCGCCCGCGCGGCAGCGACGGGCGCCGGCACGGCCTTCGAGAGTTGAGACCGGCTTTTCGCCGGGTATAGAGGAAAAACCGATGAAACAAGCGAACCTGAAGTTCTCACTTCCGGAGTATGAGGCGCGCCTTGAGAAAACGCGCAGGGCCATGGAAGCCAAGGGCATCGATGTCCTGATCTGCAGCGATCCCTCCAACATGAACTGGCTGACGGGCTATGACGGCTGGTCCTTCTACGTGCACCAGTGCGTCGTCGTGCCGCCGACGGGCGAGCCGATCTGGTACGGCCGCGGGCAGGATGCCAACGGGGCGAAGTTCACCGCCTATCTCAGCCACGAGAACATCATCGGCTATCCCGACAACTACGTGCAGTCCACCGAGCGCCACCCGATGGACTATCTCTCGGCCAAGCTTGCCGAGCGCGGCCTCGACAAGCTGACCATCGGCGTCGAGATGGACAATTACTGGTTTTCCGCCGCGGCCTTCGCCTCGCTGCAGAAGCACCTGCCGAATGCCCGCTTCGTCGACGCCACGGCGCTCGTCAACTGGCAGCGCGCGGTGAAGAGCGAGACGGAAATCAAATACATGCGCAATGCCGCGCGCATCGTGGAAAAGATGCACCAGCGCATCTTCGACAGGATCGAGGTCGGCATGCGCAAATGCGATCTCGTGGCCGAGATCTACGACGCCGGCATCCGCGGCACGGATGGCATCGGCGGCGATTATCCGGCCATCGTGCCGCTGCTGCCCTCGGGCGTCGAGGCCTCCGCGCCGCATCTCACCTGGGACGACCGGCCGATGAAATCGGGCGAGGGCACCTTCTTCGAGATCGCCGGCTGCTACAACCGCTATCACCTGCCGCTGTCGCGTACTGTCTTCCTCGGCAAGCCGACACAGGCCTTCATCGATGCGGAGAAGGCGACGCTGGAGGGCATGGAGGCCGGCCTTGCCGTGGCGAAGCCCGGCAATACCTGCGAGGACATCGCCAATGCCTTCTTCGGCGTCCTCAAGAAATACGGCATCGTCAAGGACAACCGCACGGGCTATCCGATCGGCGTTTCCTATCCGCCGGACTGGGGCGAGCGCACGATGAGCCTTCGCCCCGGCGACAGGACGGAGCTGCAGCCGGGCATGACCTTCCACTTCATGACGGGCCTCTGGTTGGAGGATATGGGCTTCGAGACGACGGAGAGCATCCTCATCACCGAGAGCGGCGTCGAGTGCCTCGCCGATGTGCCGCGCAAGCTTCTCGTGAAGGACTGAGCCATGGCGGACCGCACGCTCCGTCCGTCGCCGATCAGCCCCACGGTCGATTTCTCGGCCGAGGGTGTGCAGCACGGTTTCCTGCGCCTGCCCTACAGCCGGGACGATTCCGCCTGGGGCTCGGTGATGATCCCGGTGACGGTCGTCAAGAACGGGGAGGGCCCGACGGCGCTCCTCACCGGCGGCAACCACGGCGACGAATATGAGGGCCCGATCGCGCTCTTCGATCTCGCCCGCTCGCTGAGGGCCGAGGATGTCTCGGGGCGCGTCATCATCGTTCCCGCGATGAACTATCCGGCCTTCCTGGCCGGCACGCGCACCTCGCCGATCGACAAGGGCAACATGAACCGCAGCTTTCCGGGCGCGCCGGACGGCACGGTCACGCCGAAGATCGCGGACTACTTCCAGCGCACGCTGCTGCCGCTCGCCGACATCGTGCTCGACTTCCATTCCGGCGGCAAGACGCTCGACTTCCTGCCCTTCTGCGCCGCCCACATCCTGCCCGACAAGGTGCAGGAGGCGAAGGCGTTCGAACTCGTGGGGGCCTTCGGCGCGCCCTGGTCGATGAAGATGCTGGAGATCGACGCGGTCGGCATGTACGACACGGCGGCCGAGGAAATGGGCAAGGTCTTCATCACCACGGAACTCGGCGGCGGCGGCACGGCGACGGCGAGAAGCGCCGGCATCGCGAAGCGGGGTGTAGCGAACGTGCTGAAGGCGGCGGGCATCCTGAAAGGTGCGGTCGAGGCGTCCGACACGACCTGGCTCGACATGCCCGACGGCAACTGCTTCTCCTTCGCCGAGGACGGCGGGCTCATCGAACCGCTTCATGACCTCGGCGACGAGGTCAGGGCCGGGGCCGTCGTCGCCCGCATCCATCCCGTCGGCCGCACCGGCGTGGCGCCGCTGGAGGTGAAGGCGAAGATGGACGGCATCCTCGCTGCCCGCCACTTCCCCGGCCTCGTCAAACCCGGCGACTGTGTCAGCGTGCTTGCGGCCATCGTCGATTGAAACCCGGACATCGCCGCCGCAAACCATCTGCGGCGGCGCCCGGTTGGCGTGAACCGCATGTTTCCGTCGAGAAATCACCTGATGAAAAGCCGCGTCCTGACCATGCAGGCTTGAAACATCGGATCTCTTGAAATTGCGCACCGATGGCGAAGTTTTGATATAAGCTGTCGACTGGTCAGGACGTTGCCGAAGTCCGTGACGCTATCTTGCTCCACACAAGGAGGAGCAAGAGCATGGCTGCGGATAGTATGTCTTTGGACGGTCACGTCCATTTCTTCACGGCCTCCGACCTCGCGGCCGTGGCAGGGCAGCTTCCCTATGCGCTGCCGGCTCCTCACTCGCTTTCCGACTATCTCGCAGAGCTGTCGAAAGCCGGGACGGTCCCAAGGCTCCTCAACAACGTCCATCTGAGCATTCTTCCCGATTCCTCCAACGTCTTCGCTTCCTTCGAGGAGATGGAGGCGCTCCGGGCACAATGGCCTGAACGCTACGGCGATATCCGGCTGGTCGGAACGATCAAGGCCGATCCCGCCTATGCCACGGCCGAACGGCTGTCCCATCCCCAGGTCGCGGGCATCCGGATCGTCCTTCACGACGCTCCGCCGGAAAGCATCCCGGATCAGGCCTATCGCGGCGATGCCTGGGCCGCCCTCCTTGCAAGGCTGCGGGCCGACCAGCATGTCCACGTCTATGCCAAGGAGGCGGAGACGAATCTGAAGGTGCTGCGTCAGCTTCCGGACCATGTGCGCGTCGTCATCGATCATCTTGGCACATGCCATGTCGAGCGCGGCGCTGCCGAGCCGAGCTATCGCGCCCTGCTCGACGAGGCCGGGCGCAGAGGAAACGTATGGTTCAAGGGGCCTGGATATCGAACCTCGACGACCGTCGGCGCCGTCGTGCCCTTCGTGGCGGCCATCGTGGCGGCAGTGGGAGCCGACCGGGTGCTTCTGTCGGCCAGCGATGCTCCCCATGTGGGCGGCGATAGCCAGGGCCTCGGCTTTGCAAGCCATTTCAATACCATGTCGGCGTTCGCGTTCTGCGAGGCGGTCGCCTCGGCCGCAGGCGCCGTCACCGGCATCCCCGCCCGCCGGCTGCTGAGTGCGGCCGCGGACGATCTTTTCCCTGTCCAGCAGAAAGCGAAGCCATGACGGACATCATCATCGAAGACATCACCTTTCCTGTCGCCTACGGTGACGCGACGCTCGACCTTGCCGGCAGGGTGTTTCGCCCGGCCTCTCCGGACGAGGCCCTCCCGCCGGTGGTCTTCAATTCCGGTTTCACGGGCGGCGTTTCCATGTACGGCCAACTGTTCGGCCGGGCGCTGGCGGGGCGCGGCTACCGCGTGATGACCTACGACGTCGCCGGCTTCTTCACCAACAAGGATGTGCGCAACACCGCACAGAAGGATGGCGTCACTGTCACCAATGTCAGCCTCGTGGACCAGACGGACGAGGTGCTTGCCGCGGTTCGCTGGGCGAAGGAACGTTTCGGCGCGATGCCTGCCGTGGCCTCCTGGGCCATGGGGTCGCTTGCCAGTCTCGCCGCCATCGTTGCGCTCGCGCGCCAGGGCAAGGAGCAGATCGCGTTCTGGAATCCGATGAGCTATACCCGCATCGCTACCCTTCAGGACCTGCGTGCCGACAAGGCGGGCGCGGACGCCGCGATCAAGGCGCTGGCGGATGATGCGGCGATCCCGCCGTTCGACACCGGAACCGAGGCGACCAGGCTCGGCTACTATCCGCTCGATCCGGATACGCAGGACTATGTCGACCGCCAGCTCGGCGGCTACACGGAGGTCGGCGGCGTCGACCGCTGGCCCGGCTGCAGCCATGTGACCGCGAAATCCTACAAGGAATATGTGGACTTCGATCCCGAGAAGGATATTGCGGGCGCCGACGGCTTCCCGCCGGCTCTCATCGTGCACGGCGCCGACAACACGCTGCACATGCCCGCGGAGTCGATCCGCCTGCACAAGGCCTATCCGGGCCGCGCAGGTGACAAGCCGCTCATCATCGAGGGCATGATGCACGGCCAGCAGAACCAGGTCGAAAGCCCGATCTTCCATCATCTGATCGAGCAGATCGATCGGGCGATCCGTACCGCCTGATGCAGACGGTCCCGTCCGGCCGGCCGTACGGGACCGAATTATCGCCATGATCCCGAGCCTCGCTTCCCCGCCCGATCCATTGCCGCTTTACGCCGCTTTCTTCGCTGAGCTTCAGGCCAGGGGGTTTGCCGGAGACCTGACGGCGAGCGCCGCCGACCGGACGGTGCTCGCCACGGACAATTCGATCTATCAGGTGATGCCCGAGGCCGTCGCTTTTCCGCAGGATCGCGACGACCTGGTGCGGATCGCCAAGGTCCTTCGCGATCCGCGCTTTGCCGACGTGGTCGTCTCGCCGCGCGGCGGCGGCACCGGGACGAATGGCCAGTCGCTGGGTTCCGGGGTCGTCGTCGACCTTTCCCGCCACATGAACCATATTCTTGAGATCGATCCGGTCAAACGCACTGCGCGGGTGCAGACGGGCGTGGTCAAGGATCAACTGAACGCGGCGCTGAAGCCCTACGGCCTGTTCTTCGCACCGGAGCTGTCGACGTCGAACCGCGCCACCATCGGCGGCATGATTTCCACCGACGCCTGCGGCCAGGGGTCGTGCCTCTACGGTAAAACGCGCGATCATGTCCTGGAGCTCACGACGGTTCTTTGCGATGGCTCCGTCTGGCGCTCTGCCCCGCTGGATGAAGCCGCGCTGGAACGCGTCGTTACGCAGGACGATCTTGCCGGCATGATCCATCGGCGGGTCTTGCAGTTGCACCGCGAGAACGCGGAGGAGATCGCCGCCCGCTTCCCGAAGCTGAACCGCAGCCTGACCGGCTACGACCTTGCCCATATCCGGCGGGACGACGGCGCGTTCGACCTGAATTCGGTTCTGTGCGGATCGGAGGGAACGCTCGGCTTCCTGGCAGAAGCGGTTCTCAATCTCATGCCGATTCCGACGCATGAGGCCCTGGTGGTGCAACGCTATGACAGCTTCGATGCGGCGTTGCGGGATGCGCAAGCGCTGATGGGGTTTGCCCCCGCGTCGATCGAGACCATCGATTCGAAGGTGCTGGCACTCGCGCAAGGCGATCCGGTCTGGGACGACGTGAAGGCGTTTTTCCCGGATGCGGGGCCGGATCCCGTTCGCGGCGTCAACCTGATCGAATTCGTCGGGATGCGCGGTGAAGACGTCGAGGCGGCGCTGGCGCTTCTGACCGCCGAGCTCGATCGTGAGCCGGGCCGGATGGGACGGCGCGGCTATACCCTCGCTCGTGGAGCGCCACAGGTCCACAGACTATGGGATATGCGCAAGAAGGCCGTCGGCCTTCTGGGCAACATGAAGGGCGACAGCCGCCCGATCGCCTTTGTCGAGGATACGGCCGTGCCGCCCGAAAACCTCGCCGACTACATCGCTGAATTCCGTGCGGTGCTGGATCGTCGCGGTATGGAATACGGCATGTTCGGACATGTGGATGCCGGCGTGCTGCATGTCCGCCCTGCCATCGACATGAAGTCGGACGGGGCCGGGCATCTGATCCGGGAAATCACCGAGGAAGTCGTGGCGCTGACGCTCCGCTTCGGCGGGCTGCTCTGGGGCGAACATGGCAAGGGCATGCGGTCGGAATTCTCCCCCCGGGTCTTCGGTCCCCTTTACCCGCTGCTCCAGGAGGTGAAGACGATCTTCGATCCGGGAAACCAGTTCAATCCCGGCAAGATCGCCGCGCCGCCCGGCCAGCCGCTCGTGCGGATCGACGGTCCGCCCACGAAGGGCGCGCACGATCGCCAGATCCCGCCCGTGATCCGCGCCGGTTTCGACGAGGCGCTGCATTGCAACGGGAACGGCGCGTGTTTCTCCTGGAACCCGGATGAGGCCATGTGCCCGTCCTGGAAGGGGACGAGGCAGCGGCGTCACTCGCCGAAAGGACGCGCGCAGCTCATGCGGGAATGGCTCCGCCGGCTGGCCGTGCAAGGCGTCGATCCGCTCGAGGAGGCGAGACGGCTGCGGGAGGCGCCGCCCTGGCGCGGTTTTGCAGCCCGTCTGCTGGCGACGCTTCGGCGGGATCCGCAGGATTTTTCGCATCAGGTCCACGAGGCCATGTCCGGCTGTCTCGCCTGCAAGTCCTGCTCCGGTCAGTGCCCGATCAAGGTCGACGTGCCGACCTTCCGGGCCAAGTTCCTCGAACTCTACCATGGGCGCTACCTGCGCCCGCTCCGCCATCATGTGATGGCGAGCCTCGAAGCGACGTTGCCCTTCCTCGCCCGGTTTCCCGGGATCGTCAATGCGGCGTCGGGATCCGGCCTGCTGCGGGCCATCGGCCTCGTCCACACGCCCCGGTTGCCGCGCCTGCGGCTTGCCAAGGCGCTAAAGGCGCGTGCCGTGGCGACCGCGACGCCCGCGGCCCTGTCCGCTCTTGACAAGGACGAGCGCGCTTCGAGCGTCGTCATCGTGCCGGACGCCTTCATCGCATATTACGATCCGCAGGTGCTGCTGGCCCTGGTCGATTTTCTCAAGCTCATCGGCATACGCCCCTGGCTTGCGCCTTTCCGGCAGAATGGCAAGCCTCTGCATGTCCACGGTTTCCTGGGGCGGTTTGCGCGTGTCGCGCAGCGGAATGCGGACCTGCTTCTGGCGCTTGAGGATACGGGCGTGGCGTTGATCGGCGTCGATCCGTCGATGACGCTCACCTATCGCTCGGAATATCGGGCGGCACTGCCCGGGCAGAGGCTGCCGAAGGTCCGGTTGATCCAGGAATGGCTGAACGTGCGCGCCGACCTTCTTCCGCAGCGGGCCGGCGGGCGCACGTACCGCTTCATTCCCCATTGCACGGAGCGGAGCACCGCCGCGGCCGCCGTCTCGGCGTGGCGGTCGGTCTTCGCGTCGTGCGGGCTCGACCTGACGGTCGAGGCGACCGGATGCTGCGGCATGGCGGGCACCTTCGGACACGAGGCCGAGCATCGGGAACTGTCCGAACGCATCTATTCCCAGAGCTGGGCACTTCAGGTGGCGCGGCGTGGTGCGGCGCCCCTGCTTGCCGACGGTTTCTCGTGTCGGGCGCAGGCCGCGAGCATCGACGGCGTGAGGCTGAAGCACCCGATCGAGGCGCTGCTGGCCGAGTTCGGCGCGCCGGAGGCCGCCGCCGGCCGGACGGTCCCGCCCTCCTGAAATCCCGATTCCTTTTTGAGCGACCGTCGGATACCTTCCGGCCCATATGTTCCAGGATCGAAGGGGCCGCGGCCGACGGGAATGATGCAGCAACGGATCGAAGAGGGGCGTCCGATCAGCGTCGGGTTGCTGCTCCTTCCGCAGTTTTCGATGATGGCGCTGGCCTCCGCGAGCGAGCCTCTGCGCGCGGCCAACAGGCTTTCCGGCCGCAAGCTTTACGATTGGTGCCTCCTTTCGCAGGAGGGCGGCGAGATCAGCTCCAGCAGCGGCTTTGAGACGCGCACGGTTTCGATAGACGACGCTCCCCATCTCGATCGGCTGTTCGTCGTCGCCAGCCTCGATATCGAGAGCAAGCGGCCCAAGCCGATCCTCCAGTTCCTTCGCAGGCAGGCGGTGAGCGGAAAGCCTGTCGGTGCCTTGAGCACCGGGACATTCCTGCTCGCCCGTGCGGGACTGCTGGCGGGCAAGCGCTGCACGCTGCATTGGGAATCGCTTCCCCAGTTTGCCGAGGAATTCCCTGAAATCGAGGTCACGCGCGAACTGTATGTCCGGGATGACAATCGATGGACCTGCGCCGGTGGCACCGCCGCCATCGATCTGATGCTCGCCCAGATTTCCGGCGATTATGGCGCCAAGCTCGCCGCCGACACGGCAGAGCAATTTCTGCATACCCGCATTCGGGGGCCTGAAGAACATCAGCGGATGGCGATCCAGTGGCGCTATGGCATCCACGATGCCAGACTTGCCGCGGCGATCGCCATCATGGAGCAGAATCTCGAATACGTCGTTCCGATCGATGAGGTTGCCAAGAGAAGCGGCCTTTCCATCCGCCAGCTGGAACGCCTCTGGCATCAGCATTTCGAGATGACCCCACAGCGGTTCTACCTCAATGTGCGGTTGAACGAGGCGCGCCGGCTGGCGAAGGAGAGTTCCGAAACCATCGCCGCCATCGCGCTTCGCTGCGGATTCGTTTCGGCGTCCCATCTCGGCAGCGCCTATCGGCGCCGATATGGCAACAGTCCCAGTGACGAGCGTCGAAGATCCGACAGCGTCTGATCCCGCGGAATGGCCATTATTGTGCTTCGCCCCCGTGCCTTATCAAATGAGCGTCTTCCGCATGGCGGATTTTTGATACTTCCCGTCGGACATTCGGTTCGAACTTTCCTCTTCATTCCCTAGGATCGGGACATCCTCTAGCGAGGTAGGGGGGAGGATAAAATGGGAACATTTCAATTCATCGGCGAGAATCTGCCGCTGATCTGGACGCGGACGCTGGAACACATCTGGCTGGTCGGCATCTCGATCGTCATCGCGATTTGCACGGGCGTTCCGATCGGCATCCTGATCACGCGAAGCCGTGCGCTTGCCGACCGGGTACTCTACGTTGCGGCGGCCGTCATGACGATCCCGTCCATCGCGCTGTTCGGCCTGCTCATTCCGGTCCTGTCCAAGATCGGCCAGGGCATCGGATTTCTCCCGGCCGTGATCGCGCTGGTGATCTACGCCCAGCTGCCCATCATCCGGAACACCTATACCGCGATCATGAATGTCGATCCGTCCCTGCGCGAGGCAGCGGTCGGTATGGGCATGACCTTCCTCCAGCGTCTGCGCCATGTCGAGCTGCCGATCGCCCTTCCCGTGATCATCAACGGGGTACGGAATGCCGTCGTCCTCAACATCGCCGTCGCCGCCATCGCGACCTATATCGGCGCCGGCGGTCTGGGCACGTTCATATCCCGCGGGATCAGCCAGACCGACCCGCGCCAGCTGCTGACGGGCGCGATAGCCGTAAGCGTCCTTGCCATTGTCGCAGACTTCTCCCTTCTCGCCCTGAGACGGTATCTGACATCTCCAGGCCTTCGGACAAATCCATGATTAGACTTGATCGCCTCACCAAAGCTTTTGGTTCCGTAACCGCCGTCGACGGCGTCACCATGGACGTGCCGTCGGGCGCGGTCTGTGTTCTCCTCGGCCCGTCGGGCTGCGGCAAGACGACCACGATGAAAATGATCAACCGGTTGATCACGCCGACGTCCGGCAAGATCTTCATCGACGGGCGCGACACCTCCACGCTCGACGCCGTGACCTTGCGGCGCTCCATCGGCTACGTCATCCAGCAGATCGGCCTTTTCCCGAACAAGACCATCGAGGACAATATCTGCGTGGTCCCCGACCTGCTCGGATGGGACCGCAAGAAATCGCGCAAGCGCGCGGCCGAACTCCTGGAACTGGTGAACCTCGACCCGTCGGTCTTCCTGCGGCGCTATCCCAAGGAGTTGTCGGGTGGCCAGCAGCAGCGCGTCGGCGTGGTGCGGGCGCTTGCCGCCGATCCGCCGGTCCTGCTCATGGACGAACCTTTCGGCGCGATCGACCCGATCAACCGTGAGGTCATCCAGGACGAGTTCATGAAGCTCCAGGCGGAGCTGAAGAAAACCGTCGTCTTCGTCAGCCACGATATCGACGAGGCGGTCAAGATGGCCAGCCACATCGCCATTTTCCGCGACGGCAAGCTGATCCAGTTCGACAAGCCTGATCATATCCTGGCGAACCCGATCGACAATTTCGTTGCGGATTTCGTCGGCGGCGACCGGACGCTGAAGCGGTTGCGCCTGGTAAAGGTGGCCGATGCCATGCAGGTCGCGCCGGTCAGCGTCGTGGCAGGCGACAGCCTGGAAACGGCCGTGGCGCGGATGGAGGCGAACAACCATACGACCATCGTCATGGTCGGCCCCCGCGGCCGGGCCCGCGGCTTCCTTCACCTCAACGACATCCGTGGCAAGGGAGGCGTCGTCGGCGATCATGTCGAGACCTTGCCGGGGCTGATCAACGTCAACGACGACCTGAGAAACGCGGTTTCCGCGATGTTTTCCCATGGCGTGACCTGGCTTGCCTGCGTCGACGATGAAGGCTTTTACAAAGGCTACGTGACGCAGCGCGGAATAAGCCAGCTCCTTGGTGCGAGTTACCGCGAATGACGACGTCCTCTTCCCCAGCCTCCTCCTACACCAGCATCGTGTCTTCGCTCGCGCTGGTCGCGCTCGGAGCGTGGGCCGCGTCATCCGGTCTTCTCGGCACGATCCTGAGCTATCGCGAGGACATCCTCTATCTGGCCGGCCAGCATCTGATGCTGGTCGCCTATTCCAGCGCCCTGGCGCTTGCCATCGGCCTGCCGCTCGGGATCGCTCTGACGCGCAAGCCCCTGCGCTATCACGCGGACGCGATAACGCAGGTCATCAATCTCGGCACCACGATTCCGACGCTCGCCGTTCTCGCGCTTGCCATGTCCTTTCTCGGCATCGGCGCGCCTTCGGCGATCTTTGGCCTCACCGTGCTGACGCTTCTGCCCATCGTGCTGAATACGATCGCCGGCCTGAGCATGGTGCCCCGCTACCTTGTGGAAGCGGCCACGGGAATGGGGATGACGGACCGGCAGATCCTGTTCCGGGTCGAGTTGCCGAATGCGCTTTTCGTCATCCTCGCCGGCGTTCGGACGGCCATTGCGATCAATGTCGGCACGGCGCCGCTGGCGTTCCTGGTCGGCGGCGGCGGCCTGGGAGAGCTGATTTTCACCGGCATCGACCTGATGGACACATCGATGCTTCTGGCGGGTGCGATCCCCACGGCCATGCTGGCCATCGTGGCGGACTTTGCAATCGGCCAGTGCCAGTACTGGCTGATCCCCAGAGGGGTCAACCCGCTTCGTTAACCAACCAATCGAGCAAAAGGGGAGTGAGACTATGAAGAAACCTGGATTGAAGGGCCTTGTCGCCGGCATCGCCATTGCGCTTGTGGCCGGTGCGGCTGCAGCAAAAGACATCGTCGTCGGCGGCAAGAATTTCACCGAGCAGCAGATCATCGCGGAGATGACCGGCCAGTTGCTGCAGGCAAAGGGGTTCACGGTCGACAAGCGCAGCGGACTTGGAACCGCGCCCCTGCGTCAGGCCCAGGAAGCAGGACAGATCGACGTCTACTGGGAATATACCGGCACGTCGCTGATCACGTTCAACAAGATCACCGAGAAGCTCGATCCGGCGGCCACCTACGCCAGGATCAAGGAACTCGATGCGGCCAAGGGCCTCGTCTGGCTGGATCCGTCCCGGGCGAACAACACATACGGCATCGCCATGCGGAAGGACGATGCGGCGGCCAAGGGGATTTCGACGCTCTCCGATCTGGCGGCGAAAATCGGCGCGGGCGAAACGCTCTCCTTCGGATGCAATGCGGAATTCTATGCGCGCGTCGACGGCCTCAAGCCGCTCGAACAGGCCTATGGCTTCGAATTCGGCCGCGAGAATGTCAAGCGCATGGACACCGGTCTCGTTTACCAGGCCCTGCGGGATTCCCAGATCGACACGGGTCTCGTGTTCGCGACCGACGGCCGCATTCCCGCATTCGATTTCGTCGTCCTCAAGGATGACAAGGGCTATTTCCCGGACTACGCGCTGACGCCGGTCATCCGCAAGGAGGTCCTCGACGCTTCTCCGGAGCTTGCCGATATCCTGAATGGCCTTTCCGCCAAGCTTGACGACACGATCATGGCCAAGCTCAACGCCTCCGTCGATGTCGACAAGCGTTCCGTCGAGGAGGTCGCAACGGGCTTCCTGACCTCCGAGGGTTTCCTCCAGTAACGCAAAGCAGGCTGTGCGTTCCGGCCCCGGCCGGAACGCACCTTCAGGAACAGGTTGGACACGATGCCATTCCTCACGGTTGCCGCCGCTCAGATCCGATGCGTTGCGGGCGATATTCAAGCCAATCTGGCGCTCCATCTCGAAGCGATTAAGGGGGCGCGCAACCGCGGCGCCGATCTGGTCGTGTTTCCCGAGCTCTCCCTGACGGACTATCTCTCCTCGCCGGACGTGCAGGAGCTCGCCCGCATGGTTGATGCGAAGGAGATAGCGGAAATCGCCGCGGCCTCCCGGGGGATCGCCGTATCCTTCGGCTTTATCGAACGCGGGACGGATGGCCTTGTCTACAATACGCAGGCCCTGTTTTCGGAGGGCGAGTTGCGGCACGCCCACCGCAAGATAAACATTCCGAACTACGGGCGGCTTCAGGAAGGCAAATTCTATCGCAAGGGCGGTGCACTGACCTTGGCCGAATTGTCCGGGAACTGGAAAGCCGCAACGCTTATCTGCGCCGATAGCTGGTCGCCCGCCTTGCCCTGGATCGCCGCCCTCCACGGCGCCGATCTCCTGATCCAGCCTATCGGTTCGGCAAGGGGCGTGGTGGACGGAGGGTTCGACAATCCGACGGGATGGGATATCAATCTGCGCCACACGGCCATGACATACAGCCTGCCCACGATCATGGTGAACCACTGCGGAAAGCGGGGAGGCCTGGATTTTTGGGGCGGCTCCCGAATCCTGGACCAGAATGGCCGCGAACTTGCCCGCGCCGGCGAACAGCCGGAACTCGTGCTCGCAAGGCTCGACATAACGAATGTTATCGATGCGCGTCGAAACCTGCCCACCTTACGGGATTCCGACCCGGCGTTCGTGCACAAGGAGCTCGGCCGATTCGTGCCTTCCTCACCCGGGTCGTCCCGGCATGAGGCAAGCTAAACCGCACCGCAATCCTTCAGTTCCGTTCCCAGCGCGCAAGCGTGAAAAACTCCCGCAGGCGGATTGCAATCCATCTGCGGGAGCCACCGGCCTTGCTTGGATATGGCGGCGACGCATGCCATCTCCCGGGCATTGTCATCCCTTATCTGCACCTGCCGCTTGATTTGATGGGCTGAAATGGTGGGCAGCGTACGCTGCCCTTTTCGCCTTTCACCCGAACAGTTGGCCGGAAGGCCGTGGGAGGATTAGCGCGCAAGTCCGAACGCGCTGAAATCGACGCCGAGCGGGCCGGCCAGGTCTTCCGTCGAATCGTGGAGCAGTTCCAGCGCATAGTGCGGGTTATGCACGTGGATGCCCTTGTCGGAGCCGACGAATTTCCAGTTATAGGCGGCCTTCAGCAGGCGCGGCGTCCAGGCGTTGTAGGGCACCGGCTTGCCGTCGGCCTGGTCCGCCACGCCGTCGCCGTTGGCGTCGGTGAAGAAATAGGGATGGTGGCTGCCGTCGTAGAGCATCGGTACGCCCGCCACCTTGCTTGCATAATCCTCCAGCATGCCCTTCAGCCGCCGGGCGTTTTCTGCAATGTCGTGGCGGATGCCCTTCTTCAGGTCGCCGGTGCCGTCGAAGCTGATGCGTGAGATGCGGATATCGGCGGCCGTGCCTGACGCATGACAGGTCAGGCAGGTCTCTTCCGCCACCTGAAGGCTGTGCGGATCATGGCAGGAGACGCAGGTCTCCACGGGCCTGGCATGCAGGAAGCGGCCGGAATAGGTCTTGCCGGCATAGTGGTAGCCGCTGCCGCCGTAGCCGCCGAGCAGGGCCGCCGCGGCCGTGGCATAGTGCGGGTTGATGAAGGTGAGCGCGGGATCGGGCGTGTCGTCGGGCTTGCCCTCGATGGCCTTGCCGACGGTCGCACCGGCCGAGCGTCCCTGGTGACAGGTCATGCACGGCACCTCGCCGGCATTGACGGGATGCCTGACGCCGCTCGGCAGGGCGATCTCGGCGATCGATGCCAGGCCCGTATTGTGGCAGGTCTCGCAATCGACCACGCCGCCGACCGGCACGGGATGCGCCGGTAGGCCGGGCTCGCTGCCGTCGAGGCCGTGGAACGAGCGGAACCCCGCGCCGGAATGACAGACGGAACAGACCGGGGGAATGACGCCGGCCTCGTTCCAGTAGGAAAACGAGACCGACGCGGAATCCGAATGGCCCGATCGCGCCCACGCGGCGATATAGTCGCTCTGCGGAATGGCGATCCGCTCCGGCGAGAACGGTCCCGGTTTCGGTATGACGAAGATCGGGACGTCGCCCGCATTGTCGTTCGCCGACTGCGCCTGTACCGTTGTCGTATGGTGCACAAGCGCGCCCGCGACGGGCGTGAGCGCGAACACAACGGCGGCTGGTATCAGGAATCGGCGCATCGTACCTCACAACGGGCTGGGGATGTGCGGCCTCTGACAGCCGAGGCTAATCGCTTATACCCGTTCGCACAACGTTGCTGCCTTGATCGAAGTCAAGGACGGAGGACGAAACATTGGATTTCCTTGCATCCGGATCGAAAGAGGAAAAGGCAGGCCCGACCATAGAGACCGAGATCACGGATCAGTGCGCGCTCTTCGCGCAGCCGGAAGACGATTTCCGCGTGGAGGTCCTGGTCGCGCGCGGCGCGCGGGTCGCGCAGGGCATGCCCGTCCTGCGCTCGCGCAGGCATCCCGAACTGACCCTTGTCGCCCCCGTCGCCGGCGAAGTTGCGGCCATCGATCTCGGGCCTGGCCGGCGGCTGTCGCGGGTGCTGTTCTTCCATGTGCCGGAGGCCGGGCGCCACCAACACGACGTTGCCGCCGCCGGAGGGGGCGATGCGGCGGCGGTACGGGCGCTGCTGCTTTCCGCCGGCCTATGGCCGTCGTTCCGCTCCCGCCCGTTCGGCCGCATCCCCGCGCCGGGCGAAACGCCGGCGGCCATCTTCGTCATGGCGCTCGATACCCGGCCGGACGCGCCGTCCCCGCGGCTTGCCCTCGACGGGCGCGAGGAGGATCTTGCGACCGGGTTGCGGGCGCTTGCCGGGCTGACGGAGGGGGCCGTCGTCGTCTGCCAGGACCAGGGCCCTGATATCGGCGGCATGGCAGGCCTCGGCGCACGATGCCACATCAGAAAGGTCGCGCCGATCCATCCGCATGGCCTTGCGGGATTCCAGCTTGCCGCCTGTCACCCGGCCGGGCCGGGCCACACCGTCTGGGACATCCATGCCGAAGATGTCGCCGGCATCGGCGCGCTGCTGCGCACCGGCCTGGTGCCGGAGACCCGGCTCGTCTCCGTCGCGGGATCGGCCCTGCGGGAGCGGCGGCTGGTCCGCTGCCAGCCGGGGGCGGATCTGCGTGCGCTGAGCTACGACATCGCCCGGCCCGGCCCCCACCGTCTCCTGTCGGGCTCCATGCTCGATGGCGTCGAAAGCCGCTGGCTCGGCCGCTGGCACCGGCAGGTGACGGGCATCGCGGAGGCCTCGCGCGACGACCGCCTGCACTGGTTTTCGGCCGCCCTGCGCCGCGCGCGGCGGCCGCTGCCGATCATCCCGACCGCCGCGCTCGACCAGGCTTTCGGCGGCGTGCTGCCGGCCGCCCCGCTGGTGCGCGCCATCGCATCCAACGACGCCGAGACCGCGACCCGGCTCGGCGCATTGTCGCTCACCGAGGAGGACATGGCGCTCGCCGACTACGTCACCGGCGCCTCGCCCCGCCTGTCGGCCATGCTGCGCGGCATGCTCGACCGCATCGCGGCGGAGGAAGCGGCGTGACGCGGGGTCTGTGGGACCGGGAGACGGTGGCGCTGATGCTGCTGGCGGCGGCCATGCCGCTCGTCGTCACCTGGCTGCTGGCGACGGGCACGGCCGGGCTCGTGCGCCTCATCTTCGTGCTGGTCGCCGCCGGGCTCTGGCATCTCGCCTTCATGCTGGCGCGTGCCCAGCCGCCGTCCTTCTCCGGCGCCTTCACGGCGCTGGCGATTACGGTTCTGGCACCCGTCGACCTCGGCCTCGTGCCGATGCTCCTCGGCATCAGCTTCGGCGTCGTCGCCGGCGAATTGGCCTTCGGCGGCTGGGGGCGCAACGTGGTCAATCCCGCGACGGTCGCCATCACCTTTCTCGGCTTCGGCTTTCCCGCCGCGTCCTGGCCGGACCTGCCGGTGCAGCTCGGCTGGTCGGTCGCGGCCGTTTCCGCGATCGGCGGCGTCACGGGCGTGATGTCGTGGCGGGTCGTCGCCGCGGCCGCTGTCGTGCTGGCAGCCGGCTGCTGGGGCCTCGCGCTCGAAATGCCGGTGCTGACGGCGGCGGCGGTGGTGCTGGTCCTCTTGGTCTGCGATCCGGTGGCGAGCGCCGGCACGACGCTCGGGCGCTGGCTCTACGGCCTGCTCTACGGCGCGCTGGTGCTTCTCTTCGCCGTCGGCTGGGATGGCGCGCCGCCGGTCCAGGCCGCGGTCTCGGCGGCGCTCATCGCCTCGCTCGCCGCGCCGCTTCTCGACGAAATCGCCATAAGCCTTTGGCTCGCGCGGAGGAAACGCCTTGGCTGATCTCAACCCCGTCTCCCTCTGGCGCCGCTTCCTGACGCTGCCGAACGAAAGCCGGACGAAGACGCTGGCCGTCGCCTTCCTCGTTTCGGCGGTCTGCGCGGTGCTGGTCACCGTCGCCACCGTCATGCTCCGGCCGATCCAGGCGCAGAACCGGGCGGCCGAGCAGCAGGCGCGCCTGGAGGCACTGATCGCGGCCGTTCCGGGCATCTCGGACCTCATCGCGCAATCGGGCGGCGCCGCGCTCTCGACCGTCGTCATCGATCTTGATGCCGGCGCCGCCGCGAGGGAGGTCACGCCCGAAACGCTTCAGGCCGCGCTCGCCGAGCCGGCGAACTGGACGACGCTGTCGGCGGCCGAGGACATCGCCGGCATCGGCACCCGGCCGGATTACGTCCAGATCTACCTGCTGCGCGATGGCGATGCCGTCTCGCTCGCCATCCTGCCGGTCGTCGGGACGGGCTATAACGGGCGCATTCAGGCGCTCATCGCGCTGCGCGGCGACATGCGCACGCTCGCCGGCGTCGCGGTGACGGAACAGGCCGAGACGCCGGGCCTCGGCGCGCGCATCGCCGAACCGCTCTGGCAGCAGGGTTTTGCCGGCAAGCGCATCGCCGACGATACCGGCGCCGTCCGTTTCGCGGTCGCGCGCGGCAAGGCGGGCGGCGAGCACGAGGTGGACGGCATCACCGGGGCGACGCGCACCGGCAACGCGATCACGCAGATGGTGCGGTTCTGGACCGGCCCGAAGGGCTACGGGCCGCTCATGGCGGCGATCCGCCGCGGGGAGTTCTAGCCGATGGCCGCCACGGAAGGGCTCTGGAACACGCTGACCGCCCCGCTCATCCGGCAGAACCCGGTGACGCTGCAGATTCTCGGCATCTGCTCCGCGCTCGCCGTCACCACCTCCCTTGACACCGCACTCACCATGTCGATCTCGCTGACGGTCGTGGTGGTGCTGGCGGCGGGCGTCATCAGCGCCATCGGCCGGCACATCCCCGCCTCGATCCGCCTGATCGTGCAGATCATCATCATCGCCTCGATGGTCATCGTCATCGACCAGGCGCTGCAGGCCTGGTTCTTCGAGCTGAGCCAGCGCCTGTCGGTCTTCGTCAGCCTGATCGCGACGAACTGCATCGTGCTCGGCCGGACTGAATCCTTCTCGCGCAGCAACCCGCCCTTGCCCTCGATGGTCGACGCCCTCGGCAGCGGGCTCGGCTATTCGCTCGTGCTGGTGGCGATCGGAAGCTGCCGCGAGCTGTTCGGCAGCGGAACGCTGCTCGGCCTCCAGGTCTTTCCGCTGGCCGACCAGGGCGGCTGGTTCACGCCGCTTTCCCTGATGCTGCTCGCCCCCAGCGCCTTCTTCCTGCTCGGCGGGCTGGTCTGGGCGATCCGCAGCCTCTGGCCGGAGCAGGCGGAGGCGTCGGAATTCCCGGCTCATGATCTCGGGGAGGAGCGCTGATGGCCGATCTCGGCGCGCTGTTCCTTCGGGCCGTGTTCGTCGAGAACATGCCGCTCACCTATTTTCTCGGCCTCTGCACCTTCCTGGCGCTGTCGCGGCGCACCGAGACCGCCTTCGGCCTCGGCGTCGCGGTCATCGCCGTCATGGGCGTGACGGTGCCGGCCAACCAGCTCATCTATTCGGCCATGCTGGCGCCCGGCGCCTGGGCCTGGATCGGCATGCCGGATCTTGACCTCTCCTATCTCGCGCTCCTCACCTTCATCGGCGTGGTCGCCGCCAGCGTGCAGCTCCTCGAAATGGTGCTGGAGCGCTACCTGCCGCGCGTGCAGGCGTCCTTCGGTGCGTTCCTGCCGCTGCTCACCATCCATTGCGCCATCCTCGGCGGCAGCCTCTTCATGGTGGAGCGGCGCTACGATCTGGCTGAGGCGGCGGTCTACGGCCTCGGCAGCGGGGCGGGCTTCGCGCTTGCCGTCGTCATGCTCGGCGCGATCCGCACGCGGCTCGCCTATGCCGATCTGCCCGCCGGCCTTCGCGGCCTCGGCATCGCCTTCGTGCTGGCGGGCATGATGTCGCTCGGCTTCTCCTCCTTCGCGCAGATGGCGGCGCCATGACGGAGATCGCGCTCGGCACCGCCTTCATCACGCTTCTCGTCGTCGGCCTGACGCTGGCGCTGATCGCCGCGCGGAGCCGGCTGCTGCCGCACGGCATCGTCGGCGTCACCGTGAACGGCGGCAAGCGCATCGACGCGGCGCGGGGCGACCAGCTGCTCTCGGTGCTGCACGAGGCCGGGATCGCCATTCCCGCGGCCTGCGGCGGCAGCGGCACCTGCGGCCTCTGCCGCGTCACCGTCGAGGGGGAGGGGGCGGGCGAATTGCAGGCCACCGAGCGGGGCCTCCTCTCGCCGGCCGAGCGCCGCGCCCATGTGCGCCTTGCCTGCCAGACGCGGCTGCGCGGCCCGGTCGAGGTGACGGTGGCGGCGGACGTGCTGGCCGCCGAATCCTTCCCCTGCCGGGTTCTCTCCAACCGCATGCTGGCGCCGCTGATCCGCGAATTGGTGCTGGAATTGCCCGAGGGCCGCGACTTCCGCTTCCGCGCCGGCGGCTTCGCGCAGCTCACCGCCCCCGCCTACAGCCTCGATTTCGCCTCGCTCGACATCGACCCCGCCCATGCGCGGGCATGGGAGATCGCCGGCTGGCCGGCGCTGAAATCGGTCTCGCCAAGGCCCGTGGTGCGCGCCTATTCCATCGCGAGCCGGCCGGAGGATGCTGGGCGCATCGTCTTCAACATCCGCCTCGCCGTGCCGCCCGCCGGCCACGAGCACGACATCCCGCCCGGCGTGGTCTCGTCCTACCTGTTCTCGCTGCGGCCGGGCGACACGGTGGAGGCCGGCGGCCCCTTCGGCGAGTTCCATGTGCAGCCGACCGGCCGGGACATGGTCTTCATCGGCGGCGGGGTCGGGATGGCGCCGCTGCGGGCCATGATCCACGAGCAGATCGGCCTCGGCACGACGCGCCGCATGGCCTATTTCTACGGCGCGCGCACGGCGGCCGACCTGTTCTATGTGGAGGAGTTCCGGCAGATCGCGGAAAAGCACCCGAACTTCACCTGGACGCCCGCGCTCTCCGATCCCGCGCCCGGCGACCGGTGGACGGGCGCCACCGGCTTCATCCACGAGACGGTCCGTGCCGCGCTCGCCGCGCATCCTGCGCCCGACGAATGCGAATATTATCTCTGCGGCCCGCCGGTGATGATCTCGGCCGTGCTCGCCATGCTCGAACGCCTCGGCGTCGAGCCGCATTCCATCTTCAACGACGATTTCGGAGGCTGATCCCATGATCTTCAGACCAGATCCGTCCGGCCGCCGCCGCTTCCTCGCCCTCGGCGGTGCCGCGCTGCTGCTTGCCAAGGCTCCGGCGCTCGCGCGGGGGGCGGCGCCGGTGAAGGCGCTGTCCGGCGCCGCCTTCGGCACGGGCTGGCGCGTCGTGCTGCGCGACGATGCGGACACGTCCGGCCTCAAGGACCGATTGGACGGCACGCTCGATGCGATCGATCGCGCCTTCTCGCCCTGGCGCGCCGACAGCGTGATCGGACGGTTCAACCGGGGCGATGCCGGGGAGGTGGTCGTGTCCGACGCGGTCGTCGGCGTCACGCGTGCGGCGCTCGCCATCGCCGAGGCGAGCGGCGGGCGTTTCGACCCGACCGTGGGGCCGATGGTTGCGCGCTGGGGGTTCGGCCCGATCGACAGGGGCGAGATGCGGCCTGACGGATGGCGGGAAATCCGGGCGGAGAACGGCCATGTCGCGCGCGCTTCGCCCGGCCTCACGCTCGATTTCTGCGGCATCGCCAAGGGATATGCGCTCGACAGGATGACGGCGGACCTGCTCGACGCCGGCCACGGGGATTTCCTCGTCGATCTCGGCGGCGAGCTTGCCGCGCGGGGGCGGCACCCGTCGGGCCGTGCCTGGCATGCGGGGATCGAGACCCCGCTGCCGGATGCGGACGGCGTGGAAGGCGTGCTCGGGCTCGACGGCATGGCCGTCGCCACCTCCGGCGACCGGCGGAACGGGTACGACCTCGCCGGCCGCCGCTACAGCCACATCATCGACCCGTCGACCCGTGAGCCCGTCGCGGGTGCTCTTGCCTCGGTCTCCGTCCTCATGCCGGCCGCGCTTCACGCCGACGGCTGGGCGACGGCGCTGATGGCGGCCGGTGCCGCGGGGCCGGCGCTTGCGCGGGAGCGGGATATCGCCGCGCTTTTCCTGTTCCGCGCCGGCGGAACGCTCCGGCGCGTGACGACCGGCGCATTCGAACGGCATCTGGTGTGAGGTGAGGACGATGGAAGCGCTTTTTGCAATCGTGATCGTGTGTCTCTCGGCCGGCGGGCTCGCCGTCGGCCTTCTCCTCGGCCGCAGGCCGCTCGCCAGAGGCTGCGAGGGGCTGGCCTGCATCGGCGGCACGCGCTGCGACGGCTGCCCGCATGGCGAGGAAAAGCGATGAACCCGAACGCTGCCGTCGCGCATATCATGCAGACCGATTTCCCCCGGCTTTCGCCCGCCATGCCGATCCGCGAGGCGGTCGCCGTGCTGGCGCGCGCGCCGGTGTCGGCCGCGCCCGTGATCGACGACCGGGGCGCCCTTGTCGGCATCCTCACGGAGAAGGACTGCTTCCGCCCGATGCTCAATGCGAGCTACTACCAGCAATGGAGCGGCAGCGTTGCCGACTATATGAGCGACGCGGTGCGGACGCTGCCGCACGACCTGGACTTCGTCTCGGCGGCCGAGGAATTCCTTGCCCGTTCGCACCGCGTCTATCCCGTCATGCGCGACAGCGTGGTGATCGGCCTGCTCGACCGCTCCGACCTGCTGGCGGCGATCCTCGCCATGTCCGAGCACGGGGCGGCTGCGCTACGACCCGGTTATCAGAACTAGGAGCGGTGGGTCATATCCCTTCAGGACTGCACGTTCGACCGAACCTGGCGTAGAGGTCGGAATGCTGATCGAGGTCGACGCGTTCGCCGCCAACGAGACGGCGGATTCTCCCTTCGATGAGGCGCACAGCGCCGCATGGGACATCATCGATGCGCACCCCCGGAGTGGCGTTTCGGATGGCGGAGCAGGTCGCGCTTTCCTTGGCCAACTCGGCACATCCCGTGCGCCGTCGGATATGGTTCAGAAAAGCGAATGCGGCGGCTTGACGTCGCCTTCCGCATAGCGCGACAGGCGCAGGTCGTGGAGGTCCATCGGCGGCTGGCCGGTGGCAAGCCAGTCCGCTAGGGTCTTGCCAACGATCGGGCCTAGCGCGAAACCGTGGCCGCAGAAGCCGGTCGCGATCATCAGGCCACTCGGGGCGGCCGGCGCGTCCAGCACCGGGATGCCGTCCGGCAGGACATCGATGCCCCCGGCCCAGCGCTCCACGATCTGCACGTTCCTCTGCGAGGGCAGGGCCTTTTTCAGCCGGGCGAGGCAAACGCGGATATCGGCGTCGTTGGCGGCCAGGAGCGGGTCGCGGACACCCACCAGATGGCCGTTCGCGCGCGTTTCCGACCCCGGCAGCCGCTGCCGGATATCGTCGAGGAGGGCACCGTTCAGCTTGAAATTGAAGGACCGGTAGTGCTTCAGCAGCGGTCCCATGTACCATTCCAGGGCGCGCAGATGGCCCAGCGTGACATCGACGTCGACGCGCGCGTCGTTGGCCAGGTTGAAGCTGCCGTCGCTGCGCTGGCGCCAGCCGATCCCGCCGCCGATGCAGGCGACCGCGCCCACGCCCGGACCCGGCGATGTCCGTGCCACCGTTCCCCGCACCTGGTGCTGCGGCAGGGTGATGCCGAGGGACTTCAACACGCGCCAGCTCGCGGTGCCCGCGGTGCAGATGATGCGGTCGCTGCGGATCTCGCCACGTTCGGTTCGCGCCGCGACCACCTTGCCGCCGGCCACGTCGATGCCGGTCAGGCCGCATCCCTCGATGAACCGGGCCCCCATTTCGGCGGCCCTGCGGGCAAAGGCCGGCGCCACCACGCGCGGTTCGGCCTGGCCGTCGCTCGGCGTGAAGAGCCCGCCGATCTGCGGCGCCTCGAAACCGGGCACCAGCGCCCGCACCTCGCCCGCCGAAAGAAGGCGGGTGTCGACCCCGTGCTGCCTGGACGTTTCCAGGCAGGCCTCGTACCGCGCCATCTGCGCGGCGTCATGCCCGACATAGAGGCAGCCGCCCTGCCTCCATCCGATATCCGTCTGAAGCTCTTCCTGGAGGGTGAGCCACAGGCGGTTGCCGGCAATCGCAAGCGGCATCTCGGAGGGATCGCGCCCCTGCTGGCGCACGAAGCCCCATGCGCGGGTCGATTGCTGCCCGGCGATGCGCGATTTGTCGAGGACGACGGCCTTGATGCCTCGCCTGGCAAGATAATAGGCCGTGGCGCAGCCCATGATGCCCGCGCCGACGATCACGACATCGGCGCGCTGCGGCAGGGCAAGGGAACTGGTTTCCGGCTGGATGCCGGTCTCGGCGATGGCGCTCATGGCAAGCCTGTGTCCTGATTGTCGAAGGGGATCGGAGGGGCTGGCCACCGGCCTGCCGAAACGGACTATGGCAAGTCGGCGCTGGACAATCCAATGTCCATTGTGCAACAGATTTATCCGGAAAACGGATAAATAAGGTCGGCCGATGTCCAGGCGATTCCCTCCGCTGGCCGGCTTGCAGGCCTTTCTGGCCGTGGCGCGAACCGCGTCCTTCAGCCAGGCGTCCGAGGTCCTGCACATCAGCCAGAGCTCGATCAGCCGGCAGATCCTGCAACTGGAAAACCACTTTCGCACCACGCTTTTCCTGCGCACCACGCGCCGCGTCGTCCTAACCGATGCCGGGCAGCGGCTTCTGCCCTATATCGAGCAGCTGGTCGGCTTGCTGCTCCAGGCCGATCAGGTCGTGATGCAGCAGCCGCAGAGCGTGACCCTGCGCGTCCATCCCTCCCTTGCCATTCGCTGGCTGATGCCGCGCCTGCCGGAGTTCTACCGCGAGCATCCCCATGTGCGCGTCAACCTCGATACCGCCTGGAGCCGCAGGCCCGACTTCGAACTCGAGGGGATCGAAGGCATGATCGAATACGGGGTCGGCCCATGGCCCAATCTCACCGAGGACCGGCTGTGGGAGGAGCATTTGACGCCGGTCTGCCGGCCGGGCCTTGTCGACGATCTGGCAAGCCGCGGGAGCCTCGACGGCCTCGTGCTTCTGCACATGGACCGGAACCACGAGACCTGGGAACGCTGGGCCGAACGGGCGCAGATCTCCCTTGCCGGGGCACGGCATCTGGTGTTCGACACGCTGGATCTCGCGGTGACGGCCGCCCAGCAGGGCCAGGGCCTTGCGCTCGCCGATCTCGCGCTGGCCGGTGCCGCGGTGCGCGGCGGGTTGCTGGTGCAGGCCCATCCGGTCCGGCTCGACGCTGGTGCGGGCTACAGCCTCATCGCACCGAAGGCCTCAAGTCGCCTCGACGGTTTCTCCCGCCTGCGCGAATGGCTGAAGCAGCAGGCGGAGGCGACGCGCCGCGAGCTGTCGGAAATGTCGAGCCCTTGACGGTGCCCGAATGACGGCGCCCGACAAACCGCGGCTATGAGGAGCCCCTGCGCAACACCTTTCCGGGGTTGAGGAGCGCCGGCGCGTCGAGCGCGGCCTTGATCCCGTGCATCAGCGCCATCTTCACCGGGTCCGACACGGCCGACAGCGCCTCCACGCGCTTGGTGCCGATGCCGTGCTCGGCAGAGAAGGACCCCCCCATCGCGACGATGCCCCTGTACACCGCCCTCTCAAGGGCCGCCGCCTTTTCGGCGGCAATGTCGCCGCCGGCCATGTTGAGGACGATGTGGAGGTTCCCGTCGGCAAGATGGCCGAAGACATAGGGATCAATGGCGGCGTCCACTCTCTTCAGCTCCGCAAGGCAGCGGTCGAGATAGGGCGCAATCTCGGAAAGGGGGACCGAGACGTCGTAGGACGGCGCGTTGGGATATTTGCGGTAGATGAGGTCCGTGTCTTCGCGAAGTCGCCAGAGATCGGCCTCCTGTGCGCCGGAAAGGGCAATCACGGCCGAGGCGTCAGGGTGGGCCGCCGCGACGTCCTCGTAGATGCGGCCAAGCTCCGATTGCAGCGCGGCCTCCTCGGCGCCGCCGAGCGTGACCAGGAGGTTGACCGGATGGCCGGTCTCGTACCCCGCGGCCGGCCATCGATGATGGCCGGAGGTCAGGCGGAAATAGGTCCTCCAGATCGCCTCGGCCGCGCGCAGATGACCATATTCGGCATCGAGCCCGCGGCGGACCGTTGCAAGCGCGGCATCGACCGACGGCAAGCCGAACAGGGCCGTCGCCGTGGCGGCGGGCTGGGGTTCGAGCTTGACGGCAAGGCGGGTTATGATTCCGAGCGTGCCTTCCGCCCCCACGAAGAGATGTTTCAGGTCATAGCCCGCGGCGTTTTTCACCACCCGGGTCAGGTCGGAATAGATCGAGCCATCCGCGAGCACGACTTCCAGGCCGAGAATGCGATGCCGCATGACGCCGAACCGGAAGGCCGCGATGCCCCCGGCATTCGTCGAGGCCATGCCGCCGATCGTCGCCGAGCCGCGCGACGGCAGGTCGATCCCGGTTTCGAGGCGATGCTCCGCGGCGGCCGTCTGCAGCGCCTGCAGCGTCACGCCAGCGTCCACGACCGCAACGCGCTCGGCGGGTGAAATGTGAATGCGATCGAGGCGGGCGGTCGAAAGCACCAGGTCGCCCGGCCGCGAGATCGCCCCGCCGACGAGCCCGGTTCGTCCTCCCTGGGGAACGAGCGGAACCCCGCCGGCAAGGCAACACCTGACGACGGCCGCAACCTCCTTGGTCGTTCCCGGAAACACGACAAGGCCCGCTCCAAGGTTTTCGGCGGCGATTCCGTGGTCGATCGCGGAAATGGCCTCGCCTTCCCTGAGATACCGTTCGCCGACGATTTTGCGGATCTCGGCGGTGAAATCGGGCGGCAGTCGAGGCATTCGATGTTTCCTGTCGATGGAGGCGGGAACGGCGAGAAGGCTTGCGGCAGGATGTTCAGGGCGCGTAGGTCCATGAGTCTTTCCTTCCGGAATGTCCTGCGGTTCGGGTGTTCGGCCTACCGGGGCAGGTAGCGCGTGAGACGGGCTTCGAGGAGCCGGACGAGGGTGATCAGCACGAGGTTGATCAGCAGATAGAGCACGCCGGCGATGGCGAAGACCTCCAGGATCGCAAAGGTCTGGCTCATCAGGCGCTTTGCGTGGCCGGTGATTTCCAGCACGGTGATCGTGGAGGCGAGGCTCGTTCCCTTGACGACGAGGACGAGCTCGTTGCCATAGGCCGGCAGGGCCTGCCTTATGGCGAGGGGGAACGTGATGCGGCGAAAGCAGAGGAGCCGCGACATGCCGCAGGCCTGTGCCGCCTCGACGAGCCCGCCCGGGATGGACATGAGGCCGCCGCGCAGGATCTCCGACGTATAGGCTGCCGTGTTGAGCGCCAGCGCCATGACGGCGCAATGGACGCCGTCGCCGACGATCCACCAGAGGACGGGGTTGTCGCGCACGAAGGCGAGCTGGCCGAGGCCGTAGTAGAAGAGGAAGAGCTGGACCAGCAGCGGCGTGCCCCGGAAGACGGTGCTGTAGCCCTTGGCAAAGCCGCTGACCAGGCGATTTTTCGACAGGCGCATGACGGCGAGCGCGAGCCCGAGATTGAAGCCGACGGCGACCGAGGCGAGGGTCAGGAGGGCGGTCAGCCCCAATCCCTTGGCGAGGGTCGGCACGGCGAGGCGGATGAAGTCCAGATCCATGGCCTATTTCCTCGTACGGGGGCGCAGAAGGCGTTCGATCCAGTCGAAACCACCCTGGCTGACCAGCGTGATGGCGAGGTAGACGACGGCGGCGATGAAGTAGAAGACGAAGGGGCTGCGGGTGGATCCGGCCCCGACGGAGGCGGCGCGCATCAGTTCCTGCAGGCCGACGACGGAGACGAGGGCCGTGTCCTTGATGGTCGTCTGCCAGACATTGTTCATGCCGGGCACGGCGATGCGCAGCATCTGCGGCGCGATGATGCGGCGGAAGATGCGCCCGCCCGGAATGCCGAGCGCCCGGGCCGCCTCGACATGGCCGCCGGGAATGGCGGCGAGCGCGCCGCGCACGACCTCGGTCGAATAGGCGCCCGATATGGCCGCGATCGCGATGACGGCGATGACGAAGGCATAGCCGTTGCCGGCCAGCCCCTCATAGCCGAAGGCGGCGGCGACCTGTGCCACGAACTCCACGGAGGAAAAGAAAAGAAGATAGATGATCAGCAGTTCCGGCACGCCGCGCACGATCGACGTGTAGAAATCCACGGCCAGCGTCAGCGGAAAGAGCCGCGCCCACTTGATGAGGCCGCAGGCAACGCCGATGACGATGCCGAAGGCCATGCTCGCGACCCCGAGGGCGATGGTGACCGCCGCGCCGCGCAGGATCGCGGCGATCCAGCCGCCCTCCCATACCTGCCATAATCCAAGTTCCATCGAACCAGCCCAAACCTGTCTGTTGTCCTGTCGGAGGGGCGTCTCCCGGAAAGAGGCGGCCTTGCGTCCGTCCTCGTCCGGGAGACGCCGTGTCGGCGCTATTGGCAGGGACGGGAGATGTCCGTCTTGAACCAGGTCTCGCTCGCCTTGCCGATCGAGCCGTCGGCGACCAGTTCACAAAGTGCCTTGTCGACGCGGGTCTTCAGGTCGGTGTTTTCCTTAGCGATGCCCACGCCGATGCCTTCGCCGAGCGTCGGATCGGAAGAGCTGGCGATCTTGACGTCGACAAGCTGGAAATCCTTGCCTTCGGGCTTGGCGAGAAAGTCGTCGAGGGCGGAGACGTCGGAAAACGCCGTCTCGACACGACCGCTGGCCAGGTCGATCTGCATCTGGTCGAGCGTGTCGTAGGTCTTCAGGTCGGCATTCGGCGCGTTCTTCTCGAGGTAATGGGCATGGGTCGTGCCGGCCTGCACGCCGATCTTCCTGCCGTCGAGTGCCTTGATCAGGCTGTCGAAGTCCTCGATGCCGGCAAGATCGGAGCCCTTCGGCGCGACGAACATGTTGGCAAGCTCGGCATAGCCGATGGAGAAGTCGATCTCCTTCCTGCGGTCCTCGGTGATCGACATGCCCGAGATGATGACGTCGAAACGCTTGGCCTTCAGGGCGGGGATGAGGCCGTCGAAGGCCTGGACGACGAACCGGCACTTCAATTCCAGCTTGGCACAGAGCAGGTTTCCGACATCGGCGTCGAAGCCGGTGACGTTGCCGGCCGCATCGGCCATGCTCCACGGCGGATAGGCGCCCTCTGTTCCGATCGACAATTCGCCCTCGGCGGCCTGGGCCGCCGTGAGGCCGGCGGCGAAGAAGGTGGTGAGCAACAGACTTTTCAGCTTCATGTTTTGGTTCCCCATGTTGAGCATCGTTATTGAGCGGGTCGAGCCGGCGGCCGTCAGAACGTCCGGGCCAGGAACTGGCGCATGCGTTCGGAGCGCGGATTGGTGAAGACATCCGCCGGGGCACCCTCCTCCTCCACCTTTCCCTGGTGGAGAAAGAGGATCTTGTGCGAGACCTCGCGCGCGAACTGCATTTCGTGCGTCACGAGGATCATCGTGTTTCCTTCTTCGGCCAGTTGCCGGATCACCCGCAGGACCTCGCCGACGAGCTCGGGATCGAGCGCGGAGGTCGGTTCGTCGAGGAGGATGAGCTTCGGGCGCATGGCAAGCGTGCGGGCGATCGCGGCCCGCTGCTGCTGGCCGCCCGAGAGCTGGCCGGGATACTGGGCGTGCTTTTCGGAGAGGCCGACCTTCTTCAGGAGGGCGTGGGCGTGGTCGATGGCCGCCTGCCGCCCCTCCTTCAGCACATGCAGCGGCGCCTCGATGATGTTCTCGAGCACGGTCATGTGCGGCCAGAGGTTGAAGTTCTGGAACACCATGCCGACGCGCGAGCGGATGCGCTCGACCTGCCGCATGTCGGCCGGCACGGCGCTGCCGTCCGCCGCCTTCTTCATGCGGATCTCCTCGCCGTCGATGACGATGCGCCCGTCGTTCGGCTGTTCGAGCAGGTTGATGCAGCGCAGGAACGTGCTCTTGCCCGAGCCGGAGGAGCCGATCATCGACACAACCTCGCCCGGCTGCGCGGAGACGCTGACGCCATTGAGCACGGCAAGCGGACCGAAGCGCTTGTGGATGTCGTGGACCTCGATCGCCGGCCGCTCGTCGAGCCTCGGGCCGCCGGCATCCCGATGGGCGACGACGGCAACGGCCGGGGCGGCGGGGACCGGCTTTTCCACCCCCGCGCCGCCGATGGCCTTGAGGTCGGCGAAGGCGCGGTCGAAGTGGCGCAGAGCGGTTTCCAGGCAGGTGCGCTGCCAGTCCGCATCTTCGGGGATGAAGGCGGCGCGCAGGGCCTGCTTGATCCTGCCGCCGAGCGGCGTATCGACCTTGCCGTAAAGGTGGAGCCAGTTGTCCGCCTGGACCGCATCGGAGACGGCGGCGCCGTCGAGCGTTCCGCATTCGACCACGAGCGGCAGGACGCGGGCATTCGGCAGCGCCTTTCGCACGGCAGCCGAGACATAGCCGGTCGCCGTCGCGGCGATGCCGGTATCCGTCGTCGCATTCGCGCCGGTGACGACGACCGAGAGCGCGGGGCCGAAGATGCGCCGCCCCCAGTCCAGCCCGGCATGCTCGCTTTCGGCGACCGAGAGCAGCGCGGGATAGCCGTAGGGACCGGCCCCCGTATGCAGGTCGAAGACGACGACCTCGGCGGCCTGCTGCGCGAAGGTGGAGAGGATGTCGACAAGCGTGCGGTTGGACCAGACGGGGCCGGCGCCGCCATAGAACAGGCCGTCGGGAAAATCGTACTGCCCGGCTTCGATGACCGGGGCGAGGCCGGCATAGCCGCCGGACCGCTGCTTGGCCGCCTCGTAGCGCTCCGTCGCCGCGTCGCGCTCCGCACCGTCGAGGGCCGGACAGACGAGCGCGTCGTGCAGGGCGGCATAGCGTTCGTTCTTCGGCGGGGCCTGCTGCCAGTCGATGAAGTTGCGGTTGAGGTCGACATTGTCCTCGTTCACCCGGCGCGACCAGGCGGTCCCCCAAGGGTTGATGAGATGGATCGCGAGGACGGCCGTGTCGTCGGGGAGCTGCCAGGGAGCGTTCTGGCAAAGCCATGCGGTCTGGCAGGCCGAGCCGAAGGGACCTTCGACGCCGTGCGTGCCGGAAATCAGCACCATGAGCTTGCGGGCGTCGTTGCGCCCGAGATAGGCGACGTCGGTGGCGAGCCGCTCGCCATCAGGCCCATGCAGCGGGTGCAGGTATTCGACCAGGCTGGCCCCCGCGGTGCGCGCGGCGGCAAGGAACCGGGCGCGCAGGGCGGAAAAGTCACCGGCGAAGAAACCGGACGGCGTTGAAGGCGACATGCGAGGGGCTCCCGGTTGGCTTTGTGCAGGCTGGCATTGGCGCTCATTGTTCGCTCCCGCGGGACCGTTGTCCGGCCCCTGTTCGTTTCGGTTCGAGGGACGCCGCGCGCAGGGCCGTGCAGGCCGGGTCGCCGTAGCGCGAGGGATCGAGGCCGGCGACATGCGGATCGAGCGGGATTGCATCACGGGGCATTTTCGTCACGGGTTCTCCTTCGGGGGACCGGGCACCCCTGGTTCAGGCCGCAGCCTCTTGTTCGCAGCGCTCAGAGATCGAGCACGATCGAGGATTTCGGCCGGGTACAGCACAGCAGCACCCGATCGTCCGGCATCACGTCGAGCGGCTCCTCGAAATAATCGACCTCGCCCGAGACGAGGCCGTGCTCGCAGGTCCCGCAAACCCCCGCCCGGCAGGAGAATTCGGGCTCGATGCCCTGCGCCTCCAGGAAGGCGAGGATGGATTGGCTCGTTCCGTCCCAGGCAAGGCTTCGCCCGGACTTCTGGAGGACAATGCGCAAGCCGTCCCCTTCGGCGGCATGGTCGGCGACGGGCGGCGCCACGGTGCGCGGCGCCGGCTGCCCGGCCTCCGACAGCAGGCTCGCCGGGCCGAAGAATTCGTAGGCGATGCGCTCCTTGCGCACGCCGAGGCCGGTGAGGATGCCGTAGAGCGCCTGCATGAAGGGAGGTGGGCCGCACATGTAGATGTCGTAGTCGTCAAGCGGCAGGAGACGCTGGAGCGTGGCGCGCGTCAGGAAGCCCGCCGAATGGCACCGCACCGCATCGAGATCGTCGTCCGCCGCGAAACGGTAGCAGAAGTGCACGGCAATGCCGGGCCTGAGGCTCGCCAGGTGCTCGACCTCCTCGCGCAGCGCATGGACCGCCGCGCTGTCGCAGGCATGGATGAACCAGACGGGTCGGTCGCTTTCCCGCGCCAGCACATCCAGCATCGAGACCGTCGGCGTCAGCCCGACACCGCCCGACAGCAGCACGACGGGCCGGCCGCTTGCGACATCGAGCTTGAAGGCGCCGCGCGGCGGGTCGATCTCGACGATGGCGCCGGGCTCGATCTCGTCATGCAGCCAGCAGGAGCTCAGGCCCTGCGGAACGTCCTGCGCCGGCGCGGCCTCGCGCTTCACGGTGATCCGGTACGTGCCCTCCTCGCGCGGGGAGGAGGAGACCGTGTAGTTGCGCAGGACATGTCCTCCCTTGCGGTCGGGAACGCGCATCGTGAGGAACTGTCCCGCCTCGAACGGCCGCCAATGCTGCCGCTCCAGAGGGGCGAGGCGGAAAGACGTGATGGTGGCGCTTTCGCGCACCTTCGAGACGATTGCGAAGGGGCGGAAGCGCGAGGCCGCGGCATCGAGCATCTGGATCGATCCTTATTCGGCCGCTTCGCTGGTCGTGCCGGTCTGCGCCTCGGCGGCAATCAGCTGGGCCAGCTTGCGGCGGAAGCGCATCGGGCCGACGTCGATCTTCAGGTCGAGGTTCGGCGTCTGCATGTTGGCCATCCCGTGATGGACCGCCTCCAGCACGATGCGGTCCTCCTCGAAGGCGCCGCGGACGGATTTGGCGAAGCTTTCCGAAACCCTGGCATCGTCGGGCGCGAAGTTGCGCATCTGGAACCAGTAGTACTTCGTCCGGTTCTCATCGACCGGCGTCATGAAGTTGTAGCTGTCCATGAGGAAGGTGTTTTCCGGCAGCACGCGGCCTTCGCCGCCGGTATGGGCGGGTGCGAAGATCGCCTTGATGATGGCGTTGCTCGGATAGCGCACCTCGTAGTGCTGCTTGCGGTCGGTGTTGCCCTCGAACTGCAGGAAGGGCGCGTAGAACGGTGCCGGCTCCGAATCGATCATCCAGCGCCAGACGGTCACGCCGTCGTCCTTCACGGTCGTCTGGAGCGGCGTCTCCTCGCAGGCGGAGCTTGCGAAGGAGGACTGGTGGACCCAGGCGACATGCGAGGGATCGAGCAGGTTGTCCGTCATGTAGAGGTAGTTGCAGTTGAGCGTCATGGACTCGCCGCGATTGATGCCCCAGGACGGGTCGTCGAAATACTCGACCTCGAAAATGTCCTTCGGATCCGCCTTGTCGGCATCCCCCATCCAGATCCAGAGCAGGCCGTAGCGCTCGTGGACGGGATAGGAACGCACCCTGGCGACATGGGGGATGCGCTCGGCGCCGGGAACCCGCGTGCAGGTGCCGGAACAGTCGAAGGTCAGGCCGTGATAGCCGCATTCCACGTCGTCGCCCTTGATGCGGCCCATGGAGAGCGGCAGCTTGCGATGGGGACAGGCATCTTCGAGCGCCGCCGCGCCTCCGTCCTGCTTGCGGTAAAGGACGATGTTTTCGCCGAGGATCGTGACGGGTTTCAGCGCGCGGTCGACCTCATGGTCCCAGGCTGCGACGTACCAGGCATTCTTGAGAAACATCTCGCTCTCCTTGCGTTTTGCTAAGCGAGTGTTTGTCGTTTTTCGTGTGCCAACAAGTTGCCAGCGCCTGCGTTCTTTTTTAGAAATTCTAAATTGGAACGACCTGTCCTGGAGGGACCTGCCATGCCGAACCCGTCCTTGCGCGGCCTGCAAGCCTTTGAGGCGATCGGGCGATGTGGCTCGGTCAGCGCCGCTGCTGCCGATCTCGGAGTATCGCCCGGGGCGGTCAGCCAGTTGGTGCGAAACCTGGAGCAATGTCTCGGCTTGACGCTCCTGGAGCGGCGGGGGCGGCGCGTCGAGCTGTCGTCATGGGGGCGGCTGTATTACCGCGAGGTGGCGAAGGGTTTTCAGCAGCTCTCCCATGCCGCCAACGTTCTGACGCGTGCGAGGAACGAGACCGGCATCGTCCTCAGCGCCTTGACGTCGGTTGCCAGCAGGTGGGTCAGCCGCAAAATCTTCGACTGGCAGTCCCTCTGTCCGGAATCGAATGTACGCATCCTCGGGCAGGACGAAGAGCCGCGTATCGGCATTGAGCAGGTGGATTTCCGCATCACCTACGGCCGACGCTCTTATGCCCACGAACACGTCGCGACTCTGTTCACCGACTGGGTCGTGCCGGTCTGTTCGCCCGCGCTCATCGCAAACCGCGTTCTCGACTGTCCGCAGGACATCCTCAAGTTCCCGCTGCTCAATGTGGAATGGGAAGCGGACTACAAGGCTTCCCCGCAATGGAAGGACTGGGCCAGCTTGATCGATGCCGATGGCCGGCAGACGTTTTCCGGCCTTTCCTTCACCTTGTCGAGCAGTGCCATCGACGCCGCCGCCAATGGCAGGGGATTCGTTCTCGCACAAGTTTCCATGGTGCAGGACGAGGTCGCTGCCGGCAGTCTGGTGGTTCCGTTCGATATTCGCATGAAGCTGCCCGAAAGCTACTATCTGGCGTGGGACAGGACCGCCCTCGAAAAGCCGTTCGGCCAGAGGTTCCACAAATGGCTGGTTGGTATTGCAAAGCAACAGGATATGATCTCGGTACCGGCTCAGGTTCGGTCAAGCTGAAGTCAGCAGCATAAGGGGTCGGCTTAAAATAAGGCTTTCGCCGAGGTCCTCGCCGCAACCGGCAATCCGGTTGCCCAACCCGCGCCTCAGGGCGCAACTGAAACGGTCGAGGCTCTGATCGCCGCTGGATGAAAACGCAGCGGCGGCCGTGCGCGATGCGCCGGGCGGCGAGGATGCCGCCGTGATCCGTAAGAAGGCAACGGCGCTGGAGGAGAAGGCCGCGGCATTGGCGCAGTCTTCCGTCTCTCCTGGTGCTGCGGCGTCCGCGCCGACGGAAGACGGAGGGCGGCAGCGAAAATTCGGCAACGGGACATGAAGCCGCGTTGCCGGATACCGGTCGCAGCCACATATATATTGCAGTTCAATGATTTCCGGAGCCCGTCGTGAAAAATCCCTATGAGGTTCTCGGCGTGCCGTCCACCGCGACGGCGGCCGAGATACAGAGTGCCTACCGAAAGCTCGCCAAGAAACTGCACCCGGACCTCAATCCGGGCGACAAGGCGGCGGAGGAAAAGTTCAAGGAAGTCGCTGGCGCCTACGATCTTCTTGGCGATGCCGACAAGCGCAAGCGCTTCGATGCCGGTGAGATCGATGCCTCCGGCGCCGAACGTCCGCCGCGCCAGAACTACTACCGCGACTATGCCGGCGCGCAGGCGGAGCACCCTTACGCGGATGCCTCCGGCTATGCCGACTTCATGGACAGCGACGACATCTTCGCCGACCTCCTGCGCCGCAGCCAGAGGGGGCGGGCGAACCGTCGCGGCGAGGACATGCACTACCGGCTGGAGATCGGCTTTGCCGATTCCATCGCCGGGGCGACGCGGCGCATCACCCTGCCGGATGGCGGCACGCTGGACGTGAAGATCCCGCCGGGCCTCGTCAGCGGCCAGACGATCCGCCTCAAGGGCAAGGGCGCGCCGGGCTTCGGCACCGGCGGGCCGGGCGACGCGCTGATCGAGGTGGAGGTCCTGCCCGATCCGCGTTTTGCCCGCGATGGCGACGACATCACGATCGAGCTGCCCGTCTCCCTGAGCGAGGCGGTGCTCGGCGGGCGCGTGCGTGTTCCGACGGCGACCGGTGCCGTGACCATGGCCGTGCCGAAGGGCTCCAACACCGGCACGACGCTGCGGCTGAAGGGCAAGGGTGCCCCGAAACGCGGCGGCGGTTTCGGCGACCAGTTCGTCAAGCTGAAGGTCGTCCTGCCGAACAAGCCCGATCCCGAGCTTGAAGCCTTTGTTGCCGGCTGGGAAAAGGGCAAGTCGTTCAATCCGCGCGAGGAGGGCTGATCATGGCCATGACCAGAGAGGAATTCCTGAAATCCTCCGGCCTCAAGGTGCAGGTGCTGGAGTTGTGGATCGAGCAGGAATGGCTGGTGCCGGAGAGGACGCCGTCCGGTCTGCGCTTCCGGGAGATCGACGTCGCCCGGGCGCGGCTGATCGGCGAGCTGCAGTCCGGCATCGGCGCGAACGAGGCGGGCATCGACGTGATCCTGCATCTCATGGACCAGTTGCACGGCATGCGCCGGGCGCTCGCGGAGCTGCGGCGGGAAATGGGCAAGGCGGACGTCTGACGGCGGATCGTCATGCAAAACGGAAAGGACAGGATGATGGGGCAGAACCGAAGCACGGCGGAACCACCCGGCCTTGCGGAATTCGGGCCATGGCTGGCCCAGGCCTCGATCCTGGTCGTCGACGGGCCCCGCATCTGCAACCTCCGCCGCCCACGGCGACATCACCTTCAACGGCAGGAAACCGGAATTCGTCGATGAGGACGCGTTCGACACGGTTTGACCCACTTCAACCCAAGGGAGAAGCAGCATGAGCGACAAGGTCAGGGAAAACATGGAAGTCATCGGCGCCGACGGCGTGCATGTGGGCACTGTCGACCGCGTGGAAGGCAACCGCATCAAATTGAAGAAGAGCGACAGCTTCGGCCGTCACGAAGGCCATCACCACTATATCGAGATGGGCTTCGTGGCGGGCGTCGAGGGCGACAAGGTGCGCCTGTCGGCCAATGCCGATATCGCCGTCACGCTGGAAGAGGAAAAATCCGGCCGTCCGGTCGACCTCTGACCGGCAACGGGCCGGCTCTCCTCCGGCCGGCCCGTTTCTCCTCCAGCGCAAGGTGCCTGCCATGGAAAACTACGACCTCTATCTCAATCCCGAAAAGCCGGCGATCGGCCTCTACGTGCGCGCCTGCCCGACATTGCCGATGCGAAGGACTGGATTTTCGATGGCACGGCGGAAAAAGACTCGCTACCTTCCGACGTGATGAAGGCCTTCGAGGCGAGCGGGCACGCCTTCCGCGACATGGATTGAGCATGGATGCAGTCTTACCCTCCGTCGTTCCGCAGCCGGTCGCGGCGCGGCTGACGCGCGCGGCCATCTTCCTTGTCGTGACGCTTGCGCCCGGTCGCGAAGCCGAGGGCGCCGTGAAAACGCTCTGCGCCGATCTTTCCGGCCTCTTGCGTGCCGTCGGTTTCCGCGATCTCGAAGGCGGGCTTTCCTGCGTGCTCGGCATCGGTTCGGATGCCTGGGACCGTCTCTTCGGCACGCCGCGCCCGAAGGATCTCCATCCTTTCCGCGAAATCCGCGGGCAGCACCATGCCGTCGCCACGCCCGGCGATCTCCTCTTCCATATCCGCGCCACGCGCATGGACCTCTGCTTCGAGCTGGCGACCCAGATCATGCGCCGGTTGGCGGGCTTCGTTGCGACCGAGGACGAGGTGCACGGCTTCAGCTATTTCGACGACCGCGACCTCATCGGCTTCGTCGACGGCACGGAAAACCCCGTGGATGCGGCCGCCGCGGCCGCCACGATCATCGGTGCGGAAGATCCGGATTTTACCGGCGGCAGCTATGTGATCGTGCAGAAATACCTGCACGACCTTGCGGCCTGGAACCGCGTGCCGGTCGCCGAGCAGGAGAGGATCATCGGTCGCGAGAAGCTTTCCGACATCGAGCTCGATGACGCCGCCAAGCCGAGCTATGCCCATAATGTTCTCACCTCCATCGAGGAGAACGGCGAGCCGTTGGAGATACTGCGCGACAACATGCCCTTCGGCGATGTCGGCAAGGGCGAGTTCGGCACCTATTTCATCGGCTATGCGCGCTCGCCGCGGCGCATTGAGATGATGCTGGAGAACATGTTCATCGGCCGCCCGCCGGGCAATTACGACCGGCTGCTCGACTTCAGCCGCGCCGTCACCGGAACGCTGTTCTTCGTTCCTTCCGCCTCGTTCCTCGACGCGGTGACGTCCGATACCGCAGCGGCGGCGCCTGCGGCGGCGGACCAGCCGCCCTCGCGCAGCGACGGATCGCTCGGCATAGGCTCTCTCAGGAAAGGGGCTACCCATGAATAACCTGCACCGTGAACTCGCTCCCGTTTCCGAGGCAGCCTGGACGGAAATCGAGGAAGAGGCGGCGCGCACGCTCAAGCGCCACCTTGCCGCCCGGCGGGTCGTCGACATGGTCGGCCCGGCGGGCCTCGGCCTTTCGGCGGTCGGCACCGGTCATGTCGTGCCGATCGCGCCGCCGGCCGAAGGCGTGCAGTCGGTGAGGCGCGAGGTCAAGGCGCTCGTCGAGCTGCGTGTGCCCTTCCAGCTCTCGCGCAACGCAGTCGACGATGTGGAGCGCGGCGCGCTCGACAGCGACTGGTCGCCCGTCAAGGAGGCGATGCAGAAGATCGCCTTCGCCGAGGACCGCGCCGTGTTCGACGGCTATGCGGCCGCCGGCATCGAGGGCATCCGCGCTGCGGCGAGCAATCCTGCCGTACCGTTGCCGCAAGGCGTGAAGCGCTATTCGGACGCGGTGGCGCGCGCGGTCGGCCGGCTCCGGCTTGCCGGCGTCGAAGGCCCTTATGCGCTCGTGCTCGGCGGCGATGCCTACATGGCCGCGAGCGGCGGCAGCGACGACGGCTATCCGGTCTTCCACCATATCGAGCGCATCGTCGACGGCGGCATCATCTGGGCGCCGGCCATCGAGGGTGGCCTAGTCCTGTCGTTGCGCGGCGGCGATTTCGAACTGACTGTCGGTCAGGATTTTTCCATCGGCTATCTCGGCCATTCCGCGACCACCGTCGACCTCTACGTGCAGGAGAGCTTCACATTCCGCACGCTGACGACGGAAGCGGCCGTGGCGCTTTCGCCGGAGTGACAGGACGAAAGGAGGTTGGCGTGGCGGCAAGCGACGATCACCACGTCGTCATCGTCGGCGGCGGTTTCGGCGGGCTGGAGGCGGCGCGCCATCTGGCGGCTGGTCCGTTCCGTATCACGGTGCTCGACCGGCGCAACCATCACCTGTTCCAGCCCTTGCTCTACCAGGCGGCGACGGCCTCGCTCGCCCTTTCGGAGATCGCCTGGCCGATCCGCTCGCTTCTGCGGCGCTACCGGAACGCGACCACGCTGCTGGGCGCGGCCACCGGCGTCGATGCGGCGGGAAAGGCCGTGCTGCTTGAGGACGGGCGGCGGGTTTCCTACGACACGCTGATCCTCGCCACCGGCGCACGCCATGCCTATTTCGGCCATGACGAGTGGGAGCCCCATGCGCCGGGGCTCAAGACGCTGGAGGACGCGACGACGATCCGCCGGCGCATCCTCTCCGCCTTCGAGCGGGCGGAATGGCAGACGAACGCGGAGGAGCGCCGCCGCCTCCTGACCTTCGCCATCATCGGTGCCGGCCCGACCGGCGTGGAACTCGCCGGCACCATCGCCGAGCTGGCCCACGAGACGCTGCGCCGCGATTTCCGCCATATCGACACGCGCGAGGCGCGCGTGGTGCTCGTCGAGGCCGGGCCGCGTATCCTCTCGGCCTTCACCGAGGACCTTTCGGCCTATGCCGAGCAGGCGCTCGCCCGTCTCGGCGTCGAGGTGCGCACGGGCCACGCCGTCTCCGAATGCAGCGCGGACGGCATCGCGCTCGGCGGCGAGTTCCTGCCTGCCGCGACCATCCTGTGGGCGGCGGGCGTTGCCGCTTCGCCGGCCGCCGAATGGTTGCAGGCGCCGGCCGACCGCGCCGGGCGGGTCATCGTCGCGCCGGACCTCTCCGTCCCGGGCTTTCCGGATATCTTTGCGATCGGCGATACGGCCCATGTGTCGGCCGGGGAGGGCAGGACGGTGCCGGGCATTGCGCCTGCGGCGAAGCAGGAAGGCCGCTACGTGGCCGGCGTCATCCGCGTGCGCCGCGAGGGAAAGCCGCCGCCAAAGCCCTTCGCCTATCGCAACGACGGCAATCTCGCCACCATCGGCAAGCGGGCCGCCATCGTCGATCTCGGCTGGATCAAGCTCAAGGGCCGGCTTGCCTGGTGGACCTGGGGCATCGCCCATGTCTACTTCCTGATCGGCTTGCGCAACCGTCTCGCCGTCGCCCTCAGCTGGCTGTGGATCTATTCGACCGGCCAGCGCAGTGCCCGCCTGATCACCGGCACCGGCGTTGAACGGCAGGAAAGGAGACCGCAATGAGCAGACGCTTTGCAATCGGCGATCACGTCACCTGGAATTCGGAGGCCGGCCATGTGTCGGGCACCATCATCGCCATCCACACCAGCGACTTCGACTACAAAGGCCACACCCACCGCGCCACGCCCGACGATCCGCAATACGAGATCAAGAGCGACAAGACCGACCACATCGCCGCCCACAGGGGGAGCGTCCTCGACCATGCGTGAAAGGCGGCCGGCCGTCAGGACGGCGCCGGAAGCGCCGCTCGTGCCATGCCCCGCTTTCACGTGTCTGCCGGTACCGGCATCAGGGGGCGTTGTGCCGCGCCATCAGCTTCGCCTGCAGAACCACCACGATGAGCAGGAACGTGCCGCGGATGACGGACTGCCAGTAGGCGGACAGCGAGATCCAGCCGAGGCCGTTTTCGAAGTTCAGGATGTTGAAGACCATGGCGAGCAGGAGGGCGCCGGCGAGCGTCGCGCCGACGGAGCCCGAGCCGCCCGTCAGCAGCGTGCCGCCCACCACGACGGAAGCGATGGCGAAGAGCTCCCAGCCCACGCCCTCCGTCGGCTGGCCGGCGCCGAACTGCGAGGCGAGGATGACGCCGGCGAGGCCGGCGAGCGCGCCGGAGGCGAGATAGACGGCGGCGAGCGTGCGCTCGACCTTGAGGCCCATCAGCCCGGCCGTGGCCTCGCCGTCTCCGATCGCCAGGATGTGGCGCCCGACGGGCAGTTTTTCGAGCACCAGCCAGCCGAGGACGTAGACGGCGAGCGCGATCCAGGCGGGAATGGGAAAGCCGAGGAAATCGTCCTGGCCGATCACGGTAAAGCCGGTGTCATAGGAGACGGAGACCGACTGGTTGTTGGCGAGCAGCAGCCCGGTGCCGTAGGCGGCCAGCATCGTCGCCAGCGTGGCGATGAAAGGCTGGATGCGCATCTTCGTGATGATGAAGCCGTTGAGCGCGCCGACGGCAAGACCCGCCGCGATGCCGCCGAGAAGCCCGGCTGCCCAGTGATAGGGGGAGCACAGGGCGGCAACCACGCTCGCCATCGCCGCCGTGCCTCCGACGGAAAGGTCGATGCCGCCGGTGATGATGACGAAGGCCATGCCGAGCGCGATCAGCGCGAACATGGAGTTGTAGCGCAGGAACGAGAGGATGTTGTAGGACGACACGAAATTGTCGTAGCGCAGTGCCCCGAAGAGGATGAGGCCGAACAGCGCGAGGATGACGCTGAGCCGGGCGAGATCACCGGAGGACTTGATGGCGAACGGGCGCAGGAGCGTGGACATGGATGGTCTCCTCAACGCTTGTCGGCGCGCTGCTGGATGAAGACGGCGAGCACGATCAGCCCCGCCTTGACGATGAGCGCTGCCGCATCCGGCACGCCATTGGCCAGCAGCGTGTAGCGCACGAGCTGGATGACGAAGGCGCCGAGCACGGTGCCGACGATGTTGGCCCGTCCGCCTGTCAGGAGGGTTCCGCCCACCGCGACGGCGGCGATGGCGTCGAGTTCCATGCCGAGGCCGACGAGATTGGCGTCGCTTGCCGAATTGCGCGCCACCACGACGAGGCCGGCGAGGCCGGCCAGTGCCCCGCTGATCATGTAGACGAGCAGCTTGACGCGCTTGACCGGCACACCGGTCAGCCGCGCCGCCTTCTCGTTGCCGCCGACGGCGATGATCTGGCGGCCGATGACGGTGTAGCGGATCATGGCGGAGGCGAGGATGACGATGAGGATCATCAGCACGACCTGCGCCGGAATGCCGGCGATGCGGCCCATGGCGATGAACTGGAAGCCTTCGTTCTTGAAGACCTGAAGATTGCCGTTGGTCATGACCTGCGCGATGCCGCGCCCGGCGATGAACAGCACAAGTGTCGCGATGATCGGCTGGATGGAAAAGCGCGTGACCAGCAGCCCGTTGAACAGGCCGAACAGGCTGGCGACCGCGACCGGGATGAGGATGGCGAGCGCCACGGCGAAGGCCATGTTTTCGACCTGCCAGAACTGGCCCATGAAGATCATCGGCGCCAATGCTCCCGAGATCGCCATCAGCGAACCGACCGAAAGATCGATGCCGCCGGTGGCGATGACGAGCGTCATGCCGGTCGCCACGATGACGATGGTGGCTACCTGCGTGAGGTTCACGTTGAGCGTCTGCAGGGACAGGAAGTTCGGCGTCACCGCGATATTGAAGGCGATGAGCGCCAGGAAGGCGACGAAGGTGCCGTAGCGGCTCGCCAGCGTGAACAGCCGGCTGCCGGGCGAAAGCGTGCCGGAGGGCTGGGGAACGGGAGTCTCGATCGTCGTCATGTCATTCCACCTGATGGGCCATGGCGGAAAGCAGCGCCGCCTCGGTCAAGTCCTTGCGCGGCAGGGCCGCCACCGACGTGCCGTCGCTGAGCACCGTCACCCGGTCTGCGGCGGCAAGAAGCTCTTCGAGTTCCGAGGAGATCATCAGCACGCTCAATCCCTCGTCGGCAAGGCGGCGCAGGAGCTTGAGGATTTCCGACTTGGCGCCGATGTCGATGCCGCGGGTCGGCTCGTCGACGATGAGCACGCGCGGGTCCGTCGCCAGCCACCGGGCGAGCAGAACCTTTTGCTGGTTGCCGCCCGAGAGCTCCTTGATCGGCTGGTCGGGCGAGGCGCATTTGATGCCGAGCGCCCGGATGTACCGCGTGACGATTTCGTCCTGCCGGGCGCGGTCGACAATGCCGGCCTTCTTCAGCTTTGGCAGAAGGGCGACCGTCATGTTCTCGCGGATGCTCATATCCGGCACGATACCGTCTATCTTGCGGTCCTCGGAGACGAGGCCGATGCCATCGGCGATCGCATCCGCCGGCTCGCGGTAGCTGCGCTCCCGGCCCTCCATGCGCAGGGTGCCGCGCTGCATCTTGTCCGCACCGAAGATGAGGCGCGCCGTCTCCGTGCGACCGGAACCGAGCAGGCCGGCAAGGCCGGATATCTCGCCTTCGCGCACCGTGAGGCTGACGTCACGCACGCGCACGCCGGCGCCGGCGTTTTCGATTGCGAGGCGGACGGGCCTTTCCGGTGTTTCCCGGTCGGGTGCCAGCGCCTGGAAGGCGGCGAGCTCCTTGCCGAGCATGTGGCGCACCAGGGCCATCTTCGGCATGTCCGCCATCGGGCTCTTCGCCACCGTCTGGCCGTCCCGCATGATCGTCACGCGATCGCAGATCGCATAGAGTTCGTCGAGCCGGTGGCCGATGAAAATGACGGCGACGCCCGAACGCTTCAGCGTGCGGATCGTCTCGAAGAGCACCGCGACCTCGCGCTCGTCGAGCGAGGAGGTCGGCTCGTCCATGATGACGAGACGGGCGTTCTGCGTCACCGCGCGGGCGATGGCCACCATCTGCCGGGTTGCGGCATCGAAATGCGCGACGGGGCGGTCGACGTCGATGGACAGGTTGAAGGTCGCCAGCACCGCTTCGGCGCCGCGTCGCATGGCGGCATGGTCGATCATGCCGAAGCGTTTCGGCTCGCGCGACAGGTGGATGTTCTCCGCCACGGAACGCTGCGGCGCGAGATTGATCTCCTGATAGATCGTCGCGATGCCGGCGGCCTGCGCGTCGGCCGGCATCGCGAAATCGACCTCCTTGCCTGCGAAGGCGATGCTGCCTTCGTCGCGGCGGTAGACGCCGGTGAGGATCTTGATCAGCGTCGACTTGCCCGCGCCGTTCTGGCCGACAAGCGCCATGACCTCCGCCGGCTCGACCTCGAGCGAGGCGGCGTTCAGCGCCGCCACGCCGGCAAATGCCTTGGAAATGCCCTGCATGGACAGAAGCATGGGGTCCTCCTCTATCCGCCCTTCGGGCGGGCCTTCCAAGCCTACACCTGAACAAGCGCAAGGTCAGGCCCGTTCAAAAAACGGCCGAGACGGTGGAGCCGCCCCGGCCGCAAAGTGCTTGGGAGATGCGATCAGTAGGCGTTGGCGAGTTCTGCGGCCGCGTTGGACGCGTCGTAGAACTTGTCTTCGTTGACGAGGATCGGATCGATCGCCTCGCCCTTGGCGTAGCGTATCATCGTCTCGAAAGCCTTGGGCCCGAAGCGCGGGTTGCACTCGACGACCGCGGCGATCTTGCCGTCGACGACCGCTTGGACGGCTTCCTTGCCGCCGTCGATGGAGAGCACGAGCACATCCTTGCCCGGCACCTTGCCTGCCGCTTCCAGCGCGGCGATGGCGCCCATCGCCATTTCGTCGTTGTGCGCGTAGATGATGTCGGCATCCGGGTGCGCCTGGAGCAGGGCTTCGGCGACCTGGCGGCCCTTGTCGCGGGCGAAGTCGCCGGTCTGCGAGGCGACGATCTCGAAGCCGCCGGCGGCCTGGATCGCCTCGTCGAAGCCCTTCTTGCGGTCGTTGGCGGGCGAGGAACCGGTCGTGCCTTCCAGTTCGATGATCTTCGACTTGCCGTTGGCGTTCTTCACCAGCCATTCGGCGATGCGCCTGCCTTCCTCGACGAAGTTCGAGCCGATGAAGGTCAGGTAATCCTCGCCGGCCTTGGCGAGCGACGGGTCGACCGAGCGGTCGAGCAGGATGACCGGAATCCCGGCCTTCTTGGCGGCCATGACGGCCGGGATCAGCGGTTTTTCCTCGCGCGGTGCCAGGAAGATGACGTCGACGCCCTGGGCGATCATCGAGTTGACGTCGGCAACCTGCTTGGCGGCCGAGCCGGCAGCATCGGTATAGACGAGCTGGAAGCCGAGTTTTTCGGCCTCGGCCTTCATGCTGTTGGTCTGGGCGATGCGCCAGGGATTGTTGGATTCGGTCTGCGCGAAGCCGACCTTGTAGGTGTCCTTCTGCGCCAGCTTGGGCACCTCGGCGATCGCGACGCCTGCCACGGCAAGCGCGCCGACGGCCGTTGCCGCAAGCATGAAGGTGCGACGGGAAATCATGGTCATGAGCGGGTTCTCCTCCCAGGTTCTGGCCGGTGCTCCTCTACCGGACGTGAGCAAATTCCTGCTTCACATGGGCAAATCTTGCGCTAATAATATGAGCAGTCAAGAGCCAAAATTATGAGCACTTGCAAAAAATCCGCGTGCGATGCAAAGCACGCCGAGGGGCGAGGAACGACGCATGGCCAAGGGAAACGGGCGCAATTCGGACAAGCAGGGCAGCGGACGTCCGACAATGACGGATGTCGCCCGCATTGCGGGGGTCTCCCAGTCCAGCGTCTCGCTTGTGCTCAACGCGATGTCCGGTTCGCGCATCTCGCAGGAAACGCAGCAGAAGGTGCGCGAGGCTGCTCATAAAATAGGTTATAAACTGCCTGCGACACGCGGCCCGGTGGCTGCCGCCCCCACGGTCGAGAAGGACACGATCGCCTTCATCGTCGACGAAATCTCCACCAGTCCGCATCCGGTCGTCAGCCTCGACGGCATCCGCGACTATGCGTTCGAGCAGGGGCTGCTTGTCTCCGCGCACGCCACGCGTTCGAATCCTGATCTCGAAGAGGCGGTGCTGCGCTCGGTGCTGCGCGATCCCGCGATTGCCGGCGTCATCTACGCGACGATCTTTACGCGCAAGGTTTCCGTTCCGCCCGCGCTCAAATCCATCCCGACCGTGCTCCTCAACTGCTACTGCGAACCGCGCCAGCATGTGGCGATCGTGCCGGGCGAGGTGGCGGGAGGCTTTGCGGCGACGGCGCACCTGACAGCGCTCGGCCACAAGCGCATCGGCTTCATCAACGGCGAGCCCTGGATGGACGCTGCGATGGACCGCCTGAAGGGCTACAAGCAGGCGCTCGCCACGGCCGACATCGCCTTCGACGAGAGCCTTGTGCGCGACGGCGACTGGCTGCCGCTACGCGGCTACGAGGCCGGCCTCGACTTGCTTGCCATGGACAATCCGCCGACGGCGATCTTCTGCGGCAACGACCTGATGGCGATCGGCGTCATGGAGGCGGCGCAGGAAAGAGGGCTCCGGGTGCCGCAGGACCTGTCCGTCATGGGCTACGACGACCAGGAACTGGCGCGCTACACCCATCCGCCGCTCTCGACACTGGTGCTGCCCAACTACGAGATGGGCCAGAAGGCTGCGGAAATCCTCATCGACATGGCAATCCACGGCAAGCACACGCGCCCCATGACCATCAAGGTCGATGGGCCGCTGGTGGTGCGCGAGACAACGGCGACCGTCGACAGGCGCTAAGGCAATTCCAGCAAAAGTGCGAAGCGGTTTTGCGTCCGGAATTGCGTTGAAACGAAGAGTTGGAGCGTTTTCTCGATTCGAGGAAAAGCGGAAGTGCTCTGATCGCTCTATTCGAAAAGGTCGGGATTGTCGGCCTCGATCTGCGGCAGGTCGGCGAGGATACCGTTGAGATGATTGCGCATGGCGGTTGCGGCGGCGTCGGCATCGCGCATGTCGATGGCGGCGATGATCGCCTCGTGCTCGGCAATCAGCCGCGTCATGGAATCGGGATGGCGGAGCTGGAGGTTGCAGACGCGGTCCATGTGGGCCTTGATGTCCGAGATGGCGTTCCAGGCAAGGCCGCAGCCGGCGCCTTCCGCGATCGCGATATGGAACTGCTCGTCCTCGCGGCGGAAGGCATTGTGGTCGTGCGCGTCCATCGCCGCCTTCTGGCGGGCCAGGATCGTGTCGATCTTGCGCCGCGTCCAGGCATCGAAGGTTTCGCTGGCGCGCCGGGCGACGGCGGTCTCGATGGCCTCGCGTACGAAGCGGGCCTCCATCATCTGCCGTGCGGAAATCCTGACGACGACGGTGCCGCGGTTCGGTCGGATATCGACCAGCTTGGACTTGCCGAGCGCGATCAGCGCCTCGCGCACCGGCTGGCGCGAGACGCCCATGCGGGTTGCGATCTCCTGCTCGGACAGCCGCATGCCGGGGGCGAGCTCCAGGCGGATGATGGATTCGCGCAGGTCCCGTTCCACCTGCGCGGCCGCGGTTTCGCCGGTGTCGATCTTCAGGGATTCAAGGTTCACGTCTTTTACCGCCGTCATGCGTTGACATCCATTTGAAGCCACCATACAGTACCATACAATTCATGCGCAACAAAAATCCGGTGGCCTCAAAACCGGATCAACAGGGAGGGGCTGGCGCCATCTTGCCGGCCGGAAGACGATATTGCTGTCCAATTTCATTGCACCCGATTCCCGTGACCCGCGGCTGAATATTAAATCCCGCTATCAGATGCTTGTCGATGGCAAGTCCGTCGACGCCGCATCCGGCAAGACGATCGACCGCGTGAGCCCTGGCCATGCGGGTGTAATTGTCGGGACCTGGCCGGAGGCTTCCGCAGATGACGTGCGCCTTGCGGTCGCGGCGGCGCGCCGGGCCTTCGACACGGGTCCCTGGCCACGCATGTCGGGTGCCGAGCGCTCGCGCCTGATGTTCAAGGTGGCGGACCTGATCCTCGCCCATCAGGAAGAGCTGGCGCTCGCCGAGAGCCTGGAAGTCGGCAAGCCGATCGCCCAGGCCCGCGGCGAGATCGGTTTCTGCGCCGACCTCTGGTCCTATGCGGCCGGCCAGGCCCGCGCGCTGGAAGGCCAGAGCCACAACAATATCGGCGACGATCGCCTCGGCCTCGTGCTGCGCGAGCCAGTCGGCGTCGTCGGCATCATCACGCCCTGGAACTTCCCCTTCATCATCGCCTCCGAGCGCGTGCCGTGGGCGATCGGCGCCGGCTGCACGGTCGTGCTGAAGCCGTCGGAATTCACGTCCGGGACGTCGATCCGCATGGCGGAGCTGGCGCGCGAGGCCGGCATTCCCGACGGTGTGTTCAACGTCGTCACCGGCTATGGCGATCCGGCAGGGCAAGTGCTGGCGGAAGATCCCGGCGTCGACATGGTCGCCTTCACCGGCTCGGTGCGGGTCGGCACGAAGCTCGGCGAGATCGCGGCGCGCAGCGTCAAGCGCGTCGGGCTGGAGCTCGGCGGCAAGGGACCGCAGATCGTCTTCGCCGATGCGGATCTCGACGCGGCTGCGGACGGCATCGCCTACGGCGTCTACCACAATGCCGGCCAGTGCTGCATTTCCGGCAGCCGCCTGCTGGTCGAGGAAGGTATCCGCGATGCCTTGATGGAGCGGCTGCTCGATATTTCCCGCAAGGTCACCTTCGGCGATCCGCTGAACGAGCGCACCAAGATCGGCGCGATGATCTCGGAGGCGCATGCGCAAAAGGTGCATTCCTACGTAGAGGCCGGCGTCGCCTCTGGCGCAGAACTGTTGCTCGGCGGTGAAAGGGTCGGCAGGGAGGCCGGGCTCTACTACGCGCCGACCGTCTTCGCCGGCGTCACGCCCGACATGTCGATCGCCCGCGAGGAGATTTTCGGGCCGGTGCTTTCGACCTTGAGCTTCAAGACGGCGGACGAGGCCGTGGCGCTGGCGAACGCCACCGAATTCGGCCTGTCGGCCTGCGTCTGGTCGACCAATCTCGAAAACGCGCTGCAGAGCATCCGCCGCATCCGCGCCGGCCGCTGCTGGATCAACAGCGTGATCGACGGCACGCCGGAACTGCCGATCGGCGGCTACAAGAAGAGTGGTCTCGGCCGGGAACTCGGCCGCTACGGCTTCGACGAATATTCCCAGTTCAAGGGCGTGCACGTCACGCTCGGGCGCCCTGCGCCGTGGTTCGCATAACCGGCTGCCCGTCGGGCAGTCATGAGGAGGAAAATCTCGGCCGGCGTGATCTTTGGTCGGAGCCCGCCAGCCGAGACTTGGGTCTTTTGGACCCGCATTGCACATCCAAAGGGAGGATACGCAAATGAAATTGACCAGGTTGAGAACCGCCGCCCTGGCAGCGGGCCTTGCCACCATGATGACGTCGACGGCGCTTGCCGCAGACGTCAAGGCCACGATGATCATCTACCTCGATCCGAGTGTCCAGTTCTTTAATCCCGTGGTGAAAGGCGCGCAAGACGCGGCCGCCCAGTTCGGCGTCGATCTCGACGTGCAATACGCCAACAACGATCCGGTGCGCCAGAACGACCTGATCGAAAGCGCGACGGCGAGCGGCGTCGACGGCATCGCCGTCGCGATCTCCTCGTCGGACGCCTTCGACGAGAGCATCTGCGCGGCGGTCAAGGCCGGCATTGTCGTCATCGGTTTCAACAATGACGATCTGGAGGGTGCCAAGGGCAATTGCCGCCAGGCCTATGTCGGCATGAACGAGTTTGCCTCGGGCTATGAACTCGGCAACCGCATGATCAAGGAATTCGGCCTGAAGTCCGGCGACGTCGTCTTCAACCCGCGCGAAATTCCCGAGGCGAGCTTCGCGGTGGCGCGCGGCGGCGGCATCGAAAAGGCGATGGCGGAAGCCGGCATCAAGGTGGAGACGGTGCGCGCCGGCCTCGACCCGGCGGAGGCGCAGAACATCATGGCGCAGTTCCTCATCGCCAATCCGAACGTGAAGGCGCTGTTCGGCACGGGCTCGGTGACCTCGACGGTCGGTGCGGGCGCGATCAAGGATGCTGGCGTCGACATTCCCTTCGGCGGCTTCGACCTGGCGGTCGAGATCGTCAATGCGGTGGAGTCAGGCGCGATGTTCGCGACCATGGACCAGCAGCCCTACCTTCAGGGCTACTATCCGATCGCCCAGATCGCCCTGTCCAAGAAGTACGGACTGACCCCGACCGACATCGACACCGGGCAGGGCGCCTTCCTCGACAAGTCGCGCATCAGCTCGGTCAAGCCGCTGATCGGCAGCTTCCGCTAATCGTGTCCAGAGGGAGCCCGCCATGAGCGGCGGGTTCCCCGTTCCCAGAAACGATCGAGTGCCAGACCGTGACACCTATCCTCGCCGACAGTGCCGGGCCCCGTTCGCGCACGCAAAGACAATCCCTCCTCAAGCAGATCATGGGCATGCCTGCGGGGGCGATCTTCCTCGTCTTCATGACGTTGCAGGTCGTCTGCATCGCCGGCGCGCTGCTCTATCCGAACGAGTTCCGCTACCTCTCGCCGCAGAACCTGACAATCCTGATGAAGGCGATCCCCGTGCTCGGGTGCCTGGCGCTCGGTGCGGGCGTCCTGATGATCGCCGGCGAGTTCGACCTCTCCATCGGCTCCGTCTACACCTTCACGGCCGTGCTGATGGCGAGCCTCGTCGGCGCCGGCGTGAGCGCCTTCCTCGCCGCGCCGCTCGGCATCGTGGTCGGCTTGTTGATCGGGCTTCTGAACGGCCACATCACGTTGCGCTTCGGCCTGCCGTCCTTCATCGTGACGCTCGGCGGTCTCCTGTTCTGGCGCGGCGCCGTGCTGCTCTATAACGGCGCGGTGCAAGTGCGTTTCGATCCCGAGCCGATCTTCACGAGCCTGTTTTCCGGCACGCTGCTCGGCATCAACGCCGCCTTCATCTGGATCGTCCTTTTCGTCGTCGGCTTTCACTTCCTGCTGCACCGCCACCGCTTCGGCAACCACGTCTTCGCGACGGGCGGCAATCGCGGCGCGGCCGAGGCGATCGGCATCAACACGGCCCGCGTGAAGCTCATCGCCTTCGCCATCGCCGGCGGCATGGCGGCGGTCGCAGGCATTCTCGCCACGGCCCGCGTCGGCAGCGTGCAGCCGGGGCAGGGCGCCGGCCTCGAACTGCAGGCGATCGCCGCCTGCGTCATCGGCGGCCTGTCTCTGCGGGGCGGCCGCGGATCGATCATCGGCATCTTCCTCGGCGTGCTGCTGATCCACACCATCACCGACGTGCTGCTGCTTCTGCGCGCGCCCGGTTTCTATCTCGACATGTTCATCGCGACGCTGATCGTGCTGGCCGCCATCTTCAACCATCTCATCGAGCGGCGAGGCATTGCGTGATGTCCAATCTCCTCGAACTCCATAACATTTCCAAAAACTTCGGCGCGCTGACCGCGCTCCGCAACCTCAGCTTCCACATCGGTGAGGGCGAGGTGGTGGGCCTGCTCGGCGACAATGGCGCCGGCAAGTCGACGACGGTCAACCTCATCTCGGGAATCCACAAGCCGACAGACGGCTATCTGAGCGTCGACGGCAAGAAGACGCTCTTCACCTGCCGCTCGGATTCGGCGGACGCCGGCATCGAGACCATCTACCAGCACACCGCGCTGGTCGACAGTCTCTCGATCACCCGCAACATCTTCATGGGGCGGGAGCTGACGGACCGCTTCGGCTTTCTCCGGCAGGCCGAGATGCGCGATATCGCGATGGAGGTGCTGCAGAACGCCGTCCACATCTCCGGCATCGATTCACCGGATACGCTGGTCGGCAACCTCTCGGGCGGCCAGAAGCAGGCCGTCGCCATCGCCCGCGCGGTCTACTTCAAGAAACGCGTGCTGCTGCTCGACGAGCCGACCTCGGCGCTCTCCGTACGCGAGACGGAGGCGCTGCTGAACCAGGTGCTGAAGCTGAAGGCGGAGAACGTCTCCAGCGTGCTGGTGACGCACAATATCTACCACGCCTACCAGGTCTGCGACCGGTTCGTGATCATGAGCCACGGCACGAAGGTCTTCGACGTCGCCAAGGCCGATACGACGATCAACCAGCTGACCGAATATGTCGTGCTCACCTGATTTCCATTCCTGAAAGCAAGAGGCAGATGCCGTGACAGTTTCCGTATCCGTACGCCAGGTCGTCGGGCCTGAGGACGCCGCAAGGCGCGACACGAAGGGCTTGCGCGAGGGCTTCGTCATCGAGGCGATGTTCCAGCCGGGCGAGCTCAATCTCACCTACAGCCATCTCGACCGCATGATCGTGGGCGGCATCGTGCCGACGGGCGAAAGGCTCGTCATCGACGGCATCACCGAGACCGGCACGGAGCGTTTTCTCGACCGTCGCGAGGCCGCCATCGTCAATATCGGCGGAAGCGGTGTGGTCAGCGTCGGCGGGCGGGATTATGCGCTCGGCTTCCAGGAGGCGATCTATGTCGGCATGGGCGAGGGCCCGCTCGGCTTCACGAGCGACGATCCGGCCGCGCCGGCGTTGTTCTATCTCCTGAGCGCACCGGCGCACCGCGCCTGCCCGACGGTGCACATCACCCGCGAAATGGCGAAGAAGGTGCATCTTGGCTCGGCGGAAGAATCCAACGCCCGCACCATCAATCAATATGTCCATCCTGATGTCTGCGAGAGCTGCCAGCTGCTCGTCGGGCTGACGATGTTCGAACCGGGCTCTGTGTGGAACACCATGCCGGCGCATGTGCATGACCGGCGCATGGAGGTCTATCTCTATTTCGGCATGCAGGCGGCGACGCGCATCTTCCATTTCATGGGAGAGCCCGGCGAGACACGGCATGTGGTGCTGAAGAACCACGAGGCGGTCCTGTCGCCGGGCTGGTCGATCCATTCCGGCGCGGGCACCGGGCGCTATGCTTTCATCTGGGCCATGGCCGGGGATAACATGAGCTTCACCGACATGGACAAGGTGCCGATGGAATCGCTGCGATGAGCCTTTTCGATCTCGCCGGCCGGTGGGCGATCGTCACCGGCGCCAATACCGGCATTGGCCGGGCCATTGCCGTCGGTCTTGCCGAAGCCGGTGCCGATATCGTCGGTGTCGGGCGCTCCGCCATGACGGAGACCGCGGCGGACGTCAGTGCGGCCGGCCGGAACTTCGTTGCCGTCGCGGCCGATCTTTCGAAGCCGGATGCGGCGGGCAAGGTCGTCGCCGAGGCGCTGGCAGCCGGCGCAACGCCGGATATCCTCGTCAACAATGCCGGCATCATCCGCCGGGCCGATGCGCTGGATTTCACCGAAGAGGACTGGGATGCGGTGCTCGACACCAACCTGAAGTCCGCCTTCTTCCTGTGCCAGGCTTTTGCGAAAGCGGCGATCGCGGCGGAACGAAAGGCCAAGATCATCAACATCGCCTCCCTGCTCTCCTTCCAGGGCGGTATCCGCGTGCCGTCCTATACGGCAGCCAAGAGCGGTCTTGCGGGCCTGACGAAGCTGATGGCGAATGAATGGGCGGTGCGCGGCATCAATGTCAATGCCATCGCTCCCGGTTACGTGGAGACGAACAACACGACGGCGCTGAGGGCCGATGCGGAACGCAACGCGGATATCCTGAAGCGCATTCCCGCCGGCCGCTGGGCGCGGCCGGAGGACATGGCCGGCGCCGCGGTCTTCCTCGCGGCTTCGGCATCCGATTACATACATGGCGCCATTCTGCCGGTCGACGGCGGATGGCTTGCCCGATGAGAGGATCCATGCAGCATTATACCTTGCCTGAAGACACGGTCTGGACCGAAGTCGCACCCGGCAATCGCCGCGCCGTGCTGAGCCATCGCCCGGAGCTCATGCTTGTTGCCTTCCGCTTCGAGGAGGGCGCCGTCGGCGCCTTGCATTCCCATCCGCATACGCAGGTCAGCTACGTCGCCGAAGGCACGTTCGACGTCACCGTCGACGGCGTCACCACGCGGCTTGGCCCGGGAAGCAGCTTTATCGTCGCGCCGAACCTTGTCCATGGCGTGGTCGCGCTGACAGCCGGCCTTCTGATCGACACCTTCACGCCACAGAGGGACGACTTCCAGTAGGAGGCCGTTCCGGGCCAAGCCCCCCGGCCGCATATGGCCTCAGCTTGGAACCTGCCGGAGCCATCGGGATGCAGGGCCGGCTTCAGATGAAGGCGGCATTGATCCAAAGGTGGGTGAGGATGCTCGCTATGTAGCCCAACCCGATGGCCCAGGCCCATCGAAGATGGTTGAGAAACGTATAGTGGTTGCGCACGAGCCCCATCAGCACCACGCCCGCCGCCGAGCCTATGGAGACCAGGCTGCCGCCGACCCCTGTGCTGAGCGTGACCAGCATCCACTGGCCGCTCGACATGTCGGGATTCATCGTCAGCACCGCGAACATGAGCGGTATGTTGTCGAATGCGGCGCCCAGCACGCCGATGGCGATATTGGCGAAGGTCGCTCCCAGATCATCGTAGAGATAATTCGACAACTGGGCGAGGTAGCCGGCCACGCCGAGACCGGCGACGGCGAAGATGATGCCGAAGAAGAACAGCAGCGTATCCCACTCCACATGCCTCATTTCCCGCAGGGAATCGAATGCCAGCATGTCCTGGTTGTTCAGGCGGCGCCCGATGTGCTGGAGGAGATAGCTGTACATCTGCAGGTATCCCAGGCCGAGCATCATGCCGAGTGCGGGCGGCAGGCCGAACAGACTCTTGAAGGAGACCGCGGTGACGAGGGTCGCCACGAACAGCCAGATGACCACGATCCCGCCGGGCTTGAGCTTCCTGACGGCGCCCGTCGCTTCCGGCGTGCCTTTCGGCACGCTGAAATGCATGAATGTCGCCGGCACGAGGAAATTCACCAGCGAGGGAAGGAAGAGATGGAAGAACTCGAAGAAGCCCAGCTTGCCCTTCTGCCAGACCATCAGCGAGGTGATGTCGCCGAAGGGTGAGAAGACGCCGCCCGCATTGGCGGCCACCACGATGATGATGCAGCCCATGACGATGAACCGGTAGTTGCCGACCCCGACGGAGACCACCACGGCGCCCATGACGAGGGCCGTGGTCAGATTGTCGATGATGGGGCCGAAAACGAACGCGAGCCCTCCGACCAGCCAGAAAAGCTGGCGGTAGGAGAGCTGCAGGCTGACGAGCCTGGTCCTCAGCGTGTCGAAGACGCGCCGTTCCTGCATCGTATTCACATAGGTTATGGCCACCACCAGGAACAGCATCAACTCGCCATAGTCGAGGATCACGTGCTTGGCGGCGGCCTCCAGCGCGGCACTCTGGCCATTCAGGGCGTAGACGAGGCCGAGAAGTGCCCAGATGAGGCCCGATGCCAGCATGACGGGCTTCGACTTGCGCAACTGGATGGCCTTCTCGACAGCCACGAACCCGTAGGCGATGAAGAAGATCAGGAGGGCCAGATAGCCGGCGAGATGGTGTGTCAGGTCGATCCGCGCGGCAATCTCTTCTGCATGAGCGGGAGCGACAGACGAGTAGGACGAGACGAAGGCCGCCAGGAACGACATCCATCGGCACAGACGCTTCATCTTTCCTCCCTCCAACGTTACGAAATCCCCTCTCCATATCGACGGAACTTCCGCTCCGACACAATAGCCGCAGATGCGAATCTGTTCTCTTGTGCGGCGGATGCCGGGTTTATTCATCGCCTCATGATGGGTGGAGCGACTACCCTGGCGGTTTGCGGTCCGCTTCGGCGTGCGGCTGATTTGCGGGGAGCATTTTTCTCTTCGGCGTCATCAGGCGCATCAATATCCCTTTAATCTATAGTTTTAATAGATAATATCGGTGCGTCATTGGCCGACGTCGCGGTGCCGTATCCGGTTCCGACATTCTGGTTGGCCGCCTTCAGCGTGCATCGGAGAAATATCATGGCATTTCCACCCACCGCCGCATCGACTATTCCCACTGCCTCGCTCGAGCTCGACGCCGATGTCCTCGTGATCGGCGGCGGGCCGGCAGGGACCTGGGCGGCCATTGCCGCCGCCGCGAGGGGCGCGAAGGTCATCCTCGCCGACAAGGGCTTTTGCGGCTCGTCCGGGGCGACTGCGCCTTCTGGCACGGGTGTCTGGTATGTGCCGCCGGATCCCGCGCGCCGCGCGAAGGCGATGAACAGCCGCTGGGATCTCGGCGGCCGGCTGGCGGATCCGGCCTGGATGCGGCGGGTGCTGGACCGGACCTATGACAATGTGAACCAGCTTGCCGAATGGGGCTACCCGTTCAGCGACGACGCCGAGGGCCGCTCGATCCGCAACGGCCTCGACGGCCCGGACTACATGCGGCTGATGCGCAAGCGCACGAAGGCCGCGGGCGTGAAAATCCTCGATCACAGCCCCGCGCTCGAATTGCTGCGCGATGACAGCGGCGCGGTGGCGGGGGCCGCGGGCGTCCGGCGCCAGAAGGCGGACACCTGGCTGGTGAGGGCCAATGCGGTGGTCATCGCGACAGGCGGCTGTGCCTTCCTCAGCAAGGCGCTCGGCTGCAATGTGCTCACCGGCGACGGCCTTCTGTTCGCTGCCGAGCTTGGCGCCGAGCTTTCGGGAATGGAGTTCTCGACCGCCTATGCCATGGCGCTCGAAGGCGGCTCGGTCACCAAGACGCGCTTCTACGATTGGGCGACCTTCACCTTCGAGGACGGTTCGCCGATTCCGGGCGCGGCCTCCAAGGGCGGCCGGTCGGTGATCGCACGCGTGCTCCAGTCGCGGCGCGTCTTCGCCCAGCTCGACAAGGCCGACGCGGAGACGGAGCAGGCGATGCGTTATGCCCAGCCGAACTTCTTCCTGCCGCTCGACCGCGTGGGGATCGACCCGTTCCGGCAGCGCTTCCCGGTGACGCTGCTCCTGGAAGGCACGGTGCGCGGCACCGGCGGGCTGCGGATCGTCGACAGCACCTGCGCCACGACCGTTCCGGGCCTTTATGCAGCCGGCGACGCGGCGACCCGCGAGCTGGTTTGCGGCGCCTTCACCGGCGGCGGCAGCCACAATGCCGCCTGGGCGATGTCGTCCGGCTACTGGGCTGGCAGCGCGGCCGGCGAGCATGGCCGCCATCTGCGCGGCCGCAACCGGACGGTCCTGCGCGCCGGCGGCGTCGGCGTTGCCGATGGGTCGGGCCGGGCGATCGACGCCGCGACGCTCACCCGGGCGGTGCAGGACGAGGTCTGGCCGTATGACCGCAACTATCTCCGCTCCGGCGAGCGGCTGACCGATTCGCTCGGCCGTCTCGACGGTCTCTGGAGCGGCGCGCGCACGGCGCAGGCCGCGTCCCTCGACGAGGCGCAGCGCACTCGCGAAGGCGTGGCGATGCTGGCGACGTCCCGGTGGATGTACCGCAGCGCCCTGTCGCGGACGGAAAGCCGCGGCATGCACAAGCGCGAGGATTTTCCCGAGAAGGACGACAACCAGCTTCACTACACGACGAGCGGCGGCCTCGACGAGATCTGGATCGGGCACGAGCGCGCGCCTTCGCCCGAGATAGAGGTGCTCGCGGCATGATCGAGGTCATCAGTGAGGATCGCTGCACGGGCTGCAACATCTGCGTCAATGTCTGTCCGACCAATGTCTTCGCTCCGGTCGCCGATGGCATCCCGGTCATCGCGCGCCAGGATGACTGCCAGACGTGCTTTATGTGTGAAGTCTATTGCCCGGACGACGCGCTCTACGTGGCGCCCCACGCGACCGAGATCACCCATGTGACGGTCGCGGAGCTGGAGGCGCGGGACCTCTTCGGAAGCTACCGCAAGTCGATCGGCTGGATCAGGGGCGGCCGGCCCCGGCCGGCGCCGGAAATCATGCAGCGACTGGAGCACCGCTGAAGGCGGGCCGGCTGCGAGCCTCGAAAAATGAACCGCAATTGGAACGAATGGGGATTTGAATGTCTATCAATCGCAGAATGTTCGTGGCCGCGCTGACGGCCGTCATCGGGTTCGCGGCCGTGCAGGCCGCGCCCTTGCCGGCGCTGGCGGCGGAAAAGCCGAGCGTGATCCGCCTCGCCTCCTTCGGCAACCCCGCCGGCAAGCCCTATGGCACGGGGGCGATCGGGGTCCTGCGGGCGCAGGAACTGCTGGAAAAGGAATTTGCCGCCGACGGCATTTCGATCGAATGGCAGTTCCCGCGCGGAACCGGCCCCGCGATCAACGAGGCCATCGCAAACGGCCAGCTCGACTTTGCCTATTACGGCGGCCTGCCGAATATCGTCGGGCGCGGTGCCGGCCTCAAGACCAAGGTCGTCTCGTCCTATGGCGTCAGCCCGAGCTATGTCGTGGCGCGGCCGGATGCCAAGATCGCCTCGATCGCCGATCTCAAGGGAAAGAAGGTCGCGACGTCGCGCGGCACGATCAACGAGCTCAGCCTCTTCCGCATTCTGGAGCAGGGGGGGCTGACGCCGGACGATATCCAGTTCTTCGACCTGCAGACCGCCGACCAGATCGCCGCGATCACCTCGGGTGACATCGATGCGGTCGTCGGCGGGGGCAGCAGCGTGCTTCAGCTCGTCGAACAGAACATCGCCACGGTCGTCTTCACCACGAAGGGCAGCCCCGCCCCCGGCAGCAATTTCGGGTCCTTCGTCGTCACGGATGCGTTCCGCGAGGCCTATCCGGACCTGACGCAGCGGGTCGTCAACAAGTTCGTGGAAGCATCCTACTTCGCTTCCGACGAGAAGAACCGCGAGGCCCTGTTCGATATCTGGGCGCTGACCGGCTCGCCGCGGTCCACCTTCGAGAAGGACTATGCCGACGAGGTGCTGAAGGATCGCCAGAGCCCGCTTCTCGACGATTTCTATCGGGCGAACGTCACGGCCGGTGTCGATTTCGCCGTCAGCCAGAAGCTGATCCGCAAGCCGTTCGACGTCAATGAATGGGTGGACGACAGCTACCTGAAGAAGGCCCTCAAGGACTACGGTTACGAGAACGTCTGGACCCCGCGCGACAGCAAGGGCAATGCCGTCCAGTTCTGACGCTTCCGGCCTGTCCCGATTTTTCGACCGCCAGCTTTCACCGGATTTCCGGTGAAGGAAAGGAGAGAGCATGTCCGACGTCACCTTCAAGGCGCCCGTCATCATCAGCGATCGCCGGCCTCAGCGGGCCGGTGCAGGAGAGGGGGCGGCGCGCTCGTGGGCTCGGCCGTGGCTGTCCGATGCGGCCACCAGGGTGCTCCTGGGCCTCGTGCCTCCGCTCGCGCTGCTGGCCCTGTGGTCCTACGCCGTCCGGCAGGAATGGCTGGCGGAGCAGATCCTGCCCGCGCCGTTTCTCGTCTACGAAACGACGCGCGATCTGCTGCTGACCGGCCAGCTTGCCGACGAGCTCTTGGTCAGTCTTGCCCGCGTCGGGGCAGGCCTTGCGATCGGCGGCGGGCTCGGCCTTCTGTTCGGGCTCGCCTTCGGGCTCTTCCGCACGCTCGACCTCTATGTCGCGCCGACGGTCCGCGCCTTCTGCCTCGTGCCGTCGCTGGGCTGGCTTCCCTTCTTCATGCTCGTCTTCGGCATCGGTGAAACGCTGAAGCTCGTCCTCATCGCCAAGACCTGCTTCCTGCCGCTGATGGTGGGGGCCTATGAGGGGCTGCGCAGCCGGCCGCGCAAGTATGACGAGGTGGCCAGCGCCCTCGAACTCTCGTGGTTCTCGCGCGTGCGGCTGGTGGTCTGGCCGTCCATTCTGCCCTCCATCCTGACGGGCGTACGCCAGGCGCTCAGCCGCGGCTGGAAGGTGCTCATCCTCGTCGAGATGATCGCGTCGGCCGCCGGCCTCGGCTACCTGATGATGTGGGGGCGCAAGGCCTTCCAGCTCGACGTCGTCTTCGCGACCATGATCGTCATCGGTCTGGTCGGCTGGGCGCTCGATCATGCCCTGACACGCTTCCAGCACCGGGCAACCGCCTGGTCGTTCAAGGCGGCCTGACATGGCGGCGATGGATTTCTCCGCCGCGTCGCGGTCCGGCATCGTCGCACGCGCCCTGGTGCTGCCGGTCGCGCTTCTCCTCCTCTGGGTGCTGCTGGACGCCCTCGGTGTCCTGAAGGAGGGGATCGTGGTGTCGCCGTCACAGGTTTTCGCGACGGCCCATGAGGGATTTGCCGACGGCTCGTTGCCGGGCGCGGCGCTCGCGACCCTGCTGCGGGCACTGACCGGCTGGGCCATCGGCGCGTTTGCCGGGCTCGTCTTCGGCCTTGTCCTCGGCTTGTCCGGCATCGCGCGCAACCTGTTCGATCCCTCGATTTCCAGCCTGCGGCAGATCGCCCTGTTCGCCTGGATACCGCTGCTCAGCGCCTGGCTGGGAAACGGCGAGGCGATGAAGATCACGCTGATCGCCCTTGGCGCCTTCTTTCCCATGGCGCTCGGCACCCAGGCGGGCTGCCAGAACGTCCCGGCGCCGTTTCGCGAGGTCGGCAGGGTGCTGGAGCTCGATCGTCGCGCGACGATCACCACGATCATCATTCCCGCGGCCCTGCCGTCGATCCTGGCGGGACTGGAACTTTCCCTCAATATCGCCTGGCTCGGCACCTTCGGCGCCGAATACCTGATCGGCACGGGTTACATCAACGGCATGGGCGACGGGCTCGGGGCCTATCTCGCGGCGGCGCGTGAGCATGCCCGCATGGACCAGGTCCTTCTCGGGGTCCTGTTCCTCGCGCTGATCGGCATCGGCCTCGACAGGTTTGTTCTCGGATTTTCAAGGAGGCTCGTATCATGGCGGACGCCCTGACGCTTTCCCGACCGGTCGCAAGGGATGCCGGCGCGGTGACCATCCAGGATGTATCGAAGACCTTTCACGTCGAGAACCGGACGGTGCATGCGCTCGACGACGTGTCGCTTGCGATCGCATCGGGCGAATTCATCAGCATCGTCGGGCCGAGCGGCTGCGGGAAATCCACGCTGCTGCGTTTCCTCGCCGGCCTGGACAGGCCGGACGGCGGCCGGATCACGGTGGATGGCGAGGTGGTCGACCGGCCGAGCCTCAAGCGCGGCATCGTCTTCCAGGATCACCGCCTGCTTCCCTGGCTCAACGTGGAGGAAAACGTCGCGCTCAGCCTTCGCAGCCTTGCCGGCGCGCCGTCCGCGAAGAAGGAGAGGGTGCAGTCCCTCATCGATCTCGTGGGCTTGACCGGTTTCGAGAAGGCCTTTCCGCATGAATTGTCCGGCGGCATGTCGCAGCGCGCCGCCATTGCCCGCGGGCTTGCACCGCGGCCGCCGCTGCTGCTGCTCGACGAGCCGCTCGGCGCGCTCGATTCCCTGACGCGCAGCTATCTCCAGGACGAGCTCCTGGCGATCCGGGAACGGGAAAAGAGCACGGTGGTCATGGTGACGCATGATGTGGAGGAAGCGATCTATCTTTCCGACCGCGTCGTCGTCATGGAGCCGAGGCCCGGGCGCATCGCCGCGACTTTCGATATCATCAGCAGAAGGCCGCGCCACCGCGACGATCCCGATTTCGTGGCGACGAGGCGCAAGATCACGGACCTGCTCGCAAAGCGGTAGCGAGAGCGCACCGCACGCTTGGCAACGCCAGGGATCACCTGCGTGCGGGTAAGCTCTCAGCGCAAATCAACACGGTGCGTGTGGGGCGCTCACATCACGGGGCCGTTGGTTCCTATCCGTTCAGGAGCTACAGTCGGATTCCAGGTAAAGCGATTTTCTGCAGTTCCCTTCTCGGTCTGTTGACCTTTAGGATGGGCGCGGGAGGATTGTATGAACAACAGGAATTCGTCCGTCACCCTGCGTGACGTCGCGGCTGCGACGGGAGTCGACGTCTCGACCATTTCGCGCGTGCTGCAGAACAAGGGGCGTGTTTCGGAAGAAACGCGAACGCGCATTCTCGAAACAGCCGAGCGCCTCGGTTATCACGGCAACCCGGTCGCGCGCGCCCTGAAGACCGCAAAATCCTCGACCGTGCTCATGGTGGTGCCGCAGATCGAAAACCCGATTTTCGCCTCCGCCATCATCGGGGCGGAGATCGAGGCGCGCAGCAGGGGGTTCGCCCTGCTCGTTTCCTATGACAAGGGGGACGGGCGCGAGATCATCTCCGACATCTCCCGTTCCAGCATCATCGAGGGCGTCATCATCGCCAGCTTCGATGACGACGACCGGCTGCGTCAGGTGCTGAAAAGCACCGATCTGCCGCATGTCGTCCTCAACCGGCACCTGTCCGGTGACGAGAACTGCGTCGCCATCGACACGCGGCTTGCCGCGCGCATGGGGGTGGAGCATCTGATCGCGATGGGGCACCGCCGCATCGGGCACCTTGCCGGCCGGCTCGGGCGTTTCAATGGCGACATGCGTCGGCGCGGCTGGGAAGAGGCGATGGCCGCGGCGGGGCTTGATCACGGCGATGATCTCGTCGCGCAGGCGGGCTACAGTCCTGACGAGGTGCCGGCGGCCGTGGACAAGCTCCTCGCCGTCGGCGTGACGGCGATCCACGCCGCGACGCTGCTGACGGCTGCTGCCGCCATCGCGCGACTGCACGAGCGGGATGTCCGCGTACCCGAGGAGGTGTCGGTCGTCACCATGCATGATGACCTGCTGGCGCGTGTCGTCTATCCGCAGGTGACGACCGTCGCGTTGCCGTCGCAGGAGATGGGCCGCGTGGCCGCACGCCGGCTGATCGACCTCATCCAGGGGGTAACGCCTGATGGCACGCAACCCACCGGCAATCTTCTTCTGCCCCCCGACGAACTCATCGTCCGGGCCTCCGTGACCGCGCTCTGAAAAATCTGGATTCAGGGTTGACATCCTGCGCGAAATAGCTTGTTTATTGCTTGAGCAAACGTTTGTCCATAGTGAGATCGAGGGTTTCGCAGGACATAGAGGAGGAAAAGCCGTTGAAAGAACGTGATCTCGTCTCCGAGCTTTCGGAGCTGATCGGCGCGGAAAACGTCCTGGTGGACGAGGCCGCGCGTGCCGGTTACGCACATGACCGTCTGCCCTATGCGAACTTCCGTGCGCGGGAAGGCGCGCTGGTCGGCACGCTGCCCGGTCTGGTGTTGCGCCCGGCCAGCACCGAGGACGTCTCGGCGATCGTCCGCAAGGCCAGCGAGGTCGACAAGCCGCTCATCCCCTATGGCAGCGGCTCCGGCGTCCTCGGCGGGATCATTCCGCTCGGCGAGGAGCTGATGCTCGACATGCAGCGCATGAACCGCATCCTCGGCATCGACCGCGAGAACAACCTCGTGACGGTCGAGGCCGGCATGAACGGCGAAGCCTTCGAGGACGCGCTGAATGCCGAAGGCTACACCTCCGGCCACCTGCCGCAGTCGCTCACCATCTCGACGGTCGGCGGCTGGGCCGCCTGCCGCGGCGGCGGCCAGGAATCGAGCCGCTTCGGCAAGATCGAGAACATCGTCGTCGGCCTGAAGGCCGTCATGCCCGACGGGCGCGTGCTGGAGGTCCGCCCGCTGCCCAAGCGCGCCTCCGGTCCTTCCGTGCTCGATGTCATCGTGGGAAGCGAGGGCACGCTCGCCGTCATCACGGAGCTGACCATGCGCATCTGGACGCTGCCGGCGGCGGAAGAGGCGATCGTGCTGGCCCTGCCGGACCGGGCCGCCGCGCTGGGGCTTGCCAAGCGCATCATGCAGGCGGGCCTGCACCCGCGGATCGTCCGTCTCTACGACGAAAAGGAAACCGCGCTGCGCACGGAAGGCATCGATGCCTACCGGACCCGCCCGGTCATGGCCAACATCGTCGTCTGCGGCGAGCCGGCCATCGTGGCCGCCGAGGCGGCGCTCGTGCGCGGCTTTGCGCAGGAGGTCGACGCCGTCGAGACCGAAACGCGTCCCTTCGACGAGTGGCGGGCGAAGCGCTACCACTCGATCACCAAGCAATGGCTCGATCGTGGTTATTACAACGACACGATCGAGGTGACGGTGAACTGGAGCAATGCGACCGCGCTCTATGACACGATCGCCGCGCGCATCGCGGCGGAAGTGTCGCCGGACGCGCATTTCAGCGCCCACTGGTCGCATGTCTATCCGGAAGGCGTCTGCCAGTACATGACCCTGCGCCTGCCACCCATGGACCAGGCCGCGGCGCTGCCACTGCATCAGAAGATGTGGGAGATCGCGACCGGCGAGACCCTGGTCCATGGCGGCTCCATCGCGCATCATCATGGCAGCGGCCTCTTCCGCGGGCCGTGGATGGATGGCGAGCACGGCGTCGGGATGGATCTCCTGCGCCGCATCAAGGCGTCCGTCGATCCGCAGAACCTGTTCAATCCCGGCAAGCTCGGCTTCCCGCCCCGTGCTGGCGCCGTCGATCCCTACCGCGACAGGGGTGCCAATGTCTGACATCCTCTTGCTCGGGATCGATCTCGGCGCAGGATCGCTCAAGTCGACGGTCATTGCCGGCGACGGGAAGGTCCTTGCCACCGCCTCTGTTCCCGTCGAAACGCTGACGCCGAAACCCGGCTTCAGCGAGCAGGACCCGGAAGGCTGGTGGTCCGCCCTGGTGCAGTCGCTCCGGACGATCTGGCAGGCCGGCATCGATCCCGGCCGCGTCGCCGCCGTCTCCGTGACGGCGGGCGCCCATACGCATGTCCTGGAGGACGAAACGGGCAGGACCCTGCGCCCGGCCATCATGTGGAACGATCAGCGTTCCGGCCCGCAGGTCGCGCGGGAAAGGGCCGCCCGCGGCCCGCGCATCCTCGAACTGTCCGGCAACCGGGTCAGCCCGACCTGGACCCTGCCGCAGCTCGTCTGGCTGCGGGAGGAGGAGCCGGAGGTGCATGCCCGCATCCGCCGCCTGCGGCCCGCCAAGGACTGGCTGCGCCGCCGTCTCGACGGCAGCGATGCCACGGATCTCACGGATGCCTGGGGCCTGATGCTGGCCGACGCGCAGCGCGACGGCTGGTCGGCCGAATTGTGCGCGATGGCCGGGCTGGAGCCCGGCGTGCTGCCGCAGATCGTCGGATCGACCGCGACGACCGGGACCGTGACGGCGGCGGCCGCCGCCGAGACGGGGCTGCGGGCGGGAACGCCCGTCGTCTGCGGCACGTCCGATACCAATGCGGAAACCTATGCGGCCGGCATGACGCGGCCGGGCATCGGCGCGCTGAAGCTGGCGACGGCGGGCACGGTCTCCACGCTCACCGCCGCGCCGGTCTTCTCCGACGACGTCATCCATTACCCGCATCTCGTTCCGGGCCATCACTACGCCATCCTCGGCACCAATTCCTGCGCTTCCGCCCATCGCTGGCTGCGCGATGCGCTGTTTTCGCAGATCGGCTTCGACGGCATGGACGAGAAGGCGCGGGAAGCGCCGGCGGGGTCGGAAGGCCTGCTCTTCCATCCCTATCTCAACGGCGAGCGGAGCCCCTATTGGGATCCGGACCTGCGGGCCTCTTTCGTGGGGCTCGGCTTCCAGCACGGGGCACCGCACATCTGCCGCGCGCTCTACGAAGGCATCGCCTACACGCTGCGCGATTGCCTGACGGTGCTGCACGCCCGCGGCATGGGCTTCGCGACCGCGCGCCTCGTCGGCGGCGGCACGCGCAGCGCCCTGTGGCGCCAGATCATCGCCGATGTCACGGGCCTCACGATCGAGGTGCCGGCGGAAGGCGATGCGTCCTACGGCGCGGCCCTCATCGCCGGCATCGGCGCCGGTGTCTTTGCCGACACGGCGGACGCGGCCCGCGTCATCAAGGTGGCCGAAACCCTGACCCCGGCCGCAGGCGTCGCCGGGATCTACGATGCGGGCTTTGCCCGTTTCCGGGCGGCCAAGGAGGCGCTGACCCCGGTCAACCACGAGACGGTCCGGGCAATCAGGGAGGCGAAGTGATGGCGGAAGTCAGTCTGCGCAAGCTGCGCAAGACCTATGGCCCGGTGGTCGCGGTGGAGGGTGTCGATCTGGAAATCGCCAAGGGCGAGCTGATCGTGCTGCTCGGCCCCTCGGGCTGCGGCAAGTCGACCACGCTGCGCATGGTCGCGGGCCTCGAGACGATCAGCGACGGCAAGCTGCATATCGGCGGGCGCGACGTCACGGCGCTGGAGCCGAAGGATCGCGACATCGCGATGGTGTTCCAGAACTACGCGCTCTACCCGCACAAGACGATCCGGGGAAACATGTCCTTCGGCCTGAAGATGCGGGGCACCGACACGGCCGAGATCACGAAGCGGGTCGATGCGGCGGCCGAGATGCTGGACATCACGCATCTGCTGGACCGCAAGCCCGGCCAGCTCTCGGGCGGCCAGATGCAGCGCGTGGCGCTCGGTCGCGCGCTGGTGCGCGATCCGGCCGTCTTCCTGCTCGACGAGCCGCTGTCCAATCTCGACGCCAAGCTGCGCTCGCGCATGCGCGAGGAGATCGCCCTGCTGCAAAGGCGCATCGGCAAGGCGATGCTCTATGTCACGCACGACCAGACCGAGGCGATGACGCTCGCCGACCGCATCGTCATCATGCGGGACGGGCGGGTGCAGCAGATCGGTTCGCCCCTGGAGGTCTACGACCGCCCGGCCAACGCCTTCGTCGCCGGTTTCATCGGCTCGCCCGAGATGAACCTCATCGACGCGGACCTTGCCGACGGGCGGCTGGTGCTCGGCGAGGGCGTTTCGCTTCCTGCCCCATCGGGCCTTACGCGCCGGGAGGGGCGCGTGACGGTCGGCATGCGGCCGGAGGCGATCGCGCCGGCCGGGGAGGGGCTGCCCTTCACCATCCGCGGCATCGAGCAGCTCGGCTCGCAGACCCTGTTCATCGGCGAGCTGGCGGGACGCCGCCTGCGCGTCATGACCGGCCGCCGCGACGACGTGGCGCTGGGCAGCGGCATGAGGATCGCCGTACCGGAGGCGGCGATCCATCTCTTCGACCGCGAAAGCGGCGAAAGGCTTACCACCGGCCGGTAACGGCCAACGCATCGGGAGCGTCCGCACAAGGGGCGGATCATGGGAGGAGAAGACATGACATACGAAAAAACCAAGGGTGGCGTGTGGACCCGGCGGCAGGCCCTCAAGGGCGCGGGCGCGCTCGGCATGGGCCTTGCGCTGTCGGGGCTGGCCGCGCCTGCGCTACGCGCGCAGGAAAAACGCCCCATCCGCTTTCTGAACTGCGAGACGGGCAAGGACACGCTCGCCTTCTTCGCCAGGATGGCCACGGAATACAAGGAGAAGGCCGGCGTCGAGGTCATCGTCGATTCGGTGCCGCTGGACGAGGCCTTCACCAAGATCACCAACGGCATCCGCTCCGGCACGCCCTATGACGTCGCCAATGTCGGCTTCATCGGCCAGGTCCTTCTCCTCGCCGAAGAGGAGCAGATCGTGCCGCTGAACGAGCTCACCGACGAGTTCAAATGGGGCAACAACATCCTTTTCCCCATCGACGGCAAGGTCTACTGGTATCCCTTCGACTACAACCTCGCGCTCATCTACTATCGCAAGGATCTCTACGAGGCGAAGGGCCTCTCGGTGCCGAACACCTGGGATGCCTTCGCCGGCAATTGCGAGGCGCTGGTTGAGGGCCGCCAGAAGGGGTGCCTGTTCCCCATCGGCTCCAACGGCGCGGCCAACTGGATGTCCTTCGCCTTCCTGTGGGCCGAGGGCGTCAAGCTCTTCGACGACGAGTGGAACGTCATCATCGACAATGACGAGATGAAGCCGAAGGCCGCCGCCTATCTCGACTTCATGGCGCGGCTCTACGCCACCATGCCGCCCGGCGCGCTTCAGGCCGGCTATTCGGACGTGCTGTCGAACCTCGTTGCCGGCACGGTCGCGCATGGCGCCTATGCGGGGCGCGTCTACGAGGCGGCGGCGCGCGACAATCCCGACATGGGCGGGCGCCTCGGCATCATGCCCTACATGGACAGCGCCGGAAAGCAGACGGCGGTCAGCCACGGCTATGACGGCTGGGTCGTGCTGAAGACCGACAATACCGGCAATGCCATGGAGTTCATGCGCTGGCTGACGACCGACCGCATGGTCGACTTCCTGCACAGCGCGCCCGTGCACTTCCAGCCGGCCCGGCTCGACATCTACGACGACCAGCGCTGGCGCGACAATGCGCTGATCAAGCAGTTCGGCGCGGAGATCGACCAGATGCGCAACCTCGTCACCGACGGATCGGTCGTCCTGACCTCGATCGACACGCAGGGCCCGCGGCCGGACGTGCGGCCGGGCAAGGTGTTCGAATCCTTCGTCATGCCGGAAATGCTGCAGAACAAGATCCTGCGCGAGATGGACTCGGCCGAGGCCGTGGCGCAGGCTGCGGCCAAGATGCGCGACGTCATCAAGTGACGAGACGCCGGGGGAGGGCGCGCCTCTCCCCCGGCCCGTTCCCACAGGAGTTTTCGAATGACCCGCTGGCTGCTGCCCGGCTTTCTCGGCGTCGGGGTCCTTGCGACCCTTTTGCTGATCGTCGGCCCCGCGTTGTACGCGGTATCCCTCAGCTTTTACGACATGCCGTCGCTGACGGCCGATCCGGTCTGGGTCGGTTTTGCAAAATACGCCCAGGTCCTGGCGAGCGCCGCCTTCTGGAACGCCCTGTGGAACGGCATCGTCTATGCCGGGCTTGCGATCGTGCTGCAGGTGGTGCTCGGCATCGGCTTCGCGCTGCTTTTGAACCAGAACTTCATCGGCCGGTCGCTGCTGCGGGGGCTCGCCTTCCTGCCCTATCTCCTGCCGACGGTCGTCGCCGTGCTGGTGTTCAAGTGGATGGTGGACGGCTCGCTCGGCATCGTGACGATCCTGATGGACGACTGGGGCCTGCCGCCGATCTACTGGTTCGAAACGGAAACGGCCTCGATGGTCTCCGTCATCATGATCTCGGTCTGGCTGTGGACGCCGTTCGTCACCACGACGTTCCTCGCCGGCCTGCAGACGGTGCCGGGCCAGCTCTACGAGGCGGCGCGCGTCGATGGCGCCGGGCCGATCCGGCAGTTCTTCCATGTCACGCTGCCCTCGCTGCGGCCGATCCTGACGGTCATCATCCTTCTGCGCGGCGTGTGGATGTTCAACAAGTTCGATGTCGTCTGGCTGGCGACGGGCGGCGGGCCGCTGGGGGCCACGGAGCATCTGCCGGTCCTGTCCTACCGGGAGGCCTTCGCGCTCTACGACATCGGAAGCGGTGCGGCCATCGCGACGCTCTCCTTCTTCGTCCTCATGGTCGCCGTGGCGATCTACTTCCGCGTATTCCCGATGGAGCAAGGCAAATGAGCGGGCAAATCCGACCCCGGCGGATCGCCGGCCGCATGGGGCTCTACTTCGCGGCGATCGTGCTCGCCGTCTACAGCGCCTTCCCGATCTACTGGATGATCGTCTCCTCCCTGCGCCCCACGCAGGAAATGCTGATGAACCCGTCGCTGGTGCCGCAGCGCTGGACGCTGGAATACTATACCAGCCTGCTGGCGCAGACCGACTATCCGCGACAGTTCCTCAACAGCCTGATCGTCGCGGTGACCACGGTGGCGCTGACGATGGTCCTGTCGGTGATGATCGCCTATGGCGTCACGCGCCAGCGCATCCGCGGCAAGCAGATGATCATCGCCGGCATGCTCTATGCCTACATGTTCCCGCCGCTGCTGCTCGCCATCCCGCTCTATGCGATGTTCTCGGTCGTCGGGCTCAACGACACGCTGCTCTCGCTCGTCATCTCGCACCTGACGATCACCATGCCGCTCGGCGTCTGGTTCCTCTGGGGCTTCTTCAAGACCATGCCCTTCGAGCTGGAGGAGGCGGCGATGGTCGATGGCTGCACCCGGCTCGGCGCGTTCCTGCGGGTGGTGCTGCCGCTCTCGGTTCCCGGCCTCGTGACGGTCGCGATCTTCGCCTTCCTGCTGTCGTGGACGGACTATACCTTCGCGCTCGTCATGATCGGCTCGGACGCCAACAAGACCGTGCCGCTCGGCCTTGCCTCGATGATCGGCGCCTTCGACCTGCGCTGGGGCGACGTGATGGCGGGATCGACGCTGATTGCCCTGCCGCTCTTCGCCGCCTTCCTGGCGCTGTCGCGCTACTTCGTCCAGGGCCTGACGGCCGGCGCCGTGAAAGGGTGATGCCATGACCATGCGTATCCTGGGGGCGCCGCTGCGCTATGTGCAGGGGCCGGGCGCCATCGACCGGCTGGCGGAAGAGGTGGTGATCGTCGGGGGCGGGCCGGTGGCCGTGGTCATCGATCCGGTTGCCCGCAGCCTTCTCGGCGAACGCATCCTCCGCCAGTTGCCCGATGCCCGCCTCATGGCGTTCGGGGGTGAATGCACCGCTGCGGAAATCGCCGCGCGCGCCGCGGAAGCGGGCGATGCCCGGCTTCTCATCGGCGTCGGCGGCGGCAAGGCGATCGACACCGCGAAGGGGGCCGCGATCGAGCGCGGCCTGCCGGTCGCCATCGTGCCGACGATCGCTTCCAACGACAGCCCCACCAGCCACATCGCCGTCGTCTACACGCCGGATCACGCCGTCGAAGGCGTGCGCCGCATGAAGACCAATCCCGTGCTGGTGCTGGTCGACACCGCCGTCATCGCCGGGGCGCCGCGCCGGTTCCTTGCCGCCGGCATCGGCGATGCGATGTCGAAGCCCTACGAGCTTGCGGGCGCGCTGGCCGGCGGCGGGCTCAACTTCTTCTCGGGCCGGCCGACGGAACTGACGCAGGCGATCGTCTCCCGCGCCCAGGAGATCCTTCTCGCCGACAGCGAGGCTGCCATGGCGGCAACCGAGCCCGATGAGGCCTTCGAGCGCGTCGTCGAGGCGGCCGTGCTCCTGAGCGGCCTCGCCTTTGAAAGCGGCGGCCTTTCCATTGCCCATGCCATGGTGCGCGGACTATCGGTCATGCCGGCACTAGGCGGCCTGCTGCACGGCGAAATGGTCGCGCTCGGCACGCTGACGCAGCTCGCCGCCGGGCAGGGCAGCGCGGAGGAGATCCGCGCGCTTGCCGGTTTCTTCCGCCGCATCGGCCTGCCCACCGGCTTCAAGGCGTTCGGCATCACGGCAGAGGCCGATTTCCGGCGCATGGCCGAGATCGGGCTCGCCGCGCCCTATGCGCCGAACTATTATCGGAAACTCGATGCCGGCGATCTCGTGCGCGCGATGCGGAGCCTCGACGAAAGGAACTGACGATGGGAGAGACACGAAACGTGGTGGTTACCGGGGGAGGGACCGGCATCGGGCTGGCGACGGCCCAGGTGCTCGTCGAGCGCGGTTGGCAGGTGACGGCTGCGGGCCTGGAGCGGGAGGACGGCTTTCCCGATGCCGCCCGCTTCGTCGAATGCGACGTCACCGATGCGGCCTCGCTGGCCAAAGTCTTCGAAGGGGTCGAGACGCTCGGCGGGCTCGTGACCTGCGCAGGCACCATCCAGTATGGCAGGGAGTGGGAGGAAGCGGTTTTCGAGAAGGTCATGGCGGTCAACGTCACCGGCGTCCTTTCCTCCTGCACCGCGGCCCGCGACGCGCTCCAGCGCGGCGGCGGCGCGGTCGTCAACATCGCCTCGATGTGGAGCTGGTTCGGCAACCCCGTCGCGCCCGCCTACGGCACCAGCAAGGGGGCCGTCGCCGCGCTGACGCGTTCGCTGGCCGTGGCCTGGGGCGCGAGCGGCATCCGCGTCAACGCGGTGGCGCCCGGCTGGGTGGAGACGCGCATTTCGGAAGGGGCGCGGGCGGATGCGGCGCGGCGCGCCCGGATCGACGCGCGCATTCCCATCGGCCGGTGGGCCGCCACGGTGGAGATCGCCCGGGTCGTGGCGTTCCTCCTGTCGGAAGACGCTTCCTATGTCCACGGCGCCATCGTGCCCGTCGACGGCGGCTATCTGGCGGCCTGATCCCATGCAGCCGTTCCAGTTCGACACCGTTCCGAGCCTTGCCGTCGAATGGGGCGGAGCGGCCCATATCGGCGAGAGGCTGGGTGCCTGGTTTGCCGCGCGCAACCTCCTGCTCGTCACGGACGGCGGCCTCAGGGCCTCGGGCGTTCTGGACCCCGCGCTTGCCTCGCTTCAGGCGAGCGGCTTCGCCGTCACCGTGTTCGACGCCGTCGTTGCCGACCCGCCCGAAAGCGTGCTTCTCGATTGTGTCGCGCGCGCCAGGGCCGCGCAGGTCGACATCGTGCTCGGCTTCGGCGGCGGCTCGTCCATGGACGTGGCGAAGCTCGCCGCCGTTCTCATCCGGTCCGGGCAAAGCCTTGCCAGCCTCTACGGCATCGGCAAGGTCGAGGGCGGGCGCCTGCCGCTCGTGCAGGTCCCGACCACGGCCGGCACGGGATCGGAGGTGACCAACATCACGATCCTGACCACGGGCGAGACGACGAAGATGGGCGTGGTCGCCGACCAGCTCTATGCCGACCGCGTGCTGCTCGACGGGGCGCTCACCTGCGGCCTGCCGCCGCTCCACACGGCCGCAACCGGCATCGACGCCATGGTGCATGCGATCGAAGCCTATACGTCGCGGCACAGGAAGAACCCCATATCCGACCTTCTCGCCTGCGAGGCGTTGCGGCTTCTGTCCACCCACCTGGTTGCCGCATGCCGCAACGGCAGTGACCGCACGGCGCGCGAGGCGATGCTTCTCGGCGCGACGCTGGCCGGGCAGGCTTTCGCGAATGCGCCTGTGGCCGCGGTCCACGCCCTGGCCTATCCGCTCGGCGGCCGCTGCCACATTCCCCACGGCCTCGCCAATGCGCTCATGCTCGGACCGGTGCTCGATTTCAACCTGAAGGCCGCAGCGCCGCTTTACGCCCGGCTTGCCGTGCCCGTCGGCGCAGATCTCGTCGGCGCGAAAAGCGAAATGGACTGCGCCCGCCGCTTTCTCGATCGCATGCTGGAGCTTATGGATGCTTCCGGTGCGCCGCGCCGGCTGCGCGACGCCGGCGTGGTGGAAGACATGCTTCCAACGCTTGCGGCCGACGCGATGTTGCAGACCCGGCTTCTCGCCAACAATCCGGTGCCATTGAGTGAAGCGGATGCGCTGTCACTGTATCGCTCCGCCTATTAGCGCGTTTCCTCGAATCGCGAGAACGCGTCGCACGTTTGCCGGAATTGCACCAGGCCGGATCGGCATGCGCTGCATCCCTATCGTCGCGACGAGGAGATGGATGAGCCTTTGACGTGGACCGTCCTGCGTTCGTAGCGGGTTGTGAAACGTCGCCCTTCTCGGTTCTGCCGGCATCGCGTGTCATGCGGACCGCGAAACTTCCTCCTGCCGCTCCGCAGCACCTCCGGGGAACGAAGACAGGCGGGCGGGACGCCGGCCGGCACCAACTTGGAAAAATATTTCACTTTGAGGGGTGAGGCGCCGGGCAGCGTCGTTCGTCCTGGACAGTAGAGCCATTGTCCTGGCGTTTTGGAAGTTTGGAATTGTTGGAAGCGATGCGGCCCGCGAAGGAAAAGAAGAAGACGTCCCGTTTGTGGCTGATCGTTCATAGCTGGCTGGCCTTGCCGCTGTGGGTCCTGATCTTCTTCGTCTGCCTGACGGGAACGATTGCGACCGTCAGCCAGGAGCTCGTGTGGCTGGCAAAGCCGGAGGTTCGGGCGAACCGCCCGGCGCCGGATGCCGTGCCGCTCGGCTACGATGCGGTCCTTGCCGCCGTGGAGCAGGCCGAGCCCGGTATCGCGGTGAACTCCATCGCGCGCCCGGTGAAGTCGATCTTCGCGCTGGATGTCTTCGTGACCTATCCGGACGGACGGACACGTTCGCTCTACGTCAACCCGTATACGGGCGCCATCCAGGGCGTCGGCGGCGTGTTCGACTTCCGCTACTTCATGCGCGCGCTGCACGGCTGGCTGCTCGTGCCCTTTGTCGGGGCGACGAGCTGGGGCTGGTATCTCGTCTCGGCCTTGTCGATCCCCATGCTCGGCTCGCTCGTCACGGGGCTTCTCGTCTACAAGAAATTCTGGCGCGGCTATCTCAACCCGCGCCTGCGTCTGCGCAACGGTGCGCGCATCTTCTGGGGCGATTTCCATCGGCTGGCAGGCATCTGGTCCGTTCCGTTCATCGCCATCATGGCGGTGACGGCGGGCTGGTTCCTGATCCAGCAGATTCTCGCGGACAACAGCATCACCGTTTCGACCGCCGGCGTGCCGCCGGTCGTGGCACGAGAGGACATACCGGCCGGGAGCGGAGCGAAGGCGCCGTGGATTTCGCTAGACCGGGCCGGCGAGCTGGTCCGCGAGAAATTTCCGGATCTGAGCCCGGATTTCGTCTCGCTGCCCGGCAATGCCTTCAGCCATATCGTCGTCGGCGGGCGTGGGGCCTATCCGCTGATCTTCGAAACCGCCAACGTCAATCCCTACAATGGCAAGGTCGAATGGACGCGCCGGGTCTCCGACCGGTCGGCGCTCGAACTCGTGACCGAGAGCATGCGCCCGCTGCATACCGGCGACTTCGCCGGTCTCTGGCTGAAGCTCGTCTATTTCGTCTTCGGGCTGCTGCTCACCATGATGGTGTTCTCCGGCATGATGATCTGGCTGAAGCGCACGGCGCAGGCGACCGCCAAGCTGGTGCGCGATGTCAGGGCCGAGCGTGCCGCGCCGTCGGTGGGCCGTGCGCGGGAGGCGGCGGAATGAGCACGGCGAAGGTAAAGACCAATCCCCATGCCGGTCTGCCCGGCGGGCGGCATCGGTGGCGCTTTCATCTCAGTGTCCTGCTGCTCATCATTCCGATTGCGCTTGCTCCGAAATTCCTCCGCGAGGAGGCGTTGTTCTTCGGCGATTCCGGCCTCGGCCAGCGCGAACTGGGTGAGATGGCCATCGGCCCCTGGCATGTCAGCGTTGCCGAATACATGGCAGATGCGCCGATCGACCAGGGCCTTGCCGGTCATATGAAGACCTTCGCCATCCGCTGGAACACTGAAGACGCCGCTCATATCAAGGCGAGCTATTTCAAGGTCGGCAAGCCGCGCTCACTGCGTGCCGCCGGCGTCGTCCTGTCGGGAGCTCCCTATCGACAGATGGCCGATGTGCCGATCCCGCAGCGCGCCAGGCCTGACGACGCCCTGTGGCTGACCGTCGAGGGCTGGGATGGCACCGTGCACCAGGTGGCCATTCCTCTAAACGAAGCATCACCCGCCACCATCGCGTGGCTGAAGCAGCGCGGAGAAGCGCAATGAGAAAACGGAATCTCTGGCTCGTCGCCGCGCTGGCCGCAGCGATCGCTTCGCCCGCACGGGCGCATTACCCCTACTGCACCTGTGCGATGGAGGCGGGGCACCCTCACCGCAGCTCCCGGCGAATGGACCGCAGCGCGCGCCGAAAAAATCGCCGCATGGCTCAAAGCCAACAGCGTCTCCGTCGTGCTACTCGATGCCGCGCCCGGACCGGAGCTCTCGGTGGACATGAAGGCGGTGAGGCCCGTCCTGCTTGCGACCGTCGGGGCGGACAAGCCCGATATCCTACAGGTGACGGCCGACAATCTAGAAGCGCTGACGCGGGCATTCCGGGTGTGACAACCCCCTCCCTTGCACGACCAGGCGGGCGTGCAAGAGGGCTCGGGAAACGGGCGGGGAACGCCCGGTATTTTCGATCAGACTGCTGTCCGCAGGCAGCCATGATTTTGGCATGCCTGGGCAGTCGTGTCGTGCCGCCGCCTATTTGACGAAGGCCTTGCCGAGGCCCATCGCGCGCTCGACGATCATGATCACGGCGAGCGTCAGCAGGATCAGCAGCGCCGAGGCGGCGGCGACGAGCGGGTCGGCCTGGTTGTAGACATAGTTGTAAAGCTCGACCGGGAGCGTGCTGATGCGCGGGCCGGTGAGGAAGAGCGTGATCACCACCTCGTCGAAGGAGACGAGGAAGCAGAGCGCGGCGGCGGCGACGATGCCGGGCGTCAGCATCGGCACGGTGACGCGGAAGAACACGGTTAGCGGCTTTGCGCCGAGCGTGCGCGCCGCCTCCTCGCAGGCGCGGTCCTGCGTGCTGAGCGAGACGGCGAGGACGCGCAGCGCATAGGGCAGCGTCACCACCAGATGGGCGAAGACGAGGCCCTGCATCGTCGCGAGCAGCCCGAAGGAGGCGAAGACGATGAGGATGGCAAGGCCGAGCACGATGGTGGGCAAAAGCAGCGGCGCGGTGAAGAGGTTGAACAGGAGATCCCGTCCGGTGAATTTCAGCCGGGTCATCACCCAGGCGGCCGGCACGGCGATGACGATCGAGAGCACCGTGACGATCGCCGCCAGCGACAGGCTGGTCCAGAAGGCCTTCAGCATCTGGCTGTTGGCGAAGAGCGCCGAATACCACCGCGTCGACCAGAAGGAGGGCGGGAAGCGCAGCACCTGGTCGCCGGAAAACGACAGCGGGAAGACGAGGATGACCGGCGCCAGCAGATAGACGAACAGCACGAAGACGAGGATGCGCATCGGCCAGGAGGTCTTGTGGATTTCCATGGATTTACCTCCTAGTCGAGACGCCGCAGTACGGCGGAATAGGCCCAGAGCGCGGCGCCGAACACGATGAGCACGAGGATCGAGAGGGTGGAGGCGAGCGGCCAGTTGAGCGTCACGATCGCCTGGTCGTAGATCTCGGTCGCCAGCAGGAAGACCCGCCCGCCGCCCATCAGCTTGGGCGTGATGAAGGACGAGACGGCCAGAACGAAGCAGAGCAGGCAGCCGAGCGCGATGCCGGGCAGCGTCAGCGGGAGGATGACCTTGCGGAAGGTGCGGGCCGGCGTCGCGCCGAGCGTGCGCGCGGCCTCCTCCACCCGCGGATCGAGCCGGCCGAAACCCGCCATCAGCGCCAGGATCATGTAGGGCATCAGGATTTCGGTGAGGCCGATGAAGACGCCCTTGATGTTGAACATCAGGCTCGGCGCCGGCAGGCCGAGCGCCTTGATGGCGCTGACGACCGGGCCGTCGTCGGTCAGGATCGCGATCCAGCCGTAGGTGCGCACCACGGCGGAGGTGAGCAATGGCGAGATGACGAGGACGGTGAGGAACGTCCGCCAGGAGCCGGAGGCGCGGTGCAGGTAGAGCGCGATCGGGTAGGAGACGACGAGCGTCGTCAGCGTGATGGCAAGGCTGATCCAGACGGAATTGAGCACCAGCTCCAGGTAGAAGGGATCGCTGAGCAGGCCCACCCAGTTCTCCCAGGTGAAGACCTGCTCGATGCCGCCGCCGATGCGCGACCGGTTGAAGGAATAGCGGGCGAGGTTCAGCACCGGCAGGATGAAGCCGATCGCGTTGATGAGCGCGATGGGGAGCAGCAGGAGGACGGCGAGCTGGCCGTCGCGCCAGGCGCGCGGAAGGGCGGGGGCGGCGCTCATTTCTCGCCCGCCGGATAGATGAGCGTGTCCTCGGCCGACCAGCCGAGCGTGACGCTGTCGCCGGCGGCAAGCGGGCTGCGGCCCCGCCGCGTCGCTTCCTCGACGACGATCTCCTCGCCGCCGACGCTGACGCCGTATTGCACGAGGTCGCCGATGAAGGTGATGGTCGATACGGTGCCCTGGACCTTGTTGTCGGCCTCGCCCGTCTCCTGGAGGCGGATGCGGTGCGGGCGGACGAGGATGTCGACGGCGCCGGCGGGCAGGCGCGTGGCGGAGCGGAGCTGCTGGCCGGCCCCCGTGAGGATGCCTTCCGCGGTTAGCGCGCCCTTGAGGCGGTTCGTGCGGCCGACGAAATTGGCGACGAAGGCCGTCGCCGGGCGCTCGTAGACCTCGGTCGGCGTGCCGAACTGCTCGACATGGCCGCCGCGCATGACGACCACGCGGTCGCACATCGACAGCGCCTCGACCTGGTCGTGGGTGACGAAGACGGCCGTGATGCCGCTCTGCTGCTGGAGGGCGCGGATCTGCACGCGCATCTCGTCGCGCAGCTTGGCATCGAGATTGGACAGCGGCTCGTCGAGCAGCAGGATCGACGGTTCGATGACGAGGGCGCGGGCGAGCGCCACGCGCTGCTGCTGGCCGCCCGACAGCTCCTTCGGCTTGCGATGGGCGAGGTGGCCGAGCTGGACCATCTCCAGCGCCTGCGCCGCCCGCTTTTCCGCCTCGCGGGCGGGGACGTTGCGCATCTGCAGCCCGAACTGGACGTTGTGTGAAACGTCCATGTGCGGGAAGAGGGCGTAGCTCTGGAAGACCATGCCCATGTCGCGATCATGGATGGGAAGGTGCGTGATGTCGCGCCCTCCCACCATGATGCTGCCCCGGGAGGGTTTGTTGAGGCCGGCGATGATCCGGAGCGTCGTGGTCTTTCCGCATCCCGAGGGGCCGAGGAAGGCGACCATCTCGCCCTTGCGAACGGAAAGATCGAGCGAGGGGATCACGTTGACGGCGCCGAAGCTGACGCCGATCCCCTCCAGTCTGAGATGCTCGTCGGGAGCGGAAGTCGTGGGCATGGGGAACTCCTGGGGCAATTCCGGCAGGGAACGCGGCCTGTCCAAGGGCGGAACTGCGGAAAGACAGACAGATAAAGCGTTTCCGTGATCGGAGAAAACGGAAACGCTTCCGGCCGGCATCAGCGGCTGAGCGGAATGACGCGGCGGCGCCACTGCTCGGTGATGGCGTCGCGGACCTTGGCGACCTCGAGCCAGTTGATGTCGATCATCCTGTCCATGGCGCCGGCGGCCGTGCGCTGCAGCGCCTTCTCCGAGATGAGCGCCGCGGCCTTGGCGTTGGTGGGCGCGTAGAACATCTGCTCGGTGAAGGCGGCCTGCGCCTCCGGGCTCAGCGCGTAGTCGATGAACTTCTTGGCGCTTTCGCTGGCCGGCCCGCCCTTGACGAGGCCGATCACGTTGATCTGGAAGCCGCTGCCTTCCTCAGGCAGAACCACGCCGAGCTTGCCGTCCGACAAGTCGGCATAGACCTGCGCGCGGGCGTTCCAGCCGATGCCGATCGCCGCCGTGCCGCTGGAGATCGGCTGGTAGACGTCGGGTCGCGGCTCCCAGGTCTGGACGAGGGGGGCAAGTTCCTCCAGCCGCTTGAGGCCGGCCTCGACGCTCTCGATATAGTTCGTGCCGCCGGCCATCTTGTCGGTGATGATGGTCAGCGTCGTGCCCTGGATGTCCGGCACGGCCGGAATGGAGACCTGCTTGGCATATTGCGCGTCCCACAGCGCGTTCCAGGAGGTCGGCGCCTGCTGCACCTTGTCGGTGTTGTAGAGCAGGATGAGGTTGTCGAAGGTGACGCCGGCGGCGTTGACGCCCTCGTAGCGTGCCTGGGGATAGAGGTCGGCGAGATGCTGCGTCACCGTCTCGTCCATCGGCGCGAAGATGCCCTCGTCGGTCGCGGCCTTGGCGACCGAGACGTCCATGATGGCGATGTCGATCTGCGGCGCGCTTGCCTGGGCGCGCAGCGTGCCCAGCATCTGGGCGGAGTTCGGCATGCCGTAGAATTCCACGATGATGTCGGGATTGGCCTTCATGAAGGGCTCGACGACGGCCTTCACGTAGTTTTCCTGGAAGATGCCGGAATAGGCGGTCAGCACCACCGTATCGGCCATCGCCACGGATGTGGCGAGAGCCATTGCAAGCGCGGCAAGGCCGGCGCGGGTTGCGTTCTTCATTGCGGTCATGAGTTTTCCTCCGCTCTTGAACCGATTGTTCCCATTCGCTTTATCGTATTGAGCCGCTTCAGGCGGCCGAGGCTTCCACGATTTTCGTGGCGCCGGAAATGTCGGGCAGCTTCTCGCCGTTGCGCAGTCGCTCGAGCAGGACGAGTTCGCTTTCCTGCATGCCGAGCGCCTTGTCCACGGCCCATTCGGCCTTGGAAGGGTCGAGCACCAGGACGCCGCTCTCGTCGGCAATGATGGCGTCGCCCGGGTTCACCGTCTGGCCGCCCACCGAGACGGGCACGTTGATCGCCCCTTCGAGGCCGAGGATCTTCGTGGTGATCGGCGAGGGGCCGCGGCACCACATCGGCAGGTCGACGCGGCGGATCTCGGAAAAGTCCGTCGCCGGGCCGTCGATGACCGCGCCGACGATGCCGCCGAGCTTCATGGAGTGGGTCACGACGCCGCCCCAGCAGGCATGCTTGTCGTCGCCGCAACGATCGACGACGATGAAGTCGCCCGGCCGCACCAGCTTGGTCAGGTAGTGCAGGATGGTCGAGTCGGCATGGGGCAGGCGCACGGTGACCGCGGTGCCGGCGATGCGCTTTTCGGGCAGCACGGCGCGAAGCTCGCGGCTCATGAAGCCGGAATGCAGGAAATGGCCGACCGTGGCGGTCTCGACCTGTTCCATCTTCTTGATGAGGGCCGGGGCGATCTGCTGCGGCATGGGATTGACGACGAACATGACAGGAATTGCTCCATAAGGCAGTTCCGGCAAAAATGCGTAACACTTTTGCGTCCGGACCTGCACAAAAACAAAGAGATGGATTTTTCCGGCTGGAAGGGCCGGGATGTCCTAGAGGACGTGGTGCTGGGCGACCGGCACGTCGCGGCGCACGGCGCCGATGCGGCTGAGGTCGATCCTGGCCGTGGCGGCGCCGACGCCGTCCGAGCACTGCGCGACCATGTGGCCCCAGGGGTCGATGACCATGGAATGGCCCCAGCACCATTTCTTGCCGTCCGCATGGGCGCCGGCCTGGCCGACGGCGACGAAATAGGTCTGCGTCTCGATGGCGCGGGCCCGGGCGAGCACTTCCCAATGGTCCTTGCCGGTCATCAGCGTGAAGGCGGCGGGAAGCACGATGACGTCGGCGCCCTTGTCGCGCAGCGCCCGGAAGAGCTCGGGGAAGCGGATGTCGTAGCAGATGGCGCAGCCGACGGTCGTGTCGCCGACCTTGTAGGTCACCACGTCCTCGCCGCGGCCGATCGTGTCGGATTCGCGGTAGGAGACGCCGCCGGGCGTGTCCACGTCGAAGAGGTGGATCTTGCGGTACTTTGCGATTTCCTTGCCTTCGGGGCCGAAGACGACCGAGGCGTTGTAGTGGTTGTTGCCGGCCTTCTCGACCATCGAGCCGCAGTGCAGCGTCACGCCGAGCTCCCTGGCAAGCGCGGCGAAGCGCTGGTAGGTGCTGCCGTCCGGGAAGCTCTCGCCGCTGCCGTGCACGGCGTCGCGTCCCTCGCCGAGAAAGGCGAAATATTCCGGCAGCACGACGAGGTCCGGCTTCTCCCCGGCCACCACGTCGCGCACCATGCGCTCGGCGTCGTCGAGGTTCTTGGCTTTGTCGGAACCGGAATTCATTTGCACAACACTGATCTTCATCGAAGTCCTCCAAGTCTCAGTGGAGGCATCGTCGGGCCTTGCGACGGGAATGACAAACGATAAAGAATTGTCGTTCCTGATAGAAAAAACTTGTGGCGAAAACGCTAGGCGGTGATGCCCGTCGTGTCGAGCGAGGCCTCCCGGGCAATCACCGAAAGTATTGACGGGATTAGGTTTTCCGGGTCGTCGGCATAGACGGCGTGGAGCTTCAGGGCCGGGAAGCGCGGCGTGATCGCGAGCGCCTCCAGCGTGCCGTCGGCGATCATCGGCGCCACCATGGGCACCGGCAGCAGCGCGATGCCGATGCCGTCCCGGGCGAGCCGCAGCATGGCGGAAAGCGAGTTGGAGTTGGAAATGACCGGCGGCTGCACGCCCAGCTCCTCGAACTGCCGCAGCAGCCAGATATGCGGCACGCTGTTGCGAGAGAAGGTGAGCACGGGATAGGCAGACAGGTCCTGCAGACGCAACTCCCGGCCGCCGAGCCGGAAGGCGGGGGCGGCGACCCAGGCGCATTCCATCGTGCCGAGGTCGATGTTCTTGAGGCCGGGGGTTAGAACCGGCCCCATCAGCAGCGCGAGATCGAGCCGCCTCTCGCTGATGTCGCGGCCGATCGCCAGCGACGTGTCCACGTTGAGGTCGAGGCCGAGCGCGGGAAAGCGTTCCTTCACCCGCTCGATGAAATTCGGCAGCCAGGCATGCACGATGGAATCGATGGTGCCGATCGACACGGTGGCGCGCAGGTGCTGCGGGCTGCCGACCGCCATCTTGAAGCTGGTGGCCGCCTTCAGCAGCTCCTCGGCGGGCTGCATGGCGCGCTGGCCGACGGCCGACAGCCGAACGCCGCCCGGCACCCGCTCGAAGAGCTCGCACCCCATCTCCGCCTCCAGGCTGGCGATGCGGTTGGAAACGGCGGCCTGGGTGGCGTTCAGCCGGTCGGCCGCGGCGCGGAAGCTTCCGAGCCGGGCCACCCACACAAATGTCTCGACGAAGCGCAGGTTCATTGCCCGTCCATCTCAGGAATTCGTCTTCCTTCGATATACGCGACGACGGGCGATTTCTACGGCTTTGGGACAGGATGGATGTCGCGGCGCATGCGGTCTGCGGCGCCCCCTCTGCCGACCGGCCGCGCTTCGTCATCGCCGACGAGGCGGTCTCGGCGCGCGACGTCACCGTCCGGGCGACGGTGCCGGGTCAACGGCCGGCGGTCTCTGGACAGCCGTCGATCGAAGGATTTATGATTATGGTCTCGATCAATGCGATACTCATATCATGAACATGCTCAAGCCGCCTTCGCCGTCTGACGGCAGCCGGGAGGACAGGATCCAGTCGAATCCGGTGCGGCTCGGCGCACGCCTGAAGCTCGCCCGCCAGACGCGCGGCCTGACGCTGAAGGCGCTGGCGCAGGCGGCGGAGTGTTCCGAAAGCCTGCTTTCCAAGATCGAGAACGGCAAGGCCTCGCCCTCGCTGCCCATGCTGCACCGGCTGGTGCGCGCGCTCGATTCCAATATCGGCTGGATGTTCGAGGAGACCGACGGCGAGGAGGGCGTGGTCTTCCGTGCCGGGACCCGCCCGCTCATCGCGCTCGATCCCCTTCGGCGCGGCGAGGGCATTTCGCTCGAACGCATCATTCCCTATTCGGCCGGCCATCTTCTCCAGTGCAACATCCACCACATCGATGCCGGCGGCCAGAGCGCCGGGCCGATCCAGCATGTCGGCGAAGAGGTGGGCTACGTGCTGGTCGGCGAAATCGAATTGATGATCGGCGACAAGACCTTTCGGCTTTCGGCCGGCGACAGTTTCGTGTTCAATTCCGAGCTTGCGCACTGGTATCGCAATGTAGGGGCCGAGCGTGCTTCGATCTTCTGGGTGAATACACCGCCAACCTTTTGATATTTCTTTTAAAAAATTCCTCCAGCGGATTCAGCGGCAGCGCCATTCAAGTCTCTTGACAAGAATTCAAGTCACTTGAATAATGCCTCTCGTAAATTCCGGTTGCCGCCAACGGCATCAAACAAGGGGAACATCAAAATGGGTCGGACCAAATATCTCCTCGGCTGCGCTGCAGCTGTCGCCATGACGCTTTCCATGGGCGCCGCAAACGCCTTCGCCGATACGTTCGCGCTCGTCACCATCAACCAGCAGGCGCTCTTCTTCAACCAGATCAATGACGGCGCCAGCGCGGCGGCCAAGGAGGCCGGCGCCGAGCTCGTCATCTTCAACGCCAACAACGTGCCCTCCGCCCAGAACGACGCGATCGAGACCTACATCACCCAGAAGGTCGACGGCATCATTCTGGTCGCCATCGATGTCAACGGCGTGAAGCCCGCCATCACCGCCGCCAAGAATGCCGGCATTCCCGTCATCGCCATCGACGCGCAGATCCCTGATGGCGACAACATCGCCTTCGTCGGCGTCGACAACACGGCGGCGGGCGGCGAGATCGGCAAGTTCTTCTCCGACTATGTGAAGAGCGACATGGGCGGCACCGCCAAGGTCGGCGTCGTCGGCGCGCTCAACTCCTTCATCCAGAACCAGCGCCTCGACGGCTTCAAGGCGGCGGTGACAGAGGGCGGCCAGAACGTCGAATTCCTCAACACCGTCGACGGCCAGAACGTGCAGGACGTGGCGCTTGCGGCCGCCGAAAACCTGATGACCGCCAACCCGGACATGACGGCGCTCTACGCCACCGGCGAGCCGGCGCTGCTCGGCGCGGTCTCGGCCGTCGCCAGCCAGGGCCGCGGCGACAGCATCAAGGTCTTCGGTTGGGACCTGACGAAATCCGCCATCGACGGCATCGACCAGGGTTTTGTCACCGCCGTCATCCAGCAGGACCCGGCCGGTGAAGGCAAGGCCGCCGTCGAAGCGCTCGTCAAGGTGAAGAAGGGCGAGACGATCGAGCCGATCATCAACGTGCCGGTGACGATCGTCACCAAGGAGAACGTCGACCAGTATCGCGACATGTTCAAGTAAGCCGAACCGCCGTTGCCTGGTCCGCGCAAGCGGGCCGGGCAGCCGGAACCTCCTCCAGGGGCCATCGAACATGACCGACACTGACGTCAGCCGCGTCCGGATGACCGGCATATCCAAGCGCTATGGCGCGCTGCAATCGCTCGACAACGCCTCGCTCAACCTCATGCCGGGCGAAGTGCTCGGGCTGGTGGGCGACAACGGCGCGGGAAAATCCACCATGAGCAAGGTGCTCTCGGGCGCCGTCATCCCCGACGCCGGCACGATCGAGATCGATGGCCGGCCGGTGTCCTTCACCTCGCCTGCCGAGGCGCGCGCCGCACGCATCGAGATGGTCTACCAGGACCTCGCGCTCTGTGACACGATCGACGTCGCCGGCAACCTCTTTCTCGGCCGCGAGCCGAAGCGGCGCCTCGCCGGCGTGCCGCTGCTCGACAAGAAGACGATGCACGAGCGGGCGCGCGACATGCTCTCCAATCTCGGCATCGTCATTCCCGATACGAGCATGAAGGTGGAGAACCTTTCCGGCGGCCAGCGCCAGTCGATCGCGATCGGCCGCGCCGCCTCCTTCAATCCCTCCGTTCTGATCATGGACGAGCCGACGGCCGCCCTTGCGGTCGCCGAGGTGGAGGCCGTGCTCGAACTCATCCGCACCGTCTCGAAGCGCGGGGTCTCCGTCATCCTCATCACGCACCGGCTGCAGGACCTCTTCCTCGTCTGCGATCGCATCCAGGTCATGTACGAGGGCCGCAACGTCGCCGAGCGGCGCATCGAGGACACCAATATCGAGGACGTCGTCAATCTCATCGTCGGGCGGAAGTTCACCGCCCGTTCCGCCGGCCACAACCACCAGGAACGAGGCGCCTCCGCATGAGCTCCGAGCCCAACGCCTATTCCAGCCATCCGCCGCGCCTGCGGGATGCGACCATCCTCGACAAGGTCGTCGCCAATGGCGGCGTCATGTCGATCGCGCTGTTCTTCATCGTCTGCTGCCTGTTCTTCGCGGTGACGACGGATGCCTTCCTCACGGCACCGAACCTCCTGAACATCATCCGCCAGTCCGCGCCGCTGCTGATCGTCGCGGCCGCCATGACCTTCGTCATCACGACGGGCGGCATCGACCTTTCCGTCGGCTCCGTCTTGGCGCTGACCGCGACGCTCTCCGCCGCCGCCCTGCAGGCCGGCGTTCCCTGGCCGCTCGCCATCCTGCTGATGCTCGCGCTCGGCGGCGTGGTGGGGCTGATCCAGGGCTATTTCATCGCCTATGAGCGCATCCCCGCCTTCATCGTCACGCTGGCCGGCCTCTCCGTCATCCGCGGCTTCGCGCTTCTGATCACCGGCGGCTATTCGATCCCGATCGAGCCGACGAGCCCGTTCGTCACGATCGGCCGGGCCTGGATCCTCGGCATTCCGGCGCCGGCGCTCATCGCCATCGTCGTACTGATCGTCGCCTACGTCGCCTTCAACGAGACCCATTTCGGCCGCTACGTCACCGGCGTCGGTGCCAATGCGGAAGCCACGCGCCGGGCCGGTGTCAACACGCGGCGCATCATCCTGTGGGTCTACATCCTGTCGGGCACGGCCTCGGCGGCGGCCGGCGTCATCCTCTCCGCCCGCCTCGGTTCCGGCTCCTCGAATGCGGGGCAGGGTTTCGAGCTCGACGTCATCGCGGCCGTGGTGCTCGGCGGCACCAGCCTCTTCGGCGGGCGCGGCTCGCTGGTCGGCACGATCCTCGGGGCGCTGACGGTCGCGGTGCTGGCGAACGGCCTCATCCTGTCGCATCTCTCGCCCTTCTTCACGCCCATCGTCACCGGGTTCATCATCCTGGTCGCGATCTGGCTCAACTTCCGCCTCTTCAAGGGCGGGGCGAGGGGGCGTTGACATGCTCGACCATCTCTTTGCCGAAGAGCCGCGGAAACGTCATCCGATCGGCGTCGGGTCCGGCACCGCGATGACCGTGACGGGGCCGGTCCCGGTCGAAGATCTCGGCGTGACGCTGATGCACGAGCATATCTTCCTCGATGGTGCGCGCAGCTGGATCTGCCCCTGCCATCCCGACGAGAAGGCGATCGCCGAGCAGAAGGTCAATATCGAGATCGTCGGCGAGCTGCGGATGAACCCCTACATGAACCGGGACAACGTCTCGCTCGACGACGGGGACCTGGCGCTCAGCGAACTGAAGCGCTTCCAGGCGCTGGGTGGCTGCACCGTGGTGGAGACGACGAATTTCGGCATCGGCCGCGATGCGGCCGGCCTGGCCCGCATCGCCCGCATGTCGGGGCTCCGGATCATCATGGGCACCGGCTTCTATCTCGAGCACACCCATCCCGACTGGCTGAAGGCGATGGATGTGGAGGAGGTGACGCAGTTCATCGTCGAGGATGTCGGCGGCGGCGAGAGCCAGCCGGAGATCATGGCGGGCATCATCGGCGAGGTCGGCGTCAGCCGCAACTTCACCACTGAAGAGGAAAAGTCGCTGCGCGCCTCGGCGCGGGCGGCGCGCATCACCGGCCTGCCGCTCTCCATCCATTTGCCGGGCTGGGAACGCCTCGCCCACCGCGTGCTCGACGTGGTGGAGGAGGAGGGCGCCGATCCGGCGCACACCGTGCTCTGCCACATGAACCCGAGCCACAGCGATCCCGGCTACCAGATGGCGCTCGCAAGGCGCGGTGCCTTCCTGGAATACGACATGATCGGCATGGATTATTATTATGCCGACCAGGACGCCCAGTCGCCGTCCGACGAAGAGAACGCCCGCGCCATCGCGGCCCTTGTCGACAGGGGCTTTGCCGACCGGCTGCTGCTGTCGCAGGACGTGTTCCTCAAGATCATGCTCACCCGCTACGGCGGCTTCGGCTATGGCTACATCCTCAAGCATTTCCTGCCGCGCCTGAAGCGGCACGGCGTCGAGCAGGCGGCTATCGACCGCATGCTGATCGACAATCCGAAATCCGTCTTCTCTGCCGCGCACTGAGCGCCGGCCAACCGTTCAAGGAGCTACCATGACCAAGAAGAAAGTGCTGCTGGCCGGCGAATCCTGGGTTTCGACCGCGACCCACATCAAGGGCTTCGACCAGTTTCCGACCGTCACCTACCATACCGGCGCCGATGAACTCCTGAAGGCGCTGAAGGACAGCCCCTTCGACGTCACCTTCATGCCGGCGCACGAGGCGCAGAAGGAGTTTCCGAGCACGCTGGAGGGCCTTCAGGCCTACGACGCCATCGTGCTCTCGGATATTGGTGCCAACACGCTGCTGCTGCATCCCGACACCTGGATTCATTCCCGCCGCACGCCGAACCGCCTGAAGCTGCTGCGCGACTATGTCGCCAAGGGCGGCGCCCTCCTGATGTTCGGCGGCTACTATTCCTTCCAGGGCATCAACGGCGGTGCGCGCTTCCGCAACACCGCCGTCGAAGAGGTCCTGCCCGTCGCCTGCCTCTCGATCGACGACCGCGTGGAAGTGCCGGAAGGCTTTACGCCCGTCGTCTCGGGCGATACGTCGCACCCGATCCTGTCGGGCATTTCCGGCGAGTTCCCCTATCTGCTCGGCTTCAACGAGGTGACGCTGAAGGACGGCGCCAACCAGTTGATGACCGTCTCCTCCGAATATGGTTCGCTGCCGCTGCTCGTCACCGGCACCTATGGCGAGGGCCGCACGGTGGTCTGGACGTCGGATGTCGGCCCGCACTGGCTGCCGCCGGAATTCATCGCCTGGCCCGGCTACAAGACCCTGTTCGAGCAGATGCTCGCCTGGGCGACGGACTGAACCGGAGGTTCCAGGAAACAGCCCCATGACCATCCATGTCGTCGGCAATGTCTGCGTCGATACGAGCTTTCGCCTGGCGCGGCTGCCGCTGCCCGGCGAAACGCTGAATGCGGCCGCTGCCGGCGACGGTCCGGGTGGCAAGGGCGCCAACCAGGCGGTTGCCGCGGCCCGTACGGGGGCTGCGGTGGCGCTGTGGGCGCCGGTCGGCCGGGATGCGGCGAGCGACTGGGTCGAGGGGGTGATCGCCGCCGAGATCCCGGATCTCCGCCTCGTGCATCTCGACCTGCCCTGCGACCGCTCGGTGATCATGATCGACCGCGCCGGCGAGAATGTCATCATCACCGCCGCGGCCTGCGCGGAGGCCTTCGACCCGCTCGCCATGACCGCCCTCGGCGACACATGGGCGGCCGGCGACATGCTGCTGATGCAGGGGAACCTTTCGACGGCCGCGACGATGGCCTGCCTGGCGACGGCGCGGGCGGCAGGCCTCGTAACGATACTCAACCCGAGCCCGCTCTCCGCCGATCCGCTCGACCTTGCGGCCGTGTCGCTCATCGTCGTCAACCGGCCGGAGGCGGAGGCCCTGACCGGCGAGGCCGATGCCGAGCGCGCAGCGCGCCGCTTGCTGGCGATGGGTGCCGGCAGCGCCATCGTCACGCTCGGCAGCGCGGGCGCCCTGCTTCTTGAGGCAGGAACTTCGTCCGCCGTCTGCCTCCCGCCCTCCGATGTGGAGGCCGTCGATGCCAGCGGCGCGGGCGATTGTTTCGCCGGCACGCTTGCCGGCCTGCTGGCGCAGGGGGCATCGCTCCCCGATGCCGCGCGGCTGGCAACTCGGGCGGCCGCCTTCGCGGTCGCTCGTCCCGGCACGCTCGCCTCCTTCCCCACGCCGGCGGAAATCGCCGCCCTCACCAAGACACTGAAACTGGAAAACGTGTGATCGCCATGAGCAACTCCATCGGACGGCAGGACAAGGATACGCTGAAGACGCTTTTCGGGCGCGACAAGCCGGTGATCGGCGTGGTGCACCTGCTCCCGCTGCCGGGCGCCCCGCGCTATGACGACGAAGGCGTGGAGGCGATCTACGAGCGCGGCCTTTCGGATGCGCGCGCCTATCTTTCCGGCGGCTGCGACGCGCTGATCGTCGAGAACCACGGCGACGTGCCGTTCTCGAAGCCGGACCAGATCGGCCACGAGACCTCCGCCCACATGGCCGTCATCGCCGACCGCATCCGCCGCGAGCTCGGCCGCCCGATCGGCATCAACGTGCTTGCCAATGCGGCGATCCCGGCGCTTGCCATCGCCTCGGCCTCCTCGGCCTCGTTCATCCGCGTCAATCAGTGGGCCAATGCCTATGTCGCCAACGAGGGCTTCGTGGAGGGCGAATCCGCCCGCGCCATGCGCTACCGGGCGCAACTGCGTGCCAGAGGCATCCGCATCTTCGCCGACGCCCATGTCAAGCACGGCGCGCACGCCATCGTCGCCGACCGGCCGGTCGAGGAGCAGGTCAAGGACCTCGTCTTCTTCGATGCCGACGTCGTCATCGCCACCGGCCAGCGCACCGGCCATACGGCCGATCTCGGCTATATCCGCATGATCAAGGAGGCCGCCTCGCTGCCGACGCTGGTCGGCAGCGGCGTCACCCATGACAATGCCAACGACATCCTCGCCGTCGCCGACGGCGTGATCATCGCCAGCGCCCTCAAATATGACGGCGTCTGGTGGAACGCGGTCGATCCGGACCGGGTGAAGCGCTTCATCGCAGGCCTCGGCCGATGAGCACAATGCCGGAGGTCAATCCCGCGCGCCTCCTCACATCCATCGCCGATTTCGCGGCCATCGGCGCGACGCCCGCCGGCGGCGTCAACCGGCAGGCCCTGAGCGTCGAAGACCGTACCGCCCGCCGCTTGCTGGCCGAGCGCGCTTTCGCGCGGGGCTTCACCGTCTTCCAGGATGAGGCGGCCAATCTTTTCCTCCGCCGCGACGGCCGGGATGCGACGCTGCCGCCGCTCCTCATCGGCAGCCATCTCGACAGCCAGCCGACCGGCGGCCGCTACGACGGCGCGCTCGGCACGCTCAGCGCCTTCGAGGTACTGGAAGCGCTCGCCGATGCGGGCGTCGAGACCGACCGCGCCATCGAGGTCGTCGCCTTCACCAACGAGGAGGGCAGCCGCTTCTCGCCGGGCTGCATGGGCTCCATGGCCTTCGCTGGCGCGGGTAACCTTTCGGATTGGCGCCGGGCGCGGGCGACGGACGGCGCGCTGCTCGCCGACGAACTGGCGGCGACGCTGCAAGCGCTGCCGGAAGCCCGCATGCGGCCCATCGGGCACGCCATCTCCGCCTTCGTCGAACTGCATATCGAGCAAGGCCCCGTTCTCGAACGCGAGGACGTGCCGATCGGCGTGGTCACCGCCGTTCAGGGCACGAAATGGCTGGAGATCGCCTTTTCCGGCGAGGCGGCCCATGCCGGCACCACGCCGCTGGAATTCCGCAAGGACCCGATGGGTGCGGCGGCCGCCGCCATCGCGCGCATCCAGGGCGATATCATGCCGGCCGATCCCGCAGCGCGGCTGACGGTCGGCCGCATCACCGCCGAGCCGGGCTCCATCAACGTCATCCCGAGCCGCGTCTCCTTCACCGTCGACATCCGCCATCCGGACGCGGCGGCGCTTGCGGCGATGGACCGGCGCGTGAGGGAGGAATGCGAGGCCGCGGGCGCGCGGTGGGGCTGCGAAACGGCCATCGAACTGCGCGTCGACATGGCTCCCGGCCGGTTCGCCCCGGAGGTGACGGCGGCGATCGAGGAGACGTGCCGGGCGCTCGCGATCCGCAGCCGGCCGATGGTGTCGGGCGCCTTTCACGATGCGCTCTTCGTGGGTCGGGTCGCCCCGGCGGCGATGATCTTCGTGCCCTGCCGCAACGGCATCAGCCACAACGAGGCGGAGTTCGTTTCCGACGCGCATATCATCGCCGGTGCGCGCATCCTGCTGGGCGTGGCGCTTCGTCTTTCGGCCGCCTGAAGCCTACCAGCCGGCGAAATCGGCAAGCAGCGCCTCGTCGACCCGGCCCGCCGCGACGTCTGCGAGCGCTTGGTCGAGAATGGCGACACCCTCCTGCGCTTCCGCCTCCGTCAGGGTCAGCGGCGGCGTGAATTCCAGCACGTTGGAGTTGACGCCGACATAGTAGAGCACGAGGCCGAGCTGGAAGGCGCGGTAGACCGCCAACGCCGTCTGCCGCAGGGCCGGTGCGCCATTCGCCACAAGCTCGACGCCGAGGGCGAGGCCCCGGCCGCGCACATTGCCGATCAGGGCATGGCGGGTGGCGAGGCGGTCGAGCGCCTCGCGCAGCATGCGTCCTGTCCGTTCCGCATTGGCGACGAGATTGTCGCGCTCGATGGTCTGCAGCACGGCGAGCGCCGCGGCGGCGCAGACCGGATTGCCGTGCACGGTCTGCAGCGAGAAGGCGACGGCGTGGTTCAGGATCGCCTCCGGACCGACCACGGCCGAGACCGGCAGGCCGCCGCCGAGGCCCTTGCCGAAGACGACGATATCGGGCTCGATGCCGGCATGCTCGAAGGCGTTGAAGCGTCCGCTGCGGCCAAGGCCGACCTTCACCTCGTCTGAGACGATGAGGATGCCGTGTGTGCGGCAGAGCGCTTCCACGTCCTTGAAAAACCCTTCCGGCGGCACCAGCATGCCGCCGTCCGACTGGATCGGCTCGATGAAGAAGGCGGCGATCTCTTGCGGCGGGATCTCGGTCGCAAGGAGTTTTTCGAGATAAGCGAGGGCGGCGTCCTTCGCGGCTTCGGGGCTGCCGGCGGCGTAGCTGTTTGGGTAGGGCACCAGCGTCAGGTCCTTCGCCCGCGCACCCTGCTGGGCGGGGTGGCCGGAGACGGCCATGGAACCGACGGTGCCTCCGTGATAGGCGCCGTTAAAGGCGAGGATGCGCGGCCGGCCGGTAGCGGCGACGACCATGCGGGCGACCGTCTCGTTGGCGTCCGAGCCGGAATGGCCGAACCAGACGCGGCCGCGGGCGCGTTCCGGCACGAGGGAGAGCAGCTTTTCGGCGAGCAGCACCGAGGGCTCGTTGGCCGTGGAGAGATAGCTTGCGCCCGCCTGGTCGCAGAGCGCGCGGTTCACCGCCTCGCGGATGGCGGGATGCGAATGGCCGAGGCTCGCTGCGCCCCAGGAGGCGGCGAAATCGAGGAGTTTGCGCCCGTCGTCGCCGGTCAGGTACGCGCCGCTTCCGCCGACCACCGCCTGCGGAAAGAACCGCAGATGCGCCATCGTCGAGACCGATCGGCTTTCACGGGCGTAGAGGCCGGACATGTCGCTCTCCCTATTCCTTGAAGAAGGTCAGGACCTCGTCAAGCTGGACGACGTGGCAATAGATCATGTTGATGATCTCCAGCTCCCGCCGGTGCAGCTCGTCCGTCGCCGCCGCGCCGCAATCGTCGACGACGACCACGCCGAAGCTTTCATCCGCCAGGCTGCGCACGGTGGAGGAGACGCACTGGTCGGTGAAGATGCCGCAGCAGATGACGTCCTTGATGCCCATATTGTGGAGGATCAGGCGGAGGTTCGTGCCGGTCAGCGCGCTGTCGGTCGTCTTGGTGATGACGATCTCGTCGGGACGCGGTTCGAGTTCCGGCACGACCTGGCCCTCGGGCAGGTCCTTCGGCAGAAGCAGGTAGTTGAAGCCGGGCTTCTTCTGGCTCAGCGAGCGATCGCGGCCGTCCGGCTTCAGGCAGGCGATGCGGGCGAAGATGACCTCCACCTTGCGCTTGCGGCATTCCTTGATCAGCCGTGCGGTGTTCGGGATCACCGTTTTGCGCATGCGATCATAGAAGGGCTGCCAGCGGGCGGTCTCTTCCGGCGTGTCCTTCGGATCGAGATAGGTGTTCTGGATGTCGATGACGAGTAGCGCGGTCGTCTGCGGATCGAGCACGATGTCGTCCGGCGCCTCCGCGTTGGCGTAGTAGAAGGAACGGTAGGCGGTCTTCCAGCTCATGCAACTGTCTCCTTCTTGCGGCGGGCGCGGGTGAGGATGTGGCCGATCTCGCGGTTCGGGAAGAGGCCGCCGGGCTTGACGATCATCACGGCGATCATGGCGAGCGCCAGCACGATCTCGGTGAGGCCGACGACCTGGCCGGCGCCGATGGCGGTGGCGTTCAGCGCGCTTTCGGTGCCGCGAAGGCCTTCATAGGCAAACGTGATGAGGATCGTGCCGGCGACGGCGCCGGTCACCGTGTTCGCCCCGCCGATCACCAGCATGGTGATGATGAGGAAGGTCTCCTTCAGGTAGAAGGCCTTCGGCGCGAAGGAGGTGATGAAATGGCCCCAGAGAGCGCCGCCGATGCCGGCGATGAAGGCGGCGAGGATGAAGGCACGCCAGCGCAGGTGCGGGATGTTCGCGCCGAGCGCGGCGGCGGCGACCTCGTCCTCTCGGGAGGCGCGGAGCAGCTTGCCGGTGCGCGATTCCTTGAAGAGCAGCGCGACGACCACCACGACGGCCGCGACGATGGCGGCGATCGGCAGGTCCGTTGTCTTCGGCAGGCCGAAGAGCGTGCGCGGGCCGTTGGTGAAGGCGCTCCAGTTGTTCATGACGGTGTAGAGCACCACGAGCAGCGCAAAGGAGGTGATGACGGAGGCCGCATCCGAAAGCCGCATCAGCGGATAGGCGACGACGGCCGCCACGACCGCGGCAAGCACGCCCGCAGCCAGCATGGCCAGCAGCGGCGAGATCTCCACCACCTTCATGAAGTCGTAGAGGTCCGGCAGCGCCATGCCCTTCATCTGGGCCGGGATGGTCAGCACGGCGGAGGTGTAGGCGCCGAGGCCCATGAAGCCGATATGGGCGAAGGAGAGCAGGCCCGAATTGCCCATGAAGGTCTGCAGGCCGACGACGAGGACCAGCGAGATCAGCAGGTTGGTGGCGATCCGGTCGTAGAGGCGGATGCCGATGAGCTGGCTGCCGATGGCGATGGCGGCGATGACGGCGATGAGGATGAGGGCGGTGAGATAGGAATGTTTCATGGTCTCCGCTCCTCAGGTCCGCTGTCCGCTCGCCGGGCCCTTGATGAGGCCCTGCGGGCGCCAGAGCAGGATCAGGATGACGAGGCTGAAGGTGAAGGCGTCGCGGAACTTCAGGAGATCCTGCGACAGGGTGTAGTTGAGCGTCGTATCGATCAGCGCCAAGAGGAAGCCGCCGACGACGGCGCCCGGAAGGCTGCGCATGCCGCCGATCACGGTGGCGATGAAGGCGACGAGCAGCGGCTCCAGCCCGACGCCCGGCACGACCGTGCCGATGCGGCCGATCCACAGGATGCCGACGACGCCGGCGAGGAAGCCGGAGAGGGCGAAGGCCGAGGAGATGATGAGGTTCGCCGGCACGCCGAGCATGCGGGCCATGGTGAAGTTGGTCGCCGCCGCGCGCATGGCGATGCCGAGCGTCGTCCTGCGCATCAGGAAGGCGACGGCGGCGAGCAGCACGATGGAGGCGGCGATGGTGATGAGGTTGCGCACCGGCGTGATCGCGCCGCCGATCGAGACGGTCTGGGAGAAGATGTCCGGCAGGGGCACGTTGCGCGGGCGCGGCGAGATGAAGAGGAGGGCGGCGTTCTGCAACAGGTTGGAGAAGGCGAAGGAGGTGATCAGCACCGCCGTCACCGATTTGGCGCGCACCGGGCGGAAGGCGGCATAGTCGGTGAGGATGCCGAAGAGCACCGCCATGGCGACGGCGAGTGCGGCCATGACGAGCCAGGGCAGGCCCGAGCCGCTGGAAAGATACATGGTGTAGCCGGCGACCATGATGAGTTCGCCATAGGCGAAATTCACCAGCCGCAGGATGCCGTAGATGATGACGAGGCCGAGCGCCATGAGGGCATAGGCCCCGCCGAGGCTGAGGACGTCGATGACGAACTGGATCGCGAAAGCCATCGGAATCAGCCTCCCAGATAATGTGCGCTGAGATCGCTTCCCGAGCGGATCTCCTCGGCGGTGCCGGATGCGACGATGGCACCGAGCCGCATGACATAGGCGCGGTCGGCGACGGCGAGCGCCTGGTTCACGTTCTGCTCGACGAGCAGGATGGTGAGGCCGGACTTTTTGAGTGTCTCGATCATCTCGAAGATGCGCTCGACGATCGCGGGCGCGAGACCCAGCGAGGGCTCGTCGAGGAGGAGGACGCGCGGGCGCGCCATCAGCGCGCGGGCGATGACGAGCATCTGCTGCTCGCCGCCCGAAAGCGTGCCGGCCGGCTGGTTCGACCGCTCGGCGAGGCGCGGGAAGAGCGTGTGCAGCCTTTCGAGGTTCTGCCGGTTGCCGGCCTGGTCGCGCCGGTGGATATAGGCGCCGAGCATGAGGTTTTCGGCGACCGTCAGGTCCGGGAAGACGTCGCGGGTTTCCGGCACGGTGGCAAGGCCGGCACGGATGACCTGCTCGGGATTGGCCGCGGTGATGTCCTGGCCTTCGAGCACGATCGAGCCGCCCGCCGCCTTCAGCGCGCCGGCGATGCATTTGATGGTCGAGGATTTGCCCGCGCCGTTCGCGCCGAGCAGGCTCACCAGCTCGCCCCTGGCGACGGTGAGGCTGATGCCGCGCACCGCGCGGATCGTGCCGTAATTGACGGAGAGGCCGGTGATCTCAAGCATGGGCCGCCCCCTTGCCGAGATAGGCCTCGATGACATCAGGATGGCTGCGGACATGGGCGGCGTCCCCTTCCGCGATGGTGCGGCCGGAGGCGAGCACATGCAGCCGGTGGCAGAGGCGCATGATGAGGCCCATGTCGTGATCGATGATGAGAAGGCCGAGGCCGCGTTTCCTCGGCAGTTCGGAGAGGGTGTGCAGCAGGGTTTCCGTCTCCGCGTCGTTCATGCCGGCGGCGGGTTCGTCGAGCAGCAGGAAGCGCGGTTCGGCGGCGAGCGCCCTTGCGATCTCGACGCGGCGCTTGTCGCCGTAGCTGAGGCTCTCGCCCAGCTCGTCCACCTTCGCCGAGAGGCCGAGTTCGTCGAGAAGGCTTTTCGCGCGCTCGGTGGCGGCCCCGCGGGAGGCGCCCTTCGCCAGGGCTGCGGCCTCGACGTTCTCCAGCACCGTCATCGTGTTGAAAAGGCGCACGATCTGGAAGGAGCGGCTGACGCCGGCAAGGGCGATCCTACGCGGCGAGAGGCCGGAAAGGGTTATGTCGCCGGCGGTGATCGTGCCGCCCGCCAGCTTTACCTGGCCGGTGATGGCGTTGATGAGCGTCGTCTTGCCCGAGCCGTTCGGACCGATCAGGCCGACGACCTCGCCGGTGAGGACGGAGAGCGACACATGGTCGAGGGCGCGGAGGCCGGTGAATTCCACCGACACGTCGTTTACCGCGAGGCGCGTTTCAGACATGGCTTTTCCGAAGGTGATGGGCCGGCTTTGGCGGCCGGCCCGTAAAGTACGATCAGGGCTTCGGCAGGGATTCCGGCTTGCGCCAGCCCACGAAAGTCGGCTTGCCGCCCTTCAGCTCGATGAGCGCCGCCGCCTTGTTCGGAACGTGGCCCTCTTCGGCCGTGCCGTAGTCGAGGTCGCCGGTCAGCAGCTTGAACTGGCCATCTTCCAGCGCCTTGGCAAGCGCGCCGCCTTCCGTCGTGCCGGCCGCCTTGATCGCCTCGGCGATCATCATGATCGTGTCCCAGCCCGTCGAGACGAAGGACGTGTCCGGGTCGTTGCCGAACATCTCCTTGTAGAGACCGATGAACTTCTCCATTTCCGGGTCCGCTCCCGTTCCCATCCAGGTATGGGTGACGAAATAGACGTCGTTGCCGAACTTTTCGCCGAGCGCCTCGTGCATCGCCGGGTCGTCATAGGCATCGCCGCCGAGGATCGGCGCGTCATAGCCGACTTCGCGCAGCGCGCGGATGATCACGCCGATATCCGTGCCGTAGGACGAGACGAAGATCACGTCCGGCTTCTTGCCGAGCGCCTGGAGACGCGCGAGCTGGGCGGAAAAGTTGTTGTCGCCGTTCGTATAGGTGTCTTCCAGGATGATCTCGCCGCCATCGGCCTTGAACTGCTCGACGAAATACTTCGACAGCGACTTGGTGTAGGCGATGAACTGGTCGGTGACGACATAGGCCGTCTTCCAGCCCTTCTCCGTGAAGGCGAAATCGGCTGCCGTCGCGCCCATCGTGGTGTTCCACATGGAGAGCGTGAACTGCTTGTCGCCGAGCGACCAGGAAGAGTAGAGCGGATCGGAGGCGCAGGTCGAGATGCCGACGAGGCCGGCCGACTGTGCCTCGCGGCTCGCCGGCGAGCCGAAATCGAAATCGCAGGGCGCGACGATGACCTGCGCGCCCTTGTCGATCAGCTCGACGGCGACGTTGCCGACCGTCACCGGATCGGACTTGCCGTCGATGTTGATGAACTCGACCTGCTTGCCGAGCACGCCGCCATTGTCGTTGAGATATTTCACCGCGACCTGCGCGCCGTTGTAGCCGGGCGTGTCGAGCGGGGCCTGGATGCCCGTCATCGAGAGCGCGCCGCCGATGACGATCTTGTCGTCCTCGGCAAAGGCCGCGGAGGCGGCGAGCGCAAGGCTTGCGGCCGCCAGAAGCAGTTTGGAAGTCTTCATCATGGTCGTTCCCCTTTTTGATGCCTTTCGGCAGTGAAGTGTCGCGCGGCCCGGCCTTTTGTTGTGTTCTGCGGCCCGCTTTCGGATGCTCCTCGTTTCCGTCCCGTCGGTTCGTCTGCGGGCTTTACTGCCCGATCTCCTTCAGCAGCGCATCGGTCGAGACCTGCCGGCAATAGCCCTTGATGGCGCTCAGCGAGGTGTCGTGGCGCTCCTGCGAATAGGTGCCGCAGGCATCGGGCACCAGCGTCACGAGATAGTTGAGGTCGCAGGCATCGCGCACGGCCGATTCCACGCACTGGTCGGTCAGAAGTCCACACAGCACGAGTTGTTTTACGCCGAGATTGCGCAGGATGTAGTCGATATGGGTGGAGACGAAGACGCTGGACGAGCTCTTCGGGAAGACGATCTCGTCCTCCAGCGGCGCCAGTTCGTCGATGACCTTGCCGTCCCACGAGCCCTTCGGCACGTTGAAGCCGGTGATCTTGTAGTCCAGGCTGCGGTCGCGGCCGTCCTTCGTCAGGCTCTCGATCGTCGTGTGCAGCACCTCGATGCCGGCCTTGCGGAAGCCGGCGATGAGGCGCTGCATGTTCGGGATCGCGACCTCGTGGATGCGCTTGAAATAATAGCCGTATTTTCCCGCGATATCGGCGTCGGAAACATCCTTGAACTCACCGCCCTCGCGGCGCACGGAAAAGTTCTGCACGTCGATGAAGAGGATGGCGGAGGCGGCCGGATCGAGCGGCACGTCGCGGGTGGTTGGATGGTCAGCGGCCATCAGGCGTTTCCTTCGAGGCTGTCTGCCGCAAGGCGGAGGGGGCCGGCGAGGCGGCCTGCCCATTCCTCTTGCCCGCGGGCATCGTTGATGAGGTCGTTGCGCACTTCCAGAAGCACATGCGCTATGCCGCGCCGCTCGCCGTGCACCGGGATCGTGTAGTCGGAGATGTCGTCGACGTGATAGGGTGCGTTGAGCTTGACGGTGACGTCCGGATTGGCGGCGCGGAACGTCTGCGCAAGCCGCTCGGCAAGGCGGGCGTCGCGGTTGTAGAGCAGGCCGAGTTCGAAATCCCGTGTGGCGCCCGTTGCGCGCATGACCGGCGTGAAACTGTGCACCGAGACGAGGAGGAGCGGCCTTCCGCTCGCCTGGCGCTGGTCGAGCGCTGCGGCGATCGCCTCGTGCAGCGGCTGGTGGATTTCCACGAAGCGGCAGCGGCGGTCGAGATCGCTGATATCGGCATTTGCCGGCACCGGCGTGCCGTCGCTCTCTTCGACGACGCAATCCTTCGCCTCGAAGGGCCGGTTGCAGTCGATGACGAGGCGGCTGTAGCGCTGCAGGATGAGCGCGGCGTCGAGGCGCTCGGCCAGGCTGCGGGCGACGCCCTCCGCGCCGACGTCATAGGCGATGTGGCGATCCATCTCCGCGGCGGGAATGCCGAGATCGCCGAGCGCAGCCGGGATGGCGCGGCCGGCATGTTCGCAGGTCAGGAAGATCGACGAGGCGCCGGCAGGGTTGATCCGTTCCACCGGCTCCGGGTCGCCCGTCTGCAGCAATCTGGTCGTGTCGCGGTCTGCGAACCTGAGCATGGAATGGGATCCGTAACGGGCCCGGCGGGTCGGGCTTTCCTGACAGGCAGTCAAGGAAATTTTTCGATCATAGTCAATTGCATTTTTCCGTTTGACTAATTTTTTTCATGGCGCGAATATCCGAACCAATCAGGGGAACGAACGCCAATGAGCGATGGGAAATCGTCGACGACGATCCGCACGAGGATCCGCGATGCCGCAGCGCAGCTCACCGCCAGCGAGCGCAAGATCGCCAATGCCATTCTTGCCGATTATCCCTTCACGGGCCTCGAAAGCATCCAGGAGCTGGCGGCCAAGACCGGGGTCAGCGCACCCTCGATCACCCGCTTCGTCAGCAAGATCGGCTGCGGCGGCTTCCAGGACCTGCAGCGCCAGTTGATCACCGAATTGAAGGAAGGGCAGCGCTCGCCGCTCGACCTGAAATCGAGCCAGAAGCCGGTCGGCCATTCGGAATTCCTGTCGGAATATGTGGCGCGCGTCTCGGCGGTCATGCAGGAGATGACGGCGACGGTGTCGCAGGCGCAGTTCGACATTCTCGCCGACCTGCTCGCCGATCCCTCGCGCAACATCTTCCTGCTCGGCGGGCGCGTCAGCGACAATGTCGCCGCGTTCCTGTCGATCCACCTGCGCCAGATCCGCAGCGGCATCTACCACATGTCCGACAATCCGGAAATGTGGCCGGAGCACGTCTTGCGCATGCGCAAGAAGGACGTCGTGCTGCTGTTCGATTTCCGGCGCTACCAGCTCAGCCTCGCGCGCCTTGCCGAGACGATCGCCAAGAAGCGCGGCGCGACCATCGTCGTCGTCACCGACAAGTGGATGTCGCCGGCCGCGCGCAGCGCCGATCATATCGTCGCGCTGCCGATCGATGCCGGCACGGCCTGGGATACGGTGGCCGCCGCCATGGCGCTGGTCGAGGCGCTGATCGTGCGCGTCTCGGAGGCCGACTGGGAGGCGACGCAGAAACGCATCAAGGATTGGGACGGCATCCGCTTTTCGATGCCGGGTTATGACCAGATCAACGGGGACGCCGATGAAACGTGAGGAAATGATGGTCGCCTGCTGCGGCGACCTTTCTGGCAAGGTGCGCGGCAAGGCCTTTCCGCTGGCACAGATGGACAAACGCCTGAAGCGCGGCGTCGGCTGGACGCCGACCAATGTGCAGATCACCTGCTTCGACAACATCGCCGAAAGCCCGTTCGGCTCGCTCGGCGACCTCGTGCTCATTCCCGATCCCGCGACACGCGTCAGCATCGAGAGCGAGGAGGGGGCGCCGAACGAGAATTTCGTCATCGGCAACATCCGCTATACCGATGGCCGGCCGTGGGAGTTCTGCACGCGCTCGATCCTGGAAACGGCGCTCGATCGTCTGCAAAGGGTGGCGGGCGTTACGCTCTACGGCGCCTTCGAGCACGAGTTCCAGATCAAGCACCTCGTCTCCGATATCGGCAAGGCCTTCACGCTCGGCGGGTTCCAGGAGGAGCGGCATTTCTGCGAGGCGATCATCGCGGCGATGCGGGAGGCGGGCGTCACGCCCGACACCATCCTCAAGGAGTTCGGCGCCGGCCAGTTCGAGGTGACGATGGGTCCGCAGAAGGGCGTCACCATCGCGGACCATTCGCTGATCACCCGCGAACTCGTCGGCCTCGTCGCCCGCGAGCTCGGCTACGACCCGACCTTCACGCCGATCCGCGATTCCGCGGGCGTCGGCAACGGCGTGCATGTGCATATGAGCATGCTGGATGCGGCCGGCAATCCGGTCACCCATGACCCGGCCGGCAAGCACGAACTCTCCGATGTCGCCGGAAAATTCGTTGCCGGCATCCTGAAATATCTTGATTCGATCATTGCCATCACGGCGCCGAGCGTCGTCTCCTACCTGCGCCTCACCCCGCATCGCTGGAGCGCCGCTTTCAACAATCTCGGTTTCCGCGATCGCGAGGCCTCGGTGCGCATCTGCCCGGTTTCCGACATCAGCGACATCGCCCGCGCGGCCCAGTTCAACTTCGAGTTCCGCGCCGCGGACGGCGCGGCCAATCCGCATCTGGCGCTCGCCGCCATTGTGCATGCCGGCGTGCAGGGCATCGAGGAGGGGCTGGCCGTGCCGGAGGCGACGCAGGAGGACCTGTCGCTGCTGGGCGTCGAGGCGCTGGCCGCGCGCGGCTATGTGCGCCTGCCGCAGACGCTGGAGGCCGCGCTCCAGCGGTTCCGCGGCAATGCGACGGTCTGCGGCTGGTTCCCCGAGGGCTTTGCCGACGTCTATGTCAAGCACAAGGAAGGCGAGATCGCCTATCTCTCGGGCAAGACGCAGGCGGAGATCTGCGCCGCCTACGAAAGCGCCTACTAGCCACAAGGTCCTTGGGCGCGGGGAACCACGCACGGCTCCCCGCGTTCCTTTCGGGTGAATTTGACCTGAAAGGAGAATTTCCATGGTCGCTGCAAGCGAAATTCGTGAACATATGGAAGTCCGCGCCGCCGATGGCAGCCATGTCGGCACCGTCGACCACATGGAAGGCGACAGCCGCATCAAGCTCACCCGGAGCGATTCGAAGGACGGCCAGCACCACCTGATCCCCCTCGACTGGGTCGATCATGTCGACGCCCATGTCCATCTGAACAAGGACGCACAGGAAGTCGAAAGCCAGTGGTCGACGATGAACTGATCGTCCCGTCTCTCGGCAGGATCCAAAGCGGTTCGGTGGGATATCCGCCGGGCCGCTTTTTCGTCAGCGCGCCAGCGTGACGTTGACGCCGGCCGCCTTCAGCGAGGCGGAGACATCGCGGGGCGGCACCTTGTCGGTGAAGAGATCGGTCAGCATGCTGAATTCGCAGACGCGCACCAGCCCCTGCCGGCCGAACTTCGTGTGGTCGGTGACGACGACGGCCCGTTTGCCGCGCGTGACCACGGCGCGCGCGAATTCCGCTTCCTCCAGGTCGTAGTCCATCACGCCGATCGCGGCATCGATCGCGCCCGTGGAAATGACCGCATGGCCGACGGTGAAATGGTTGATGAACTCGATCGCCGAGACGCCAAAGGCCGCGCCATTGTCGCTGCGCAGCTCACCGCCCGCCATGTAGACGCGGTTGTCGTTGACCGTCGAAAGCGTGCGCGCGATGTCGGAGGAGTTGGTGACGACCGTCAGCCGCCGGTGGCCGAGCAACTCGCGGGCGAGGTAGCTCGTCGTCGTGCCCGTATCGAGCATGATCGAATCACCGTCGCGGATCGTCGCGGCCATGGCGACGGCGATCGCCTTCTTCGCCTCGCTGTTCTCGCGCATGCGCTTTTCGAAGGGCGCTTCGCCCACCACGGAGGGCAGCGCCACGGCGCCGTGCATCTTCAGCACGGTGCCGTTCGTCGTCAGCGGCTTGATGTCCCGCCGCACGGTTTCCAGCGAAACGTCGAGTTTCTTGGCGAGGTCGGCGATCGTCACCGTGCCGTCCTGCTGGAGCAGCCTCAGAATGTCGTTGTGGCGTTTGGAGTGGTTCATCGTCGTCGTGTCCGCATGCGTTTCCTGCTTCATAATCCTAGACGGATCATCTGGCAAGAAAGCCGCAAATTCGGTCACAAAGGCAGAAAAAGCCACATTTCAGGATTGACAGCCGCTTTCATCCAGCGTGTGATCGGCTCCGTGCGCAGGCCGACAGATACAAAAGTACGGGGAACGGCATCCGGCGCATCAGAAAGCATCGACTTCAAAGTGCGACCGGGAGATCACGCATGTTTCAACCTATTCGCCTGTCAGGACTGTTCGCCGCGACGCTGTGCCTGTCCGCGGCCTTCACGATCGCGCCCGCGGCGGCGCAGGAATCCACCGATCCGATCAAGCTGACGCTGCACGACTGGACGGGCCAGCTCATCACCACGGAAATCATGGGCGAGGTGCTGAAGAAGGCCGGCTATTCCGTCGACTATGTCCAGGCCGACTATCTCGCGCAGTTCGCGGGCCTGGAGACCGGCGACCTGCACGTCGCCATGGAGATGTGGGAGACCACCGGCCGCGACGCGATGGACGCCGCGACGGCCACCGGCAAGGTCGAGAATTTCGGCGAGACCGGCATGCAGGCCAAGGAAGAGTGGTGGTATCCGGCCTATATGAAGGAGAAATGCCCCGGCCTGCCGAACTGGGAAGCGCTGAAGAGCGAAGCCTGCGCGGAAGCCTTCTCGATTCCGGAGACCGCGCCAAAAGGCCGGTATCTCGGCGGCCCCGTCACCTGGGGCGGTTTCGACGACGAGCGCGTCGAGGCGCTGGACCTGCCCTTCGAGGTGATCCATGCCGGCACGGACGCCGCGCTCTTCGCGGAGCTGGAAAGCGCCTACCAGCGCCAGGCGCCGATCCTGCTGTGGATCTATGCGCCGCACTGGGCGCCGGCCAAGTACCAGGGCGAGTGGGTCGAGTTCCCGCCCTATTCGAAGGAATGCTACGAGGACCCGGCGGCCGGCGTGAACCCCGATGCCGCCTATGACTGCGGCAAGCCCTTCGGCCCGATCTGGAAGGTCGGCTGGTCCGGCCTCAAGGACAAGTGGCCGGGCGCCTATGCCGCCATCAAGGCGTTCAATGTCAACAATGACGAGATGGGGGCGATGATCACCAAGGTGGACCTCGACGGCAAGAAGGTCTCCGAGGTGGTCGCCGAGTGGATGGCGGCGAACGAAGCGCGCTGGTCCGACTGGATCAAGAAGTAGCGCGCAAGGCCCGGCCCTCCGCCAGCAGGGGAGGCCGGGCGCCTTTCGTGCGGTCCCATAGGGACCGCGTTTCGATCACGCGACCGGAATGACGATGGCCTCTAGCGAACCGAAACTTGTCTGCCGTGGCGTCTGGAAGATCTTTGGCGCAGGCGGCAGATCCCTGGCCGGCCCTTCGGCCGCGCGACTGACGAGCGCTGAGCTGCGCGCGGCCGGCGCCGTCGGCGCGGTGCGCGACGTCAATATCGAGGTGCGTGAGGGCGAGATCTTCGTCATCATGGGCCTGTCCGGCTCGGGCAAGTCGACGCTGGTGCGCTGCCTCTCGCGCCTCATCGAGCCGACCTCCGGCGACATCCTCTTCAACGGCGAGAACCTCCTGGCGGCAAGCGAGGCGCGGATGATCGAGATCCGCCGCCACCAGATGGGCATGGTCTTCCAGCATTTCGCCCTGCTGCCGCACCTCACCGTGCTGGCGAATGTCGCCTTTCCGCTGGAGATCCAGGGCATTGAGCGGGCAGCGCGCGAGGAGCGGGCGCGGCGCATGATCGACCTCGTCGGCCTTTCGGGCCGCGAGAACGCCTTTCCGCGCGAGCTCTCCGGCGGCCAGCAGCAGCGCGTCGGCATTGCCCGCTCGCTCGCCGCCGAGCCGGAGCTCTGGTTCCTCGACGAGCCCTTTTCCGCGCTCGACCCGCTGATCCGCCGCGAGATGCAGGACGAGTTCCTGCGCCTGCAATCGGTGCTGAAGAAGACCATCGTCTTCATCACCCACGATTTCGACGAGGCGATCCGCCTTGCCGACCGCATTGCCATCATGAAGGACGGCGAGATCGTGCAGGCGGGCACGCCCGAGGATCTCGTGCTGAACCCGGCGACGCCCTATGTGGCGGAGTTCACGCGCAGCGTCGCCCGGGCCAAGGTCGTCAAGGTGGCCGCCCTGATGCGGCCGCTGAACGGCACGCTGCCGCCGACCTCGATCCGCGCGAGCGCGCCGGTGGCCGAGGCCGCGCCGCTCTTCTCGCAAGGCGCGGAGACGCTGGCCGCCCTCGACGGGGCGGGAACGCCCGTCGGCCTCATCGACCGCGCGGCGGTCGTCGATGTGATGATGCGGGGCTGACGACATGGGCGCGTCCTTCCCCGTCCTCCAGCCCGTCTCCGAGCCGATCCCGGAAAACCCGGCCGCGCGCGGTGCGGCGCGGGCGCGCTGGCCGTGGCCGCTCGCGCTCGCCCTCTTCGTCCTCTTCTGGCAGTTCGGCGAGGACTTTGCGAAATCGGCCTTCTCCTATCCGCGCGCCTTCGAGATCCCGGCGGCGCGCTGGATCGGCAGGGCGACGAAATGGCTGGTGGACGAGGCGAGCTTCGGCCTCTTCACCTTTACGGACCTTACCCGTTTCCTCGCCGAGATCATCGACGTTCCCTACCGGGTGGCGCTCGGCCTCCTGTCGAGCGGCCTCCTGTCGGGGCAGGGCTCGAGCGCCGTGCAGCACCTGCCGCCGCTCTCCTGGCTCGCGGTGCTCGCCATCGTTGCGCTGATCGGCCACCATGCCGGCGGCGCGCGGCTCGCCGCGCTCGTCACGGCCTGCTTCGGCTTCCTCGTCATCTTCGGCCAGTGGACGAGCGCCATGGTGACGCTCGCCTCCATCGTCGTCGCCGTGCCGATCGGCGTGGTGGCCGGCCTCTTGCTCGGCCTTGCCGCCTGGCGCTGGTCTTTCTTCGAGCGGGTACTGGTTCCCGTTCTCGACCTCATGCAGACGATCCCGGTCTTCGCCTATCTCGTGCCCGTGCTCGTCTTCTTCGGCTTCGGCCCGACGGCGGCGATCGTCGCGACGCTGATCTATGCCCTGCCGCCGATGGCGCGCGTCACCATCCTCGCCATGCGCTCCGTGCCGGCGGAGATCCGCGACCTCGGCAACATGGTCGGCTGCAGCCGGCGGCAGATGACCTGGAAGGTCATGGTGCCCTCGGCCAAGGACAGCCTGATGGTCGGCGTCAACCAGGTCATCATGCTTTCGCTGAACATGGTCATCATCGCCTCGATGATCGGCGCCGGCGGCCTCGGCTTCGACGTGCTCGCCGCGCTCCGCCGCCTCGATATCGGCGCGGGCCTCGAAGCGGGGCTCGCCATCGTCGCGCTCGCCGTGGCGCTCGACCGGTTGAGCCAGGCCTATGCGGAAAAGGCCGGCCGGCCCGCGGCCGGTCTCCCGGCAAGCGGCGGCCTCGTCTCCCGACACCCCTATCTCCTCGCCGCGCTCGCCATCGTTGTTGCGACCTTCCTCGCCGGGCTTGCCGTGCCCGCGCTCCAGAGTTTCCCGGAAAGCTGGCAGGTCTCCACCGGCACCTTCTGGTCCGAGGTGGTGCGCTGGATCAACGTCAACTTCTTCGACACGCTGGAGGCGATCCGCAACGTCATCCTCCTGAACATCCTCGTGCCGCTGAAGCGGCTGCTCGGCGACCTGCCCTGGGCCGGCGTCGTCGCGCTGCTGGCGCTTTCGGGCTACCGGCTGGGCGGCCTGCGCCTTGCCGCGCTGGTCGGCGCGCTGTCCTTCCTGATCGCGGCGACCGGGCAATGGGAGAAGGCGATGATCACCGTCTATCTCTGCGGCATCTCCGTCGTCTTCGCCTGCCTCATCGGCGTGCCGCTCGGCATCCTGGCGGCCGAGCGCGAACGGCTGTGGCGCTGGCTCCAGCTCGTCATCGACACGCTGCAGACACTGCCCTCCTTCGTCTATCTCATGCCCGTCGTCATGCTGTTCCGCGTCGGCGATTTCACCGCGATGATCGCCGTCGTCGCCTACGCCGTCGTGCCGGCGATCCGCTACACGGTGCTGGGGCTCCAGCGCGTCGATCCGCGCGTGGTGGAGGCGGGCCGCGCCATGGGCTGCACGCAGAGGCAGATCCTCGCCAAGATCAAGCTGAAGCTGGCGCTGCCGGAAATCCTGCTCGGCCTCAACCAGACGATCATGTTCGCCCTCTCCATGCTGGTCATCACCGCACTGGTCGGCACGCGCGACCTCGGGCAGGAGGTTTATATCGCGCTCACCAAGGCCGATACGGGCCGCGGCCTCGTCGCCGGCCTTTCGATCGCCTTCATCGCCATCATCGCCGACCGGCTGATTTCCGCCGGCGCGAACCGCATCCGCGAGAGGGTGAGCTGATGGAGGGCCATGTCGAGCCCAGCCGCGCCGTCGAGGACCGCATCCGCGCTCTGCCCTGCTGGGCGGGCCGCATCGAGATCGCGCCGCTGAAGGGCGGCATCAGCAACGAGAGCTATCTCGTCAGCGATGCGGCGGGGCGCCATGTCGTGCGCTTCGGCCGGGACTATCCCTTCCACCATGTCTTCCGCGAGCGGGAACTGATGACGGCGCGGGCGGCCCATGCGGCCGGCTTCGGCCCGGAGGTGCGCTATGCCGAGCCCGGTGTCATGGTCTCGGCCTTCCTCGGCGCGAAGACATTCGGCGCCGCGGATGTCGTCGCCGAGCGGCGGCGCGTGGCGGACCTGCTGCGCCGGTTCCACGACGAGATGCCGCAGGAGGTGAGCGGCGCCGCCTTCCTTTTCTGGCCCTTCCATGTGGTGCGCGACTATGCCCGCACGCTGAAAGAGGGCGGCAGCCGCATGAAGCCGCACCTTCCGGGCTATCTGGCGCTTGTCGAGGAACTGGAGGCGGCACAGGCGCCGCTGCCCATCGTCTTCGCGCACAACGACCTCTTGCCGGCCAATATCCTCGACGACGGTGCCCGGCTCTGGCTGATCGACTTCGAATATGCCGGCTTCTCCACCGCCATGTTCGACCTTGCCGGCGCCACCTCCAATGCCGGGCTTTCGCCCGACGAGGCGGAGGATTTCCTCGCCGCCTATTTCGCCGGCGCGCCCGACCCGGCGATCCTTCGCTCGCATGCCGCCATGCAATGCGCCTCGCTCTTGCGCGAGGCGATGTGGAGCATGGTCTCCGAACTCCATCTTGCAGCGCCCGGCGCCGACTATGTCGGCTACACGGCCGAAAATCTCGATCGTCTCGACGGGGCGCTCGACCATTACAGAACAAAATACGGGAAACACGCCAAATGACCCTGCCATCCCATGCTGAGATCGTTGTCATCGGCGGCGGCATCATCGGCTGCTCGACGGCCTATCATCTCGCCCGCGACCACAAGGCGAACGTGATCCTCCTGGAGCAGGGCACGCTGACCTCGGGCTCGACCTGGCATGCGGCCGGCCTCGTCGGCCAGCTCCGCTCGTCGGCATCGATCACCCGGGTGCTGAAATATTCCGTCGATCTCTACAAGGGCCTGGAAGCCGAGACGGGCCTTGCGACCGGCTGGAAGATGACGGGGTGCCTGCGGCTTGCCACCAACCAGGACCGCTGGACGGAGTTCCGCCGCCTCGCCACCACGGCCAAGAGCTTCGGCATGGACATGCACCTTTTGACGCCGCAGGAGGTCAAGGCCATGTGGCCGCTGATGGAGGTCGGCGACCTCGTCGGCGCAAGCTGGCTGCCGACGGACGGCCAGGCGAGCCCCTCGGACATCACCCAGTCGCTCGCCAGGGGCGCGCGCATGCACGGCGCGAAGATCGTCGAGAACGTGCGCGTCACGGGCTTCGACATCGAGGACGGCCGCATTCGCCGCGTGCGCACGACGCTGGGCGACATCGCCTGCGACAAGGTGGTCAACTGCGCCGGCCAGTGGGCGCGGCAGGTGGGCGCGATGGCCGGCATCAACGTGCCGCTGCAGCCGGTCAAGCATCAGTATATCATCACGGAAACCGTGCCGGGGCTCGCCACCGATGCGCCGACGATCCGCGATCCCGATCGCCGCACCTATTTCAAGGAGGAGGTCGGCGGGCTCGTCATGGGCGGCTACGAGCCGAACCCGCAGCCCTGGACGACCGGCGACGTGCCCGACGAATGGGCCTACCGGCTGTTCGACGACGATTTCGACCATTTCGAGCAGCATATGGTGGAGGCGATCGCCCGCGTGCCGGCGCTGGAGAAGGTCGGCGTCAAGCAGATGATCAACGGGCCGGAGAGTTTCACGCCCGACGGCAACTTCATCCTCGGGGTGGCGCCGGAATGCAGCAACATGTTCGTCGGCGCGGGCTTCAACGCCTTCGGCATCGCGTCCGGCGGCGGGGCGGGCTGGGTGCTGGCGCAATGGGTCGTCGACGGCGAGGCGCCGCTCGACCTCTGGGTGGTCGATATCCGCCGCTTTGCCGGCATGCACCGCGACCGCCAATGGGTGCTCGACCGCACGCTGGAGGCCTATGGCAAGCACTATACGATCGGCTTTCCGCACGAGGAATACGAGAGCGGCCGCCCGCGCGTCGTCTCGCCGCTCTACGAGCGGCTGAAGGCGCATGGCGCGGTGTTCGGCTCCAAGCTCGGCTGGGAACGGCCGAACTGGTTCGCGCCGAAGGGCATGGAGGCGCGCGACGTCTATTCGATGGGAAGGCAGAACTGGTTCTCGACGGTCGGCGACGAGCACCGCCATGTGCGCGAGGCCGTCGGCATCTTCGACCAGTCCTCCTTCGCCAAATACGAGATGACGGGGCCGGACGCGCTGAAGGCGCTCGACTGGATCTGCGCGAACGATGTCGGCAAGCCGGTGGGGCGGCTGACCTACACGCAGCTTCTCAACACCCGCGGCGGCATCGAGGCGGACCTGACGGTGGCGCGGCTCGCCGAGGAGAAATTCTACATCGTGACCGGCACGGGCTTCCGCACCCATGACCTCGGCTGGATCGCCGATCATCTTCCCGGCGGCCTCGACGTGACGCTTCGCGACGTGACGGAAGATTTCGGCACGCTCTCGCTGATGGGGCCGAAGGCGCGCGAGGTGCTGGCTGCACTTGCCGACACCGATGTCTCCAATGCCGGCTTCCCCTTCGGTCATGTGCGGGAGATCGTGCTTGCCGGCCATGTCGTGCGGGCGCTGCGTGTCACCTATGTCGGCGAGCTCGGCTGGGAGCTGCATGTGCCGATCGAGGCCATCGGCACGGTCTTCGATGCGCTGATGACGGCGGGCGCTCCGTTCGGTATCCGTCCGGTCGGCTATCGCGCGCTGGAATCGCTGCGTCTCGAAAAGGGTTACCGCGCCTGGGGGGCTGACATCACACCGAACGACACGCCCTTCGATGCCGGCCTCGGCTGGGCGGTGAAGCTGCGCAAGAACACCGATTTCCTCGGCCGCCGGGCGCTGGAGGCGCTGCAGGGTGAAAAGCGCAAGAAGGCGCTGGCCGGCTTCACGGTCGACAATCCGGACATCGTGCTCGTCGGCCGCGAGACGATCCTGCGCAACGGCGAGCCCGTCGGTTACCTCACCAGCGGCGGCTACGGCTATACACTCGGCAAGAATGTCGGCTACGGCTATGTGCGCCGCGCCGAGGGTGTGGACGACGATTTCCTGACGGGCGGCGACTACGAGCTCGTCGTCGCCATGGAACGCACGCCGGCGAAGATCCATCTCGAACCGCTCTACGACCCGGCCGGTGCGCGCGTGAAAGCCTGATCCTGCGGCAGGGAAGGCCTCCGGACCTTTCCGGATCGGCCAACCTATAGTATACCCCCCTATGCTATGGATTCGAAAGGCGACCCCGCATGAGTCACACCATCCAGCAGAAGGACAAGCTGATCGCCCGGGTGCGCCGCATCCGCGGCCAGATCGAGGGCATCGAACGCGCGCTGGAAGGCGAGGCGGGCTGTGCGGAGATCATGCGCCAGCTCGCCTCCGTGCGCGGCGCGCTCGGCGGCCTGACGGCGGAGGTGATGGAGGATCATCTGCGCCATCATGTGATGGAAGCCGAGACGAAGGCAGGCTGTCTTCAGGGCGGCGAGGAGCTGATCGGGGTCATCCGGACCTACATGAAGTAGCGCAGGTCCCGCAGCAGGGCGAAGCAGCCTTGCCCCGGGCGCTGCCGAGGGCATTCGGTCCCGCCCGCCGCAACGAAAGGGAGTCCCATGGCAAACGATACGACGGCAAGGCCCACCCATGACCACGTCTTCCTCGGCGCCGACCACAGCCGCAACGAGCGCAGGGTCTGGCTCGTCATCGCGCTGACGGCCGGCATGATGGTGGCGGAAATCGTCGCGGGCACGATCTACGGCTCGATGGCGCTGGTGGCGGACGGCTGGCACATGTCCACCCATGCCGGCGCCATGCTGGTCGCGGCACTCGCCTACTCCTATGCGCGGCGGCATGCGCGCGATCCGCGCTTCACCTTCGGCACGGGCAAGCTCGGCGATCTCGCGGGCTTTGCCAGCGCCATCGTCCTCGCCTTCATCGCCCTGCTCATCGGCTGGGAAAGCGTCCTGCGCCTTGCCGATCCGGTCGAGATCCATTTCGGTCAGGCGATCGCCGTGGCCGTCGCCGGCCTTGCGGTGAACCTTGCCAGCGCCTGGCTGCTGCGGGACGACCATGCGCATCACCATCACGGCCATCACGCTCACGGCGGCCATCATCATGACCACGATGACCATCATCACCATGACGGCCACGATCACCACCATGCGCATCACCACCCGCATTCGGCGCGCGACAACAACCTGCGCGCCGCCTACCTGCATGTGCTGGCGGATGCGCTGACCTCCATCCTTGCCATCGTCGCGCTGCTGCTCGGCCGGAGCTACGGCTGGCTCTGGGCCGATCCGGTGATGGGCGTCGTCGGGGCGCTGGTCATCGCCCGCTGGTCGTGGAGCCTCATCCGCGAGGCGGGCGGCGTGCTGATCGACGCGGTGCCGGAGGGCGGGGCGCTGGCGGAGGATATCCGCACGGTGCTGGAACGCGGCGACGAGCACATCACCGACCTGCATGTCTGGCAGGTCGGTCCCGGCCATCACGCGGCGATCGTCTCGCTCTCATCCCCACACCCGAAGGCGCCGTCCGACTACAAGGCACGGCTTGCCCATCTCGGCGGGCTGTCGCATGTGACGGTCGAGGTGCAGCCGGCCTGACCGGCGGCGCTGCCTCAGGCGTGGCGCAGCACCTTCAGCACCACACCGCGGCTCGGCACGGTGCCCGTCTCGCCGGGCATCGAGACATAGGGCGCGGTCTCCTCGGCCCGCGCGAGGATGCCCTCGCGCTCCAGGGCCGCCAGCCGGTCGGAAAAGCCGTCGTTCCACAGCGTGTTCTTCACCGTCAGGACGAGGACGCCGCCCGGCCGCGTGATGCGGATGAGTTCCGGCAGGCCCTCGACGCCGACATGGCCGGAGGTGAAGACGCCGGCCGAGACGATGCCGGCGAAATGCCCGTCCGGAAAGGGCAGGGGGTTGCCGAGGGCGGCGCGGTGCAGGGCGGCATAGACGGCCTTCGCCGCCGCCCGCTGGAGCATGCCCTCGGAGATGTCGAGGCCCTCGACATGGGCATAGCCGAGGATCGCCAGCCATTCGCCGATGAGCCCGGTGCCGGCGCCCGCATCGAGCAGGGGCGCGGCGCCGCGCGGCAGGTGGCGCGCGAGGAGCGCGACGCAGATCGATGGATGGCGGTAGCCGGCGCTCGCCATGTCGGCGTCGTAGGTCTCCGCCCAGCCGTCGTAGAGGGCCGCGACCTCCTCCGTGCCGCTTGCATTGTAGACCGCGCCGAGTGCACCCTCATGATGTCCGTTTGCCATGGCCTTCCCTCATGTTTTGATGATGATAGCGAAAGGCTGAAATCTGTGAAACCGTCGCGGACGGCCAAAAGGAGGTGTTCATGAGCGAAGAGCGGCAGGCCCTGGATGCAATCGCGAAAATTCCCCTTCTGGAAGGGTATGACGGCCCGGTTGAACGGCTCGGCGGCCTCACCAATCTCGTCTTCCGCGTCCGCGACTGGTGCCTGCGCGTGCCCGGCAGGGGCACGGAGGAATATATCGACCGCGGCAACGAGGCCGTTGCGGCGCGGGAAGCGGCGCGGGTCGGCGTGGGGCCGGAGGTCTTTCATGCGGATGCGGCGAGCGGATTGATGGTCACCCGTTTCATTCCCGGCGCGACGACGATGACGCCGGAGGGCTTCAAGTCCGTCGCCGGCGCGCCGGCGCGGGCGGGTGAGGCCTTCCGGCGCCTGCACGGCAGCGGCGTGGTCTTTCCGGCGCGCTTCGAGCTCTTCCAGATGATCGACGACTACCTTGCGGTGCTCTCCACCAAGGATGTCGCCCTGCCGGAAGGCTATCACGAGGGGCTGCGCGAGGCGGAAACGGTGCGCGCCGCGCTCGCCGCCCATCCGCTGCCCGTCGTCGCCTGCCATTGCGATCCGCTCTGCGAGAACTTCCTCGATACGGGAGACCGCATGTGGATCGTCGACTGGGAATATTCCGGCATGAACGACCCGATGTGGGACCTCGGCGATCTCTCGGTCGAGGCGGAGTTCGACCGCGAGCAGGAGGAAGCGATGATCCGCGCCTATTTCGGCGGCGAGCCGAAACCGGCCGAGCGCGGCCGCATCGTCATCTACAAGGCGATGTGCGACCTGCTCTGGACGCTCTGGGGGCTGATCCAGCTTGCGAACGGCAACCCGGCTGCCGATTTCCGGGCCTATGCGGACGGGCGCTTTGCCCGCTGCCGCGCGCTGATGGCCGATCCGGTCTTTGCCGCGTCGGTGGCGGCCGTCGCGAAGGGATGAAAGATATTTCAGCCGTCGGGCTTGATTTCATGATTTGGATATGAAATATATTTCATTGTCTGAATTATATTGACACTCCCTCTGCTTTGCGATTAGCTGCCCATACCGGACTTCGAGGAGGAATTCCGGTCTTCACGGAGATCACCGGCGTCGGAACGACGCCCACGGGCTTTTTGGGAGGGGCTTTCGCCCCGGAGGAGGATACTTGCGCACTTTTCTGACGACGACCGCGTTGGCGGTCCTTGCGACGACGCTTTTTGCCGGTTCCGCGGCGGCCGAGACGGAAAACCCGTTCCGCTGCAAGCCGGGCGAGAAATACGTCATGAATGTCATGGTCTCGGGCGTCGAATACTGGTTCCCGGTCTATGAGATGTTCAAGCAGGCCGGCCAGCAGCTCGGCTGCGAGACGGAATATACCGGCACGCCGGAATATGACGTCAACAAGCAGATCGCCACCTTCGACCAGGCGCTGGCGCAGAACCCGGCCGGCATCCTCGTCCATCCGATGAACTCCGATCCGTTCATCGAGCCGATCAACCGCGCCATCGACCAGGGCACGGCGGTCGTGACCTTCGCCGCCGACTCGCCGCTTTCCAAGCGTGTGTCCTTCATCACCTCCGACAACACCCGCGAAGGCACCTATGCGGCCGATGCGATCGCCGAGAAGATGGGCGGCAAGGGCGAATATGCGGTGCTCGAAAACCCCGGCCAGGACAACCACGACAAGCGCATCGCCGCCTTCATCGCCCGCATGGAGGAGAAGTGGCCGGACATGAAGCTGGTCGGCCGCGCCGCCTCCAACCAGGATCCGACCAAGGCCTATCAGGGGCTTTCCAGCATCATCCAGGCCAATCCGAATCTCGGCGCGGTCTTCATGCCGGAAGCCAACTCCGCCATCGGCGCGGCACAGGCCAACAAGGAGGCCGGCGGCAAGGTCCTCGTCATGTGCGCGGACGTCAACGCCAACATCCTCGACATGATCAAGGCCGGCGAGGTGTTCGGCTCGATCAACCCGAACCAGGGCATGCAGGGCTATATGGGCTTCATGCTGCTGTGGCTCGCCAAGCATCCGGAACTGATCGACCCGATGAACGATGCCAAGCGCTCGGGCTTCAACCCGATGAGCATCCCGGTCGTCGACAATGGCCTGTCCATCGTGACGGCGGAAAATGCCGACGACTTCTACTGGGACAAGTACCTGAAGCGTCGCGGCACCAAGGGCATCGAGGAGTAGTATCGGCGGCTCATGCCTTTGGCCGCTTCCACTGTGGCTTCCCCCCTCTGCCCTGCCGGGCAGAGGGGGGAGCTATGGACGACGATTTGGAAGGAAAGACGATGGCGGAGCCGGTGCTCACCATTCATGGCGTGACCAAGCATTTCGGGGCGGTGAAGGCGTTGACCGAGGTCGACTTCACCCTGGAACGCGGCGAGGTCCATGCGCTCTGCGGCGAGAACGGCGCCGGCAAGTCGACGCTGATGAACATCATCGCCGGCGTGCTGCAGCCGACCGAGGGGGAGATTCGCGTCGACGGCAAGGCCGTGCGCATCGCATCCCCTGCCGCCGCCCAGGCGCTCGGCATCGGCCTCGTCCACCAGGAGATCGCGCTCTGCCCGGATGCGAGCGTGGCGGAAAACATGTTCATGGCCGCCACCAACCGTCGTCGCTCGCCCTTCATGAACTACCGCGCCCTGGAGCGCGATGCGCAGGCCGTGATGAACCGCCTTGCCGCCATCGACGTCCGCCGCAAGGTGGCGGACCTTCCGATTTCCAGCCAGCAGTTCGTCGAGATCGCCAAGGCGCTGACGCTCGACTGCCGCGTGCTGATCCTCGACGAACCCACCGCCGCCCTCACCGAAACCGAGGCGCAGCAGCTCTTCTCCATCATCCGCGACCTCAAGGCGAACGGCATCTCGATCATCTATATCAGCCACCGCATGGCCGAGATTTTCTCGCTCTGCGACCGCGTGACCGTTTTCCGCGACGGGCGCTATGTCTGTACCGACCGCATCGCCGACATCACGCCTGACGATGTCGTGCGCCGCATGGTGGGACGCGAGATCACGCAGCTCTATCCGGACAAGCTCGACACGGAGCCGGGCGCGACGATCCTCGAAGTCGATCGCCTCGGTGACGGCGACCGTTTCCACGACATCGGCTTCACCCTGCGCAAGGGCGAGATCCTCGGCATCGGCGGCCTCATCGGCTCCGGCCGCACGGAGATCGCCGAGGGCATCTGCGGGCTGCGGCCGCACACCGTCGGCACGGTGCGCCTGCACGGCGCGGCGCAGGCGATCCGCTCCTATGCGGATGCGGTGAAGGCCGGCATCGTCTACCTCTCCGAGGACCGCAAGGGATCCGGCGTCTTCCTCGACCTTTCCATCGCGCAGAACATCTCCGTCCTGGACCTTAAGTCGCTGACGAGCCCGCTTGGCCTGCTCAACGGCCGTGCCGAGGCGGTGCTGGCGGAGGACTTTGCGAAGCGCCTCGCGGTGCGCATGGGCGGTATCGATGCGCCGGTAAAATCGCTCTCGGGTGGCAACCAGCAGAAGGTTGCCATCGCCAAGCAACTCGCCGTTAAGCCGAAGGTCATCCTGATGGACGAGCCGACGCGCGGCATCGATGTCGGCGCGAAGACCGAAATTCACCGCCTGCTGCGCGAGCTTGCGCGCGCGGGCATCGGCATCCTCGTCATATCCTCGGAAATGCCGGAGCTGCTCGGGCTCTGCGACCGCGTGCTCGTCGTCCGGGAGGGACGCATCGCGGGGGAACTCGGCGCAAGGGAAATGACGGAGGAGGCCGTGATCCGGCTCGCTTCGGGCCTGGGCACGGTAAGGGCGGCAAACCATGCCGCGTGAGAAGAAACTGGGAGAGACGGGAATGGCAATCGACACGATGGCGGCAGGCACGCCGAAGACATCGTCCTTCAGGCGCATCGGCACCATGCGCGAGGCCGGGCTGATCGCGATCATCCTCGCGCTCTGCGTGATCATGAGCTTCGCCTCGCCGCACTTCCTGACGCTCGGCAACTTCCGCGCCATGCTGATGAGCTTTTCGGTGGAAGGCATCGTCGTCGTCGGCATGACGATCCTCTTGATCGTCGGCGGCATCGACCTTGCGGTCGGCTCCGTCGTCTGCTTCGCGATGGTGCTGTCCGGCTCGCTGTTCCTCGCCGGGCTCGATCCGTGGACGGCCTCGCTGATCGGCATCCTCGCCTCGGGCGCCATCGGCGCCGCCATGGGCTTCTTCGTGACGGTCATCGGCCTCAACCACTTCATCACGTCTCTGGCAGCCATGGTGATCGTGCGCGGCCTCTGCCTCATCATCACCAAGGGCACGCCGCTCTCGCTCTTCACGCTGCCGGCCGGCTTCAAGGCCGTGGGGCAGGGCACCTTCTACGGCGTGCCCTATGTCATCCTGATCTTCGTCGCCGTCGTCATCCTGTTCGATTTCCTGCTGCGCCGGGCGACCGCCTTCCGCAAGGTCTTCTATACCGGCAGCAACGAAAAGGCCGCGCTCTATTCCGGCATCAAGACCAACCAGGTGAAGTTCTGGGTGACGGTGCTGTGCTCGACGCTCGCCGGTGTCGCAGGCGTCATCTACATGTCCCGTTTCGGCGCCGCGACCCCCACCTTCGGCGTCGGCATGGAGCTCAACATCATCGCGGCAGCGGTGATCGGCGGGGCCTCGCTCAATGGCGGCTCGGGCACCATCCTCGGCGCCATCCTCGGCATCGCGCTGCTCTCGGTCGTCACCTCCTCGCTGATCCTGCTCAATGTCTCGGTCTACTGGCAGGACATGATCAAGGGCTGCATCCTGCTCGCCGCCGTCTCGATCGACCATTTCCTGCACAAGCGGAAGGTCGCCTGACATGCCGATCGCCAAGCTGAAACCCAAGACCACGGCGCCGCGCGAAGAGATCGTGATTGCCCGACAGATGCACCAGGCGCTCGTGCTGCACTTCCTGGAAGGCCTGACGCAGGCGCAGATCGCCGACCAGCTCGGCCTGTCGCACGCCACCGTCAACCGCCTCATCAAGCGCGGCCGCCAGCTCGGCCTCGTCGAGATCAAGATCAAGTCGCCGGTCGAGCCGCTGGTCGACATGGAGGAGCGGCTCCTGGCGCTCGGCGGCATCCGCCGCGCCGTCGTGGTGCCGACCGTCTCCGACAATCCGCAGACGGCGCTCCAGGCCGTCGGCGAAGCGGCAGCCCGCCTGCTGCTTAAGGAGATCGCCGACGGCGACACGATCTGCATCACCGGCGGCAAGGGCGTCAGCGCCGTCGTCGCTGGCCTGCAGGCGCCGCGCCGCTTTGATGTCGAGGTCATCCCCGCGACGGGCTGCGTGCAGGGAAAACACTATACGGACGTCAACCATGTCTCGACGCTGATGGCCGAACGGCTCGGCGGGCGCTCCTACCAGATCCACGCGCCGCTTTTCGCCGACGATGCCGAGCAGCGGGAAATGCTGATGAACATGCGCTCCGTCGCCGACGTCTTCCAGCGGGCGCGCGAGGCGAAGGTGGCCGTCGTCGGCATCGGCTCGATCCTCAGCCCGGACTCGACCTATTACGACCTGCATCCCTCGTCGAGCGAGGACCGCAAGGCCATCGAGCATTCCGGCGCGAGCTCGGAGCTTCTCGCCCATCTCCTGGATGGCGAAGGCCGGCTCTGCGACTACAGCCTCAACCGCGCGCTGGTCTCGCTGACGCTTTCGGAATTCGCCTCGATCCCGACGAAGATCGGCGTCGCGAGCGGCTTCAACAAGGCAGGCTCCATCCTCAGCGTCCTGCGCGGCGATCATCTCGACACGCTCGTCACCGACGAGGCGACCGGCGCGCGCATTCTTGAACTGGCATCCGAAGAAGGAATTTCCGCATGAGCGGCGAACAATTGATCCGCGACATCGGGCGCTCCGGCGTCAAGGCCTCGGCCGTCGGCCTCGGCACCTGGGCGATCGGCGGCTGGATGTGGGGCGGCACGGACGAGGCGCAATCCATCGCCGCCATAGAGGCCTCGCTCGACGCCGGCGTGAAGCTCATCGACACGGCGCCCGCCTATGGCCTCGGCCGCGCGGAGGAGATCGTCGGCAAGGCCATCGCCGGGCGCCGCGACAAGGCCGTCATCGCCACGAAATGCGGCCTCGTCTGGCACACGCAGAAGGGCAGCCATTTCTTCGACCAGGACGGCAGGCCGGTCCATCGCTATCTCGGCCGGGACGCGATCATCCACGAGGTGGAGGAGAGCCTGCGCCGGCTCGGCACGGACTATATCGACCTCTACATCACCCACTGGCAGGACGCGACGACGCCGATCGGGGAGACGGTCGCAGCGCTGGAAGAGCTGAAGACGGCCGGCAAGATCCGCGCCATCGGCGCGAGCAATGTCAATCGGTCGGAGCTCGAACAGTATATAGAGACCGGGTCGCTCGACGCGATCCAGGAGCGGTTCAGCATGATCGATCGCAAGATCGAGGCGGACCTGCTGCCGCTCACCGTTCGAAACGGCGTGGCGACGCTCAGCTATTCTTCGCTGGCACTCGGCCTGCTCTCCGGCACGATCGGCCCGGACCGCGTCTTCTCCGGCGACGACCAGCGCAAGGACAATCCACGCTTCTCCGTCGCCAACCGGCAGAAGGCGAAGGCCTTTTCCGATGCGATCCGCCCCGTCGCCGAGCGCCATGGCGCGAGCATCGCCCAGGTCGTGATCGCCTGGACGCTGGCGCAGACGGGCGTGACCTTCGCGCTCTGCGGCGCCAGGAACCCGGCACAGGCGCTCGACAATGCGCGGGCCGGCACGCTGCGGCTTACGGCGGACGATCTGGCGGCCATCGACGCCGCCATTACGGCGCACCTCGTCTCCATGGACGGATAACGGACTGCCATCATGAACCGGAAACAGACATTGGACGGGCTCCGCCGGAGCCCGAAGGTGGACGTGTGCGTCCTCGGCGGCGGCATCAACGGGCTCAGCGTCTTCCGCGAGCTGGCGCTGCAGGGCGTCGACGTGCTCGTCGTCGAGAAGGCCGACTACTGTTCCGGTGCGAGCGCCGCCCTCTCGCGCATGGTGCATGGGGGCTTGCGCTATCTCGAAAACGGCGAGTTCAGCCTCGTCAGGGAATCCCTCGTCGAGCGCGACCGCCTCTTGCGCAATGCGCCGCACTATGTTGCGCCGCTGCCGACCGCGGTGCCGATCTTCGACATCTTCTCCGGCCTTGCCAACGGCATCGTCCGCTTCCTCGGCCTCACCCGCCGCCCCAGCCGCCGCGGCGCGATCGCCATCAAGACGGGGCTCGGCATCTATGATTTCCTCACGCGCAAGCGGGCGCTGATGCCGAAGCACCAGTTCCGCAGCCGCAGGGCGACACTCGAAAAATGGCCGGCGCTCAACCCGGCGATCCGCAATTCGGCGACCTATTACGACGCCTGGGTCAGCCATCCCGAGCGCCTCGGCATCGAGGTGCTGCGCGACGGCCTTTCCGGCGGGGAGCAGGCCCGGGCGCTCAACTATGCGACGATCGAGGCGGCCGGCGGCGGGCGCTACCGGCTGCACGACGGCCTCACCGGCGAGGCGCTGGACCTCCAGCCGCGGCTCATCATCAACGCGACCGGCGGCTGGGTCGACATCGCCAATGCCGGCCTCTTTGCCGCGGATGGCCGGCCCGAACCGCTGATGGGCGGCACGAAGGGCTCGCATCTCATCATCGACAATCCGGCGCTGCGCGACATGCTCGACGGCCACATGATCTATTACGAGAACGAGGACGGACGCATCTGCATCCTCTTCCCCTATCTCGGCAAGGTGCTGGTCGGTTCGACGGATATCCGCGTCGACGATCCCGGCACGGTGCGCTGCGAGGCGGACGAGCGGGACTACATCCTGCAATCGCTCGCTTTCGTGCTGCCGGGCATCCGCATCCGCCCGGAGGAGATCGTCTTCCAGTTTTCCGGCGTGCGCCCGCTGCCGACGAGCAAGGACAGTTTTACCGGCCGCATTCCGCGCGACCACTTCTGCACCGTTCTCGAAGGGCGCGACGGCGGGCCGCCGGTGCTCTGCATGATCGGCGGCAAATGGACGACGTTCCGCTCCTTCGGCGAACTCTCCGCCGACATGGCGCTCGACCGGCTCGGCCTGCCGCGCCGCATCGACACGGCGGATCGCCCGCTCGGCGGCGGGCGGGACTATCCGAAGGACGGCGACGGCTGGGTGCGGGCGCTCTCGGCCTCGACGGGCCTTTCCCCGGAACGGGCCGTGACGTTGTTTGCCCGCTACGGCACGGATGCGCGTGACATCGCCCTTTTCATCGCCGCCGGGCCGGATCACCCCATGCCCCATCCGGCCTACAGCGCCCGCGAACTTCTCTGCCTCATCCGCTCCGAAGCGGTCGAGCATCTGGACGATTTGCTCCTGCGCCGCACCGCGCTTGCCATTACCGGCGAGCTCTCGCTCGCCATGACGGAGGCCGCGCTCGATGTGCTGGCCGCCGAAAAAGGCTGGCCTGCGGCGCGCAGGGCCGAGGAGCGCACCCGTTTTCTGACCCTCCTGCACGAGCGCCACGGCGTTACGGAGGAAACCCTTTCCGCAAGGAACGAACAAAGGAGTGATGTATGCGAGACAACCGCAAGGTCCGGATGAACCGGCTGTTCGGCAACGGCCGTTGCCTGGACGTGGCGATCGATCACGGCGTGTGCAACGAGCCGTCCTTCCTCGACGGGCTGGAGGACATGCCGGCCGTGGTGAAGGCGCTGGTCGATGCGAGGCCCGACGCGATCCAGATGAACTACGGCCAGGCCGACCTGTTGCAGGGGCTTCCCGGCAAGGACAAGCCCGCCCTCGTCATGCGCATCGACATGGGCAATCCCTATAACCGCATCCGCCATCGCGACATGTGGGCCGTGCTGCAGAACGAGGCGGAGCCGCTCATCGGCGCGCTGGAGATGGATGCGGCCTGCGTGGTGGTCAATCTCTTCATGCTGCCGGACGAGCCCGACCTCTTCCGCCAGTGCGTGCAGAACATCGCGCGCGTCCGGGCGGATTGCGAGAAATACGGCATGCCGCTGATGATCGAGCCGCTCGTCATGCAGCCCGTCACGGAGCGCGGCGGCTATATGGTCGATGGCGATGCGGAGAAGATCGTCACCCTGACGCGGCTTGCCCGCGAGATGGGCGCCGATATCGTCAAGGCGGACCCGACCACCAATGCGGAGGATTTCCACCGCGTCATCGAGGCGGCGCGCTGCCCCGTCCTCGTGCGCGGCGGCGGCAAGGAGGACCTTCGCGCGGTCTTCGACAAGTCCGCGGCCTTGATGCGGCAGGGCGCGGTGGGCATGGTCTATGGACGCAACATCTACCAGCACGCCAATCCGAGCGCCGTGGTGCGCGGGCTGATGGCGATCATCCATGCGGATGCGAGTGGCGAAGAGGCTTTCGCGCTTTACCGGCAGGGATAGGATGAAACGAACCTTGGGAGGGGTTCAGCATGCAGGATTATCTGTTGGGGCTCGATGCCGGAAACACCGTGATCAAGGCGGTGATCTTCGACCGGACGGGCCGGGAGCTGGCGCATGCGGGCGAGGAGGGCCACAGCAGCATGCCGAGCCCCGGCCATGTCGAGCGCGATCTCGGCGAGCTCTGGGCCAATGCGCGGCGCGTCATCCGCACCTGCCTTGACAAGGCGGGCATTGCGGCCGGCGACATCGCCGCCATCGGCTGCGCCGGCCACGGCAACGGGCTCTATGCGCTCGACCGGGCGGGTGAGCCGCTCATCGGCATCCAGTCGCTCGACACGCGGGCGACCGGTCTCGTCGAGACCTGGCTGGCCGAGGGCGTCGGCGAACGGACCTATCCGATCGCCCGCCAGCGTCCCTGGCCGTCGCAGACGCCGACCCTGCTCGCCTGGCTGAAGCGTTACCGGCCCGAGCTCTTCCAGCGCATCGGCACGGTGTTCTTCTCCAAGGATTTCGTCGTCAACCGCCTGACCGGCCAGCGTGTCAGCGAGGTCTCGGACATGTCCGGCGCCGGCCTCATCGACCTTGCCGCCCGCCGCTACGACAAGGCGTTGATGGAGGCCTATGGCCTTGGCGACTGCATGGATCTCCTGCCGCCGCTCATCGAAAGCGCCGACATTGCCGGGCGGGTGACGGCGGCGGTGGCGGCAGAGACCGGCCTTGCCGCCGGCACGCCCGTCATCGGCGGGCTCTTCGACGTCGTCGCATCGGCGCTCGGCTCGGGCGTCTCGCGCACCGGCAGCGCCTCGATCATCGCCGGCACCTGGAGCATCAACCAGGTCGTCATCGAAGGCCCGGATCTCGACGGTCCCGTCTTCATGTCCTCGACCTTCGACCGGACCCGCTACATGGCGATGGAGAACAGCGCCACCTCGGCGGCCAATCTCGAATGGCTGGTGCGGGAGTTCTTCGAGGGCGACCACGCGGCGGAAATCTCGCCCTTCGACGCGTGCTGCGCGCATGCCGCGGCGGTGGAGCCGGCGGCGGACGATCCGCTCTACCACCCCTATCTCTACGGCGCCCAGCAGGACGGCCATGCGCGGGCGGGCTTCTACGGCATTGCCGGCTGGCACACCAGGGGCCATCTGGTCCGCGCCCTGCTCGAAGGCGTCGCCTTCGGCCACCGCCAGCATGTCGAGGCGATCCGCAAGGCCGGCGCGAGCTTCGAGGAGGCGGTCCTTTCGGGCGGGGGCTCGCGCAGCAGGCTCTGGCCGCAGATCTTCGCCGACGTGCTCGGCGTGCCGGTCTCCGTCGCCGTCTCGCGCGAGACGGGCGCGCTCGGCGCGGCGATTGCGGCAGGCACCGGGGTCGGCCTCTTTTCCGATTTCACCGACGGCGCCAATGCCATGGTGCGGGCCGACCGGCACTACAGGCCGAACGGCGCGCTGTCAGCCCACTACGACCGGCGCTACGCGCTCTACAGGGATATCGGCGAGGCGATGACGCCGCTGTGGCGGCGGCTCTCGGCGTCTCGGGACATGGCAGCAGGAGTTGCAGCGTGACCGTCGATGGACAGGAAATGGCGGTGGACGAGGGCAGCTACGACTTCATCGTCGTCGGCGCCGGCTCGGCCGGCTGCGTTCTGGCGAACCGGCTTTCGGCCGATCCGAAGAACCGGGTGCTGCTCATCGAGGCCGGCGGCTCGGATCGCTACCACTGGGTCCATGTGCCGATCGGCTATCTCTACTGCATGGGCAATCCGCGCACGGACTGGATGATGAAGACGGCCGCGGAGGCCGGCCTCAACGGCCGTGCGCTCAACTATCCGCGCGGAAAGGTGCTCGGCGGCTGCTCGTCGATCAACGGCATGATCTACATGCGCGGCCAGGCCGCCGACTATGACGGCTGGCGGCAGGCGGGCAATGCCGGCTGGGGCTGGGACGACGTGCTGCCCTGGTTCCTGAAGTCGGAGGACAACTACCGCGGAAAATCCGCCCTGCACGGGGCCGGCGGCGAATGGCGCGTCGAGCGCCAGCGGCTCTCCTGGCCGATCCTCGACGCCTTCCGCGATGCGGCCGAGGAACTCGGCATTCCGAAGACCGACGATTTCAACGACGGCGACAACGAAGGCTCCGGCTATTTCGAGGTCAACCAGCGCGGCGGCCTGCGCTGGAACACCACGAAGGCCTTCCTGCGGCCGGCCATGAAAAGGCCGAACCTGCGTGTCCTGACCGGAGCGGAGACCGAGCGGCTGGAATTCGACGGCAGGACGGTGACCGGCGTGCGCTTTCGCCTGCGGGGCCGCATCTGCCTTGCCCGCGCCACGCGCGAGGTGGTGCTGTCGGCCGGCGCGATCAACTCGCCGAAAATCCTGGAACTGTCCGGCATCGGCCGGCCGGACCTGCTCTCCGCCCTCGGCATTCCTGTGCGCCATGAACTGAACGGCGTCGGCGAGAACCTGCAGGACCACCTGCAGATCCGTACGGTCTTCCGGATCGAAGGCGCGCGCACGCTGAACCAGCTCTACCACAACCTCTTCAGCCGGGCCGGCATGGGGCTGCAATATGCGTTCTCCCGCTCCGGCCCGCTCTCCATGGCGCCGAGCCAGCTCGGCATCTTCGCCAGGAGCGATCCCGCCGTCGCGACGCCAGACCTCGAATATCACGTCCAGCCGCTCAGCACCGACCGGCTCGGCGAGCCCTTGCACCGCTACCCGGCGGTCACCGTTTCGGTCTGCAACCTCCGGCCCGAAAGCCGCGGCACGGTGCATGTGACGACCCGCGACCTTGCCGAGGCACCGGAAATCCGCCCGAACTACCTCTCGACGGCCGGCGACCGGCTGCTTGCGGCGAAATCCATCCGCCATGCCCGCAGCCTCATGCAGACGAGGGCCATCGCGCCCTTCCGCCCGCAGGAAATGTTGCCCGGCCGGGAATACGAGAGCGAGGAGGATCTGATCCGCCGGGCCGGCGACATCGCCACCACCATCTTCCACCCGGTCGGCACCTGCAGGATGGGCAGCGATCCGATGGCGGTGGTGGACACGAAGCTCGCCGTGCACGGCCTGAACCGGCTGCGCGTCGTCGACGCCTCGATCATGCCGACCATCGTCTCCGGCAACACCAATTCGCCTGTCATCATGATCGCGGAGAAGGCGGCGGAGGCTATATTGGCGAAGGGGTGACGGCTTGCCACCAGATGCCATCTTGATGGCAGGGCCGGGAGGGACTATATTTCCCTTGAAGGAGGCCATCATGGCAGAACCGCAGCTTTCCGTCCGCAGCGCCCGCGCGCGCGATCTCGCCCACCGCCTCGCGCGGCGGGAAAACCGTACGATCGCCGATATCGTCGAGCGGGCGCTGGAGGCCTATGAGGTGCGGGAGGCCGGCAGCGAGCCGGCGGCTCGCTTCTACCAGCGACTTGCCGCCGATTTCGGCGCGGAGGTCGATCTGGAGGCCACGATCCGCGAACACCGCACGCCCCATACGGGCCTCGACCTGTGATCTTCCTCGATACGAATGTCGTGTCGGAGACGCTGAAGAAGGCGCCTTCGGAAAACGTGCTCGCCTGGCTCGTGCGTTTCGATGCCGAACTGGCGCTGCCGACGGTGACGATTGCCGAGATCGCCTTCGGCATCCAGAAGATCAGGCCGGACGAGCGGGCAGACCGGCTGGCACAGGGCCTGGCCGAATGGCGACGCCGTTTTGCCGGACGGATTTTCGGCCTGACGGAGGCGGCAGCGCTTGTTTATGGCGAGATCATGGGCCAGGCGGTGCGGGAGGGGCGCCCGATGTCGGCGCCCGACGGCATGATCGCCGCGATCGTCCGCGTCAACGGCGGCCGGCTTGCGACCCGCAACATCCGCGATTTTACCGGTACCGGCATCGAGCTCGTCGATCCCTGGGCGTTCTAGCGTTCCGAACCGGGGCGCAAACGTGCCGATGGAATGCAATCTCATGGTTGCATTAGGGGTTTTCTCACACTCTTGTGCTCCACTCGTCCGTACCGAAGCGATGGTGCGGTTGCCGGTTTCCGGCCGCCTGCGCGCAGGGGGCAGGCGTGGTGAGACGGGTGCGGCCTTTGAACAGGACCACAGCGATCGCGAGTGACGGGGAATGCCGCATCGGGGTGGAGACGACATGCTTCGGTGTGAACCGGGCGGCACGGTGCCGGCCATGACGCGATACCCTCGAAGCACGCTTCGCCTGATCTCCGTCGCCTGGCCCTTCGTCCTGATCGTTCTCCTGCAGACTGCGCTTGCCACATTCAGCCTGCAGGTCAGCACCTCGCTGCGCGCCTTCGTGACGGGCGAAAGCCTGTGGTCCAAGGGGCAGCACGACGCGCTCTACTACCTCAACCGCTATGCCGACACCGGCAACCGTTCCTTCGTCGATCGTTATCGTCAGGCGATGCTGGTCCCGCTGGGCGACCGTGCGGCGCGGCTTGCGCTCGAGGCCGACCCGCCGGATATCCAGGCTGCCTATCAGGGTTTCCTTGAGGGCGGTAATCATCCGGACGACATTCCGAACGTGATCTGGCTGTTCCGCTACTTCCGCTGGCTTCCGGTGATGGAGGCCTGCTTGCGCGACTGGCGCACGGCGGAAGGGGTGCTGCTGCAATTGCTGCCGATTGGCGAGGCGATCGATGCGTCCCGCCATATCAGCGAAATCGACCGCCGTGACATCACGCGCCAGCTCGACGAGATCAACGCGCTGGTCACGCCGCTCACCAAGCGCTTCTCCGATCGCCTCGGCGCGGGGACGCGGCAGGTCCAGGACGTGCTTCTCGCGGCCAATGTGGCGATGGCGCTGCTCTTCATCGTGCTGACGGTCTGGCGGCTCGACAGCTTCCTCACCCACCGGCGCAAGATCGAGGAGCAACTGTCCTTCAGCGCCAATCACGACGACCTGACGGGCCTTGCGAACCGTCGGCTCTTCGAAGACGAATTGGAGCGCATGCTGGCGGGGCCGAAAACCCGCCATGCGCTGATGTTCATCGATCTCGACCAGTTCAAGGCCGTCAACGACAATGGCGGCCATGCGGCCGGCGACGAACTGTTGCGCCGTGTCTCGCGCGATCTCGCCAACGCGATCCGCGGCACGGATCTTCTCGCAAGGCTCGGCGGCGACGAATTCGGCATCGTCCTGCCGAACTGCGCGCCGGAGGATGCGCTGCGGATCGCCATGCGTCTTCGCGAGATCACCGAGGCTATCGATTTCGTCTGGAACGGGCATCGCTATTCGATCAGCGCCAGCATCGGCGTGGTGCACCTCGCCGGGCGCAGCTACACGCTCCAGGAAGCGCTGCGCGCGGCCGACATCGCCTGCTACATGGCCAAGGAGAAGGGCCGCAACCGCGTGCATGTCTACGAGACGACCGACGTGGCGCAGACCCAGTTCACCGCCAATCTCAACTGGGTGCAGCGCCTGCACCGCGCACTGGAGGAGGATCGCTTCCGGCTGTTCTCCCAGGCCATTGCCACCGTCCGGCAGGATGGCGAGACGGGCGAGCATCGCGAAATCCTGCTGCGGCTCGAAGAGGACGGCACGCTGCTGTCGCCCGGCGCCTTCATTCCGGCGGCCGAACGCTTCGGCCTCATGCCGGCGCTCGATCGCTGGGTGGTGCGCCACGCGCTCGAGATCATCAGCCGGCGCAAGGGCGCGGCTGCCGGCACCTATTCCATCAATCTTAGCGGCCTGACGCTGAAGGACGAGACCTTCCTGCCGTTCCTGCGCGAGGCGCTGCGCCACAGCCGCGTGCCGGCCGGGGCGCTCTGCTTCGAGATCACCGAAACCAGCGCGATCGAGAACCTCGACGAGGCCATCGCCTTCATGAACGCGATGCGCGCGATGGGGTGCCGCTTCGCGCTCGACGATTTCGGCGTCGGCATGTCGTCGCTGACCTATCTCAAGCGCCTGCCGGTCGATTATGTGAAGATCGACGGCAGCTTCGTGCGCGACATGCTGACGGACAAGGCGGATTGGATGACCGTCGAGATGATCAACCAGATCTCCCATCTCGCCGGCCGCAGGACGATCGCCGAATTCGTTGAAAACGCCGAGATTCTTGCGGCGTTGCAGACGATCGGCGTCGACTATGCGCAAGGCTATTTTCTCAGCCGGCCGGAGCCTTTCCTGCCGGAAACGACAGGCCTTGCCGCGCCGCTCCGCCGCGTCGGCGCCGCTTAGCCGGCAGGCTCAGGCCAGCTCGGATGCCCGCTCCAGCGCCTTCAGCATCGTGCGCTCGGCGAGGTTGAGATAGGTCTCCATCTGGGCCGCGGCCTCATGCGGCCGGTTCGTCTCGACGAGCGTCGTGATGGCGTCGTTCATGTCGACGAAGGGGGAGTGCAGGTGCTCCGGGTCGTTGAGCAGCCCGAAGCAGAGGCGCAGTTCCGCCGAGATGCGCTCGTAGAATTCGTTGAGCCGCGCGCTGTCGGAGAGGTCGATGACGGCGGTGTGGAACATCATGTTGGCGCTGCCGACGCCGATCCAGTCGCCTTCGGCACGCCGCTCGCGCGCCATCTCCACCGCCGTGCGCATCGCGCGGATCGCCGGGTGCTGCTGCCAGGCCTGGCGCAGCGCGCCGCATTCGAGCATGCGCCGCACGCGGTAGATGTCGATGATCGAGGCCATGGAGGGCACGGCGACGAAGACGCCGCGATTGGCCTCGTGGCGCAGCAGCCCGTCCTTGGTGAGCAGGCGGAAGGCCTCGCGCAGCGAATTGCGCGAGACGTCGAAACGATCGCTGAAGGCGGCTTCCGACAGGCGCTGGCCGGGAGAAAGCTCTCCCGAGATCAGAAGCGTGCGAATGCGCCGTGCCAATCGATCTGCCAGCGGCAGGCCTTCTCCGTCATCCGTCATCGTCGTCTCCCCGGCCCGATTCCGTTTCCTCGGGTGCCCTCTTTCCAGGCTGGCCATAGCACGAATGGGTGAGCAATGGGCTGAAAAGTGTGGCGAATCTCGCGCTATGTGATTGGTAAAACGGCAATAATAAGGAACGATATAGAAATATTGTTGAACAATATTGACATTTTTGTGTGACGGTTCATCATTTGACGATGCATCACTCGCGAGGGGCGGGTGTGTGAGAGCGGAGAAATCTCATGGAACAGAATGCAGCTGTGCCTGCCGGCACGGGCGTGATCGCGCAGGGCATCCACACCGTCAAATCCCGTCGTTCGGCGCTGGTCGCCGCGATCTTCCTGATGGCGACCTCCGCCATCGGCCCGGGCTTCATCACGCAGACGGCAACCTTCACCACCAAGCTCGGCGCCGCCTTCGCCTTCGGCATCCTCGCCTCCATCCTCATCGACTTCGTCGTCCAGTTGAACATCTGGCGCATCGTCACGCTGACGCGCATGCGCGCTTCGGACGTCGCCAATGCCGCCATTCCCGGCTCGGGCTACCTGCTGGCCGTTCTCGTCATCGTCGGCGGCCTGTTCTTCAACATCGGCAATATCGGCGGCACCGGCCTCGGCCTCAATGCGGTCTTCGGCCTCGATCCGAAGATCGGCGGGGCGATCAGCGCGGTATTCTCGATCGGCATCTTCCTGTCGAAGCGCGCCGGCCTTGCGGTCGACCGCTTCATCGTCTTCGCCGGCATCCTGATGATCGTGCTGACGCTCTACGTCGCCTTCGTGTCCGGCCCGCCGGTGGGTGACGCGCTGTTCCAGACCGTCCTGCCCGATACGATCGACTTTGCCACGATCACCACCATCGTCGGCGGCACGGTCGGCGGCTACATCACCTATTCCGGCGCGCACCGCCTGCTCGACCGCGGCATGGTCGGCCAGGAGCACCTGCCGGCGGTCTCCCGCGCGGCCCTCACCGGCATCGCCGTGACCGGCCTGATGCGGTACGTGCTCTTCCTCGCCATCCTCGGCGTCGTTGCCAGCGGCGTCGTCATCGACACGGCGAGCCAGGCGGCGAACCCGGCCGCCCAGGCCTTCCAGGCCGCTGCCGGCGATGTCGGCCTGCGCCTCTTCGGCATCATCTTCTGGGCGGCGGCCATCACCAGCGTCATCGGCGCGGCCTATACCTCGATCTCCTTCATCACCGTCTTCAAGCAGGACATCAGCGAACACGCCCGCAACATGGCGACGGTCGTCTTCATCGCCATCTCGCTGGTCTCCTACCTTCTGATCACCACGCCGCCCGCCGCCATGCTGGTCTTCGTCGGCGGTCTCAACGGTCTCATCCTGCCGATCGGCCTCAGCATCTTCCTCTTCGCTGCCTGGAAGCGCGAGGACCTGATGGGTGGCTACCACTATCCACGCTGGCTGCTCGGCCTTGGCGTCCTGGTCTGCGCGCTGACATGGTATATGGGCTACAAGTCGGCCGGCACGATCTTCGGCCTGCTCGGTCTCTAAGGAAAAGGGGAGGGAACAATGGCAGCGATCGATCTCAACAGCGATCTCGGCGAAAGCTACGGCGCCTGGCGCATGGGCGACGATGCGGCGATGCTCGCCGTCGTCTCCTCCGCCAACATCGCCTGCGGTTTCCATGCGGGCGATCCGGCCGGCATCTACCGCACGGTCCAGGCGGCCGCGAAGAACGGCGTCGTCATCGGCGCCCATGTCTCCTATCCGGACCGTGTCGGCTTCGGCCGGCGCGATCTCGACGCCACGTCGGAGGAGCTGATTGCCGACGTGATCTACCAGATCGGCGCGATCAAGGGCGTTGCCGCCTCGGCGGGAACGACGGTGCGCTACGTCAAGCCGCACGGCGCGCTCTACAACCGCATCGCCTATGACGCCAGACAGGGCCAGGCCGTCATCGACGGCATCAAGGCGGTCGATCCTGCGCTGGTCCTGATGGGCCTTGCCAATGCGCCGATCCTCGACCTCGCCCGCAAGGCCGGCCTTGCCGTCGTCGCCGAGGCCTTCGCCGACCGCGCCTACACGCCGAAGGGCGAGCTCGTCTCGCGCCGTGAGCCCGGCGCGGTGCTGCACGACGCGGCGAAGATCGCCGACCGCATGGTGCAGCTTGCCCGCGAGGGCACGCTCGAAGCCATCGACGGCAGCACGATCCGCATCGAGGCACAGTCGATCTGCGTGCACGGCGACAGTCCCGGCGCGGTCGCCATCGCAGAGGGGATCCGCCGCCGGTTCGAGGTGGAAGGCATCGCCATCCGCTCCTTCGCCGACAAGTCGTAAGGGCGCGCCATGACGATCCCCACCGCCTTCCTGGACCACGCCGACGCCACGGCCGCCCGCAAGGCGCGGGCCGATTATCGGGGTGGGCTCGTCGCGCCCACCTCCGGCATCGCGCCGGGCTTCACCCAGGCCAACATGATCGTGCTGCCGCGCGACTGGGCCTTCGATTTCCTGCTCTATGCGCAGCGCAATCCGAAACCCTGCCCGGTGCTCGACGTCTCCGATCCCGGCTCGCCGACGACGCTGCTTGCGCCCGGCGCGGACCTGCGCACCGACCTGCCGCTCTACCGCATCTGGCGCGATGGCAGGCTCGCCGAGGAAACGCCGGACGCGTCAGCCGCCTGGGCGGAGCGCGACGATCTCGTCGCCTTCCTGATCGGCTGCTCCTTCACCTTCGAGACGCCGATGGTCGAGGCGGGCATCGAGATCCGCCACATGACGGACAAGACCAATGTGCCGATGTACCTGACCAACAGGGCCTGCCGGCCCGCCGGCCGGCTCAAGGGCAACATGGTCGTCTCCATGCGGCCGATCCCGGCCTCGCGCGTCGCCGACGCCGCCACCATTTCCGGCCGCTTCCCGGCCGTGCATGGTGCGCCGGTCCATGTCGGGGCGCCCGAGGAAATCGGTATTGCCGATCTCGCAAAGCCTGATTTCGGCGATGCGGTGCGCATCGAGCCCGGCGAGGTGCCGGTCTTCTGGGCCTGCGGCGTCACCCCGCAGGCGGCCGTGATGGCGTCCGGCGTGCCCTTCGCCATCACCCATGCGCCGGGCCACATGTTCATCACCGATATCCCCGATTCCGCCTATCACGCGTGAGGGTCCGATGCGCTTTCTTCCCGTCAGCCTGACCACCATCCTCGTCGAGCTTGCCGATCTCGACGAGACGCTCGCCCTCTTCGCCGCGTTGCAGGCCGATCCCATCGACGGTATCGAGGAGATGGTGCCGGCCGCACGCACGCTGATGATCCGCTTCCGTCCCGAAAGGATGGCGGCTGCGGATCTGGCGGCCCGGATCGGGACCCGCGACCTGTCGGCGAAGATCGCCCCGTCGGAGCATCTGGTCGAAATTCCCGTACGCTATGACGGCGAGGACCTGCGCGATGTCGCCGACCTGACCGGCCTCAGCGTCGAGGAGGTCGTGCGCCGGCACACGGAAAGCGAATTCACCGTGGCCTTCTGCGGTTTTGCGCCGGGCTTCGGCTATCTCGTCGGCGGCGATCCGGTCCTCGCTGTGCCGCGGCGCAAGAGCCCGCGCACCCGCATTCCGGCCGGCTCTGTCGCCCTTGCGGGCGCCTTCAGCGGCGTCTACCCGCAGGCGAGTCCCGGCGGCTGGCAGATCATCGGCACGACGCCGGTCAGGATGTGGGATATCGACCGCGAGCCCGGCGCGCTGTTCCAGCCCGGCTATCGCGTGCGCTTCTTCGACATGGAGGCCGCGGGCCGGACAGTCAGCATTCCGGAGCCCGTCGCCAAGGCGGATCGCACCGTGGCGGCGGATGCGCCGCAGTTCAAGGTGCTGGCCGCGCCCATGCCGGCGGTCTTCCAGGATCTCGGCCGTTTCGGCCAGACGGGGCAGGGCGTCTCGGCCTCCGGCGCGCTGGACCGCGCCGCCTTCAATGCCGCGGGTCGCATCGTCGGCAATCCGGCCAACACGCCGGCGCTCGAACTCACCCTTGGCGGCTTCTCCTTCGAAAGCACGGCACGCGCCGTGATCGGCCTTGCCGGCGCCGCCTGTCCCGTGACGGTTCGTGATGCGGACGGCCGCAGCCGCGACTTTTCGATCCTGCAGCCCATCGCGCTGGAGCCGGGCGACGTCGTGACGATCGGCCATCCGAAGGCGGGCATGCGCGCCTATCTTGCCGTGCGCGGCGGCTTCGATGTCGCGCCGGTCCTCGGCAGCGCGGCGACCGATACGCTGGCCGTCGTCGGCCCCGAGCCGGTCACGGCCGGGGCGGTGCTGGCGCTGAAGAGCCGCAAGGAGGGGCTTGCGAGCGTCTCGCCGGATGAACTCCGCGCCTTCGACCTGCCCTCGGCCGGCGACGTGGTGACGCTCGACGTGGTGCTCGGCCCCCGCACGGACTGGTTCACGCAGAAGGGCATCGAGACGCTGACAAGCCAGCTCTGGCAGGTCACGCCGCAATCGAGCCGCGTCGGCATCCGCCTTGCCGGCGAGGTGCCGCTGGAGCGCAAGGACAGCGCGGAACTGCCGAGCGAAGGCACGGCGACGGGCGCCATCCAGGTGCCGCACAGCGGCCAGCCGGTGCTCTTCCTGGCCGACCACCCGCTGACCGGCGGCTATCCCGTCATCGGCGCCGTCGCCGAATACCATCTGGACCTTGCCGGCCAGATCCCGATCAATGCAAAAATCCGTTTCCGCCCGATCGGCCCCTTCGCCGACATCGCCGCGACCCGCTAGGAGGACTGCCATGAAGAAAGTGCTGATTGCCAATCGTGGCGAGATCGCCGTGCGCATCGTGCGCGCCTGCCGTGATCACGGCCTCCAGTCGGTCGCCGTCTATGCGGATCCGGATGCGGACGCGCTGTTCGTGCGCCTTGCCGACGAAGCCTACGGCCTCGGCGGCGTGCGCCCGGCGGAAACCTATCTGGACATCGAGAAGCTGATCGCGGTCGCAAGGCGCGCCGGCGCGGATGCGGTGCATCCGGGCTACGGCTTCCTTTCCGAGCGTGCCGAATTCGCGCGCGCCGTGCAGGACGCCGGCCTCATCTGGATCGGCCCCGATCCTGATGTCATCGAAGCGCTCGGCGACAAGGTCGAGGCACGGCGCATCGCGCAGGGCGTCGGCGCGCCGCTGGTCGCCGGCAGCGACGGCCCGGTGTCCTCGGCGGCCGAGGTCGTCGCCTTTGCGGAAAGGCACGGCCTGCCGGTCGCCATCAAGGCGGCGCATGGCGGCGGCGGACGCGGCCTCAAGGTGGCCTGGAAGATGGAGGAGGTCGCGGACCTCTATGAATCCGCCGTGCGCGAGGCGACGGCAGCCTTCGGCCGCGGCGAATGCTTCCTGGAGCGTTTCCTCGACCGGCCGCGCCATATCGAGGCGCAGGTCATCGCCGACAAGCACGGCAACGTGCTGGTGCTCGGCACCCGCGACTGCTCGGCCCAGCGCCGTAACCAGAAGCTCATCGAGGAGGCCCCGGCGCCCTTCCTCTCGGACGAGCAGCGCCAGAAGATCCACGCCGCCGCCAGGGCCATCTGCGCGGCCGCCGGCTATTCGGGCGCCGGCACGGTGGAGTTCCTGCTCGGCGTCGACGGCACGATCTCCTTCCTGGAGGTGAACACCCGCCTCCAGGTCGAGCATCCCGTCACGGAGGAGACGACCGGCATCGACCTCGTCATCGAGCAGTTCCGCATCGCCGAGGGCTTGCCGCTGCGCGTGCTGGAAACGCCGGAGCCGCGCGGCCATTCCATCGAGTTCCGCATCAACGCGGAAGACCCCGGCCGCGGCTTCCTGCCGACGCCCGGCGCCATCACCGTGTTCGATCCGCCCTCCGGCCCGGGCGTGCGCCTCGACAGCGGCGTCGTTACAGGCTCCACCGTGCCCGGCGTCTTCGATTCGCTGGTCGCCAAGCTGATCGTGACCGGCGCGACGCGCGAGGAGGCCCTGCGCCGCGCCCGCCGCGCGCTGAAGGAGTTCCGCATCGAGGGCGTGGCGACGGTCCTGCCGTTCCACCGCGCCGCCATCGACACGGCGGATTTCATCGGCACGGACGGCTTCAAGGTGCATACCCGCTGGATCGAGACCGATTTCGCCGCCATGCCCGAGGCCATGGCCCGGCCGGAGCCGATCGACGATCCGACGCTGGTCCGCACCCATCTCGAAATCGACGGCAGGCGCGTGTCGCTCGCCCTGCCGAGCCTGCTGCTCGCCGGCCTCGGCGCGGCGGGGCAGGGCAGTGCATCGGCCGCGGGCAAGGGCGGAGGGCCCGCCGAGGACGGCATAACGGCCCCGGTTTCCGGCACGCTGCAGGCCTTCAAGATCGCCGACGGCGCCACCGTCGTGGAAGGCGACCTCGTGGCCGTCATGGAGGCGATGAAGATGGAGACACAGGTCCTCGCCCCCAAGGCCGGCCGGCTCCGCCTGCGCGTGAAGGAAGGCGACTACGTCCAGGCCGGCGACGTGCTGATGGTGTTCGAAGGCTGATTGGATGCCGGCTCCCGGTTTTCGGCAGCCTGTCAGTGACAAAACCCGCATACCTCTCCTCCGCCATGGTCGGGCTTGACCCGACCATCCACAGCCGCGGGTGCCGCGCGGATCCTCGGGTCGAGCCCGAGGATGACGGAGTGCTTGGGGAGATGTTTATCATCGAGTTGACGGCTCTCGGTCTTCGAGAGCCCACTTTACAATCAAAAATCCGGCGCCACGCCGAAGACGAATTCGCAGGGCGTGTGCGACATGTTGAAATACTGGTGGTCGAAGCCGGCGGGGATGTAGAAGCCGTCGCGTGGATTGAGCTCGAACCAGGCCTGGCCCTCGGCATCCGGGATGTGGATGTTGAGCACGCCGGAGACGACATAGAGGCATTCGTCGCCCTTGTGGCGCTCGATGCGGGTGCGCTTGCCGCCGAGCACCGTCGTCTTGCCGACTGTCAGCTGGTCCGTTGCGCAGTAGAAGCCGGTATAGGCGCCCTGCGTCTCGGCATCGAGGCTCCAGAGCATGTCCGCATCCCGCTTGGGATGGATGGTGCGGGCCTTCTCCTGTGCCGCCGCCTCCATCGGCCAGCGGCCGAGAAATTCGTCCTGGATGTAGCGGTTTTCCGAAAGCAGCGGCTTGGTGCGGGCGTAGGGGCCGGACGTGCCCTTGGCCGGCGGCGGGGCGAAGAATTCGAGCACGCGCACCTGTTCCTCGCCGAGGTTGAAGCCGTGGTGCCAGGTGTCCTTGCGGAAGAACAGCGCCTCGCCGGGCTTGGCGATGCAGACCTCGCCCGTTTCCGGATTGGCAAGGCCGAGCGTGCCGCTGATCACGTAAAGCAGCTCGTCCGCGCCGAAGATGGTGCGGAAGGCATCGGTGTGCTTGAAGCAGCCGCCCGGCTGCATGCCGAAGACGATCTGGTGGATGTTTTCCGTGGAAGCATAGATCCAGTCGTCGACGAGGCCGGCATTCTCCTCGCCCCACAGATGGCGCGTCACGCCGGCATAGGGAATGTGGCTCGGCCGGTCGAAGACGGGACGGGGGGACGGCTTGTAGCCCATGGAAAACTCCTTTTCAGATGATGACAAGCTAAGGGGTGGCGCCCGCGGGACGGGTGCGCGCGATCAGCCGGTCGATGACGGCCTGCTTCATGGCGGGGTCGAGATGCATGACGTTGAACACCTCGGCCATCCACATGCCCTCGATGGCGAGGCGGATGATCGTCGCTTCGACGGGATCGAGGCCGTCCGTCTCGACGGCGGCTTGGCAGCGGATGTTCTGCTGGTGGACGATTTCGAGCAGGTCGGGAAAGTTCGACAGCGCCGCCGTGATGCTCGCGCCGAGCCGGTCGTACTGGTCGCCGGTGCTGGCGGCCCCGCCCATCGTCGCCTTCACATAGGCGCGGGTGTAGCGGCCATGCGGCTCCTCGTCCTCGCCCTCGATGCCGGAAAGACCCGTCTCGAAGCGATAGACGAAGCGCTCGACCATGGCGCGCACCAGCGCATCCTTGCTGGCGAAGTGGTAGAGGATGCCGCCCTTGGAGAGCCCTGTCACCTCCGCCACCTTGTCGAAGGTGAGCGAGGAGACGCCCTCGTTGACGACGATCTCCTCGGCGGCGCTGAGGATGCGTTCCCGTGCGGTACCACGTCTTGCCATGTCGAACCCCGATGCTGTTGCTGTCTTCCCGCTATAGCGACGAACTTTCGCGCAGGCGACCGACGATTTCGGCCATCAGGGCGAGGTCCTGGCGGGAGTCGTCGAGCGTCGTCTTCGGTGTCGTGCCGTTCACCAGGTGGTCGTGGAAGGCGCGCAGCTCGATGGCGAAGGGATCGGTGTAGTTCGGGCCGAAGGTGCGGGTCTCGGTCTCGGTGTCGTTTGAATCCGTGACCTCCAGCGTGGTCGGCAGGTTGCGGATGTAAGGCGTGTCGTAGCCGAAGCTGAGGCGGCGGCGGTCGGAATAGACCTCGATGCGGGCATCGAAGCGCGCGACATTGTCGATCAGCGCCTCGTAGATCGCGGTGAAATGGCCGTAGTCGAAGAGCGCGACGATCTGCTCGCCGTTCTGCTTGTGGTGGGCGGCGATGACCCGCTGCGGCAGGCCGATCAGCTCGCGCATGGCCGAGAGGCTGTGCGAGGAGAGGCCGGTCAGCACCTGGTAGGCGCGCATCAGGCTGGGGGAGGCGTCCTTGCCGGCGACGTCGCGCAGCAGCGCCTCGGTCTCGGCGCGGGACTGCGCGAGGAAGCCGCCGTCGAGATCATCGGGATAGAAGATGTTGCGCGTCTGGCGGATGAAGAACGGGCCTTCGCAGATGAGGTCGCGCACGCGCACATAGCGCAGCGCCTCCTGTGCCGGCATCATCTCCTTGGCCTTCAGGAAGCTTGCCGAATAGCGCCGCATATAGGCGACGAAGACGAGGCGGCCGGATTTTTCGGCGAGCGGCAGGACGTCGTCGATCTCGCCGAGCGTCAGGCAGGCGGGCTTTTCGAGGAAGACGTCCTTGCCGGCCTTCAGCGCCAGGGCGAGATAGTGGCGGTGCGTCTGGTCGGGCGTCAGGATGAAGACGGCGTCGATATCGGACGCCGCGAGCAGCGCTTCCGCGCTCTCATAGGCGCGCGCGCCCGGATAGCGGCCGGCGCAATGGGCGGTGAGGCTCGGCGAGACGTCGAAGACGCCGGCGACCTCGAAGAGGTGGCGGTGATCGGCAAGGATCGGCAGGTGCATGAGCTGGCTCACCTCGCCAAGTCCGATGAGGCCGACACGGACGATATGCATGGAAAAGACCTTTCTGCCCCGAAAGGGGCCTAACCCTTGACCGCCCCAGCGGTGAGGCCGGAGACGATGTATTTCTGGAAGAGCAGCGCCATCACGATCAGCGGCACGGTGACGATGGTCGACGCGGCCATGATCGCGCCATAGGGGAACTCGTAGCGGCTGGAGCCGGAGATGAGGGCGATCGCGACCGGCACCGTGCGGTTCTCGTCCGTCAGGATGAAGGTGAGCGCGAAGAGGAACTCGTTCCACGAGGCGATGAAGGCGAGCAGGCCCGTCGAGATCAGCGCCGGCCCCATCATCGGCAGGAAGATGCAGCGCACGATGCGCAGCGGCGAGCAGCCGTCCATGATCGCCGCTTCCTCGATCTGCCGCGGCAGGCTGCGCATGAAGGTGGTCAGCACCCAGATGTTGAAGGGCAGCGTGAAGATCATGTAGGCGAAGATCAGCGAGCCGAGCGTGTTGTAGAGGCCGAGCCAGCGGATCATCTCGAAGAGGCCGGAGAGCAGCGCGATCTGCGGGAACATCGAGACGGCGAGGAAGAGGAACATGATCGGCGAGCGGCCGCGAAAATCGATGCGGCCCAGCGCATAGGCCGCCGCGATCGCCAGCCCCAGCGAGAGCGCCACGACGGAAGCCGCGACGACGAGGGAATTCAGGAGGCTGCGCAGGAACACGCCGTCAGACAGGATCGCCTCGTAATTGTTGAACTTCAGGTCCGGCAGGAAGGTGACGTCGAAGATCGCCTGGCCGGATTTCAGCGAGGAGGCGATCATCCAGTAGAAGGGAAACAGCGTGTAGAGCGCGACCACGGCAAAGAGCCCGTAGATCGCGATGCGGTGAAGGCGCCTGCCCGTTGCACTGCGCACCATGTCACACCCCCAGGAGCTTGCGGTTGAGCCGGAAGACGGTCACGTAGATCGCCGTCACCACGGCGATCATCAGGAAGATCGCGGCGCTCGCCGCCGAGCCGACGCCCATGTCCTGGAAATTGACCAGCACCTCGCGGGCATAGATCGACACGGTCTTCGTGTCGTCGCTGTTCGAGGACAGCACGAAGCTGAGGTCGAACATGCGCAGCGCATCGAGCAGCCGGAAGAGCACGGCGACGGCGATGCTGGGGGCAAGCAGTGGCAGGGTGAGCGCGGTGAACTGCCGCCATTCCGACACGCCGTCGATCGAGGCGGCCTCGTAGATGCTCTTCGGCAGCATCTGCAGGCCGGCGAGGATGAGCAGCACCATGAAGGGCGTGGTGATCCAGACGTCGACGGCGATGATGACGGGCATGACGAGATCGGGATTGGCCGTCCAGGCGATGCCGTGGTCGATGACGCCCATGAGCTTCAGCACATGGTTGAGGATGCCGAACTGGTCGTGCAGCATCCACTGCCACATGCGCGCGCTGACGACGACGGGAATGGACCAGGGAATGAGAATGACCGCGCGCATGAAACCGCGGCCGGACATGTGGGCGTTCAGCAGCAGCGCGATGGCAAGCCCCAGCGCCGTCTCGATGGAGACCGAGACGACCGTGAAATAGAGCGTGTTGCGGACCGACTGCCACCACAGCGGATCCTCGAACAGCGTGAAATAGTTCTCGAGGCCGATATAGGCGTAGATGTCGGGCTCGGTGAGGAAGGCGTCGGTGAAGGAGAAGAGGAAGGTCCGCCCGAGCGGCCAGAGCGCCACGGCGAAGAGCACGAGAAGGCTCGGCGCGAGGAACAGCCAGGCCGTGCGCGCCCGCTTGGCATTGAGGCCGATGCGTATCGCTCCCGTCGCCATGTCACGCCCCCCTCGGGTTGAGAGCGCGCTCGTCCTTGTCGAAGAGATGCGCGCGCGCGTGGTTCCAGCCGACGACCGTGGTGGCGCCCGGCCGGATCTCCGGCCTGCCCTGCGCCTTGGCGACGATCGAGCGGCCGTCGCCGACATTGAGATGGACGAGGGATTCGCCGCCCAGCGGCTCGACGAGCAGGACCTCGGCCTCCAGCGTTGCTTCGCCCCCGCCGAGGATCAGGTCTTCCGGCCGGATGCCGAGGCTGACATCGCCCGCATAGTCGTGGGCGGAGAGGCGATGGCGACCGCCGGCAAGCGACAGCACGCTCTCCTCGCCCTCGCGCACCAGCATGCCCGGCAGGAAATTCATGCGCGGCGAACCGATGAAGCCCGCGACGAAGCGGTTTGCCGGGCGCTCGTAGAGCTCCATGGGCGTGCCGACTTGTGCGATGCGGCCGTCCTTCAGCACGACGATGCGGTCGGCGAGTGTCATCGCCTCCATCTGGTCGTGCGTGACGTAGACGGTGGTGGCCTTCACCTCGCGGTGGATGCGGGCGATCTCCACGCGCATCTCCATGCGCAGGTCCGCATCGAGGTTGGACAGCGGCTCGTCGAACAGGAAGAGCTTCTGCTGGCGCACGAGGGCGCGGCCGATGGCGACGCGCTGCTGCTGGCCGCCGGAAAGCTGCGCCGGGCGGCGGTCGAGCAGGTGGTCGATCTTGAGGAATTTCGCCGCCTTCGTCACGCGCTCGCGGATTTCGGCGGCGGGAAGACGGGCGGTCTCCAGCGCGAAGCCGAGATTGCGCTCGACATTCATGTGCGGATAGAGCGCGTAGGACTGGAAGACCATGGCGATGTTGCGTTTTGCCGGCGGCGTCTCGTTCATGCGGCTGCCGGCGATGCGCAGCTCGCCGTCGGAGATCTCCTCCAGCCCCGCGATCATGCGCAGCAGCGTGGACTTGCCGCAGCCCGAAGGACCGACGAAGACGACGAACTCGCCCTCGGCAATCGCAAGGTCCACGCCGTCGATGACCGTCAGCGCGCCGAACCGTTTGACGACATTGATGAGATCTATACCGCTCATGGCCGTTCCATCTTGCTGATTGTCTTTTCCGCGATCGTGCCGTTCGCCCGGGCCGCGAGCGCCGCAACGCCGATGGCGCAGGCCGTGTCCCCGATGAGGCTCGGCACGATCGGCATGTCCCGCGCTCCCTCCGCCCAGATGAAGCCGCGCGTCAGCGCCGCAAGCCGCGGCGTCACCTTGGGGTCGCTGCCGATGCCGCCGCCGAGGACGAGCATGGCGGGGTCGAGCGTGTTGACGAGCTGGCCGAGATAGGAGGCGAGCGAAAGGAGCGCATCGGCGACCATCGCTGCCGCCCGCGGGTCCGTCGCCTCCGCCTCGAACAGCGCGCGCGCCGAGGCGTCGGGGCGGCCGGTGAGCGCGCCGTAACGCTCGCCGAGCGCCTTGCCGCCGGCAAAGAGCTCCAGATTGTGCCGCACCGCGCGGCCCTCGCCGTCGAAGGCGACGATATCGCTGCCTGAGAAATGGATGGCGAAGCCGCGGGCGCCTTCATAGGGCGCGCCGCCGATGACCAGCGAATGGGAAAGGCCGGTGGAGATGGTGGCGTAGACGAAGGGGTCGACACCCCTGCCGGCGCCCATCCAGCCCTCGGCGAAGGCGGCGGCGCGCACGTCGCTGTCGATGTGCAAGGGGGCGAAGGCGCCAAGGCGGGCGCGGTAATCGAGGCCGCGCCAGTCGAAATTCCAGGCTGAGGCCGGCTCGCCGTCCCGCGTCACGAGTTCCGGCAGGCAGATGCCGAGGGCTGCGATGTCGAGGTCTTGCGCGTTCGCGCGATCCTGCATGGCCGCCGCGAGATCGCCGACGAGGTCGAGCACGGCGCCGCCGCCGTTCTGGCAAAGCGTCGCCTCGGTGCGCTCGGCGACGACCGCGCCGTCCGAAAGCCTGATGATGCAGGCCTTCGTCTTGGTGCCGCCGACATCGATGCCGATCGCGTGCCGTGTCATGGCCGCGCCCCGGCGGCCGCGTCGGCATGGAGCTCGCCGTTCCGGCATTCGGCAAGAATGGTCGCCGGCCAGGACGGGTCGTAGGCCGTCGCGGCCGAAAGGCGGCGGAAGGCCTCGCGCTTGCCGTCGCTCCAGACGATCATCGCGACGGCCTTCGACAGCGTGGCGATGGAGCCGATGCCGATGGTGAGGCCGTGGGTCGGCACCTCTTCGATGCCGCGGAAGTCGGGGAAGGTCGCAAGGTTGTCGCGCCGTGTCTGCTCGGCGAGCGTGACGATGCGCGTGCGGCTGTCGCGGGCGGAACCCGGCGGGTTGAAGGCGATATGGCCGTCGCCGGCGCCGGACGCGAGCAGGAACAGGTCGATGCCGCCAAGGGCCGCGAGCTCGCCGTCATAGGCCGCGGGATCGGTGAGGGAGGGCATGCGGAAATTCGTCTCGGGCATGCGCAGGGCATCCGGCAGTGCCCGGTTGATACGCTCGACGATCTCGCGCGCGCCGAAGCCGCGGCAGGAGTAATGCGCGGAGGCGGCGGGCGGACTGAGGCCATCGCCGCCCGACAGCAGGTATTCGTCCATCATCGCGATGACGAGGCGGGAGCAATCGACGGGAGCGGCGGTTAGCTGGCGCTCCAGAGCCTGGTAGACCGGCATCGGGCTGCGCCCGCCCGGGCAGCCGAGCACATAGGGCCGGCCGGCGGCATTGGCGGCGCCGATTTCCGCGAGGATGCGGGTCGCGAGATGCGTGCCGATCGCCTCGGGCGTGTCGTGGATCATGGTCTTCATCGGCCGGCCTGCTCTGCAAGCAAAGCCGAGACGAACGCGAAGTTCCGCGCGGCGATCGCCTCCGGCGTCTCGGGATGGCTCGGCGCAAGGTCCTGTTCGACGACCAGCGGGCCGTCATAACCGCTCGCCAGCAGCGTCCGCATGAAATCGGCGATGTCGACCGCACCGCGGTCGAGATCCGTCATGATGCCCTCCTCGAAGGCACGGTCGCAATGGATGTTCTGCGCCAGCACCTTCTCGCGGAAGGCGCCGTCGACGTTCTTGAGATGGATGGCGTTGATGCGCGCCTTGTGGTGCAGGAAGAATGCCTTCGGATCGGCCTTCCAATAGGCGTGGTGCCCGGTATCGAGGCAGAGGCCGACGAGATCCGGATCGGTCTCCGCGAGAAGCCCTTCGATCTGGTCCTCATGCTCGACGCAGGTGCCGACATGCGGGTGGAAACTGAAGTGCAGGCCGTAGTCGCGCACGATCCGGGCGGAAAGCAGGGTCTGCTCGACGACGGCGCGCCAGCCGTCCTCGTCGACGATGCCCATCCGGTCCTTCGGGTAGAATTCCGACTCGTCCATCAGGATGAAATGCGTGCCGCCGACGGCCGAAAGCAGCGTGCAGATCTGGTGCGTCCGTTCGACCAGGGCGTCCGCGGTGGCGGCATCCGCCAGCGTGTGGACATGGGCCGCCGCGACCACGGAGAGGCCGCGGCGGTTCAGTTCGTGCGAAAGCACCTTGGGATCGGTGGAGAAGTAGCCGTAGGGGCCGAGCTCGGTATGCCGGTATCCGGCCGCGACGATGCGGTCGAGGTAGTCGGTCCAGCCGAGGTCGTTGCCGGTGGGCCAGTAGATGCCCCAGCAGCATGGTGCGATCGCGATATTCACTGTCTTTTCCTTGAGTTTCCAGAACAGTCCCGGCGGCAATCTCGCTTCCGGAACCGCATAAAACAGAGACGGCGCCTTCCCGGCTTTCCCGGGAAAGGCGTCCGGACCGTTACCAGCCGCGCTTCTTCAGCCGCTCCAGATCGCCGCTCACCTTGGCGAGGGCGTCGGCGGCGCTTTCCTTGCCGCTCAGAACGTTGTGCACGCCGTTGAAGATGCGCTGCGAGACGCGGTTGTAGGAGGCGCCCGTGACCTGCGACGGTCGCGAGGCGCTTTCCGCATAGGCCTTCTCGGCAAAGCGCAGTGAGGGGTTCTCTTCGAGGATCTCGCCGTCCTGGTAGAGCGCTTTCAGCGTCGGGCTGTAGCCCTGCAAGGCGCGGCGCTTCTGCTCGCTGGCGCTGGTGAGGTACTGCACGAGGCTGACGGCGGCATCGACGTCGTCGGCATATTTCGACACACCCAGAAGACCGGCGCCGTAGCAGCCGCTCGATTTCTCGCCTTCCGCCCCGACCGGCAGCGCCATCACGCCGACCTTGCCGAGCAGCGAGGAGCCTTCCGCCTGGCTGGTGCCCCAGACATAACCCCAGTTGCGGTGGAAGATGGAGTTGCCGGCCTCGAAGACGCCGCGCGAGCCTTCCTCGTCATAGTTGAGCACGCCTTCCGGGCTGATGCCGCCGATCCAGGTGCGGGCGAGCTCCAGCGCCTCGACGGCCTTCGGATTGTTCGCGGTGATCTCGCCGTCCGGCGAGATGAAGGTGCCGCCGCTATAGGAGGCGACCCATTCGAGCGCATCGCAGGTCAGCCCTTCATAGGCGCGGCCCTGCCAGACATAGCCCCACATGTCCTTGTTGCCGGCGGCGCGTTCCTGGTCCTGGATGGACTTTGCCGTCTCGGTCAGTTCCGCCCAGGTCTTCGGTTCGGCCTTGCCGTATTTTTCGAGCAGGTCCTTGCGGTAGAACATCAGGCCGGCATCGACGAACCAGGGCATGGCGAGCAGCTTGCCCTCGATGGTGCTGTCGGCGAGCGCCGCCTCGAAATGCGCCGAAAGCTCCTCCGCCGGCACCTTCTCCTTGAGGTCGACGAGGTGGGCGGCGAGCGCGCCGACCCAGATGTTGTCGAGCGTCAGCACGTCGATGTCGCCCGACTTGCCGGCGAGAAGCTGCTGGTAGAGCGGCAGGGCCTCGCCCCAGTTCGCCGGCATCTTGTTGATCTTGACCGTGTTGCCGGTCTCCTTCGCCCAGGCCTCGGAGGCCGACTGGCAAAGCTCGAGCTCGGCGCCGGCCGAACTGCAGAAGATCGATACCTCCGCCGCTGCCGCCGAGCCGCCCCACAGGACGGCGCCGACAAGGGCCGTCGTTCTCAGAAATCCATCGAGCTGCACTGTGTTTCCTCCCACACCGCGTTAAGCACGGGAGATTACTATACCGTCTGGTCGGTAAAGTAAAGCAGGTGGCAAACCGCTGAAGAGAATGCGGCGGACAATGGAAGGGCTGTCGTGACGAAGGCTCCTACGGCCCAAGCCCGACCCGAACGACCATGGCTTGGACGGCCTTTATGATCAGGTTCGACCACGCCGCGATCTGTCCGATGCGGGCGAACGAGAAGGTTCGCACCGCCTAGACGGGAGGGCCGGCTGCCGGGCCGGCCGGTCATGGTGCGGGATCGGACGGAGAACGGGGTCGCCGGCTGCGGGGCGATCAGCGAGCGGCGGTAGCGTATGCCGCCGGAAAGCGACGATGACAGCCTCCTCCGCGGCCGCCGGCATCCCGTCAGGCCGGCGGTTGATTCCGTCGTTCTGGCGCGGCCGCACCCTTCCAGGTCGGACAGATCAATGCACCATCAAAGCCCGGGATCAGATGCCGGTTACGCCCCGTCGAAGACGAGCGGGGGGCAATGCAGGTAGCGGGCGACCTTGCGCTTGGCGGCGATGTCCGTCCAGACCAGCTCGACGTCGCTTGCCTTGAGGCCCGTGGCCGTGGCGATCTCGGCCGCCGGCACGGCGTTCTCCAGCCCGTAGAGGCAGATGTCCATCTTGTCGTAGGGCAGGGCGAAGTAGAACTCCTCCTGCGTCTGCGGCAGGGAATAGGTGTCGGTGGTGGGCGGGCGTGAGAGGATGTCGGCCGGCACGCCGAGATGGGCGGCGAGCTGGAAGACCTGCGACTTGTAGAGATGGGCGATCGGCTTGATGTCGGCGGCGCCGTCGCCGTTCTTGACGAAGAAGCCCTGGTCGTATTCCAGCCGGTTCGGCGTGCCGAGCACGGCGAAGTTCAGCCGGTCCGCATGGTAGTATTCGAGCTGCTTGCGGGTGCGCTGCTTCATGTTCGTCGCTGCGACGATGCCGAGATAGGCGCCCGCCGAAAGCCGCACCTTGCGCATCTCGCCGTCGGGCGAGCGCACGACGAGCGAGGAGATGTTGTAGCCGCCTGTGGTCATCGGGTTGTCGAAGACGATCTTGGAGGCCCAGCCGGCCTCGTATTCCGGAACGGCCTCGCGGATGAAGGCATCGCGGCGCTCATAGCAGCCCATGGCGGCGAGCGAGGGGCCGATATCCTCAACGATGCTCTCGATGCCGAAGGTCTCGGCGACGCTGCGCCCGAGCCGCAGGCTTTCCGGGTCGGAATCGTTCTCCGGCATGAAGAGCGCGAAGACGTTCTTCGCGCCGAGCGCCTTGACGGCCAGCGCCGCGCAGAGGCTGGAATCGATGCCGCCGGAAAGGCCGAGCACCAGGCCGCGCTTGCGCAGGTCGAGGCGCAGCCGGTCGCGCATCCAGCCGGTGATGCGCTCCACCTCCGCGGCGGGATCGAGTACGAGCGGGGCGAAGGAGGGCGTGTGGGACTTCGGCGTGGTCATGCAGGCGATCCTGTCTTTTGGCCAGTCGTGGTGGCGGGTTCGGCGGCGAGCCGGCGGCTTGCCTTGCCGGAATCGGTCTTGGGAAGGAATTCCCGGAATTCGACTTGCTTGGGGACCATGTGGTCCTCGAGATGGCGGGCGCAGAAGCGCAGCACGTCGCGCTCGGTGAGGGCCGGGTCCGAGGCGACGATCACCGCCTTGACGGCCTGTCCGAGCACCTCGTGGGCGATGCCGACGACGAGCGCTTCCGCCACGCCCGGCATGCGGCAGAGAACGTCCTCCACGGCCTTGGGTGCGACCTTCTCGCCGCGCGACTTGATGATGTCGTCCATGCGCGAGACGAAGGTGAGATAACCGTCCGCATCCGCGGTGAAGAGGTCGCCGGTGTGGAGGCGCAGGATCCCCGTGTGCGGATCGGGCCGCAGCGCGCGGCGCGTCGCGGCCTCGTTCTGCCAGTAGCCGCGCATGACATGCGGCCCGCTGATCACCAGCTCGCCCATCGTGCCGGGTGCCACCGTCTCGCCGGCCTCGTCGACCACCTCGGCCCGGCCGCCCGGTATGGCGATGCCGACCGAGCCGCGCCGGGCATCGATCTCGCCCGGCGGCAGCCAACTAGCGCGGGTGCATTCGGTCTGGCCGTACATGGAATAGAGCTTCGCCTGCGGTAGGAAGGCGCGCAGCCAGTCGAGATGGGCGAGCGGCATGGGCGCGGCGGCGCTGGTCACGTAGCGCAGGCTCGCAAAGAGCGACGCGTCGAGGTCGCGTGCCTGCATCATCATGGCCGCCATGGCCGGCACGAGCGGGAAGCCGGTGACGCGCTCGTCGCGGATCTTCTCGAAGATCGCCTGCGGGAAGGCGAAGGATTTCTCGATGATCAGCGTCGCCCCGCAGCGCGTGGCGGTGACAAGCTGGTTGAGCCCATAACCGAAGGACATGGGCAGCACGACGAGGATGGTGTCGGCGGCGGTGTTTTCGAGATAGGCGGTGATCGCGCGGGCGGCGGCGTCCACGTTGTCATGGGCGAGCATCACGCCCTTCGGTTCGCCCGTCGAGCCGGACGTGTAGATCAGCGCGGCGAGATCGGTGTCGGGCAGGGGCTCGGCTGCGAGCGGCGCGGCCTCGAGCGCGGCATCGAAGCTGCCGCCTGTCACGATACGCGGTGACGCGGCGATCTCGGGCGTTTCGTCGAGCAGCCTCTCAAGGCGGCTTTCCACGAAGACCAGCGCAGGGGTGCAGTCGCGCGCGATCTGCGCGAGCCGTGCGCTTCTGGTCGCCGGATTGACGGGGCAGATGACGGCGCCCGCGATCCAGGTGGCGAAGACGGCGACGGCCGTCTGCCAGCCATTGTCGAGGAGGACGAGAACGCGGTCGCCGCGTCCGACGCCGCGCATGCGCAGCGTCGTGGCCATGCGGGTGGCAAGATCGAGGAAACGGGCATAGTCCAGCCGCACCTCGCCGGAGACGATCGCCGTCCGGGCGCCGTCGCGGGCTGCGCTGTCCTGGAGGTAACGCTCGATCCGCATGGCCGGCCTGCCGTCAGGCCGCCTGCTTGCGGGCGATGAAGCCGGCGATGCGCTCGATCGTGTCGAGATTGGTCGGCACGATGTCGGCATCGGCGACCTGCACGCCGAAGCGTTCTTCGAGGAAGCCGACCAGCTCCAGGATGCCGGTGGAATCGATGAGGTCGTTGTCGATCAGCGACAGGTCGGCGGGCAGCGGATGGCTGTCGTCGCCGAACAGGAAGTTTTCCACGATGAAGGTACGGATTGCGGCTTTGGTCTCGTCGGACATGGTCAGCTTATCCTAATGCTGGATGCAGTTTCTGTGGATCGTGTGGCGTCGGTGCCGCGCAGGAGCTGGGTCGACAGGATGCCGATGAAGGCCGCGTTGTCGCGGAAACCGGAGACCTGTCCCTTGAGGACCTTCTCCTTCAGCTTGCCGACGGCCGGGACATTGAACAGGCCGTTATCGGTAAGGCGTTCCGGCGACAGCACGGCGTCGAGATAGGCAGGCGTGTGCGGAGCGGCGAAACTCTCGCTGTCCGGCGCGCGGTAGGGCTGTTTCGGGCGGTCGATGATGGCTGCCGGCACGAGGCCGCGGGCGGCTTCCTTGAGGATGTGCTTCTCGCGAAGGCCGAGCAGCTTGGCATCCGGGGCAAGGCCGGCGGCGAAGGAGACGACCCGGGGGTCGAGGAAGGGGAACCGCCCCTCGACGGCATTGGCCATCATCACCCGGTCGCCCTGGCTGGACAGGATGTAGCCCGGCAGGAGGAAGGCCGTTTCGAGATACTGCGCCTGGTGCAGGGGATGCCAGCGGCGGAAGTCGGCGGGCAGTTGTGCCGCAAGGTCCTCGGCAGCATCGTAGTCGCCCAGCGCCTCCTTGAGGCCGGGAGAGAAGAACAGTTTCGCCGCGGCGGTGGAGCGGAAGCGCGGGCGGTGGGAATAGAGCGGATCGTCAAGCGCCTCCGAGCCGAAGGCGAAGAAGCGCGCGAGATATTCCGGCGTCTGCTGCTTGAGGCCGGGAAGATAGGGATAGAGCCGCTGGAAGAGGCGGGGGCGGTGGACGGAGGCCGGTTGCCGGCCGCAGAAGCGCCGGACGCGGGCCTCGCGGAAAAGATCGTAGCCGGCGAAGATCTCGTCCGCGCCTTCGCCGGTCAGCACGACCTTCATGCCGCGCTCGCGCACTCTGGCGGCGAGCAGGTGGAGCGGCACGGGCGCGGTGCGCAGGATCGGCCGCTCGATATGGCCCATCACCGCGGGCAGGTGGCACGCGATCGCCTCCGCCGTGCATTCGACGCTGTCGGCCTGCGCATCGAGCGTCGCCGCCATCTGCCGCTGCCAGGCGCTTTCGTCGTGCTCCTCGCTGCGGAAGGTCAGGGAAAAGGTTCGCAGGCCGCGCGTCACGGTGCGTGCGGCAAGGGCGGCGATGACGGAGGAATCGATACCGCCCGACAGATAGGACCCGACGGGCACGTCGGCGCGCAGGCGAAGGCGCGTGGCATCGGCAAGCAGCGCGCGCAACTCCTCGACCTGGCTTTCGAACCGTCCGGCCGGCTGGATGTCGCCGCGATCGGGGAAGGAGAGCTGCCACCAGGGGCGAACCGTCTGGCGGCCGTCCTCGACGGTCATCAGATGGCCGGGCGGCAGTTCGAAGATGTTGCGGTAGGCGGTGCGCGGCGGGATCGGGCACCAGAGCGTGAAGATCTGGTCGAGCGCCACGGGGTCGATTTCGGCCACCATGCCGGGCAGGGCCAGCAGCGCGGCGATCTCGGAGGCGAAGAACAGCGCGCCTTCGTGCTGCGTATAGAACAGCGGGCGCACGCCCATGCGGTCGCGGGCAAGCACCAGCCGGCGGTTTTTCGCATCATGGATGGCGAAGGCGAAGTCGCCGTTGAAATCCGGCAGGCAGGCAGGGCCTCTTTCCGCAAAGGCCGCGAGCAGCACCTCGGTATCCGACGTGGTGCGGAAGCTGCGGCCGCGCGCCGTCAGGTCGTCGCGCAGTTCCACATAGTTGAAGATCTCGCCGTTGAAGGACAGTGCGAGCGCCTCGTCCTCCGTCGCCATCGGCTGGGCGCCGTCGGCAAGGCCGACGATGGAAAGGCGGGTATGGGCAAGGCCCGCATCGGCGCGCAGGAGGATGCCTTCACCGTCCGGCCCGCGATGGCGAAGCGCGGCGACCATGCGGCGCAGATGGTCCGCGCCCCGTTCCGGCGCGATGTTTCCCCCGAAATATCCGGCGATCCCGCACATGGTCTTATCCGAACCGATCGCCGATGAGGCGTGTCCAGCCTTCACCGGCAAGACCGTTGAGGAACACCCTGCCGTTCGCCATCGCGTCGAGCAGCGCGGGGTCGCGCGAATGCACGATGGTCGAGGACGTGTGCAGGAAGGCGCATTTCTTGCCGATCATCGCCTGCAGCAGGGTTGGCTGCGTGCGTCCGCGAATGGCGACGAGGCCGCGCGCATGGGCATCGCGCATCAGGCGGTCGATGACGATGGCCTCCTGGCCGGGCGCGGCCATGATCTGCACCGTGCGGCCGATGTCGCCGGGATTGCCGTAGTAGAGATAGAGGCCGACCGCCTTGCCGGTCCGCGTCTTGACGACATGCTGGATGCGCTCGCCATGCAGCGCCTTGCGGGTGGCATGGCCGAGCATGGTTTCCAGTACGGGCGTGTCCCATGCGGGGCGCAGCGGGAAATGGCGCACGAACTGCCGGCACAGGTCGGCAAATTCCGCATCGCTCACCGCCTCGTCGACGAAGGCATCGGCCTTGCCGGCAAGCGGGATATAGTGCGACCAGTTCTGTTTTTCGCCACGCCGGCAGAGGATCGCATCCGCGGCGCGAGCCAGGGGATTGAACAGTCTCAAGGCGGACAGCCGCCCCGCGGCGGCCTTCAGGGCGAAGGAAGCCGGCTTTATCATGCGCAGCCATTCGAGGCTGTGAGGGCCGAGGACCGTGGCGCGCATCGAGCGCCACATATCCGTGGAAACATCGTTCGAGGTCTCGGTGAAGGAGAGGTCCTGCGGACCGGCAAGCACATCGCGCAGGAGGCGGGCACCGGCGAAGGGGTCTTCCTCGCGGTCGTCGCAGGCGAATGTGCCGCAATTGGCCGCCTTCAGTCGGCGTCCCTCGAACTCCATCTCCACCGGCAGCACGCCGAGGAAACCCGAAACGCTGCCATCCGTGCGCACATGCACGCGCGAGCGCAAATCCGGTTCGGCAGCGGGGAAATCGATGAAGAGGGTGCGCAGATAGGTTTTCAGGTCGTCGTTCGCCGGCTCGGCTGTCTTGCGCAGCAGGCGCTGGAACAGGTCTGCGACCGCATCCACATCCCCCGCTTCAAACGAACGCACGCTCGACATCGATACCCACCCGGCCCCCCATTCCGGGCCTCGTCCCGCCCTGCTTACGCGAGGAGTGTGAAGAAAAGGTCAAGAATGCGCTTCAGGGTGGTAACGCGGGGCAAGGCGCGGCCCCTTTGTAACATTTATTGACGATATAATAACAATATAATACGTTACAAGTCGCCTGCAGGATCGTCTCACCCTGCGTGCAAGCCGGAACGGACGGAGAGAACCATGGCGCTGCTTCTGGGCATCGATAACGGCCTGACGGTCACCAAGGCGGTGATTTTCGAGGAGGACGGCACGCCGATCGCCGTCGCGCGGCGGCGCGTGCCGCAATCCTTTCCCGAGCCGCGCCATGTCGAGCGCGACATGGCGGGCCTGTGGACCGCGACCGCCGAGGCGATCCGCGAGGCGATCGAGAAGAGCGGCCGCCCGGCGGGCGACATCAAGGCCGTCGCGGCGACCGCCCATGGCGACGGCCTCTACCTGCTCGATAGCGAAAAACGCCCGCTCGGTGCCGGCATCCTCTCGCTCGACAGCCGCGCCGGCGCGATCGTCGAAGCCTGGGGGAAGGACGGCGTGGCGCAGCGCGCGCTGGCGCTGACCGGCCAGACCGCACACGCTTCCGCGCCCTCGGCCCTGCTCGCCCATATCCGGCAGCACGAGCCGGAGCGCTACCGCGCCATCGGCCATGTCATCACCTGCAAGGACTGGCTGCGCTTCTGCCTGACCGGTGTCGTCGGCACGGATCTCACCGAGGCGAGCACGAGCTTCACCAATGTGCGCACGCAGGCCTTCGACAAGGCGGCGCTGGAGGTCTTCGGCCTCGGTGACCTCTGGCCCGCCCTTCCGCCGGTCGCCCGGCCGGACGAGATCATCGGCACGGTGACGCGCGACGCGGCGGCAGCGACAGGCCTCATCGAGGGCACGCCCGTTGCCGCGGGCCTGCATGACGTGACGGCCTCGGCGCTCGGCATCGGCGGCCATGCGCCGGGCCTGCTTGCCGTCGTCGCCGGCACCTATTCGATCAACGAGCTGGTCACCGAAGAGCCGATGGTCGATCCGCGCTGGTTTTGCCGCAACGGCATCCGCACGGGCTGGTGGAACTCCATGGCCATCTCCCCGGCCTCCACCGCGAACTACGACTGGTTCCTCGACAATTTCTGCCGGGATCTCACCGAAAGGGCCGCGCGCGAGGGGGCCGACATCCACGCGCTGCTGCGGCCGGAGCTCGACCGGGCGATGGAAAAGCCGTCGGATATCGTCTTCCATCCCTTCCTCTTCGGCTCGCCCTTCGGCAGTGGTGCGAGCGCCGGCTTCTTCGGCGTGCACGGCTGGCACGAGCGGGGCGATCTCCTGAAGGCCGTGCTGGAAGGCATCGTCTTCAACCACAAGGTCCATATCGACGACCTCCTGTCTCGCGTGCCGGTGGAGCGCATGCGCATCAGCGGCGGCGGGGCGCGCAGCCCGGTTCTGGCGCAGATGTTCGCCGATGCGACGGGGCTCGTCGTCGACGTCTCTTCCGCCGACGAGGCGGCTGCCTGGGGCGCGGCGCTCGTCGCCGGTGCCGCGGTGGGGCTTTATGCAAGCCCGGAGGCCGGCGCGGCGGCGACGACCCGGATCCTGCGCTCCTACCGGCCGGACGGGGTGCGGAGCGCGCAGCTCGCCGGGCGCTACGATGTCTATAGACGGCTTGCAGACGGCATGGCGCCACATTGGCAGGCCATCGAGGATCTCGCAAAACGGTCGAGGGAAGCGGACGGATGAAGGCGGAAGCACGACGCGAGGAGATTGCCGAGTACATCATGCGGGCCGGCCAGGCGCGCATCGAGGATCTCGTCGAGCATTTCGGCGTCTCGCGCATGACCATCCACCGGCATATCGATGCGCTTGCCCAGCAGGGCGTGCTGCGCAAGCTGCACGGCATGGTCACCGTCCAGCCCTCCGGCCTCTACGAGAGCACGTTCCGCTACCGCGAGACGGTGGGCAGGACGGAGAAGGAGGCGCTCGCCCGCGCCGCCATGGCCTATGTCGAGGCCGGGCAGGCGGTGATGTTGGACGATTCCTCGACGGCCTGCGCGCTCGCGGGCCTCCTGCCGGAGGCCCGTCCGCTCACCGTCATCACCAACAGCTACATCTCGGCCGGCAAGCTGATCGAGGCCGAGGAGGTGGAACTGATCAGCCTCGGCGGCAAGTACCACCACAACTACAACGCCTATATCGGCATCACCTGCGAGAAGGCGGTGGCAAGCCTTCGGGCGAACGTCCTCTTCTGTTCCGCCTCCGCCATCGACGGCGGGACGGCCTTCATCCAGGACGCCCAGGTCACCAAGGTCAAGCAGGCGATGATGGCCTCGTCGAGCCGCAAGATCCTGCTCGTCGATTCCTCGAAATTCGGCAAGGTCGCCCTCAACGTCCTGGGCGACCTTGTCGCCTTCGACGTCGTTCTGACGACGGACCGGGTCGATGAAGCGGTGAGGGCGCGCCTGAAGGACGCCGGCGTCAATCTCGAAATCGTGAAAATGGGCAAGAGTACATGAATGCGAATGCGGCAGGCGCCGCCGCCTTTCCCGGCGGCATGGGCGAACGAATGGCGGCGATGGCGGCGCGCGGCACACTCGACGTGCTCATCGTCGGGGCGGGGGTCAACGGCGCGGGCCTTTTCCGCGACCTGACGGCGCAGGGGCTCGACTGCCTGCTGGTCGAGAAGAACGATTATGCCGCCGGCACCAGCGCCGCGCCCTCCCGCCTCATCCATGGCGGGCTGAAATATCTCGAGACGGGTGAATTCCGCCTCGTCGCGCAGTCGACGCTGGAGCGCAACCTGCTGCTCGCCAATGCGCCGCATTACGTCAAACCGCTGCCGACGCTGATCCCGATCTTCTCCTGGACGAAGGGCGTCGGCGCGGCGCTGCGCACGCTGTTCGGCTCGAAGAGCGCCCCGCGCAGCCGCGGCGCGTTGCTCGTCAAGATCGGCCTGATGCTCTACGACTTCTACGGCGCGCGCCACCGTGTCATGCCGCGGCATTCGACGGCGAGCCGGGCCGCCTCGCTGCGCGACCTGCCGGCGCTGACGCCCGACATCGTGGCGACCGGCACCTATTACGACGCCACCGTCACCCATCCCGAGCGCCTGATCTTCGAACTCGTGCGCGACGGCCTTGCCGACAGCCCGCGCTCCGTCGCCCTCAACCATGTCCGGCTGGAACGCGCCGAGGATGGCGCACTGACGGTGAAGAGCCTTGCCGGCGAGGCGGCGGCGACCGTGCGGCCGAAGATCGTCGTCAATGCGGCCGGTCCCTGGATCGACGAGGTGAATGCCATCCTCGGCGAACCCTCGCGCATGATCGGCGGCACCAAGGGGTCGCATATCCTGCTCGACCATCCGGACCTGCTGAAGGAATTGAAGGGGCGGATGATCTATTTCGAGGCGGATGACGGGCGCATCTGCCTGGTCTTCGAATATCTCGGCCGCGCCCTTGCCGGCTCCACCGATATCAAGGCCGCCGATCCCGACACGGTGCGCTGCGAGCCCGACGAGGTGGAATACCTGCTCGAAAGCCTGCGCAGGCTCCTGCCGAAGCTTCGCTTTTCCCGCGACCAGATCGTCTATGTCTATAGCGGCATCCGTCCGCTGCCGGCCTCCGATGCGAAGGATCCGGGCCTCATCACCCGTGACCACGCGACGCCGATCCTCGAACCTACCGCCAGCCGGCCCTATCCGGTCTATTCGCTCGTCGGCGGCAAGTGGACGACCTTCCGCGGTTATGCGGAAGAAGTGGCGGACATGCTGCTGAAGCGCCTGTCCGCCAGCCGCAGGGTCTCCACCCGCGACCTCGCCATCGGCGGCGGGCGCGATTACCCGAAGACCGAGGCGGCAAGGCAGGCGTGGATCTCCGGTCTCGCGCAGGAAACGGGGCTTGCGGAAAAGCGCATCGCGGACCTTTTCGCGCACTACGGCACGACGGCGCGGATCGTCGCGGCGCATGTCGCGGCGTTTCCCGCCGATGCGCCGCTTCCCGACGCTGCGGACTACAGCACCGGCGAGATGGACTATCTGCTGCGCCACGAGCAGGTCGGTTCCCTTGCTGACCTTGCCTTCCGCCGCACGACGCTGGCCGTGACCGGCCGCCTGACGGCCCGGCTGGTCGAGGCGCTCGCCCTCCAGGCAAGCGAGGCGCTCGGCTGGGACGCGGCCCGCCGCGCCGATGAGATCGCCGCCGTTCGGGCGCGGCTGAAGACCTATCATGGCGTTGAGCTGACGTGATCCCCAAAAGCTCCGGCGAGGAGAGAGCGCGAATCCGCGCGACGAAGGCCGTCAAGGCCACCGCAGCGACCCGAACAGTCGGTGGAAATGCATTTCGCCCCGGCTTGCCGGGGCGAACGCGTTTTCAGGTCCGGCAGATCGGTCAGACCGCGAGGTAGGACGAGATGATCGACGCGATCTCGGATTGCGCGTCGCTCTCGGCCTGCGGCTCGCCTGTTCCGGTGTCTTCCGCGACCGGTGCCGGTTCGCCGCCCATGGCGGAGAAGGCGAAGCTCTGCACGCCCGCACCGCCGCCCTGCGGCAGGGCATTGATCTGCGCGGAGGTCATGGCGGCAAGCTGGCCGGGCGTGAAGGCGGCGGCCTGCTCGGGCGTAAGACCGGCGAGCGTTGCCGTGCTGAGGCCGGAAATCGCGTTCGAACTCAGCGAGATGATGTCCTCGGTCGAGAAGGTGGCGAGATCGTCGGCCCCGAGGGCCGCGGCCTGCGTCGCCGTCAGGGCACCGATCTGGTCGGACGAGAGCGCCCCCACCTGCTGGGGACCGAGCGCCGACATCTGGCCATAGGTGAGGGCGGCGACCTGGGCCGTCGACAGGGCGGCGATCGAGGCCGTCGACAGCGCGCCGATCGTGCCGCTCGAAAGCCCGCGGATGGCCGCCGTGCCGATCGCCGCCAGCTCCTCGGTGGAGATGGTCTGCATTTGCGCGGAGGTGAGGCCGGCAATGCCCGGCAGGCTCAGCGCGCCGATCTGGGCAAGCGAGAAGGCTTCCACCTGCGCGGTGCTGAGCGCGGCGATCTGGGCGCTGCTGAGGCCGGTGATCGCCGCCGTGCTGAGGGCGGCGATCTCGCTCTCGGAGAGCGTTGCCATGTAGCCCGGCGGCAGGCCCTTGATCGCGCTGGCGCTGATGGCGGCGAGCTTGCCGTGCGAGAACGTGTCGAGCGCTTCGGTCGAAAGGCCGGCAAGGGCCGACGAACCGAGAGCGGCGATCTGGCTCGTGGTGAGGGCCTCGACCTGTTCCAGCGTCAGGCCGGCGGTCTGCGTGCTGGTGAGCCCGGCAACGCCGCTCGTGCTGAGCGCCGCGATCTGGGCGGGTGTCAGCGCGCTGACGTCGATGGCATCGAGCGCGGCCACCTGTTTCGAGCTGAGCGCACCAAGCTGCTGGGTGGAAAGGCCGGCGACCTGCGCCGACGTCAGGGCGGCGACCTGGCTGGTGGTGAGCCCGCCGATCCCGGCGGCGCTGAGCGCGGCGATCTGGCTGGCCGAGAAGCCGGCGAGCACGGCCGGCGACAGGCCGGCAATCGCGCTGGAGCCGATCGCGGCCATGTCGGCCGTCGAGAACAGCGCGAGATCGTCCGCATCGAGCGCGGCGATCTGCTGCGAGGTCAGGGCGCCCACCTGGGCGCTCGTCAGCGCCTCGACCTGATCGGCGGTAAGCGCCCCGATCTGCGCGCTCGACAGGCCGGAAATGCCGGAGGGGCTGAAGGCGGCGATCTGCTCGGGGCTGAGCGTGGCGAGCATCGCCGTCGACAGGCCCGAAATGGCCCGCGAATTGATCGCGGCGAGATCGGCGGTCGAGAACAGCTCGAGGTCCTCGGCCTCCAGCGCCGCGATCTGGTGTGAATTCAGCACGGCGACCTGTTTGCTGGTCAAAGCCTCGGCCTGGCTGCTGGAAAGCGCCGCGATCTGCGCGGTGGAGAGGGCGGCGATGCCGGCGGTGCCGAGGGCGGCGATCTGCTCGGGCGAAAGCACGGCGATGTCGTCCGTGCCGAGCGCGCCGACCTGCGCCGAGCCGAAGGCGGCGAGCTGGGTCTTGGTTAGCGCCTCCAGTTGGTCGCTGCTGAAGGCATTGATCTGCGTGGATGTCAGGCCCGCGCCGTTCAGCGCGGCGATCTGGGCCGTCGTCAGGGCGGCGATGGTCGCCGGCGACAGGCCGGAGACCGCGCCGGAGGTGATCACGGCCATCTCGGCGTTAGTGAAGGTTCCCAGCGTATCGGCGCCGAAGGCGGCGATCTGGGTGGAGCTGAGCGCGGCGATCTGGGTGCTGGTCAGCGCTTCGGCCTGGCCGGTGGAAAGAGCGGCGATCTGGCTCGTGGTGAGGCCGGCGACGCCGGCCGAGCCGAGGGCGGCGATCTGCGCCGGCGAAAGGGCGGCGATGTCGTCCGTGCTGAGCGCCGCGGTCTGCCGCGAGCCGAGGGCGGCAAGCTGGGCCGTGGTGAGCGCGCCAACCTGGTCGGTGGAAAGGGCGGCGATCTGGCTGCTCGTCATGCCGGCAAGGCCGGCCGGGCCGAGGGCGGCGATCTGGCTCGTCCTCAGCGAGGCGAGCATGTCGGTCGACAGGCCCGACATGGCGCTGGAGCTGATCGCCGCCATGTCGGCGACAGAGAACGTGTCGAGGTCTTCGAGGTCGAGGGCCGCGATCTGGCGCGAGGTGAGGGCGCCGACCTGCTGGCTGGTCAGCGCCTCGGCCTGGGCGGTGGAGAGCGCCGCGATCTGGTCGGTGGAAAGGCCGGCAATGGCGGCCGTGCTGAGGGCGGCGACCTGATCCGTCGAGAGCCCGGCGATATACTCCGTGCCGAGCATCGCGATCTGCCGGGCATCGAGCGCGCGGACCTGGGCGGACGACAGGGCGCCGAGCTGGGCGCTGGTGAAGGCCTGGATCTGCCGGGTCGCAAGGCCGCCGATGGCGGCGGTGCTGAGGGCGGCGATCTGCGCCGTGGAGAGGTTGGCAATCGCGGCCGTCGAAAGGCCGGAAACGGCGTTTGCGCCGATGGCGGCGATCTCGCGGGTCGAGAAGGTGGCGATATCGTCTGCCCCGAGTGCCGCAAGCTGTGCCGAGTTCATCGCGCCGATCTGGGTGCTGGTGAGCGCCTCGGCCTGGGCGACGCTGAGCGCCTCGAACTGCCGTGCCGTCATGCCGCCGATGCCGGCGGCGCTGAAGGCGGCGATCTGGGCGGTCGAAAGGGCCGCGAGCGTTTCGGTGGAGAGGCCGGCAATGGCGTTCGAGCCGATCGCCGCGATATCCCGCGTCGAGAAGGTGGCGAGGTCATCGGCACCGAAGGCGCTGAGTTGGGTGGAGTTCAGAGCGGCGACCTGCTGGCTGGTCAGCGCCTCGGCCTGCGCGGTGGAAAGCGCGGCGAGCTGCTGGGCGCTCATCGCGCCGATGGCGGCGGTGCTGAAGGCGGCGATCTGTGCGGTCGAGAGCGCGGCGAGCACCGCCGGCGACAGGCCGGCGACGGCGCTGGAGCTGATCATGCCGATATCCTTCAGCGAGAAGGTGGCGATGTCGTCGGTGCCGAGTTCGCTGATCTGGTCGGATTTGAGGGAGCCGACCTGCGCGCTTGTCAGGGCTTCGGCCTGGGCGGTGCTGAGGGCCGCGAGTTGCTGGGAGGTGAAGCCCGCGATGCTGCCGGCATTGAGGGCGGCGATCTGCGCCGTGGTGAGCGCTGCGACCTTGTCGGTTCCGAGCGCCGCGATCTGCGCGGAGGACAATGCCGCCATCTGGCGGTTGTTGAGGGCGTTGATCTGGGCCGTGGTCAGCGCCGCCATCTGGCTTGCGGTCAGGCCGGAAATGCCGACCCCGCTGAGCGCATTGATCTGCGCGGTCGTCAGCGAAGCGATGTCGGCGACGCTGAGCGCGCCGACCTGTCCGGCGTTGAGCCCTGCGATCTGCGCCGTCGTCAGGGCTGCGACCTGGTCGGCAGAGAGCGACGCCATCTGGCCCGTGGTGAGGCCGCTGATCGAAGCCGGGTTGAGGCTGGCGATCTGCGCGGTGGAGAGCACATCGATATCGTCGGAAAGCCCGGCGAGCTGCGCGGCGCTGAGGGCCCGGAGCTGTGCGGTGGAAAGCTGGCTCACCTGTGCGGAGGTCAGCGCATCGAGCTGGCTGCTGGTGAGGCCCGTCATGCTGCTCGTGCTGAGGGCGGCGAGTTGATCGGAGGAGAGCGCGGTGACGGTTCCCGCGCCAAGGCCGGAAATGGCCCGGAAAGAAAGGGCGGCGATCTGGGCGGTCGAAAGCGCGCGGATGTCTTCCGCCTCGAGGGCGCCGGCCTGGGTGGGCGTGAGGCTGGCGATCTGCCCGGTGGTGAGCGCGGCGATCTGGGCGGAGGAGAGGGCCTCGATCTGCCGGGCGCTCATGCCCGCGATCGTATAGCGGTCGAGGGCGGCGATCTGGCTGGCCGAAAGACCGGACAGGACGTCGGTGTCGAGCCCGGAAATCGCCCGGCTGCTGATCGCCGCGAGGTCGGCGCTGGAGAAGGTGGCGATGTCTTCCGCGGTCAATGCGGAAAGCTGGTTGGCGGTCAGCACCTTGACCTGCGCCGGGGTGAGGGCCTCGATCTGCTCCGCGCTCAGCGCCTCGATCTGGCCGGGCGAGAGAATGGCGATGACGCTGGCGCTGAGGGCCGCGATCTGGTCGGTGGTGAGCAAGGCGAGGAACGCGCCGTCCATCGTGGAGAACTGCTTGGCGGTGAGGCCGGCGATCTGCGCGGTCGAGAGTGCGCCGACCTGTTCGTCCGAAAGCCCGGTAAAGGCATCGGAGGTGATGCCCTGCATCGCCTTGGCGTTGATCGCCGCCATGTCCTCCGTGGAGAAGGTGGCAAGATCATCCGCGCCGAGGGCCGCGATCTGCTGCGCGCTGAGCACGCGGACCTGCACGGGTGAGAAGGCCTCGACCTGCTCGGGGGAAAGGGCGGCGATCTGCGTGGCCTTCAGGGCGGCGATGGCGCTGGTGCCGAGGGCGGCGATCTGGTCGGTGGAGAGCGCGGCGATGGCCTCGCTGTTGAGGCCGGATATGGCCTTGGCGTTGATCGCGGCGATATGCGCCTCGGTGAGAACAGCCATGTCCTCGGGGCCGAGGGCTGCGATCTGCGTTGCGCCGAGGGCCGCGACCTGGGCCGTAGACAGCGCCTCGATCTGCTCCGCGTCGAGGGCGCGGATCTGCGTGCCCGTCAGGCTGCCGAGCGCGCTGGCGCTGAGGGCGGCGATCTGCTCGGTGGAAAGGGTCGCGATCGCGGCGGTGCTGAGGCCGGAAATGCCGCGGTTGCTGATCGCCGCCATGTCCGCGGTCGAGAAGGTGGCGACCGCGTCCGGCGCCAGCGCGGCGAGCTGGGCGGCGCTCATGACGCGGACCTGGCTGGGGGTGAAGGCCTCGACCTGCTCGGTGGTGAGCGCGGCGAGCTGCGATGACTTGAGGGCCGCGATCTGGCCGGTCGTCAGCGCAGCGATCTGCTCGGGGGAGAGGCTGGCGATGGCGTCGCTGCCGAGGCTGGCAAGCGCGCTGACCGAAAGGGCGGCGATATCGGCGGTGGAGAAGGTTTCCAGCGCCTCGGGAGAGACGACGCCGACCTGCCGGGCCGTCAGCGCCTTGACCTGTGCGACGGTGAACGCCTCGGCCTGCGCGGCGTCGAGGGCGGCGATCTGCTGCGTCGTGAGGCCGGGGATCGACTTCACGTTGAGCGCGGCGATCTGGTCGGTGGAGAAGCTGGCGATCGTGTCGGTGGTGAGGCCGGCCACCGCGCTTGCCGAGAGGGCGGCGATGTCGGCGGCCGAGAACACCGCGAGGTCGTCGGCCTCGAGCGCGGCGATCTGTGCCGCGGTGAGCGCCTTGGCCTGCAGCGGAGAGAACGCCTCGACCTGGTCGAGATCGAGGGCGGCGATCTGGACGGTCGTCAGGCCGGGAACGGCGCTGCTGCTGACGGCGGCGATCTGGAGCGTGGAGAACACGGCGATGCCGGCGGCGCCGAGCGCGGCGATCTGCTTTGCGGAAAGCGCGTTGATCTGGCTCGTCGACAGCGCCTCGATCTGCTCCTGCGAAAGGGCGGCGATGGCGGTGGTGTTGAGCCCCTTCAGCGCGGCATTGCTGATGGCGGCAAGGGCGTCGCTGGAGAGCGCTGCGATGTCGTCGGCGCCGAGCGCGCCGATCTGCGCCATGTTCATCCCGCGCACCTGGGCGGAGGAGAAGAGCCCGATCTGGTCGGGACGGAGGGCGTTGACCTGCATCACCGTCAGGGCCTGGATGGCGGACGGACTGAGGGCCTCGATCTGCTCGGCGGAAAGCGCCGCGATGACGCCGATGCCGAGGGCGGGGATCGCGCGGCTGGAGATCGCGGCGATATCCTGGCTGGAGAAGGTGGCAAGGCCGGACGATCCCATGGCCGTGAGCTGCTGGCCGCTGAGCGCGCGGACCTGCGTCGGGGTCAGCGCCTCGATCTGCGCGGTGCTCATCGCGTTGATCTGGGTCGGCTTGAGGCCGGTCAGGGCGCTGGTGCTGAGCGCGGCGATCTGGGCCTCGCCGAAGGCGGCGACCGCCTGGGCGCTGAGTGCCGCGATCTGTGCCGGCTTGAGGAGCGCGACCTGTGCCGTCGTGAGCGCTGCGATCTGCTCCGGGGTCAGCGCGGTGGTCTGGGCGGGCGTGAAGCCGGCGATGGCGAGCGGCGTCAGGGCGCCGATCTGCTCGGGCGAAAGGGCGGCGATGGCCGCAGTGCGCAGGAGCTGCACGGCCTTGTAGCTGATGGCCGCCATGTCGTCGGTGGAGAAGGTCGCGATATCCTCCGGGTCGAGGGCGGCAAGCTGCGCGGCGCTCAGCATGCGGACCTGCGAGACCGTCAACGCCTCCGCCTGCTCCGACGACAGGCCCTTCACCTGGGACGTGGTGAGGGCGGCGACCTGGGAGGGCGCCAGGCTTTCGATGGCATATTTGTCGAGGGCGCCGAGCTGGTCGAGCGACAGGCCGATGATGGCGCTCTGCGAGATGGCGCTCAGTTGCCGCGTGTTGAGAACCTCGATGTCCTCCACCTCCAGCGCCGCGATCTGCTTGGCGGAGAAGGCGTTGAGCTGGCTGGTGGAGAGCGAAGCGACGTCCTCGGTCGTCCAGGCCAGGATCGCGGAAATGGAGAGTTGCTTGATCTGGGCGATGCTCAGGGAGGGTACGATCGACGTCATGGGCAAAGTCCTGAAGTATGGAATCGGAAGAACAGCAAATTCACCATTCGGCTGATTTTCGATACAGCGGCGAGCTTGCCTGAACCTGTACCTGCAGGCCGGGCCGGAAAGCCGGGATTTCCGCGGGATAGCGAGGTGTTTTCGCGCGCAGGACGGCGGAGGAAGAGGCTCCTCCGCAGGCCGTTTCACGGGCGGCATGGAGCACCCGCAAAGAGGCCGGAAGAGGCCTTGGAACGCCTCCGGGATGTATGTTCCGGCTGGGTCCAGCCGGTTTCGGCGACGGCCGAAAGACAGGGGCGGCGAGGCGGCGCCGTCCCGCCGCCCACCAGGTTCTCACGCGGCCGGCATTGATAGGGATTCTCTATCAAGCCATTCGAACTGGCCCCTTGATCAATCCTGACGAATGGCAAATACCATGACCCATGGATACGCGTTTCATCGGAAAGAAATCCTCCGCGGCCGGTGGCTGGGGGGCGTTGAAGAGCTGTGGCAAAAGGCTTCTGGAGAGCGGCACGCCGCTGTCGGGCGCCATGACTATGCTGAAGGCGAACCAGCCGGACGGGTTCGATTGCCCGGGCTGCGCCTGGGGTGATCCCGAGCACGGCTCCTCCTTCGAATTCTGCGAGAACGGCGTGAAGGCGGTCGCCTGGGAGGCGACGGAAAAGCGCGCCTCGCCCGCCTTCTTCGCCGCCCATACCGTCTCGGAACTGCGCGAGCTGACCGACTACGAGCTGGAGCTCCACGGCCGTCTCACCCATCCGATGCGCTATGACGCGGCGAGCGACCGTTATCTGCCGGTCGCCTGGGACGATGCTTTCAGGGAAATCGGCAACATCCTGAAGAGCCTCGACAATCCCGATCGCGCGGAATTCTACACGTCCGGCCGCGCCAGCAACGAGGCGGCCTATCTCTACCAGCTCTTCGTGCGCCTCTACGGCACGAACAATTTTCCCGATTGCTCGAACATGTGCCACGAGGCGAGCGGCGTGGCGCTGCGCCAGGCGATCGGCGTCGGCAAGGGCACGGTGCTGCTCGAGGACTTCGAGGCGGCGGATGCGATCTTCGTGATCGGCCAGAACCCCGGCACCAATCATCCGCGCATGCTGGGCGACCTGCGCCGGGCGGCATTGCGCGGCGCGCGCATCGTCGTCTTCAATCCGATCCGCGAGCGCGGCCTGGAGCGTTTCTCCGACCCGCAGGACAAGATCGAGATGCTGCGCGGCGGCTCGACCGACATTGCCAGCCACTATTTCCAGCCGCAGCTCGGCGGCGACATGGCGGCCGTGCGGGGCATGGCGAAGGCGGTGCTCGCGGCGGAGGATGCGGCGGTGGCGGCCGGTCTGCCGCCGGTGCTCGACCATGCCTTCCTTGCCGAACATTGCGTGGATTTTGCCGCCTACCGTGCCGCGGTCGAGGCGACCGGCTGGGCCGAGATCGAGGACCAGTCCGGCCTGACGCGGTCCGAGATCGAGCGCGCGGCGGCGGTCTACATGCAGGCCGAGCGCGTCATCTGCACCTGGGCGATGGGCGTGACGCAGCATGTGCATTCCGTCGCGACGATCCGCGAGATCGCCAACTTCATGTTCCTGCGCGGCAATATCGGCCGCCCGGGGGCGGGCCTCTGCCCGGTGCGCGGCCATTCCAACGTGCAGGGCGACCGCACGGTCGGCATCAACGAGAAGCCGCCTGAAGCCTTCCTCGATGCGCTGGAGCGCGAGTTCGGCTTTTCCCCGCCGCGCAGGCACGGGCACAATGTGCTGTCGGCCATCGGCGCCATGCTGGATGGTTCGGCGGAAGCCTTCATCGGCCTCGGCGGCAATTTCGCCCGCGCGACGCCGGACAGCGCGCTGGTGGAAACGGCGCTGCGCCGCCTCAAGCTGACGGTGAACATCGCCACGAAGCCCAATCACTCGCACCTGATGCCGGGGGAGGTGTCCTTCATCCTGCCCTGCCTCGGCCGCACGGAGATGGACCTTGCGCCCAACGGCAATTCGCAACTGATCAGCGTCGAGGATTCGATGAGCATGGTGCATGGCTCGGCCGGCATCAACCGGCCCGCCTCGCCGCATCTGCTCTCGGAAGTGGCGATCATCGCCGGCATCGCCGAGGCGACGGTCGGCAGCGGCATCGTGCGCTGGAGCGCGCTTGCGGAGGACTATGACCGCATCCGCGACCATATCGAGGCGACCATTCCGGGCTTTGCGGATTACAACACGCGGCTGCGCAAGCCGCGCGGCTTCCTCCTGCGCAATGCCGCCGCGCACCGGGAATGGGATACGCCGGCCGGCAAGGCCACCTTCTTCTTCGGCCCGCTGCCGGAGGAGACCGTGCACCAGCGGGCGCGCAAGGCCGGCGGGCGTTTCGCGCTGCAGACGTTCCGCTCGCACGATCAGTACAACACGACCGTCTACGGCCTCGACGACCGCTATCGCGGCGTCTACGGCGAACGGCAGGTCATCTTCATCCATCCCGAGGACCTGAAGGCGATGGCGGCGGAGGCCGGCGACCGGGTGGACGTCATCGGCGCGCATGACGACGGGATCGAGCGCGTGGCGTGCGACTTCCGTTTCGTGCCCTACGATGTCCCGCGCGGCAGCATTGCCGGCTACTATCCGGAACTGAACGTGCTGGTGCCGCTCTCCAGCGCCGGCGAGCAAAGCGATACGCCGACCTCCAAGTCGATCATGGTCTCGTTCCGCAAGCGCGAGGCCGCGTGAGCGGCGAAGCGGAGGAGGCCGGGGATTTCCTGGCGCTCGTCGCCCGGTTGCAGGGCGAGGATCCGCGGCTGACGGGCATCCAGGCCGCGCTCTTTGCGGCGGTGCGCACGGGCGTCGCAAGCGACAGCCGCACCTTCGCCCGCCGCCTCGGCCTCGCCCATGCCCTCGTGCTGCGGGAGTTGAACGCGCTGGCCGAGCAAGGCGCGATCCGCATCGACGGCCGGGACGCGCGCACGATGCGCACCCGCTACTCCCTCGCCTCGTAGGCAAACGCCCCTGAAGACCCTCTCTACCTGCCGCCTACTTGACGGCGACGGGCTGGAAGTCGGCGGCGAATTTTTCGGCGTTCCTGACCGCCTTGCCGCCGAGCTTTTCGCCGAGCGTCGCCACCATCTCGCCCGCCCGCTCGACGCCGTTGGCCTTTGCCAGCGTGAACCAGTTGAGCGCCTGCCCGGCATCCTTCTTGAGGCCGTTGCCGTCGAGATAGAGCGTGGCAAGGCGGAACTGCGCCTCGTTGTAGCCCTGCCGGGCCGCCTTCGAGATCCACTGCGCGCCCGCAGCGGGGTCCTTCTTCAGGGCGCTGCCGTCGAGATAGAGGTCGCCGAGCCGGAGCTCGGCATAGATATGGCCCATCTCCGCCGCGCCCGTCAGCAGGATCTCCGCCTGGGCGACGTCCTTCGGCACGGCCTTGCCGTCGAGATAATAGGCCGAGAGCTTCTCCATGGCCGGCGCGAATCCCTGCTTGGCCGCGCGCCAGAGCCAGTAGGCCGCCTTCTGTGGATCGGCCGTCACGCCGAGGCCGTTCTCGTAGATCAGGGCGAGGTTGAATTCGGCAAAGACGTTCTTCTTCGCCGCCCCCAGCACATACCAGTAGCGGGCTTCCGTCAGGTTCTTCTCGATGCCGCGGCCGTCGCGATAGACGTCCCCCAGCGAGCGGTAGGCGATCGGAAAGCCGGCGCTGGCGCCGGTGCGGTAGATTTCCCGCGCCTCGTCATGCCGGCCGGCGGCATCGATGGCGCGGCCGTAGTTCATCAGGATGCGCAGGCTGTCGGGAAACTGCTTCAGTGCCGTCATGCAGGCCGGGACCGCGGTTTCCGGCCTGATCTGCTTGAAATAGACGCCGACGGCGGGGTCCGCGATCTCCTGCACATGGCCGGCCTCGCGGTCGCAATCGGTGATCTCGGGGTAGAGCGGGTTCTGGGCGAATTCCTCATAGTTCGCCGTCACGCGGCCGGAGATCGCCGGCACGGTCTCGTCGGAGCCCTTCGTCGCATCTTCCAGCCGCAGCCGGGCGAGTTTGGCGAAGACGCCCTCGGGGAATTTTTCGAGATAGCCGCGATACTGGTCGGCGGTGCCGTTCGCCTGGATGCCGTTCCACATCAGGAGGTCCTCGGCGGCATTGATGCTGCGGTCGACCGGCAGGGCCGCCACCTCCTGTTCCTTCTCCTCCTTCGGCCTGTTCGCCTCCGCCAGCGCTTCGACGCGCATTTCGGCGATGTCGGCGAAGAGGCCTTGCGGGAAGGCGGCAAGATAGGACTGGTAGCTTGCGGTCGTATCGCCATCGGATGCGGCCTGCCAGGCTTCCGCATCCTTCGTCGCTTCCGCGGAGAATTTCGGCACGTCCGGCAGGGCTTCGGTGAAGAAGAAGTCCTTGGTCAGCGAGGAATTGTCCCACGGCACCTGCTCGCCGCCGGTCTCCTCGACCACGCGCTCGCGCACCCGCTTGAAGACCTGCTCGATGGGCAGGCCCGGCGCGGTGATGAAGTCGGCAAGCGCCCGCGTGAAGGGGCTGTTGCCCTTCGTGCCGTCCGTCGCGACCTTTCCCGGCGCCGTGGCGAAGGCGATGAAGGTGCCGAGCGGGCCGGTGGCGCGCGCAAGGCCGCGCGTGGCGCCGTCATTGGCCGCCGCGCCCGCCGAGCGGCTCGTCTCCAGGGGATTGTTGCGGCAGGCATCGATGATGAACACGGCGATGCGCGGGCGCACGCGCTCGATCTGCTCGGTGATCATCTTCAGGCTGAAGGCTTCGAGCGGCAGGTCGGAGGAGGAGGTGAGCTGGCTGTCCGTCGGGATCAGGTAGTTCTCGTCGGCGAACTGGATGCCGTGGCCGGCATAATAGACGACGACATTGGTTTCCGGCGTCAATGCCTCGGCCAGGCTCTTCATCGCGCGGACCATCTGCTGGCGGTCGCCGTCGATGACCGAGACGATCTTGAAGCCCGCCGCGGAAAGCGCCTTCTCCATCAGCTTCGCATCGCTCTGCGCATTGGGCAGGTGCGGAAGATCGGCATATTTGCCGTTGCCGATCACCAGCGCGACGCGGTTGTCCCCGGCGGCGAAGGCCGCGGTCGCCATCGAAAGAAGAAGCGCGAGACAGAGAAACAATCTTTGCATGAGCATCGCCACCCCATGAAGATCCCGGCGGGACGTTAGCATAGTCCCGTGGCCCGATACTGGACAAGACGGGATGGGGCCTGGTGTTATTCTACGCCGCCCTCGTCGAAACTGCCTTCCAGCATGCGCGCCAGCGTTTCCGCGCCGTTCCGCCAGCCATCCCCGGCGCCGGCGATGGCGGCGCAAGAGGCGGTCAGCCCGGCGCGAATGTCAAGGCGAAGCAATCGGTCGAGGGCGGCGGCGCGTTGCGCTTCCCCGTCGCCGATCCGGTGCAGCAAGGCAGCGCCGCGGCTCTCGGCCCAGCGGGCCCGGTCGACCTGGCGGTCCATGTCCGGGCTTTCGTCCGGCACGAAGAGGGTCGGAATGCCGCCGGCGATGTTTTCGTGGAAGGTGTTGTAGCCCGCCCGCACGATGGCCGCATCCCAGGCGCGGCTATTGGCATAGGCCGGGTGGAGCGTGACCCGGTGGTGCCGTTCGGGATGGCGTGCGGCGGTGCTTCCGGTCAGCGGCGACTGCAATTCCACCACATGCAGGTCCGGCCGGGCGAGAAGATCGTCCAGCAGGCGGGCGTGAAGGCGTGCGAGGTCTGGATTGGCGGAGCGGGAGAGGTCGAGGAGGATGACGGTCGCCTCCTGTGGCAGGCCGAGCGCCTGTCGGGCCGCGGCCCGTTCCAGGCGCTCGGACGGGTCGATCAGCAGCATCGGCGGCACCAGCCGGGTCTTCGCCCGGTCTGCCACGGTCGGCCCGCCGTCGCATTCGCCGGCATAGTCGCCCGGCTCGACGACGATGGGGAAATGCGCGCCGGCGCCGATATAGCCGGCATGGTGGGCCGGCCACATGCCGCGTCGGATCCAGACGGCCTGCACGCCGCTATGCTCGCCGAGGGCCTTGATCACCCCGTCGAAGACGAAGTTGACGTCGTAGACGAGGGTGGTCGCGTGGTGGGCTTCGAGCAGCAGGCCGATTTCCGCGGCGAGACGGTCGTTCCAGGCGGCGGGTTCCTCGCCCGTCAGGCCGTGATGCGGCACGAAATGCACGGGAAAGCCGAGGTCGCGCACGATGGCGGCGCTGTAGCTCATGGTCAGGAAGGCGGACGGGCGGTGCTTCAGCCGGCGCGCGACGGCGAGCTGGCGCGTGAGATGGCCCTGGCCGATGCCGTTCGCCGAGACGAACAGGACGCCGTCGGGGCGAGCGGGACGGGGGGCGGGGCTGGCGGGTTGCGTTGCCGGGGTCGGGGCCTCCAGGGTCTGCCCGTCCTCCTGCCTTTCGATGAGGAAGACGGCATTGTTGTTGAAGCCGCGCCAGGCCGCTTCCGGCACGTTGATGGCGCGGAGCCGTTCTGCCGGAACGAGGCGGGTTGCATCATAGTCTGCGGGCAGCGGCAGGGCCGAGCCGAGCGTGGCGGCGAGATCCCCCGGCGAGAAGATGCGCATGTGATCCGCCTGGCCGAAGCGCGCCGTGCGCTCGGCGCCGGTCTGCCCGTCCAGCGCCTCCCGGAAGCCGCCTTCGAGGAAGGGGATGCTGAAGATGTGCAGGCCGCCGGGCTTCACCAGCCGGTGGAGGCCGGCGGCGACGGTGCGGTAGTCGCAGGCGACATGTTCGAGCACATGGTTGTGCAGAACGATGTCGAAGGAGGCCGGCGCGAGGGTCGGAAGATCGCGGCAGAGATCGAGGCGGGTGACGGCGAAGGGGAACTGGCCCGGGTCGATGTCGGCGCCGAGATAGCGGCTGCCGAAGCGGCTTCGGAAAAGGGTGGCGAGGCACTCCTCTGGGGCAAGGTGCAGGATGCGGCGGTTTCCCGACAGGAGGCCCCGCAGGCGCAGCACCTCGAAGATCAGCCGGTGACGCTCCAGCGAGCCGCAGCCCTCGCAGCGCACGTTCCGGCGCAGGAAGGCGCTGTCCTTCTCGCCATAGGTATCCCCGAAGACCGAACTGCCGCAGATGTTGCAGGTTGGCCGGGCCACCATCGTCCTCACAGGCTGCCGAGTTTGGTGATGTCCCAGTCGGTCCGGACGATGCGGGCGTGGTCCTCGACATAGCGGGCGATGTCCCGCGCGCCATTGGTCCAGGCGATCGACCGGCAGCGGCGCACCACGTTCTCCCGCTCGACGGGGTCCAGCAGGCGCTCCACATGGGCGGCGGCGAAGCCGAGGTCGTAGTCGCGACGCATCAGCCAGCCGCGGCCGGTGAGTTCCGCCCAGCGGGCGCGGCTCGCCTGCAGGTCCATCTCGTCGGCCTCGTTGGGCACGAACAGCGTCGGGATGGCGCCGAGCACCTGTTCGTGGAACGTGTTGTAGCCCGCCGCCGTGATCGCCGCGTCGAAGGCGTTGCTGAAGCGGAAGCTCGGGAAGAGCTCGACGACCCGGTGCCGCTCGCCCAGCCTTTCGAGGCCGGCGGCCTCGGGCGTGATCGGCGAGCGGATTTCGAGCGCGATCGTGTCGGGACGGCGCAGCACTTCGGCAAGCAGCGCATTGCGTAGGTCCCGCATGTCGAAATTGGCGCCCGAGCCGAGCTGGACGGCGACGACGGTCATGCCCTCGGGCAGGTCGAGGGCGGCGCGCGCGCTTTGGCGCGCCATGCGCTCGGCCGGATCGAGATGCAGGACGGATGGCACGAGGAAGGTTTCCTTGCGGCAGGCCGCCGTCGGGCCATGGTCGAAGGTCTCCGCCAATTCGCCCGGTTCGATCACCGCATCGAAGCGGTCGGAGAAGTCGAGGAACACCCGGTGGGATTCCCGCCAGAGCGGCCGGCGCACCCAGATCTTGAAGATATCGGGAAACGCGCCGAGCGCCCGGGTGACGCCCTCGAAGACCGCCGTCGCATCATAGGCGAAGACGGCGGGGCGTAGATGGGCGATGAGCTCGAACAGTTCCTCGGCAAGACAGGTGTTCCAGTCCTCGGGGTCGGCGTCGAGGATGCGGTGGTGCGGCAGGAAATGCGCCTGATAACCCTGCTGCACGGCCGCCTTCATGGAATAGGACATGGTGGCGAAGACCGGCGTCAGGCCTGGCGGCAACCGCTGCGCGACGGCGAGCTGCTGGGCGAGGTGCCCGACGCCGATGCCGTTGCTGGAGGCGAAGAGCACGTTGCGCTGCGGCAGGGCGGGGAAAAGCCCGCCGCCCTGCGGCGCTACCGCCTTGTCCGGTGCCGCCATGATGCGAGCGAGGCGATCGGCGTAGATCGCCGCGTCGTGGTTGTTCTCGACGAAGCGGCGGGCCTGCTCGCTTTGTGACCGGTAACGCTCCGGATCGCGCACGAAGCCGTCGATGAGACGCTCGACATCGGCCGGCTCGCCATAGACCGCGGCCTTGCCGAACAGCAGCGCGAAATGCGGGGGCAGGATGACGACGAGGCCGGTCGCGAGCGCTTCGAGGATCGTCCGCCCGAAGGCCTCCGACCAGGCCGGATCATGGAAATAGACGTAGAAATCGAGCGTGCCGAGGAAGGCCGGGACATCGTCCCAGGTGAAGGGCACCAGCTCCCAGTTGGGCGGGATCGTGCCGTATTTTTCCGCAAGGAAGGCATCGGCGCCGAGCGCGCGCACGCGAAACCGCGCGCCGTCGGCCGGATAGGCGAGCAGCACCTCCTCGGCGGTCGGCCATTTCAGCGGGTCGGGGCGCGAATGCCGCCCGATGACGACGGGATAGGCGGGCTGGCGGGCCGGTTTCGCCGCCCAGTCGTCGAGGTCGATGAGATTGCCCCAGTCCTCCTCCAGCATGTGCGCATAGGGTGGCAGGCGCTGCGGAAGGCTGTCGCGCACGACGGCGCTGACCGGCGCCAGGAACACGTCGCTGCCGAAGGCGTCGCAGGCATGGGCGACGACGCGGTCGAGATCGTATTGCCGGCGGCCGCATCCGTCGTACATCGGGTGGTGCAGGACGACCAGCAGTTTGTCCGAGGTGATCGACAGCGGTCGCGTCGGGCGGTTCTCGATGATCGTCGGATGGTGGATCAGCACGAGGCGGGCATGAAGGCGCATGTCGGGGTCGATGCGCTCGGTCAGCCCCTCGTCGATCAGGCGCCGCAGGTCCGGATGCATGGGGAAGGGCAGGCCGAGCAGCGGTCCCTTGATGGCGAGCAGCCCCGTACGCAGGCCCGCCCGCGCCGCCGTGCGGATCTCGACGGCGAGCGCGGTCGACGTTCCTCCCTCGAAGCGTACATCCGCAACGAAGAGGACATCGAGGGCCGCGCTCATCGATCGGTCCGCACCGTCATCGGGGGCGCTGCGGCAAGGAAGGCGTCGATGTTCCGGCCGTAGCTGATGACATGCACCGGCTGCCATTTCGACAGCAGGAGGCGCCAGCGCCTGGCGAGATAGGCGTTCCAGCAGATCTCGGCGGCATGCAGCTTCTGTTCGAGAGCGGAGGGCAAGTATTCGAAGATGGCGTTCCTGTCTCGGAACCGCATGAAGTCGAGGCTGTCGGTGAGATAGACGATCTTGTGCTTCTTGCCGAAGCGGCGGGCGGTCACGTCGATGATCTCGTCAATCTGCTCGGCCTCGATGCCGATGAGCGTGACGATGATCGCGGTCTGCGCGGGCTGAGAGGCGTAGATGGCGAGGGTTTGCTCCGGCGCGTCGTCCGGTGTGGCGGGCTTAGGGCCGCGGTGCGGCAACCAGCCGAAGATCCCCATTTCGCCTCCCCCTCGATCCCGCCGGGGCGGGCCTGAAAGCGCCGATGGATCAAGGCTATTGCCGGGATTGCACGCTGTCAACGAAGGGCAGGCGGAAAATGCGGGGGGCGAGGGATCAGGCGTCGAGCGGCCAGTCGGCCATGGCGGAGGGATGCCATTGCGAAGACCGGCCGGCGGCGAACCGGACAATGACGGATTGCGTTCCGGCGGCCGCGGGCACGGCGAAGAACAGCCGGCCGAAGGCGGCATTGCTGCTTTCGCCGGCGGGGGAAGGGGCGGGCTCGAACGACCAGCCGAGACCGGCCGGCGCCAGGATCTCCGCCGCCACGTCCGCGCCGTCGAGGGTGAGCAGGGCACGGGGGCCGTCGAGCGCTGCCGAGGCTTCCGTGTAGGCCTGCCAGGTGCTTGCCGGGGTGGCAGCGCCCTCCTGCTCCAGTTCATCGACGATGAAGACGGTGCCCGGGTCCTCAAGAACGACGCCGCGACGCCAGCCGATCGGCCATCCGTCATCGCCGATCGCATAGGCGGCAAAGCGACGGCCAGCTTCCCGTCCCGTGCCGAGGAGCCGTGCGAAGGCCGCGGTCGACTGCGGCGTGCCATCGATCAGCAAGGTGCTGTGGGCCGCGGCCTGCGTGCGAAAATAGCCGAACCGCCGCTCGGGCTCGAAATAGCCGGGGAGGGCGTAGTTTTCCCGGCCGAGTTCGCTGACGAAACGCCGGCCGGCCATTTCCAGCACGAAGGTGCCGAGGTCGAGATGGGCGTGGTTGACGTCGTTGCGCCCGCCTTTCAGCACCAGCCAGGTCGTGCCGGCGCGCAGTACGGCAAGGCCCGCCGGTTCATAGGCCGAGAGTGCGTCGTCGTTGGGCAGGGGCTCCGTCTCCGGCGCGCACCACAGGAGGTCGAAAGGGTGCGGGTCGCCGGGCGCGGCGTGCTGCCAGGCCATGGCATCCGGGTCGCCCGCGATGTGGGCGAGCCAGCCGAGCACGGGCGCGCGGCGCGGCCGCTCCGTCGCGTCGCCGAAATTGAACACCCGGCCGCTCGGGCCGGTGAGATCGCGGCCGTATCGCCAGGTGCGCGCGAGCGCGGCTGGCACAACCACTGCAAGTCCGAGACCGTCGAGGAGGGCGTGGGCGAGTACGGCGTAGCGGGTGGCATATTCCCAATAGTCCGGACCTTCTCCATAGCCACCATCGGTGCCGAAGGCGGAAAGCCCGTGCTGCAACGCCGGCAGGAAGCATGCCAGGGCATCCCGTGAGAGAGCCTTGTCGATGTCGTCCATCGCGGCGGCGCCGGCGATCATGCCGGTGCAGCAGACGATGTTCCAGTTGTTGCAGACCGTCATCCAAGGCGCCCCGGCCGCGGCGGCGGCAAGGCCGGGAGAAAGCCCCTTTTCGACAATTGCCGTGACGATCGTGTCGTGTTCGGTGCGGGTCAGCAGCGGGCGGGTCCAGCAAAGGCCGAGCGCCATGCCGGCCGTCATCTCGGCGGTGTCGAGGAAATGCGCAGGATTCCAGTCGGCAAAGGCGGCGGCGTTCAGCAGCTCTCGGATCGCCCGCCGGCGAAAGGCGCTGCCGCCGACCAGGCAATCGGCGACGGCCAGCGTCGCGACACGGTCGAACAGCTTGCGGCTTGTCGGAAGGATGACGTCGCGTCCGTCCTCCCGCTCCAGTTCAAGCAGGGGAGAGGCGTGGATATCCCCGGCGACCCGCAGGACCGCCTCGGCATAGCGCCTGCCGGCAGCGGATGACCGGGCCGAAGACCGGATCTGTCCCGCATCAAGGGATAGGATCAATAATTCCTGGCCCCGCGCGTGGCGCTCGACGTATCCATCTGCGTCTTCTTGGCGACTTTGCACGGCGCCGGCTTGCCCTTGACCGTACAGACCGTGGGTTTACCCGCACTCGTCTCGCAGCCGCTCAGTAAAACAGCCGTCGACAGGAGAGCCGCGAGGGAAGTCCACCTTGCTATTACGAACCTGGTCATGGCCGTGTCCACCCGAAATTAGCAAGTCTTCATGGAAAGCGACAAGCCGGGCAAAGTCAATATGCGCGCTGCCCAAAACTGGGTCTTTCACGCGGCCGGACGGCAAGGACGGCCGGGATCTGCTCGATCCCGACCGAACCTGCTTCGGTGACATGCAAGGGGCGGCCTTGGCGTTGCTGCCTGGCTGGGGACCGCCTAGGTGCGCCGGCCGGCCGCGGCCGAGCGCAGGTTGTCGAGCAGCACGGCGAGCAGCAGGATCAGGCCGCGCACGACATATTGGTAGAAGGCCTGGATGTTGAGGAGGTTCATGACGTTCTCGGCGATGCCCATGATGAGCACGCCGACGATGACGCCCGTCATGGCCGCGCGCCCGCCGGCCAGCGACACGCCGCCAAGCACGCAGGCCGAGATGACCGAGAGTTCGAGGCCCGTCGCGGCATTCGGCTGGCCGGAGGTGATGCGCGAGGCCAGCAGCACGCCGGCGACGGCGCAGACGAGGCCCTGCAGCGTGAAGATCCAGATGCGCATGTTCGAGACATTGACGCCGGCAAGGCGCGAGGCTTCCGGATTGCCGCCGATCGCCAGCGTGTTCTTGCCGAAGACGGTGCGGTTCAGCACGAAGCCGAAGACGATGAAGAAGACGACCATGACCCAGATCGGCGTCGGGATGCCGAGGAATTTCGACAAGGCGAGCTGGTAGAAGCCGGGATCGTTGATGCCGACGGCGCGGCCGTCCGAGGCGATCAGCGCGAAGCCGCGCACGATCTGCATGGTGGCGAGCGTCGTGATCAGCGCATTGATGCGGAAGCGGGCGATCACCACGCCATTGACGAGGCCGACGGCGCCGCCGCAGATCAGCGCCGCGACAAGGCCGACGAGGATCGAGCCCGAGGCGTTCGAGGCCATGACGGCGACCATGCCGGAAAAGGCGACGGTGGAGCCGACCGACAGGTCGAAGTCACGCGAGGCGAGGCAGAACATCATGGTGCAGGCGACGATGCCGATGGTGACGACCGACTGCAGCAGGCCGAGCATGTTGCGCTCGGTCAGGAAGTTGGGCACCGTCAGGGCCACGATGGCGAAGGCGACGGCGAAGATGACGACCAGACCCTGTTCGCCGAGGAGGAGTTTTTTCAAGGACGTCATCGGGACTTGACCTGCTGGTTGGAGAGTTCGCTGGCATTGGCTACATCGGGAAGGGCAGCGGCGAGGATGCGGCGCTCGTCGAAATCGGCCCGCTCGATATCCGCAGCGACCCGGCCTTCGCACATGACCATGATGCGGTCTGTGATGCCCATCACCTCGGGCAGTTCGCTGGAGATGACGACGATCGCCATGCCCTGGCCGGCGAGCTCATAGAGGATCTCGTAGATTTCCGACTTGGCGCCGACATCGATGCCGCGCGTCGGCTCGTCGATGATGAGGACCTTGACGCCCTGCTCGGACAGCCACCGGCCGAGAATGACCTTCTGCTGGTTGCCACCCGAGAGGTTGACGATCTCCTGCTTGCGCGAGGGCGTGCGCACGCGCAGCCTGGCGATGAAGCGGTCGGCAAGCTCGGCCTCCTTCTTCGGCTGGAGGATGCCGAAGGGGGAGAAATGCCGGCGCGAGGAGATCGCCATGTTCTCCTCGATGTTGCGACCCTGCACGATGCCGTCGAACTTGCGGTCCTCCGGGCAGAGCACGATGCCGGAGCGGATCGATTGCGGCGGGCTGTCCGGCGCGACGGCCTTGCCGTCCACGCTCACCGTGCCCTGCGAGCGGCTGTCCGCGCCGTAGACAAGGCGCGCCATCTCGCTGCGGCCGGCGCCGATGAGGCCGAAGAAACCGAGAATCTCGCCCTGTCGCACGGAAAAGCTGATCGGAGTGCGCAGCTTGCGGCCGGCGAGGTCCTTCACCTCCAGCCGCACGGCGCCGCGCTCGCGGGGGCGGAAACCCCAGATATTGGCGATCTCGCGGCCGACCATTTCGGAGATGATCTGATCGCGCGTCACCTTGGATATATCAGGATGGTGGGCGGCAAGCTTGCCGTCGCGCAATACGGTGAGACTGTCGCACAGGCGAAAAATCTCGTCGAGGCGGTGCGAGACGTAGAGGATGATCTTGCCTTCGGCGCGCAGGCGATCGATCAGCGCGAAAAGGATTTCGCTTTCGCGCGAGGAGAGCGAGGAGGTCGGCTCGTCGAGGGCGATGACGCGCGCATCGGCCATCACGGCCTTGGCGATCTCGACCATCTGGCGCTCGCCGATCGACAACGAGGCGACCTTGGCGGCCGGATCGATGTCGATGCCGATATCCTTGAGCTTCTGCTTCACCACGCCGACGAGGCGCGTGCGGTCGATGACGCCGGCCTTGCCGGGGAAGCGGCCGAGCCAGAGGTTCTCGGCGACCGTCAGCTCGGGCACGAGCTGCAATTCCTGGTGGATGACGATGACGCCGGCCTCGAAGGCGTCGCGCACCGAGCGATAGTTCTGCGCCTTGCCGTCGATCAGGATTTCGCCGGTATCGGCGGACTGGTCGCCCGAGAGCACGCGGATGAGGGTCGACTTGCCCGCGCCGTTTTCACCCATCAGGCCGTGCACCGCGCCCTTCTTCACCGAGAAGGAAACGTCGGCGAGCGCCTGCACGCCGGGATATCCCTTGGATATCGCCTTGAATTGAAGGAAGTCCTGCATCTCTCCGCCCCGAAAAGAGGCCCGGCGGCGGAGCGCCGCCGGGCTGACATCATCCTGGGAGGATGATTATTCGATGCCGAGGTCCTTGCGAACCTGCTCGTAATTGTCGCGCAGTGCGACCTGGCCGGCGGTCAGGATCAGCTTTTCCGGCTCCTTGCCGTTGGCGACCCACTCGAACATGTTGAGCGCGGTCTCGTAGCCGTGGCGCTTCGGCGAGATGATCACGGTGCCGAAGAAGCCGGTGGCCGCGGGCTTCTTGAACTCGTTGATCGCCGAATCCGCGCCGCCGATGCCGACGCCGATCATGCTGTCGGCGGCAATGCCGACGCTTTCGGTGGCGCGCACCGCGCCGAGCACGGCTTCGTCATTGAGGCCGACGGCGACCCAGTGCTTGATGCCGGCATTCTTGTTGAGCACGACGGTGGAGGCGTTGAGCGCCGCTTCCGTGTCGGTCTTGGCCTGCGGGGCGTCGAAGATGTTGGCTTCCGGGAAGCCGGCGGCCTTCAGCACCGAGAGCGCACCTTCGACGCGATCGACGGCGGTCGGCAGCTGGTCGTAGGAGACGCGGATCGCGCCGACGTCCTTCATGTCCCAGCCGCGCTTCTTGATCTCCTCGACGATCGTCTCGCCGACGGCCTCGCCGATCTTGGTGGCCGAGATGCCCATATGCGGCACGTCCTCGATCGGGCTGCCATCCGCGTTGACCAGGCGGTCGTCGACGGTCATCAGCTTGAGGTCGTTGGCGGCGGCCTTGGCGACGATGCCGGGACCGAGTTTCACGTCGGGCGTGCAGATGATGAAGCCCTGGGCGCCCTGCGCGCCGAGATTGTCGATGGCCGACTGGACCTTCTCGCCGTCCTCGGCGCCGATCTTGACGAGGGTGAAGCCCTTCTCCTGCGCCGCGATGTCGGCGAACTTCCATTCGTCCTGGAACCAAGGTTCTTCCGGCTGCTTCACGATGAAGCCGATCTTCACGTCGGCAGCATAGGCGGAGGTTGCGGCGAATACGGCGACGGTGCCAGCCAGGATGGCTGCTTTGATAAAGCCCATTGTCTCTCTCCCAAGTTAACTGCGCCTGCAGTGGGCCTTGGTGTAGTGTCTTTCATCATATTCGTCAATTGCCTTTGTATGATGAATGAAATATCAGTGTATGATAGTGGCGCCGCAACAAGGCGAGACCGGCCGTCGCCATCGGGTGCGAAACCGGATATGCATCGCGGACGGAATGGGGTGGAGAATGATCGTGCAGGAACAGGACGAACGCTCGGGCGGACCCGATGGCGAGGGGGGCGTGCGGCGTCCCCGGGTGCAGAAGAATGTCACGCGGGCGATCGCCTCGGATATTTGCGCCGACGTCTTTCCCATCGGCGGTTTCCTGCCGACGGAAAACGAGCTTTGCCTGCGCTACGGAGTCAGCCGCACCGTCATCCGCGAATCGCTGAAGATTCTCGAATCCAAGGGTTTGGTGCGCGGTCGCTCGCGGGTCGGCACGGTGGTCTGCCCCAAGGAGGAGTGGAACATCCTCGACCAGCAGGTGCTGGAATGGATCGGCCCGCGCATCTTCGAGCTCGATCTGCTCACCTGCGTGCTCGATGCGCGCCGCGCCATCGAGCCCTTCGCCGCCGAATTCGCTGCCGAGCGCGCGACCGTGCAGGACGTCGCGGAAATCGAGCGGGCCTGGGAGCGCATGCGCGATGCGGCGGGCGATCTCGAAGCCTTCACGCAGGCCGACGTCGCCTTCCATGCCGCGCTGCTGAAGGCCAGCCACAACCAGATCTTCATGCAGCTTGCCAGCATCATCCAGGCGGCGCTGGAATTCTCCTTGCATGCCTCGAACGAGGCGGCCGCGGCCTGCGACGAGGCGGTGGAGATCCACAAGCGCCTCGTGGAAGCGCTGCGCCTGCGCGACAAGACGGCGGCACGCGAATGCTCGCTCCAGATGCTCGATCTGGCCGCGCGCGATCTCGCGATCGCCGTCAAGAACCATCCGGCGCCATCCGGCGCCTGATCCATATCCTTTCCTGTTCCCAGACGAGTCTGTCCATGAAGATCACGAAGCTTACGACCTATATCGTGCCGCCGCGCTGGCTGTTCCTGAAGGTGGAGACGGACGAGGGCATCGTCGGCTGGGGCGAGCCTGTCGTGGAAGGCCGCGCGCTGACGGTGGAAGCGGCCGTGCACGAACTCTCCGATTACCTCATCGGCAAGAACCCGCTGCTCATCGAGGATCATTGGCAGGTCATGTACCGCGCCGGCTTCTATCGCGGCGGCGCCGTGCACATGTCGGCGCTCGCCGGCATCGACCAGGCGCTGTGGGACATCAAGGGCAAGGCCTATGGCCAACCCGTCCATGCCCTGCTCGGCGGCCAGGTGCGCGACCGGATCAAGGTCTATTCCTGGATCGGCGGCGACCGGCCATCCGACGTCGCCAACAATGCCCGCGAGGTCGTTTCCCGCGGCTTCAAGGCGATCAAGCTCAACGGCTGCGAGGAGATGCAGATCGTCGACAGTTGGGACAAGGTGGAGAAGGCGGTGGAGACCATCGCCGTCATCCGCGAGGCGATCGGCCCGCATGTCGGCATCGGCGTCGATTTCCACGGCCGCGTGCACCGGCCGATGGCGAAGGTACTGGCCAGGGAACTTCAGCCCTACAACCTGATGTTCATCGAGGAGCCGGTGCTGTCGGAGAACCGTGAGGCGCTGAAGGAGATCGCCAACCATTGCTCGACGCCGATCGCGCTCGGGGAACGGCTCTATTCGCGCTGGGACTTCAAGTCGGTGCTGTCGGACGGCTATGTCGACATTCTCCAGCCGGACCTTTCCCATGCCGGCGGTATCACGGAATGCCGCAAGATCGCGGCGATGGCGGAGGCCTATGACGTGGCGCTGGCGCCGCATTGCCCGCTGGGTCCGATCGCGCTGGCCGCCTGCCTGCAGGTGGACGCCGTCTCCTACAATGCCTTCATCCAGGAACAGAGCCTCGGCATCCACTACAACACGGGCAACGACATCCTCGACTACGTCTCCAACAAGGAGGTGTTCCACTACGCCGATGGTTTCGTGTCGATCCCGCAGGGGCCGGGCCTCGGCATCGAGGTGGACGAGGCCTATGTCATCGAGCGGGCGAAGGAAGGCCATCGCTGGCGCAATCCCGTCTGGCGTCATGAAGACGGCAGCGTGGCCGAGTGGTGAGGAGAACGCAGATGGCTGGACGTCTTGACGGAAAACGGATCGTCGTCACCGGCGCGGCGCAGGGCATCGGCCTTGCCATGGCCGAATGCTTCCTTGCCGAAGGGGCGAGCCTCTTCCTCATCGACCGCGACGGCGACCTGCTTGCTGCGGAAGCCGGGCGGCTTCGTGCCGACGGCGGCCGGATCGGCCATGCGGCGGCCGATATCACCGATGCCGACGCCATCGCGCGGGCGGTGGCTGCAGCAGCGGGCGAGATCGGCCGGCCGAACGCGCTCGTCAACAATGCCGGCGTCAACGTCTTCTTCGAGCCGCTGGCGCTTTCGGATGCCGACTGGCAGCGCTGCTTCGACATCAACCTCAAGGGCGCGTGGAACTGCAGCAGGGCCGTGCTGCCGGGCATGATCGAGGATGGCGGCGGCGTCATCCTCAACATCGCCTCGACCCATGCCTTCACCATCATCCCGCACACCTTCCCCTATCCGGTGGCGAAACACGCATTGATCGGCATGACCAAGGCCCTTGGCCTTGAATATGCCGGACAGGGCGTTCGCGTGAATGCGCTGGCGCCCGGCTATGTGCGCACGCAGAAGGCCGTGGAATACTGGAACAGCTTTCCCGATCCCGTCGCCGCCGAAGCGCAGACGATGACGCTGCATCCCGGCGGGCGCATCGCCTCGCCGGAGGAGATCGCCAAGGCCGCGCTCTTCATGATCTCGGACGAATGCCCCTTCATGAACGCCACCTGCCTGACGGTGGATGGCGGGATGAGCGTGCTGCATCACCCCTGAGCGGGCGGATTTTTCGGCGGCTGAAAAAAAGAGGCCCCGCACGAAGCGGGGCAGCGAGCGCCACGGTTGGCTCCCAATGACGCGGGGAAGCTCGCGGGTTGCGCGAGTGATATCCCAGTAGGGTTTTGCCGGAACACAGGGAAGGTCTGATTCGGCGATTCCGGTACGCTCGTGCAAATAAACTGCAGATGCAGCCGTTTTGGCCGCGGCGCGGGCGAAAGCTGCCTGCGAAACAGGCAATCTTCAGGACGCCGTTTTTAGGATCGCGGAAAAGCGCGGGTCGAAGGCGCGGCGGATCGGCTCGGCCGCCGCCCCCAGCGCGACGGCCCAGGGGCCGATCATGCCGAGTTGCAGGCGCGGCAACGTGCGGCCAGGCCGGTCGGCATTGGAGGGGATGAGCGGGAACATCGCGTCGAACAGCCGCTTTGCCAGCGGCTCCGGCGCGCTGCCGGAGAGGATGACGGTCTGCGGGTCGAAGATGGTCTCGACCATGTGCACGGCCTGCCGCATGTCGGCCGCCGCGCCCGCCAGCCAGTCGAGGATGCGCGGGTCGTCCGCGAGCGTCCGCCGCTCGACCTCCGCATAGGCCTCCGTGGTCGCCGAATCGAGGCCGAGATGCTGGAACAGCGAGGCGAGCGACGAACGATGCTCCAGCGGCGACGGGGCGCCGCCGCGCGAGAACAGCACCATGCCGATCTCCCCGGCATTGCGGTTGCTGCCCGTATAGAGTTCCCCGCCGAGGATGAGGCCGGCGCCGATGCCGTAGCCGAAATAGATGCAGACGGCGTGGTCGAGGCCGTCGGCCGAGCCGTTCATGCGCTCCGCCGCCGCGCAGGCGGTCGCGTCGTTCTGCAGGCTGGTGGCCAGCCCCGTGCCGGCCGCCAGCGTTTCGACGAGCGGAAAGGCTTGCCACTCGGCCATCATCCAGGTCTCGTCGTCGGAGGGCGCAAGGCCGAAAGGCCCCGGCATGGCAAGGCCCAGCCCGGCCAGCCGGTGCGCCGATTCGGGAATGCGCCGCGTGAGGTCGGCGCGCATCGTCTCGATGAGGCGAAGGATCAGCTTGCAGCCCTCGACCGGCCCGCCCGGCGGAAGGTTGGCCACCGCCCGGGCGACCTCCTGTCCCATCAGGTCGACGGCGACGAGACGCGTCAGGTGCCGATCGATCTGCACGCCGAGCGCGAAGGCGCCCTCCGGCACGAGCCGGTAGGGGGTCGAGGGCTGGCCCCGGCCGCCGCGCACCACCTCCTCCGAGGCGACGAGGCCATCCGCTTCGAGGCCTTCGACGAGATTGGAAATGGTCTGCTTGGTCAGCCGCGTGGCGCGGGCGAGATCGGCGCGCGACAGCGGTCCGTTCAGCCGGATGGCCTCGATGATGACGCGCCGGTTATGGGCGCTGGTGCCTTCCTGGTTGGTCCCGCTCTTGGCGCGGATCGTCCGCAGTTCGTTCATCGACATCCCCTCTTGACACCATTTGAATAATACAGAACATTTAAGTCAAGAAGTTTGACTTAATAAGGAGCCGAAGAGCTCCGGGGAACGGCGGCGGGTCTCCCGCCATGATCCGACGATGAACCCGCAACGACCGGGGTGCCTGCAGGGCGCTTTCGGATGCATGAACCAAACAGGAGGACGCAATCATGTTGAAATCGATAAAGAAGACCTTGCTCGGCGCGGCGCTGGTTGCCGGCGTTTCCGCCCCGCATGCCTTCGCGGAGACGACGCTCAACGCACTCTTCATGGCGCAGGCCGCCTATAGCGAGGCGGATGTGCGCGCCATGACGGACGCCTTCACCAAGGCGAACCCCGACATCAAGGTGAACCTGGAATTCGTTCCCTACGAGGGCCTGCACGACAAGACCGTGCTCGCCCAGGGCTCCGGCAGCGGTTATGACGTCGTGCTCTTCGACGTGATCTGGCCCGCCGAATATGCGGCGAACAACGTTTTGGTCGACGTCTCGTCCCGCATCACCGACGAGATGAAGAAGGGCGTGCTGCCGGGCGCCTGGACGACCGTCGACTATGACGGCAAGTCCTACGGCATGCCGTGGATCCTCGACACCAAATACCTGTTCTACAACAAGGAAATCCTCGAAAAAGCCGGCATCTCGGCGCCGCCCAAGACCTGGGCCGAGCTGAACGAGCAGGCGAAGATCATCAAGGACAAGGGCCTGCTGGCCACGCCGATCGCCTGGAGCTGGTCGCAGGCCGAGGCGGCGATCTGCGACTACACCACGCTCGTCAGCGCCTATGGCGGCGAATTCCTGAAGGACGGCAAGCCGGCCTTTGCCGAGGGCGGCGGTCTCGATGCGCTGACATACATGGTCGACAGCTACAAGTCCGGCCTCACCAACCCGAACTCCAAGGAGTTCCTCGAAGAGGACGTGCGCAACGTCTTCCAGAACGGCGAGGCGGCCTTCGCGCTCAACTGGACCTATATGTACAACATGGCCAATAGCGAAGCGGACAGCAAGGTCGCCGGCAAGGTCGGCGTCGTGCCCGCGCCGGGCGTCGAAGGCAAGAGCGAGGTCTCGGCGGTCAACGGCTCGATGGGCCTCGGCATCACCACGACCAGCAAGAGCCCGGACGAGGCCTGGAAGTATATCGTGCACATGACCTCGCAGGAGACGCAGAACGCCTATGCCAAGCTCAGCCTGCCGATCTGGGCGTCGTCCTACGAGGATGCCGCCGTCACCGCCGGCCAGGAAGAGCTGATCGCCGCCGCAAAGCTCGGCCTCGCCGCCATGTATCCGCGGCCGACCACGCCGAAATACCAGGAGCTCTCCACCGCCCTCCAGCAGGCCATTCAGGAGGCCCTGCTCGACCAGGCAACGCCGGAGGACGCGCTGAAGTCGGCGGCGGACAACAGCGGCCTTTGAGGTTCGGCCTTGCGGGCGGCGCCGGCCGCCCGCACACTCGCCCTTGCTGAAATCGATGAAGAGGACGCTATGTCCAGCACCTGGATGACGACCCGGGCATGGCTTCTCATGCTGCCGCTGCTGGTGATCATGCTCGCCGTGATCGGCTGGCCGATGGTCGATACCGTGCGGCTTTCCTTTACGGACGCCAAGCTGATCGGTTCCGGCGGCGCTTTCGTCGGCTTCGACAACTATCTGAAAATGCTGTCTAACAACAATTTCCAGCGGGCGCTCTACGCCACGACCTGGTTTGCCGTCGTCTCCGTGACGGCGGAGATGGTGATCGGCGTTCTGGCCGCCCTGCTTTTGAACCAGCGGTTCTATGGCCGCACCGTGCTGCGTGCGCTGCTGATCCTGCCCTGGGCGCTGCCGACGGTGGTCAACGCGACGCTCTGGCGGCTCATCTACAATCCGGAATACGGCGCGCTGAACGCGGCGCTGACGCAGGTCGGCCTTCTCGACAGCTACCGGTCCTGGCTCGGCGAGCCCGGCACCGCCATGACGGCGCTGATCATCGCCGATTGCTGGAAGAACTTTCCGCTCGTCGCCCTCATCGCGCTCGCCGCCCTCCAAGCCGTGCCGCGCGACATCACCTCCGCCTCGCTCGTTGATGGCGCCGGCCCCTTCGCGCGCTTCCGCTTCGTCATCCTGCCCTATCTCGCCGGCCCCCTGATGGTGGCACTGGTGCTGCGCACCATCGAGGCCTTCAAGGTGTTCGACATCATCTGGGTGATGACGCGCGGCGGCCCGGCCAATTCGACGCGCACCCTGTCGATTCTCGTCTACCAGGAGGCCTTCTCCTTCCAGCGCGCCGGCTCCGGCGCCTCGCTCGCCCTCGTCGTCACCCTCATCGTGACGGTGCTGGCGATCGGCTACGGCATGCTCGTGCGCCGCACGGCGGGGAGTGCCGCCTGATGGAACGCCGCAGCCTTCTCGCCTCGATCCTCATCCACGCCGCCGCGCTGCTGCTCGCCGCCGTCATCGTCGCGCCGATCTTCTGGCTCTTCGTGATGAGCATTTCGCCGGCTGCCGACCTCGTGGCGCGCCCGCTTCGCTGGTGGCCGGGCACGGTCGATTTCTCGCGCTATGCCACGCTGCTGTCGACCATCCCGAACAGCGCGGGCGCCAATTTCGTCGCCTCGCTTCTCAACAGCATCCTCGTGGCGGGCATGGCGACGGTCGCCGCCGTCCTGCTTGCCGTGCCGGCCGGCTGGGCGGTCTCGCGCACGCCCTCGGTCGGCTGGTCGCTCTCGCTGGTCATCGCCACCTACATGCTGCCGCCCGTCGCGCTCGCGGTGCCGCTCTACATGGCGCTCGCCGCCTTCGGGCTGCTCAATTCGGTCTTCGGCCTGGCGCTCGTCTACCTCACCATCCTCGCGCCCTTCACCACCTGGCTGATGAAGTCCGGCTTCGACGGCATTCCGCGCGAGATCGAGCAGGCGGCGATGATGGACGGGGCGAGCCTTCTTGCCACGCTGCGCATCATCACCCTGCCGCTCGCCATGCCGATCGTCGCCACCGCGGCGCTCTTCGCCTTCCTGCTCGGCTGGGACGAGTTCTTCTATGCGCTGCTCTTCACCTCGGACCAGCGCGCCCGCACGCTGACGGTCGCAATCGCCGATCTCGCGGGCGGCCGGGTTTCCGACTACGGGCTGATCGCGACGGCTGGCGTGCTTGCCGCGCTACCGCCGGTCCTTGTCGGCCTCATCATGCAACGGGCCCTGATCTCGGGCCTTACCAGCGGCGGTGTGAAAGGATGACGATGAACACGACTGTATCCCGGCCGGAAGGCCTCAGGGCGATCGATCGGGAAATGGCGCGCCAGCATGCCGATGCGCTCGCCTCCTTCCGCAACAATGGCGCGATGGCCGAAAGGGCCGCCGCCAGCCTGAAGCGCACCGGCCGGCTGCTGCTGCTCGGCATGGGCGGCTCGCAGGCCGTCGGCCGCGCCGTCGAGCCGCTCTACCGCCGCCTCGGCATCGAGGCGATCGCCCTGCCGCTCTCCGAGCAGCTCGGCGCGCCGCTCGCCCTCGACGGGCGCACGGTCTTCGTCACCTCGCAGTCCGGGGAAAGCGCCGAGGTGCTGCGCTGGTTCGAGGAGACCGGCGGCAATGACGAAACCTTCGGCTTCACGCTCGAAGGCGGCTCCTTCCTCGCCCGCACCGCACCCTCTCTCATCGGCCATGGCGGCACGGAGCAGGCCTTCGCCGCGACCCGCAGCCTGACGGTGAGCTTCTCGCTGCATCTGGCGATCCTCGCCGCCCTCGGCGAGGACGTCGCGCAGGCGATCCATGCCCTGGAGAATCCGCGGGAGCCGGCCATCGACGCGGCGCTGGCCGAACTTTCCGGCGTGCGCTCCGTCGTGACGTCCGGGCGGCGGCTGCAAGGGCTCGCCGAGGCCATCGCGCTCGGCTTCACGGAACTGTCGCGCCTGCCGTGCTTCTCGCTGGAGGGCGGCCAGTTGCGCCACGGGCCGATGGAAATGCTCTCGCCCGATGTGGGCGTGGTTCTCTTCCGCAGCGACGACGCGACGACGGACCTCGTGACGGCGATGGCGACCTCCGTGGTCGAGGCGGGTGCGAAGCTCGTCATGTTCGATGCGTCCGGCCGCCCGCCGGTCGAGGGCGCGGCGACGATCGCCTTCCCGCCGTTGACCGGTCTTGCCGCCGTCTTCGCCATGCTGCCGACGGCGCAGCGGCTGATGATCGCCTTCGCCGCCGCGCGCGTCGCCGATGCCGGCACGCCGGTGCGCTCGACGAAGATTACCCGGAGTGAATGAGTGAAGCCGCTTGCCGTCGTCGGAAACGTCAATATCGACCTGATCATGGGCCCGGCCGCGCCCTGGCCGCAGCCGGGCACGGAAAGCATCGTCGACCATGACGAGCTGCGCGTCGGCGGTTCGGCGGGCAATGCCGCGCTCGCCTGGATGGCGCTCGGCACGCCCTTCGAGATCGCCGCCAGCATCGGCCGCGACCAGTTCGGCCGCTGGCTCGCGGAAAGTTTCGGCGCGCGCGCAAGCACCTGGCCGGTGCACAGCGACAGTACGACGCTCTCCGTCGGCATCACCCATCCGGACGGCGAGCGCACCTTCTTCACGACGCGCGGGCACCTGCCGCTGTTCAGCCTGGAGGATGTCTTCGCGGTGCTCGACGGGCCGCGGCTTGCCGGCGGCATCGTGCTCCTGTGCGGCTCCTTCCTGACGGAGAAGCTGGTGGAGGATTACGACCGGTTCTTCGACTGGGCGGATCGCCACGACATTGCCGTCGCCCTCGATACCGGCTGGCCGCTGGACGGCTGGACGGAAGCGAACAGGCGGGCGGCGAAAGGCTGGCTGTCGCGCTGCCGGATCGCGCTGTTCAACGAGGTGGAGACGACCAGCCTGGCCGGCGTTGCCGATCCCGCCGAGGCGGGGCGCATCCTGCGGCAGGGCATGCCGGACGGAAGCATCGTCGTCGTCAAGTGCGGCCCGAAGGGGGCGATCGCCGTGGATGCCGACAACCGGGTTGTCCACGCTGCAGCGCCTGTCGTGCGGGTCGTCGATACGATCGGCGCTGGCGACGTCTTCAACGCCGCCTTCCTCGCTGCCCATGCGGCGGGGGAAGCGCTGCAGGCGAGCCTCGCCGCCGGCACGGCGGTGGCCTCGCGCGCCATTTCCACCCATCCCCGAAGCTACGCACCGACCGCGCAGGACGTTCCGGCATGAGCACGCTGACCATTGACGCCATCCGCAAGAGCTACGGCGCCGTCGAGACGCTGAAGGGCATCGACATCGCGCTCGAAAGCGGGGAATTCCTCGTGCTGCTCGGCGCCTCCGGCTGCGGCAAGTCCACGCTGCTCAACATCATCGCCGGCCTTGCCGAGCCGACGAGCGGCGACATCCGCATCGACGACCGATCCATTGTCGGCGTGCATCCAAAGGACAGGGACATCGCCATGGTGTTCCAGTCCTACGCGCTCTATCCCAATCTCACCGTGCACCGGAACATCGGTTTCGGCCTCGAAATGCGCAAGGTGGACAGGGCGGAACGCGACCGGGCCGTGCGCGAGACGGCGAAGCTGCTGCAGATCGAAAACCTGCTGGAGCGCAAGCCCGGCCAGCTTTCCGGCGGCCAGCGCCAGCGCGTGGCGATCGGCCGGGCGCTGGTGCGCAACCCGAAGATCTTCCTGTTCGACGAGCCGCTGTCCAATCTCGATGCGAAGCTGCGCATGGAAATGCGCACCGAGCTGAAGCGGCTGCACCAGATGACGAGGACGACCGTCGTCTATGTCACGCATGACCAGATCGAGGCGATGACGCTCGCCACCCGCATCGCCGTCATGCGTGGCGGCCGGATCGAACAGCTCGACACGCCGGAGAACATCTATAACCGGCCGGCGACGCTCTACGTCGCCACCTTCGTCGGCGCGCCGCCGATGAACCTTTTGGCCGCGACGGCGGGCGAGGGCGGCTTGCGGATCGACGGCACTGACATCATCGTGCCCGTGCCTGATCTGGACGGTATCGCGCCGGGCCGCCGGCTCGTCCTCGGCATCCGGCCGGAGGCGATCGAACGGTCGGGTGCGGGCGTGCCGCTCACGGCGCGCTGCGAGGTCGCGGAGCTGACCGGGCCGGAGCTGGTCGTCACGGCGGCGATGGGCAGCCAGCGCCTCGTCGCCGCCCTGCCGGCGACCACCCGCATCGCGGCCGGCGACGAGATTGCCCTTGCCGTCGCGCCCGCCGCCTTCCACGTCTTCGATGCGGAGACGGAGCAGCGCCTGAACTGACACACTCGGGCGGAATCGCCCGAGTGTGGAATGCTCCAGGTGCCGCCCGCGCCGTGTCGTCAGAACGTGGCGCGTACGCTCAGCAGGAACGCGCGTCCCGGCTGGTAGAGCGGCTTCACCTCGCCGAATTCCTGGCCGTAGGTGGCGCGGTCGGCATAGGTCTCGTTGAAGATGTTCTTCACCTCGGCGCGCAGCGTCAGGTTCTGATGGCTCGGCGGCTTGTATTCGACGAAGCTGTTGACGACCTGGTAGGCCTTGAAGGCGGGGCTGCCCTCCGGGACCTTGTCGTATTTCGGCGCGATCTCGATATCGCCGCCGACGGTGAGGCCCCAGTCGGCGAAGGTATGGGCGGCGGAGACCGTGATGATCTCGCCGACCGGCGTCGTGAGGTAGGTGCCGGTATCGGAATCGGCCGGTTTGCCGTCGATCAGCGTGTCGATATTGGCGTATTTCACGCGGATGTAGCCGTCGGTCCAGTCATAGCCGGCGCCGATCGAAAAACCCTCCGATTCCACATGCCGCCCCTCGAAGGCATATTTGTAGCGCGCCGCGCGGGCATTCTCCATTTCCGTGCGGAACACGGAGCCCTCCAGCGAGAAGCCGGCATATTTCGCGACGAGGCCGACCGTGTAGTTGTCGGACGTCGTCGGCTTCGGCTCGGGCGAATAGACCCAGGCGGGGTTCATGATGAAGTTCTCGGCGAGCGGGATGCCGGCCCAGACATGGGAGTAGCCGGCCTTGGCGGTCAGGAAATCCGCGATGAGGTCGTATTCGCCGGAAATGTTGCCGCTGAGACCGGAATTGTCCCATTCCTCGCCCGTGGTGCCGGTGAACCATTGCCGGTCCGCACGGCCGCCGAAGGAGAGGCGCGCCCGCTCGAAGGGCTCCAGCCGCGCCTGCAGATAGGCGCCGACATTGCGCGCCTTCTCGGTGGCGGGTTCGTAGAGGTCTTCCACTTCCGCCTTGTCGCTGTAGAAGTCGACGCCGGCCGTCACCGTGCCGAGGTCGAAATGGAAGCGGTTCTCGAACTTGCCGTTGAACGTGCCGGTGATGCCGGTGACCGGATAGGTTTCCGGCGTGCTGCCGGGCTTGAGATAGACGGTCGTGCCGACCTCCGTCTGGCCATAGGCGAGCACCAGCTTCGGATCCCACCAGCCCTCGGGCGTCGCGTCCGTGTAGGTGAAGACCGTGTTGGTGCGGTTGAGCTCATAGTCGCGCACCAGCGGCTCCCAGGGTTTTGCCCCGGTGGTGGTGCCCATATTGGCACGGAACGGGCGCGGCGCATTGTCCTTGATCGCCTCGTGGCTCAGCTCGATGCGGTCGCCGCTCTCGAATTCATAGGCGATTTTGCCGAGGCCGCTCTGGAAATGCGTGCGCGTGCCGAGCACCTGGTCGCCATTGCCGGCGGAAAACTCCTGGCCGCGGCCGATGTTGAAATAGCCGAGATATTCGAAACCGTCCTGCTTGCCGAAGGTCGAAAGGCCCGTGGTGAAGATGTTGCCGTTGGTGTTGAAGCCGGAATTGACGAAACCGCCGTAACCGTTGCCGTCGAGGAAATCGCCGACATCCTTGGTTTCGTAGACGATGGAGCCCGCAAGCGCGCCCGGGCCGGCATCGGCCGGCGCCACGCCCTCGTCGACGCTGACGGCCTTCAGCAACGTCGGGTCGATCAGCGTCGTCGCATTGTGGTGGAAGACCTTGTTGTTCTGGCGGCTGCCATCGATGGAGATCGCAAGGTTGGTCTCCTCGATGCCGTTGACATAGACCTTCTGCGACATGGGCAGAGAGGAGCCCACCTTGACGCTCGGCTCCTCGCGGAAGACGTCCTGGATGGTGGCGGGGTTCTTGCGTTCCAGGTCCCTGGCGGAAATGTTCAGCTCGCTGACGTCGCCATCGCCGACCTTTTCGCCCTCGACCGTGATCCGGTCGAGCGTCGTCGATCCGTCTTCCACGGAACCGGTGACGAGCGGGGAGAGATGCGCGGCGGTGACGATCGCCGTGCCGTCGGTGGTGACCGAATGGCGCGTGTCGGTGCCTTCGAGAAGGCGGGAGAGCGCCTCCTGCGGCGTGAACGTGCCCTTGACCGGCCGGGAGGTCAGCCCGCGCGAGGTGGCGGCGGCAAGCGAGACCTGCAGGCCGGATTGCCGGCCGAAGGCGTTGAGCGCGCCCGCCAGCGGCTGCGCGGGAATATCGAATACCATGGTGCCGACGCGGGCGGATTTCGCCTGGGCGGCTGCCGGCTGCAGGACCGCCTGCGGCAGGCTGAAGACGAGCGCGGCCGCGGTGGAGACCATCAGCCTGGCCATGAAGACGGTGCGCGTGCGCGCCCCGGCGCGCGACGTGGTCGATCGATCGATATGCAAACGCATTTTACCCCCGGTATATCCTCGGGATGCGCCGCCCCTGAAGCGCGCATTCCCGGTGCAGAGACGATCGCCTCGGGAATCTTTTTCACGCTCCCGGCAAATTTCCTGAATTTTTCGGAAAACTTTTCGAAAGGCTCAATAACGGGAGACGATCCGCGCGTAGGGGGAGACCGAGCGCACCTTGCCGCCATGGGGTTTGACGAGCGCCTTCAGCGCCCGGTCGGGATCGCGGAGGTCGTAGAGGCCGGTCACGCGCTGGCGGCCGAGCGTGCGGTCCGGCACGCCGATCCAGGCGGAATGGTAGCGTTGCAGGCGCGCGACGACGCTGTCGACGGTGACGTCGTTGACGAAGAGCAGGCCGCTCCGCCAGGCACCGATCTCCTCCAGCGGAACCGTCGCGCGGGTGATCGCGCCGGTCGCGCCATCGACCGTCGCCATGTCGCCGGGCGCCATTTCGGCGACGGATTGCCCGTCACCCTCGCCGGAAATGCCAACCACGCCGCGGGCGAGCTGCACCGTCGTCGCGGCATCGTCGAGCGCCACGTCGAAGGCCGTGCCGAGCACGACCACGCGGGCATTGCCGGCCCCCACGGTGAAGGGGCGCCGGCCGTCATGCGCCACGTCGAAGAAGGCCTGGCCGGAGAGGAGGCGCACATGGCGGCCCTCGGGCGTCAGCTCGACATCGATGGCGCTGTCGGCGGAAAGGTTGACGGTGCTGCCATCGACGAGCGTCACCACCCGGCTTTCGCCGGTGCCGGTGCGGAAATCGGCCTGGAGCCAGATCATCAGGGCAGGGGCGGCGAGCACGAGGAGGAGCACGGCGGCGAGGGCAAGCGCGGCGCCCGTCGCAAAGGCCCGGCGGCCACGGCGGCGGGGCGGGGCGGCCACCGCGACCGGGCGGGGCGGCCACAGGTCCGCGTGGCGCGGGGGAACTTCGCCGAGAGCCTCCCATGCCTTGAGCGCGTCGCGCCAGGCGGTGCGGTTGCTTTCTGCGCGTGCGAGCCAGTGCTCGATGTCCCGCGCGACCTGCGGACAATCGGGGTCGGCCTTCAGCCGCAACAGCCAGTCCATCGCCTCTTCGAGCGTGCGGCGCTTTTCGTTGTCGTCCTGGATCAAGTTCTTACCCGTGCCCCGGCTCCCCATGCCGCGCATGGCGTTCTAGCCGAATATCAAAGTGCTGCGTAGGGACGATTTGCGCGCGGATTTTTTTCACGGGGCGTCATTGCCGAGCCGAAGCGCGATCTCCACCAGCGCGGCGCGCACATGGCGGTGGGCGGTGGCGACGGAAATGCCGAGATGGGTCGCGACCTCCTCCAGAGTGTAGCCGCCGAAGCGGTGCATCTCCACCGCCACGCGCACATCCAGTGGAAACCGGTCGAGCACTTCGGTGATCGCCCGCACCTCGTCGGAGACGAGCACGGTCTCCTCCGGCGTCTCGACGGCGCGGGGCATCGACCAGAACGGCGGCTCGCCGTCCTGTTCCCTCATCTCGATCCTGCGCCGCTTGATGAGGTCGAGGCAGAGATTGCGCACGATGCGGTAGAGATAGGCGAGCGTCTGGCTGGCGGAGGCGCCATAGGTGTTGGCCGGCGAAAAGCGCAGGAAGGCATCCTGCACGATGTCCTCCGCCGCCTCGCGCGAGCCGAGGATCCGCGTCGCATAGCGGACGAGGGCAGGGCGGTGGGCGGCGTAGAGCAGCGAGGTGGCATCTCCCTCCTTCACGGCGCGGCCTCTTCGATGCGGCTCCAGCGGGAGGCGGTGGGCGGAACGTTGCCCCGGCGCATCAGGCCGCATGCCAGAACCTCTCCCGTCCACTTTTCGGCATCGCCGCGCGTCGCCGCCATTTCCAACCCTTCAGAATCGCCGTGCCCCAGGCGGCGGCCGTGTATTCATGAGACATAGCTTAACATGATTTATCGGGTCAAGTTTAACGGCGAAACGTGACCGTCTGCCACGCCGGTTCCCTGTCGCGGTCTTGCCGGCGGCCGCGACGATCTGGTCCGGCGAGGCGCCATTCCGGACGGGTTGATTGCGCTTTTCGCCGGGGACCGGCTGTGACAGCCGGCTTCCCTTGTCAGGAAAACATGAGTAAGGACGTTATGTTTTCGGTGCTGCCGGCAGGCAGGCCGGTCGTCGAACAAGGATGAAAGGGAAGGCCATGCTCGAATCCGTCGCCTATCTGGAGACCGCTCACGGCCGGAAATACCTGGCCCAACTGTGCAAGCATTTCGCGCACAAGATCGAAGTCACCGCGTCGGAAAACCACGGCGAGTGCCGGTTCGCCTGCGGCCTCGGCATTCTGGATGCCGATGACGATGGCCTGCGCATGACCGCCCGGGCCGGGAACGGCGAGGACCTTGCCCAGACCCAGTCGGTCATCGAATCGCATCTTGCACGCTTCGCCTTCCGCGAGGCGCTTCAGCCGCTCGACTGGCAGTGGCAGAACAAGGCCGTCTGAGCTTTCGCATCCCATCAGCATGACAGGTAGACCATGAAACAGTTCCATCCGCTCGCGGCCTTCGCCGCCCTTGCCCTTTCCATCCTGCCCGCCAGCGCCATGGACGTGGCGACGGCGCAGGGAACGGTCGCGGTCGACGGCGTGCCGAAGACCATCGCCGTCTACGACATGGCCGCGCTCGACACGCTCGACCGGCTCGGCATCCGTCCGGCGGGTGTGCCGGACAAGCTCTACGTTCCCGAGCTGGAGCCGATCAAGGCGGGCGCGACGGTGGTCGGCACGTTGTTCGAGCCTGACCTCGAGGCGCTGAGCGCGCTCGGTCCCGATCTTGTCATCGTCGGCGGCCGGTCCGCCGCCAAGGCGGACGTCACGGCCAAGGTCGCGCCGACCATCGACATGACGATCGACGGCGACGACCTGTTCGGGCAGGCGAAGCTGCGTCTTGAGACCTATGGCGACCTGTTCGGCGAGGTGGAAGAGGCAAAGGCGATTGCCGGCGAGCTCGACGCGAAGCTTGCGGCCGCCAAGGCCGCGGTCGCCGGCAAGGGCACGGCGCTGATCGTCATGACCAACGGGCCGAAGGTCTCCTCCTACGGTCCCGGCTCGCGCTTCGGCTGGGTGCATGCGGCGCTCGGCCTGCCGCCGGCGATCGCCGAGATCGAGACGGCGACCCATGGCGAGGCGGTGTCCTTCGAGTTCATCCGCGAGGCGAATCCGGACTGGCTGCTGGTCCTCGACCGCGCCGCCGCCATCGGCTCCAGCGAGCAGGCCGCGAAGGTGACGCTCGACAACGAGCTCGTCGCGGCAACGACGGCATGGAAGAAGGGCCAGGTCGTCTACCTGCCGGCTCCGGATTTCTACATCGCGGCCGGCGGCGTGCAGTCGCTCGAACGCGTGCTGGCGACGATCACGGAGGCCTTCTCCGCAGCGAAATGAGCGCCAGCGTCCTGCACCCCTCCTTGCGGACCGGAACGATCGCGGGCCTCGGGCTCGCGGTCCTTTTCGTGCTGAGCCTTGCCGTCGGCGTCAGCCCGCTGCCGCTCGGCCGGGTGCTGAGCGATCCCGAAGCACTCCAGCTTCTCCTCGTCAGCCGCCTGCCGCGCACGCTTGCAGCGATCCTCAGCGGCGCCGGACTGGCAATCGCCGGCCTCATCATGCAGACGCTGGCGCGCAACCGCTTCGTCGAGCCCGCGACCGCCGGCACGGCGCAGAGCGCCGAACTCGGCATCCTCCTCGTCACGCTGCTCTTTCCCGCCGCCGCCCTGCCGGTGAAGACGCTCGTTGCCGGCGGCGCGGCCCTGCTCGGCACCTCGATTTTCCTGGCGACCGCCCATCGCCTGCCGCCCGCCCAGCCCTTCCTCGTGCCGCTCTTCGGCATCGTCTATGGCGGGGTCATCGGTGCGGCGGCGACCTATGCGGCCTGGCAGGCGGATCTCCTGCAGTTCCTCGCCGTCTGGACCAATGGCGACTTCTCCGGCGTGCTGCGCGGGCGCTACGAACTGCTGTGGATCTCGGCCCTGATGGTCGCCATCGCCTGGTTCGTCGCCGACCGGCTGACCATCATGGCGCTCGGGCGCGAGGCGAGCATCGGGCTCGGCATCGACTATGCCCGCATGATGCAGATCGGCCTCGTCCTCGTCTCCGTCATCACGGCGCTGGCCGTCGCGGTCGTCGGCATGATCCCCTTCGTCGGCCTTGCCGTGCCCAACATCGTCTCGCGCCTGATGGGCGACAATGTGCGCGGCACGCTGGGCTGGGTCGCCGCCGGCGGGGCGGGGCTGGTTCTTGCCTGCGACATCGTCGGGCGCCTCATCCGCTATCCTTACGAAATCCCCGTTGGCACGGTGATGGGCGTGGTCGGCGGGGCGATCTTCCTCTGGCTGCTCTTCCGGCGTGGCGCCCATGCGTGACCGTCGTCTTCTCGGCCTTGCCGCCGCGGCCCTGGCCGCCGCCGTCGCGTTCCTGGCGATCGGCCTCAAGGGCAACATCGCCTTCGTGCTGGAACTGCGGCTGCTGAAGCTTGCGGCGCTGGTGCAGGTGGGCGTGGCGATCGCCATTTCCACCGTGATCTTCCAGACCGTCACCGGCAACCGCATCCTGACGCCGTCGATCATGGGGCTCGATGCGCTTTATCTCTTCGGCCAGATGCTGATGGTCTTCCTGCTCGGCGGGGTCGGTTACGTGGCGCTCGATCCGCAGCTGAAGTTCGGCCTGGAGGTGCTGGTGCTGATGGCGCTCGCCTCTGCGCTGCTGCTGCCCATGCTGAAGAGCCGCCTCGACATGGGGCTGATGCTGCTGGCCGGCGTCGTCTTCGGCGTCCTGTTCCGCAGCCTGCATTCGCTGCTCGCCCGCCTCATCGACCCCAACGAATTCTCCGTCGTGCAATCGGCGAGCTTCGCCAATTTCAATGCCGTGCGCACCGACCTCCTGGTCTTCGCCGCCATCGTCACGGTCATCGCCGCCGTCATCGCCTGGCGGGCGCGCCACGTGCTCGACGTCGTCTCGCTCGGGCCGGATACGGCAACGGGCCTCGGCGTCGGCTGGGCGGGCACGGTGACGGGCCTGCTGCTGCTCGTCTCCGCGCTGGTCGCCGTCTCCACGGCGCTCGTCGGGCCGGTCGCCTTCTTCGGGCTTCTCGTGGCGGCGCTGGCCGAGCGCATCGTCGATACCCGCCGCCACGGCGTGCTGCTGCCGGCGGCCGCCCTTGCCGGCATCGTCGTGCTCGTCGGCGGGCAGACGCTGTTCCAGCACGCGCTCGGAAACGCGACGGCGCTCGGTGTCGTCATCGAATTCGTCGGCGGGCTCGTCTTCCTCCTGCTGCTGGTCCTCGGGAGCCGCAAATGATCCGGATAGAAAACGTCTCCTTCAAGCACCGAACGACGCCGATCCTCACGGATGTCAGCCTGACGATCCCGAAGGGCGGCGTCGTGGCGCTGATCGGGCCGAACGGCGCGGGCAAGTCCTCGCTTCTTTCGCTCGTCGCACGGCTGCAGCCGCTCCAGGCAGGCGCCATCGACATCGACGGCCTGCCGGTGGATACCACGCCCGGCCGGGAGCTTGCCCGCGTCGTCGCCATCCTGCGGCAGGACACGACGGTGGCAAGCCGCCTCAAGGTGCGCGAGCTCGTCGGCTTCGGCCGTTTTCCCCATGGCCGCGGCCGCCTCATCGAGGCCGACCACGCCATCATCGACGCGGCCATCGCCCAGTTCGACCTTGCCGACCTTGCCGACCGCTTCATCGAGACGCTGTCCGGCGGCCAGCGCCAGCGCGCGCTGGTCGCCATGGCCTTCGCGCAGGGCACGGATTACCTGCTGCTCGACGAACCGCTGAACAATCTCGACATGTATTACGCCCGCGAACTGATGCGCTCGCTGCGCAGCGTCGCCGACGGCAAGGGCAAGACGGTCGTCATCGTGCTGCACGACATCAACCAGGCAAGCGCCCATGCAGACCGCATCGTCGCGATGAAGGGCGGCCGTGTCGTCGCTGATGGCACGCCGGCGGAGATCCTGACGCCGGAAACATTGGAGGCCGTCTTCGGCTTCCGCATGCGGGTGGAGACGATCGCGGACAAACCCTTCGTGCTGCATCAGCTCTGACGCTTGTCACGCAAGAATGTGCGGCGGTTTTGCGATAGCGACATGCGTGGACCCGAAGCGCGTGTGGCTGGCGGCGGCAGTCACCATTGAGCGGTGGGTTGTCTGAACTGCGGTGTTGACTATCGTCGCCGCGGCCCCTCCTCTTCGAAGAGGACATCGCATCGAGGCAGAGGCAACCATGACCGACCAGACCCGAGTAGCGCTCATTGCCGGCGGGGCCGGCGGCATGGGCGCGGCGATCGCCGTACGGCTTTCCGCCGATGGCTATGCCGTCGTCCTTGCGGACCTCGAATCCGAACGTCTGACGGCAGCGGTGGAGGCGGTGCGGGCCAGGGGCGGCGCGGCGCTTGCGGTGCCGCTCGACATGCGCAAGGTCGCTTCCTGTGCTTTTGCGGTGAAGGAGGCGCTTGCCTGGCATGGGCGCCTCGACGTGGTCGTCAATGCCGCAGGCGTCTGGCGCGAGGGCGCGGCCGAGGCGATGACGGAAGAGGACTGGGACATCGTCCTCGACGTCAATCTCAAGGGGGCGTTCTTTCTGATCCAGGCGGCCATTCCGCATCTGGAAAACGGTGCCTCCATCGTCAACATCGCCTCGGACGCCGGCCTCGTCGGCAACAACGGCGCTTCGATCTACTGTGCCTCGAAGGGTGGACTGGTGCTGCTGACCAAGGCGCTGGCGCTGGAACTCGCTCCGCGCCGGATCCGCGTCAACGCCGTGTGCCCCGGCGATGTCGCGACGCCGATGATCGAGTTCCAGGCCGAGCGCTATGGCGGCGGAGACCCGGACGGTTACAAGGCGAAACTCCTGTCCAACTATCCCCAGCAGGCGGCGGCGCGCTTCATCCGGCCGGAGGAGATCGCCCGCATGGTCGCCTATCTCTGCGAGCCGGATGCCGCGGCCATCACCGGGGCCGCGCTCTCCATCGATTTCGGCGTGACGGCCGGTTATTGAGGAGGGACGGATGCAGCGCAAGACGGCGATCATCACCGGAGCAGGGGCCGAGGACGGCATCGGCTTTGCCTGCGCGCGGAGCCTGGCGGAGGAAGGTCATGCCGTCCACCTCGTGGCGACGAGCGAACGGATCTTTGCCCGCGCGGAGGAATTGAGGCGTGCCGGGTTTTCCGCGACCGGCCATGTCTGCGACCTTACCGTCAAGGCCGAGGTCGAGCGCTTGCGGCAGGCGACGGGGCCGGCCGCGGTGCTCGTCAACAATGCCGGCATGGGCAGCCTCGCGCAGCCGGCGCTGCAGCGGGATTTCGCGATGCTGGAGGAGGCGGATTGGGACCGCGGCATCTCCGTCACGCTCAAGACGACGTTCCTTTCGACCCGCCTCTACCTGCCGGACATGCTGGCGGACGGTTACGGCCGCATCGTCAATGTGGCGTCGGTGACGGGACCCTATGTCGCCAATCCCGGCGAGACGGCCTATTCCGCCGCCAAGGCCGGCATGGTGGGCCTGACGCATGCGCTCGCCCTCGAAGCCGGTCCGCATGGCGTTACCATCAATGCCGTGGCGCCTGGCTGGATCGACACCGGCGCCTCCACGGAGGAAGAGCGCCGCGCCGCCAGGGCGACGCCCTGCGGCCGCGCGGGCCGGCCGGACGAGGTCGCCGCGGCCGTCGCCTTCCTCGCCTCGCAGAAGGCGAGCTATATCAACGGCGCGGTGCTGGTGGTCGACGGCGGCAACATCCTCCAGGAGCGCAAGGCCTGAACCCTGCCGAGGACGGGCGCGGGATTTTCGGTTTCACCGCGCCGCCATTTTGACCATAGTGACCGCACCCCCAACGGGCGCTGCAGGCGCCAAGACTGGAAGGTTTTCCATGACATATCCCTGGCCCGACGCCGGCACGCCGCTCGAAGACATCCTCACCCTCATGCCTGTGATCGATGAGGACCGGCTGGCCGCCAACATCGCCCGCGCGCAGGCCTATTTCGACGGGCACGGCAAGGCCTTCCGTCCGCACATCAAGACCCACAAGATCGTCGCGGTCGCCGAGGCGCAGCGGGTGGCCGGCGCCGCCGGCCTCAACTGCCAGAAGATCAGCGAGGCCGAGGTTTTCGCCGATGCCGGTTTCGAGGACATCCTGATCACCTACAACATTCTCGGCGCGGTAAAGCTCAAGCGCCTGCGCGCGCTGCACGAGCGGGTGCCGCGCCTTGCCGTGGTCGCCGACAGCGCCGCGACCGTGGACGGCCTTGCCGGCGCCTTCGACGCCGCCCGTCCGCTGACCGTGCTCGTGGAATGCGATACGGGCGGGCGCCGCTGCGGCGTGCAGACGCCGGAGGCGGCGGCGGAACTGGCGGCCCGGATCGCCGCTGCGCCCGCCCTCCGCTTCGGCGGCATCCTCACCTATCCGGCAACCGGCGGGTCGAGCGCGGTTGAGGCCTTCATGGCCGGGACCATGGCCCTGCTTTCGGCCCGTTGCCTCGATTGCCCGGTGCGCTCCAGTGGCGGTTCGCCGGACCTGTGGAAGGCCCATCTCGTGCCCTCCGCCACCGAGCACCGCGCGGGAACCTATGTCTACAACGACCGCAGCATGGTGCGCGCGGGCCATTGCACGCGGCAGGATCTTGCCATGCACATCCTTGCGACCGTCGTCTCGCGCCCGGCGGAGGATCGCGCGGTGCTGGATGCCGGCTCCAAGGCGCTGACCTCCGACCTGCTCGGTTTCAGCGACTATGGCGAGATCGAGGGCCACGAGGGCGCCCGCATCGTCTCGCTCTCGGAGGAGCATGCGGTCGTCGACCTCAAGGATTGCCGGGACGAATTCCCCGCCATCGGCAGCGTGGTGCGCATCGTGCCGAACCACACCTGCGTCGTCAGCAACCTGTTCGACCGCATGGTCTTCCACCGCGGTGGCGTCGTCACCCGCGTGGAGGACGTCGCCGCGCGCGGCACGGTCTGGTGAGGCGGGATTTCGGTTGACGGCGCGCGGCAAAGCCGCTCGTGCTGAAAGGCAAACGCATTCAAGGAGAATCGGCCATGGCTGAAAACGACGCCCCCTTCTTCATCGAGGACACCGACGAGACGGAGATCTCCTCCGACACCGCCGGCCTCGGCAACCTTCTCGTCACCACGCATATCCCGCTGCGCGCCGACGGATCGCTGGAGACCGGCGATATCAAGACGCAGAGCGTGGCGACGCTGGAGAGCCTGAAGGCCTCGCTGGAAAAGGCCGGCAGCAGCCTTGCCGACGTGATCCACCTGACGATCTACCTCACCGACATGGCCGAGCGCCCGGCCTTCAACGAGGTCTACTGCGCCTATTTCAAGAAGCCCTATCCGGTGCGCTGCGCCGTGGGCGTCGCCGCGCTCGCCGATCCCGGCATGCGCGTCGAGGTGACGGCGATGGCGGCGCGGCGCAGGCGCGCCTGAGCTCATGCCGGACGCACCGTCCTGCTTCCTGGTGCGTCCGGCTGCCTTTTCGCCCGTCGGCAAATGCTCCTGCAGGCGCCGGGCAATCCAAATTCATATTTTCTATAAAAATAGTGAAATAAGAAATGGCGTGCCTGCTGTCCCCGACTTTCGCTTGTTATCCCTATCACCATCAAGGGTCTCAAGCGGAGCGGGAACGATGAATGCCCATGTCGAAAACACGCATTTCAACCTTCACGGCACGTCGGTGATCGAGCAGCCTGCCGATGCCGACACGTTGAAGGCGGCGCTGCGCACCCTCGGCGGCGGCGTCAGCATCATCACGGCCGGCGAGGGCGAGGCCCGCACCGGCGCCACCGTCACCTCTGCGACGGCGCTTTCCGTCGAGCCGGCGCGCATGCTGGTGTCCCTCAACCGCTCCTCCTCCACCTGGCCCGTCGTCGAGCGCTACGGCCATCTCGGCATCAACATCGTCGGCAGCACCCATGAGGCGCTCGCCAACCAGTTCGCCGGCCGCGGCGGCCTTCGCGGCGCCGATCGCTATCGCGGCGCGGAGTGGACCACCGCCGTCAGCGGCGCGCCGCTCCTGGTCGATGCCGTGGCGGCGATTGATTGCGTCGTGGAGGAAGCCATCGAACGGCACAGCCACGTCATCGTCATCGGCAAGGTTCTGGCGATCCGCCTCGGCGCCGGCCATTCGCTGCTCTACCAGGACGGCCGCTACCATGCCCTGTCCTGACGCCTGCTGAGCGGCGCCCCACCGCACCGACTTCCCCATCCATGCACTGCCATCCCCCGCCGCGGGCGGGATCGAGACCCCGTGGCCGACGCGGCCCTTTCCAGACGCGATGAAAGGAAACACGATGACACGCAAGATCAGGCTTGGCGCATTCCTTCCCGGCGGCGGCCAGCACGTCGCTTCCTGGCGCCACCCGGACCAGCCGGCGGACGGTGCCACCAGCTTCGAGTTCCACAAGCAGCTTGCCCAGACCGCCGAACGCGGCCTGTTCGACGCCTATTTCCTGGCGGATAACCTCGCCATCGGTTTCGGTGGCGCCCGGGAAGGGGGCAATGCCCGCGTTGCCGGTTTCGAGCCGGTGACGCTGTTTTCCGCGCTCGCACCCTTCACCAAGAATCTCGGCTTCATCGCCACCGCCTCGACGACCTACGAGGAGCCCTATAACACGGCGCGCAAGTTCGCTTCGCTCGACCTCATTTCCGGCGGCCGCGCCGGCTGGAACGTCGTCACCACGACGGGCGATCCGACCGCGCAGAACTTCAACCGCGAGACCCAACTGCCCCACGCCGCGCGCTACCGCCGTGCCGCCGAGCATGTCGAGGTGGTCAAGAAGCTCTGGGACAGTTTCGAGGACGACGCCTTCCTGCGCGACAAGGAGCGCGGCGTCTTCTACGATCCGGAAAAGCTGCATGAGAGCGACCACCGCGGCGAGCATTTCCAGGTGCGCGGACCGCTCAACGTCTCCCGCTCGCCGCAGGGCCATCCGGTCATCGTGCAGGCCGGCCAGTCGGATGACGGCCGCGGGCTTGCCGCCGCCACGGCGGAAGTGATCTTCACCGCCCACCAGCATATCGGGACGGCGCAGGAATTCTACCGTGACATCAAGGCGCGCGCCCGCGGCCTCGGCCGCAATCCGGACCATATCCTCGTCATGCCCGGCGTTTCGCCCTTCGTCGGCCGCACGCTGGAGGAGGCGCGTGAGAAATACGACCGCCTGACCGCACTGATCGTCGAAGAGGACGGCGTCGGTCTCCTCAACGGGCTCACCGGAGGCACGCTGGACCTCAGGGGCTACGACCTCGACGGCCCGCTGCCGCCCGCCCCGCCGACCGAGGGTATGAAGAGCCGCCAGGCGCTGATCCGCCAGATCGCCGACGAGAACAATTTCACCATCCGCCAGCTCTACCAGTGGATCGCCTCCGCCCGCGGCCACTACACCATCGTCGGCACGCCCGAGACGATCGTCGACACGCTGCAGGAATGGTTCGAGAACGAGGCGGCCGACGGCTTCAACATCCTGCCGCCGTGGCTGCCCACCGCGCTCGACGATTTCGTCGACCTGGTCATCCCCGAGCTCCAGCGCCGCGGCCTGTTCCGCACCGCCTACGAGGGCACGACATTGCGCGAAAACCTCGGCCTGCCGTTTCCCGTCAACCGCTGGGCCGGCGCACGCGCCGCCGTCCAGGCCGCCGAATAGGAGACGACCATGTCCTATGAGAACGTCAACTCCACCCTCGGCGCGGATTTTCGCCTGGCCAGCCGCCCACCGGCGGCGCCAAGGGTGACGTCGCGGCTGAATGCGCTGCTGCCGTCGTTCCTCGCCCGCTATGGCCTGGTTCTGGCCTTCCTGGCGCTCTGGCAGATTTCGAGCACGCAGGGCTGGGTCAACCCTGCCGTCTTCCCGCCGCTCCACACCATCGTCGTGGCCCTTTGGGACAGCCTTGCCAGCGGCGCGCTGCTCGATGACATCGCCATCAGCCTCCAGCGCTCCGGCATCGCCTTTGCCGCCGCCGTCGTGATCGGCATCCCGCTCGGCCTCGTCATGGGGCAGGCCAAGATCGTCGAGCAGGCGCTCGACCCGCTGCTGCAGTTCTTCCGCCAGACCTCGGCGCTCGCGCTCTATCCCGTCTTTATCCTGCTGCTCGGGCTCGGCGAAACCTCGAAGGTCTTCGTCATCTTCTGGGCGACGCTCTTCCCGATCCTGCTCGCCACGATCGGCGGCGTGAAGGAGGTCGACGGCAAGCTTGTCGAGATGGCGCGGACCTATGGCGCAGGGCGGCTGACGATCTTCCGCCGCGTCATCCTGCCGGCCTCGGTTCCCGCGATCTTCGTCGGCCTGCGCCTCTCGGCCACCACGGCGCTGCTGCTCCTCATCGCCGCCGAGATGATCGGCGCCAACAAGGGCATCGGCTTCCAGGTGATGAACGCCCAGTACAATTTCCAGATCCCGCTGATGTTCGCCGCCATCCTGCTTTTGGCGCTGCTCGGTCTCATCGCCAATGCGGTGCTGGTCCTCCTCCAGAAGAAACTCTGCCGCTGGTCGCAGCCCAACGCCTGAATTCCTCATTCTCTTTGTCAAAGGACACCGTCATGACCTTCCATTCGAAGAAGCTTCTCCTCTCCGCCGCCTTCGTGCTCGGCCTTGCCGGCGCGGCTTCCGCGGAAGACGTCAACCTGCGTTACCTCGCCAGCCAGGGCGGCCTGACCGCCCATGAGCTTGCCGCCGAACTCGGCTATTTCGAGGGAACCGGCATCACGCTGGAAAATGTCGGCTACGCGGCCGGCGGCCCGGCCTCGCTGATCGCGCTCGCCTCCGGCGACGTGGAGCTCGGCAGTGCGGCCACCTCCGCCGTGCTGAACTCGATCATCAGCGGCAACGACTTCGTCGCCGCCTATCCCTCGAACGGCATCAATGCCGAGGTCCAGTCGATCTTCTACGTGCTGGAGGACAGCCCGATCAAGGAGATCAAGGACATTGCCGGCAAGAGCATCGCCGTCAACACGCTCGGCGCCCATCTCGACTACACGATCCGCGAGGCGCTGCATTCGGCCGGCCTGCCGACGGATGCGGCCAACCAGGTCGTCGTGCCCGGCCCGCAGCTCGAGCAGGTTCTGCGCTCCGGCCAGGTCGACATCTCGGCCTTCGGCTACTGGCAGACGACCTTCGAGGGCGCGGCCAGCAAGAACGGCGGCCTGCGCGCGATCTTCGGCGATACGGACGTGCTCGGCGAGATCGCCGGCGGCTTCGTGGTGCTGCGCCGCGATTTCGTCAAGGCGCATCCCGAGGCGGCGAAGACCTTCGTGGAACAGTCCGCCCGCGCACTCGACTATGCCCGTGAACACCCCGAGGAAACCCGCAAGATCCTGGCAAAGGCCTTGCAGGAACGCGGCGAGAACCCTGACATCGCACAGTATTTCCGCGGCTATGGCGTTCGTGCCGGCGGTCTTCCGGTCGAGCGCGACGTGCAGTTCTGGATCGACGTGCTGGTGCGCGAAGGCAAGCTGAAGGAAGGCCAGCTCGCGGCCAAGGACGTGCTCTATTCGCCCGACGCGGCAACGAACTGAGGCCCACAATGAGCCTTGCTCCCGCGACGATCCGTGGAGAGGTGACAATCCGTCACCTCTCGAAATCCTACACGCTCGATGGCCGGCCGCTGCCGGTTCTCGACAACATCAACCTGAAGATCCGCTCGGGCGAGAGCCTTGCCATCGTCGGCGCCAGCGGCTCCGGCAAGACGACGCTGCTGCGCATCCTCGCCGGGCTGGAGGATGCCGATGGCGGCGAGGTGCTGATCGATGGCAAGGCCGTCTCGGGCGTCGGCGCGGAACGGGCGGTCATCTTCCAGGAGCCGCGCCTGCTGCCCTGGCTGACGGTGCTCGAAAACGTCGCCTTCGGCCTCGATACGCGCGGTGTTTCCCGCGAGGAGGCGAAAGCCCGCGCGCGGCGCTACGTTCAGCTCGTCGGCCTGCAATCCTTCGAGAACGCCTATCCGCGCCAGCTCTCCGGCGGCATGGCGCAGCGCGTCGGCATTGCCCGGGCGCTTGCCGTCCAGCCGGAGATCCTGCTGCTCGACGAACCGCTCGGCGCGCTCGACGCCATGACGAAGATCGGCATGCAGCAGGAGCTGACGCGCATCTGGCGCGACGAGGACGTGACGACCATCCTCGTGACGCACGACCTGGAGGAGGCGATCTACCTTGCCGACCGCATCCTCATCCTGCCGCGCGAGAAGAACGCCGCGCCGCGGCTGATCGAGATCGACCTGCCGCGCCCGCGCGACCGCAGCGCGCCGGAATTCGTGCGCCATCGCGAGGAACTGCTGACCCTCTTCGGCCTGCACTGACCGCGATCGTGCACGATTGCCTTTGACCCCGCCTGCTCCGGCCGATAGACGAACGTCATCCGGCCGGGCAGGCGGGCTTTTGCGTCAGGCCGCCGGGTTGGACAGGACCGTTCAAGACCGGAGGATGCCATGACCGATCTTTTCGACGCCGCGCCGCGCCCCGGCGCCATGCCGCTCGCCGCAGAGCTGCGCCCGGCGAGCCTGGACGACGTGATCGGCCAGGAGAAGATCATCGGCGAGGGCACCATGCTGCGCCGGCGCATCGCGGCCGGACGGCTCGGCAGCATCGTGCTCTACGGCCCGCCCGGCCTCGGCAAGACGTCGATCGCGCGCGCCATCGGCAACATGCTCGGCAAGAACTTTCGCCCGCTGCACGCCGCGCACAACAACGTGGCCGACATCCGCAAGATCGCCGACGAGGCGCGCATGCGGCCGACCCTGCTCTTCGCGGACGAGGTGCATCGCTTCAGCGCGACGCAGCAGGACCATCTCCTTGCGCTCTGCGAGGAAGGCGTCGCCGACTTCATCGGCGCGACGACCGGCAATCCCTACCACACGCTGACGCCCGCGCTCATCTCCCGTTCGACCATCCTGAAGCTGGAGCCGCTGACGCTGGAAGAGATGGAGGAAGTGGTGCGGCGGGGGCTTCGCCATCTGGCGGCGCGGGGCATCGCGGTGGAACTGGAGCCCGCCCAGTTGCGCCGCATCGCGGGCCGCTCCGGCGGCGACGCGCGGCGGGCGCTGACGGTTCTCGAAAGCCTTGCCGTCGGGCACGCGCCGGGAAAACCCGTCATCATCACCGAGGCGATGGTCGAGGAGGCCTATGCAGCCGCGCCCGTCAACCACGACCGGTCGGGCGATGCGCATTACGACGTGGTCTCGGCTTTCGTGAAATCGATGCGCGGCTCCGATCCCGATGCGACGCTCTACTGGCTTGCCCGGCTGATCCATGGCGGCGAGGACCCGCGCTACATCGCGCGCCGCATCATGATCCATGCCTCCGAGGATGTCGGCCTTGCCGACAACACAGCGCTGCAGACGGCGGTGGCCGCGCTGCATGCGGTGGAGAAGATCGGTTACCCCGAGGCGCAGATCATCCTTGCCCATGCCGCCCTGCACGTCGCCCGGGCGCCGAAGTCGAACTCCGCCTGCCGCGGCATTTCGCTGGCGCTCGCCCATGTGGCGAATGAGGCGCCGTCGGCGGTGCCGATGCATCTGCGCGATGCGCATTACAAGGGCGCGGCGGCGCTCGGCCATGTCGGTTATGCCTTCCCTCATGACGACGGGCGGGGCTGGAGCGAGCAGGTCTACGCGCCGGATGTTCCGCGCGGCGCCTTCTACCAGAGCGACGCCCGAGAGGCGGGGACCTTCGAGCGGCGGGCCGACGAGCACTGGGACCAGGTCACCGGCCGGCCGACGCCGCGCCGCTTCGGCGAGAAGCGCTGACGGCTACGGTCCGGTGAGGCCGGCCCGCACCCGGTTGGCGACCGTCCAGGCGAGCAGCACGCAGGCGATCGGCTGGATATGCCATGTCCAGGCCGGCAGCGTGCCGAAACCGGCGACGAGGGCGCCGAGCGCGCCGAAGAGGAGGGCCCGGTCGCTCTTGCCCATCGGCCCCTCGTAGCTGCGGCCGTTGCCATGGGCGACGCCGAGCACGCCGGCGAACTCCGTCAGCGCCGCGAGGAAGACGATGGCGGTGAACCACGGCAGGGAAAAGGGCGCCACCAGCGCGAAGGGCAGGTAGAGCGCGGCATCGGAGACGACATCGGTGATCTCGTTGAGATAGCCGCCGAGCGGGCTCTTCTGGCCGTGTTCGCGGGCGAGCATGCCGTCGATGGCGTTGAGCCCCATGCGCAGCAGCATCCAGACGGGAACGAGCGCGAAAAGGGCGGGCGCCGGATTGACGAGGAGCAGCGCGCCGATCCCCACCGAGACGAGCGCGGCGATCAGCGTCACCTGGTTGGCCGTGACGCCCATGGCCGCCAGCCGCCCCACCAGCGGGCGAAGCAGGTTCTGGAAGGACGATTTCAGTTTATAGATCGACATGTCAGCTCGAATCCGCTCGATTGCGTGCAACAAAAGAGGATGCAATCGACATGAAATCAACTGCAAACATGCGTCCTCATCCGTATAGGTGCTGAGGTTTCCGCAGGAGAGATGACAGCATGATCGAATCCGCCTTTGCGAGCCATGACGGCGTGGAGCTTTTCTACCGTGCCTGGCCCGCCCGGTCCGGCGCGGCGAAAGGCGCGGTCGTTCTGCTGCACCGGGGCCATGAGCACAGCGGCCGGGTGGCGCATATCGCCGAGGAGCTCGGGCTCGACGACTTCGCCTTCTACGCCTGGGATGCGCGCGGCCATGGCCGGTCGCCCGGCGAGCGCGGCCATTCGCCGTCCTTCGCCCATTCGGTACGCGATCTCGACTGCTTCGTCCGCCATATAAGCGAGACCGGCGGCTTTTCCATGGACCAGGTCGCCGTCGTCGCCCAGAGCGTCGGCGCCGTGCTGGCCTCCACCTGGGTGCATGACTATGCGCCGGATATCCGTGCGCTGGTGCTGGCCTCGCCCGCCTTCGACGTGAAGCTCTACGTGCCCTTCGCCAGGGAGGGCATTGCGCTCTGGCAGAAGCTCAAGGGCACGTTCTTCGTCAATTCCTACGTCAAGGCCCGTTTCCTGACGCATGATCCGGAGCGCATCGCCTCCTTCGAGGCCGATCCGCTGATCACCCGCCCCATCGCCTCCAACATCCTCCTGGAACTCTACGAGGCGGCGGACCGGGTGGTCGCCGATGCGCGTGCCATCACGGTGCCGACGCAGCTTCTCGTCTCCGGCAGCGATTTCGTCGTGCGCCATGCGCCGCAGCACCGCTTCTTCGAAAATCTCGGCAGCACGATCAAGGAGCGCCATGTGCTGCCCGGCTTCTATCATGACACGCTCGGCGAGCGGGACCGGGCGAAGGCGCTCGAAAAGGTGCGGACCTTCCTCCTCCAGCGTTTCGCCGAGCCGCCCGTGGTGGCGGATCTGCGGCGCGCGCATCTTTCCGGCCATACCCGCGACGAGGCCGACCGGCTGGCGACGCCGCTGTCGCTGCTCTCCCCGCGCGGGCTCTACTGGGCGCTGACGCGCGCCTCGATCCGCCTCGGCGGCCTCTTCTCCGGGGGCATCGAGACGGGTTTGCGCACCGGCTTCGATTCCGGCTCGACGCTCGACTATGTCTATGAGGACGAGGCCCGCGGCCTCGGCCCCGGCGGACGGCTGATCGACCGGCAGTTCCTCGACGCGATCGGCTGGCGCGGCATCCGCCAGCGCAAGGTCCATCTGGAGGAACTGATCGGCAAGGCGCTGGCACGCCTGAAGGCCGAGGGACGGCCGCTGCGCGTGCTCGACATCGCCGCCGGCCACGGGCGCTACGTGCTCGATGCGGTCGCGGCGTCCGAGGCGAAGCCGGAGAGCATCCGCCTGCAGGACTATTCGCCGATCAACGTGGAGAAGGGCACGGCGCTGATCGCCGGGCGCGGCCTCTCGGCCGTGGCGGAATTCCACCGGGCGGACGCCTTCGACACGGAGGGACTTGCCGCGATCACCCCGCGGCCGACGCTCGCCATCGTCTCCGGCCTCTACGAGCTCTTCCCGGACAATGCCCTGATCGAGGCCTCGCTGGCCGGCCTCGCGCGGGCGATGGAGCCGGGGGCGCTGCTCCTCTATACCGGCCAGCCCTGGCATCCGCAGCTCGAAATGATCGCCCGGGCGCTGACCTCGCATCGCGACGGCGAGGCCTGGATCATGCGCCGGCGCACCCAGCAGGAGATGGACCAGCTCGTGGCGGCCGCCGGCTTCCGCAAGGTCGAGCAGCGCATCGACAAATGGGGCATCTTCACCGTCTCGCTGGCCGAGCGCATCTGAGGCGGCCATGGGGGAGGGCGTCGCATCTGTCCTTGCCGTCGATCGCCGCGCGGTTTTTCGCGCCGCGGCGCTGTGGCTCGTCTTCCTGGCGCCGTTCTTCTACCTGACCTACGGTTTTTCCAACTGGCTGGCCGCGCAGCGGGCGGACGTGCCCAATCTTGCCTTCGGCTGGGAGCGGCACATCCCCTTCCTCGCCTGGACGATCCTGCCCTACTGGTCGATCAACGCCTTCTATGCGCTCTCGCTCTTCGTCAACGAGACGCCGGCGGAGGTCGGCCGGCTGGCGCGGCGCTACCTCACGGCGCAGGTCTTCGCCGTTCTCTGCTTCATCGCCTTTCCGCTGCAGGCGATCTTCGTGCGGCCGGAGACGCAGGGGCTGCCGGGTTTCCTGTTCGACGTGCTCGGTGGCTTCGACAAGCCGTTCAACCAGGCCCCTTCGCTGCATGTCGCCCTGCTGGTGATCATCTGGGATCACTGGAGCGGGCGGCTACGGGGAACGATGCTGGCGGTCTGGCATGTCTGGTGCGTCCTGATCGGCGTCTCCGTCCTCACCACCTGGCAGCATCACGGCATCGATATCCCGACCGGCGCGCTGCTCGGCCTCTTCGCCCTCTGGCTGTTCCCGGCCGGCCGGCCGTCGCCGCTGGCAGGGTTCCGCCTGACGGTCGATCGGAAGGCGCGGCGGCTCGCCCTCTATTATGCCGCCGGTGCGCTGGTCTTCCTGTTCCTTGCGGTGTGGGCGACGTTTGGATCCGGGGCGGGGTTGCTGCTGCTCTGGCCGGCGCTTGCCCTCGCCATCGTCGCGCTCGCCTATGCCGGCGCCGGGCCGGATGTGTTCCAGAAACAGGGCGATGGCCGCATCAGCTTCGCAAGCCGCTGGCTGCTGATGCCCTACAGGCTGGGGGCGCGGGTGAACGCCTGGTGGTGGACGCGGCGCCTGCCTGATGCCGTCGAGATTGCCGACGGCGTCTTCCTCGGCCGGGTGCCGACGCGGCGTGCCCTTTCGACCTATGCCGCCGTCATCGACATGACGGCGGAACTGCCGGGCCTTGCCGTTCCCGGCCTTTCCTGGCGCGCCTTCCCGACGCTCGATCTGCTGCCACTCTCCGCCGCCCGCATCCGCGACGCGGCGCTCGCCGCCGAGGAAGCGGGACGGCATGGGCCGGTGCTCGTCTGCTGCGCGCTCGGCTTCCAGCGCAGCGCGCTCGTCGCCGCCTGCGTCCTGATGCGGAAGGGGCTTGCGGCCAGTGCCGCCGCAGCCGTCGCCCAGATCCGGGCGAAGGGGCGGCCGGTGCATCTTGCGCTGGAAACCTATGCCGCGATCGAGGAGGCGGCGCGATGACCGACTGGCGGACGATCGTCGCGGATGCCGTCCGGCGCCTGAGGCGCAACGGCCTTGCCGGCGGGGCGGCGGCGCTGCTGATCCTCGCCGCGGCGCCGCCAACGGCCGGCGCCCATGGTTTTTCCGGGCCGCTCGCCTGGGGGCTGCTGCTCGCCTTCTGCCTCGTGCCGCTGGCGCTTTCGCTGCATCTCCTGTTCGATGCCGCGCTCTTCCAGCTCGCGGCCTCCCATGACGGGGAAGCGGCGGGGCTTGCGGCCATCGATGACGTTCTGGCGCGCATGGGACTTCGCGCCAGGGGCGGCGTTTCGGCAACGCTGCCGGAACGCCTCCGGGGATGCCGGCGGCTGCTCTGGCTGCAGCGGATCGCATTGGCGGTCGCCGTCGTGCTCTACCTCATCCTGCTCCTCGACGGGATGGAGGGAGGCGGGGCATGAGCGCGAACGACGCATCCCTGTTGCAGACGGTATCCGGCGCGATGCTCGCCGGCCTTTCGCGCGCCGTCACCGGCGTGCGGCCGATCTGGGCCGGCTCGGCGCCCTACGGCCGGCAACGCATCTATTTCGCCAACCATGCGAGCCATGGCGATTTCATCCTGGTCTCCACCTGCCTGCCCTTCGCCGAACGCCGCCGCACGGCCGCCGTCGCCGGGGCGGACTACTGGAATGCCGGCCCGATTCGCCGCTTCATTTCCGGCAGGATGCTGCGCACGGTGCTCGTCGAGCGCAACTGGGTGGAGCGCACCGCCGATCCGATGCAGGTGATGCTCGCCGCGCTCGATGCAGGCCAGTCCCTGATCTTCTTTCCCGAGGGCACGCGCAACATGACGGAGGAGCCGCTCCTGCGCTTCCGCTCCGGCCTCTACAATCTCGCGGCGCTTCGCCCGGATGTCGAGCTGGTGCCCTGCTGGATCGAGAACATGTCGCGCGTCCTGCCGAAGGGTGCGCTGTTGCCGGTCCCGCTGCTCTGCCGCGTCGTCTTCGGCGCCCCGCTGGTGCTGGAGGAAGGGGAGGAGCGAAAAGCCTTCCTCGAGCGCGCCCGCGCGGCGCTTCTCGCCCTTGCGCCCCGAAAGGATGGAACCCGCTGATGAGCGACGACACGCGTCTTTTCCTCGGCCTCGCCTCGGTGCTCGTCATCGCGAGCCTCGTTGCCGGCGTGCTTTCCTGGCGCAGCGAGAAACCGCTGCCGGCAACGCTCGAAAACCTGAATGCCCGCATCAAGGCCTGGTGGATCATGGTGGCGGGCATCAGCCTCGCCTTCCTGTTCGGCACGGGCGGCGTGATCCTGCTCTTCGCCTTCGTCTCCTTCGCGGCGCTGCGCGAATACGTCACCCTCACCAACACGCGCCATGCCGACCGCTGGACGCTGCTCGGCATGTTCCTGATCATCGTTCCGGCGCAGTACTACCTGATCTGGATCGACTGGTACGGGCTCTATTCGATCTTCATCCCCGTCTACTGTTTCCTCGCCATGCCGGCGCTGACGGCCATGCGCGGCGACACGTCCCGCTTCCTCGAACGGGTCAGCGAGCAGCAATGGGGCATCATGCTGTCGGTCTATTGCATCAGCCATGTGCCGGCGCTGGTGACGCTGCCCATTCCCGGCAACGAGGGGCGGGGCCTGCTGCTCATCGCCTTCCTCATCGCCACCGTGCAGGGCAGCGACGTGCTGCAGTACATTTTCGGAAAGCTCTTCGGCAGGCACAAGGTGGCGCCGAGCATCTCGCCGTCGAAGACCTGGGAAGGGCTGATCGGCGGCATTGCCAGCGCCTCGCTGCTCGGTGCCGGGCTCTACTGGCTGACGCCGTTCTCGCCGCTCGAAGCCGGCGCGCTTGCGGCGCTCGCCTGCATCATGGGCTTCTTCGGCGGTCTCGTCGCCTCCGCCATCAAGCGCGACCGCGGGGTGAAGGACTGGGGCCACATGATCGAGGGCCATGGCGGCATGCTCGACCGCGCCGACAGCCTCGTCTTCGCCGCCCCCGTCTTCTTTCACATCGTGCGTTATGCCTGGACGTAGTGTCTGGCCGCCGGTGGCAGGGCGGCGCGAGCCTTTGCCAGCTCTGGAAATGGCGAGGCTCAGTGGCAAGTTGCGCTCGCCCGGCGTTTCGGGCATTGATGCCGCGCTGCCATCGCCGATCGGCGCGGAATGCGCCGGCTTCATCCCGTCGGCTTTCGGCAAAACCAATCTGTGATCAACACCATGGGAGATTTTTCATGATCCAGCGTATCAAGCCCGGCAAGCGCTTCTGCCAGGCCGTCGTCGTCAACGGCGTCGTCACCACGGCCGGCGTCACCGGCAGTGGCGCCGACACGGTCGCCCAGACCCGCGACATCCTGGCCACGATCGACGGCCTTCTGGCCGAGGCCGGCACTTCCAAGGCCAAGCTGATCAGCGCCAACATCTGGCTGCGCGACATCGCCCATTTCGCCCAGATGAACGACGTCTGGGACCAGTGGGTCGATCCGGACAACCTGCCGGTCCGCGCAACGATCGAGGCCCGCCTCGCCGCGCCGGAACTGCTGGTCGAAATCCAGGTCACCGCGCTCGTCTGAGCCTTGTGACGAAAAGTGAAAGCCGGGGCTGCCGACGCAGTCCCGGCTTTTTCGTTACAGCGTCTTCAGGGTGTCGCCCAGCGCAGCCACCAGCATGTCGGCATTCTCGCGGGAGAAGACGAGGGGCGGACGGATTTTCAGGATGTTGGCGTTGGGGCCGGAGGCACTGATCAGGACGCGGCGCTCGCGCAGGCCGTTGACGATGCGGGTTGTCAGGGCGGCGTCGGGCTGCTTCGTCGCGGGGTCGGCGACGATCTCGACGCCGATGAAGAGGCCGGAGCCGCGGATGTCGCCGAGGGCGGGGTAGCGGTCGGAGAGGCCTTTCAGACCGTCCATCAGGCACTGGCCGACCTCCAGGGCGTTCTGCTGCAGGCCTTCCGTTCGGATCGTGTCGAGCACGGCCTTGCCTGCGGCGGCGGCGACCGGGTTGCCGCCGAAGGTGTTGAAGTAGCGGGCGCGGGGGCCGAACTCGGCGACCACGTCCGGGCGCAGCACGATGCCGGCCATCGGGTAGCCGTTGCCCATCGGCTTGCCGATCGTCACCATGTCGGGGGAGACGCCGTGGCGCTCGAAGCCCCACATGGCCTCGCCGGTGCGGCCGAAGCCGGGCTGCACCTCGTCGGCGACGAAGAGGCCGCCCGCGGCATGGATCGCATCCACCGCCGGCTTCAGGAAGCCTTTCGGACCGGCGAAGATACCGTCGCTGGAAAAGATCGTGTCGGTGATCAGCATGGCCGGCTTTATGCCGTGGCGCTTCAGGTCGGCGATGGCGGCGCTGACATCGCGGCCGAATTTCTCCATCATTTCTTCCGGCGAATGGCGGTAGCTGTCCGGCGCCGGCACGGTGCGCACATGGGCTCCGAGCGTCACGGCCTCGCCGAGCGAGGGCGAGAATTCGGCGACCGCGCTCGTCAGGCCGTGATAGGCAAGCTCCGTCGCGATGATGCCGGTGCCGCCGGTGACGAAGCGGGCGATGCGCACGGCAAGGTCGTTCGCCTCGCTGCCCGTACAGGTGAACATGGCCTGGCTGAGGTCGCCGGGGAAGGTGGCGGTCAGCGCCTCGGCATAGTCGACGATGCCTTCGTGCAGGTAGCGCGTATGGGTGTTGAGCACGGCGGTCTGGCGGGTGATCGCCTCCACGACGCGCGGATGGCAATGGCCGACCGAGGCGACGTTGTTATAAGCGTCGAGGTATCTTTCGCCCGCAGCGTCATAGAGGAAGACGCCTTCGCCGAGCACGAGGTGCAGCGGCTTTTCGTAGAACAGGCGATAGGCGGGACCGAGCACCTTTTCCCGGCGGGCGATCAGCGCCCGTTCGGTCTCGCTGAGCCGTTCGAAATCCTCGCGCGAAAATGCATTCACCATCGACATGATCAGGCCTCGGAAAGGTTGGGCACGAGCCTCTTCAGCCCGGCGGGGGTGAGATCGCCTATGTTCTGCAGGCCGCGCCAGGCGGTGGCGTGGTTGCGCATGATGTAGTCCCGGTTTTCCGGGAAGCGGGCGGAGCGCCATTCGGCGATGATGACCGACATGGCCAGCCGGCTGCGCGTCAGGAGCGGCAGCAGCTCGATCTCGCCGGGTTCCAGCGCGCGCGCCGACAGGAAGCCGGCGAGGAAGGCGCCGGTGCGCGCCGCCCAGTTGTCCGTCGCCAGGTGATAGGAGAGGGCGACGGCGATGTCGTTGACCAGCGGCGCATGCACCATGTCGCCGAAATCGATGATGCCCACCACCCGCGTCGGCTCCGCCGGATCGAGCAGGATGTTGTGCGGGTTGAAGTCGTTGTGGATGATCTGCCGCCGCGTGAGGCCGGTGATGGCGGGAAGGGCGCGCTCGAATTCGGCAAGCACGGTTTCCACCTGCGCCCGCCGTTCGGGCGCGACATGGTCGACGACCGCGCAAAGGTCGAGCGTGTGGGAAATGTCCCACATCAGCTTTCCGGCCGGCGGGCGGCCGTCGTAGTTCGCGAGGCCGAGACCGAGTTCGGCGAGCGCGCGGCCGACATTGCGGCTCTGCGCCTCGGAGACGGGCGTGCGGTACTGCAACTCGCCATCGAGGAAGGTGAGGAGGCGCATGATGCGCGGGCCGTCGGCGGTGGCAAGCGTATGGCTCGGCCCGCCCGCCTTCGTGGGAACGAGCCGCGGCACGGGCACGGCCGGGGCGGCGGCGGCAAGGTGCAGCAGCGCGCCGTCCTGGAATTCCAGCGCCGCGGGGTCTTCCGCCGGGTTGGCGATCTTCAGGACGAAGTCCGTGCCGTCCGCCCTTGTGAAGAGGAACGTCTCGTCCCGCTCGCTGGAAAGCCGTTTCACCGCGCCGGAGAGCCCATAGACCGCGGCGACGGCGGCCTCGGCATCGGGGAGCGCCGTCGCGCTCCAGGTCGCCGACATCGAATCCGTCTTCTTGGTTGCCGGCGCTGGCTGCGTCATGCTTGCTCCCTGGAGCATTTCCGCCTTTCTTCGAATCGCGAAAATGCTCTGTTTGTTCTACGCAACTCCAGACGCAAAACCGCTTCGCACTTTTGCTGGAATTGCTCCGGGCGCGGTTTCCCGCTGGTTTTGCCGCTCCTTCCGCGTCGCCTGCCGATGGTCGCGCCGGTGACATTGCCCTCGTACGGCGTTTGGCGGATGATGCCCGGGGCAGGTGATACTTGAAACACGTCAAAAAAGATGCATCAAGTATCTTATTACTCGATTTTGTGGATCAGTTCCATGGCTGAATTTACGACACTGGAACACGAAAACCTCAACAGGGTCGTCTATGGCGCGCTGTGCGACGCGCTGATGCAGGGCCGGTTCCAGCCCGGCGACCGGCTGAAGATCCGCGATCTCGCCGAGCAGTTCGGCACCAGCGTCACGCCGATCCGCGACGCCATCCTGCGGCTGGCCAATGACGAGGCGATCACCTTCCGCTCGCCGCGCGACATCCGCATTCCAGGCCTCAGCGAAAGCCGCTACCGGGAGATCCGGGCGATCCGCATCCGTCTGGAGGGGCTGGCGGCGGAAACCGCCGCGCAGGTGGCGACCAGCGCGGATATCCAGGCGCTGGAGCAGATCCTGCGGGAAAACGAGCAGGCAATCGCGGCCGGGGATCGGTTAAAGGGCACGCAGCTCAACCAGGCCTTTCACTTCCTTCTGCCGCAGATCGCCGGGCTTCCGGTGCTGACCACCATCCTGCGGCGGCTCTGGCTGCAGATGGGGCCGCACATTTCCGACGCCTACATCGCCGGCGGCCGGGCGATGATCGATCATCACTATCCGGTCGTGGAAGCGCTGAAGCGCCACGATCCGGCGGCAGCCTCGATGGCGATCGTCGACGATATCCTGCTGGGCGGCAAGCCGATCTTGGAGCGTATCGAAGGGGTCGGGGAGCGGGAGGCGCGCCGGGCATAGCCTTTCACGCGGGAGGGCTTGCAATTCAAAAATGGCCTATTACGATGTATCAAGCATCAATGGAGATCGCGCATGACCGAAGAACGCCGCTACATGCTGCTGACGGGAGCGAGCCGCGGCATCGGCCATGCGACGGTCAAGCTCTTCCAGGCAAAGGGCTGGCGCATCCTGACCGTCTCCCGCCAGCCCTTTTCCGAGGAATGCGCCTGGCCGTCCGCCCGTGAAAGCCATATCCAGGCGGACCTTGCCGACCTTTCGCAGATCGACCGGCTGGCCGCGACGGTGCGCGAGCGGCTGCCGAACGGCCGGCTGCACGCGCTCGTCAACAATGCCGGCATTTCGCCCAAGGGGCCGGGCAGGAGCCGCCTCGGCGTGCTCGATACGGATGCCGACGTCTGGACGCAGGTGCTCAATGTCAACCTCGTCTCGACGGCGCTGATCGCCCGCGCGCTGATGCCGGAGCTGGAAGCGGCGAAGGGCTCGATCGTCAATGTCACCTCGATCGCCGGTTCCCGCGTGCATCCCTTCGCGGGCGTCGCCTATGCCGCCTCCAAGGCGGCGCTGGCCTCGCTGACGCGCGAGATGGCGCATGAATTCGGCCGCCGCGGCGTGCGGGCCAATGCGATTGCGCCGGGGGAGATCGAGACCTCGATCCTCTCGCCGGGAACCGACGAACTGGTTGCGGCGGAAGTGCCGATGGGACGGCTGGGCGAACCGCGCGAAGTCGCGGAAACCATCTATTTCCTCTGCACCGAGCCGTCCTCCTACATCAACGGCGCGGAAATCCACATCAACGGAGGGCAGCACGTCTGACGACCGTCAATCGGGGAAAATATCCCGTTGACCGGGAAGACCTGGAATGCATCAATCGGTCGTAACGCCCAGGGGAAAGGGTGCGACGACCGGAGAGGCTGCAAGCAGCGCCGACAGGCCAAAGGCCGGGGCGGGCCGGCAGTCCGACAAAGGATCGTCATCGGGGACCGGGCCATCCGGCTCCTTCACAAACGAAGAAAAGGGGAGTGCAATGAAGACTGTCTTTCAATCCGGAATGCTCACGGCCGCGGCCATCGTGCTGTCGGCAGGCCTTGCCGCGCCGTCGCTCGCGCGCGACCTCACCATCGTCTCCTGGGGCGGCAACTACCAGGACGCGCAGCGCGACATCTACTTCAAGCCCTTCGCGGAAAAGTCCGGCAAGCCGGTGCTCGACGAAGCCTGGGACGGCGGCATCGGCGTCATCCAGTCGAAGGTCAAGGCCGGCGCGCCGAACTGGGATGCCGTGCAGGTGGAGGCGGAGGAACTGGCGCTCGGCTGCGCCGACGGCCTCTACGAGAAGATCGATTGGGACAAGATGGGCGGCAAGGACAGGTTCCTCGACAGCGCGGTCAATGACTGTGGCGTTGGCGCGATCGTCTGGTCCACGGCGATCGCCTATGACGGCGACAAGCTGGCGGAAGGCCCGGCGTCCTGGGCGGACTTCTGGAACGTCGAAAAGTTCCCGGGCAAGCGCTCGCTGCGCAAGGGGCCGAAATACACGCTCGAATTCGCGCTTCTCGCCGACGGCGTCTCCAAGGACGAGCTCTATGACGTGCTCGGCACGGAAGAGGGCGTCGAACGCGCCTTCAAGAAGCTCGACGAATTGAAGGCGAACATTGTCTGGTGGGAATCGGGCGCCCAGCCGCTGCAGTTCCTCGCCTCCGGCGAAGTGGCGATGACGTCGGCCTATAACGGCCGCATCACCGGCATCAACCGCACGGAAGGCAAGAACTTCAAGGTCGTCTTCCCGGGCAGCATCTACGCTGTCGACAGTTGGGTAGTGCTGAAGGACGCGGAGAACAAGGACGCCGCGCAGGACTTCATCGCCTTTGCCAGCGAGCCCGACAACCAGGCGAAGCTGCCGGAATTCGTGGCCTACGGCCTGCCGGTCAAGGAAGCGGCGGCCAAGGTTCCGGCCGAGTTCGCCAAGGACCTGCCGACCGATCCGGCCAACCTGACGGACTCGATCGCCCTCGATGTCGATTTCTGGATCGACAATGCGGAAACGCTGACCCAGCGCTTCAACGCCTGGCTGGCGCAGTAAGGCTGCTGCTTGCGGGGCGGAACGGCCCCTCATCCCGCTGCCGCGACCTTCTCCCCGCAGGCGGGGAGAAGACAATCCCGGCAAGGATCGGGCACAAACAGGCCTGCAGGCATATGTTGAGGAAAACGGTGCAACACCCCCTTCTTCCCGTCTGCGGGGAGACGGTGCCGGCAGGCGGATGAGGGGCGCTTGCCCGCCAGCGACCGTTCCGATGGAGTCATGACCTTGGCCGAATTCATCCGTTTCGACCGCATCACCAAATTCTACGGCCCGCTCTGCGTGGTCGAAAATCTCGATCTCGGCATCGACAAGGGCGAGTTCGTCAGCCTGCTCGGCCCGTCCGGTTCCGGCAAGACGACGCTCCTGATGATGCTCGCCGGTTTCGAGCAGCCGACATCGGGCAACATCCTGCTCGACGGCACCGCGATCAACGACGTGCCGACCCACAGGCGGGACATGGGCGTCGTCTTCCAGAGCTACGCGCTCTTCCCGCACATGTCGGTCGGCGAGAACGTCGCCTTTCCGCTGCAGATGCGCGGCATGGGCAGGGCGGAGATCGAGGGGCGCGTCAAGCGGGCGCTGGACATGGTGCAGCTTTCGGCCTTCGCCGACCGGCGCCCCTCGCAGCTTTCCGGCGGCCAGCAGCAGCGCGTGGCGCTGTCGCGCGCGCTGGTCTTCGAGCCGCGCGTCGTCTTGATGGACGAGCCGCTCGGCGCGCTCGACAAACAATTGCGCGAGCAGATGCAGCTCGATATCCGCGACCTGCACCGCCGCCTCGGCCTGACGATCGTCTTCGTCACGCACGACCAGTCGGAGGCGCTGACCATGTCGGACCGCGTCGCCGTCTTCAACAAGGGCAAGATCGAGCAGATCGGCACGCCCCGGCAGGTCTATGACGAGCCGGCGACGCGCTTCGTCGCCGAGTTCATCGGCGAGACCAACCTGGTCGAGGGCGTGGTCGAGGCGGTCGAGGGGGAGGAGGCGACCGTGCGCCTGCCGTCCGGGGCGCAGATCGTCTCGGCGGTTTCCGGCAGCGTCTCCTCCGGCCAGCCCGTCTTCCTTTCCATCCGGCCGGAGCGGGTCGACCTCAGCGAGACGCGGGGCGATGCGCGCAACTGCCTGGAGACGCAGGTCACCGACAGCGTCTATCAGGGCGACCACCTGCGCGTGCAGTTGCAGAACGCCGCCCATCCGCTGATCGCCAAGCTCGGCCGCCGGTCGCGTGAATTCCCGCCGGGCACGCGGGTCTATGCGGGCTTTTCGGCCGGCGACTGCCGGGTCATCGCGCCATGAGTGCGGGCGCCTCCCGGACCGGCCGGTCGCTCCTCCTGCTGGCGCCGCTGCTTCTCTTCCTCGTCGGCTTCTTCGTCTGGCCGCTGATCAGCATGATGTCGCAGGCCGTGTCGGATCCGGCCGTGCTGCGCCTCCTGCCGCGCAGCGCCGCGGTGCTGGCCGACTGGGATCGCGCCTCGCCGCCGACCATGCCCATGCAGGCCGCGTTGATCGAAGACCTCAAGGCCGTCGACGACGACCAGGCGCTCGGCGACATGGTGCGCCGCCTCAACAGCGCCCGCTCCGGCTTCCGCACGCTGATGGCGAAGACGACGAGCGCGCTTGCAGACACGGCCAATCCGCCCGCCGACCTCGTCTCCATCGACCAGCGCTGGGAGCGGCCGGAATTCTGGCTGGCGATCGCCGATGCGCTCTCGCCCTATACCGACCGCAACCTGCTCGCCGCCGTCGATCTCGGCCGCAATGCCGCGGGCAGCATCGAGCACCTGCCGGCCGACCAGTCCGTCAACCGGGTGATCCTCGTGCGGACCTTCTGGATCGCTGCGCTCGTCACCTTCGCCTGCGCCTGCATCGGCTTTCCCTATGCGATCATCGCCGCCTCGCTGACCGGCTGGAAGCGCGACCTGATGCTCGGCGCCGTGCTGTTGCCGCTGTGGACCTCGCTCCTGGTGCGCACCGCCGCCTGGTTCATCCTCCTGCAGGAACAGGGGCTGATCAACGATCTCCTGCGCTGGCTGCGCATCATCGACGCGCCGCTGCCGCTGATCTTCAACCGCACCGGCGTCATCATCGCCATGACCCATGTGCTGCTGCCCTTCATGGTGCTGCCGATCTACTCCGTGCTGATCACCATTCCGAAGAACCTGATGCCGGCCGCCGCCTCGCTCGGCGCGCCGCCCTGGCGGGCGTTCCTGCGCGTGCTTCTGCCGCTCAGCCTGCGCGGCGTTGCCTCCGGCAGCCTGCTCGTCTTCATCTCGGCGATCGGCTACTACATCACGCCGGCGCTGATCGGCGGGCCGGGCGACCAGATGATCTCGTCCATCATCGCCTTCTACGCCACGGGCTCGGCGAACTGGGGCATGGCCGGCGCGCTCGGCGTCGTGCTGCTCGTCGCGACGCTGCTGCTCTACAGTGTCTATGCGCGGCTCTCCGCCGATGAACCGGGGAGGCGATAGGCCATGCCGATGAAGCTCGCCAGGACCGCCTTCGCCGCGCTGACGATCCTGTTCCTCGTCGCGCCGCTCATCGCCATCCTGCCGCTCGCCTTCACCTCGAGCGTCATCCTTACCTATCCGGTCCCCTCTTGGTCGCTGCGCTGGTTCGAGGAGCTGTTCACCGCCGATGCCTGGCGGCGGGCGATCGTCAACAGCCTAATCATCGGCACCGGCACGACGCTGCTTGCCACGGTGCTCGGCACGGCCGCCTCGCTGGGTCTGCGCAACCGGCTCCTCTTCTTCCGCGGCTCCATGCGCACGCTCTTCCTGCTGCCGATGGTGGTGCCGGCGGTCGTGCTCGGCGTCGGCATGCAGGTGCTGCTCGCTGGCTTCGGCCTGACGAACAGCTATGCTGGCGTGATCATCGCCCATACGGTCGTCGCCGTGCCCTTCGTGGTGGTCAGCGTCACCGGGGCGCTCGCCGGCATCGACGAGCGGGTGGAGCTTGCGGCCCAAAGCCTCGGCGCACCGCCTGCCACGGTCTTCCGGCGCGTGACGCTGCCGCTCGCCATGCCGGGCGTGCTCTCGGGCGCTGTGCTCGCCTTCGCCACGTCGCTCGACGAGGTGGTGCTGACGCTCTTCGTCGCCGGCCCCAACCAGCGCACGCTGGCCCGGCAGATGTTTTCCAGCATCCGGGAGAACATCAGCCCCGCCATCGCCGCCGCCGCCTTCCTCTTCATCGCCGCGACGGTCGTGATCGGCCTCATCGTGGTGCTGTCGCGCTCCATGCTGGCGAAGCGGCGCTAGGCTGTTCGCTTCAGCGCATCGGCGAGGACCTGGTAGACGCGCGGTTCCAGCATGTGCGCCACGTTGAACCGCATGAAGCCGGTCGCACTCTGCGACACGCTGAAGACGTTGCCGGGGGCGAGCACGAGGCCTTCGGCAAGGGCGGCCTGCGCGACCTCGCCGGAATCCAGCCCCTCCGGCAGCCGGCACCAGAGATTGAAGCCGCCGCGTGGCTGGAGCCAGGGCGTGATGCCGAGCCGAAAAAGCCGCTCCGCCACCTCGCGCCGGGCACGTACCAGCTTGCGGCGCAGCTCCTCCATGTGCTTGCGGTAGCCGCCGCCGGCGAGCATATGGGCGATGATCTCGCTGGAGATCGGGCTCGGCCCGCCGAAATTGGTGGCGATCTGCAGGTCGACCAGCCCCTCGACCCAATCCGGCCGCGCGGCGATATAGCCGCAGCGCGCGGAGGCGGAGAGCGTCTTGGAGAAACTGCCGATGCGGATGACGCGGTCGAGCCCGTCGAGTGCGGCAAGCCGGGTGGAGGGCTCCGGCTCGAAATCGGCAAAGATGTCGTCCTCGACGATGATCGTCTCGTTGCCGGCGGCAGCGTTGAGCAGGCGGTGCGCCACCTGCGGCGACAGGGTCGCGCCCGTCGGGTTGTGGATGGCCGAATTGGTCACGTAGAGCCTCGGACGCTCTGCCGCGAGCACGGTCTTGAAGGCTGCGATGTCGGGGCCTGACGGCGTATAGGGCACGCCGACGACCGTCACCTGATGCGCCTTCAGCAGCGCCTGGAAATTGAAGTAGCAGGGATCGTCCACCAGCACCGTGTCGCCGGGGCGCAGCAGGAAGCGGCCGATCAGGTCGAGCGCCTGCGTGCCCGTGCTCGTCAGCATCAGGTGCTCCGGCGCGGCCGAAATGCCTTCCTCCGTGAGGCGCCCGAGCAGCAGCCGCCGCAGGAACGAGGAGCCGCGCGTGCTGCCGTAATAGGACAGGAGGTCGCCGTCGCTCTTCGCCAGGCTCCGCATCGCGCGGCGCAGCGCCGCGTCCGGCATCCAGTCCGCCGGCAGCCAGCCGCAGCCGGGTTTCAGCATTGCGGCATCGGCGTCGAGCGACTGGCGTGACACCCAGAACGGATCGACCGCCCGCGCCTTCGGCGTCTCCGCCTCGGTAAGCTTCAGCGGGGGCAGGGCGATTTGAGAGACATAGAAGCCGGAGCCGCGTTGCGCCCGGATCAGCCCCTCCGCCGCAAGCCGGTCATAGGCCTCCACCACCGTGGAGGGCGAAACGCCCATGGCGGCGGCGAAGCGGCGGATGGAGGGCAGGCGGTCGCCGGGCGCGAGAGCCCGGCCGGCGATGCGGCCGCTGATCGCCGCCATGACCTCGGAAATCCGGCTCGTGCTTTCGGTCATGTCCTCGCTCTTCGTATCCGGCATTCTTCCCTGGAAGGGGCGGTAGGCGGGCTGATGAAGCGCTTGTCCCCCTCATCCGGCCTGCCGGCCACCTTCTCCCCGCAAGCGGGGCGAAGGGGATATGCCGTGCCGTTTTCCTCAAACAATGGCCGTTCATGAGGCACGTCCCCTCTCCCCGCTTGCGGGGAGAGGGTTAGGGTGAGGGGCGGCCGCCTTGCCCATGGAGAATTGCCCAATCTGTATTGTATATTGAACCAGTACAGTTCTTTTCAATTGTATCGCTCCTCCCCTGTCTTCGCCAGCCCTCCTGGCGTAAAAAGGGGATGAATGCGAGGGCCAATGAAAACATCCATGGAAGCCTGGGGCAGCGGGCTTGCCGGCGTCGTCATTTTCAGCGGCTCGCTGCCGGCGACCCGCGTGGCGGTGGCGGATTTCTCGCCGCTCTTCCTGACGTCGGCCCGCGCGGTCATCGCCGCGCTGCTGGGCGCGGCGCTGCTCCTTGCCCTGCGCCAGCCGAGGCCATCGCGCGATACGCTTCTTTCGCTGGCGATCGTCGCGCTCGGCGTCGTCGTCGGCTTCCCCCTGCTGACGGCGCTGGCGCTGCAATACATCACCTCGGCCCATTCCATCGTCTTCGTCGGGCTGTTGCCGCTGGCGACCGCCATCTTCGGCGTGCTGCGCGGCGGGGAGCGGCCGAAGCCGCTGTTCTGGCTGTTCTCCGGCATCGGCAGCGCAACGGTGGTGGGCTTCGCGCTGAATTCGGGCGGCGAAGTCTCGCTCTTCGGCGATCTCCTGATGGTCGCGGCCATCGTCGCCTGCGGCCTTGGTTATGCGGAAGGCGCCAAGCTCTCGCGCAGGCTCGGCGGCTGGCAGGTCATTTCCTGGGCGCTGATCCTCTCCCTGCCGCTGATGGCGATCATCGCGCTCGTCTCGCTGCCCGAGACCTTCGCCGGCATCGATGGCGGCGCCTGGGCGGGGCTCGCCTATGTCTCGGTCTTCAGCATGCTGATCGGCTTCGTCTTCTGGTATCGGGGCCTCGCGCTCGGCGGCATCGCGGCGGTGGGCCAGTTGCAACTGCTCCAGCCCTTCTTCGGCCTCCTGCTCGCCGCCGTCCTGCTGCATGAGCGCGTGAGCCCGCTGATGCTGGCCACGACGCTCGCCATCGTGCTTTGCGTGGCCGGCGCCCGCAAATTTGCCCGCTAAAGCAATTCCAGCAAAAGTGTGAAGCGGTTTTGCGTTCGGAATTGCGTAGGGCAAATCCGGCCGACCTGCGCAGGACCGGCAGCCGGCGGCGTTCGGGGAATGGAGACGGCGCGCGAAATCTGCTATGGCTCTTGCCAGCGGTTCGTGCCTTCGACGATAGTGTCCGGCGGAACGGCCTGGGAGAGCTGGATGGCGGCAGATGTTCGCACGTCGAAGGAGATGAACGGGGCCCTTGCGCCGAAGGCGCTGCGCGTCGGCTTCATCCTGTCGAAAAGTTTCACGCTGTCGGCCTTCGCGCTGTTCGTCGATACGCTGCGGCTGGCCAGCGACAGCGAGGACCGTTCGCGCCGCGTCCACTGCGACTGGGACGTGCTGAGCAGCACGCGCAACTTCATCACCTCGTCGAGCGGCATCCAGGTCGCCCCGACCGCTCCCTTTGCCGATCCCGCCTGTTTCGACTACATCGCCGTCGTCGGCGGCCTCCTGTCGGTGGAGGAACCCATCGACAGCTATGCCCAGGCCTATCTGCGCAAGGCCGCCCAGGCCGGCGTCGGCCTGATCGGCCTCTGTACGGGCAGCTTCATCCTGGCCGAGGCGGGCCTTCTGAAGGGACACACGGCCTGCGTCAGCTGGCTGCACCACCGCGATTTCCGCGGCCGTTTTCCCGATATCGAGGCGACGTCGGAGCAGATCTTCCGCTTCGACGGCAAGGTCGCCACCTGTGCCGGCGGCAGCAGCGTCGCCGATCTCGCCGCGACGCTCGTGCGCCACCATGTCGGCGAGGCGGCCGAGCGCAACGCGCTGGAAATCCTGCAGATCCGCCACCGGCGCGATGCGACCGACGTGCAGCCGCGCAACCCGCTCGGCCTCGAGGCCCGCGACCGTCGCGTGCACCTCGCCATCATGATGATGGAACAGCACACCGAGGACCTCCTGTCGATCGACAGCATCGCCACCATGACGGGCGTCTCGCGCCGCCAGCTCGAGCGGCTGTTCGAGGGCGACATGGGCGCCTCGCCGAGCGCGATCTACATGAAGATCCGCATGGCCGCGGCGCTCACCATGGTGATGCGCACCAACAAGCCGCTGATCGAGATCGCGCTGGAGACCGGTTTCGAGAGCCTGTCGCACTTCACCCGCCGCTTCCGTGCCGCTTTCGGCGATACGCCCTCGCAGATCCGCCGCGACGGCCGCCGCCAGGCCGGCTGAGGGGCAAATCGCCCGGCCCCGGGAACCAAGCCGCGCGAAAACCGTTCGGTCTCCATTGCTGACAAGGAGACCGCAATGGCAAGCAACGACGTCCAATCCCAGATTTCCGCCCTGCGCGCAGAGATCGCCCAGCTCCAGAAGGATCTTGGCGAACGCGGCAGCGAGGCCTACGAGGCCATCCGCGATCGCGCCGGCAATGCCGTGGAGGCTGCCGGGCCGGCCGTCCGCTCGGCAACGAAATATGTGCGCAACGAAGGCGCCGCCGTCGCGCAGGCCGCGCGCGAGCATCCCGCGGCACTTTCTACGGTCGTCCTGACCGCAGGCCTTGCCGGCGTCGTCATCGGCTACCTGCTCGGCTCGCTCGAAAGCGAACCGCCCCGCCGCCAGCGCTGGTTCTGAGCAAACGAAAGCCCGGCATTGCCGGGCTTTTTCATGCTGTGAGGAAACGGATGCAGGATGCGGGTTTCCTTGATTTTCTCCGCATCCCCGGGCCTGGCCCGGGGATGCGCATGTCACCGGTGGCGAAGGCCGAACAGATAGCCGATGAAGGCGGCGCCGGCCAGCGCGGCGAGCGGGTTGGCCTGGATCGTCTGGCGTACCTCGTCACGCAGCGATTCCGCCTTGGCGACCGCCAGTTGGCCGGTTCCTTCGGCGATCAGCCCCGCGGATTCCTTCAGCCGGCTGATTTCCGCCTTCAGCGCCTCGATCTGTTCGCTCACCGTTGCTTCTGCCGCCGCAGCGCTGGCATCTTCCGAAATGCTGTCGCGCCCTTCAACGACGCCGAGCGTGCGTTTGCCGGTGCTCTTTTCGTCAGCCATGGACATGTCTCCTGGATTTGATGGAATGGCGAAAGGAGAACTTTTGCCGCGCCACTTGGTTCCCGCCGATGATTCAAACTGTGATCTTTCCGACGCGACCGGGCGATTGACTCTTGCGGAATTTGAGAACAAATAAAGAACATATTGTCTTTCAATGGGGAGCCCGCCAAGCCGATGTCCGCCTCCGTGCATGCCGTTGTCGCCGATCTGCGCGACCGCATCCGGCAGTTCGACGGCCGCGCCCAGCGCGACCGGGCGGTGCTGCCCTTCGGCGTGCCGGAGATCGACGAGCGGCTGCCGGGCGGCGGGCTGGCGCTGGCCAGCCTGCACGAGATCTGCGGCGGCGGCAACGATGCCGTCGAGGCCAGCGCCGCCATGCTCTTTGCCGCCGGCATCGCCGCGCGCACGAAGGGACAGGTGCTCTGGTGCCTCACGCGGCCCGATCTTTTCGCGCCGGCGCTGGCGCAGGCGGGGCTTGCGCCCGGCCGCGTCCTCTATGTGGAGGCGGCCGACGAGAAGAGCCTGCTGCTCTGTTTCGAGGAGGGATTGCGCCATGGTGGGCTCGGCGCCGTCGTTGCCGAGGTGGCGCGCCTGTCGATGACCGCCTCGCGCCGCCTGCAGCTCGCCGCGGAGGCCGGCGGCACGCTCGGCCTTGCCCTGCGCCGTTTCCGTCACCGCAAGGAGGCGGATGCCCTTGCGCAGCCCTCTGCCGCGGTGACGCGCTGGCGGGTCTCTGTGCGGCCCTCCGCTCCCCTTCCCGTGCCGGGTGTCGGCCGGGCGCAATGGCTGCTGGAACTGGCCCGCTGCCGGGCCGGCGAGGCGGCGGACTTTGACGTGGAGGCCACCGATGCCGAGGGTCGTATCGCTTTTTCTTCCCGGCTGGCCGATCGATCGCCTGCGGCGGGCGCTCGGCGTTTCGGCGCCGCCGCCGGATAGCCGGCTCGTGCTCGTCGGCCGCGACGGGGCGCGCCGCATCCTGACGGCGGTGAGCCGGCCGGCCGAGCAGGCGGGCCTGCGCGTCGGCATGCCGCTCACCAAGGCCCATGCGCTGCTGCCGGGCGTCCTCACCATGCCCGCCGACCCCGCGGCCGATGCCGCCGCCCTCGGCCGCCTCGCGCTCTGGGCCCTGCAGCACTATGCGCCCATCGTTGCCCCGGACCCGCCCGATGGCCTCGTCATCGACACGACCGGTGCCGACCACCTGCACGGCGGCGAGGCGCGCATGCTGACCGGCCTCGTCAACCGTCTTTCCGCCTCCGGCATCTTTGCCCGTGCCGCCGTCGCCGACAGCTGGGGCGCGGCCCATGCCGCCGCCCGCTTCCTCGCCGATCCCGTATGCGTCCTCCCGCCGGGCAAGGCCGGCGAGGCCGTGTCGCCCCTGCCGGTCGCGGGATTGCGGATACCGCCGGAAACCGTGACGGGCCTTCATGTGCTCGGCTTCTCCACGATCGGCGATGTGCTGGCCGTGCCGCGCGCACCGCTCGTCCTGCGCTTCGGCCCGCTTCTCGGCCGCCGGCTCGACCAGCTCCAGGGCAGGATTTCCGAACCCGTCGATCCGCTGCGCGACCCGGAGCTCGTCACGGTCCGCAAGGTTTTCGGCGAGCCGATCGGGGCCCCAGAGACCATCGCGCGCTACACGGCCGGCCTCGTGCACGATCTCTGCGCGGCGCTGGAAAAACGTGGCCTCGGCGCCCGCCGGCTCGATCTCCTCTTCCATCGTGTCGACAATTCCCTGCAGGCGATTCGCATCGGCACGGCGCGGCCTGCGCGCGACGAAAGGCAGCTCATCCGGCTCCTGACGGACCGCATCGAGACGATCGATCCCGGCTTCGGCATCGAGATCATGGACCTGACCGCGACGCTGGCCGAACCGCTCGTCCTGCAGCAGGCCGCCTCCTCCCTGATCGAGGCGGAGGAGGCGGACCTTGCCGGTCTCGTCGACGTGATCGTCAACCGCATCGGTGCCGCGCGCCTCTATCGCATCGCCCCGGTCGAAAGCGACGTGCCGGAGCGCTCCTTCCGCCGCATTCCGCCGCTTTCGCCCGAGACGGGCACGACCTGGCCAAGCCGCTGGCCGCGTCCCGCCCGTCTCCTGGCCCGGCCGGAGCCGGTGGAGGTCATGGCCCTCCTGCCGGATCATCCGCCCGCCTCCTTCACCTGGCGCGGCGTGCGACGGCTGGTCAAGCGGGCCGATGGGCCGGAGCGTATCTTCGGCGAATGGTGGAAGCGCGATGCCGAGCTGGCGGCCGTGCGGGATTATTTCCAGGTCGAGGACACCGAGGGGGAACGCTTCTGGCTCTTCCGTTCCGGCAATGAAGAGCAGGCGGCAAGCGGGGTCGGCCGCTGGTTCCTGCACGGGATTTTCGCATGAAACCGCGCTACGCCGAGCTTCAGGTGACGTCCCACTTCTCGTTCCTGCGCGGGGCGAGCAGCTGTGCGGACCTGTTCGCGCAGGCGAGCGCCCTTGGCATCGAGGCGCTTGCCGTCGTCGATCGCAACAGCCTTGCCGGCGTCGTCCAGGCCTTCAAGGCGTCGCGGGAGCTTCCGGAGGATGCCCCGTCGGTGCGGCTAGTGGTCGGCTGCCGGCTCGACCTTGTCGATGGCATGTCGCTGCTCGTCTATCCGACCGACCGCGCCGCCTATGGCCGTCTCTGCCGCCTGCTCACCATCGGCAAGAAGAGGGCCGGCAAGGGCAGGTGCCATCTCGACTGGTCCGACGTCGTTGAATGGAGCGAGGGCCTTCTCGCCGTGCTGGTGCCCGACGAGGCGGACGAGACCGCCGCCTTCCAGTTGCGCCGCCTGCGCGAGCATTTCAAGGAGCGCTGCTATCTCGCCCTCACGCTCCGCCGCCGGCCAAACGACCAGTTGCGGCTGTTCGACCTCTCCAATCTCGCCGCCCGCCATGGCGTGCCCACCGTCGTCACCAACGACGTGCTCTACCATGCGCCCGCCCGGCGCATGCTGCAGGACATCGTCACCTGCATCCGTCACAACGTCGCCATCGACAATGCCGGCTTCCTGCGCGAACGCCACGCCGACCGCTACCTCAAGCCCCCGGAGGAAATGCACCGTCTCTTCGCGCGTTACCCGGAGGCGCTGCGGCGGACGCTGGAGATCGTCGAGCGCTGCCGGTTCTCGCTGGACAAGCTGATGTACCAGTATCCGGACGAAACGTCCCATCCTGACACGAGCTCGCAGGAAACCTTGGAGGCCTTCGTTCGCCAGGCCGTTATCGAGCGCTATCCGGCCGGTTTGCCGGAGACGTTGCGGGAAAGGCTCGACCATGAATTGGCGTTGATCGAAAAGAAGCAATACGCGCCCTATTTCCTGACGGTCAACGCGATCGTGCGCCATGCACGCTCCATCGGCATACTCTGTCAGGGGCGTGGTTCGGCTGCCAACAGCGCCGTCTGCTTCGTTCTCGGGATCACCGCGATCGATCCGGAGCGGAGCCATCTTCTCTTCGAGCGCTTCGTTTCCGAGGAGCGCGACGAGCCACCTGATATCGATGTGGATTTCGAGCACGAGCGGCGGGAAGAGGTGATCGGCTGGATCTACGATACCTACGGATGGGATCGGTCCGCGCTCTGCGCGACGGTCATCCGCTATCGCTCCCGGGCGGCGATGCGCGATGTCGGTCGGGCGCTCGGCATGCCGGAGGATGTGCTGAAAGCGTTGTCCTCACAGGTCTGGGGCTGGTCCAACGATGTGCCGCAGAGCCATGCGGTTTCGGCCGGGCTCAATGTGGACGACCGCCGTATCCGGCTGCTGTTCGATCTCGCGCGTCAGTTGATCAACGCCCCGCGCCACCTCTCGCAGCATCCGGGCGGTTTCGTGCTGACGCGTGACCGGCTGGACGATCTGGTCCCGATCGAACCGGCGGCGATGGACAAGCGGCAGGTGATCGAATGGGACAAGGACGATATCGAATATCTGCACTTCATGAAGGTCGACGTACTGGCGCTCGGCATGCTGTCGTGCATGCGCCGTGCGCTGGATTTCCTTCGAGAGCACAAGGGGATCGACTACGACCTCACCACCATCCCTGCCAAGGACAAGGCGACGTTCGAGATGATCTCGAAGGCCGATACGATCGGTACGTTCCAGATCGAGAGCCGGGCGCAGATGTCCATGTTGCCACGCCTGAAACCGCAGACGTTCTACGATATCGTCATCCAGGTGGCAATCGTGCGGCCGGGGCCGATCCAGGGCGACATGGTGCATCCTTATCTGAAGCGTCGGCAAAAACTAGAGGATGTCGATTATCCGAACCCGGCCTTTCGAAAGGTTCTCGAACGCACCCTTGGCGTGCCGCTGTTCCAGGAGCAGGCCATGCAGGTCGCCATCGACTGTGCTAGTTTCAAGCCAGGACGAGCCGACCAGTTGCGCCGGGCGATGGCGACCTTCAAGCAGACCGGCGGTGTGGACAAGTTTCGCGACGAACTGATCGAAGGCATGGTCAAGAATCACTACCCCCGCGATTTCGCCGAACGCATCTGCCGCCAGCTCGAAGGGTTCGGCTCCTACGGTTTTCCGGAAAGCCACGCCTACAGTTTCGCGATCATCGCCTATGCCTCCGCCTGGATGAAATGCCATCACCCGGACGTCTTCTGCGCCGCCCTGCTCAATTCCCAGCCGATGGGGTTCTACGCCCCGGCACAGATCGTGCGCGATGCGCGCGAGCACGGGGTGGAGGTGCGGCCGGTCTGCATCAATGCCAGCCGCTGGGATTGCACGCTGGAGCCGACGGACGAGGAGGGACGGCTTGCCGTGCGGCTCGGGCTGCGGATGGTCAAGGGCCTCGACAACAAGGAGATGGGCGATTTTCTTGCAGCAAGGGGCGAGGCGCCATTTGCCTCGGTCGATGACCTCTGGCGCCGCACGAAACTCGCATCCGACACGCTGGTGCGCCTTGCCGAGGCGGATGCCTTCCGGCCATCGCTCGGGCTCTCCCGCCGCGAGGCGCTATGGGCGATCCGCGGCTTGCGGGACGAGCCGCTGCCGCTGTTTTCCGCGGCGGCCGAGCGGGAGGCAGCGGCCCTGCCGGAATTGACGGAACCGGTGGTGGCATTGCGGCCCATGGCGACAGGCGGCGAGGTGGTGGAGGATTATGGCCGCGTCGGCCTGACGCTCCGGGCCCATCCGGTGAGCTTCCTGCGGGAGGGCCTCGCCCGCCGCCGCCTGCTTTCCTGCGCCGACGCGACGCGGCTTCGCGATCGCCAGAAGGTCGAGACGGCCGGCATCGTGCTCGTCCGCCAGCAGCCGGGCTCGGCCAAGGGCGTCATCTTCGTGACGATCGAGGACGAGACGGGCATCGCCAACCTCGTCGTCTGGCGCAAGGTCTTCCTCGCCTATCGTCCCATCGTGATGGGCGCGCCGATGATCGGCGTCAAAGGCTATATCCAACGGGAGGGCGAGGTGGTGCATATCGTCGTGCAGCACCTCACCGATCTCTCCGCCGACTTCGCCACCATCGGCCGGCGCGGCGACGCCGCGCAGCCGGAAACCCGCGAGGCCGTGCAGACCATCCGCGTCAAATCCCGCGACTTCCATTAGAGCATTTCCGCTTTTCGTCGAATCGCGAAAACGCTCTGTCTGTTTGTAGGACCGTCGCGCAAATTCCTGGATTGCGCGGGATTTTTCCGCGTCGTACAGGCCGTTCCCTCTACATGAAGTCGCGCGGGACCGCTTTCTCGAACGTCTTCTCGAAGATCTGCACCTCGTCCTCGAAGGCGCGTATGCTGGCCGAGATCAGCCAGTCCGTCGCGGTGCAGGCGATGGTCGCGGTCGAGACGGTGCGCACGAACCAGCCGGGGCGCTGCATATCGCAGGTCCAGACGGCGGTGCCGGTCATCGAGAGCGGATCGTTCCCGGCGATCGACCAGAGTTCGTCGCGCACCTGCCGGGTGGCAAGGCCCGTGCCGGGATGCTCGGTGAGGCCGGTGTCCTCGTAGATCGTGTATTCGGTGAGGCCGTTGGTGAGGTCGCGCTCGACGCCGCGGGCGGTCTCGGCCGGGGCAAGCTCGGTGTATTTCGGCAGCGGGTCGGGATTGGCCGGCTCTGGAAGCGCGATGACGCGGTGTGCGCCGAGTTTCGGCAAGGCGAGGCCGAGCGAGGCGAGATCGATCGTCACTCCGGCATCCGTCGGCGGCGGCAGCACCATCGGCCAATAGGATGTCGAGAGCGACAGGCGGATGCGGTGGCCGGCGCGGAAGCGGTAGCCCATGGCGTCGAGCACGAGGCGGATGCGGATCTTCTGTCCCCTGGGCATCGCCTTCGGTTCGGCGTTGCCGCCGCGGTGGGCGAGGTTGAGCACGCCGAAGGTGACGCGCGTCGCCGTGCCGTCCGGGTGGATATCGACGAGGCGGGCGCAGAGATTGGCAATCTCGGCGTCCGTCGCGATGTCGAGCTCCAGCACCGGCTGGCCGAGGAAGTCCTGGGCTTCCACGAGCGGCGCGGTCTCGATCACCAGCGAGCCGGCATCGTCGAGGCGCTGGTCGAGCGCCATTTCCGCGTCCGGCTTCAGCGTGAACCATTCGCCGGCCATGATGCCGGTGTCGAGCGGCGATTTGAGATAGCGGTCGTGGCCGCTGGCGCCGGCGATCGGCATGCCGGGCGCCAGCGCGCCATATTGCTCGACATAGAAGGTCGCCATGTCGGGCGTCTCCCAGCGATCCTTGGCGATCCAGAAGCCGGGATCGGCCTCGCGGCGCAGCGCCGGGCGGGCGGCGTCCTGGATATAGGCGCGCACCTGCGGCGTTGCCTCCGCGCCGTTCTCTTCGCCGCGCAGCCAGCGGTTCCACCAGGCGATGGCCTCGGCATGGAAATCCATGCGCGGCTTCGGCCAGGCGAAGTGTGGGTATTTGTGGACCCAGGGGCCGATCAGCGCCTTGGCCTTGTCGCCAAGACCCTCGACGGCCTTGAGCGGCGTGCTGCGATAGCCGTCCGCCCAGCCGGCGATGACGAGGGCGGGGACGGGGAAGCCGGCGAAATCCTCGCAGATGGAACCGTGTTTCCAGAAGGCGTCGCGGCGCTGGTGCTGCAGCCATTCTTCCATGAAGAAGGGTTCGCTCTCCAGCCGCTCCAGCCACATGGCCTTCCAGCGTTCGCCGACGATATCGGGGTCGGGCGAGCGGGACTGGTAGGCGAGCATGGTGGCGGCCCAGGAGAGCTGGGCGGAAAGGTGGGTGCCGTTCTTGTAGTGGATGTCGTCGTTGTAGCGGTCGACGGTTGAGGCGATGGAGATGACTGCCTTCAGCGCCGGTGGCTTCAGCGCGGCGACCTGCAGGCAGTTGAAGCCACCCCAGGAGATGCCCATCATGCCGACCGACCCGTTCGACCAGGGCTGTGCCGCGATCCAGCCGATGAGCTCGCAGGCATTCGCCAGCTCCAGCGGCGTGTATTCGCCGTCGATGACGCCGTCGGATTCGCCCGAGCCGCGGATATCGACGCGCACGCCGGCAATGCCGGCGGCGGCGAAGACGGGATAGGTCGATTCATCGCGCGTGCACGTGCCGTCGCGCTTGCGGTAGGGCAGAAATTCGAAGACGGCGGGCACGGGATCCGCGTCGGCCCCGTCCGGCATCCAGATGCGGGCGGCAAGCCGCGTGCCGTCGGCAAGCGTGATCCACTGGTTTTCGATGACGGTGAAGGGGCGAGGCATGGCGGGCGTCCGTTTGGCGGGAGAGGCGGGTTTCATCGGGGGATGCAGCGCGGGGCGCTGCATCCCCCGGTCATGGACATAGAGGCATAAGGTCAGGCGTCGAGCCAGACCCGGCTTGCGACATAGCCGTTGGAGACGTCGTTGCCGATGTCGTGGACATAGCCCTTCACCTGTTTGGAGCAGGCGTTGAGGTAGTCGTTGAAGACCGGCAGGATCAGGCCGCCCTCGTCGCGCACGATGAGCGCCATGGTCTTGTAGAGCGCGCGGCGCTTGGTTTCGTCGAGCTCGGCCCTTGCCTGGAGGACCAGCTTGTCGAAATCCGGCCGCTTGAAGCGCGTGTCGTTCCATTCGGCATTGGAGACATAGGAGGTGGAATAGCGTGAATCCTGTGTCGGGCGCCCGCCCCAGTAGGACGCGGAGAAGGGCTGGACGTTCCAGACGTTCGTCCAGTAGCCGTCATCCGGCTCGCGCTTGACGTCGATGGCGATGCCGGCCTTCTTGGCGCTCTCCTGGAAGAGCACGGCGGCATCGACCGCGCCGGGAAAGGCGGCTTCGGCGGTGCGCAGGAGGATCGGGCCGGAATGGCCGGATTTCTTGTAGTGGAAGGCGGCCTTGTCCGGGTCGAAGGTGCGCTGCTCGATACCGTCAGGGGCGAGGGCATAGGCCGCATTGACCGGATAATCGTTGCCGAGCGTGCCGTAGCCGCTGAGCGCCCGGTCGAGGATCTCCTGGCGGTCGATGGCGTATTTCAGCGCGAGGCGCAGATCGTTGTTGTCGAACGGTGCCGTGTCGCAATGCATCAGGAAACTGTAGAAGCCCTTGCCGCCGGTCTGGAGGATTTCGACGATCGGCGCGCGCTTCAGGAGTTCGACGGTCTTGGGCTCCACCGCGCTGATGAAGTGGACCTGACCGGACGACAGCGCCGCGATGCGCGCGGTCGTGTCGTTCATGACGATGATCTCGACGCTGTCGACGAAGCCGCGGTCAGAACGCCAGTCGTTCGCGTTCTTCTCGAAGGTCGTACGCACGCCCGCCTCGAAGGAGGCCAGCTTGTAGGGGCCGGTGCCGATCGCCGCATTGGGGTTTTCCACGCCTCCGCCCGGCTGGATGATCAGGTGGTAGTCCGAGAGGATCAGCGGCAGGTCGGCATTGCCTTCGGCGAGCGTGATCACCAGGTCGCCCGCCTTGTCCTCGAAGGACCTGATCGAGCCGAGAAGCCCGAGCGCGCCCGACTTGGAGCCGGCATCGGAGTGCCGCTTCAGCGTGGCGAGCACGTCGGCGATGGTCATCGGGCTGCCGTCGTGGAACGTGACGCCCTTGCGGATCTTGAAGGTCCAGGTCGCGGCATCGGCGGAGGCTTCCCAGGATTCGGCAAGGGCCGGGACGGCGACGCCGGTATCAGGATGGGATTCGACCAGCGTATCTCCCCAGCAACGGCCCGTCACGAAGGCGACACCGGCGCTGTAGCCTGCCGGATCAAGCGTATCCGTCGCAGCGCCGCCCTTCAGGCCGAGCTTCAGATGCCCGCCGCGCTTCGGCTCCTGCGCGAGCGCGCGCCCCGATGCAAGGGTCGCCGCTGTTGCGGCGAGCACGCCGAGGGCGGCTGCACCGCCGAGGAACTCGCGGCGCTTGAGGCCGCCGGTGGAATTTACATCAGGCTTCCAGATGCGCGTCATGTCGTGGGTTCCCCATTTTGTGCGGCCCCGGACATCCACCGGAGCTTTCGAGGAAATCGTAGCGAAGATGGGGGCTGGTGAGAATTTCACGACTTGACGCGATTTTACGCTGCTTTACGCTCTTGTTTCCTGGAGTGAACCATGCAGCCGACGTCTTTCCCGATCAATCTCCGGCATGCCTGCAGCACCCGCAAGTCGGTGTCGGAAATCTGCCGCCAACTCGGCGTCAACCGCCAGCAGTTCAACCGCTATGTGAACGGCGAGGCGGTTCCCTCGCCGCACAATCTGGCGCGGATCGCGGCCTTCTTCGGCGTCAGGCCGGCCGACTTTTCGCTCGACCCGGCCCAGTTCGAGCTGCGCCTCGTGAGCGCGGCCGGCGGGGCCTTCGGCACCGACGTGCTGCATACCTGCTTTCCCGGCAACCTGCCGTCGCTTCGCCGGCATCTCGGCTACTACCAGACCTATCACGTCTCGCTCTCGTGGCCGGGCATGATCGTCTGCTCCTGTGCCCGGCTGGACGAGCACGAAGGTGCGGTGCGCGTGAAATCCATCGAACGCATCCAGGACCGGCCGCATGAAATCCGCCAGTTCTCGAAATATGTCGGCCTCGCCTCGTTTCTCCGCAACCGCATCTTCGTCGTCGAGCGCAGCACCGGGCCTGAGCCGATGATCGCGCAGACGATCCTGACGCCCTTCGAAACGCACCAGCGCATCTATCTGAAGGGCATGACGATGGGTGTTTCCTGGCGGAAGCAGAACCTTCCCTATGCCTCGCGCGTCATCTGGCGCCACCTCGGCACGGATACCGACCGGCGCCAATTGCTGTCCCGCTGCGGCGTGCTGCAGCCGGGCTCGCGGCAGCTTCCCCCGACGGTGCGCGAATTCCTCGACGCAAGCGAAAACCCCGCCATTTCCATTCCGTTCAATGAGGCATGAACTGCTTGAGCAGGGTGCGCGCTTCCTGTGGCGGAACACGCTTGTAATGCTGCGGCTTGTGGCCGCAGGCTTGATCACGACAGTAGTGCCGCAGCAGAGCGCCTTGCACTTGAGCCAGACTGCCGAGGGGTGATCCCTTCGGTCTCGTTCCGGCGCGATGGCGCGAACGTCACGAATCGACGAATCCACGAGGAGGAGGGCAGCATTTACCTCTCTTGGTGCTGTCGCCTGCCTCTTGACGACGCAAAGCGTTGACGTCGCGACGACCAACTCTATTGTGGGGAGAGAGGCAACATCCTCGCCGCCATGGTATCGGCTACCCTGGAACGGCAGGCCAACCTTGAGTGAAAGCGCAGCGATGCTGAAAACCGATACCCGCCAAGCAAATTGGCGTCGTGCCAATCCCGGCAAATACGACGCGCACCTCGCCGTGCAGCGAGCGGTGAAGTCAGGCGAGCTGGCAAAGCAAACCTGCGAGGTTTGCGGGGCGGAAGCGGTCGATGCTCATCACGATCGATATGATGAGCCTTTGAAGGTTCGGTGGTTATGCCGTCGGCATCACACGAGGCTTCACCACTATGGCGAAGACATGTTTCCTGTCAGAGGCTGACCTTTAAGACCTGCGTCGATTGGCGCCGCAACCTTCCTTCGGCATTCGACCTTGTGCCATCCTCGTGATCCGACGATGATCAAAGCGGTTGGCTCTTGTCCAAGCCCGGATCGATGCGGTTCCGTTCGGCCGGCAGCTTATTCCATCCGCGGAATGCTCTAAAACAGCAACTCACCCAGTGAAAGCCGCCGAAGCGCGACAGCGATGTTTGCCACAAGCGCCTCCTTTTTGGGTCCGTGGTCCGGATAGCGGGTCATGTTGTCGCCATTGTGCATGAAGACGAACCCACCGCGTCCCGCCGTCGTCGGATAGCGCCAGATCCAGTCCGCCGGTTTTGGGTCGTTTGGCGGGCCTACGTCCGTCAGCCAGATCGCCCCGGGAGGCGGGTCGGTCCAACCGCGGGCATACTGGCCGAAGACGCCCTGCCAACCGTCGAAATCCTCCCCGAGATCACCGAAGATGCCAAACCGGTCGTTGCGCACGCGGACCTTGATGTTGGTGAACGGCCGCGGCGAAACGGCGTGGAACGGCGCCATGAAGTCGAGCCAGGGCTGGCAGGGCTCCGCGCAGATGATGAGGTTGCCGCCGCCTGCCAGAAACGCCAGGAGATCGGCTGATCGGCGCTTGAGGAAGACCTCGTCATGGCTGCTGGGAATATAGAGCGTGTCGGTTGTCTCCAAGAGGTCCGGACCGAGCCGGTCGAGCGGCGCGAAGGTGAGTTCGAAGCCTGCGCGGCTTAGGCCGTCCTCGATCCAGTCCGGACGCCATTCCGACGGAACATGCGAGCACTGCAGGTAGGTGAAGCGGTTTCTTGCCGGCCGCTCGATGCCAAGCTCGCGATTGAGCCAGGGGTAGAAGGATTGCAGAAAGCGCGTCGTCGCGGGCATGAAGCGCTGGCCGTTGTGCGAGTGCGGGTCCAGCGTCGCGAGCATCAGCCGACCGCCGCCGGCAAGCGATGGGAAGTCGAGAAAAAGGCTGCGTCCGGCGCCCTCGATCTCGACGATCGATCTTGCGCCGTCCGGTACATTGTAGGAGCCGCCCCAATGCCAGCTCATATGCGAGAGCGGCATGCTTTCGGTGATCGGGTGATGCGGGGCGGAAAGCGTCACCTCCAGCTTCTCGCCCTTCGTCCACCACAGCCAGTCGCGGCAGTTTCCGGGCTGCCAGGTCAGTTCCGGAATGTCGAGCCAGTCGGCATGGCCTTGCAGGCACACGATGAGGAAGCCGCCGCCCTGCAGATAGGCGTTCAATTGCCGCGCGTAGGGCCGCGGCGCCTCCGCGTCCATCGCATCCGGCATGATGACAGCCGCATAGGCCGAAAGGTCGACGGACGGCAGGTCGTGGATGTAGACGAGGTCGTCGATATAGTGATTGAAGTCCTGGAAGCTTCTCAACTGCCAGCTATTGCCCCAGTGAACATAGGCAATGCCCTTGCCGGTCGTGGTTTTATCCAGCATCGTGGTGTGCTCCATCATGACGGAACAGAGGTGCATAGGTGTGTTTGCCGACGCCGGCAAAATCCGCCCGCGCGATCGGCAGATCGTAGAGCACGGTGAGGTTCTCGGCGCTGAGCGCGTTAGCCGCCGGCCCACAGATATAGCTGCTTCCGCTCGTCATCAGCAGCACGTCGCTTGCGATTTCCACCGCATGCTGGGGCATGTGCGTCGAGAAGACGATCGTCATTCCATGGGCTTGCCTGAGATGTTCGAGGAGCCCAAGGACCTTGTCCTGGTTCTTGTAGTCGAGCGCCGCGCAGGGCTCGTCGAGCACCAGCAATTCGCACTCCGACGCCAGCGCCTGGGCGATCATGACGAGTTGCCGCTGGCCGCCGCTCAGCGAATTGAAGGCCTGCGGTTCCAGATGGTGAATGCCGAGGAGGCCAAGATAATGACGTGTGATCTCGTAGTCTCGCCGCCCCGGCGCACCGAAAAGGCCAAGGTGGCGTGCCCGCCCCATCAGCGCGATGTCGAGCGCGGAGTAGGAGAAGGGTGCCTCGAAGAGCTGCGGCACGAAACCGACCTGCCCGCCGATCCGCAGCCTGCCGGACCTCGGCTTCAACACGCCGATCAGGGTGCTGATAAGGGTCGTCTTGCCGACGCCGTTGGCGCCGAGCACGGCAAGGGTTCGCCCGCGATCGAGCGTGATACTGTAGTCCTGCAGGATGGTCCTGCCGCCACGTTCGACGGTGAGGTTGCTTGCCTCAATCACTGGACCAGCCTCCCCTGGCATGGAGGCGGCGCAGGATCACCGCGAAGACGGGAACGCCGATCAGTGCGGTAATGATGCCGAGCGGGATTTCCGCGGTCGTCACGGTGCGCGCGAGATCGTCGACAAGCAGAAGGTAGATGGCGCCCAGAACGCCGGAGACCGGCAGCAGGCGCTGGTGGGAGGCGCCGACAAGCGCACGGCCGACATGCGGAATGACCAGGCCCACCCAGCCGATGATGCCGGATGTTGCGACGACACCGGCCGAAATCAGGGCCGAGGCGACAAGGATGATCCACTGTACCAGCACGACCTTCGTTCCGAGCGCCCGGGCCTTCTCCTCGCCGAGCGAAAGGATGTTGATCTGGAAGCGCAAGAGGTAGATCGCGGCCGCGGATGGCCCGACTGCCGCGACCAGAAGCAGAACGTCGAGATAGTTGCTCGAGGCGATGCTGCCCATCAGCCAGTAGGTGATGGCGGGCAGTTTCTGGAAAGGATCGGCAAGGAGCTTGGCGATGGAGATCGCCGCCGAGAAGAAGGCCGAGATGACCACGCCGGCAAGGACGAGTGTCAGCATGCTTGTCCGGCCGCGGACGGTCGAGAGCAGCTTGACCAGAAGCACGCTGCCGATGCCGAAGAGAAAGGCCATCGCCAGCAGGATGTAGCCCTGCAATCCCATGAGAATTGCGAGCGTGCCGCCGAAACCCGCGCCCGACGTCACGCCGATGACGCCGGGATCGACGAGCGGATTGCGGAAGAGGCCCTGCAGGGCGGCGCCTGACACGGAAAGGCCGAAGCCGATGATGACGGCGGCCATGATGCGCGGCAGGCGTACCTGCTCGACCACGACTTCGTGCACCGGATCCCAGTAGGGAACGACCAGGGGATGAACGTTGTCGATCAGGATATAGGCGACATCGCGCACGGAGAGGTCGTAGCGCCCGATCGTCACCGAGTAGAGGATCGCCGCGACGAGCAGACAGGTGAGGATCGAGAGAACGGAAACCGCGCCGAGATTCCGTCCTTTCGTTGCTGGCTGGGGCATTCTAGCCGAATATGTCGACATACTTGTCCGCGGGCGCGTTGCGTTCGGATTCGAGGATCGCCTTGACCTGATCGTCCGTCAACTTCGCCCCGTAGAGCAGTTCATAGACGCTTGCGATCTGCGTCTTGAAGTCGGGCGCGAAATCGGTGCCATGGGCGATGGCGGCGAGCCATTCGGAGGTCAGGAAGATTTCCGGCGCGTCGGGCGTGCGGGCGAAGACCGGCTGCTTGTAGACGCGCTTTTCCTTGACCGCCTTGAGGCTGGCCAGAACCGGATTGTCGAAGAAATCCTTCGGGTTGAGATCATCTGCATAGGCCGGGATGACGATGATGTCGGGGTTCCAGACGAGCAGTTGTTCGAAATCCACCGTCCGCCACCATTCCCCGGTATTGTCGGCCGCGGGATTGGTCACGCCGCTAAGGGCCAGGTTCTGCGAGCCATTCGCGATGACCTGGATCTGGTCGGCCACCTTGTCGATGTGCAGCACCGTCGGGAGCTTGGCGGCATCGAGCTGCGCAACCTTGGCATCGAGCGATGCCAGCGTGTCGGACTGGGCCTTCAAAATGGCCTGCGCGCGGTCATCGCGACCGGTCATCTGGCCGGTCAGGGTGAGATAGTCGAGACGATCCTGCTCCGTGCAGCACTTCCAGGCCACGACGGTGAGGCCGACACGCTCCAGCGGCTCGATGATCTTTTCGTCATGCGCCCACTGGATAACGGCGTCGGGCTTCTGCGCAAGAATGGCCTCGACATTCGGCACGAAGCCATCCTGGGCGGCGCTGGTGTCGATCTTCGCCATTTCCGGAAGCAGCTCGGCGTAGATCCCCTTGGTGAAATAGCGCACCAGAGAATCCTTGTTCATGCCGATGATGTGATCCGCCTTCTCATCGATGGCGCGATAGATGATCGGCGCCGAACGAACGATCGTGACGACGCGTTCCGGCGGCTTGGCGAAAGTGATCGTCTTGCCGCGATGATCGACGAAGGCGTTTTCCGCCTGAGAGGCGGCCGGCATTGAGATGAGAGCGGACCCGGCCAATACGGATGAGATTATCAGGCGGCTAAACATGGTTTGCTTCCTTGCGCTTCGGAGGGCTGACAGATGTTGCGACATGCCTTGGAACCGATATTATGAGCTTCGTATTCAAGTTATCGATGCATGTCCAGCATCCGATGACGCGTTGGACGCCTGGATCGCCGATGTATCGTTCCTCCCCTGAAAAAAGGGACCCTGGCACGTAGAGGGCCCAAGTCGTTTTGGGATCGTGTCACGCCCCGGCCGGGAGGCGGTTTACGAGATGTGCCTACGGCCCAGGGACTTCCTTTTGGGTGACATGCCCGGCATCTACCGCATGCAGCCGTCGCGAAAATTCCTGTTGTACGATGAAGAAAGCCGTCGCGGTCTTGGAAGTTTCGCGACGGCAAGCGCGGCTGTTCGGGCCGCTCGCGCGGCCCTGTGGCGGGACCGCTAGTTCAGAACGACCACGGCTTCCACCTCGAAAAGCATGGGGTCTATTGCCAGCTTGGGAACTGGAACCAAGGTCTGCGCGGGCAGCCTGTCACCGAACATTTCCGTGACGTTCCGGGTCAGTACCCCAAGCTTTGACATATCGTGATCGACCACGAAAACGGTGAGTTTGGCGACCTGGTCCGGCTTGGCGCCGAGCGCTTCGAGGGCGGCGCGCAAATTTACATAGGCTTGTTTCACCTGGGCCGCGAAGTCGGGTGACAATGCTCCCATGCTGTCCTGGCCGCCCTGTCCCGAAATATAGGCAATTTTGGCACCGGCAGGCACGATGACCGCCGTGCTGTAGCCGTTCGGCGTCGGATCGCTGTCAACGGCGGAGTAAAAACCGGCCACGGGGCGGAGCAAAAGTCGGCCACTGCGGCGCCGGCCTGAGACCGCCGGGAGGGCTTAAGCCCGAGCG
>NZ_SLVX01000004.1 GCF_004341885.1 Shinella granuli | reverse complement strand
GCTCGGGCTTAAGCCCTCCCGGCGGTCTCAGGCCGGCGCCGCAGTGGCCGACTTTTGCTCCGCCCCGTGGCCGGTTTTTACTCCGCCGTTGACACCGACGCGTATTTCACAATGAAACCACGCGTGGCCAACGCGTCGAGCACGCGTAAAAAGTCCAGTTCGTCATAGGGCAGAATGTCCACTTTGAGCTGGCGCGGCCGCCAGGCAAAACGCCCCTCCCGGTCGCATTGGGTCCAGAGGCCGGCGAACGCGAGGCGCAAGGGCAACCCCGTTTCCTGCTCGGCGTCGAAGATACCTTCATGCTTGAAAAATTCGGGTTTGATGGTGCGAATTCGTGCCATTACATCGCCCTCGCTGCGTTTCTCACCGCGGAACTGGCAACGTCGATGAACAGGTCCACCGTCCTGGTGGCGCCCATCCGCTGCTTGGCGATGATGAATTCAAGCTTGTTCTGGCAGGCCGCAAGCTTCTCCATGCGGTCGGCCTCTTCGTCGGCGTTCTTTCCCTTGGCCTTGCCGAGATAGTAGGCCTCGCGGAACAGGAAGATAACCGTATCGGCGTCCTGTTCGATCGAGCCGCTTTCCCGCAGATCCGAGAGCATCGGGCGCTTGTCGTCTCGGCTCTCGACCTGACGCGACAACTGCGAGAGCGCCAGCACCGCCACATTGTATTCACGGGCGAGATTGCGCAGGCCGGCCGATATCTCGGTGATTTCCGCCGTGCGGTTGCCCTGATAGCGTGCCGAGGCAGCGATGAGCTGGAGATAGTCCACCGCCAGCACCTTGAGCGGCGTGCCGGCCCGCTCGGCGTTCTCGGCCATGCGATCCACCTTGGCGCGGATCTCGGGCATGGACAGGCCGGAAGCATCCTCGATCATCAACGGAAGCGTATCCAGCTTGCGTTGCGCCAGGACGATCCTTTCGAAATCGGCTTCGCTGACGCGACCGGTCAAGAGGTCGGCATAGGCGATCGAACCATGTTCGTTGAAGGCAATGTCGGTCAGGGCACGCAAGGCTAAGGAGCGTGCGGCCATCTCCAGCGAGATAAATCCTACACCGGCACCGGCCTGCGCCGCCTGGATGGCGATGGAGAGGGCGACGGCCGTTTTGCCCATAGACGGGCGAGCGCCGATGATGGTCATCTCCCCCGCCTGTATTCCACCCGTGGCGCGGTTTACGTCGGTGAGGCCCCAGGTGGTGCCCGTGAGGCCGCCGCCCTGCTTCATGGCTTCAGACACTGCAGAGACAGCATTGTCCGAAGCCTCGCCGATGCTGAACAGGGTCTTGCGGTGCCTGCCACGGCGGAGAGCAGACGACACATCATCGAAGGTCTGGGTGGCGGTGCGGATGATATCCGCCGGGCTGGTACCTGGATCAGCGGCGGCGAGCAGCGCGCGTTCGGCCTCGCGCCCCAACGAGAAGCGCGCCCACTGGTGCATCATGGCGGGAACGCTGTCCTTCAGCCCGGCGGCGCCGCGCACGGTGCCACCGACCAGGCGGGCGAGGTACTCGGGAACGGGAATGCCGAGCTGCTTGGCTATCCGCTCCATGTCGACGGTCGCGGCCAGCACGTTGCGAACGAGATCCAAGCGGACGGAACGATATTGGTCTGCCGCCTGCTTCATGCTGGCGAACAAATCGCGGTGGAAGGGTTCGATGAAGTGTCCCGGCTCCAAAGAGCCGGGTACGTGTTTGACGTCACCGGAGAGGAGAAGGGCGCCAAGCACCTCCTGCTCCAGTTCGGGGATATAGCTGGCGTCAAGGGCGGCGCTCATTTAAGCGGCTTCCTGCTGATCGGAGGCGCGCAGGACTTCCACGCTGGAGCGCAGAACGTACCGAGCGTGGGTGCCGGCGAACGGGCCGCCGTGGTTCTCGTGGACGGTCTCGATGAGGAAGCCGAAACTCCTCAATTTGAAGATATAATGCGACCAGCGCGGGCCGGGGTGGTCAATCGGAGTGCACCCGGCCGTGCCGGCATTGATGAGATTGCGGAGAGCCCAGGCATCGCGGCCGATGACCGTCATGGGCTTGCCGTCGGGAAGAATGCGGGCGGTGATGGTGAGCTTTTTCATGCTGCCGTACCTCCAAGGCCATGGAGCTGGCAGACGGTCAGGGCGTGGAAATACGACACGCCGAACCTACGCATGACGGAGTGGGCCGCCAGCATTTCAGATTGAGTTTTGAGGGTGTTTTCGGTAAGGTTCGAAACATCAGCTCCGCCAAGATGCTGGATATTTCGAGCCTCGCCCCGGATACCCGTGGCGGGGTTCTTCGTTTTCATCGTCGCCCCCTTATGCCGCGCGCGTCTGCTTAGCGGCTTCGATGACGCCAAGGATTTCGGAGCGAGGCCACCGCGGATGGTCGCCAAGGCGAACAGCTTTCGGGATACGGCCCTTCTGAAGGAGACGGTAAAAGGTGGGGATGCTGACCGTCAGGAGTTCGGCGCTTTCCTTGGCCGTCAGCAGCGGGTCATGGGCATTCATCTGCTTTTCCTCGTTTCGATCCTCGCCGCGTTTCAGTGAGCGGGCATGAGGAAGTTTGAAAACGAGGAGAAAGGTGAGCGCTGAAAAATGCGCAGTCTATTCAAATGTTTGCGCAATTCGTGCGCATTTCCTGTTCATTTTTTTGCGAAATAAACTTGCTTGCGCGTGAAATGAACAGTCGTTCTGGTAATTGCGCAGGACTGAACAGCCCCCCCGTGCGCATTTCCTGCACAATTAAGCGCGCTTTCTGCCTTTGGCAGTTCCAAGTGTTCCGTAGGCTTCGCGGGCTATTTTGGAGGAGATGCCATTCTCCTTGCAGTATGATTCGAAAGCCCGGATGGTTCGCTTCGGCGGATTCCAGTTCGACAGCAGGGCGAGAGCCGCCGTGAAGGTTTTGTTGCTGCTTTGCTGCATGGGCGTGGCCGCGGTGGCGTCAGCCATTCGGTGGTCTGCCAGGAAAGACGCGAGATCCGCGTCGTCCACAAATATGTACATGAACCCGGCACCGACAGACGCCGTAGAATACGGTTCGGTCGGAGACATTCGGCACCGCATCCACCGATGCGCTGTGGATGGAATATTCCACCAGAAAGGCTGTGTGTCGGTCAGGAACTGACCGCCTTGAGTGGGCAGGAGAGCAAACTTTATCTTACCATCTCGAAGTGCTGCGCCGAGTTCGGCGGAGACCTTGGCCCAGCGAGAAAGTGCCGCGCCGCGGATAGGATTCACGCGCTCGATAGTCGTCAACGCCATCATATATTGCTCATCCGTCAGCACCGGCCGGCGCGTCGGACCCGGCGTGAAGCGGATACCAATCTCCGGGTGGTTCTCTCGAATAACCCGAGCAAGAATATCGAGAAGGTGGACCTCGATCCAAAAAAGCGGCTTAGGCGTCGTTCGTTCCTCGCCGTCGATGTAAAACACGTCCCTTGGATATGGCAGCTCCGTCATCATCTCCGCGCCGGTCCAGTCTGACGGGAAAAGTGTCTTTCCTAACTGTCTGGCCGCTCGACCAAGAAACACTTGACCGTAGGCGTCACCCGGCCAGCCAAGTCCACCGATCCAGAATAGTTTGTCGTCAATGTCCACCATCGCAGCACCTTGCGAAGCACCGTGTTACCGCAGGGAAACCAGGCGGTGCATCCTGGCTTGTCGGCTGGCCGGCCTATCCCTACGGGTTCCGTGTCTATCCGTTCTCCACCAAGCGCAGGAGTTTTCCGCTCCCGCCCGTGACGTGGCTCGCCCATCGCTCCAAAAGCTTCCGACGCTGTTCAAGGAAATCAGTTCGCCTATAGGCGCGCTCCACTTTGCCGCCGACCACATGGCCCAGCGTCGTCTCAGCCACGTCGTATGGCGTATCCGTGGTTTCTGCGATCCAGTCGCGAAGGCTGGAGCGGAAGCCATGCGGGCGAGCTGCCATCTCGCGGCGCTCCATCAATCGGGACATGGTGGCATCGGAAATCACCCCTTTGCGGACGCTAGGGAAGAGATAGCCATCGCGGGCGAGCGGCTTGGCTTGCTCGATGATTGCCAATGCTTCCGGCACCAGTGGCACGCGGAAATCGGGCGTCTTGTCCTTGCGCCCCTTCTGGGCTTCGCCGGGAATGGTCCAAATGTCGCCGTCGATCTGATCAAAGCGAAGGAAGCGAAGCGGCCCAGAGCGCACGCCGGTCAAGATCAGCAACCGCAATGCAAGGTGAGTGATAGTGCCATCGGACAGCGAAGCGTAGAAAGCCGGAACCTCCGCCCATGGTAGAGCCGGAATGTTCTCCGCCTTGTGGCGCTGCTGGCCGAGAAGTGCGCGGGCTTTCTCCGTTGCCTGCAAATCAACATCTAGCCCCAGCGCTGCCGCGTGGCGAATGCAGATCGCAAGGCGATTAAGCGCCTTCCGTGCCGTCTCTGCCTTGGCGTGCCAGATCGGGGAGAGTGTGTCGCGAATGTCCGTCTGATCGATTTCCGCAACCGGCACCTTTCCGAGCTTCGGCAGGATATGAAGCTCCAGCGGAGTGAACCACCGGCCGGCCTTGCCGTCACCCTTCAATTCGGCCTTCCGGCTCTCAAAGGCGTCTTCGGCAATCTCCTGTAGGATATGCAGCTTCTTCGCTGCCTCGCGCCGCTGCTTCTCCCGCTCCTTGATCGGATCGACATTTGCGCGAACAGATGCGCGCCATTTGTCGGCCGCCTCGCGGGCTTCCTTCAAGGAAACGTCCAGAAGTGACCCAAGCCCCATCTCGCGGCGTCGGCCGTGGATCGTGAGGCGAAGCACCCATTGCGCCCCGCCGTCGTCGCGCTTCACCAGCCATAGACCGCCGCCATCGGCATGCTTGCCGGGAGGAAGCCCAACAACGCCTCTTGCGGTTAACCGATTGGTCGCTCGCATTCGTTTCAGCCCCGTTTTGCATCCCCCTGCCAATCCACCTTTCAATGTGAGCATGGGTGAGAAGAGATGAAAATATACGATCCTGAACGAAACACGAACAGGGCTGCTGGTCAATGGGTCTGATAAACGGTGACAGGAAGTGAATTACGCTGATATTCCAATTGGATGCCGCCTCCGGGCACCATTAATTTCTTCAAAGAAATCAATGATTGCCGCGAAGCCGTATTCAATCTGAACGGTTTTCATGTTGCGCAGTGTCGCAGCATCAGGACAATGTGCGTCCGCAATCGAAGGTGACCTTGCTCAGAAGGTCCGCCGGCACCTCGATATCGACCATGGCAGCGGCGACGAGTTCGTCCCGCTTGGCACGGTTTTCATATCCCTTGATTGTCGCAAGGTCGGTGCTGCTCGCAGTGGCTATCCGCCCCGCATTGGCGGAGCATATGCCCGCAAGCGTCTCTACGCGCGCGGTCTTCACGGCTTCGGCCCGTGCACTGGTGGTGGAAACCCATCCCGCGTTGAAGGCGATGATCGGCGCAGCCACGAGGCCAAGAACGAAACCCACCATATAGGGTTTTGCTTTTTCGAAGGTTTGACTGAATGACATGACTTTATTCCCTCTAATCGATGATTATCGGGATCGATACGGCCCGCGCTCGGACCTGGAGCCAATGGCAATCCGGACTATTTCAGTCTACGCCTCAAGTCGTAGAAAGCAAATGAAATTCCTGTATTTTCTTGGAAAGTCTGCGTGAATTATTCCAAACGAAATAGAAATATTCCGGCTGCGCGGTTGAATCGATCAAAGGGACGTTCAATCTCGGCCAGATTTTCTGAAAATATTCATTCGAAACTTCAAACCTCTCCGTAGCTTGACGAAATTTTACATGCCTTTCGTGTCCGTCGGCTCTGATTTCTCGGCGTTCTGTTGCTGGGCAAAGAGCGACCATGCGGCGATGAAGAGGGCGGCGATCAGGGGGCCTATCACGAAGCCGTTGATGCCGAACAGCGAGATGCCGCCGACCGTGGAGATCAGCACCACATAGTCCGGCAGCCGCGTGCCTTTGCCGACCAGCGGCGGACGCAGCAGGTTGTCGATCAGTCCGATGACCAGCACGCCGATGAGGACCAGGATCACGCCCTTCAGCCAGGCGCCCATGAGGAACAGCCAGATCGCGGCCGGAACCCAGACGAGCGCGGCGCCGATTGCCGGCAGCATCGACAGGAAGGTCATCACGACGCCCCACAACAAGGCGGCTTCGATTCCCAGGGCCCAGAAGGCGATGCCGCCGATCGTGCCCTGGATCATCGCGATGATGATATTGCCCTTGACGGTGGCACGCACGACGGCGGCGAACTTGTCGACGAACTGCCGCGTATAGTCGTCGCTCAGCGGTATCGCGTGGCGGATCGTCCGGCCGAGGGCGGCGCCGTCCCTGAACAGGAAGAAGAGGAGATAGAGCATGATACCGAAGCTGATGAAGAATTGCAGCGTGTTCTGACCGAAACTCAGCACGCTGCCCGCAATCGACTGGCCCGCCTCCATGAAGCCCGAGGATATTCTCTCGCGCAGTTCGGCGAAGCCGCCGAGCCGCAGCGAATTCAGCCAGTTGTCGACAAATGCCGGCAGCGAATCCTGGATACGGGTGAAGTATGCGTTGAGGTCGATCTCGTTGCTGCTGATCCGCTGGTAGAGGCTGGTTCCCTCCTGGATGAGGGACCCGAGGATGATCATCGCCGGAAGGATGACGAGGCAGATGCACAACAGGACCGTCAGCAGGGCGGCGATGCCACTGCGGCCGCGCAGCATGCGTTCCAGCCGGCTGTGGACCGGAAAGAAGATGATCGCAAGGATGACGGCCCAGAAGACGGCGGTGTAATAGGGCAGGAGAAGCCAGATGAAGGCGATCGTCACAAGCGCCAGAAGGACATAGAAGCTCGTACGCTGAATAGACATGTCTGCCTTGTCGGCTGGGGCCGGTCTTTCCTTCCTGCAAGACCAGTGCAGGATTTCTCACGTGGACAATAGCTGCGTCATGCCATCATGGCCAATGCGAAACCGTCCTGCGGGAGCCGCCGCTATCACGCCAGCTCTTCCGTCACGACCTCGAACCGCTTCAGGCCGGCCGGCGCCAGTATCCGGCTGCAGGCGTTGCCGAAGACGTCCAGATATTCCCAGGCCTCGATCGGCCGGTCGAGGGTCAGGGCCTGTTCGGTGAGCAGATCCGCGCGCCGGCTGGGGTGGATGCTGAGAACAAGCAGCATCGCCGTCTCGTTCTCGCATTCGTAACCGATATCAAACCCGGCGCGTATTTTCATGGTGCCATACCCTGGAAGAGCCGTTGTCAGGCCGCTCAGGCCGCAACGCTTTCGCGCGCGAGACGTTCCCGCCGGGGTATGTCGCCTTGGGCAAGTCTATGCTTGCCTGGCCTTTCGGTTGGCGTAGCGCAGATCGCGGGCGGCCTTTCGTGCCGCTTCGTCCTCGATCACGCGTGCGACACGCGCCTTTTCGGCGCTCTCGCGGGCTAGCGTTTCGGCAAGCGCAGCCGCTTGTGCGGCCGCCTGCTGTTCGGCTGCCTCGGCTTCGAACCGCATCCGCTCTTCCAATCTTACCCGCTCGCGCTCGAGGCGCCGCTCCTCCCGTGCCGCGGCGATGAGGGTCCGCTCCGCCTGGCGCGCCGCTCTGGCGGGGGCCGCGGTAACCTGGGCCGCATGGTAAGCTTTCAGCAGCGCCGACTTCGCATCGGCTGATGCCGTGCGGCGGTCGGAAAGCTGGTTGTCTCTCGTGTTCTTCAAGTCGTCGTCCTGTCTATTCTGGTGTGGAGGTGATCATCGTGCGCCGGCGCGCTTGGCGAGGAGAGCGGACGTGGCGGACGCACGGTCCTCCAGTTCCTTGGCAAGGCGTGCTTCCCGAAGCCGCAAGGTCTTGGCCTCGCGGGACTGGGTGATGGATGCAAGCTCCTGCACCGCCTCGTCCTTTGAAAAGAACGGCGCCTGGATGGCGCTGAACGCAATCTCCGCCTTCTGGCGCGAGAGGCTGTATTTTTCTGTCATGGGAATTCCGGTGGTGAGGCCCGGCAAGCGAGCGGAAAACAAAAGGCCAGGCGATATGCCTGGCCTTGCGTGGGGTGGGCGTGCTTCCGGCAGTGCCAGTACATCCGTGGTCAAAGGAAAGCACGAGACCCGATCAGGCGGCCTGGAGATTGCAGGCCGACATCTTGCCCGACTTGTTGTCGCGCTCCAGATCGAAGCCGATCTTCTGGCCTTCGACGAGATCACGCATGCCTGCCCGCTCGACGGCGGAGATGTGGACGAACGCGTCGGCGCCGCCATTGTCAGGCTGGATGAAGCCGAAGCCCTTGGTGGAATTGAACCATTTAACTGTGCCAGTGGTCATGACGAACCCTTTCATAGCAATATTGAGAAACCGCCACGCCAGGGCGCCGCGGATGATGATAGCGATTTTGAAAGGAAAGGTTCGTTCAGAACGCGGTGTCAGCCGCGTGACAAGCAAAGCTCAGCAAGCAAATTCGATGAGGTGTTGTACCGCGTTTACAGCGGTGCGTCAACCATTAGTTTTTCCAGTATTGCATCTCGTCAAAGGGTTGCATCGGCATTGCATCCTGCACGCCCCCCCGCCAAGTATGGGCCACGTGCCGGCGGAAGCGCGAATTGACCTTAATTGAATCCTTGCTAACCGCGCGCGGGAGGCTCACACTGGTTTCTTCAGCAGCCATGTCACGGGCACTGCTGTTTGAGGGTTGGTTACCCTGGCCCCAATCAAAGGAGGACGACATGTCTTCCGACGCTGAAGTTTCATCACGCGAAATGGAAATGATCCGGTCCGTGCTGCACACGGCAGGCTACAGTTCGGATGTCCTTGTTGATGATGGGCAAAAATTCAACACTGCCACCCGGCTGCTGATGCAGTTGGTCCTCTCCGGCGAAGCCTCACCGCACGCGCTGGCGGAGCAACTGGAACGGTCCTTCGGTCGTCCGGTAAAGTACAAGGTACTCTTTGCCCCCCTTCTGCCCCGATACGCCATCCAGGGGCTGCCGCTCGTTCGCAGGACGGCATTTCGCCCGATCAGCAGGCCCCTGAGGTCCGGTGAGAGCGATCTGCAGGAATGGGAGAATGAAGGCGGTGCTCCGTACCATAGGTCCGTGCACTGATCGGACAGCGCCAAGGCACGCAAAGCACCCAATGCGAAAGGAGGGCGGCATGCCCTCCCTTTCTCCAGGATACGCGATCAATCTGTGATCAGGAGATGTTGCCCGGGCCAACGTCCACGACAGTTCCATCCCGCGCCAATGCCTCGTCAATCTCTGCCGGCGACACCTGAAGGAACTGGCGCCTGGCCATCGCGACCGAGAGCGCAGGAATCTCAAGGTGGGTTGCCACCCTCCGATACGCCGTGAAGCTCAGCCCCTCTATCAACTCCTCGTCAACGACCAGGCGATAGGTGCCCGCCTCCAGGGGTTCCGAAAGGGTTTCCAGACGAAACGGATTGGTAAACGTGATTTCGGTCTCAGTGGTTCTTTCGATCATTTGAACACCGCCTTACCACCGTCTTTGCCGTTGAGCATCATCACAACCATCCCTCGATCAGGATGTAGACGATCATCGCAAGGCTCGCTGCGGACAAGACGTAACCGGCCAGGGTCGCGACATCGTGTTTTCTGGGCTGGTGGAATAGGGAAGACATGGCGTCCTCCTCGCTTGGGGCCAGGGTAATGAACCCTCAAACAGCAGCGCCCGTAAGATGGCTGCTGGAATGAATACAGTGAACCCATTTCCCTCCTTTGGCAACAAATCGTTTCGGTGGTTCAGAGGCGCGCCTCGAAGATCGGCCGTCGTTTGCAATTGAACATGCGGCATGCCCTTGTTTTCGACACAGTGGCTGCCTATATCCTGTCAATCGGCATTGCTGATGAGCGCTGGAAGATTTCTGCCGCTCGCAATCGCCACAATCGCTTCATGCTTTTGACCACGGATGTACTGGCACTGGTAGACAAGCGATTATGAGGAAGGTCGGTGCGGTTTCGCCCCGACCTTTTTTGTTGGCTGCCCCTGCGGGGATGGTAAGCGGACGGGGCTCAACAAGGCCGGTCGTCAGCGCGTCAGTTGTTCAATCGCGGACAAGTCGCTTTGGAGCTGAATTTTCGCGAGCGGCAACTCGGCAAGGAGGACGAACCCCTCCTGCCGATAGGAGACAGACGCCTCGCCGAAGGCTTGCAGGCTGGAAACGATGAGGCGCGAGCCAAAACCCTTGCGGTGCGGTTCGGAACTTTCAATGCGCGGACCATCGATTTCCCGCCAGCACGCGACGAGCGTCTCTATTCCATCGCGGCGCTCGATGTCCCACGTGATTTCGACATGCCCCTCTTCGTTTGACAAGGCGCCATATTTCGAAGCGTTCGTGAGCAGTTCGTGAAAAACCATTGCAAACGACAGCGCCGCCTGGGGCCCGAGACGAACATCAGGCCCACCTGCCCTGATACGAGAGCTCCCGTCCAGCCCGATATTCATTCCGGCGGCCGCCACGACATCCGCGAGCGTCGCACTTACCCAATCCTTCTGCAGCAGGATTTCATGGGCCTTGGCATAGGCTGCAATGCGCAACTGGAGCTTGTCGGTCGCATCGTCCAGCGAAACCGCATTGCGCAAGGACTGCGTCACGATCGCCTGGACGACGGAAAGCGTATTCTTCATGCGGTGGGCGAGCTCGTGCATGAGGAGACGCTCACGCTCCGCCCGTTCGCGTTCCCCGGTTCTGTCACGGAGGATTTTGATGAAGCCGATGGTCTTGTCGTCGGGCGCGCGCAAAGCCATCATCTCGCCCGAGGCCCAGAACATCGTGCCGTCTGCACGCAGATGCCATCGCTCGTCACTGCCGCGGCCGCGGTTGAGGGCTGCCGTCATCTCCTTCTGCGGAATGCCCTTTTCCCTGTCTTCCTGCGTGAAGAAAACCGTGGCCGGCTTTCCGATCATGTCCTCGGCTGTCCAGCCCAGTATGTTGACGGCGCCTTCATTCCAGCTCGTCACGAGACCATCGAGGTCCATGGATATGATGGCGTAGTCGATCGCGCTCTGCACGATCGCTTCAAGGAAGCGCTCTCGTGACGAAATCGTTTCGGCATTGCCTGCTATCTTCATGAAGGTCTCTCGAATTCGGCCCTGAGGCATGTCAGGCCACGGATCATAGCGCTTACGCCGTCATATATGTGCATATATGTGCATGCGGAGTGCGGCCGAAATCTAGCGGCTATTCATTGCTTTAAAGCACGCGGTGATTTGATCGAAGCGGAATGGTTTCGAAAAGAACTTTGTCCCGGGAGGCAAGTCTGTGCCCGTTGGCTGTATCCGGCCGGATGCCACGATGATTCCGACATCGGGAAAACGTTCGGCAACTCTTTGGGCCAGATCAATGCCCGTCAGCTTGCCCGGCAGCTGGATATCCGTAAAAAGCAGATGGATCGTCTGCTCGTTCATGATCTCGACAGCGTCGTCGGCCGAGCCGGTGTCAACGACATCGAAACCCGCCTCCTGCAGCGCGTCAACCAATGTCAAGCGGATCAGCACTTCGTCTTCCACTACCAGAACTGTGCGCACGAGGTTCTCCTGTCAATGGTCACAAACCCCTGGAACCACGCAACGTTCCTTCTTTGATCAACGGCACTTTGATCTGCATGCATTGTCCGGGAAAGCGCGACAGGTCGAGCCGTTTCCGCGCGCCTGATGCGGGCCGTGCCCTGCCGGCACGAAACGACCGCAATTGAGGACTTGCCAATGCGGAACATCAAGCGCAAGGTTCATATTCCAGCAGCCATTGACAAGGGCGCTGCTGTTTGAGGGTTGGTTACCCTGGCCCTGAAAATGAAGGAGGACTCGATGTCTTCCGCTTTTCTCCACAGGCAGCAACGATACGTATGGCCCGCCGCGAGCGGCTATCTGTTTCTTGCAGCCAGCCTGGTAACGATCCTCGTTGTTATCGTCGGGGGGCGGCTGTGGTGATCCTCATCTTCAAAGGCCCCGATGTTCCTGGAACGCAACGCCGAACCGTCCTCCGGCAGATTCTCAAAAACGCCGGCTATGAGACCCGCAGCCTTACGCCGGGACAGGAGACCGGTAGCGAAGATGCGGCAAATCTGATCCGCTTGATCAAGTCGGCGACGATCGATGCTGGAACCTATCCTCTCTCCCGCAAGGCGCGCGCGCAGGAGCAGCGCCTCAGCGTCGAGGTCTGGGAAAACGAGGGCGGTTCCACCGCCGCGTGGCCACGATGTCCAATCGTCTGACAGCACTGTTTGTCGTCGTGGCTTTGGCCGCCGTTTTTGTTTGGGCCTACCGCCCGGATCAAAGCCGCTATGATCGTCTTCATCCCTCTCAATCGCGTCAGCCGGCATCGTCGCAGTAACGATCCTTCATCAAGGCAGAACACACATGGAAGACGTAAGAACCGAGATAGCTGAACGTGTGAAGAATATTATCGTCGGGCAGTTGGCCGTCGAGAAATCGAAGGTCGTCGATGATGCCTCGATCGTCGACGACCTGGGTGCCGATTCCCTGGAGGTGGTCCAGATCGTGATGCTCATCGAGGACGAGTTTGGCATTACCATTCCCGATGCGCCGGCCGAGGAATTCCTGACGGTTCAGGACGCCATCGATTTCGTGGTCGCATCGCAGCCGTGACAGGGAAGCGCTGTCTGGGCGGACGAGCAGCCGCTGCGGGACAGAGGAGTTGATGGATGACGGCAACCAGAAAGCCGACGAAGGCGAGCGCGGAGAAAAAGGCGGCGGAGACGAACTCCATGGCAAGGCGGATCATCGACCAGGAGGCGGCAGCGCGTGAAAAGAAGACCGCGAAGCTGCGCATGCTGCGACTGGCGAAAGAGGCGGCCAATCCCGCGCCCCTGCCGAAGCTGAAGCGAAAATAGCGATCGGAGGCATGTGTGGCCAAAGGCGCGCGGCAGAAACGGTCGATGGAAACCAAGCGTTATGCCATTCGTATGCAGCCCAATCTCGAATGGGCGATCTATGATGTTTTCACCGGAGCGACCGCCAAGCCCTCAAGCTGGCCGCTTGTGGACCTGCCGCTCGAAAAGGCGCTTGAATATTGCGGCTTTCTCAATTCCATCGATCGGTTTCGGCGCAGTTCCCGGCAATAACGGCGGCACAGGCTGGCCCGCCTTCATGCACGCCGCCTTCCCGCGCCCGGATGCCGCTCTAACCGGCTGAGCGCGCCGCCTCCTCCAGGGCCTCCCAGCTTTCATCCATGGCGTAGGTCGGGGACAGGAAGGGGATGCCGATATGGCCGTAGCGGATGGAGAGCTGGCGTTCGGCGGTTTCCTCGTCGACGCGGGCGATGCGGGCGAGGTAGATGACGGAGGCGAGGCCTGTCCGGTCGGCGCCGGAGCGGCAATGGATGAGGATCGGGCGCGGCGCGTCCCTGAGGAGGGTGGCGAGTTCGTCCGCCGCCTTGGGGTCGAGGCGCTGGTCGGCCTGCATGGGAAAATCGATGAGGGTGAGGCCGAGGCTCCTGGCCGCGGCGACCTCGTTCCTGTACCAGGCCGCCCGCTCGTTCCGTCCCCTCAGGTTGACAATGGTGCGGATCCGGTAGCGCGCGGCATAGGCTGCGATCTCGCCCGGCGTGGGCTGGTTCGAGCGATAGACCTCCCCGGGCACCACGGTGGCGAAATTGCCGGTCAGCTGGATCGCCACCAGATAGCTGCCGAGCGCCACGCCCAATGCGCCACAGGTGAGCGCACCCCATTTCAAGAACCGCTTCATGCCTGCCTTCCCTGCCGATCGTGGCGGCAGGATCGGGCGTGCGCCTGACAGGAGCCTGAACGTCAGCGGCAAGGATAACGTCGCGCGCTTCCATCACCGATTTCGATGGATCTGTCAGCGAAACTGGCGTGAATGACGGGACGAAACCGGTTAGGTCTTGGGCCGCGTCATCGTCGATGCTTGGGTCCAATCCTGCCGGAGTGATGTTCCATGTCCTTCATCGAAAGCCTCAGCCCGCGCTCGCTCCGCGCCCCGGAAAGCGGGATCGTCGAAGTGGTCAATTATGCGCGCGGGCGCGAAGGGCTGATCCCGCTCTGGGTCGGCGAGGGAGACCTGCCGACGCCGGATTTCATTGCCCGGCCCGCGGCCGAGGCGCTGCTGCGCGGCGAGACCTTCTACACCTGGCAGCGCGGCATTCCCGAGCTGCGCGCCGCCCTTTCACGCTACTATGCCCGCCGTTTCGGCGCGGCGCTTCCCGACGAGCATTTCTATGTCGTCGGCTCCGGCATGCAGGCGATCAAGCTGGCGATCGAGGCGCTCGTCTCGCCGGGCGACGACATGGTCTATCTGACGCCGGCCTGGCCGAATTTCGCGGCGGCAGCGGAGCTTTCGGGCGCCAACCCCATCGCCGTGCCGCTCGCCTTTGCCGGCGGGCGCTGGCAGGTCGACCTTGAGCGGGTAGAAGCGGCGATCACGCCGAAGACCCGCGTGCTCTTCGTCAACACGCCCTCTAATCCCACCGGCTGGACGGCGACGCGCGAGGACCTTGCCAGCCTGCTCGCGATCGCGCGGCGCCATGGCCTCTGGATCATGGCCGACGAGATCTATGCGCTCTATCACTATGCGGGCGGGCGGGCGCCCTCGTTCCTCGACGTGATGGAGGAAGGCGACAAGGTCGTCTTCGTCAATTCGTTCTCGAAGAACTGGTCGATGACCGGCTGGCGCGTCGGCTGGATCGTCGCGCCGCCGGAAATCGGCCAGGTGCTGGAGAACCTGATCCAGTATTCCACCTCGGGCGTGCCGCAGTTCCTGCAGCAGGGCGCCATCGTGGCGCTCGACGAGGGCGATGCCTTCGTGCAGGCGAATATCGACAAGGCCACGACGAACCGCGACGTCTTCTGCGACGCGCTGATCGCCACCAACCGCGTCGAGACGCTAAAGCCGGACGGGGCGCTCTACGCCTTCCTGAAGATCGACGGCGTGACGGATTCGCGCCTCGCCGCGCTCGACATCGTCGACCGCACCAATGTCGGCCTTGCGCCGGGCACGGCCTTCGGGCCGGGTGGCGAACTCTTCATGCGTGCCTGTTTCCTGCGCGATCCCCGGCAGGTCGAGGAGGCGGCGGAGCGCCTCGCCCGCTACATCGCGGCGCGCTGACGGCGATCAAAGGCGGCCGAGCACGAAATCAGCGCGCTCCGCTACCGGCATCTTCGGCACAATGACCACCTCGTAACCGAGCATGGGATAGACCCTTTCCAGCCGCTCATATTCGGCAAGCGCGGCCGCAAGATCGTGCCGGCGTTCCGGATCGGCGGCATAGATCTCCGGCCAGGGCGGTGTGAGGAAGACCTGCCTGTTGTAGCGATGCGCCGCGGCCAGCGCCGGCAGGATCGGCTCCCCGCCTTCTGCATCGAGGGCGGCGGCCGCGTCGATCAGGCCGCGATCGAAGAAGACGAGGCCGGGATGCTGCTGCATCGCCGCCCGGTCGGCGAGCGCCAGCGCGATGGCGCGCCGGGCGAAGGCGGCAAGGTCCAGCCAGGGCAAGGCGGTGCCACCGCTCGCCAGTTCCGCCTGCACGATACGCCGGCCGGGCTCCTCGACAATGGCGTGGCCGCGCCGGCGGAGCTCTTCCAGGAGGGTGGATTTTCCGCCGCCGGAGCAACCGGAAAGCACGATGAAACGGTCGGACATGATGGTCTTCCTTCTGTTCGGCGGGAGAGGCCCGCAAATGCGCCGCAATTGCGGTTGCGTGTTGCCGGCCGGCAGGGTGATATGCCGGCAATTCAGTCGATTCGGGGAATGACATGGCGGTTCTGGTTACGGGCGGCGCAGGTTACATCGGCAGCCACATGGTCTGGGCGCTCATCGATGCGGGCGAGGAGGTCGTGGTGCTCGACCGGCTCTCGACCGGCTTCCGCTGGGCAGTGGCGCCCGAGGCGCGCTTCTACGAGGGCGACCTTGCCGATGCGGCGCTGCTGGCGCAGGTCTTCTCCGAAAACAGCATCGACGCGATCATCCATTTCGCCGGGTCGATCATCGTGCCGGAATCGGTCGCCGATCCCCTCTCCTATTACGACAACAACACGGTCAAGTCACGGGCGCTGATCGCTGCGGCCGTCGCGGCGAAGATCCCGCATTTCGTCTTCTCCTCCACCGCCGCCGTCTACGGCACGCCCGACGGCACGGAACCGGTGCTGGAAAGCGCGGCGCTGCGGCCGGAATCGCCCTACGGTTCCTCCAAGCTGATGACCGAGATCATGCTGCGCGACACCGCCGCGGCGCATGACTTCACCTATACGGCGCTGCGCTACTTCAACGTCGCCGGCGCGGATCCGCGCGGGCGCACCGGCCAGTCGACGGCGGGCGCCACGCATCTCATCAAGGTGGCGAGCGAGGCGGCGCTCGGCAAGCGCGCCGGCATGGATGTCTTCGGCACCGACTATCCGACGCCGGACGGAACCTGCGTGCGCGACTATATCCACGTCACCGACCTTGCCAATGCGCATCTGAAGGCGCTGCAGCGCATGCGGGCGGGCGGCGGCTCGATCGTCGCCAATTGCGGCTATGGCCGCGGCTTTTCCGTGCTGGAGGTGCTGGAGCAGGTGAAGGCCGTGTCCGGCAAGGACTTCCCCGTGCACTTTGCCGGTCGCCGGCCGGGCGATGCGGTGCTGATCGTCGCCAACCCCTCGGTCGCGATGCGGGAACTCGACTGGACGCCGCAGCATGACGACCTCGGCTTCATCGTGCGCACGGCGCTCGACTGGGAAGAGCACCTCGGAAAGCGCAACCAGATCTGACGCCTATTCTTCGCCGAGCAGCGCCTTTTCATGGGCGATGGCGCGGTTGATGAGCTGCGCCCAGATCTCTTCGTAGAAGGCGCCGTCGAGGCCGAGGGCCTCGGCGTTGCGATGCGCATTGTCGCGCACTTCCCGGACGCGCTCCGGCACGTCGGCGGGAATGCCGAGGCCCGCCTTGATCTCGGCCGCCCGGCCGATGAAGCTCCAGCGCTCGGCGAAAAGCGCCATCAGCGCCCGGTCGACCCGGTCGATGTTTTCCCGGATTTCCGCCATCGTCGTGCAGTCTGCGGCCGTCTTCGCCATTGCGGTCTCCCTTGTCGGGACCCCGATAGCAGAGGAATGTTTTGGGGGAAAGCCGCGAACGTCTCCTGAGACGCAAGGCCACATGCAGGCCCGGGGGTTAAGCGGAAGGAGGGTGCGGTCCTGTCTTCTGCTTGCGGGCCTGCATGCTGGCCGAGGCGGAACCTAGGCAAGCAAGCTGGCGCGAGGCTGGATGCTTTTACGTTACGTGAGCCCCTTGTTTCCAGCATCCGGCTGGAGCAGTTTCGCTTTTCTTCGAATCGCGAAAGTGCTCCAGCTTTTTGTTTTAACGCTATTCCGGACGCAAAACCGCTTCGCACTTTTGCTGGAATTGCTCTAGGTGCCGATGGCGAGCTTGATGGCGAAGCCGACGATCGTCACCGCCAGCACGCCGCCCGCCCAGAGACCGACGAACCAGAGCAGCCTGCGGCCGGTCGAACCCTCCGTCATCAGTGATAGCCCTCCTGCGGATCGACCTTGCCGCGGAAGACCCAATAGGCATAGGCCGTGTAGCCGAGGATCATGGGAATGAGCACCAGCGCGCCGACCAGCAGGAAAGCAAGGCTCTCTTCCGGCGCGGCCGCCTGCCAGATCGTCAGCGAGGCCGGCACGATATAGGGGTAGAAGCTGATGCCGATGCCGGCGAAGCCGAGCACGAAGAGGCCGAGCGCGGCGATGAAGGGCCGCGAATCATGCCGGGTGCGCAGGCCCTGGACCAGCAGCGAGAAGCAGCCGAGCACCAGCAGCGGCACCAGCAGGCTGAAGAGCAGCGTCGGCCAGCCGAACCAGCGGTCGAAATAGAGCGGCTCCAGGAAGGGCGTCCACAGGCTGAAGACGCCCATGGCGACCAGCGTGCCGATGCCGGCCTTCAGCGCGTAGCCGCGGGCACGTTCGGCAAGATCGCCGCTCGTCTTCATCACCAGCCAGGTGGCACCGAGCAGGGCATAGCCGATGAGGAGCGCAAACCCCGTGGCAATGGAGAAGGGCGTCAGCCAGTCCCACCAGCCGCCGGCATAGGCGCGCTCTTCCACCGGAATGCCCTGCACCAGGGCACCGAGCGCCACCCCTTGCGTGAAGGCCGCGACCATGGAGCCGCCGGAAAAGGCGATGTCCCAGAGGAACTCGCCGCGCCGGGTGCGCCAGCGATATTCGAAGGCGACGCCGCGGAAGATGAGGCCGAGCACCATGAGGAGCAGTGGCATGTAGAGTGCCGGCAGGATGGTGGCATAGGCGAGCGGGAAGACGGCCATCAGCCCGCCGCCGCCCAGCACCAGCCAGGTCTCGTTGCCGTCCCAGACGGGCGCGACGGAATTCATCATCACGTCGCGATCGTGTTTCTCCTCGAAGAAGGGGAAGAGGATGCCGACGCCGAGATCGAAGCCGTCGAGGATGACATAGGCAAGCACCGCGAAGGCGATGATGGCTGCCCAGATGAAGGGAAGATCAATGGCCATGGTGGTGGCTCCCGGGCGTGGTGGCGATGGCGGCGGCAGGCGTGATGCCGGCCGAACGGAGGGGACCTTCCGCCAGATCCGGCATGGGATCGCGCGGCAGGCGGCCCATCAGGCGCAGGATGTAGAAGGTGCCGGCGCCGAAGACGAGGAAATAGACCACGATGAAGGCGATCAGCGAGGTGGCGACGGCGGGCGCATCGATGGGCGCCACGGAATTGGCGGTGAGCAGATGGCCGTAGACCGTATAGGGCTGACGGCCGACCTCCGTCGTCACCCAGCCGGCCAGAACGGCGAGGAAGCCGGCAGGCCCCATCAGCACGGCGGCACGGTACAGCCAGCGGTTCTCGCCGAGCGTCCCGCGCCACCGACACCACAGCGACCAGAGCCCGATGCCCAGCATGGCAAAGCCGATGGCGACCATGATGCGGAAGGACCAGAAGACGATGCCGACCGGCGGGTGCAGTTCCTTCGGCACCGTATCGAGCCCGGCGAGCGGGGCATCGAGGTCATGCTTGAGGATGAGGCTCGACAGTTTCGGGATCTCGATGGCGTAGTCGACGCGCTGTTCGGCCGAATTCGGAATGCCGAAGAGGATGAGCGGCGCGCCGTCGGGATGGCTCTGGTAGTGCCCCTCCATCGCCATGACCTTGGCCGGCTGGTGCTCCAGCGTGTTGAGGCCGTGCATGTCGCCGGCAAGAATCTGGATCGGCGCGACGACGGCCGCCATCCACATGGCCATGGAGAACATCGTCTTCGCGCGCTTGGGCGCATCGCCGCGCAGGAGATGATAGGCGCCGACGGCGCCGACGACGAAGGCGGTCGTCAGGTAGGCGGCCAGCACCATGTGCACGAGGCGGTAGGGGAAGGACGGGTTGAAGATCACCGCCCACCAGTCGACCGGCACGAACTGGCCGACATCGTTGATCGTAAAGCCGGCCGGCGTCTGCATCCAGGAATTGGCGGCAAGGATCCAGGTGGCCGAGATCAGCGTGCCGACGGCGACCATGAGGGTGGCGAAGAAATGCAGTTTCGGGCCGACACGGTTGAGGCCGAACAGCATGACGCCGAGGAAGCCGGCCTCCAGGAAGAAGGCCGTCAGCACCTCGTAGCCCATCAGCGGGCCGATGACCGGTCCCGCCTTGTCGGAGAAGACGCTCCAGTTCGTGCCGAACTGGTAGGACATGACGATGCCGGAGACGACGCCCATGCCGAAGGCGAGCGCGAAGATCGTCTTCCAGAAGTTGAACAGCGAAAAATAGACCTCGTCCTTCGTCCAGAGCCACAGCCCTTCCAGCACGGCGAGATAGCTCGCAAGGCCGATCGAGAAGGCGGGGAAGACGATGTGGAACGAGACCGTGAAGGCGAACTGGAATCGGGCGAGCAGCGTTGCGTCCAACGATTCGAACATTGGCCACGTCCTTTCGTAAGGCTGGCGCGGGCCTCAGCAGGCCGCGGTCGCACGAAAGAATGTGGTCCGGAACAGGCAAAGGTCAATTCTGCCGGCCCGCCCACGTTGCCGCACCGCGACAATCGCCCGCGTGCGGCATTTCGGCCGCCGCTCTCCTGGACGCATAAAGCTCCCGGCGGAAAACCGGGAGCTTTGACGGCGGAATAGAGAGGGCCTTACCCGTCAGTCGGTGATCGCCGAGCGATCGAGACCCGGATAGTAGTCGCCATTGGCCGGACCGACCCGGCGGGTCGTGGTTTCCGTCCGGGGATGGACGTAGCCGTTTGCAATGCGCGCCTGGCGCTTGCTTTCGATCATCCGGTCCTGCTTCGCGCTGGGCCAGGTGCCTTCATAGTAGCTGCCGGCGGCAAGGGCGGCCGAAGCGCCGAACAGCGAGGCCACGAGCAATGTGGCGGTGAAGGTCGTGTTGAGGGACTTGCTCATCGTTTCGTTCCTGTGGTCAGTCTTGGGAGTCGGTCTTGTTGCCGCTGGCAGTCAGCGGTTGTCCCTGTCGAGGCCGCTGTAGTAGTCGCCCCTGGCAGGGCCGACGGCCACCACGACCGGGGTGGACGCTTTATCGTCGCTGCCGATGCTCTGCGTGGTGATGCGATCGACGGTCTCGCTCTGGGCCTGATCGCGGTCGATGCCGCGATAGTAGTCGCCATCACCACCGGCAAGGGCCGCGGTGCTGCCGTAAACGGAGGCGGCGAGGAGGGCGGTCACAAAGGTCGTGCTCAAGGTCTTGGTCATCGTCTTGTTCCTTTCCATATATCCATCGTGAAACTGGCGGATCGGGTTCACCGTGGCTGCTGGCATCCCCTGCCATCGGTGGCGACGGGGACGATCCGGCGGCTCGCCGGGAGGCGCCACAGGGCGGCGCCCGCAGGTCTCTTTCCTTCAACATGGTCCGGCATCGTCATTCCCTTCCGTCTTCCGGGAGCGGGTTCGCCGCTTCCCTGAAACAAAGATGGTCCCTCAATTTGCGGGATGGAAGGGTCTCGAATTGGAAACAACCGTCAACGTTTTTTGAACGATGAAAACGGCTCTTTCGATACACAACCGGACAGGCAAAAATCGACAAAACCGTCCATCTGGACGGTTTTTCTCAGAAAAAGCTTTACGGGCCAACCAACTGATTCATATTGGCAATAATTACCCCTCCCGCCGCGGAAGGATGAGGGCGCACGCGAAGGATGCAGCGGGAACCGGCGGCATTCACAATTGTGGCGTGGAAAGCCGCACCGCCGATTTCAAGAGTTTCACGAATGTGTGAGGAGCAAAAAAACGCGCCGAAATCGCTTTCGGCGCGGCTTGAATTGTGTCCGGATTGCGTCGAAGGCCGTCGCTCCGCCCTAGCCGGCGCGCAGGTAGTGTTCGACCAGCTCCGTCCAGAACGCGGCGCCGACAGGCAGGAGGTCGTCGTTGAAGTTGTAGCCGGGGTGGTGGAGCGACTTGTCGTTTTCGCCGCCCTTGCCGCCGAGGAAGAAATAGGTGCCCGGCCGCGCCTTCAGCATATAGGCGAAGTCCTCGCTGCCCATGAAGGGCCTGGCCAGATCGACCACCTTGTCGGCGCCGGCGAATCGGATGGCGAGGTCCCGCACGAGGTCCGTCTCGGCCTTGTGATTGACCGTCGCATCGTAGAAGCGCTGGTAATCCACCGTGGCGCTCATGCCATAGCTTTCGGCCTGGCGCTCGGCGATGAGGCGGATGCGGCGCTCCAGCTCGTCGCGCACGGTGGGATCGAAGGAGCGGATACCGACGACGATCTCGGCCCGGCTCGGAATGATGTTGCTTGCCGAGCCCGCATGGAACGAGCCGACCGTCACCACCGTCGGATCGAGCGGGTGGATGTTGCGCGAGACGATGGTCTGCAGCGCCATGACGATCGAGGCGCCGCAGACGATCGGGTCCAGCGTCTCCTGCGGCTCCGCGCCATGGCCGCCGACGCCGTTCACCGTGATGCGCGCCTCGTCGACCGCGGCCATGATCGGGCCGTCGCGCAGCGCGAACTGGCCGAAGGGCAGGCCCGGCTCGTTGTGCAGGGCAAAGACGGCATCGCAGGGGAACTTGTCGAACAGCCCCTCCTCCACCATGATCTTCGCACCGCCGAAATTCTCCTCTGCCGGCTGGAAGATCAGGTGCACGGTGCCGTCGAAATTGCGCCGCTCGGCAATCGCCTTCGCCGCGCCGAGCAGCATGGCCGTGTGCCCGTCATGGCCGCAGGCATGCATCTTGCCGGGCGTCTTGCTGGCATAGGCCAGGCCGGTCTCCTCGTGGATCGGCAGTGCATCGATATCGGCACGAATGCCGATCGACCTGCGGCCGGTACCGTTCACGAGCGTCGCGACGAGGCCGGTTTTCGCAAGGCCGCGCGTGACCTTGTAGCCGTAGCTTTCGAGATGGCGCGCGATGACATCGGATGTGCGCACCTCTTCGAGGCCCAGTTCCGGATGCTCGTGCAGGTCGCGGCGGATCGCCACCATTTCCGGCATGGAATTCTGGAGGGTCGTATGGATCGTCATGTCATCGTCCTTTTCAGGCACCACGCGTCGGGATCCTGCGTTCGAAATAGCGGAACGCGACCACCAGGATGGCGGTCAGGCAGAGATAGATGAGGGCGAGCAGCAGCAGCGGCTCATAGGTGATGTAGGTTTCCTGCCGCACCTTGGAGATGACCGCATAGACGTCGATCACGGTGATCGTGGCGACGAGCGGCGTCGCCTTCAGTTGCAGCACGGTCTCGCCATTCAGCGTCGGCAGCGCCCGGTGCACGGCGCGCGGCAGCCAGATGCGGCGGAACGCCGTGAAACGGCTCATGCCATAGGCGCGCGCCGCTTCCAGTTCCCCCGCCGGCACGCCGGCAAAGGCGCCACGCATCACCTCGCCCTCATAGGCCGCAAAGGATAGGGTCAGCGCCGCCACCCCATAAGGCCAGGCCTCGCGCAGATAGGGCCAGAGGAAGGAATTGCGGATTTCCGGGAACTGCGGGAAGAGCGAGCCCAGCCCGTAATAGAGCAGCCACAACTGGAGCAGCAGCGGCGTGCCGCGGATGACGGTGCAGAAGCTGCGCGCCAGGAGTTTCAGCGGCCACGGCCCGGTCACCTGCACGAGGCCGATCGGGACGGCCAGCAGGAAGCCGAGGACCGAGGTGACGAACAGCATGAGCAGCGTGACGCCGACGCCATAGGCAAGGCGGCCGGAATATTTCGGTACCCAATCCCAGCGCATGAACCAGACGATGCAGAAGACCAGGATGGCGGCGATGGCCATCAGCACGATGCGGTGCGGCTTGAAGAAGCTCTTTCTCGTCGGCAGTTCGGTGAGCGCCATGGCGGCGACGGTCTCATCGCTCATCGCACCGGCTCCACCATGCCGCGCCGATAGTGGCGCTCGATGAAGCCGATCAGCACGTTCGAGACCAGCGTGATCATGAGGTAGAGCACGCCGGCCGCGCAGAAGAACAAGAGATAGGCCTTGGTGCTGCCCGCCGCCTGGCGCGTCACCAGCGTCAGCTCGCTGAAGCCGACGACGGCGAGCAGCGCGGTGTCCTTGGTGGCGATCAGCCAGAGATTGGAAAGACCGGGAATGGCGTGCGGCAGCATGGCCGGCAGCGTGATGCGCCGCATGATCTGCACCGGCGACATGCCGTAGGCCCGCGCCGCCTCGATCTGCCCCGCCGGCACCGCCTTGATGGCACCGCGCAACACCTCGGTGGAATAGGCGCCCTGCACCACGCCGATGACGAAGATGCCGGCCGCAAGGCCGCTGATGTCGACCGGGCCGAAGCCGACCAGCGCCGAAAGCTGGTTCAAAACGTCCGTGCCGGCATAATAGAGGATGAGGATCAGAACGAGTTCCGGCACGGCACGCACGAGCGTCGTATAGACCTCGAGCAGGTCCTTTGCGACCGGGCCGCCATAGAGCTTGCCCATGGCGCCGCCGGTGCCGAGGATGAGGCCGAGCCCGTAGCCGCCGACGGCAATCTGCAGGGATTGCCAGAGCCCCGCCAGCATCACCCCGCCCCAGCCGGGCGGTTCGAGGGCAAGCAGGCTCCAGTTGATCAGCGATCCGGCGTCGGCCATGGGGTTCCTTCAGTCCTTCGGGGCAATCGCAGATGAAAACCCCTTCTGCCTGCCGGTCCCTCCCCACAAGGGGAGAAAGCCGGTTGCCTGCTCCTCCCCCGGCCTTTCCGGCCGAGGGTGCAGCGCGTTACGCCCTTCCCCTTCGTGAGGAGGGGCACGGTAGGAGACTCAACCGCCGTAGATGTCGAAATCGAAATACTGCTTCGAGAAGGTCTCGTAGGTGCCGTTCTCGCGGATCGCCTTGATGGCCGCGTTGATCTTGTCCTTCAGCTCCGTCTCGCCCTTGCGCAGCCCGACGCCGACGCCGAGGCCGAGGACCTCGGGATCATCCTTCACCATGCCCTTCATGTCGCAGCAGGCAGCGCCCTGCTCGGACTTGAGGAATTCCAGCATTGCGACGGAGTCGGCCTGCACCGCATCGATGCGGCCGGCGGCGAGGTCGTTGTTGGCCTCGTCCTGCGTCTGATACTCCTTCACCGTCGTGCCGGCAGGCGCGAAATACTTGTTGGCGTAGACCTGGTGGATGGTGGCCACCTGCACGCCGAGCGTCTTGCCGGCCAGCCCTTCCGGCGTCGGGTCGAAGGTGACGTCCTTCGGACCGATCACGCCCGGAAGCGAGTTGTAGTACTTGTCGGAGAAGTCGATCGTCTGCTGGCGCTCCGCGGTGATCGACATGGAGCCGATGATCATGTCGATCTTGTTGGAGGTCAGCGCCGGGATGATGCCGTCCCAGGCGACCGGCGTGACGACGCAGTCGAGCTTGGCCTCGGCGCAGATCGCCTTCATGAACTCCACTTCCCAGCCTTCCCAGTTGCCAGAGGCATCCGGCGAGGTGAAGGGCGGATAGGGCTCGGCGGCAAAACCGACACGGACCTGCTGGGCCGCGGCGCCCGAGATGGCGGCAAGGCCGATCGCGGCAGCAAGGGCGATTGTCTTTACGGCACTCTTCATGATCTTCCCTCTGTTGGTTTTTTGCTTCTCAGTGGATGGAGCTGATGAATTTCTTCAGCCGCTCCGATTTCGGCGATCCGAACAGTTCGTCCGGCGGGCCCTGTTCCTCGATGAGCCCGTTCGCCAGGAAGACGACGTGGCTTGCGACATTGCGCGCGAACTTCATCTCGTGCGTGACGAGGATCATCGTGCGCTTTTCCTTGGCGAGATCGCCGATGACGGACAGCACCTCGCCGACCAGTTCCGGATCGAGCGCGGAGGTGGGCTCGTCGAAGAGCATGACATGGGGCTGGATGGCGAGCGCGCGGGCGATGGCCGCGCGCTGCTGCTGGCCGCCGGAGAGGAAGGCGGGATAGGCGTCGCGCTTCTCGTAGAGCCCGACGCGGCGCAGCAGCGTCTCGGCGCGGTCGATCGCCTCGTCCTTCTTGACACCGAGCACATGGACGGGCGCCTCGATGACGTTTTCCAGGATGGTCATGTGCTGCCAGAGATTGAAGCTCTGGAACACCATGCCGAGGCGCGAGCGCAGGCGCTGCACCTGCCTGCGATCGGCCGGCATCATGCCGCCATGGCCGTCCTTCTTCATGGCGATCGTCTCGCCGTGGATGGTCACCGAACCGGCGGTCGGCAATTCCAGCATGTTGATGCAGCGCAGGAAGGTGGACTTGCCCGAACCCGAGCCGCCGATGATGGCGATGACGTCGCCCTCATGCGCGGTCAGTGAAACACCCTTGAGAACGTCAAGCGGCCCGAAGCGCTTGTGCAGGTCCCTGACCGCGATTGCCTCGGCGCGTTCCGTCATCGCGGAGCAGTCTCCGGCGCACGGAAAATCGATGCATGACCCATGCCAAATTCCCCTGTTTTTCAGCGTTCCCGCGGGCATCTTCGGCCCGTCGTTCCGTCTTGTGAAAAGCATCGTGGCACTTGTTAAGAAATTATTCAAGCGTATAATAGGCTCATCGCTGACTTTTCTGGCAGCGCCCGTCCAAGATGATTTTTCCCGGGAGTATTGAATGTCCGCCTACGGTTCGCAGGAAATGTCGGCCCCCCTGATGCGTGTTCTGATGCGCCGCCCCGGCGCCAGCCTGAAGGACGCCGATGCCGCCAAGTGGCACTATGGCCCGACCTTCGACGGCGCCCGCGCGGTCCACCAGTACAAGGCCTTCGCCGAGCTCGTGGAAAAATCCGGCACCGAGATCATCTGGCTGGAGGACGAGGGCGACGGGCTTGCCGACGCCATGTTCACCCACGATCCCTCGCTGATGTCCGATCACGGCGCGATCCTCCTGCGCATGGGCAAGCCGCTGCGCGTCGCCGAAACGGCGCTGCATGAAAAGGCCTATGCCGAGCGCCAGATCCCGATCCTCGGCCGCATCGAGGGCGAAGGCACCGTGGAGGGCGGCGACTGCATCTGGCTCGATGCCAAGACGCTCGTCATCGGCCGGGGCGTGCGCACCAACCAGGATGGCATCGACCAGATCACGAAGATCCTTTCCCCCTACGGCGTCACGGTTCTCGCCTATGACCTGCCGCTCTGGCAGGGCGAGGAAGCCTGCCTCCACCTGATGAGCGTGATGAGCCCGCTGGCGGACGACCTCGCCCTCGTCTTCGCCCCGCTGCTGCCGGCCGCCTTCTACCAGTTGCTCAAGAAGCGCGGCATCCGCCTGATCGAGGCGCCGGCCGACGAATTCCATGCCAGCAACGGCCTTTCGCTCAACGTGCTGCCGACCCGGCCCTACGAGGTCATCATGGTCGAAGGCTTCCCGGCCACCAGGGCGGCGATGGAAGCGGCCGGCTGCACGGTGGAGACCTTCGAGGCCGACGCGCTGTGCATCGCCTGCGAGGGCGGGCCGACCTGCCTGACGCGGCCGGTGCTGCGCCGCGCCGCATAACGAGGGAACCATGGCCCGCCGGACCTTCCATCGCGCTCCCGAGGCCGAACGCCGCCACGACCTGATCGAGGCGACGCTCGACTGCATCGCGGAATACGGCCTGCAGGGCGCGACGGTCCGGCAGATCGCCATCAAGGCGGGCGTGACGGCCGGCCTCATCCGGCATTACTTCCAGTCCAAGGAGCACATCCTGCAGGAAGCCTACCGGATCGTCATCGCCCGGCTCACCGAAAAGGCCGAGCGGGTGACGGGCGATCCGGAAACGCGGCTGCGCGACTTCATCGTCATCAACCTGACGGAACCCGTCGCCAACAGCCGCAGCCTCTCGCTCTGGGCCTCCTTCATCAGCCGCGTCAGCGTCGATCCGGAACTCGCCGCCATCCACCGCGAGGGCTATCTGAGCTTCCGCAACGCGCTGGAGGGCCTGCTCGGCGACTTCCTTGCCGCGCGCGGCGAGGATGCCTCGCCGGAACGCTGCCGCAGGCTCGCCATCGCGATCAACGGCCTGCTCGACGGCCTCTGGCTGGAAGGCTGCCTGGCCGGCGAGCTTTTCGGGGAAAGCGAGCTCGTCGAGATCGCGCTGACCTCGATCGAAACCCTGCTCGGGCTGCGCCTGAGACCAGTCGACGCCACGGGCGCTGATCACTAAACGACATCCTATAATGCGGAGGACGGCCATGCGCTATGCATCCATCACAGATCGGCTTGCCAATCTCGGCTCTGAAAAATGGGCCATCCATGCCGAAGCGCGGCGCATGAAGGCCGAAGGCGAGGACGTCATCGAGCTGACCATCGGCGAGCCGGACGTGCCGCCGGACCCGGCGCTGCTGGCGGAGGCCGTGCGCAGCATGCATGCCGGCCGCTACCGCTATTCCAACGGCCGCGGCGAACCTTCCGTGGTCGACGCGCTGGTGCGCAAGTACCGGAAGCGCCGCAGCGACGTCACCGTCGCCAACGTGCTCTGTTTCCCCGGCACCCAGACCGCCCTCTTCGCCGTCATGCTCGGCCTCGTGGAGGCGGGCGATGCGGTGCTCGTCGGCGACCCGCTCTATGCGACCTACGAGGGCGTCATCCGCGCGACCGGCGCCGAGCGCATCGCCGTGCCGCTGCGCCCGGAAAACGGCTTCCACATGAAGGCGGCCGACCTCGAAGCCGCCATCACGCCGGCCTGCCGGGTGCTGTTGCTCAACACGCCGCACAACCCGACCGGCGCGGTGCTGAGCGCCGCGGAGGTTGCCGAGATCGGCGCCGTCTGCCGCAGGCACGACCTGTGGATCGTCTGCGACGAGGTCTATGAAGAGCTCGTCTTCGGCGCGACCTTCGCCTCGCCCTTCGACAATCCCGACCTTGCCGAGCGCACCATCGTCGTCTCCTCCATCTCGAAATCGCATGCCGCGCCGGGTTTCCGCAGCGGCTGGGCGATCGGCCCGGCGGAATTCTGCACGCGGCTGCTCTCGGTTTCCGAGACGATGCTGTTCGGCGGCCAGCCCTTCATCGCCGACATGACGGCCTATGCGCTCGACAACCCGATCTCGACCGCCGCGACGATGCGCCAGAGCTACAAGGCGCGCGCCGCCCGCTTCGCCGACGCCCTGTCGCGGGCGCCCGGCCTCGTGCCGCTGCCGCCGGAGGCCGGCATGTTCATCGTCGTCGACGTTTCCGAAACGGGCATGAGCGGTGAGGATTTCGCCTGGGCGCTCCTGCGCGAGGAACGTGTCGCGGTCATGCCGGGTTCCTCCTTCGGCGAGGAGGCGGAAGGCTTCATCCGCCTCAGCCTCACCGTGCCCGATGCCCATATCGACGAGGCCTGCCGGCGCATCACCGCGCTCGCCACCCGTTCCACCATGCCGAAGGAGCGCCGCGCATGAGCACGAAAACCGTCGGGGAAGTCCTGGTCGACCTCCTGGAGGCGAACGGCGTCGAGGTGGTGTTCGGCATTCCGGGCGTGCACACGGTCGAGCTCTACCGGGGCCTTGCCGCCTCGAAGATCCGCCATATCACGCCGCGCCACGAACAGGGCGCCGGCTTCATGGCGGATGGATATGCCCGCGTTTCCGGCAAGCCGGGCGTCGCGCTGGTCATCACCGGCCCGGGCCTTACCAACACCATCACGGCGATGGCGCAGGCGCGGCAGGATTCCGTGCCCATGCTGGTCATTTCCGGCGTCAACCGGCGCGATTCGCTTGGCCACGGCCGTGGCCTGCTGCACGAGCTGCCCGACCAGCAGGGCATGATGAAGACGCTCGCCCTCTATTCGCACACGCTGCTCAATCCCGCCGACCTGCCGCTCGTCGTGGAACGCGCCTTCGCCGTGCTGCTCTCCGGCCGCCCCGGTCCGGTGCATATCGAAATCCCGACCGACGTGATGGCGAAGCCCATCGAAACCGGAAACTTCCCCGCCGCGGTCGCCACGCGCCCGCGCGCCGATGCGGAAACCCTGCAGCACGCCACCATCCTGTGCACCAATGCCTCGCGCCCCGTCATCCTCGCCGGCGGCGGCGCGGTGACGGCGGAAGACGAGATCCGCGCGCTTGCCGAGTGGATCGGCGCACCAGTCGTCACCACGGTCAACGCCCGCGGCATGCTCGCCGGCCATCCGCTGCGCGTGCCGGCCAGCCCCAGCCTCAAGGCGGTGCGCCGGCTGCTTGCCGATGCCGACCTCGTCGTCGCCTTCGGCACGGAATTCGGCCCGACGGACTACGACATCAATGTCGACAACGGCTTCCCGCGGCTGAAATCGCTGATCCGCATCGATATCGACGCCGCCCAGCTCGCCCGCACGCCGCAATCGGGCCTTTCGATCTTCTCCAGCGCCAAGACGGCGGCGGCCGGCATGCTCGGCTTCCTCGAAGGCCACAAGGCGACAAGCAACGGGGCGGCGCGCGCCGAAACGGCCCGCAAGGGCGCCTGGAACGAGCTGACGGCGAAGATGCAGGCGGAAATCGGCGTCATCGATGCCATCTGGCGCACGCTGCCGAAGGCGATCATCGTCGGGGATTCCACCCAGGCCGTCTATGCCGGCAACTACTATTGCGACGCGCCGCGCCCGCGTAGCTGGTTCAATGCCGCCACCGGCTACGGCGCGCTCGGCTTCGCCCCGCCCGCCGCCGTCGGTGCGGCCCTTGCCGAGCCCGATGCGCCGATCGTCTGCCTCGTCGGCGACGGCGGCCTGCAGTTCTCGCTGTCGGAGATCGGCTCGGCGGCGGATGCCGGCGCCCGCGTCGTCTTCCTCGTCTGGAACAATGACGGCTACCAGGAGATCGAGAACTACATGGTCGAGGCCGGCATCACGCCGGAAGGCGTCAAACCTTCCGCGCCCGACTTCATCGCCATCGGCACCGCCTATGGCGTGCCCTCCGAACGCCTCGCCGACGTGCGCGACCTGCCGGCCGCGCTGGAGAAGGCAGGTGACCGCATGGGCCCGAGCCTCATCGAGATCCACCAGACGAAGACGGCCGGCGCGACGGCCTGATTCGCGGCCGGCAAGGGATCCGTGCCGTCGCCGCGCGCCGCCCTCGGCGGCTCGACAGCGCGAAAACCCGGAAATATCCGGGTTTTCCGGCCGGCAACGGCGCCCCCGATCCTCGCGACTTTGCAAACCCTCGTTTATTTGCCATGGATGACGCCGCCGCCGGCCACCTCTTGCGCCGGCGGCTATCGGGAACGGACTCGAGTTCAGGTTGGCGGACCAGCAGACATTTCCACGACCGGTCTATGAACGGAGCCCGCCCCGCGCGCGGCCGCCTGCACCCTCGCTCCTCCAGAGGGCGCTCGACCTGGTGCCGATGCGCGACTTCGTGGCGGCGCATATCGGTTTCACCGGGCGATTCAACCGCGCGGTCCGTCGGCTCGATCGCGAGGGCGGCCCGGCCATCCTCGCCGCCCAGGCCCATTTCCATTTCGGCGAACAACTGGTCATTCCCATCGCGACCGGGCACCTGACCACGCGGCTGCGCGACAATATTTCCGATCGCGGGCGGCTCCGCTGGATCGGCACGCACTTCCTCGACGGCAGCGACTGGAGCCGTATCGTCGAGCCGCTCGAAAAGTCCTCCTCCCATACGGAGATCGTCGAACTCATCGAGACGCGGCAGGATTTTCGCGCAGGCGCGCGCTACCAGGCCTATGCCAGGCGCATCAAGGACGGCGCGACGGTCAAGCGCAACCGCATCGCCATCGACACGATCGAAAAGCTCGACAATTTCTTCGAATATTACCTGGCGCTGATCGCCGATATCGAGAAGAACGGCATCGTGCCGCATTCCGATCTGGGCCTGCGCGGCCAGACCGGCCGGCGCCACCGCTGGACGCGCACGCTCTGGCAGGATCTTGCCGAGCGCGATATCGGCGTGGCGATCGACGCCGAGGGCCGTCTCGTCCGCCATACCAACGGCAAGCACCGCACGGCGGCAGCCGTCGCGCTCGGCATCGAGCGCATTCCCGTCGAAATCCGCCTGGTGCATGCCGGCTGGCTTTCGCGCCAGGCCGAACGGCTCGGGCTTTCGCCGGCCGCTGCCCTTCTCGCCACGCTCGAAGAGGCCCGCACGACGGGCTGGCCCGCACCCTAAAAGGCCCGGCGAACCGGGCCTTTCGTATAAAATCAGCTCCGGATGCTTCAGGCGACCGGGCGGCTCTTCAGGAGGTCGCGGATCTCGGTGAGCAGCAGCACGTCTTCCGGCGGCGGTGCGGGCTCGGCGGCACCGGCGGCCTTTTCCTTCTCCAGCGACGCGCGCATGCGGTTCACGCCCTTGATCATCAGGAAGATGATCCAGGCGAGGATGAGGAAATTGATGAACACGGTGATGAAGCTGCCATAGGCGAACACGGCGCCCTGCTCGCGGGCGGCGGCAAGCGACGAGGCCGTCACGTTACTCGACAGTGGCAGGAAGTAGTTGGAAAAGTCGAAACCGCCCCCGGTCAAGGCACCGACGATCGGCATGACGAGGTCATTGACGACGGATTCGACGATCTTGTTGAAGGCTGCACCGATGATGACACCCACGGCGAGGTCCATGACATTGCCGCGGGCGATAAACGCCTTGAACTCATTGAGCATGAGGGTCTCCTGTTGCTGCAAAGCCTGAGCAACCTAGTGTAGTTTTTACCGGGATGGAACTGCGGTCCGTCAATATCCGGGAGTTTACGCACCGGTCCTTTTCATCCTCGACCTTCGACGCAATTTCCTTCCCGTCCGCTTTGGCCTATTCTCGACCGAAAGGCCGAAGGACTGCGGGAGGAAGCATGCCGGGCTCGCTGATATTCGCCTTGGCGCTCGCCTATCTGCTCCTGCTCTTCGCGGTTGCAAGTTACGGCGACCGGAAGGCAAAACGCACCGGCCGCACATCGAAGGGCCGGCCGCTGGTCTATGCGCTGAGCCTTGCCATCTACTGCACCTCCTGGACCTATTTCGGCGGCGTGGGCCTCGCCACGACCAATGGCCTCGAATTTGCCGGCATCTATATCGGCCCGATCCTGATGTTCACGCTCGGCATGCCGCTCCTGCGCCGCATCGTGACGCTGGCCAAATCCGAGCGCCTCACCTCGATCGCCGACTTCGTCGCCGCGCGCTATGGCAAGAATCCCGGCGTTGCCGCCGTCGTCGCCCTCATCTCGCTGATCGGCTACATTCCCTATATCGCGCTTCAGCTGAAGGCCGTCTCGAGCTCCGTCTCGGCCATGGTCGATACGACCGGCTTCGGCATTGCCGCGTCCGGCGGCCTCATCGACCTGCCGCTGGTCGTCACGCTGTTCCTCGCCTGCTTTGCCATCGTCTTCGGCACGCGCCACACGGACGCCACCGAGCACCAGGACGGCCTCATCCTCGCCATCTCGATGGAATCGCTGGTCAAGCTCGTCGCCATCGCCTCCGTCGGCATCTACGTCATCTTCTTCATGTTCGACGGGCTCGGCGACCTCTGGCAGCGCGCGGCGGAGAACGAGCGCGTCATGCAGGCGCTGACCTATGAAACGCCGGTCGCGCGCTGGATCCTGCTCATCGTGCTGTCCGCCTTCGCCATCGTCATGCTGCCGCGCCAGTTCCACGTCACGGTGGTGGAGAACCGCACGGCGGGCGAGCTGCGCATGGCGGGCATCCTCTTCCCGCTCTACCTCGTCGCCATCAACCTCTTCGTGCTGCCCGTCGCCATCGGCGGCGTGCTCACCTTCAACGGCCAGGGCGATGCCGATCTCTATGTGCTGACGCTGCCCTTCGCGCTCGACCAGCCCGTCCTGACGCTCATCGCCTTCATCGGCGGGTTCTCCGCCGCCACCGCCATGGTCATCGTCGCCTCGGTGGCGCTCTCCATCATGGTGTCGAACGACATCGTCATCCCCGTCGTGCTGCGGCGCAACCTCATCGGCGGCGTCGAGCAGCAGGACGACCTGTCGCGCATGCTGCTGCGCATCCGGCGGCTCGCGATCTTCTTCGTGCTGCTGCTGGGCTATGCCTATTATCGCGCCGCGACCGCCAATGCCGGCCTCGCCTCGATGGGCCTGCTCGCCTTCGCCGCGGCGGCGCAGGTCGCCCCGACGCTGCTCGGCGGCCTCTTCTGGCGCAATGCCAATGCCCGCGGCGCCATGGCCGGCATGATCTCCGGCCTCGTCGTGTGGGCCTACCTGCTCTTCCTGCCGAGTATCGGCGTCGCCGACAATGCCTATATCGCCGAAACGGTGCTCGGCTTCCTGTTTCCCGGTGCGACCATCTTCACCGGCGAGAACGCGGACCCACTGGTCAACGCCACGCTGCTCGCCATGATGGTGAATATCGGCGCCTATGTCATCGGCTCGCTCACCCGCAACCCGACCTCGCTGGAACGGCTCCAGGCCGGCACCTTCATCCGCTCCAAGCCGCGTCTCGAACGAGCCTTCCGCGGCCGACGCACCAAGGTGACGGTCAAGGATCTGAAGACCACCATCGCCAAATATCTCGGCGAAGAGCGCATGCAGCGCTCCTTTCATACCTATGAGCGGCAGGTCGGCCGCTGGCTGGAGGACAATTCGCCGGCCGATGCCGCCATCGTGCACTTTTCCGAACAGCTGCTCGGCAGCGCCATCGGCTCCTCCTCGGCCCGCCTCGTCCTGTCGCTCGTGCTCCAGCGCATCGACGACACGCCGACGGATACGGACTGGCTGCTCGACCAGGCCAGCGAGGCGCTGCAATACAACCAGGACATGCTGCAGACCGCGCTCGGCCAGATGGACCAGGGCATCGCCGTCTTCGACAGCGCCGGCAACCTCACCGTCTGGAACCGCCGCTTCCGCCAGTTGCTCGACCTGCCGGAATATGTCGGCCAGGTCGGCTTCCCGCTTGCCGACATCGTGGAAATCCTCATCGAGCGCGGCGACATCGCGGAAGAAGACCGCGAGGCCGCGGTGACGCGCACCATGACCTACGACGAGCCCTTCGCGCTGGTGCTTTCCGGCGGCGAGCGCATCATCGAGGTGCGCACCAATGCCATGCCGGAAAAGGGCTTCGTCTCCACCTATACCGACATCACTGACCGCGTGGCGGCCGACCGGGCGCTGAAACAGGTCAACGAGACGCTGGAACAGCGCGTCGCCCAGCGCACCGCCGAGCTCACCCGCGTCAACACGGAGCTGGCCGAAGCGCGCGCGGCCGCCGAGGAGGCGAATATCAGCAAGACGCGCTTCTTCGCGGCCGCCGGCCACGACATCCTCCAGCCGCTGAACGCCGCCCGCCTCTATTCCTCCTCCCTCGTCGAACGGCTCGGCGAGACGGAGAACCGCCAGATGATCCACAACATCGATTCCTCGCTGGAATCGGTGGAGGCCATTCTCGGCGCCGTGCTCGACATTTCCCGCCTCGACACCGGCGCGATGAAGCCGCGCGTGCAGACGGTGCCGCTGAAGGACCTCCTGAAACGCATCGAGACCGATTTTGCGCCCATGGCGCGGGCGAAGAACCTGAAGTTCACCGTGCTCCCCTCCTCGCTCGCCATCCGCACCGACCCGAACCTCCTGCGCCGCGTCGTGCAGAACCTCGTCTCGAACGCCATCAAATACACCAATTCGGGAAAGGTCCTCGTCGGCGTCCGGCGCAAGGGCGGGCACGCTTATATACAGGTGCTGGATTCCGGCATCGGCATTCCCGCCTCGAAATTCCGCACGGTGTTCAAGGAATTCGCTCGCCTCGACGAGGGCGCGCGCACGGCGCCGGGCCTCGGGCTCGGCCTTTCCATCGTCGACCGCATCTCGCGCGTGCTCTCCCATCCGGTCGAGCTGCAATCGACGCCGGGGCGCGGCACCAGCTTCAAGGTGCGCGTGCCCATCGATGCCGCCGCGAGCCGCCACGTCGCCGACAAGCCGGCCGCGGTGCCGGCAAGCGAGGAGCCGCTCAAGGGCCTGCGTGTCCTCTGCGTCGACAACGAGCCGAAGATCCTCGACGGCATGCGGCTGCTTCTCTCCGGCTGGGGCTGCACGGTGACGCTCGCCGAATCGGTGGCCGCGGTCGAGGCGCTGGCCGCGGCCGGCACCCCCACCTTCGATGCGGTCATCGCCGACTATCATCTCGACGACGGCACCGGCATCGCCGCGATCGGAAAGCTCCGGGCGGCGCTCGGCCGGCAAGTCCCGGCCCTGCTCGTCACCGCCGACCGCACGCCGGACGTGCGCGCCGAGGCCGAGCGCGACAATATCCTCGTGCAGAACAAGCCCGTCCGTCCGGCCTCCATGCGGGCCTGGCTGACGCAGCTTTCGACGACGCAGCGGGAAGCGGCGGAATAGGCGTCAGGCGGCGGCCTGGGCGCTGCCGATCTTGCCGAGCTGGATGACCGCCTGGGTGCGGCTGTCGACATTGAGCTTCAGAAGGATGGCCGAGACATGCGCTTTGATGGTCGCCTCGGAGACGCCGAGTTCATAGGCGATCTGCTTGTTGAGCAGGCCTTCGGCGAGCATGGCGAGCACGCGCGACTGCTGGGGCGTCAGCGTGCGAAGCCGTGCGATGAGGTCCGCCACCTCGCTGTCCTGCTCCGGCCCGCGCACATAGCCGCCGGGCGTATAGATATTGCCCTCCAGCACCGAGCCTATCCCCTCGCGGATGTCCTCGATGGAGGCGGATTTGGAAATGAAACCCGAGGCGCCGAGGTCGAGCGCCCGGCGGATGGTGGCCGGATCGTCGCTCGCCGAGACGATGACGACGGGAAGGCTCTGGAACTCGGCCCTCAGCGAGATAAGGCCGGACAGGCCGCTGACGCCGGGCATGGCGAGGTCGAGCAGCATGAGGTCGGCGTTCGGATGGCCGGCGGCCGCCTTGCGCGCCGCCTCGAAATCGCCGGCTTCGACAATGTCAGGATTGCCCGCCATTCCGGTCAGCGCCTGTTTCAGCGCGCCGCGGAACAGCGGATGGTCGTCCGCGATGATGATCGTGAGTGCCGATGCCATGCGCTCCCTCCCAAGAGTAGATGGACCCTGCGACGGGCGCAGCACGGCCTCGGCCGGCAAAAGGTGCCCGTCAGGTCTTCTGCGGGATCGCGTCCTTCCCGGGGGTGGTTTCCTCCTCACCCTCCTCCAGGTTTTTCACGATACCCATGAACCTTTGCATCATCTTTTCCATGATGGTCATGGTCCGGTCAATCTCTTCATCCGTGGGTAGCGACGGTTTTGCGGCCGTCTCGCCCGTCACGCCGCCTTTTTCCAGCGCTTCGACGCGCTTTGTGAGAAGGTCGAGCTCCTTTTCGAAGGCCGCGCGCTCGTCCGCCGCCATGCGGCAGACGATCTGGCCCTCCTGCTCGCGGCACAGCGAAACCTCGCCCGTCGCGGTGTCGAGGCGGACGAAACCGCCCTCCGTCTTCTCCATGCGGTAGCGTCCCTCGCCCTCGGCCTGGGCCGAACCCGCCACGAGGGCGGCGACGAAGATGAAAGGCAGAGCGTGAATTCGCATGCAAAATCCTCCAAGAGCCCTTTTGCGGGCCTGTCGCCGGTGGACATTCGCCGTTCTTTGCGGCAAGCGCTACCGTTGAAAAACGGCAGCCAGTGGAGGAACGGACGAGATGGCCAAAACAATCTACAAGATCGTTCCGGCAAGTCTGTGGCAGAAGGCGAAGGCGGCGGGGATTTTCGAGGGCGCCGCCATCGACCTTTCGGACGGCTTCATCCATTTCTCCACCGCCGCGCAGGCGAGGGAGACGGCCGCCCGCCATTTCGCCGGACAGACCGATCTCCTCCTCGTCGCCGTCGACGGCGATGCGCTCGGCGACACGCTCGTCTACGAGCCGTCGCGCGGCGGCGATCTCTTCCCCCATCTCTATGCCGCCCTTCCGCTGTCCGCCGTGCTGTGGGAAAAACCCCTGCCGCTCGGCCCGGACGGCGCCCACCAGTTTCCGGAGATGCCGCTCTGATGTCGTTCCTGTCCACCCTCGGCCGCAAGGGCCTGTTCCTCTTCGATCCCGAAACCGCACACGGCCTGTCGATCGCCGCGCTGAAGGCCGGGGTCGTGCCCGCCTGCCCGGCCAAGGCCGATCCGCGCCTTGCGCAGACCGTCGCCGGCCTTGCCTTCCCCAACCCGCTCGGCATGGCCGCGGGCTATGACAAGAATGCCGAGGTGCCGGAGGCCCTCCTGCGCCTCGGCTTCGGCTTCACCGAGATCGGCACCGTCACCCCGCGCCCGCAGGAGGGCAATCCGAAGCCGCGCATCTTCCGCCTTGTGCAGGACGATGCCGTCATCAACCGCCTCGGCTTCAACAATGCCGGCCATGCGGCGGCGCTCGACCGCCTGAAGGCCTGCCGGCGCGATGCGCTGATCGGCGTCAATATCGGCGCCAACAAGGACAGTGCCGACCGCATCGCGGACTATGTCGCGGGCATCCGCACCTTCTACGACGTGGCGCGCTATTTCACCGCCAACATCTCCTCGCCCAACACGCCGGGCCTGCGCGACCTGCAGGCCAAGGAAAGCCTGCATGCCCTGCTGTCCGCCGTGCTCGCCGCACGCGCCGAGGAGGCGGAGAAAAGCGGCCGCCAGGTGCCCGTCTTCCTGAAGATCGCGCCCGATCTCACCGAGGAAAGCCTCGACGACATCGCCGAAGTGGCGCTCGCCCATCCGCTCGACGGCCTCATCGTCTCCAACACGACGCTGTCGCGCGACGGCCTCAGTGACACGCGCCAGGCCGGCGAGGCCGGCGGGCTTTCCGGCAAGCCGCTCTTCGAGAAGTCGACCGTGGTGCTCGCCAAGATGCGCCGGCGCGTCGGCGAAAACCTGCCGATCATCGGCGTCGGCGGCGTCTCCTCCGCCGAGACGGCGGCGGAGAAGATCCGTGCCGGCGCGCACCTCGTGCAGCTCTATTCCTGCATGGTCTATGCCGGCCCGACCCTGCCGGGCGAGATCGTGAGCGGCCTCTCGCGCATTTGTGATCGCGAGCAGATCGCCTCGATTTCCGTGCTTCGCGGCACCCGCACCGCTCATTGGGCCGACCGCGCCCTCTGAGCGTCACACGGGAACCATACTCGTCGTCGAGGGTTTCGCTTCTGCGGGTGGAGTGTTCGGCAAAAGCTGATTCGCATCGACGGTAGCCTGCACCGATCCCGTCCATAACGGCCGAAAAGGCCAGGAAGGGACAATACCATGGACGATCAAAACGAACGTATCCGGCAAAGGGCCCACGAAATCTGGGAAGAAGAAGGCCGCCCGGAAGGCCGCGAATATTCGCATTGGCTGCGCGCCAGGGCGGATGTCCACGAGGAGGACGGCGAGGTATCGTTCCTCGCAAGGAGCGGGCTCATCCTGCGCCCGGATATGCAGCCGGGCGAGAAGATGGAACGGGCCAGCAAGGCCGATATCGCGCGCAATGCGCTTCCGCCCGGCACCGTGCCAGAGAATCCGACGGCGGAAAATCCCGACCGCATCGCCCGCCTGAAACCGGCGCGGCCCACAAAACCGCTTGACGCGCGCGACCTCGACACCCAGCTCGACCGGCCTTTCTGAGAATCGAGCGTTCGGGTCGGGGATTACCCCCGGCCCGGTCCGGAAAACTGCCGGCCGACCAGTCCCGGCAGGCGCAGCGCCAGGAAGACGCCGCGAAAGGCGAGGAACAGGTTGAGCGACAGCCAGAGCCCGTGATTGCCGAGGAGCGGCACGAAGAGGGCGAGCGCCGAAAGATAGCCGGCAAAGGCCAGCAGCATCATGTTGCGCATGGCCGTCGACCAGGTCGCGCCGATATAGACCCCGTCCATCTGGAAGGCGAGTGCGCCGGTGATCGCCGTCAGGGCGGCCCAGGGCAGGTATTTCGCCGCTTCCGCCCTGACGCTTTCGGTCGTCGTCAGAAGGCCGATCACATCCGTGCCGAAGGCGAGGAAGAGCAGCGTGGTGACGAGGCCGAGACCGAAGGACCAGAGCATGGTGAGCTTCACCGCCCGGTCGAAGGCGGGGCGGAAATTCGCGCCGAAGGCCCGGCCGACGAGCTGTTCGGCCGCATTGGCAAGCCCGTCGAGATAATAGCCGGCGACGAGGAAGATGTTCATCAGCACCGCATTGGCCGCCAGCGCCAGCGGGCCGAGCGAGGAGCCGATGCGCGTCATGATGGCGAAGGCGCCGATCAGCACGAAGGTGCGGATCATGATGTCGCGGTTGAGCGAGAACAGGGCCTGCAGCCGGTCCCGGGCAAGGATTTCGGCGCGCGAGGGCCGGTGCGCCCGGTTGAAGCGGGAGACGATGATGAGGAAGCCGGCAAGCATGCCGATCGCCTCGCCGGCGAAGGTGCCCCAGGCGATGCCGGCAATGCCCCAGCCGTACCAGAGGCCGAGCATGATCGACAGCACGATGTTGGTGCCGTTGATGATGGCCTGCAGCATCAGCCCCATCAGGCCCTGCCCGCGGCCGAGCACGAAGCCGAGCAGGGCATAGTTGGCAAGCGCCATGGGGGCGGCCAGCACGCGGATCATGAAATAGGTCGAGGTCACCGCCGCGACGCCGGGCGACGGCGCCATGAGGAAGAGGCCGGCCGACAAGAGGAGCGGCGACAGCAGCGCGATGGCGAGGCCGCAACAGAGCGCGATGGCAAGCGAGCGCCAATAGACCGCCTGTTCTTCCCTTGGGTCGCCGCGGCCGAAGGCCTGGGCGACGAGGCCCGTGGTGGAGGCACGCAGGAAGTTGAAGCTGCCGAGCAGCAGGTCGAACAGCACGGCGCCGATGGCAAGGCCCGCCAGCGCATCCGCCGAGCCGAGCCGGCCGGCGACCGCCGTATCGGTCAGCCCGATCAGCGGCGTCGTCAGGAAGCCGAGCGTCATGGGAATGGCGATCGCCAGCACCAGCCGGTGCGTCACCTCGAAGGGTCCGGCCCCGTCATTCTCGCCTGCGATCGTCGCGCTCACGGGTCCACCCCCTCTTCCTCAGTCCCGGCCTGCCGCTCAGCTCGACAGGACCATCGCCCAATAGGGCCGGTTGCCCGAGGCCGGATTGGAGACGACCGCGACGCCCAGTCCGCGGTAACCCGTCCCGAGCATGTTTTCCAGGTGTTTCGGCGAACGATACCAGGCCTCGAAGGCTTCCGCCGCGCTGTCCTGCCCGGCCGCGATGTTCTCCGCTGCCGGCAGCGGCACCTCCATGCCCTTCATGCGCTTCAGGAAATTCGCGCCGAAGCCGATATTGTGCTCCATCCTGCCCGCGCTCGCCATGCGGCTCGCCTGGTCCATGGCCGCGCGCTGCGCCGCCTTGTCGGGGGAAAGCGGCGCAAGGCCGCGTTCGGCCCTGATCTTGTTGACGAAGGCGAGCGAGGACGGCGTCTGGTCGCTGCCGGTGCCGGCCGACGGGGTCAGCACGCTGGTGGTGGAACAGCCCGCGGCCAGCACAGCGACGGACGCCGCGGAGGCGGCAAGAAAGGCGCGACGGGTGATCATGGTCAGCGACGGTAGCTCAGGACGCGGATGAGGATGAAGACGGGCACGACGATGACGGCGCCGAGCAGGAGGTAGTCGCCCAGCCGGCCGAGCGTCTTGAAGCCGGTGTTCCAGAGATCGACGATGAAATCGCGCACGGCAAAGAGGATGTCGTCCGGATAGAGCCCGAAGATCGACATCAGGAAGCCCACGGCCACCGACAGGATCAAGAGCTTGATGATCACGCGGATCGGTGTATCGCCGAGGAACCCGTTCACGCCATTCGACATCGATTGATTCTCCAAAAACTCGTGTCCATTCCAGATAAGCCGTCACCGGTTCCACGGCAAGCAAGGGGCTCTCATGAGAATTCGCTTGCCTTTTGCTGCGGCCCTGCCATGTAGCGCCGTCCGTTTTCCCGTTTTCGAGCCCCCATGACGAGCCCGCACTTCTCCTCCGGCGATCTCATCGCCGACCGCCGCGCCGATTATGCCCGCATGTTCGCGGAATCGGGCGAATTCGCGGAGGCTGCGGAACTCATGGAACAGGCGCTCGAACAGGTACCCTCCTGGGCCGCCGGCTGGTTCCGGCTCGCCGAATATGCGGAGAAATCGGGCCGGAAGGAGGCGGCGACGGCCGCCCTTGCAAAGGTCGTCGCCCTCGACCCGGCCGATATCTTCGGCGCCGGCCTGAAACTGGCCGTGCTGGGCGCTGCCGAAACGCCCGCCGCGCCCTCCACCGCCTATGTCGAGCGGCTCTTCGACGACTATGCCGACCGCTTCGACACCGCCCTCGTGCAACGGCTCGACTATACCGTGCCGCAGACGCTCGCCCGGCTGGTGCGCCGGCATGCGGGCGAGGATGCGCCTTTCGGCCTCGTCTCGGATATCGGCTGCGGCACCGGGCTCTTCGGCGTGGAACTGCGCGCCAATGCCGGCCGGCTCGAGGGCTTCGACCTTTCCGCCGGCATGCTGGCCAAGGCGGCGGAGAAAGGGGTCTACGACCATCTCGCGCAGGCCGACCTGTCATTGCCCGCCGGAGAGAGCGGGCTTTTCGACGCTGCGCCGGAGGCACGGGCCGACCTCGTCGGCGCGGCCGACGTGCTGATGTATCTCGGCGACCTTGCCGAGGTCTTCCCGAGCGCCGCGCGCCTCTTGAAGGCCGGCGGCCTCTTCGCCTTCTCCGTCGAGGACGGCGGAACAGGCGATGCGCCGCTGCTGCGCCCGTCGCTGCGCTACGCCCATCCGGAACGCTTCATCCGGAGGCGGGCGGAAGAGAACGGCCTTGTCGTCCTCGCCATGGAGAAAAGCGTGATCCGGCAGGATGCCGGCCAGCCGGTGCACGGGCTGCTTTTCCTTGCACGACGCGAGGCTTAGCCGAAGGCAGCGCTTGCGCCGGGCATTGCGCCCTATACAACAGAAGAAACCCTCGGAGATCTGGCATGGACGGCGACAAGCGGCGTTTCGGCTTCTGGAATCCCACTCCCACCCGCCATACGCCGCTGGAAGACGCCCAGGGCCTGTTCGCCAGCAGCATGATCGCCGCGCTCGGCCTGGCCCTGATGGGCAGCGCCGGGCTGGTGGCGAGCGGCACCGCCGGCGTCGCCTTCGTGCTGCACTACCTGACCGGCGTGAGCTTCGGCCTCTACTACACCGTCGTGAACATCCCCTTCTACATCCTGGCGCTGAAGCGCCTCGGCTGGGCCTTCACGATCAAGACCGTGCTCGCCGTGACGATGACCTCGCTGATCACCGAGCTGCAGCCGCATTTCGTGACGATCGAGAGCGTCGATCCGATGTGGACGGCGGTGCTGGCCGGCATCCTGCTCGGCTTCGGCCTGCTGGGCCTCTACCGCCACCGCGCCAGCCTCGGGGGCATCGGCGTGCTCGCGGTCTACATGCAGGAGCGCTTCGGCATCCGCGCCGGCCTCGTGCAGCTCGCTTTCGACATCGTCGTGCTCATCGCGGCCTTCTCGGTGGCAGCGCCCTTCATCGTGCTTTGCTCGGTCGTCGGGGCGGTGGTGCTCAACCTCTTCCTGACGGTCAACCACCGCGCCGACCGCTACATCGCCATGTGAGGCTATTTTTCCGGGGACCGCTTCACATTCGCCCGGCGGTCACTAGCTTAGGCCGGTGAGCACCATCGATTCCACCGCCGGCCCCAGCCTCCTGCCCGCCGCCTTCGCCGCCTGGTTTTCGGCCAAGGGATGGCAGCCGCGTGCGCACCAGATGGAGCTCCTTGCGCGGGCGACGGCGGGCGAAAGCCTGCTGCTCATCGCTCCGACCGGCGCCGGCAAGACGCTCGCCGGCTTCCTGCCGGCCCTCACCGACCTGACGCGCCGCGGCAGGCTCCCGCCCGGCAGCGCCTTCACCGGCATCCACACGCTCTACATCTCGCCGCTGAAGGCGCTCGCCGTCGATATCGAGCGCAACCTGATGAAGCCCGTCGAGGAGATGGGCCTGCCCATCACCGTCGAGACGCGCACCGGCGACACGCCGCAGGCCAAACGCCAGCGCCAGCGCCTCAATCCGCCCGACATCCTGCTGACGACGCCCGAGCAGGTCGCCCTGCTCATCGCCAACGGCGAGGCGCCGCGCTTCTTCAAGGACCTGAAATATGTGATCTTCGACGAGCTGCATTCGCTCGTCACCTCCAAGCGCGGCCATCTCCTGTCGCTGGGGCTCGCGCGGTTGCGCCGCCTTGCGCCCGGCCTTCGCACCATCGGCCTGTCGGCCACCGTCGCCGAGCCGATGGACCTGCGGCGCTGGCTGGTCGCGCAGCGACCGGGCGCGGCGCGGCATGCCGGCCTCGTCACGGCGCCGGGCGGGGCGCGGCCGATCATCACCATCCTCAAGAGCAAGGAGCGCGTGCCCTGGTCCGGGCATTCGGCGAAATATGCCATGCCCGAGGTCTACGAGGCGATCCGCGACCACAAGACCTCCCTGCTCTTCGTCAACACGCGCAGCCAGGCGGAAATCCTCTTCCAGGAGCTCTGGAACATCAACGAGGACACGCTGCCGATCGCGCTGCACCACGGCTCGCTCGATGTCGGCCAGCGCCGCAAGGTGGAGGCCGCCATGGCGGAGAACCGCCTGCGCGCCGTCGTCGCCACCTCGACGCTCGACCTCGGCATCGACTGGGGCGACGTCGACCTCGTCATCCATGTCGGCGCGCCGAAAGGCGCCTCGCGGCTCGCCCAGCGCATCGGCCGCGCCAACCACCGCATGGACGAGCCGAGCCGGGCGATCCTGGTGCCCGCCAACCGCTTCGAGGTGATGGAGTGCCAGGCGGCGCTCGACGCCAACTATCTCGGCGCGCAGGATACGCCGCCGGTGGGCGACGGCGCGCTCGACGTGCTCGCCCAGCATGTCCTCGGCATGGCCTGCGCGGCGCCCTTCGACGAGGATGCGCTCTTTGCCGAGATCACCGCCGCCGCGCCCTATACCGGCCTGCCGCGGGAAAAATTCGGCCGCATCGTCGCGTTCGTCGCGACCGGCGGCTATGCGCTGAAGACCTACGAGCGCTATGCCCGCATCCGCAAAACACAGGACGGGCTCTGGCGCGTCTCCAATCCGCAGGTCGCCCAGCAATACCGCCTCAACCTCGGCACGATCGTCGAAATGCCGATGCTGAACGTGCGCATGGTCAAGCGCGGCGCCAAGGGCGCGATCGGCCGCGGCGGCGCCTCGCTCGGCAAGGTGGAGGAATATTTCCTCGAAATGCTGGCGCCCGGCGATACCTTCCTCTTCTCCGGCAAGGTGCTGCGCTTCGAAGGCATCCGCGAGAACGAATGTCTCGTCTCCCAGGCCTTCTCGCTCGATCCGAAGGTGCCGGCCTATGCCGGCGGCAAGTTCCCGCTCTCCACCTATCTCGCCGACCAGGTGCGCAGCATGCTCGACGATCCCCACCGCTGGGGCGGGCTGCCCGAGCAGGTGCGCGACTGGCTCGCCCTGCAGCGGGACGTCTCCGCCCTGCCGAAGCGCGACGAACTGCTCATCGAGACCTTTCCGCGCGGCAGCCGGCACTACATGGTCGCCTATCCGTTCGAGGGGCGGCTGGCGCACCAGACGCTCGGCATGCTGCTGACGCGCCGGCTGGAGCGGGCCGGCCGCCGGCCGCTCGGCTTCGTCGCCACGGACTATTCCCTTGCCGTCTGGGCGCTCGACGATCTCGGCTACAGCTTTGCGGTGGAGCGCCCGTCGCTCGCAAGCCTCTTCGACGAGGACATGCTGGGCGACGACCTGGAGGCCTGGCTTGACGAGAGTTTCATGCTGAAGCGCACCTTCCGCAATTGCGCCGTGATTGCCGGGCTTATCGAGCAGCGCCATCCGGGCAAGGAAAAGACCGGGCGGCAGGTCACCGTTTCCGCCGACCTCATCTACGACGTGCTGAGAAGCCACGAGCCGGACCACATCCTGCTGGAGGCCACGCGCAACGATGCGGCGGCGGGGCTTTTGGATATTCAGCGATTGGGCGATATGCTGGCACGAATCAAGGGCCACATCACCCACCGGCGGCTCGACCGCATATCGCCGCTCGCCGTGCCGATCATGCTGGAAATCGGCAGGGAGCCGGTGGCGGGCGAGGCACAGGATTCTCTGCTGGCGGAAGCGGCGGAGGACCTGATCGCCGAGGCGATGGGCGTGGCGGCCATCTGAAGGGCCATCGAGAGGATTGAACGACAGGCATGCAGAGGCTCGCGCTGGCATCGGCGAAGATCGAGGATTTCGGCGCCGTTTCGGCCCGCACCGTGGTGGCGGGCGTGGAAGCGGTGTGCGATCCGCTCGGCGCGCTCTACCTGCCGGAAACCCGCCTTCTCGTCGTCTCGGACCTGCATCTGGAAAAGGGCGCGGCCTTCGCGCGGCGCGGCATGATGCTGCCGCCCTACGATACGCTCGCCACGCTCAAGGTGCTCGAAGCCGTCATCCTCAGGCATGATCCGGCGATCGTCGTCAGCCTCGGCGACAATTTCCATGATCGCGTCGGCTCGGCCCACCTGCCGGACATTTTTCGCGCGAAGATCACGGATCTGGCGCGCGGGCGCGACTGGATCTGGATCAACGGCAACCACGATCCGGACGGGACGGTGGACCTGCCCGGCCAGTCGGCGGACGAGCTGCACTATGCGGGCCTCGCCTTCCGGCACGAGCCGTCGCTGCTGTCGCCTGCCGGCGAGATCGCCGGCCACCTGCACCCGGCCGCCACCGTCATCCGCCGGGAGAAGGCCGTGCGCCGACCGTGTTTTGCGACCGACGGGCGGCGCCTCCTGATGCCCGCCTTCGGCCTGATGACCGGCGGCCTGGATCTGCGTCACAGGGCGATGACCGGCCTTTTCGAGCGGCCAAGCCTCGTCGCGCACATGCTCGGCCGCGACCGCATCTATTCGGTGCGCTTCGCCAACCTTATCGGCTGACGGCCTCCGGCGCATAACGCATCACCACCGTGCCGTTTTCGAGCGGCCGTGCCTCCAGTAGCGTGAAGTCACGCCGCGTGCCCTCCTTGAAGAAGGGCGTGCCGTTGCCGAGCTGCACCGGGACGACCGCCAGCATGACCTCGTCGACGAGCCCGGCCTTCAGCAGCGAATCCGTGAGGTCGGCGCTGCCGAAGACGTAGATCGTCTTGTCGAGTACCTCCTTGCGCGCCGAAAGCGCCGCGACGATGTCGGCGGTCACCTCGGTGTTGTTCCAGTCGGAAGCGGTGATGGTGCGCGAGGCGACGAGCTTCGGCAGGTCGTTCATGAAGGCCTTCACGGCCCCTTCGTCCTCGGTCGTCGTCCAGTAGGCCTTCATGCCCTCATAGGTCACGCGGCCGAAGACGAGGAGGCTCGCCGACGTGCCGAAATCCGTGCTGAGCTTTTCCAGCTCCGGCCCCCAGGCCCGGTTGTGAAAGTCGAGATCCCATTTCTTCTCGCCCTCGAAGAAGCCGTCGAGCGTCACGAGGTTCCAGATGATTACCTTTGCCATCGTCCTGTCCTCCATTGCGGGCCGTCTGCCGCCCGCTTTTAAACCAGTTGCGATTTGCAACTGGTTGATGGATAGCGAAACCAGTTGTAATATGCAAGCAGTTTTTGGAGAACCTGATGAAAGATACCCGCCGCTCCGGCTGCCCGATCAACCTGACGCTCGAAATCCTCGGCGACCGCTGGAGCCTGATCGTGCTGCGCGACATGATGTTCGGCAACCGCCGCCATTTTCGCGAGCTCCTGACGAAATCGGAGGAAGGCATCGCCTCCAACATCCTGGCGGACCGGCTGCGCCGCCTCGTCGACGAGGGCCTCATCAGCAAGGCGGACGATCCGAGCCACAAGCAGAAGGCGCTCTACAGCCTCACCGAAATGGGCATCGCATTGGTGCCGGTCTTCGCCATGATGGGCGCCTGGGGCCGGCGCTTCCTGCCGGTGACGGAGGACCTGTCGATCCGTGCGGAGCTGCTGGAAGAGGGCGGCGCGCCGCTGTGGGAAGCCTTCATGGAGGAGCTGCGGGCGATCCATCTCGGCGCGCCGCGCCCTGCCCGCTCGGTCTTCAACGAGCTGCAGGCCGCCTATGAGGCGACCGTCGCCCGGAGCATGGCCGCAGCCGGCGCTTGACGAAAGCCTCAAGGTTGATTTCCATCAAGGCAGCACCGGACGCCGGCTCTAGTCTGGACAAAAAGGAGGCTGCACCATGTACAAGCATATCCTCGTTCCCACGGACGGTTCCGACCTGTCCACCGCTGCCATCGACCAGACGCTCCAGCTCGCCAGGACGCTCGGCGCGAAGGTGACGGTGCTGACGGTGGCCGAGCCGCTGCATTTCCTGCCCGTGACCCCCGGCGCGACCGTCAATCTCAGGGCGGATTACGAAGCGCATGTGAAGGAGGATGGCATCCGCATCCTCGGCGCCGTCGAGACGAAGGCGAGCACCGCCGGCGTGCCGGTCGAGACGCTGCAGGTGACGGCGGGCGATGCCTGGCAGGCGATCGTCGACACCGCCAAGGCAAAGGACTGCGACCTGATCGCCATGGCCTCGCACGGCCGGCGCGGCGTCAGCGCCTTCCTGATGGGCAGCGTCACGACGAAGGTGCTCAGCCACGCCAAGGTGCCGGTCCTGGTCTACCGCTCCTGACGTTCAGTCCTTGCGGAAGACGATGCTGGCCAGCCATCCGGTGAGCAGGGCGAGGAGCACCGAGAAGGCGCCGTAGGCGAGCGCATTGTTGTAGGCGGCATTGGAGATCATCTGCTCGATGCCGGTCTTCATCACGCGCAGCGGCAGCGCCTTCTCGGCAATGAAGACACCATCGCGGAAGAGATGCGCGCGCACGACGTGGGTGCCGTTCGGCACGCTTGCCGGCAGTTTCACCGTCGCCTTGAACAGGCTCGCGCTGATGAACTGCACGCCGCCCGGATCGCGCTGGTAGAAGCCGCCGCTCTCCTTGAGGCGCCGGAAGGCCTCGCGAAACTCCGTGATGGTGCTGCCGTCGCCGACATAGCCGATCGGCGAAAGGCGGATGTGCTGGATGCCGACGCCGACGCCGTTGAGCACCGGCGGCTCGGCGATCGTCTCCACGTCCCGCGTGCTCGACAGCGAATAGGATTCCGGCACGAGCTCGAAGGTCATCGAGCGGCGGTTGACCCAGATGCCGAAGATGCGCTCCTTCACGCGCACCGTATTGTTGTCCTTCGGCCCCTCCAGCGCCACGACGATATCGTATTTGCGCTGGGCGAGCAGGGACGGGTCATAGCCTTCGATGGCGCCGAAGATCGTCAGGTCCGCGCCGCGGAAATCCGAGGAGATCGCGATCTCGTCCGTCGAGATGCCGATCTCGAGCTTTTCCGGGAACTCGACCGGCCTGTCCTCCAGCACCTGCGCGGCAGCGGGAAGGGCAAGGCCCAGGGCAAGAAGAAGCGCAGCGACGGCTCTCATCGATAGACCCCCTCGCTGACGACGGAATAGACATCGGCCGGCGTGACGACGAGATCGACGGCAAGGCGGGCACCGACGGCAAGGACGAGCAGCGCCAGCAGCGCACGCAACTGTTCGCCGCGCAGCTTCTGGCCGACGCGCACGCCGTATTGCGCGCCGATGACGCCCGCCACCATCAGGATGAAGGCGAGCACGATATCGACCGAATAGTTGGTCGTCGCCTGCATCATCGTCGTATAGGCCGTGACGAAGATGATCTGGAACAGCGAGGTGCCGACGACGACATTGGTCGGGATGCGCAGGAGATAGATCATGGCCGGCACCATGATGAAGCCGCCGCCGACACCCATGATGGAGGTGAGGATGCCGATGCCGAAGCCGAGGCCGACGACCGGGATGACGGAAAGATAGATCTTCGACTTCTTGAAACGCATCTTCAGCGGCAGGCGGTGCACCCAGCTATGCTGGCCGGGCCGGCGCAGCGAGACGGGCTGGTTTTTCGCCGCACGGCGCAGCGCCCGGATGCTTTCGAGCAGCATCAGGATGCCGACGGTGCCGAGCAGCACGACATAGAGCAACGAGATGACGAGATCGAGCTGGCCGACGCTGCGCAGGAGCGAGAAGATCCAGATGCCGACCGTGGCGCCCGCGAGGCCGCCGAAGAGCAGCACCGTGCCGAGCTTCACATCCAGCGTGCCGCGCCGGAAATGCGAGAGGGCGCCCGATATCGAGGAGGCGACGACCTGGTTGGCGCCCGTCGCGACAGCGACGATCGGCGGTATGTTGTAGAAGATGAGGAGCGGTGTGATGAGGAAGCCGCCGCCGACCCCGAACATGCCGGAAAGGAAGCCGACGGCCGCGCCCATGCCCAGAATGATGAAGATGTTCACCGAGAGCTCTGCAATGGGCAGATAGACAGTCACAACAATACCCCGATCGGCAAATTTTCCGCTTGCGCGGGCTCAAAACATCCGGCGGCCGCTGGCCGTTTTGCCTGCCGTCGCGGCTCTCCCCGGCAGGTTGCGCATATGCGCAAGCGCCCCGCCGCGTGAAGGAGGGGACCCCTCCGGCAGCCGGTTGCGCCTTGCATCATGCAAGGATCGGTCACGGGGCGCAGCGTCTGGGTGCGCCCTGTTCTTCTGTGCGATTCCGGACACAAGACCGCATTTTGCAGCCTTGCTGGAACTGCGTTTGCCACCTTCCCTGATGATAACGTTTGTCGAGCGCGTATCATCTTGGGGCGACATGAAAATTTCTACCGCATCATTCCTGAAATCGGGGCCGATTTAAGGATGAGATCAAGCGGCAAATACAAAATGCCACAGCGTCCGTAGCACATCGTGAACGGTGTGCCGCGCCGTGGTGAGCGTCATGCCCGCAGGGTGGGGACAAGTCAACCGGAGAAGCCGTTTTCAGGGCCTCTCCGGCAATCCGCCGATCAGCTCGGCTGCTTGTTGCGCTTCAGGAGTTCCGTCACCAGCGCGTCGTCGATCTCGCCGGTTTCCTTCTGGCCGACGGACTTCTGGAAGGCCTTGATGGCGGCGACCGTCTTCTTGCCCATCGCGCCATCGGGCGTGCCGGCGTTGAAGCCGTTGTTGTTGAGGATCGCCTGGATGTTGCGGATCGCCTTCTTCATGTCGACGCTGGCGGTCTTCGTCGGCTTGCCGACCCATTCATCCGGCAGGTCCGCCGAATTGGCCTTCTCGTCGAGCGGTTGCGGCTTCCACAGCTCCGCCTTCGCCTTGGCGCTGAAAAGCTGCTCGGGACGCATGGCATTGGCCACCTCGTCGCGCTTCTGCGCCGCATCGCCGTCGCCGTCGCGGGCGGCGATGGCGAACCACTTGTAGGATTCTTCCAGATCCTGCGTCACGCCGTTGCCCCGCGCATAGAGGATGGCAAGGTTGAACTGGCTGTCGCGCACGCCGAATTCGGAGGCCTTCTGGAACCACTTGGCCGCGCCGTCGAAATCCGGCTGCTGGGTGCCGACGCCCGTCGCCAGGAGAACGGCGAGGTTGTGCATGGCGCTGGCATTGCCCTTGTTCGCCGCGATTTCGTAGAGCTCGCGGGCACGCGGCAGGTCACGCTCGACGCCCTGGCCCTTCTCGTAGAGATTGGCAAGGCGGTATTCGGCGGGCGCAAAGCCGCGGGCGGCGGAAAGTTCGTACCAGCGGGCGGCTTCCGCAAGGTCCATCGCAATGCCGCGGCCTTCCGTATAGCGCGCGCCGATCTCGAACAGCGCCAGCGGATCGCCGTCGGTCGCCGCCTTCGAGAGCGAGGCAGGGGTGATCGCTTCCGGAACGACGATCGCCGCGGTCTGCGTCTGGTCGACCGGCTGGGTCTCTTCGACGACGGCGGTTTCCGGTGTCGTCACCGGTTCGAAGCCGGCGGTCGCGGCACCGTCGGTCATTTCGACCGGGGCCGTCAGCGCGTCGCTGCCGGTCGCCGAAATATCGGTCGACGTCCGCTCGGCGCCGGCATTCGTCTGCGTGTCGCCAAGGCCGCGCGCATCGCCGCTCTCCACATCGCCATTCTCGACCGGGGCCGGATCCGTCACGGCCTCCTCGCCGACGACAGGCGCCGCGGCGGTGTTGGCGGTCACGGCCTCGCCGGTGCCGGTCGTGGTCTCGACCGGGACCGTCTCGTTCGCGGTGATGGCGGTCTGTTCAACGACGACAGGTGCCTCGTCGCCGGCCACCAGCGTGTTGACCAGGGGGTAGGACATGATCGCCAAGAGCACGGCGCCGACAGCCAAGAGGATCGGCCGGCGATGGCGCGACAGCGCCGAAGCGGGCTTCTCGCCCTTCGCCAGCTTTTCCGTTTTCCGGGCCGGAGCGACGCGGGAGATCGTGTCGGTCTCCTCGGCGGCAAGCCTGGCGGCACGGCGGGCGGCGGCGATGAAATCGGCCTTCTCGCCCTCGCTGCCGCCTGCTGCGCGGCTTCCCGAAGCCTGGCCGGCCCGCACGCGCTCAAGGATGCGGCGCACGTCCGGCACGCCGGAGCCCGGCTCCAGCAACTGGTTCGCCTCTTCCGGCGCCAATTCGTCGGTGGGGTCGATCGAGGGCGTCGGGTCGATCTGCTGGCGTTCGGCCGGCGGCACGGCTTCCTTGCGGCCGGGAGCGAAGCGACGCTTCAGGCCGGCGAGCAGGCCGGACTTGGGCTGGGCCTCGGCCGGCTGGTCGGCGGCAAGGGCAACGGGCTCGTCCGCGAGCGCCTCTTCCGGGGCGGGACGCTCGGGAACGGGGATCGTCTCGACCTCGATCTCGGCAAAGCGGCTTTCCTCCTGCGGCGTCTCGGCTTCGGCCTTGCGGGTCTCGCGGGCGCCGAAGCCGTCATCGTCAAAAGGGTAGTCGTTGCCGTAGATGCTGGAGACGGGGGCAGCGTGGCGCTCCACGTCCATCGCCGGCATTTCGGCGCGCGGCATGGCGGCCTCGCGGCGGCCGAAGGTGTCGTGCGGGGCGTCGAGCTGTTCGAGGCGGCCGGCGATCTGCACCAGCGTGTCGTGCAGCGCATCGAAGGTGCGCGCGGTGCGCTCCTCGCTCGAACGGGTCAGCTCCTCCAGGGCGCGCAGGTCGTCGGCAAGGCCGGCGATCGCTTCCATGTCGCTGCCGGCGGCCGTGGCCGGACCGGCATGGCGGTAGGCTTCCATCACGGCTTCCGCCGCCTGGCGGGCGGCCTCGACGATATATTCGTCATTGGTCGCCATGTAGTCCTCGATCGTCGCAAGACGGCCCTCGAATTCGGAGGGGATCTGCGCGACCGCGGCGGACGGCGTGCTGATCAGCGTGGAGAGATGTGCGATCTGCGCCTCCAGCCCGCGCAATGCCTCATGGTCGCCCGCCGGGGCGACGCTGGTCGCATCGAGCCGGTCGGCGATCGCCGAAAGGCGATCCTCGATATGGGCGAAGCGGTCGTCCTGGAAGGGGCTGCCGGTCGGCGCGTCGAGGCCGTCGATGCGGCGGGCAAGCGCATCCAGCCGCTCGGCGAGCTGGTCGTTGACGCTGCCCTGGTCGAGCGCGTCGATCTTGCGGGAAATGTCGGAGAGGTAGTAGGCAAGCTCCTCGCCACCCTGGGCAGGGGCGGCCTGCTGGCTTTGCTCCAGCATCTGCGAGAGGTGCTCGATGCGTTCTTCGAGGCGCAGCGCCGCGCGTTCGTTCGACAAGTCCTCGATGCGGCTCGCCAGCGCCTCGATGCGCAGGGAAAGGCCCTGGTCCGGGGCGGGGTCCGGGCGATGGGCGATGAGATCGAGCTGGCCGGCGAGATCGGCGATGCGGCCTTCGAGGCGCTGCATCATGCCGTTGTCGGCCATGGACGATTGCTGCATGCGGCCGGCCGCGGCGATCGCCCGGCTGATCTCGTCGAGGCGGGTGTCCAGCCCCTCGAACTGCGAGGTGACGGCGGAAACGAACCGGCCGTCATCCGGCTGCGCCTGGCGGGCCAGCATGTCGATGGCGCGGGCGATGGTCTCGATCTTGCCTTCCAGCGCATGGATGGCCGGCGTGGCGCTCACCGCGCCGATCTGGCTCTTCAGCTCGTCCAGCCGGTAGGCAAGCGCCACCAGCTCGTCGTCGCGCGTCTGGTCGAAGATCGAGAGCTTCTTCTCGACACCATTCCAGCGGTCCTCCATGCGGCGCACGGAATCCTCGCGGGCGAGCCCGTCGAGCACGGAGCGCAATTCGTCGAATTCGACGCGCAGGCTTTCCGTCTGACCGGACTGACGGCCGAGCTGGTTGATGCCGGTGGACAGCCGCAGCAATTCCTCGCGCAGGTCGTCATTGTTGTCGCGGCCTTCGGCCATCTGGCGGATGCCCCGGATCTCCGAGCGCAGCGACTGCATCTCGCGCTCCAGCCCGTCGGCGATGTCCTTCTTCAGGTCCTGGCGCAGCGAGACGAGCGCCTTGGCGATGTCCTCGACGGAATTGTCCGCGCGGGCGGGCGCAGCCTGCTGATGACCATAGGCCGGATGAACCTGCTGGCCGCCATGGGCGGCACCTGCCTGAGCGCCGCCATAGGCGGCGTGGGCCTGCTGGGCGGCGGCATGGTGGTCGGCCGACAGCGGACGGCGCTCCAGGCGCTGGGCGACGCGTTCGCGGCCGCCTTCGATGGCACGCTGGCGCTGCACGATTTCGGAAACCGGATCGTCGCGCAGCGGGATCGCGCGCGCCGGTTCATAACGGGGCTGCTCGCCGCGCGGCGCGAAACGCTCCTCGCCGCGTCCGCGCGCCTCGCGCCCGCCCGCCATCAGGCCCTCGATGCGGGCTTCCAACCCCTCGATGGTGCGATTGAGCGCATCGAGCGAGGATCTTTCGCCGTGACGCTGCGGGTTTCGCGATCCGTTCATCTTTCGCCTCGCTTTGGCGGCCGAGCGGCCTGCCGGGAGATACTTCCGAAGGCACTGCCGCCCGGCTGCGCCCCTTCTTCCACGCCGGCGGATCCCCGCCGTCAAACACTGCATGCGCGATGGGAAACAGTATCGCCCCTGTCTGTACCGGACCGTCCGTCCGGCCGTTACAAAGGGATGCCGAAATGATTCCCGATCCCACGCCCTCAGGCGTCACAATTCATGAAACATGGTAAACAAGGGGTTAATCGCCCCGGAAATTTTTTAACGATTTGCTCATAGAATGGCCTTCGGAAGGAAAGGCGACCGTTAGCGGCACAGCCATGGGCGCGGGACGAGCCATCCGCCGCCGCCTCGCCCACCCGCCGTCCCTCCCCGTTCGACGAAAATTTCGCTGCGACTGTGTTTTGACGTTTACGCAAACGTCAAAGTTTTATAGTATCCGATCTCAAGGAGCGGACCCATGTCCGCGGGACAGGTGAGGACCCCAGCATGCCGATCTACAAGGCCCCCGTGAATGACACGCTTTTCATCCTGAACGACGTCCTGGCGCTCGAACGGTACAACAACCTGCCCGGTTTTGCCGATGCCACGGGCGACATGCTGGAGGCGATCGCCGGCGAGGCCGCGAAACTGGCAGAAGAGGTGCTGTTCCCGGTCAACCTTTCCGGCGACCAGGAGGGCTGCAAGCGCCACGACGACGCCACGGTGACGACCCCCAGGGGTTTCAAGGCCGCCTACGACCTCTACCGCCAGGGTGGCTGGATCGGCCTTGCGGTGCCGGAGGAATTCGGCGGCCAGGGCCTTCCTTACGTGCTGCACACCGCCGTCGGCGAATACATGTCCTCGGCCAACATGGCGCTCACCATGTATCCGGGCCTCACGCAGGGCGCGATCGCCGCGATCCTCGTGCACGGCTCCGACGAGCAGAAGGCCGCCTACCTGCCGAAGATGGTCGAGGGCACCTGGACCGGCACGATGAACCTGACGGAGCCCCATTGCGGCACCGATCTCGGCCTGCTGCGCACCAAGGCCGTGCCGCAGGGCGACGGTTCCTACAGGATTTCCGGCCAGAAGATCTTCATCTCCGCCGGCGAGCACGACATGTCCGACAACATCGTGCACCTCGTCCTCGCCCGCATCGAGGGCGCGCCCGAGGGCACCAAGGGCATCTCGCTGTTCATCGTGCCGAAATTCCTGCTGAAGGACGACGGCACGCCGGGCGACCGCAACAGCGTGTCCTGCGGCGCCATCGAGCACAAGATGGGCATCCACGGCAACGCCACCTGCGTCATGAACTATGACGCGGCGAAAGGCTTCCTCATCGGCGCGGAGAACAAGGGCCTCAACGCCATGTTCGTGATGATGAACGAGGCCCGCCTCGGCGTCGGCCTGCAGGGCCTGTCGATCGCCGAGATCGCCTACCAGAACGCCGCCCACTATGCCCGCGAGCGCCTGCAGGGCCGCTCGCTCTCCGGCGTCAAGAACCCCGATGGCAAGGCCGATCCGCTGATCGTCCACCCGGATATCCGCCGCACGCTGATGACCATCAAGGCCTGGACCGAGGGCGGCCGCGCCTTCACGCTCTGGACGGCGCTGAAATCCGACATCGCCCACCGCGCCGCCGACGAGAAGGAACGCCAGGCCGCCGACGACCTGCTCGGCCTGATGACGCCGATCCTCAAGGGCGTCCTGACCGACAAGGGTTTCGACCACGCCGTCATGGCCCAGCAGGTCTTTGGCGGCCACGGCTATATCGAAGAGCACGGCATGAGCCATTATGTGCGCGACGCGCGCATCGCCATGATCTACGAGGGCGCCAACGGCATCCAGGCGCTCGACCTCGTCGGCCGCAAGCTCGGCATGAACGGCGGTCGCGCCGTGATGGCGCTCTTCAAGGAGATCGGCGATTTCTGCGAGGAGAACCGCAATGACGAGAAGCTGGCCTATTTCACCAAGCACCTGAAGAAGGGCTTGAACGATCTCCAGGCCGGAACCATGTGGTTCATGCAGAACGCCATGGCCAAGCCCGACAATGCCGGTGCCGGCTCGACCGACTACATGCATCTCTTCGGCCTCGTCGTCATCGGCTATATGTGGGCGAAGATCGCGAAAGCCGCCGAGGACGGAATTGCGGCCGGCGCGGGCGAGCGCGAAGACTTTTTGAAGAACAAGCTGGTCACGGCAACATTCTTCATGGAGCGGCTGATGCCGGAAACGGCGCTGCGCAAGACCCGCATCGAGGCCGGCGCCGAGACGATGATGGCGCTTTCGGCCGAGGCGTTCTAGCCTCTAGAATCAGACGATCCATTGCGAGTTTGACGGCGCCGCTGCGCCGCCCAGGGAGAAGAGACCAATGACCGACGTCTTCATCTACGATCATGTGCGCACCCCGCGCGGGCGCGGCAAGAAGGACGGCTCGCTGCATGAAGTGCCGTCCGTCCGCCTCGCCGCCAAGGTGCTGGAGGCGGTGCGCGACCGCAACGGGCTCGATACGGCGAAAGTCGACGACATCGTCATGGGCTGCGTCGATCCCGTCATGGATGCGGGCGCGGTGATCCCCAAGGCCGCCGCCTTCGAAGCCGGCTATTCGACCCGCGCGCCGGGCATGCAGATCTCGCGCTTCTGCGCCTCCGGCCTCGACGCCGTGAATTTCGGCGCGGCGAAGATCGCGCAAGGGGCCGACGACCTCGTGATCGCCGGCGGCGTCGAGAGCATGTCGCGCATCGGGCTCGGCATGTCGGGCGGCGCCTGGTTCATGGACCCCTCGGTCAACTTCCCGGCCTATTTCATGCCGCAGGGCGTCTCGGCCGATCTCATCGCCACGAAATACGGGTTTTCGCGCGACGATGTCGATGCCTATGCCGTCGAGAGCCAGAAGCGCGCCGCCCATGCCTGGCAGAGCGGCTATTTCGAAAAATCCGTCGTGCCGGTGAAGGATATCAACGGCCTCACCATCCTCGCCCATGACGAGCACATGCGCCCCGGCACGGACATGCAGGCGCTCGCCCAGCTCCAGCCCTCCTTCCAGATGCCCGGCGAGATGGGCGGCTTCGAGGCCGTCGCCATCCAGGCCCATCCGGAAATCGAGGGCATCACCTATGTGCACCATGCCGGCAATTCCTCCGGCATCGTCGACGGCGCTAGCGCCGTGCTGCTCGGCTCGAAGGAAGGCGGCAACATCCTCGGAAAGAAGGCGCGCGGCCGCATCAAGGCCTTCGCCAATATCGGCTCCGATCCGGCGCTGATGCTGACCGGCCCCGTCGATGTCACGGAAAAGCTGCTCGCCCGCACCGGCATGCAGCTGTCCGACATCGACCTCTTCGAGCTGAACGAGGCCTTCGCCGCCGTCGTGCTGCGCTATATGCAGGCCTTCGACATCCCGCATGACAGGATCAACGTCAACGGCGGGGCGATCGCCATGGGCCATCCGCTCGGCGCCACCGGCGCGATGATCCTCGGCACCGTGCTCGACGAACTGGAGCGCCGCGACCTCAACACCGCCCTCGTCACGCTCTGCATCGGCGCCGGCATGGGCACGGCGACGATCGTCGAACGGGTCTGAGGGCGAGGGGGAACGGCGACGGCGCGGCATGTCCCTTCTCCCCGTTCACGGGGAGAAGGTGCCGGCAGGCGGATGAGGGGCAACCGGCCGCTCCGCAAAAGATTTCAGGGAAGAGGAATCCCATCATGAGCCACAAGAATTTCACCATCGAGACCGACGCCGACGGCATTGCGCTCGTCACCTGGGACATGCCGGAAAAGTCGATGAACGTCTTCACCATCGAGGTGATGGACGAGCTGGAAAAGATCGTCGACCAGGTCGTGGCGGATAGCGCGGTCAAGGGCGTCGTCATCACCTCCGGAAAAAGCTCCTTCTCCGGCGGCGCCGATCTTTCGATGATCCAGGCGAGCTTCGATCTCCTGAAGGAGGCGAAGGCGAAGGACCCGGCCACCGCCGTCGAAAAGCTTTTCGAGGCGACCGGGCGCATGACCTGGCTGTTCCGCAAGCTCGAAACCTGCGGCAAGCCGTGGGTCGCCGCCATCAACGGCACCTGCATGGGCGGCGCGTTCGAAATGTCGCTCGCCTGCCACGGCCGCGTCGCCTCGAACGCCAAGTCGGTCAAGATCGCGCTGCCGGAAGTCAAGGTCGGCCTCTTCCCGGGCGCCGGCGGCACCCAGCGCGTGCCGCGGCTTGCCAATGCGCAGAACGCCCTCCAGATGATGACGACAGGCTCCTCGCTGACGGCCGCGCGCGCCAAGGCGATGAACCTCGTGCATCAGGTGGTCGAGCCGGACCAGCTCATCCCCGCGGCAAAGCAGATGATCAAGGACGGCCTGAAGCCCGTCCAGCCCTGGGATGAAAAGGGGTTCAAGGCACCGGGCGGCGGCATCTGGACGCCGGCCGCCGCGCAGCTCTGGCCGGCAGCGCCCGCCATTCTGCGCCGCGAGACCGCGGGCAATTATCCGGGCGCGCTCGCCATCCTCAAATGCGTCTATGAGGGCCTGCAAGTGCCCTTCGAGACGGGGCTGAGGATCGAGCAGCGCTACTTCACCCATATCCTCCAGACGACCGAAGCGTTTTCGATGATCCGGTCGCTCTTCGTCTCCATGCAGGAACTCGGCAAGGGCGCGCGCCGCCCGGCGGGCCAGCCGAAGGCGGAGTTCAGGAAGGTCGCCGTCGTCGGCGCCGGCTTCATGGGTGCCTCCATCGCCTATGTGACGGCCGCCGCCGGCATTCCGGTCGTGCTGATCGACCGCGACCAGGAGGCCGCCGACAAGGGCAAGGGCGTCTCGCAAGGGCTCGTCACCGGTGCGATCGGCAAGGGCCGCATGACGAAGGAAGAGGGCGAAAAGCTGCTCTCCCTCATCACGCCGACGCCCGACTATGCCAGCCTCGCCGATGCCGACCTCGTCATCGAGGCGGTCTTCGAGGACCGCACGGTCAAGAAGGAGGTCACGGAGAAGATCGAGGCGGTGCTGCGCGAGGACGCCATCTTCGCCTCCAACACCTCGACACTGCCGATATCAGGCCTTGCGAAGAATTCGAAGCGTCCCGGACAATTCATCGGCATCCACTTCTTCTCGCCGGTCGACAAGATGATGCTGGTGGAGGTCATCCTCGGCAAGGAGACGGGTGATCGGGCGCTCGCCACGGCGCTCGACTATGTCGCGGCGATCAAGAAGACACCGATCGTCGTCAACGACACGCGCGGTTTCTATGTCAACCGCTGCGTCTTCCGCTACATGGCGGAGGCCTATGACATGCTGATCGAAGGCGTACCGGCGGCGATGATCGAGAATGCGGCGAAGATGGCCGGCATGCCGGTCGGCCCCCTGTCGCTCAATGACGAGGTGGCCGTCGATCTCTCCTACAAGATCTTCAAGGCCTCCATCGCCGATCTCGGGCCGGAATCGGTCGATCCGCGCCATATGGAACTGGTGACGAAGCTGGTGGAAGGCGAAGGCCGTCTCGGCCGCAAGGCCGGCAAGGGTTTTTACGACTATCCGCCGAAGCCGGCGAAGAAGAAGCTGTGGCCGGGGCTGAAAGACCTCTATCCGCAGCAGAAGCCCGAAAATGTCGATGTGAAGGTGCTCAAGCAGCGCCTGCTCGCCACCATCGCGCTGGAAGCGGCCCGCACCATGGAAGAGGGCATCGTCACCGATCCGCGCGAGGCCGATGTCGGCTCCATCCTCGGCTTCGGTTTCGCGCCCTATACCGGCGGCACGCTCTCCTATATCGACGGCATGGGCGTGAAGACCTTCGTGGAGCTCTGCGAGAAGCTTGCCGCCCGATACGGCAGCCACTTCCAGCCGACGCCGCTGCTGAAGGACATGGCCGCCAAGGGCGAGACCTTCTACAGCCGCTTCGCACCGGAGGCGAAGAAGGCGGCCTGAAGCAGGCGCATCGACAGGAAAAGGATGGCGCGGCGCCATCCTTTCTTCGTCCGATGCCTGCGTTTCATCCACGGGCGCGAAAATAAAACTGTCGAATCCATAAATCCAGCTCGACATAAAATCAGCGAATCGTTGCGTTTTTCGGCTTTTCCCTCGGGGGCCGTCAGAAAAATTCCGGCCAACCATTGCGTTTTCGCGAATAAACTTTATATAGAACATGTCGAAAACTGCTTGCGACCTTTGTCTTTGAGCCTTCAAGCTCTGTCAGATTTCCTTTCAAGATCGATCAAAACGGACAAGATATCGTCCGATTACACTAGCGATGGAAAGGATATCGTTATGAATTCAGGTACCGTAAAGTGGTTCAACAGCACCAAGGGTTTCGGTTTCATTCAGCCTGACGATGGCGCGACGGATGTGTTCGTTCACATCTCCGCCGTTGAGCGCTCGGGCCTCGGCTCGCTCGCCGAAGGCCAGAAGGTCAGCTACGAGATCGTCCGCGACCGCAAGTCCGGCAAGAGCTCGGCCGACAACCTTCGCGCCGTTTAAGATTGTCATTCCGCCCGCCGACCACGGATGTACTGGCGGCAGAGCGTTTGAGTGACGGGAAGAGGTCGGGGTCACACCCGGCCTTTTTGTTTCCATAGCCCCGAAGGAGAAGGTCATGAGCCGGAAAACTCATGCCGTCGGCGATCGCGTCGTTCTGAAGGCCGGCCTGACCCGTACGGCGACGGGCGAGCGGACATGCCGGATCGTCAGCGTTCTGCCGGCCGACCATGGAGAAGCCCAGTATCGGGTGCAGCTCGACAACGAGAATTTCGAGCGGCGCATCGTCCATAGCGACATCGATGCCGATGAAACCGCCGCCCCTGCGTCGCGCAAGACGGCGACAGCCGCCGCCGGCAAGGGCGGTCCCTGGCTGAAGCCGTCGAGCATTCGCATCGGAAAGTGACGCGGCCGCTCCGGAGGCGAGCGGCGGCATATCGACCCCAATGCGGCGCAAGCCGCGAGAGAAAGGACATATCGTGCAGGTTCTCGTCAGAGACAACAATGTCGACCAGGCGCTTCGTGTGCTGAAGAAGAAGATGCAGCGCGAAGGCCTCTTTCGCGAAATGAAGGCGCGCAGCGCCTATGAGAAGCCGTCCGAAAAACGGGTCCGCGAGAAGGCCGAAGCGGTTCGCCGCCAACGCAAGCTCGCCCGCAAGAAATTGCAGCGCGAAGGCCTGCTGCCCGCGCCCAAGCGTGCGGCGCGTCCCGCCCGCTGACCATCCATCAGCGCGCCGGGTGACGCAGTCCGCCGCCCGGCCCGTCCTGTCGGACCTCACTCCAGAAAGGAGACGTCATGACCGCGACCAAGGAAAAATTCTTCAACCCCGTCAAACTTTCTGCGCAGGACAAGGCGGCTGCGACCGACCAGACGGCCCGCACCATCATCGCTGCCGAAGCGACCGAGCGGGAAAAGAAGACCGCCCGGCTGCGCGCCCTGCGCCTGCAGCAGGAGCCCGTCGAGGCAGAGCCCAAGCCGGCCCGCAAATCCCGCAAGCGCGCAGCCTCCGCAACTCTCTGAGCCGGCCGCCAACCTTTGGCGTGCTTCGCCGCGATGCGGGACGCAAAACCGCGTCGCCCTTTTTCTGGAATTGCGCTCGAAGTCAGCCGCGCAGCATCGTCCCGGGCGATGCGGCATTTTTCCTGTTTCCTGCGGAACAGCGGCGGGCGCGGCGATGTGAGACCTTCTGATCACCGGATGAGAGAGGCTCATCCCCAACCGATCAGGAGAGACCCCATGCGCAAGATCATCGTTTCCGCCGCCATCGCAGCCGTTGCCGCCATCTCCTTCGCCGCCCCCTCGCAGGCCGGCTACTACAGCTACGGCTACAAGCCGCACTGCTTCATCAAGAAGGTGAAGTCCTACGACTACTACGGCAACGTGATCATCAAGAAGATCAAGGTCTGCAAGTAAGCGCCTTTCCCGCCGACCTCCCCGAAGGCCCGGATGTCCCTGCATCCGGGTCCTTTGTCGTGCGGTATTCCGCCCTATGCCTGCCGTGCGGCATCGGCCATGCGCACCAGCAGTTCCGCGCGCGTGCCGACGGTGCGGCTGGCATAGGCGAGCCTGGCACCGAGGCTCGTGGCCATGGCGCCGATGATCTTGGAGCCGAGGCCGGTGCCGCGCACCGGACCATCGCCGCGCCAGCCGATGCCGTCGTCCTCGACGAAGAGCAGCGCGGTCTCCGGGTCCAGGCGGGTGAAGCCGACACGCACCTCGCCGCCAATATCGCCATAGGCATATTTGAAGGCATTGGTGACGAGTTCCGTGACGATGACGCCGAGCGAGACGGCCCGGTCGGTCGGCACATGCAGCGGTTCCAGCATGCGGTTGAGCCGCACGTTGCAGCCCTGGCCCTTCATCGACGTGTCGAGTTCGGAAAGCAGCGTCGAGAGATAAGCGCCCATATCTACATGGCGCACGTCTTCCGATGTGTAGAGCCGGCGGTGGATGCCCGCGATGGCGGTGATGCGGGCCTGCGTCTCCGACAAGGCCTCCTTCACCGCCTCGTCGGACGCGCTCGACATCTGGAGGCGGATGAGGGCGGCGGCGAGCGCCAGCGAATTGCCGACACGGTGGTTTACCTCGGCCAGAAGCACCTCGGCCCGCTCCTTGGCGGCGCGGATCTCCTGCTCGGCGCGGAGCTTCGCACGCTTCAGCTCGGCATTTTCCAGCGCCTGACCGAGTGCATTGGCCAAAAGCGGCATGAAGTCGTCGCCGACCGACTTGATGACATAATCCGCCGCGCCCGCCTTCAGCGCCTCGACGGCGACCTGGGCGTCGTCGGAGCCCGTCACATAGACGACCGGCACGGCACCCGGCGCATCGACGAGTTCCTTCAGGAAGGCAAGGCCGGTGCCGGATTTCAGGAAGTGGTCGAGCACGACGGCATCGAAACCACCGTCCTGGAAAAGCGCACGGCCATGCTCCACGTCCTCGGCATGCAGCACCTCGTAACCGAGACGGCCGAGCGCACGCTCGGCGAGCCGCGCGAGGATCGGATCATCGTCGATATAGAGGATGCGGACGGCGCCTTCCTTCATTTACTGCGTCTCGGGGATCTGGATCACGGAGAAGAACAGGCCGAGCTGGCGGATCGCATGGGCGAAGCTCTCGTATTCCACCGGCTTGGTGATGTAGACATTGGCGCCGAGATCGTAGCAGCGCTGGATTTCCCGCTCGTCGTCCGTCGTCGTCAGGATGACGACCGGCAGGCGCCTGGTGTGGGCATTGGTCTTGATCCGCTGGAGGATATCGATGCCGGACATGTCCGGCAGGTTGAGGTCGAGCAGGATCAGCAGGAACTTGCCGGCGCTCGCAAGGCCGGAGCGGTCCTTGCCCAGCACGAAATCGAGCGCATCGGTGCCGTTGGTGAAGGGCACGACCTCGTTGTGCACGCCGGCGCGGCGGATGTTCTTCTCGATGAGGCGCGCATGGCCCTCATCATCCTCGATCATGACGATGGTGACTTCCTTACCCAGTCCGTTCATGCCTGCATACTCCTGACAACTTTGCTGAGGTCGGGCGGAAGACGAAGCACGAAGGTCGTCCCCTGCCCGAGTTCGGATCGGACGACGATATCACCGCCAAGATTGCGCATCAGTGAACGCACATGCGCAAGGCCGATGCCCTCGCCGGGCTTGTCCTGGGTGCCCGAGCGACGGAACAGCTCGAAGACCCGCTCGTGGTCTTCGGGCGCGATGCCGCGGCCATTGTCGGTGAACTCGATGACGAAACCGGCGCGGCCACCATTCTTCGCGGTGACGGAGATGCGCAGCGGCCGGCCGGGCACCTGGTATTTGATCGCATTGTCGAAGAGGTTGCCGAAAACCTGCTCCAGCGACAGCCGGTCGGAAATGACGGTCGGCAGCTTGTCGTCGATGGTGACCTCGCCGTCGGATTCGCCGACCTGGTGACCCACGGCCGCCGCGCCCGTCTCGACGAGCGCCTTGATGTCCACGCGCTCGATCCTGAGTTCCCGCCGCCCGTCACGCGAAATCTTCAGGATGGCGTTGATGAGGCCGTCCATCTTCTTGGTGGAGGAGCGGATGAAGCCGATCGCCTCGGGCAGGTCCTCCGAGGCCGCGCGGCGCGCCTCGAGGATGTCGCCTTCGCTCGGCGCCTTGCCGTCGGCCAGCACGTAGCTCTGGATGGAGGCGAGCGAGGCCTGCAGTTCGCTGGTGAAGCCCATGATGTTGACGAGCGGCGCGCGCAGGTCGTGCGTCACGATATAGGCGAAGCGCTGCACCTCCTGGTTGGCGCGGATCAGCTCCTCCGTGCGCTCGTCCACCCGCTTTTCCAGCGTGGCGTTCAGCGTCTCGACCTCGCGGCGGGCAGCGAGGATATCGCGGGTATACTGCATGACGACGACGGCCGCGCCGCCGAGCACGCCGATGATGGCGATGGCGCCGATCACCGTCGTCCATTGCAGCGCGCCGGCGGACCGGAGCGTATCGACAACGCTCTCCTCCAGACGCCGGTCCGCATCGTTCATGATGGAGCCGATTTCGACGCGGAGCTGGTCCATGAGGACGCGGCCGCGATCGGTCTTGATCTCCTCGATCGCCTCCGCCTGGCGGCCCTGTTCCATGAGATCGACGGTTGCGGCAAGCTCCGCCAGCTTCTGCTCGACGAGCTCGCCGACCCGCCTGGCCCGCCCGGCATATTCGGGCAGGCGCATCGTCTTCTCGAGGAAGACCTCCTCCTGCTCGGCGACGCCGCGCAGCGCGCTGTCATAGGGGGCCCGGAACGCGATATCGCCTGTTATGATGAAGCCGCGCTGGCCCGTTTCCGCGTCCTTCAGGATGGACAGGAGGTCGGCAGAGGCGCTGCGCGCTTCGCGCACCTCGATGAAGCCGGCGAAATAGCCCTGCACCTTGCTGACGAGCCAGAGCGACGTGCCGACGATGCCGAGCAACGCAAGCATGCCTGCTATCAACAGAATAACCGTCGAGCGCACGAAGGCGGCGTTCGAAATCGGCATCTAACCCCCCGGTTCAAGCCGTCCACAGGACGGCGACAATATCGTGGTCATGAACGCTTGCAACCAACCAGCGTGATGAAAACGGAATTCTTTTGGTTGTTTCGTCACTTAGGGGGTCAGATCCTGATACGGAAGCGCCCGGCGAAGCGTTCGCTCGCGATGATGACCATGCCGGCGGAAAAAATCAGCGTGGCGCCGACGAAGACATTCGAGCCGGGCACGTCGCTCCAGATGAGATAACCGAGCACGAAGGCCCAGACGAGCGAGGAATATTCGAAGGGGGCGAGCACGGAGACCGGTGCCCGGCGCATGCCCTCGAACATCGCGAACTGCCCGATGCCGGCAATCACCCCCGTTCCCGCCATCAGCGCCAGGTCGAGCAGCGCGACCGGCTGCCAGACGAAGGGCAGCGCGATGGCGGTGAAGAGCAGGAAGAAGCCGCTCGATATGGTCACCTGTACCTCGGTGCGCTCGTGCAGCGCCGTCTTGCGCAGGAGCACCGTCGCGATCGCCCAGAAGATGGCGGCCTGCAGGGCGAGACAGACGGGCAGCGAAAGCTGCAGGCCATTGACCGCCACCCCGCAGGCGACGACCACGCCGACGAAACCGATCACCACCGCGAACCACCGGTATCCCGGCACCTTCTCGCCGAGGATCGGCACGGAGAGGATCGTCATGACGACCGGCGAGGCGTAGTAGAGCGTCGTCAGCTCGGCAAGGCCGAGGTCGCGCGCGGCGGTGTAGTAGGACAGCCAGGCGGCGAGCAGCAGCAGGTTGCGCAGGAAAAGCGGCTTCATCACCGGAGAGCGGCGCGCGTTTTGCAGGAGCGGGCGCCCGCCGAAGGCCAGACAGAGCAGAAAGATCGTCAGGCTGCGCACGAACAGGATCTGCCAGACCGGCAGGGCCGCGACGAGCCATTTGACCGTCGCATCCTGCAAGGAGAACATGAAATAGGCGAAGGACGTCAGCAGAATGCCGGAAGAGACGGTCTTTTGCACGGAGTGAGCCTCGAAGGCGCGGAAGCGCCGCGCCCCGCCTTGATAGCGCGCCGATCAATACGGCGAAAGAGGCTGAAAATCACGGGGGGAGGAAATTTTTCCCACCGCCGTGAACCTTGCCGCGAAAAGTCCGTTTCGCCTGCAAGTTTCGGCGTGCAAGCGGGGCCGCACAGGTATATGCGCGAGCCATGGATTCCAAACGCACCGGCTATCTCTTCACCCTGCTTGCCATCCTGATCTTCAGCCTGCAGGACGCGATCTCGAAACATCTCGGCAGCCTCTATCCGCCGGTCTTCATCGCCATGCTGCGCTTCTGGGCCTTCGGCGCCTTCGCGATCGCGCTGGGCGCCCGCAGCCCGGGCGGCCTGAAGGTGGCGGCGGCGACGAAACGGCCGGCGCTGCAGATCCTGCGCGGCGTGCTCCTCGCCTGCCAGATCGTCGTCACCATCACCGCCTTCACCACGGTCGGCCTTGCCCATTCGCAGGCGATCCTGGCATCGGGACCGATCTTCGTCGCGCTCCTGTCGATGCCGCTGCTCGGCGAACGGGTCGGCTGGCGGCGCTGGACGGCGATCGGCGCCGGGCTCTGCGGCGTGCTGATCATCCTCAACCCGGGCGACGGCGGCTTCGACATGGGCGTCCTGCTGCCGCTGGTTTCCGCGCTCATGTTCGCGGTCTATGTGATCGCGACCCGCCTCGTCAGCCGGGACGACACGGCCTCGACGAGCTTCTTCTACATCGGCGTCGTCGGCGCAGCGGCGATTTCGCTCGTCGGCCCGTTCTTCTGGACGAACCTCACCGCGGGGGACTGGCTGTGGATGGGCCTGCTCTGCATCACCGGCATGTCGAGCCACTATTTCCTGATCCGCGCCTATGACCTGCTCGATGCCGCCGCCGTGCAGCCGCTCACCTATCTCCAGGTCGTGCTGGCGGCGATCATCGGCGTCAGCGTCTTCGGCGAAACGCTGAACCTCAACATGGTGCTCGGCTCGGCCATCGTCGTCGGCGCCGGCATCTTCACCGTCTGGCGCGAGAGCGTCGTCGCCCGGCGCCGGGCGGCGGAAAACCGGTCCGGAAAGAATACAGGAAAATAATCCTTTTTCCTTTACTCGCCCGCCATCCTTGGATATGCTTCCGATCACTCGGACCGGCCCTTGCCGGTCCGTTGCCTTGGCAGGGTTTTTCAGCATGTTCTCCCACGACCGGATCTGGGCAGCGATCGACGCCCTTGCCGAGCGCAACCGGCTCTCGCCGTCCGGCCTTGCCCGCCGCGCCGGGCTCGACCCGACATCCTTCAACAAGTCGAAGCGCCAGGGCGCCGATGGCCGCCAGCGCTGGCCCTCGACGGAATCGATCGCCAAGGTGCTCGACGCGACCGGCGCCTCGATCGACGAATTCTTCACGCTGGCCGACCCGGCGCGCGATGCCGCCCTGCCGCAGGGCGCCTTTCCCCCGCAGACCGGCACCATTCCCCTGCTCGGCTTCGCACAGGCGGGCGCCGGCGGCTTCTTCGACGATGGCGGCTTTCCGGCCGGCCAGGGCTGGGACGTGGTGGAGTTTCCCGCCTCGCCGGATCGCAAGCCGGGCGTCTATGCGCTGGAGGTGCAGGGCGACAGCATGCTGCCGCTCTACCGCGACGGCGACGTCCTGATCGTCGAGCCGGGCGCGCAGGTGCGCCGCGGCGACCGCGTGGTCGTCAAGACCCGGGAGGGCGAGGTCATGGCCAAGGTGCTGCATCGCCAGACGCCGCGCACGATCGAGCTCGTCTCGCTCAACCCCGAGCATCCGAACCGCAATTTCGACATCGACGACGTCGACTGGATCGCCCGCATCATCTGGGCCAGCCAGTAGGGGCGCGTCAGCCGCCGTAGAGATTGACCGGGAAATAGCGCAGATAGATCTCCTGCAGGCGGCCGCTGCGCGAGAGCGCCAGCAGCGCATGGTCGATCGCGCCGGTTATCGTCGCGTCCTCCTTGCGGAACATGATGGTCAGCCCCTCGCCGAGGAACCGCTCCGACAGATAGGGGCCGTCGAACAGGCGGCAGCAGCCGGCCGATTCCGAGCCGCTCGTCCAGAAGGCGAGCTGCATGCCATCCCCGAAGGCTGCATCCACCTTGCCGTCCTTGAGGCTCGCCAGCAGGGCGGCGCGATCGGGAAAGGTCTGCACCTGCACGCGCGGGAAGAAGGCCTTCAGCATCGCCTCATGCGCGCTCGCCGCGACGACGCCGACCCGCTTGCCATCGAGCGCCGCCGCGGTCTCTCCGGCGGGCGGCGTCTTCTTCGCCACGGCGAAGCGGGCCGGCAGGCGCATGAAGGGGCGCGAGAAGAGGAAGCGCTTGCGCAGCTCCGCGGTGACGGCGACACCCGCGGCGACCGCCTCGCCATTGCCGTCGACCAGCGCCTTTTCCAGTTCCGGGAAGGTCACGGCCTGGATCTGGCATTTTTCCGTGAGTGCCAGCTCCCGGCAGATTTCCCGCACCAGATCGACATGGAAGCCGGCGAGCTTGCCGGTCTGGTCGATGAAGTTGAACGGCGGGAAATCCACCGTGGTCAGGAAGCGCAGCCGCACGATGCCGGACAGGTCCGGTCGCGCGATGCGCTCGCGCGTGTCGAACAGGATCGGCAGGTCGACCGACGCAGGCTCCTGCGCTGCCGCCTCCTGCGGCCGCACCGCCGCCAGCAACAGGCAAAAGGCGAGCAGCCCGTAAATTTTGAGGGGTGCAATTTTGATATGCCGCATTACAATCAACCTGGGGTTTAAAGGGGGCGTGGCCGCCTACGCGGCTGCGGGGCTGCATGCGACTGGCAGAATATCCCGACGACATCGGTTTCGCTACCGCAATCGGCATCCTGCCGGCGCCGCCGGCGCCACCCCGCGACGACACCGTGCCGTCGCACCTGATGACGGAAGCCCGGCTCTTCCGGCGCCTCGGCCTGCCCAAGCCCCTCATCTCGACCATGCTGGTGCGCGCCAACCAGCACGGCACGTCACTGGAAACGGAGCTGCTGGCGAGCGGTTCGGTTTCGGAGCACATCTACTACGAGGCGCTGGCCGAAATCCTGAACATCCCCTTCCTCGACCGGCTGGATCCGGCGGAGGTCGAGGATATTCCCGGCGCCGATACCCAGCTTGTCGAGCCCACCGTGGTACGGCTGCGCCATTCCTCGCGCCCGCCGACGACGGCGATCGTGCCGAGTGCCGAGCGGCTCGCCTATCTTAGCGAACGGCTGGCGCATTCGCCCGTCCTGCGCACCATGATGGCGGCGACCACGCCTTCGGCCCTCCGGGCCGCGCTCTGGCAGGCCGGCCAGCAAAGACGGCTGCGCGACACCGTCGACGACCTCCATGCCACCATGCCGGAGGCGAGCGCCCGCATCACGCTGCGCGGGCGGCAGGGTTTTTACACCGGCGTCGCCGTGACCCTTCTTCTTGTGCTGGCCGCCCTCGCCCCCATGCTGGCCACGCTGGCATTGCATATCGTACTGAGCCTGCTCTTCCTCGGCACCTTCCTGATCCGCCTGGTCGCCCTCATCGCCAAATGGCGGCAGGAGCACCGGGCACTGGTGCCACCGCCACCGGCGCGACCGCGGCCGACCTATTCCATCTTCGTCGCGCTCTACCGGGAAGCGGCCGTCGTGCCGCAACTCATCGACACACTGAACCGCATCGAATGGCCGGCCGCCCGCCTCGACATCAAGCTGATCTGCGAGGCGGACGACCAGGAAACGCTCGATGCGCTCGCCCTCACCCGCCTCGGCCGGCAATACGAGATCGTCGAGGTGCCGCCCGGCCAGCCGCGCACCAAGCCGAAGGCGCTCACCTATGCGCTCGGCGCGGCGCGCGGCGAATACCTCGTCATCTACGATGCCGAGGACCGGGTCGATCCCATGCAACTGGAGGAGGCCTGGCGGACCTTCGAAGCCGGGCCGCCGGATATCGCCTGCCTCCAGGCGCCGCTCGTCATCACCAATGCACGGGAAAGCTGGCTGAGCGCGCTGTTCGCGCTCGAATATGCCGGGCTCTTCCGCGTGCTGCTGCCGCGCCTTGCCGCCGCACGCCTGCCCATGCCGCTCGGCGGCACGTCCAACCATTTTCGCACGCACGTGCTCCAGCAGGCCGGCGGGTGGGATCCGTACAATGTCACGGAAGATGCCGATCTCGGGCTCCGGCTCTACAGGCTCGGCTATCGCTGCGGCACGCTCACCCGGCCGACCTACGAAGAAGCGCCCGTGGGGCGGAATGCCTGGCTCGGCCAGCGCACGCGCTGGTTCAAGGGCTGGCTGCAGACCTGGCTGGTGCTGATGCGCCATCCCTCGCGCCTCGTTTCGGAGATGGGCCTCTGGCCGAGCCTCGTCTTCCAGGTGCTGATCGGCGGGCTCATCCTCTCCTCGCTCGCCCATCCGCTGATCGTCGCCTATCTCGGCCTCATCACCTGGTCGCTGTTCTTCCAGTCCGCCTTCATGGTCGGGCCGCTCGAATTCACCCTCTTTACCATCGACATCATCAACATCTTCGGGAGCTATGCGGTCTTCATCGCGCTCGGACGGGGCGGCATGACGGATGGCGAACAGGTGGCCGTGGGCAGGCACTGGATGATGACGCCGGTCTACTGGCTGCTGCTGTCGGTCGCCGCCTGGCGCGCCGTGGGGGAGCTGCGCCACAACCCCTTCTTCTGGAACAAGACGGCCCACCGGCCGGTGCAGCCGCAGACGGGAACGGAAGCCGGGTAATTTTTCCGCTCCCGCCAGCAACTTGCAACAAAGCCACCCCTCATACGGTCCTTCTCCCCAGGGAGGGACGGAGAGACCGGACGAGGGGGCGCCCCGGCTCGGCGGCCTGGAGCGTTTCGGCGCAATTGCGGACGCAAGACCGCTTCGCACTCCTGCCGGAATTGCTCTAGCGGCCGCCTTCCGTCCAGATCGCCACATCGACCGGCGCAAGCTGCCGGTCACCGACGAGGAAGGTCGCCTCCGGGCCTGCCGGCACGTCGGCGGGGGTGTTGCCATAGTTGAAGGCGAAGTGCAGCCGGCCGCGGCGGGCGAGCCTGAGATCGCCGAGATCGGGCAGGCTCCTGACGCCGGCCCAGCCGAGCGTGTCGCCCATCAGCTTCGCCAGGAATTCGCCGCGCGGCAGCGTGCCGACATAGCGCGCGCGATCATTGCCGATGACCGCCGGGGAGCCGGGGCGATGCTCGCCCTCGAAGGTGGCCAGCACCGTCTCGTTCGTGCGGATGAGCTCCCGCCAGCCGGTCACCGGGTGGCTCGCATTGCCGTAGAGCACGGGCTCGCTGTGGTAGTCCGGCAGCGACTCGACGCGCGTCACGCGGAAATCGAGGAGATCGGCGAGCGGACCGGGCGGCAGGTCGGCGGGGATGTGCATGTCGCGCGTCTTGCTGCCGCTGCGCGGGCCGAAAAGCACCTTGGCCTTCGACGCCTTGAGCCGGGCAAGGAAGGCGGCATCCGGGATGACGAGGTCGGGCGCCAGCACGAGGCTGTAGCCGGAGAGATCGGAATGCTGGCCGATGAAATCGACATCCACGCCAAGGCGCGCGACGGCGGAATACCAGTCGAGCGCGATGGCCGAGGCGGCGTAGCCGCGCCCCTGCGGCAGGGCGCTGGTGGCGAAACGCGATTCGTAATCGAGCAGGATCGCGACGGCGGCCTTTTCCCGCACCTCGCCCTTCGGCAGCCGCATCATCTCCTCGGCAACCTGCGCCACCTCGAGATAGCCCTGGTCCACCTCGCTGTTCGGCAGCAGCAGCCCGGCATGGAACTGTTCCTGCGCGAAGGGCGCCTGGCGCCAGCGGAAATAGGAGACCATGTCGACGCCATGCGCATAGGCGAGCCAGGTCCACAGCCGCACCATGCCGTCTGCCGGCGACTGGTTGTGCGCCGCCCAGTTGACCGGCCCCGGCTGCTGTTCCATCACCCAGACCCGGCCGCGGCCGACGGCGCGGTAGAGGTCGTGGTTGAACGCCGGCTGGTCCGGATCGCCGACGCGCAGATACCGCGCCTTCTCTTCCGCAGCGAGGCGGCCGTTGATCAGCCCGCCCATCGGATAGACATCCCAGGAGGCGATATCGATATCCTCGCCGACCTTGTAGTGGTCGAAGTCGGTGTTCTGCGACATGAAATTGTGCGTGACCGGACGGCCCGGCGAATGCTGCCGGATAAGGTCCACCTGCGCCTTGTTGAAGGTCTTCACCTGGTCGGAGGAAAAGCGGAAATAGTCGACGAGATGGGTCGGCGTCGGCTCTTCCACAAGGTTGTTCGGCAGGTCCACCTCGTCGAACGTGTTGTAGTGCATGCTCCAGAAGGTCGTGCCCCAGGCGCGGTTCATCGCCTCGACCGTGCCGTAGCGCGCGGCGAGCCATTGCCGGAAGGCCAGCTTCGCCTCGTCGGAATAGCTGTGGATCGTGTCGTGGTCGCCGTATTCGTTGTCCGTCTGCCAGGCATGCACGAAGGGGTTTTCGCCATAGCGGCGCACCATGGCTTCGGTGATGCGGGCCGCCTCCAGCCGGTAGCGGCGGCTGGAGAAACAATAGTGCCGGCGCGCGCCGAACTTGCGCACCACGCCGCGCGCATCGACCGGCAGGATATCCGGGTAACAATCGACCAGCCATTTCGGCGGGGCGGCGGTCGGCGTACCGAGGATGACCTTCAGGCCGGCGCAGCCGAGCACCTCGATCGCCTCGTCCAGCCATTCCCAATGGAAGACGCCGGCCTGCGGCTCGATCTGCGACCAGGAGAACTCGCCGATGCGCACCCAGGCAAGGCCCAGCTCCACCATGCGGCGGGCATCCTCGTCCCATTTCTCCCGCGGCCACTGCTCCGGATAGTAGCAGACGCCAAGCTCCAGCATGCCGGCCTCCGGCCGGGCAGCGTCGAAGCGGTTCTGTTTGGTGAGCGGCTTGTGCACCAGTGTCGTCCTTCATTCTCCGCGGCGCCGGCCGGGCCGGTCCACTTTCGTCACGATTGCAATATAAACGTTTATATCACTGTTCAAAATTCTGCTGGCTGCGGCTACCAGAGCACCGTCCGGCCGTCATAGGCCCTGAAGCTGCCGGTCTCTGCCATCGTCGCGCCATCGATCAGCCGCTTCAGGCCGAGGGCGCTTTCCGCCATCTCGACCGCCGCCTCCGCGCCGCCCATATCCGTCTTCACCCAGCCGGGATGCAGCGAGAGGACGGCGATGCCGTCGGAGCGAAAATCCTGTGCCAGCTTGACCGTCGCCATGTTCAGCGCCGCCTTGGAGCAGCGATAGGCATAGTCGCCGTCCTCGTCATCGATCGTACCTTCCGCAAGCGAGCCGGCGCGGCTGCCGATATTGGCGATCACCCGGCGCCTTCCGGCGAGGAGATTGGGCCTGAGCGCCCGGGCGACCAGCAGCGGGGCGAGCGCATTGATACGCACGACCTCCAGAAAACCATGCGTTTCCAACGAAGCAAGGCCGCCGGTATCGCCGCGGATCGCGGCATTGTTGATGACGATATCGATCGGCACGCCCGCCAGATGGTCCCCGAGCGCGGCGATCGAGGCCGCGTCCGCCACATCGAGCTGCGGGGCATCACCTGCCCCCTGCCGCGTGCAGGCGATGACGCGAAAGCCGGCGGCCGCATAGAGGTCGGCCAGTGCCCGGCCGAGGCCCCGTCCGGCACCGGTGATCAGTACCGTTCCTGTCTCAGCGGTGCTTGGTGTCATACTTCTTCTCGATGAGGCTGATGAGGCTTGCCGCCGCCAGCGTCAGCAGGATGTAGAGGATCGCCGCCGAGTTATAGGGCGCGAACGGCAGGAAGCTCGCCGACTGGAATTCCCGCATGCGCTGGGTGATGTCGCGGATCGACAGGATCGACAGCAGCGAGGTGTCCTTCAGGATGGCGATCAGCTCGTTGCCGAGCGGCGGGATGACGATGCGGAAGGCCTGCGGCAGGATGACGAGCCGCGCCGTCTGCCATCGGTTGAGGCCGAGACTGCCCGCCGCCTCGATCTGTCCGGTCGGGATGGCGTTGATGCCCGAGCGGAAGATCTCCGCAAGATAGGCGGAATAGGCGATGGCCATGGCGACGATGCCGCGGATCAGGTTCGGCGGATCGAAGACGCCGGCCGTCGCATCCTTCAAGGCGCCGGAAAGCGGCAGGCCGACATAGAGCACGATGACGAGCATCGGAATGCCGCGGATCGTATCGACGATGAATTCCGAGCCGATGGACAGCGGATGGCGGCGATGCAGGAAGCCACCGAAGGTCAAGAGACCCGCCACGATGGCGATGACGGCGAAGGTGATACCGGCGGCGCGGTCGCGGTCGTTCAGCGCCTCGACCTGCCAGAGGCGCGGCCAGTCGGCGGGCGCGGCGGCAGCGGGCAGCAACGCGCCGCTGACATCCTCTTGTCTGCCGATCGCCTCGATCGCCTGCTCGGGTGTGACGAAGGTGCGCACCGGCGTCTCGGTGGTCGGGCCGCCCTCGTACTGGCCGAAGCGCACGGCGCCGATGAGGCCCGACGGGGTGCCGGTGATGATGCCGACCTTGCCCTCCAGCGTGCCGGCCAGCACGTAGTTGTCGCGCGGCTGCATCAGGAACCAGGTGGAGAGCGCGGCGAAGGCGAGGGTCATCGCCGCGAAGAAATAGAGGCTCTGGCGCGTATAGCGCAGCTTCAGGAGCCCCACCCAGACGAGGCCGAGCATGGCCGCGAGGATATAGGCGGCGATGGCCGCGCGGATGGTCGTGGCGAGGCCCGAGGCGAAGGCGAGGTGGGCGAAGAGCAAGACGAAGACGAGGCCGGCGCCATTGACAAGGCCGAGCAGCCACGCGCCTGCCCGGCGCAGGCGGCTTTCCGCCGGAACCGGCGCGCGGCTGCCGGCGAAGGTGAGGCCGAGACCCGCGACGAGCAGCACGGCATAGGCCGGCCAGAGCCAAGCCTCCACGCCGCGCACCATGAGATCGGCCGCATCCGTCAACTGGCGGGGCGTCGCCCCCTTGACGACGAGATCGGACTTGAAGGGATCGACGCCGTTCGCGACGACCGAGGCGATGAAGGGATGGACGAGGTCCCCCGCCAGAATGGCGGCCGTCGCCAGAAGCCCCGCAAGGCCCACCGCCATCGTGAGGCGCGGCCGCACCACCTTGCGGCGCGACAGGACAAGCACCGCAAGGCCGGCGGAAAAGGCGGCCGTAAGCAGCAGGAAACCCGGCACGAAGGCGCCCGAGCCCAGCTCCACACCCAGGATGGCGCGCAACGAGCGCTGGTAGTCCGCCGACGCGGCGAAAAGGTAGACGATGAAGGGCAACGCGGCGAGGATCACCAGATTGCTGGGCCTCACGCTTCTGACGAACGACATTTCGGCCTCCGGCATCACGACATGCCGGAAGCGCCCGCACGGTGCTTCCGGCAGAACCTCTTACTTGAGGCCCCAATACTTGGCGATGAGCTGGTCGAGCGTGCCGTCGTCCTTGATCGCCTTGAGGCCCTCGTTGAAGGTCGCGACATTCTCGTCGCCCTTGCGGAAGACGAGGCCGAGCGGATCGGATTCGAGGTCCTTGATGGAGGCGACGAGTTCGCCGGCAAATTCCCGTTCATAGGCGGCGGCATTGGCGCCGTTGATCACGACGCCGTCGACGTCCTTGTTCTTCAGCGCGATGATGGCGGCGCTGAAGCTGTCATAGGCGATGACGTTCTCCTTGCCGACGACGCCTTCGGCGACCTGCGCGTCCGTCGTGTTGGCCTGGGCGGAGAGCTTCCGGCCTTCGGCCTTGAATGTCTCCAGCGTGATGCCCTGGTCCTCGGCGCGCGTCAGCACCGCCTGGCTGTTGACGATATAGGGATCGGAGAAATCCATCGCCTTCTTGCGCTCGTCGGTGATCGAGACGCCCGAGGCCACGAGGTCGAAGCTGCCCTGGTCGAGCGCGGCGAAGATGCCGTCCCAGCCGGTCGTCACGAATTCGGCCTGGCAGTTGATCTTGGCGCAGATGGCATTGACCACGTCGACATCGAAGCCGACGATCTGGCCGCTCGCCGGGTCCACGCTTTCCATCGGCGGCGACGTGGTGTCGGAGCCGACCCTCAGGAGCTTGCCGCCGAGATCGGCCGCATGCGCGGCCCCCGCCGCGAAGACGGCAAGCGCAAGTGTTGCAACGAATTTTTTCATCTCTTCCTCCTCAACCGTCGGCGTCCGCCCCTTGCGGAAGGTGCTCGACAAATCCCCTGAACCGGCCATGCGCCCTTCTGCAGCACCTCCCGCCGCAGATGAACCTCGCCCCTGCTCCTTGAAATTGGTAACAAGGAATATAAACGTTTTCAAGATAAAATATAAACGTTTTTATTCCGCTTAGCCAGCTCCGGAGGCGGGACCGTACCAATCCGGGAAAGCCGCCGGCGTGGCGGTTTCGAGCCGGATCGATCATCCAGAACCCGACAAGCCTGAGCCAGAACGGACTCTGAAAAGACCACAAGCAAATACCGGATGAATGTCGCGCAATGCCCTGACAAAGCGGGCTGGAGCGGGTAGCGGGAATCGAACCCGCGCGTTCAGCTTGGGAAGCTGACAGGCTACCATTACATCATACCCGCACGGCAGCGCGACGGCGCAGTCATTCAACAGTTCGCCGGACGTGTCAAGCGAGGGCGCAGAGAAGCACCGGTCGGTCGGCCGATTTCATACCGCGCGGCGATGCCGGACCGCCGTCGCTCCGGCCGGCCGGCGGCAGGGGCCGCAGCGACACCTTTGTCTTCGGCGATGTGGCCGGAGACGGAAAGGCGGACGTCTCCATCCGGTTCGATGCCACCCTCGCCGTCCGAAGGGCGGTTTTCTTCTCTAGCCCTTGCTCAGCCGGTCGTCCGAACGCTCGATCAGTTTCGGCATGATGAGGGTCTGCAGCGCTTCGGGCGCCTCGCCCTCCATGCAGCGCAGGATGTAGCTGCCCAGAAGCTCGCTCGGCTCGTGGATCGGCAGGAAATAGGTGGTGATCGGCGGGGCGAAATACTGGCTGACATTGAGGTCGTCGGTCGCGTTGATGACGGCATCGCGCCCGTGCACGAGGCCGCGGGCATGGAAGCCCGAGAAGGCGCCGAGCGCCGAGGCTTCGTTGGCGCAGATATAGGCGGTCGGCGGATCCGGCAGGTCCGACATGAGAAGCACGTTTTCACGGCCGAAGGCAGGGGTCAGACGGCCATGCGCGACGAGGGCCGGATCGAAGGCAAGGCCGGCCGTCTCCAGGGCGCGGCGGTAGGCATCAAGGCGCGTGATGGCATAGCTGAGCTCGGCCATCGGGTTGATGAGCGCGATGCGGCGGTGGCCGCGTTCGGCAAGGCGCGCCACCGAAAGGCGGATCATCTGCTCGTTGTCGGCATCGACATAGGCATGGGGGGCGTTGTGGATCGTCGTGCCGTAGGTGACGAAGGGAAAATCCGCCTCCTGCATGATGCGCACGCGCGGATCGTCGGCGCGGGTCCCCGAGACGATGATGCCGTCCGCCTTCTTCAGCGAGACGATCTGCCGGATGGTGGCAAGACTCTCCTCGAAATTGCGTACGGCATAGAGCGAGACGCGGTAGGGGCTCTCCTCCAGCGCCCAGGAGATGCCGCTGAGGAGCTGGGCGTATTCGACGCCTTCCCATTCGTTCTGCTTGGGGCCGGGCGCCGTCATGATGGCGGCGACCTGGTAGGTCTTTCCGGTGCGAAGCTGCACGCCATGCATGTTGAGCTGGTAGCCGACGCGCTCGGCGGCGGCGACGACGATGGCGCGGGTTTCCGGGCGCACCTGCGGGCTGTCGTTCAGCGCCTTCGATACGGTGGCGATCGAAAGGCCCGTTTCCTGCGCGATGGTCTTGATCGTCGGTCTCTGCATCGCGTGTCGGCTCGCTACGGCTGGTCCTGACTGAGGGAGGCGGCGAGGAGCATGTAGGCGGCGGATGTCCAGGCGAAAGCCCGATCCCGCAAGCCCCTCCCCGACCGGGCATCGAAGTTCTCGGCCATACCGTTTTTGGAGGCAAGAGAACAGAACTTTTCCGCGATCGTCCTTGCAAGCTCCATTTCCCCCTGCCGGCGAAGGCCATCCCAGAGGAGCAGCGTCGTCGGCGCCCAGATCGGCCCGCGCCAATAGCCGCCATCCTCGTAGAACGGGCTTTGCGGACTTTCCGTCGCGGGACCCCATTCGGTGATGAAACCACCGTCCGTGAGCCGGACAAGAAGTTTTTGCACCATGTCGCGTGGCAGGCGGTCACCCAGAAGGAGCGGCATGAACTGGATGAGGTTCCGGTCGGGCAGCACGCGCGCCGGATCGCCGGCAAGGCGGGGCGGATCGCGCCGCCGTCCAGTTCCTCAAGGCCGGCGATGGAGCGCAGCAGCGTGATCTTGCCGCAGCCGGAGGGGCCGAGGAAACAGACGAATTCACCATCGGCGATATCAAGGTCGATGTCCTTCAGCACCTCCAGAGCGCCAAAACCCTTGCGGAGATTCTCGATGCGGATCGATGCCAACGACGTCCTCCCTGTCGGCGAAACGTCCGGGCTCCCCAGCTCTTGTTAAACGTTTGTGTCAAAATAAAAACGTTTAATTTCGTTTGTAAAGTAGAAAATGAAACGGATGGGACGCCCTGCCGAATCTCATCGGCACGACAGAGAACCGGCTGCGATGCGGCCGGCAAGCCCTTGCGGAAGCGGTGTTATCCGGCGCGGAAATGTTTCGACAACTTCAGGCCCTGTGCCTGATAGTTGGAGCCGAGGCCGGAACCGTAGAGGCCTTCGGGTGCGTCGAGCATGTGCTCGTAGACGAGACGGCCGACGATCTGGCCGTGCTCGAGGATGAAGGGCACCTCGTGGCTGCGCACCTCCAGCACGGCGCGGCTGCCGGAGCCGCCGGCCGGGGCATGGCCGAAGCCGGGATCGAAGAAGCCGGCATAGTGCACGCGGAATTCGCCGACGAGCGGGTCGAAAGGCGTCATCTCGGCGGCATAGAGCGGCGGGACGTGCACGGCCTCGCGGGAGACGAGGATATAGAACTCGTCGGGATCGAGGATCAGCTCGTTGCGGCCGCGACTGAACAGCGGCTCCCAGAAATCGAAGATGTCATGCTGGTTCTTGCGGTCGACATCGACGACGGAGGTGTGGTGCTTGCCGCGATAGCCGATCAGCCCGTCCGGACCGGTGCCCTTGAGGTCGATGGAAAGCGCGATGCCGCCGCCGGAGACGTTCGGCGTCTCGCTGGCGACGAGCGTATCCGTGCCGTGGAGGGCAAGCAGTTCGCTTTCGCCGAGCAGGGCATTGCCCTTGCGGAAACGGATCTGCGACAGGCGCGAGCCGCGGCGCACGACGATCGGAAAGGTGCGCGGCGAGATTTCGAGATAGAGCGGACCGGAATAGCCGGCGGGGATCTTGTCGAATTCCTGGGCGCGATCGGTGATGACGCGGGTGAAGATATCGAGGCGACCGGTGGAGCTCTTCGGGTTGGCCGACGCCGCCAGCTCCGCCGGCAGGTCCAGGCTTTCCATCAGCGGCACGATGTAGACGCAGCCCGTCTCCAGCACCGCACCGTCGGCAAGGTCGATGACGTGCAGTTGCAGGCGGTCGAGCTTGTCGGCGACGAGATGGGACGGCCCCGGAAGGAAGCTCGCCCGCACGCGGAAGGCTTTTGCGCCGAGCCGCAGGTCGAGGCTCGCCGGCTGGATCTGGTCGTCGTCCAGCGTCGTCTCACTCTTCAACCTGCCGCTATCGAACAAGCCGCGAATGGCGTTATCCGCCAGAATGCCCGTGCTGCGCGTCGCAGAACCACCCATCGTCATACCGTCCCGTCAGAGCAGGGGCCGCATGGTCCGGCCGTCTGCTTTCGTATCGTTTCTTCCGAAAACCGATGCCCACGTTTCGGAACAATACCCGGAAGGCCCGCACAAAACCAAATGCCGCCAATTGACGCAAGCGCGGGGGCGCAGTATTAGCAGATTATCCCGTGGTGATTTGGCCGGCCGGCTTGCAGCCACGTAAAACAAGTAGCTAAAAAGGCCGGGTTCGAAACCGGCCTGCTTTTGCGGCCGGTTTTTTTGTTTGAAGGCGACGATCACATGAGCAAGTCCTGGCGCCCCGCCACCCAACTCGTTCACGGCGGAACCACCCGCTCCCAGCACGGCGAAACCGCAGAAGCCATCTTCCTGACGCAAGGCTTCGTCTACGACACCTCGGCGGCGGCCGAAGCCCGCTTCAAGGGCGAGACCGACGGCTTCATCTACGCCCGCTACGGCAGCCCGACCAACGACATGTTCGAAAAGCGCATGTGCATGCTGGAAGGCGCCGAGGATGCGCGCGCCACCGCCTCCGGCATGGCCGCCGTCTCCGCCGCGATCCTCTGCCAGCTCAAGGCCGGCGACCATATCGTCGCCGCCCGCGCGCTCTTCGGCTCCTGCCGCTGGGTGGTCGAGACGCTCGCGCCGAAATACGGCATCGAATGCACGCTGATCGACGGCCGCGACCTTGCCAACTGGGAAAAGGCGATCCGGAAGAGCACCAAGGTGTTTTTCCTCGAAAGCCCGACCAACCCGACGCTGGAAGTGATCGACATCGCGGGCGTCGCAAGACTAGCGAACCAGATCGGCGCCAAGGTCGTCGTCGACAACGTCTTCGCGACGCCGCTCTTCCAGAAGCCGCTGGAGCTCGGCGCCCATGTCGTCGTCTACTCGGCCACCAAGCATATCGACGGCCAGGGCCGCTGCCTCGGCGGCGTGGTGCTTTCCGACAAGGCGTGGATCGACGAGAACCTGCACGACTATTTCCGCCATACAGGCCCGGCCATGTCGCCGTTCAATGCCTGGACGCTGCTGAAGGGCATCGAGACGCTGCCGCTGCGCGTCAAGCAGCAGACGGAGAATGCCAGCCGCATCGCGGACTTCCTCGCCGACCGGAATGAGGTCGCCCGCGTGATCTATCCGGGCCGCAAGGACCATCCGCAGGCCGACATCATCGCCAAGCAGATGACGGGCGGCTCGACGCTCGTCTGCTTCGAGCTGAAGGGCGGCAAGGATGCGGCCTTCGCGCTGCAGGATGCGCTTGAGGTCGTGAAGATCTCCAACAATCTCGGCGACGCCAAGAGCCTCATCACCCATCCGGCGACGACGACGCACAAGAACCTGACGGACGAGGCACGCGCCGAGCTCGGCATTTCGGCCGGCACCGTGCGCCTTTCGGCCGGCATCGAGGACAGCGAGGACCTCATCGAGGATTTTGCCCGCGCGCTCTCCAGGATCAAGGCCTGAGCCCTTCGCCGTACCGATGGACAAATGCGGAAGCACCGGCCGGGGGGCCGGTGCTTTCTTTGCTTATCCTTGACGAAACCACATTCGTGTAGAATAGCAGAAGCTAATCAGTTCAAGGCTTGCCCATGTATCGTGCGCTGACCCGCGACATCGAAGTGACCGTAGAGCCGTACTATCTGGCCGACCAGTCCGATCCCGACGACAGCCGCTATGTGTGGGGATACCGGGTGGTCATCGCGAACCATTCCGATGTCGCCGTGCGGCTGATGACGCGCTACTGGCACATTACCGACCAGAACGGCCAGGTCGACGAGGTGAACGGACCCGGCGTCATCGGCGAGCAGCCGGTGCTACGCCCCGGCGACACCTACGAATATTCCTCCGGCTGCCCGCTCGAAACACCCTCGGGCATCATGTTCGGCCGCTACCGCATGGAAGCGGAGAACGGCGAGGCGTTCGATGTGGCGATACCGGCCTTTTCGCTGGATACGCCGGGGCAGGCGCGTACGCTCAATTGAGGGCGGCAAGAATTACCCTCATCCGGCCTGCCGGCCACCTTCTCCCCGCAAGCGGGGCGAAGGGACCAGACCGCATCGTTTTCCTGACATCGTTGTCGTGGATGAAGACCAGAGCCTTGCATCCTTCCCTTCTCCCCGCTTGCGGGGAGAAGGTGGCGGCAGCCGGATGAGGGGCGAGGCCCCTTACTGCGGCAGGACTTCCGCCGCCTCGAAGCGGTAGGTTGTCGAGCAGAACTCGCAGGTGACCGCGATCTCGCCCTTGTCATCCGCCGTATGCGCGATCTCCTCCGCGCTGAGGCCGGCCAGGACGCCCTTCAGCTTCTCGCGCGAACAGGAGCAGCGGTCGAAGACCTGCTGCGGCTGGTAGACGCGCACGCCCCGCTCATGGAAGAGGCGGAACAGCAGCCGTTCGGTGCCGACATTGGGATCCGTCAGCTCGTCCGCGTCGATCGTCTCGACCATGGCCTTGGCTTCGGCCCAGTTGTCGTCATCGGCGATCTTGTGGCCGGCCTCCTCGCCGTCGCCGCCCGGAAGGTCGGCCTGGCGCATGCGCTCCGGCGCCTGCGGCAGGAACTGCGCGACCATGCCGCCCGCGCGCCAGCGATGGCGCGCCTTGCCGGCGGCATCACGGTCGTAGAGTTCGGCGACGCCGAGGCGCACCTTGGTCGGGATCTGCTCCGACTGGCGGAAATAGACGCCAGCGATCTCCTCCAGCGTATGACCGTCGAGCGGCACGATGCCCTGGTAGCGCTGGGTATGGGCGCCCTGGTCGATGGTGAAGGCGAGGATGCCCTTGCCCAGAAGCTCGTGCGGCTCCGTCGTGCCGGCCGCAATCGCGGCATCGAGCGCGGCCTGGTCGAAGCGGGCATAGGCGCGCACGTTCTCCGGCGCGGCGAAATCGGCCACCAGCAGGTCGACGGGGCCGTCGCCCTTGGTCTGGACGATCAGTTTGCCCTCGAATTTCAGCGAGGTGCCGAGCAGCACGGTCAGCGTGATCGCCTCGGCCAGCAGCCGGGCAACGGGCGCGGGATAATCGTGCCGGCCGAGAATGCCGTCGAGCATCGGGCCGAGTTGCACGGCGCGACCGCGCACGTCGAGACCCTCCACCTGGAACGGCAGGACATGATCATCGCCGGCAAAGCCGGGTTCGCCGAGTTTCAGGGCATTTTCCGCCATCATCATCATTCTGCTCCTTGCACGCTTCGGCGCCGCCGAGGCCGTGGGCCCGGCCTGCTTCCGACAGGCGTTCTACCGTGATATTGCGCTCGCTCTTTCCCGATCATTCCATACCGGGCGGGCATGCGCCAGAAAAAGCGCCGTATGGCGCTCCGTGATGGCCCCTAGATCGTGCCGGCGACGGCGTTTTTCAAGGCGGTGTCAGACGACGCCGAAGCACCAGGCCAGGATCGACTTCTGCGCATGGAGACGGTTCTCCGCCTCGTCGAAGACCACGGACTGCGGGCCGTCGATCACCTCGTCGGTCACTTCCTCGCCGCGATGGGCGGGCAGGCAGTGCATGAAGAGCGCGTCCTTGTCGGCGCGCGCCATCAATTGCCTGTTGACCTGGTAGGGCTGGAAGATGTTGTGGCCGCGGGCGCGGTGCTCCTGGTTCATCGAGACCCAGGTATCGGTGACGACGAGATCGACGCCGTCGACGATGGCGTCCGGATCATGGCCGAGCAGGATGTTGCCGCCATTGTCGCGCGCCCAGTTCAGGATCTTGTCGTCGGGCTCCGAGCCCATCGGCACGGCCATCTTCATCGTATAGCCGAAGCGGGCGGAGCCCTCGACGAAGGAATGCAGCACGTTGTTCCCATCGCCGGTCCAGGCGAAGGTCTTGCCCTTCGTGGAACCGCGATGCTCCTCGAAGGTCATGATGTCGGCCATGATCTGGCAGGGATGGGTGAGGTCCGTCAGCGCGTTGATGACGGGCACGGTGGCGTGTTCGGCAAGCTCCAGCAGGCGGGCATGGTCCGTCGTGCGGATCATGATGGCATCGACATAGCGCGAGAGGACCCTGGCCGTGTCGCCGATCGTCTCGGCGCGGCCGAGCTGCATTTCCGTGCCCGACAGGAACAGCGTCTCGCCGCCGAGCTGGCGCATGCCGACATCGAAGGAGACGCGGGTTCGCGTGGAGGGCTTCTCGAAGATCATCGCGAGCATCTTGCCGGCGAGCGGCCTGGCTTCGGTGCCGGCCTTGCTGGCGGCCTTGCGCGTGTGCGCATCGTCCATGATGACGCGGAGATCGCTTTCCGAAACGGCGGAAAGGTCGAGAAAATGCTTGGCCATGATGTGTCCTGTCTGTCCGTTCGCTGCTTACGCGGCCTTGGCAGCCGTGAGTTTTTCCGCGGCGCGCTCGATGCGGGCAAGTCCCTCGCGCGCCTCTTCCGCGGTCACGGTCAGCGGCGGCAGCAGCCGCAGCACGTTGTCGCCCGCCGGCACGGCCAGCAGGTTTTCCGCCCGCACGCCCTTCAGGAGGTCGGCGACCGGGATCTTCGCCTTGATGCCGAGCATCAGGCCCTCGCCGCGAATATCCTCGATGATGTCGGGGAAACGATCCTTCAGCGCGGCAAGGCCCTGGCGGAAGACGAGCGCGACATCGCGCACATGCTCAAGGAAGCCGTCCTCCAGCACCACGTCGAGCACGGCATTGCCGACGGCCATGGCGAGCGGGTTGCCGCCATAGGTCGAGCCGTGCGTGCCGGCGACCATGCCGGCCGCCGCCTCGTTCGTGGCAAGGCAAGCGCCGAGCGGGAAGCCGCCGCCGATCCCCTTGGCGATCGCCATGATGTCGGGCGTGACCCCGGCCCATTCATGGGCGAAGAGGCGTCCCGTGCGGCCGACGCCGGTCTGCACTTCGTCGAGGATGAGCAGCAGGCCGTATTCGTCGCAGAGCTGGCGCAGCTCCTGCATGAACTCCTTCGACACCGGACGCAGCCCGCCCTCGCCCTGCACAGGCTCGATCAGGATGCCGGCCGTTTCCTCGGTGATCGCATCCTTGACGGCCGTGATATCGCCGAAGGGAACCTTGAGGAAGCCCGGTGCCTTGGGGCCGAAGCCCTCGATATACTTCTCCTGCCCGCCGGCGGCGATCGTCGCGATCGTGCGGCCGTGGAAGGCGCCTTCGAAGGTGATGATGTGGAACTTGCCGGGATGGCCCTTGGCGAAATGGTAGCGCCGGGCCGTCTTGATCGCGCATTCCAGCGCCTCGGCGCCCGAATTGGTGAAGAACACCTTGTCGGCGAAGGTGGCCTCCGTCAGCCGGCGGCCGAGGCTTTCCTGGCCCGGGACCTCGTAAAGGTTCGACAGGTGCCAGACCTTGTCGGCCTGGTCCTTCAGCGCGGCGACGAGATGGGGATGCGCATGGCCCAGCGAATTGACGGCGACGCCGGCGGCAAAATCGAGATATCGCTCGCCATCTTCGGCGATCAGCCACACGCCCTCCCCGCGCGTGAACCTGAGCGGCGCACGCATGTAGGTTTCATAGAGCGGCGCGACATCGGCCATGCGCGGATCCTCCGAAAAGAGATGCGGAAAAACAGGAATGCGGCTTGACTTTTCCGGGCTTCAGAAAAACCAAAAGCCGCCTTTCGGCGGCATGCCGCACTATCGGCATTTCATCTTGGGATGTCAACAAAATCGCACCCGAAATGGCGCTGAACATCCCGCAAGGTGAGGATTCACGGCGCACGCGGAAGGTGTCGCTATCGAGTCACACCTGACCAGCAAGTTGGGGAAAACTCCGAAATCGATTCGCCCGGATTCCGGCGACTCTTGTCACAGAGTCCACCGGTCTCTAGGTTAAGGACCAATTACTAGACTGCATGCGGCGGAACTAGTCACCAAAAGAGTTAGGGCGTTCAGGTTCCGGACCCGTCCGGAGCACGACGAGGGATTCCTGCATCCTGGACGCCGAGCGGAGACGAAAACATGAACTGGACAGACGAGCGCGTCGAGAAACTCAAGAAGCTCTGGAGCGAGGGCTTGAGCGCGAGCCAGATCGCGGCGCAGCTCGGCGGCGTCAGCCGCAACGCCGTCATCGGCAAGGTGCACCGGCTGAACCTGCCCGGCCGCGCCAAGGCCGGCGGCACCCAGACCGCGGCACGCCCGAAGCGTCCGGCGCCGGCGACGCCGCGCCCGTCGAATTTCGCGGCCCGTCCCGTCGCTGCCCGGCCCGTCGCCCGGCCGGCCGACAACACGCTTCCCAAGGAAGAGATCGACGTCGATTTCGAAATGCAGGCCGAGACCCTTCCGGTTCCGGCCAACGGCAACAGCGTGGTCGTGCCGATGTCGCGCCGGCTGGAGCTGACCCAGCTCACCGAGCGCACCTGCAAGTGGCCGATCGGCGATCCGCTCAATGACGACTTCCATTTCTGCGGCAATGAATCCCCCGACAATTCCCCCTACTGCACCTACCACCAGCGCCTCGCCTACCAGCCCTCGGCCGAGCGCCGCCGGATGCGGTAACGTCTACCACGGCAGGACATGCGATGCGGACCCGAGAGGGTCCGTTTTCGTTTGGAGCGACGTGCAAGCTCCCCTCTGCCGGGAGGTGTCTTGCCCCGGAAACGCAAACAGGCCCCTGAGGGCCCATTTCCGTCCTTGGGAGGAAACCCGTTCGCTCAGGCCTCCAGCGAATAGCCGGCGCCGCGCACCGTGCGGATGACATCCTGCATGTTGGCGAAGTTGAGCGCCTTGCGCAGGCGGCCGACATGCACGTCGACGGTCCGCTCATCGACATAGATATCATGGCCCCAGACGCCATCGAGAAGCTGCGAGCGCGAGAAGACGCGGCCGGGCGAGGTCATCAGGAACTCCAGGAGGCGGAATTCCGTCGGGCCGAGGCGGACCTCGCGGGTGCGGCGGTGGACGCGGTGCGTCTCGCGGTCGAGCTCGATATCGCCGCAGCGCAGCACCGTCGAGACGACCTCGGGCTTGGCCCGGCGCAGCATCGCCCGCACGCGGGCGACGAGTTCCGGCGTCGAGAATGGTTTCACGACATAATCGTCCGCGCCGGTGGCAAGGCCGCGCACGCGCTCGCTCTCCTCGCCGCGCGCCGTCAGCATGATGATCGGCAGGCGTTCGGTTTCCGGGCGCTGGCGCAGGCGCCGGCACAGTTCGATGCCGGAAACGCCTGGAAGCATCCAGTCGAGGATGAGGAGGTCCGGCATGCGCTCCTGCAAACGCATCTCGGCCTCGTCACCGTTCAGGATCGTATCGACCTCGAAACCTTCCGCTTCCAGATTGTAGCGCAGGAGGACGCTGAGGGCCTCCTCGTCTTCCACGACGGCAATTCTGGGCACCATGGAGTTGAACCTGCTCTCTTTACTCGGACGCGTCGGCGAGGCCGGCCGCGACGACGGAGGTCGAAGTGTCGTCCTTCGGGCGTTCGCCCTCCGGCTGCGATCCGGTCGCCATGTAGTAGATGGTCTCGGCGATGTTGGTCGCGTGGTCGCCGATGCGCTCGATGTTCTTGGCGCAGAACAGGAGGTGCGTGCAGGGCGTGATGTTGCGCGGGTCTTCCATCATATAGGTGAGAAGTTCGCGGAACAGCGAGGTGTAGATCGCGTCGATCTCGTCGTCACGCTCGCGGATCGCCTTGGCCTTGTCCACCGATCGGGTGGCATAGACGTCGAGCACTTCCTTGAGCTGCATCAGCGCGAGTTCGGCGAGGTGTTCGAGACCGCGGGCAAGCTTGCGGGGCATGCCCGAGCTCTGCACGGCGATGACGCGCTTGGCAGTGTTCTTGCCGAGGTCGCCGACGCGCTCCAGCTCGGCCGCGATGCGGATCGCGCCCATGATCTCGCGCAGGTCCGCGGCCATCGGCTGGCGCTTGGCGATGGTGACGATCGCCTTGTCGTTGATCTGGCGCTCGGCATTGTCGAGGATGACGTCCTCGGAAATGACCTTCTGGGCCAGAGCCGCATCCGTCGTGACGAGGGCGCGGACCGAATCCGCCACCATCTGCTCGGCCGTACCGCCCATTTCGGAGATGCGGCGGGAGAGATATTTCAGTTCTTCGTCGTAAATCGAGACAATATGGGTCGATGACATGGTTCTGTCCTTAATGCGCGCGGGTTTTCACGGGTTCGGCGACAGGCGTCAGCCGAAGCGACCCATGATGTAGTCCTGCGTGCGCTGGTCATCCGGGTTGGTGAACATCTTGTCGGTGTCGTTCTCCTCGACGAGGTTGCCGAGGTGGAACATGGCGGTGCGCTGCGAGACGCGGGCCGCCTGCTGCATCGAGTGCGTCACGATGACGATGGTGAAGTTGGCGCGCAGCTCGTGGATCAGCTCCTCGACCTTGGCGGTGGCGATCGGGTCGAGCGCCGAGCAGGGCTCGTCCATCAGGATGACCTCCGGGCTGACGGCGACGGCTCGAGCGATGCACAGGCGCTGCTGCTGGCCGCCGGAAAGGCCGGTACCGCCCTCCTGCAGGCGATCCTTCACCTCGTTCCAGAGGCCGGCCTTCTGAAGGCTCTGCTCGACGATGGCGTCCATGTCGGCCTTCGCCTTGGCAAGGCCATGGATGCGCGGACCGTAGGCGACGTTCTCGTAGATCGACTTGGGGAACGGGTTCGGCTTCTGGAACACCATGCCGACGCGGGCGCGCAGTTCCACGACGTCGATCGCCGGATCGTAGATATCGTCCGTGTCGAGCGTGATGCGGCCGGTGACGCGGCAGCCGTCGATCGTGTCGTTCATGCGGTTCAGCGTGCGCAGGAACGTCGACTTGCCGCAGCCGGACGGACCGATGAGCGCCGTCACGGTGTTTTCGCGCACATTGAGGTTGACGTCGTAAAGGGCGCGCTTCTCGCCGTAATAGACCGAGACGTCCTTGCCGATCATCTTGTAGGAAATGTCGTTCATTTTCTTGTCCAGCGCTTTCTCGACTGCTGCTTCTGACATCATGTTCATATGATCGGTCCTTCTACCAGCGCCGTTCGAAACGGCGGCGCAACAGGATTGCACCAACATTCATGAGGATGAGGAAGATGAGGAGCACGATGATGGCTCCCGAGGTGCGCTCCACGAAGGCGCGCTCGGCCTCGTTCGCCCACATGTAGATCTGCACCGGAAGGGCCGTTGCCGGATCCATCGGCGTTGCCGGAACGTCGGCGACGAAGGCGACCATGCCGATGAGGAGCAGCGGCGCGGTTTCGCCGAGCGCATGCGCAAGGCCGATGATCGTGCCCGTCAGGATGCCCGGCATGGCGAGCGGCAGGACATGGTGGAACACCGTCTGCATCTTCGATGCGCCAAGGCCGAGGGCAGCCGAACGGATCGACGGCGGCACGGCTTTCAGGGCAGCGCGGGTCGCGATGATGATCGTCGGCAGCGTCATGAGGGTCAGCACCAGGCCGCCGACGAGGGCCGCCGAGCGCGGGAAGCCCGCAAAGTTGACGAAGACGGCAAGGCCCAAGAGGCCGTAGACGATGGACGGCACGGCGGCGAGGTTGTTAATGTTCACCTCGATGAGGTCGGTGAAGCGGTTCTTCGGGGCGAACTCTTCCAGGTAGATCGAGGCGGCCACGCCGATCGGCAAGGACAGCACGAGCACGATCAGCATCATGTAGAGCGAGCCGATGAGCGCGACGCCGACGCCGGCGGCTTCCGGACGGCTCGATGCGCCGTTGACGAAGAGGCCGGTGTTGAAGTGCTTGGAAAGCGCACCGCTTTCGGCGAGCTGGTTCATCCAGCCGATCTGCCTGTCGGAGATCTTGCGGTCCTTTTCCGGCACGTCGAGGTTGATCTGGCCCTTGAAGGCCGAATCGAGGTCACCGTGCGCAAGGAAGGTCACCGGTTGCGTGGTGCCGATGATCGCGGGGTTGGCGGTGACGAGGTTGCGGAGCTGGACGCGGACGCTGTCCGAGATCATGCCGTTGACCTCGCGCATGGCGGCGCGGTCGTCCGCGGCAACGCCCAGCACCCTGGCCAGCGCATCGCGGGCGACGACCGGATAATTGGCCGAGACCAGCTTCTGCGGGTTGGTCGCGCGTTCGTTGTCCTTGTCGATGATCTGCTCCGAGAACTCCACCGGGATGGTGATCATCGACTGCTGGAAGGCGGTGTAGCCCTTGGAGACCACCGAGAACAGCAGAAGGAACAGGAAGAGGAGGCCGAAGGCGATCGCGGCCATGCCGTAGAGGCGGAAGCGGCGTTCGGCGGCGTAGCGGCCACGCAGGCCGATATCGCGGCGTTCGGGCCTGGAGGCAGCGCCTAGGGCGGCCATCGAGGGGCTCATGGAGACCTGGCTCATTCGTACTGCTCCCGGTATTTGCGCACGATGTAGAGGGCGTAGATGTTGAGGCAAAGCGTGATGACGAACAGCGTGATGCCGAGCGCGAAGGCCACCAGCGTCTGAGGCGAGGTGAATTCGAGATCGCCCGTCAGCTGGTTGACGATCTTGACCGTCACCGTCGTCATCGGCTCGAAGGGATTGAGCTGCATGCGGGCGGCAACGCCGGCGGCAAGCACCACGATCATGGTTTCGCCGACGGCGCGCGACGCGGTCATCAGCAGTGCGCCGACGATGCCCGGCAGGGCGGCCGGCAGGATGACGCGCTTGATCGTTTCCGAACGCGTCGCGCCGAGGCCGAGCGAACCGTCACGCAGGGCGCGCGGCACGGCGGTGATGATGTCGTCCGACAGCGAGGAGACGTAGGGGATCAGCATGATGCCCATGACGAAACCGGCGGTCAGGACGCTCTGCGCCTGGATGAAGCTCGAATAATTGCCGGTGACGAGGCCGCTCAGTTGGGCGGAGATGTCGCGCAGGAACGGGCCGACCGTCACGAGGGCGAAGAAGCCGTAGACGATGGTCGGGATGCCGGCGAGCACTTCGAGCAGCGGCTTGGCGACCGAGCGGACGTGGCGCGAGGCGTATTCCGACATGTAGATGGCGGCGAAGAGGCCGACCGGCACGGCGACCAGCATGGCGACCAGGCCGATATAGAGCGTGCCGGCGAGCAGCGGGATCAGGCCGAACTGGCCGGACGAATCCGTCGCGCCGGCGGCGGCGAAGCGCGGATCCCAGACCGTGCCGAAGAAGAACTCCCAGGCCGGGACCGCGTTGAAGAAGTGGACCGCTTCCGTCAGCATCGACGCGACGATGCCGACCGTCGTCAGGATGGCGATCGAGGAGGCGCCGATCAGCGCCACCAGCATCACGCCTTCGACGCGGTTGCGGGCCCGGAAACGCGGCGCGATCGACCGGTAGGCGAGCGCGCCGCCGGCGACGGCGATGATCAGCGCCAGGATCGACCGGAACGTGCTGCTCGCCGTCGTCATGCGGTTGAGATCGTCGGCGGCCTTCAGCATGTAGGGCGCCGGATCGGCTGCGAGCGGCACGCCCTTGGCAGCCAGGACCGTGCGGGCGGTCGTGCCGTCGGCATAAAGCGCCGTGCGCTCTTCGGGCGTCAGCAGCGACAGGCCGCGGGAGATGGCGCCGATCATGTTGTAGTTGAGGTTCTGCGTCGCCTGCGACTCGGCCTTCACCTCGTCGGGGAAGCCGTCGCGCACCGTCGAACTGATGTAGATCGGGCTCGCGACGAGCCAGACCAGCAGCGCGAGGACTGCGGGCAGCATCGCCCATATGGCGACGAAGGATCCGTAGTAACCCGGCCGGGAATGCAGGCTGGAAAGTTTGCCGCCGGCAAGCGCGCTGGCGCGCTGGCTTCCGACCAGATAGCCCGCCACGCCGATCACGGCGACGATGAGCAAAAGAAGGGAAATACTCATTTAGGAAATTCTCCCGGCGAGATCATCCGCCCTGGGCGTGCCTACCGCTCGCCCCGACCGTTCGACAAGGCGCCCCATTCCCGGTCGAAGAACATGACATGGGCGAAAACCGCCCGAAAGGGAGCGGCCGGCGCGGCATCTCCCGAAAGACACCGCGCCGGCCCAAGCCAATTACATGATCTTGCCGTCGACGAAGGCCTTGCGGACTTCTTCGCGCTCTGCGTCCGGAGCCGCTACGAGGCCGTATTCAACCAGCGGGGAGTCCGGGCCGATCATGTCGTCGCTCGTGAAGAACTCGACATATTCCTTGAGGCCCGGAATAACGCCGAGATGCGCCTTCTTGACGTAGAAATACAGCGGGCGCGAAACCGGGTATTCGCCGGAAGCGATCGATTCGGCGGTCGGAACGACGCCGCTGACGGTGGCGACCTTCAGCTTGTCGGCGTTGTTTTCGTAGAAGGAGAGGCCGAACACGCCGATGCCGGACTTGTTGGCGGCGATGCGGGCGAGCGTTTCGGTGTAGTCGCCGTCGATGTCGACAGCCAGACCGTCCTTACGAACGGCTACGCACTTGGAAAGCTGGTCCTTGGCGTCGGCAAAAGCGGCCTTGATGACGTCCTGGGCGCCCGCGTCCTTGCAGCCGTGAGCGAGGATCTTCTCTTCGAAGACTTCGCGCGTGCCGTGCTTGGAGCCCGGGATGTAGGCGGCGATTTCGGCGTCCGGCAGCGACGGGTTGATTTCCGTCCACTTCTTGTAGGGATTGGCAACGAGCTTGCCGTCGATGACGACTTCGGCGGCGAGCGCCTGGTAGAGGTCCTTCGGCTCGAGCTTCAGGTCGGCATTGCCGGAATCGGTGGCGAACACGATGCCGTCATAGCCGATCTTGATTTCCTGGATCTCGGTCACGCCGGCTGCCTTGCAGGCTTCGACTTCGTCACCCTTGATCTGGCGCGACGCATTGGCGATGTCGATGGTGTCCGGGCCGACGCCCTTGCAGAATTCCTTCAGGCCGCCACCCGTGCCGCCGGATTCGACGATCGGGGTCTTGAAGTCGGGGAAGGTCTCGCCGAACGTCTCCGCGACGATCTTGGCATAGGGAAGAACGGTGGACGAGCCGGCGATCTGGACCTGGTCACGCGCAACGGCAACGCCTGCGAATGCGGCGGAAGCAACGAGCGCCGCAACAGTGAGCTTAAGAGATTTCATCTGGGTTCTCCCGAAGAGGACATGTGTGGGAAGCGCTGTTCTCGCGCTCTCTGCCGTTGACCGGCGGCCCTTCTCTAAACCCCGATCGCCCTTCCTTTTATGTCAGTTTGACGAAACATTTGTGACACATCAAGCAATTGAAATTGCTTGTCTATTTTTATCAGGACGACAGGAGCGTCGCCCTTTGTGTCAGAATTTGACGGTAAAGACCGTGCCCTTGCCCACCTCGGACTTCACCACGAGGCGCGCCCGGTGGCGGGTGAGGATGTGCTTGACGATGGCAAGGCCGAGGCCCGTGCCCTTCTTGGACCGGCTTGCTTCCACGTTAACCCGATAGAAACGTTCGGTGATGCGCGGCACATGCTCCGGGGGAATGCCCGGCCCGTAATCGGTGACGTTGAGCTCGACGGGCGCTCCCCCGCCGCCGGAGAGCACCACATCCACCCGCTTGCCCTCCTGACCGTACTTGCAGGCGTTCTCGATCAGGTTCTCGAAGACCTCGACCAGCTCGTCCCGGTCGCCGGGAACGGTGACGGGATGGCGCGGCACATCGAGCACGACCTCCACGCCGAGATCGGAGGCGAGCGGCTGCAGGCTGTCGCGCACATGGCCGAGAAGTGGCACGAGATCGATGGTCTGGTCCGGCGTGAGATTGGAGCGCAGTTCGAGGCGCGAGAGCGACAGCAGGTCGTCGACCAGGCGGCTCATGCGCGTCGCCTGCTCATGCATGATGCCGAGGAAGCGCTCATGCGCCTTCACATCGTTCTTTGCCGGCCCCTGCAGGGTCTCGATGAAGCCGCGCAGCGAGGCGAGCGGCGTGCGCAGTTCATGGCTGGCATTGGCGACGAAATCGGAGCGCATGCGATCGATGCGGCGGGCCTGCGAGACATCCCGGAAGGTCAGCAGCCAGAGGGGTTCGCTCGTCCTTTCGGCGAGAGGGGCGATGCGCACGACATAGACGGTCTCCGACGGCAGACGCTCGGCATGTTCGGTCTCGCGCGGCTGGCCGCTGGCGATCGCATCGCGCACCATGTCGAGGATGCCGGGCGCGCGGATGCGGCCGGCAAGGTCGCTGCCCCGCGGGATCACACCGAAGATCGCCTCGGCCGCGCGATTCTGCAGCTTGACCGTCTCGCGGCCCGAAAGCAGCAGGGCGGGCGCATCCAGCGCACCGAGAACCGCGGCGATGGCGGAAAGATCGTCGACGGGCGGGACGGCGGGCTGAACCTCCGGCACCGGCGCGGCGGAGGTCGCCATGGTCCGGCCGCCGGTTTCCACCATGCGCCGCTCGGTGCGCAAGAGGCCGGCAACGACGAGCAGGAGGACGGCGAAGGACACCCAGCCGAGATGCAGGCCCGCAAGCCACATCATGAAGCCGACGAAGACGGCCGAGGCGATCAGCACCCGCTCGCCCCACAGTTGCGCCGCCAGCCAGCCGAGACCCGTCCGCTGATCCGCCACCGCCACCCATTCCCTCGCAAGCATCCTATCCTCCGCGACCTCCATCGATTCTCCATGGATAGCGCGGCTTCATGACATGTTTTTCACGGCGCGCTTGAATTCGCAATCCGGTTGTGGCCACCTGCGGCGATACGGCGACAGCCGCGCCCAGTTAGTTCAAGGAGTAGACGATGGCGGAAAAGGTCGAAAGCCGGGCCGTGGAACTCGATATCCAAGGCAAGAAGCGGGTATTCGATATCGACGATCCGAAGCTGCCCGACTGGATCGAGGAGAAGGCCTTCAAGTCCGACGACTATCCCTACGACAAGAAACTCGACAACAAGGAATACGAAAAGACGCTGAAGCTGCTGCAGATCGAGCTGGTCAAGGTGCAGTTCTGGCAGCAGAAGACCGGCAAGCGCGTGATGGCGGTGTTCGAGGGGCGGGATGCGGCCGGCAAGGGCGGCGCGATCCACGCCACCATGTCCTACATGAACCCGCGCTCCGCCCGTATCGTCGCGCTGACGAAACCGACCGAGACCGAGCGCGGCCAATGGTATTTCCAGCGTTATGTCGCGACCTTTCCGACAGCGGGCGAATTCGTGCTGTTCGACCGCTCCTGGTACAACCGCGCCGGCGTCGAGCCGGTCATGGGCTTCTGCACGCCGGAAGAGTATGAAAAATTCCTCAAGGCAACGCCGCGCTTCGAGAAGATGATCGTCGCCGAGGATATCCAGCTCTTCAAGTTCTGGCTCAATATCGGCCGGGAAATGCAGCTGAAACGCTTCCACGACCGCCGGCACGATCCACTCAAGGTCTGGAAACTCTCGCCGATGGACATCGCCGCACTCAACAAGTGGGGCGACTATACCGAAAAGCGCGACCGCATGCTGAAGGAGACCCATACGGACCACGCGCCCTGGACCGTGGTGCGCGGCAACGACAAGCGCCGCGCCCGCCTCAACCTCATCCGCCACATCCTCATGACGCTCGACTATGAAGGCAAGGACGAGAAGGCGATCGGCGAGATCGACAGGAAGATCGTCGGCGCGGGGCCGGGCTTCGTCAAATAGGCAGCGGCAGGCTCATTCGCCCGGCAGGATGCGGACGGCATAGAGGTTCACGCTCGCATCCCCGCCGGTGATGTCGCTGTTGAGCAGCAGCTTGCCCGGCTCGCTCGGCGAGAGCGAGCCTTCGAATTCCACCTGGAACAGGATGTCGGTACGCTCCGACACCGTGAAACGATGGCGTCCGCAGCCGCCCATCGTCCCGAAATCGCATTCGACGGTCACCTGTACGGGCTTGTCGCCGACCGCCTGCAGCGTCATGGCGATCGTCGAGGTCTTGCCGCCCATTTCGCCGAGGATCTCGGGCGAGACCGCGATCTCGACCGCGCCGTCGCGCTCGGGATTGGTGGAAGTGACGCGCACCGCCGGGCCTTCGTTCGTGCTCACCGCCTCGAAACGGCCGGCCGGCCCCGCCGAGAGCTTTGCCGTCTCGGCAGGCGCGAAGACGGCACGCCAGTCGGCGGTGAAGCGGCTCTGCGTGTCGAGCGCCTTCTTGATCGGATCCTCGCCGGAAAAGTCCTCGCCCGAAACCGTCGCGGGCGGCGTGGAATTGTCCGCACCGCTTCGCAAATCCTCGAGCAGGCCGCTCGTCCGCACCCACCAGGCCAGCGCCCCGAAGGCGGCGATCAGCGTGGCGACGACCAGCAGGAAGGAGAACAGCCGGCCGCGGCGCTTGCGCGGCTTGGCCGCCCGTTCAGGCCTGAAATCCGCGGCTTCCGCCGCGGCCGCGGCATTGGCGGCGTCTGCCGGCCGCTTGCCGCCCTTGCCAAAGCCGTCGGCGCGTTCGGGCCGGATGGCCCCGATATCGCTGCTCGCCGGCCGTTCGACCTCCATGCGCCGTTCCGTCCCGCCGCGCGGCTCGGCGTCGAGCGCCGGCTCCGGCCGGACGTCGCGTTCGGCGCGCATCACCGGCTCCGGCCGCGCTTCGACGACCGGGTCCACGCGTGTCTCGTGGCTGGGCGTGGCGACGAGCCCGGCGCGCTCTTCCGCCTCGATCTGGTGAATGGTCGCTTCCAGCCGGTGGCGCTGGGCGGCGATCGTCTCGGGATCGCGGATATCCTGCTTGCGCAGGCCCGCTTCAAGCGCATTGCGCGCCGACTGGTAGATGCGCGCCCGAACCTCGGCATTGGCGCGTTCGGAGCGCGCCAGCGCGTTTCTGATTGCCGTTTCCAGTCCGCTCACATCCGACCCTTCTGCGGGAACCGCCCAACACGCGGCGAAGATACACCTGTGGAAAGAGCCCTACTTTCCGGCTTTCGTTAGCTTTTGCGTAACGTTTGCCGGGAATTTGCGCAAGCCTTCCGGCCGAAACTGTCCCCGCTTGGCCGGGGATAAGCGCCGCGGCAGGCAGCTTCCTGGAAGCGGGCGATAACCTGCGCCCCTGCTTGCCGCCGTCCTTTCCCGCGGGAAGCAGGATCACATACCCAGCCGGGAAGCGCGCCCAGCCGCTCCCCTACCGAACAGAAAGCGGCAGCGGGATGGAGGAACCGCAGGCGAAACATGGCCGCCTGCCGTGCTCCTCTTTCCCCGGCGAAGGAAAAACGGCGGGTGGTGTGCCATATTCGATTGCCTTCCTCCGATGGGAAAGGGTCTTAAGCCACATGCACTTGTCCTGATCCTCGAATACGCCTGTCCGCCTGCTGCGCCCGAGCATTTCCCTGCTATACCGCGCTCACCTTCACCCCATCGCCAGCCGGCTCCGGCGCGTCCTTGCGCCGAACAGCATCCATCCTTCTGTTTTTATGAGATAAAGGCGCGGACCATCGCACGCACCGACCAAAGACACCCTCAAAGCCATCATCGCAAGCATCGCCCCGCGCCCCCTTTTCAGCGAAGGCGCCCGCTGTTATGGTTTTGACGTTTTCGTAAACGTCAAAACCATAACAGGACGTCCCTCATGGCCCTGCCCGCGATCCTCAAGGACAAGCTGCGCCTGCCCGTCGTCGGCGCGCCGCTCTTCATCGTCTCCCATCCCGCGCTGACCCTTGCACAATGCAAGGCCGGTGTCATCGGCGCTTTCCCGGCGCTGAATGCGCGCCCGGAATCCCAGCTCGACGAGTGGCTGGCGGAGATCACGGAGGGCCTTGCCGCGCACGACGCGAAGAACCCCGATCGTCCCGCCGTCCCCTTCGCCGTCAACCAGATCGTCCACCGCTCCAACAAGCGGCTGGAGCATGACCTGGCGATGTGCGTGAAATACAAGGTGCCTGTCGTCATCTCCTCGCTCGGCGCCGTGCCGGAGGTGAATGCGGCGATCCATTCCTATGGCGGCATCGTGCTGCACGACGTCATCAACAACCGCCACGCCCATTCGGCCATCCGCAAGGGCGCGGACGGCCTGATCGCGGTCGCCGCCGGCGCAGGCGGCCATGCCGGCACGCTCTCGCCCTTCGCACTGGTGCAGGAGATCCGCGAATGGTTCGACGGCCCCCTCCTGCTTTCCGGCGCGATCGCGACGGGCGGCGCCATCCTCGCAGCCGAGGCGATGGGCGCCGACATGGCCTATATCGGCTCGCCCTTCATCGCGACGCGCGAGGCGCGCGCCAGCGAAGCCTACAAGCAGATGATCGTCGACAGCGCGAGCGCCGACATCGTCTACTCCAACTATTTCACCGGCATCCATGGCAACTACCTGAAACCTTCGATCACCGCCGCCGGCCTCGACCCCGACCACCTGCCCGAAGCCGATCCGTCAAAGATGGATTTCGACAAGGCAACGACGGGCGCAAAGGCCTGGAAGGACATCTGGGGCTGCGGCCAGGGGATCGGCGCAGTGAAAGCCGTCGCCCCGGTCGAGGACCTCATCGCCCGGCTGGAACGCGAGTATCGCGCCGCCAAAGCCCGGATCCTCCCTGCCTGACCCTCTGATTTCGCTGCAACGCACGGGAAAAATGCGGAAGTTGAAACTCCCCGCTTGAAATCTCTTCCCATTGCGGTTATCAGCGCACCCATTCCGGTCCCGACACGCTTCGGGATCCGGCAAGGGCCGCTTTAGCTCAGTCGGTAGAGCACATCATTCGTAATGATGGGGTCACGTGTTCGAGTCACGTAAGCGGCACCATTCTCCCTCAGATCCGTAAAACGCCTGTCTAAGGCGCGGTCGTCGTTCCGGACATCTGCTTCTTCAGGCGGGTGGCGGCCATGGCGTAGCCGCCGGCGGCGCCGTCGATGAAATGCATGTGGTCGCGCTGCAGCGCCGTCGGCACGATACAGGTCATCAGCGCCGAATCCTGTCGGTGCAGGCCGAAATGGCAGATGCCGGCGCTTGCGGCCTGCTCCAGCCGGGCCTCGATCTGCCGAAACCGCGTCGCATCTATGTCGATGGTCATCTTCAGGCCGTCGTCGAACTTGCGGAAATCAGCGTTCCGGGCGACATCCTGCCGGTATGCCTTGGGGTCGAAGCGGCCGAGCGTCAGGCCGAGGCGATAGAGGCTGGCGGTCAGAAGGTGCTGCCCCAGAATGACGAACCATTGCCTGAGGCGCCTTCCCTTCGCAGCCGCCCTCGTTTCCGCCGACAATCCGGCACCCGACAGGCCGATCTGCGGGCCTTCCGGCGCGATCGGATGTCCCTCCCTCTCCTCGCCGCCGGCCAATGCGACGATCTCGAGGACCAGCGTCTCGAAGGCCTGCGCATTGTTGCGCCCGGCGGGAAGCGCGATGATCGAGACGATGTCGCCATGGCGGGAGCGGATCGGGTTCCACCGGCAGGACAGGCCGGTGAGGTCCGGATGGGCATCCGGCAATGCCGGCGGCACGGCAAAGCGGCCTTCCTTCATGCGCGCTTCGGCCCAGCTCGACCCGCCACCGGCAAACATCGCATAGGAAACGTCGGGAGTGACCTGGAACCGCGCGACGCGGACTTCCAGCCCTGCGGCAACGACCTCGGCCACGGGAACGAGCGCGGCGCGCAGCGTCAGCCCGAGCTCGTTGCGGACCCAGTTTTGCACCGCCGAAAGGGCGTTGCGCGCCCGCTCGGCACCCGACGGCGGCACGGCGACGAGCGCGCCATCGCCGCCGAAGACGAAGGGGAGGTCGTTGTTGCCCACCGCATTCAGGATGGCCGAGATGACGCTGGCGCCGGCCATGTTGACCGCCTTGTAGCGGCCGGCCTCGATCGCGCCCGTGGAATCGACGATATCGGCCGTCGCCAAAGCCCAGTCGGGCGGCAGCGCCCGGTAATTCGTGCTGTCGGCGACGCCTGCAAAATCGACGAAGACGGGAAGCGCGCGGAAGAAGGATTCGCTGGAAAGCTGGCTCATGCTGCAAGGCTACCATATTCGCGCAGGGCAGACGACGGCGGTTCTCCGGCAAGGAGCCCGCCGGTTCGGGCGGGCTCGCGAGAGGCGGCCTTGTCAGTCGCTTTCGTTGCATTCGGTGATTTCGCAGACGGATTCTTCCGTCGTGCGGTTGGCGCATTCATTCAGCGCCCGTTCGCGCGCATCCGCCTCCTCGTCGAAGCTGTAGCTGTAGCCGTAGGTCCCCTCTTCTGAAACGGCGATGCAGCCCCAGGCCAGCGCCGCGCCATGGGAAGCGGCAAAGGTGATCGCAAGGACGAGGGCGGCAAGCCCTGTCCGCTTCATGCGTGTCATGTGTAAATCCCCCTGGTTGCGCGAAATGCGCGGGCGGAGACTACGGTGGCGGCGGTGAAATGTGCAAGCGGATACGGGGGCGTGGCGCGATCCTTCAGCCGACATTGCGCTCCGGATCGCCCCGTGGCGGCACCTCCGCATGGGGATCGAGGATGATCGCCGAGGGCGGTTCGGCGGCGTCCACCTCGCGGATCCATTCGCGCCAGATGGCGACGAGCAGCGCCATCAGCACGGGGCCGATGAAGAGACCGAGGAAACCCATGGTCTTCACGCCGCCGATGAGGCCGAAGAAGGTGGGCAGGAACGGCAGCTTGATCGGGCCGCCGACGAGGCGGGGACGCAGCGTCTTGTCGACGATGAAGAGTTCGACCGATCCCCAGACGAAGAGCGCCAGGCCCGCGACGGGCGAACCGCTGGAGACGAGATAGATCGAGACGAGCGTGAAGGAGAGCGGCGCGCCGCCGGGAAAGAGCGCCATGATGCCGGTCAGGACGCCGAGCGTGACGGCCGAGGGCACGCCGGCGATCCAGTAGGCGATGCCGAGCACGATGCCTTCGCCGATGGCGATCAGCGTCATGCCCGTGACCGTGGAGCTGATCGTCGCCGGCACGATGCGGGAAATGCGCTCCCAGCGCATCGGCAGGATGCGCTCGCCGAGCCGGTCCACCTGGCCGGCGAAGGACTGGCCGTCGCGGTAGATGAAGAAGAGGGCGATCAGCATGAACAGCATGGCGAGCAGCAGGCCGAAGGCCTTGCCGCCGGCGGCCAGCGCCACCCGGTAGATATTGCCGATATTGGCGCCGCTGACGATCTGCGTCAGCTCGCCGATCGCGCCGGGGTGATCGAGGAAGCGCGTCCACTGCATGTCGAGCCAGCCGCCGATGACCGGCAGCGCGCCGATCCAGTCCGGCGTCGGCGCGCCGGTGCGGTTCGTCTCGACAGCCCAGCCGATCCAGTCGCGGATCTCGTGGAAGGCATAGGTCGAGGCGATCATGATAGGCCCGACGATGAAGGCGAGGATCAGGAGGATGGCGATGGAGGCGGCGAGCGTGCGGTTGCCGTTCACCTGGGCGAGCAGGCGCGAATAGAGCGGCCAGCTGGCAAAGGCGATGACGAGCGCGGCGAGCACCGGCACGACGAAGCCGTGGAAGAAATAAATGCCGGCGAAGACGATGAGCACAAGGAGCCAGCGCGCCGCCGAGATGGGCGATATGAGCGCGACGCTGCTCGGGCGCGCCGCGCCGAGAAACCGGGGCTCACTTCTGCGATGTTCCTGATGCAGCAAACGCGTCTACTCCCTTGAGGCCCATGCCGGGGCCGGGCAATCTAGATAATGTGTAGCCCAAGAATATTAAACATATACGCGGTTTTTTCGGCGAAGGCGCGCCGAGACGCCGCAGGCAAGGCAGAATCGTGAAAAGCACCGCGGCCACAGCCTCCATTTATTGACGTTTACGTTAATGTAAGATAGCGATGTCTCTTGATGGCGCCTTTCAAAAGCATCATCTTGTCCCTACGAAGGGTTGGAGGACCTTTCGGTGCCGGCGGGACGGATGACGCCCCGCGCGCAATGAGGAGGAGCATGCATGACCGCCACGATCGAAGCCCCTTCCACCCAGCCCTCCGGCCGGTTCTGGCTCGCCTCCTATCCCGAGGGCATGGCAGCACAGATCGCGCCGCTCGGCCACGCCTCCATCGGCGCGCTCGTCGAAAGCTGCTGCGCACACTATGCCGATCGGCCGGCCTTCACCAGCATGGGCAAGACGCTGACCTTCCGGGATTTCGAGGCGGCCTCGGCAAAGATCGCCGCCTGGCTTCAGGCGCGGGGGCTCGAAAAGGGTGACCGGGTCGCCGTGATGATGCCCAACATCCTGCAGAACCCGGTCATCATCTTCGGCATCCTGCGCGCCGGCCTCGTCGTGGTGAACGTCAACCCGCTCTATACGCCGCGGGAGCTGGAGCACCAGTTGAAGGACGCGGGTGCCAAGGCGCTGTTCGTGCTGGAGAATTTTGCGAGCACCGTGGCGCAGGTCGTCTCGCGCACCGCGGTCCGGCATGTCGTCGTCACCACGATGGGCGACATGCTCGGGCTCAAGGGACTGATCGTCAACCTCGTCGTGCGCCGGGTGAAGAAGCTGGTGCCCGCCTGGTCGCTGCCGGGCCATATCCCCTTTACCCAGGTGATGGCGGAGGGCGCGCGCGGCCGCATCAAGCCGGTCAGCATCGCGCCTGACGACACCGCCTTCCTGCAATATACCGGCGGCACGACGGGCGTCTCCAAGGGCGCGACGCTGACCCATGCCAACCTGCTCTCCAACATGGAGCAGATCAAGCTGTGGATCGAGCCGACCTTCCGCATCAAGCAGCGGCCGGAACAGCTCGTCTTCGTCTGCGCTCTGCCGCTCTACCATATCTTCGCGCTGACGGTGAACGGGCTGATGGGCATCGCGCTCGGCGGCCACAACGTGCTGATCGCCAATCCGCGCGATATCCCGGCCTTCATCAAGGAGTTGACGAAGGTCAGGATACACATCTTCCCCGGCCTCAACACCCTGTTCAACGCGCTGATGAACAATCCGGATTTCACCAAGGCGGATCTTTCCGGACTCGTGCTGACGCTCGGCGGCGGCATGGCGGTGCAGCGGCCGGTCGCCGAGCGCTGGCAGGCGATGACGGGCTGCGCGATCACCGAGGGCTACGGCCTGTCCGAAACCTCGCCGGTCGCGACCGCCAACCGCTTCGACAGGGCGGAATTCACCGGCACGATCGGCCTGCCGCTCCCCTCGACCGACATCGAGATCCGCGACGACGACGGCAAGACGCTGGCGCTCGGCGAGGTCGGCGAAATCTGCATCCGCGGCCCCCAGGTCATGGCCGGCTACTGGCAGCGGCCGGACGAGACGGCCAAGGTGATGACGCCGGACGGCTTCTTCCGCTCCGGCGACATCGGCTTCATGACGCCGGAGGGTTTTACCAAGATCGTCGACCGCAAGAAGGACATGATCCTCGTCTCCGGCTTCAACGTCTTCCCCAACGAGGTGGAGGAGGTGGCGATGTCGCTTGCCGGCATCCTCGAATGCGCTGCGATCGGCGTGCCGGACGAGCATTCCGGCGAGGCGGTGAAGCTCTTCGTGGTGAAGAAGGACCCGGCGCTGACGGAGGTCGACGTGAAGGCCCATTGCGCGGCGAACCTGACCAATTACAAACGACCGAAATTCATCGAATTCCGCACCGAACTGCCGAAATCCAATGTCGGCAAGATACTGCGCAAGGATCTCCGCGGCTGAGAGAGCGCCAGTTAAACCGATTTAATTTTTTCGGTAGAGTCACGTTTGCCGTCTTGATTTGGACAGGACAAAGCGACTAGCTAGCGGCATCGTCAAAAGCCAGGGACCACGCCGATGAACGCGCTTGTCGAAAAGCTGAAATCCATCGTCCGCGACACCAACGCCACAGACATCCGTGCCGCCTTTGCGGCCGATCCGCAGCGATTCTCCCGCTACAGCACCACGCTCGGCGACTTCCTCTTCGACTATTCCAAATGCGCGGTGAACGACGCCGTGCTCGACGGGCTGGAGGCACTGGCGAAGGCGGCCGGCGTCGAGGCGAAGCGGGACGCCATGTTCTCCGGCGCGATCATCAACATCACGGAAGAGCGCGCGGTGCTGCACACCGCGCTGCGCAACCGTGCCAACACGCCCGTCCTCGTCGAAGGCAAGGACGTCATGCCTGAGGTCAACGCCGTGCTCGACGCCATGGGCGCCTTTGCGGACGGCATCCGTTCCGGGGCGCTCAAGGGCGCGACGGGCAAGACGATCACCGACGTCGTCAATATCGGCATCGGCGGCTCGGACCTCGGCCCCGTCATGGCGACGCTGGCGCTGGCCCCCTTCCATGACGGCCCGCGGCTGCATTTCGTCTCCAATATCGACGGCGCCCATATCGCCGATACGCTGAAGCTGCTGGATGCGGAAACGACGCTTTTCATCGTCGCCTCGAAGACGTTCACAACGATCGAGACGATGACCAATGCCGCGACGGCCCGCAAATTCATCGCCGATGCGCTGGGCGATGCAGCCGTCGGCCACCATTTCTGCGCGGTTTCCACCGCACTCGACAAGGTCTCGGCCTTCGGCATCGGCGCGGACCGCGTCTTCGGCTTCTGGGACTGGGTCGGCGGGCGCTATTCGATCTGGTCGGCCATCGGCCTGCCGCTGATGATCGCCATCGGCAAGGAGAACTTTGCCGAATTCCTCGCCGGCGGCCATGCCATCGACACCCATTTCCGCGAGGCGCCGATCCGCGAGAACATCCCTGTCCTGCTCGGCCTCATCGGCTATTATCACCGCAACGTGCTGAACTATCCCTCGCGCGCCATCCTGCCCTATGACCAGCGCCTGTCGCGGTTCCCCGCCTATCTCCAGCAGCTCGACATGGAATCGAACGGCAAGTCCGTGACGATGGATTCGACGCCCGTCGAGGGCCAGACGGGTCCCGTTGTCTGGGGCGAGCCCGGCACCAACGGCCAGCATGCCTTCTACCAGCTCATTCACCAGGGCACGGCGATCATCCCGGCCGAGTTCATGATCGCCGCCAACGGCCACGAGAAGGCACTGCGCCACCAGCATCAGCTGCTGATCGCCAACTGCCTGGCGCAGTCCGAAGCGCTGATGAAGGGCCGCACGCTGGACGAAGCCAAGGCGCAGCTCACCGCCAAGGGCATGGACGAGGCGAAAGCCGACAGGATCGCGCCGCACCGCGTCTTCTCCGGCAACCGCCCGTCGATCACCATGGTCTATGACAGCCTGACGCCGTTCGCGCTCGGCCGGCTGATCGCGCTCTACGAGCACCGCGTCTTCGTCGAAGGCGCGCTGTTCAACATCAACTCCTTCGACCAGTGGGGCGTGGAGCTCGGCAAGGAGCTGGCGACCGGCCTGCTGCCGGTCGTGGAAGGCAAGGAGAGCGCAGCCGGCCACGATTCCTCGACCGCCGGCCTTGTCGCCGCGCTTTTGAAGGCGGCGACGTAAACCCTATCGAAGGCTGAGACGGCGTGCCGCGAATGCATCGCGCGGCACGCGGGTGAGATTGCCCAGGAATTCGCGGGCGCAGGCGCGCCAGCTATAGGTCATGGCGCGGCTTCGGGCGACTTCCTTGGGAATGTCGAGAGCGGCAAGCGCCGCGTCCTTGAGATTGTCCGACAGGGCGCCGCCCTCGCCGAGAACGTCGCGCGGTGCCGTGACCGGGAAGGCGGCGACGGGAACGCCACTCGCCAATGCCTCCAGCATGACATTGCCGAACGTGTCGGTGCGGCTCGGAAAGACGAAGACCTCGGCCGAGGCATAGAGGGACGCCAGCTCCTCGCCGGTCTTGCGGCCGAGGAAATGCACATCCGGATAGCGCTGGCGCAACGCCGCAAGGTCCGGCCCGTCGCCGACGACGACCTTGCTGCCCGGCAGATCGAGGCCGAGGAAGGCGGGCAGGTTCTTCTCCACCGCCACGCGCCCGACATTCAGGAAGATCGGCCGCGGCAGGCCGAGATCGCGGCGTTTTGTCGGGTCGAACAGTTTCGTATCCACCCCGCGCGACCAGCGTTTGATGCGCACGAACCCGCGGGCGGCCATTTCCGCGGCGAGCGATTTCGTCGCAACCATCATGCCGTTGCCGGCATTGTGGAAACGCCGCAGCCACCAGTAGCTGACGCTTTCGGGAATGGGCAGGCGCGCGCTGATGAATTCGGGAAAGCGCGTGTGATAGGCCGTGGTGAAGGGCAGCCGGTGTTCGAGGCAGGCGGCACGCGCCGCCATGCCGAGCGGCCCCTCCGTGGCGATATGGATATAGTCCGGCGCGATCTTCTCCATTTCGACCAGCACGCGGCGCCTGGAGGTGATGGCGAGCCGGATTTCCGGATAGGAGGGCAGCGGCACGGTGGTAAACCCCTGCGGGGTCAGGAAGACGACGTCTATGCCCTCTTCCGCCATCGAGCGGGCAAGCTCTTCGAGCGTGTGCACGACGCCGTTCAACTGCGGGCGCCAGGCGTCCGTGACGACGAGGATGGTCGGAGCCCGTCCATCGGAACGGGCGAGGGGAAAGGAATCTGGAGCGGTGTGGTCGAACATGGCCCCTTTGACCATGCTGCGATGACAAAGGAATGAAGGGGCTTTCGGCTTGTTTTGGCGACTTCACTCCACCCTCCTCCATCATGCTCAGGCTTGACGGGAGAGAGGTTGCTGTCCTTTACGCTGCCGGCTCAGGCGAGCCCGATTTCCTTTGCCCAGGGCGGGTTCGCGCCGGCGCGCGAGACGGTGACGGCCGCGGCCCTGGCGCCGAGCGCCAACGCCTTGGCGATCTGGTCTTCGGAAAGCCTGGCCACCTGGTCCTTGGTCAGGAGGTTCTGCATCTTCAGCGAGGCGAGCACGCCGGCATCGAACGTATCGCCCGCGCCGACCGTATCGACCACGCTCACCCGCTCGCTCGGCACCGTGACCTTGTGGTTCGCGGTATAGCCGACGGCACCTTCTGCACCGCGCGTCACGACGACGAGCCTTGCGCCATGATGCAGCCAGTGGCGGGCAAGCGCATCCTCGTCGCCCTCAAGGCCGAACCAGGCGAGGTCCTCGTCGGAGAATTTCACGATGTCGGCCATCGCCGCCATGCGGCGGATACGGCCCATATGGGCGTCCTTGTCCTTGATGAAGCCGGGACGGATGTTCGGATCGAGCGAGATGACGCGCCTTTCGTGCTCGCGCGCCAGGAGCGCCTCGTAGGTGGACCCGCAAGGCTCGGGGATGAGGCTGATCGCGCCGAAATGCAGCGCCTCGCAGTCATCGCCCAGCATGGGGAGCTCCGCCTCGGTGATCATGCGGCCGGCCGTGCCTTCGTCATAGAAGGCATAGGTCGCATGGCCGTCGACGAGCTTGACGAAGGCGACCGTCGTCGGGCGGGAGAGCGTCGCGCAATAGCTGTAGTCGACGCCGCTTTCGCCGAGCGTCCTGCGCAGGATGTCGCCCATCATGTCGTCGGAAAGGCCGGTGAAGAAACCGGTCGGCACGCCGAGGCGGCCGAGCGCGATCGCCGTGTTGAAGATCGCCCCGCCGGCATAGGGCGCATAGGCATCCTCGCCGAGCGTCGTCGTCCGCGGCAGCATGTCGATCAGCGCTTCACCACAACACAGGATCATATCGGCCCTCCCAAGAGATTTTCAATCGATTTAAACGATCCCGACGAAAAGCGCCAGAGACTTTTACGAGGTCGGCAGTTCCGCAACGCCGCCATGGGCGGCGGACCAGGCGAGCGGCGCATCGAAGAACGAGGCGACGGAGGCGAGCGTCGCATCGTCGAAGAGCTTTTCCGCGCGCGCCACCGCGAGCACGTCCTGCCAGGTGGCGATGCGGTGCAGCTTGACGCCGCCATTGGCGTAGCGCGCCTCGGCCTCCTTGAAGATGCCGTAGTAGAACAACGACATTCCATGATCGACCACGCCGCCGGCGGCGCGGATCGCATCGATGAAGGTGAACATGGAGCCGCCGACGGTCACGAGGTCCTCGATGACGAGCACGCGCGCGCCCTCCGGCATCACGCCTTCGATCTGGGCATTGCGGCCGTGGCCCTTCGGCTTCTTGCGCACATAGACCATCGGCAAGGCGAGGCGATCGGCGAGCAGCGCGGCAAAGGGGATGCCCGCCGTCTCGCCGCCGGCGATCACGTCGAAACGCTCGAAGCCGGCCTCGCGGGTGATGGTGGCGGCGGCAAAATCCATGATCGCCGAACGGATGCGCGGATAGGACAAGAGCTTGCGGCAGTCCATGTAGACCGGGCTCGCCATGCCGGAGGCGAGCTTGTAGGGCTCCTCGGGGCGGAAATGCACCGCCTTGATCTCCCACAGCATGCGGGCCATCAGCTCCGCCATCACGTCTCGGTCCGGAAAGGAATTGGAAAACATCGGCATCTCCCCACAAGGCTGTCCGCCCGTGCGCATAGCAGCAAGAGCCGCGGCTTTCCAGCCGCTCGGGGGTTTTCCCGGAACCGGACGGCAAAAAACCCTTCCCGGAGACCGGGAAGGGTTTCTGGAGGATCAGGGTCTTTCCGCTTAAGCCGCGGCGGTCTTGCCTGCGCCGGTGCGGGCGTCGATCGAATAGGCGCCCGGACCGAAGGCGGCGAGCACGAGGAAGCCGCCGGCGATGGTGATGTTCTTCCACATCATCAGGCCGTTGAAGAGGGTGAGCAGACCGTTGGCGCCTTCCGGGAAATCCGGAACGTTAATCGGGCCGCTGTGGAACACCAGGGCCGTGAACACGCTGAAGGCGGCGAGCAGATAGGCGGCGATCTTCGTCTGGAAGCCGACGAGCACGAAGAGGCCGGCGACGAGTTCGAAGAGACCGGCAAGATAGGCGAGCGCGGTTGCGGCCGGCAGGCCGGCGCCGGCGATCATGCCGGCCGTGCCCGAGGGATCGATCAGCTTGGGATAACCAGCGGTGATGAACATGAGGGCGAGAAGAATGCGTCCGACAAGGACGACGACGTTCTGTTGCATTGTAAGCTCCTGAGGCTTGGCGTTTGCATTGACGAAGAGATACCAGCTTTCCGCCGTCAAGCCAGCCGGGCATTCAGAGGACAGATCGTTCTCTTTTTGTGAACGATCACCCTGTTCCCGGCGAAACAGGAGGGCCGCGCCGGCCATGCGACAAGGGGATCGTCACATCCCGCCTCTCTCCTTGCGGAGCCTCCATGCCCCCCAACCTTACCGCCCTCGTCATCGCCGCCGCCGCCTTCATCTTCGCTGCACCCGGCCATGCCGGCACATCCTATGGAGAGGGTTATTATGGACACGACCAGCAGACCTGCATCACCAAGCGCATCCGCACGGAAGACCCGCATGGCAAGACCATCGCAAAACGCGTCCGCATCTGCCAGTGACCACTCTGCCGGCAACCCCAAGGACCTGCCCGGAACGCACCGTTCTTTTCTGTTGCAAGCGCCCATCGGCTGGGCGAAGATTTCGGCAAGGCGGCGCGTTCCGTGTTGCGTCAGCGCGGTCGGGGGAATCCGGATATGAACGAGATCAACAAAAGCGCCGCCTTCTGGCGCTCCTTTCCGATTTTCGAAGGATTCGGCAAGGAAACGCTCGGCGAGATCGCCGGCATCGCCACCTATCGCAAATGGTCGGCCGGAACCGTGATCTTCCAGCGCGGCGACGAGGGGACCTACCTCATCGTCCTCGTCACCGGCCGCATCAAGCTCTCGCTGATCACGCCGCAGGGCAAGGAACTGTCGCTGCGCCAGCTCGAAGCGGGATCGGTGCTCGGCGAAATGGCGATCCTCGACGGCCAGCCTCGTTCGGCGGACGCCACCGCCGTCGTCGCGACGGAAGGTTACGTCATCTCCAAGCGGGATTTCCTGGAGATCCTGATGCGCAACCCGACGGCGGCGCAGGCGATCATCCACTATCTCTGCACAAAGCTGCGCGAGACGACGGAGCAGCTCGAGACCATCGCGCTCTACGACCTCGATGCCCGCGTCGCGCGCTTCTTCCTGGCGACGCTGCGCAACATCCATGGCGAGGAACTGCCGGAAAGCGCCAATCTGCAGCTTTCGCTCAGCCAGACGGAGATCGCCAGCATCGTCGGCGCCAGCCGGCCGAAGATCAACCGCTCGATCCTCGCGCTGCAGGAGGCCGGCGCCATCCGCCGCAACGACGGCATCATCCATTGCCATATCGGCCGGCTGCAAAACATCGCCGAGCCGGATGACGACTGAAGCCGCCGGGAACGGCCGGCCATGATCCCCAAGCGATACCGTCCCCTCCTTGCCGGCCTGGTCGCGAGCCTTGCCGGCGCGCTGACGCTGTCTTGGCTCGGCGAGGCGGCGCTGGAGCGGCAGCGCGAATTCTACTTCGACGCGCTGACGCAGAGCGTGCCCGCCGCCGAGAGCGACCGGATCGTCGTCGTCGACATCGACCGCAAGGCGTTTCAGGCCGCGCCCAACCGGGACTGGACGCGGGCCGAGACGGCCGATCTGATCGACCGGCTCGCCGCCGCCAAGCCCGCCGCCATCGCCTTTGACTTCATCTTCAGCACCGATTGCGCCCCGCAGGAGCCGGCGAACGCGGCGCTCGCCAGCGCCATCGCCAAGGTTCCGACCATCCTCGGCTTCCTGATCGGCGAGACGCCCGACGGCGCGCCGCATCCCGTGCCGGCGCTCGCGCTGCAACGGCCGGTCGCGGTGCCCGACCTCTGGTTCATCGACGGCACGGAAAGCTCCTGCGCCTTCCTGCAGGACAAGTCGGCCGCCGCGGCGGCGGCCTTCCTGGTGGGCGACGAGGACGCCGTGGTGCGCCGCGTGCAGGCCTATGCGATCGTCGGCAACGCCGCCTATCCCGCGCTCGGCGTGGAGGCGGCGCGGCTGGCGGCCGGTGCGCGCACGCCGGTGCTCGGCGGCGATCCGGCCTGGCTGCGCCACGACGCGCGCATCCTGCGGCTCGACGAGGACGGCAGCCTGCGTTTCGTGGCGAGCGATGCCAACGCGATCCGCGCGCGCACCTTCTCGGCGGGCGACGTCGTGGCCGGCGCGGTGCCGGCGGAGAAGATCGCCGGCAAGGTCGTGCTGATCGGCAGCAGCCTGCCCAATCTCGGGGGACTGCGGACCAGCGCCTCCATGCCGCTCGAACCTTCCGTGCAGATCCACGCGGATATCGCGAACGCCATCCTCACCGACCATATACCGACGCGCGACGTCGGGCTCGTGCCCATCGAGGCGGGCTTCGCCTTCCTCGCCGGCGCGGCGGCGGCCCTTGCGGCGGCGCGGCTTCGCCCGCTCTTTGCGGCGGTCGCGGGGCTCGCGCTGGTCGGCCTCGTCTTCGGCGCCTCGGTGCTGCTTTATGCCCGCACGGCGCTGCTGTCCGATGCGGTCGGGGTGACGCTCATCGTGGCGACCGCGGCGCTCGTCACGGGCCTCCTGCAATTCACCCATGTGCGCCGGGCCGAGGCGACCGCCCGGCAACGCTTCGCACAGTACCTGCCGCAATCCGTCGTCTCACGCTATATCGACAATCCCGACCTCGGCCGGGTTGCCGGCGAGGAGCGGCAGGTGACCGCGCTCTTCACGGATATCGAGGGCTTTTCGACGCTGGCGCAGAAGATCGGCCCGCACGACCTCGTCAAGCTGCTCGACATCTATTTTTCCGAGGTCAACGCCCTCGTCGCGCGCCATGGCGGCATGGTGGACAAGGTGGTGGGCGACGCTGTGCATGCGCTCTTCAACGCGCCCGACGATCTCGACCGCCACGTCGACAAGGCGCTCGCCTGCGCCGATGAAATCCGCGCACTGACCGAGGAGATGCGCCGCCGCCCCCTCTTCCTCGAAAAGGCGTTCGGACGCACGCGCATCGGCGTCGAGACGGGCATGGCGGTGCTGGGCGAGGTCGGCGCGGGCGGCAAGCTCGACTATACCGCCCATGGCGACGCGGTGAACCTCGCCGCGCGGCTGCAGGATGCCAACAAGTTCCTGGGAACACAGATCTGCGTCGGGCCGCGCGCGGCCGGCGAGACCAGCCGCAGCCTGCGCGCCATCGGCGAACACGAGATCCGCGGCTTCGGCACGATGGCGCTGTTCACGCTGGATTAGAGCGGCTTTGCGCGCCCTTCCCGATCAGCGGGCGCCGGCGCTCGCATAGGCTTCGCGGATGCGGGCCTCGCCCCATTGCGTGACCTCGCCCGGCGCGGCGCCCGGCGCGGCGATCTCGACGCCCTGGCCGGGGCCGACCTGTTTCGTCACGCCACCGCCGGACACCTCGACCAGGCCGTGCTCGACGAAGACGGCGAAGGGGCCGCGGCTCGGGCCGGCGAAAAACTTCGTGCCCCGCACGCCGATCATGCCGAAGGCGGTGCGCACGGTGAGGTCGATCTTGGCAAGGCCTTCCGGCCGGTCGAAGATCATCTGCCCGGTGCCGAGCTCGATCGTGCCGCCCTGCCCGGCGATGAAGGTGTCGATCAGAAGCTCCGTCTCGCTGCCGAGCAGCAGGGTCGTGTCCTCGCCGAGTTCCAGCGCGGCGAAGCTCTCCTTGCCCGTCGTCACGAAATCATGGTCCATCAGGCTCGCGCCGGCCTTCAGGCCCTCCAGCAGGTTGGCCTGCTTGCGGTTGACCTCGCCGGTGATCTCCACCGCCTTGCCGATCACCGCATTCGCCTGGGTGGCGCGGATGCCGATGCCGGTGAGCGCGAGTGCGCCTGCCGCAAGGAAAAGACGGCGGCTGAGACGGACCGGACGAAAAACGTTGAGCGTTCGCATTGACGTGCCTTTCACGCGCGGCGGCATGGAATTGAACCTGAGCATCGCCGCACCCTCCGGCCGCGAAATGCTCTCCCTCTTCTTTATACGCAGTTCCCCGGGCAAATCCGCAAGGCGCTTTGCCCGCATTGTCGCAGGCACGGCGGACGCGCCTTGTCTGCACCCCTTATGCCCTGCTCCCCTTCAGCCTTCTGTTCCCGCGGAAACAGCCCCTGTCCGCCAGCCCTCTATGGTGTGGTCATCAACGAAGGGAGACGGATCATGTTCATGCGATCCAATGGAATGAAGACGGCTGGCCGCGCCCTTTTCTTCGCGGCCCTCCTGTCCGGCGTCGCCGGCGGCGCATCGGCCGACACCATCGAAGCCCAGTGCGACGCCGCGGCCGGCAGCCAGTACGACATGACGCGCAACACGGCCTTCGCGCCGGTCGCCCGCGAGGACATCCGGATCGGCCCGGCGCTCTCGGCCTGCCGCGAAGCCTACAATGCCGGCGGCGGCGCGCGCATGGCCTTCCAGCTCGGCCGGGCGCTGGAGCGCGCCGGCCAGGATCTCGACGCCATGAAGCTCTATGCGGAAGCGGCCGGGCTCGGCCATACCGTGGCGATGGTCAATTACGGCGCGATGCTGGGCCAGCGCGGCGATGCGGTCGCCGAGTTCAACCACTACAAGAAGGCGGCCGAGATGGGCGACATGCTCGGCGCCTACAATCTCGGCGTCGCCTATCGCGACGGCATCGGTACCGCGATCGACGGCGAGGCGGCCGCCCGCTGGTTCGACAAGGCGGCGGCGAGCGGCGACGAGACGGCGGCGTTCAATCTCGGCGTGCTCTTCGACGACGGCAGCCTGATCGCCGAGGACGATGCCCGGGCGGCGGCCTTCTACCGCCTCGCGGCCGAAGGCGGCGTCGTCGATGCCATGATCAATCTCGGCCTGATGCTGGAATCCGGCGAAGGCGTTTCGCAGGATCTTGCCGCCGCAGCCGGCTACTTCAAAGCCGCCGCCGATCGCGGCGACAGCTACGGCAAGCTGAAATTCGGCCTGATGCAGCAGAGCGGCACCGGCATCGTCAGGAATGTCGAGCAGGCGGTGAACAGCCTCGTCGCCGCCTTCGAGATGCGCGACGTCGATCTCGAAGTGATCCTGCGCAACACGCCGGAGCAGCTCAGCGCCGACGCGCGCCTCGCCATCAAGCAGGTGCTCGCCGAGCGCAAGCTGATCGCCGGTGCCGAGAATGCCGAGATCGACCCGATCACCCTCGGCGCCATCGAGAAGCACTACGCCGCGAAGTGAAGGGCGCGATCAGACGATCTCGCCCGCCTGCGGACCCCAGGTGTCCGTCATGGCAAAACCGTTTGCCAGGGGATCGGTCGGATCGAGCGCGATCTGGTGCAGGCCGAAGGTCCAGCCGCGGCCGGTGATGGTGGGGATGATCGCCTTGCGGCCGGCAACGACCGTTTCGGCCGCCAGCCCCACCTCGAACTCCGACCCGATGATCGAGCGCGAGCGGAACGTATCGCCCACCTTGGCAAGGCCGCGGGCATGCAGCGTGGCGAGGTTGGCGGAATTGCCCGTGCCGCAGGGCGAGCGATCGACGCGGCCGGGCCACATGGTGGTGGCGGTACGCACCAGGCCGTCCGGATCGCGATCGCGGAACATGACATAGGCGACGCCGTTGATCTCCGGGATTTCCGGATGCACGACCTTCATCGCCTTGTTGATCAGGTCCTTCAGCGCCATGCCGGCATCGACCAGCGCGCGGGCATTGCCCTTCTCGATCTTCGTGCCGATCTGGTCGACATCGACGAGCGCATAGAAAATGCCGCCATAGGAGATGTCGAAGCGCACGCGGCCCCAGTGCGGCGTGTCGATCTCGACGTCCAGCGCCTCGACGAAGGACGGCACCATGGTGAGCTTGACCTTCTCGCAGCGCCCGTCGCGGCAGGTCGCCGTGGCCTTGACGAGGCCGGCGGCCGTGTCGAGCACGACCACGGTCTCCGGCTCCTTCATCTCGACGATGCCGGATTCGAGCAGCGCCGTGGTGACGCAGATCGAGTTGGAGCCCGAGGAGGCATGCGCCTGGTCGGCCTGCAGGATGATGAAGCCGGCGTCGGCTTCCGGCCGCTTGGCCGGGACCAGCAGGTTCACCGAGCCCGTCGCCGCCGCGCGCGGCTCCAGGCACAGGAAACGGCGCAGGCTGTCATCGACCGTGTTGATGTGGTTGAGCTGCTCGGCGATCGTGTTGCCGGGGATCTTCGGCACGCCGCCGATCGCCACCTTGCCGATCTCGCCTTCGCAATGAACATCCAGCAACTGGATCGTGCGCTTCCATCTCATGTCGATCTGCTCCGTCTCGGCCAGCTCGGCCGTCTTCGCTTTCTGATATATCAGATCGCCGGGTATTCCAACAGCTTTTCACGCGACAGGTTCGCGCGCTACGAAAAGGCGTCCGGACATCACCGGATGCCCTGCCCGCTGCGAGACCTTTTCATGACCAAGCTCATCGTCTTCACCGACCTGCACATGGTGCCCGAGGGGGCGACCATCATCGGCCTCGATCCCTACCAGCGCCTGCTCGCCGGCATCGAGCACGTCAATCGCTATCATGCCGATGCCGACCGGGTGATCCTCACCGGCGACCTGACGCACCGCGCCGACACCCAATCCTACGAGCGCCTGCGCGATCTCCTGTCGCTGCTCGTGCCGCCCGCCGCCATCACCATCGGCAACCACGATTATCGCGAGCGCTTCCTCGAAACCTTTTCCCATGTGCGACCGGACGAGAACGGTTTCGTGCAACAGGCGATCGATTTCGACGACTGCCGCGCGGTGCTTCTCGATACGCTCTTCGCCCCGCCCTACGATTATCCGCGCAGCCATGCCGGCTATCTCTGCGAAAGGCGCCTGGCCTGGCTCGACAGCGCGCTTTCCAGCGCCGGCGACCTGCCCGTCCTCCTCTTCATGCATCATCCGCCGCACAGGACCGGTTTTACCGGCATGGACGCGATCCGGCTTTCCAACGAGGACGCCTTCTACGACATCGTGCTGAAACACGGCAATGTGCGCCACATCTTCGCCGGCCATGTGCACCGCACGATCGGCGGCTCGCATCGCGGCGTTCCGTTCTCGATCCTCAAGAGCCCCGTGCACCAGCAGCCGATGCCCTTCGACACGCCGAACGCCTCGCTCTCGGTCGACGAACCCGCGGCCTACGGCATCGTCGTCGTCACGGAAGACGGCCTGCAGGTACACAACGAGGACTACGAGATCGCACGGCGCGATGCGGAAATCGCCTGAGAACCGGGTTAACGTCCGTTACACATCGTGATGCGCCGCCGCGTCCGCAGCGGAACCGAAGGAAGAACGTGACGTTGTCTCCGTCGAAGGGTGGGAAACCCGTTTTCGAAGGAGAATGACATGCGTAAGTTTCTGATGGCCGGCGCCGCCCTGGCGCTCATCGGCGCCACCGCGGCCCATGCGGATGACGGCGACAAGGAAGTCCTCGGCGGCGCGGCTGGCGGCGCTGCGGGCGCGGCCGCCGGTGCGGTCGTCGGCGGCCCGGTCGGCGCCATCGTCGGCGGCGCGGTGGGCGTTGCCATCGGTGCGGAAGCCGCCGTGCCGGACGACGCCCGCGTCTATGTGCTGGAAAACCCGACACCGCCCGTCGTTCTGGAAGGCCAGGTGACCGCCGACACGCGCTTCGACGACACCGTCACGCTGACGCCGATCCCCGACCACCCGGACCTCGCCTATGTCTATGTCGACAATCGCCCGGTGATCGTGCGCACCGATAGCCGCCAGGTCATCTACGCACCGGAGATCGAAACGACGGCCAGCATCTCCGCCGACATTCCGGAGACGACGATCACCTATGTCGAGCGCCATCCGCTGGAGCCCGTCGTGCTGGAAGGCCCGGTCGAGGCCGGCGCCTTGATCCCGGAGACCGTGCAGATCGTCGAGGTGCCGGAAAGCCCCAGCTACGGCTACATCTATGTCGACCAGCGTCCTGTTCTGGTCGACCGCAATACCCGTGAGGTCATCTGGGTCCGCTGACCCTCACGGGATTTGTGAAGGAAGGGGCGGCTCCCGCGGGGGCCGCCTTTTCATTTTACTGGCCGGTCGCGGTCACCGCGGTGTCCTCCACGGATTGACCGAAGCGCAGCCAGTGGTCGTTGTAGTTCTTGCGTGTCACCGGGTCGAAGACGGCGATGGGCGTGGAGACCGCGATACTGGCGACGCTGCCGACCGTCTGGGCGGTGCCGAGCGCCACCGCGCCGAGCCGGTCACCGAGACCGACCTCGGAATCCGTGACGGTCTGGCCGGCGATCAGCCGGTTGCCGATGAGCCGCACCACCTCCGGGCTCTCCGCGAATTTCCCGTGGTTGAGGCTGTCGCCGGATTTCAGTGCCGTCAGGTCGAGCACGATGATGCCCTGCTTCTCCAGCATGCTGCGATAGGGTTCCTGCGAGGGATCGATCTGGCCGAGCCGGTCGACATTGCCGGAAATGCGCCGCGAGAGCGTCAGCGCCCGGTCGTCACGCGAGACGAAGAGCGTGAATTGCGGCCGATCCGTGCCGATGGCACGCAGTTGCTGGCCGAAGACGTCCACGTCGAGATCGGGCGAGGCGAGGATGACCTGCTGGATCTTCTTCGGCACGCGCCCGTCGCGGATCGCCATCTGGCGCAGCGTCTCCACCGCCAGCCAGGTGCCCATGGAATGGGCCATGATGGTGATCTCGCCGACCTCGGGCGTATCGACCGCCGCGCGCAGCAGCTCCTCCAGCGCGTCGCGCGAATAGTTGGTGCTTTCCTTGTCGTACGAATAATCGAAGATGCTGGCGCGCGAGGGCCAGGTGAAGATCACGGGCGCCGCATCGGTCTTCGAATCGTGCACGATCTGCGCGAAGCGGTAGACGGCGTCCTCATACCGGTTGTTGAAGCCGTGCACGAAGACGAGCACGCGACGGCTCTTCGGCAGATGCCCGTCGAGCCAGGCACGGCCCTTCTGCGCGCTGTCGATCGGCGTCACGCTGACGGTCGAGAAGTTCTTCATCGGATCGGCCGGCAGCTTTTCCGGCCATTGCACCTGGCCGACCTTGCGCTTGCCGTCCGGCGGAATGGAGACCTTGATGTCGCGCATCACGAGTTCGGAGCCGCGCTCACCGGAAAACAGGACGCCCGGCTGCTGCGAGGGCGCGCGGGTGGTGGCGACCAGGAGGTCGACCGTGGAGACGCCCGCCGGCGTTTCGCCGCTCGGCACGAGCACGCCTTCCGGCCGGCCGGCGCACCCCGCAAGGGCAAGCAGTCCGGCGAAGATCACGCGACGCAATACGCGCGGCATTTCGCGGTTCATCATGCCCCGCTTCCTTCCGCTTTCTGGTTTCGCCGGTGCATGCCTCGCACCGCTCATCCCTGCTTAGCCGAGCGGCAGGCGGTTTTGAAGAGAGCCCGAAGACAAGGACCGCCACGGAAAGTCCCTGCGTGGCATATCGGTCACGCGAACGGCAATGCCGGGCGAGAGCCGAGCACGGCGATATACGACCGCAGGAAGGCCGACAGGACATCTTTTGGAAATGGGAAAAGAATGGCGCACCCGAAGAGATTCGAACTCCTGACCCCCAGATTCGTAGTCTGGTGCTCTATCCAGCTGAGCTACGGGTGCGCTGGCAGTGGCGGGCTTATTGCCCGGCTGCGAGGCGGTTCTCTAAAGGGTCCTCCGGCCTATTGCAAGCGTCTTTCGCAGAAATAATGTACTTTTTTCATCGGGCCGTCACAAAGGGAGCGGCAGAACCCCGGATTACGAGGCGCGGTGGCGGAAGGCGTCGAGGGGGACGGGGCGGTCCGGCAGCTCGATGCGGAACAGCGTGCCGGGCGTCGGCTTCTCCACCAGCGCGATCGTGCCGCCATGGGCGAGCACCAGTTCGCGGGCGATCGCAAGGCCGAGGCCCGTGCCGCCCGAGCGCACGGAACCGCGGAAGGCGGCGAAGAGGTTTTCGCGCGCCTTGGCGGGCATGCCGGGACCGTTGTCGTCGATGGCGATGGACACGACGCTGCCGGTGCGAAGCCCCGTGACGAGCACGGTGCGCCGCTCCGCGCCGCTGTCCTGCGACAGCGCCTCGACGGCATTGCGGCACAGATTGTGGATGACGCGGAAGAGCTGCTCGCTGTCGGCATCGACCTGGAGGCCCGGCTCGACCTGCGCGACGAAATCGATGTCGCTGCGCGAATCGAGCGCCAGCACCTCGGAAACCTCCTGCACCAGCGGGCGCAGCGCGACGAAGCGGCGGCGCGGCTCCGGCTCGCGCATGCGGCCATAGGAGAGCACCTCGTTGGTATAGCCCACCGCCCGGTCGATGCTGCGCAGGAGCTTCGGCGCGACGCGCTTGACCACGGGGTCGTCGACATCCGACAGGCGGTCGGACATCAGTTGGGCCGAGGAGAGGATGTTGCGCATGTCGTGGTTGATCTTCGACACGGCAAGACCGAGATCGGCGAGGTTCTTCTGCTCCTTCAGCGTGCGCTGCAGCGTCTGCTGCATGGCGGCGAGATGGATGCCGGCGACGGCGATCTCGTCGCGCCCGCCGGACGGCTCCAGCACGCGCGCCGGGTTCGACGGATCGGCGGCGAATTCCTGGATGTTCGCGGTCATGCGGCGGATCGGGCGGATCAGCAGGCGGTTGAGCGCGAAGAAGATGGGGCTCGCCGTGACCACGGAAATGATCATGGACAGGATGAAGACGTTGCGTGCGTAACCGAGCATGGCGCGGCGCAGCGCCCGCTCGTCGAGCAAGAGCTCGATGCGCGTGCTCGATTCGCCGACCGGGCCGAAGACGCGGATGACACGCTCGCCGCCGAAGAGCAGCGTGTCGAAGGCATCGTAGACGGCGGTGAGCGTCGAGACGTCGGAAAGGTCGTATTGCGCGTCGATGCTCGGCGGCATGTCGACGGCGGCGACCATGCGGGAGGCGTCCTCCCGCTTCAGGATGATCGCCTTGGTGCCGGTCGCCATCAGCGTCTCTTCCTGCACGGGGCGCGGCAGTTCGTGGTCCGGCAGGCCTTCGATGACGACGCTGGCGGCGGCGGCCGTGTTCAGGCGGTCGCGCAACCATTGCAGGCGCATGTTGGCGACCGACGGCACGAAGATCAGCACCTCGGCGATCAGGACGAAGATGGCCGTGACCAACAGGAGCCGTCCCGACAGGCCGGACAGGAAGCCGACCGCCGGCACCGGCTTCTCGGTCAAGGACGGTGTCCCGTCTCTGTCCACCATGTCTCAACTCCCAGACAGGCCGCAATGCGGCGAACGCATCGTGATTGGAGATCGACGACGTATTTCAGTCAATCATAGGAGATTGCGGCAAATTTTCCAACGTTGCCGCGGAGACGGCAAAAACGCGGCGATCCTGCGATCGCCGCGCTGAAGGCTGGAATCCGGCTACCAAATGCCGCAGGGCGCCCGTCCGCGCGCTGCGAAGGGGCAGCGATCAGAACTCTTCCCAGTTCTCCTGGGCGACCGCCGCAGTGGCGGCACCGCGGTTGCCGCCGAAGGCACGGGCGACATTGCCGATCATGCGGCGGGCGGGCGATTCGACCGGACGGGTCTCGGCGCGCACGGCCGCCACGCGCTGCATGGCATCGCCGGTGCGGAAGCGGGCGACGAGGTCGGCCAGGCTGTCGGCCTCGCCCTTCAGCTTGTGCGTCGCAGCCGAGGTCTCCTCGACCATCGCGGCATTGTGCTGGGTGACCTGGTCCATCTGGTTGATGGCCGTGCTGATCTCCTGGAGGCCCGTCGCCTGCTCGCGGGCGGCCGTGGCGATCGCGTGGATGCGGTCGTTGATGGTGACGACGCGGCTTTCGATGTCGGAGAGGGCCGCGCCCGTCTCCTGCACATATTTGACGCCGACGGAGACTTCGTCACCGGACTTGGTGATCAGGCCCTTGATGTCCTTGGCGGCGCTGGCGGCGCGCTGGGCGAGCTCGCGCACCTCCTGGGCGACGACGGCAAAACCCTTGCCCGCCTCGCCGGCACGCGCGGCCTCGACGCCGGCGTTGAGCGCCAGAAGATTCGTCTGGAAGGCGATCTCGTCGATGACGGAGATGATCTGGCTGATCTCGTTCGAGGCCTGCTCGATGCGGCTCATCGCGCCGATCGCATTGCGCACGATGTCGCCCGACTGTTTGGCGCTCTGCGTCGCCTCGCCGACCATGGTCGTCGCCTCGTTCGCCCGCTCCGTCGAATTCTTGACGGCGGCGGTGATCTCCTCGAGGGCGGCGGAGGTCTCCTCCAGCGCGGCGGCCTGCTGCTCGGTACGCTTGGAAAGGTCGTCGGAGGCGGTGCGCAGCTCGCCGGAATTGGCGTTGATCGCATCCGTCGAGGCGCGCACCTCGCGCATGGTGCGCTGGAGGGTGGAGAGCGTCGCATTGACGTTCTGCTGCAGCTCGGCGAAGGCGCCGCGGAAGGCGCCGTCCATGGTCTGCGTCAGGTCGCCCTCGGCGAGCGCGCCGATGACGCGGCGGGTTTCGGCAATGCCTTCTTCCACGCCGGCGACCAGCTCGTTGACGCTGCGCGCGAAGCGGTTGAGGTCCTCGTTCTGGTAGTCCTTGTTGATGCGCGAGGAGAAATCGCCCGCTGCCGCGGCATGGACGACGGTGGCGATCGAGGACTGCAGGTCGGCGCTCTTCTCGCGCAGGATCTCCTCCTGGGCGTTGAGGTCGCGCACGGTGATGGCATTCTGGCGGAAGATGGCGACGGCGGCGGCCATTTCACCGATCTCGTCCTTGCGGCCGGCATAGGGCACTTCCGTGTCGAGATCGCCGCCGGCAAGACGGTTCATCGTCTCGGTCACGTTCTGGATCGGACGGCTGAGCTCGTTGGTCGCGATATAGAAGGCAACGCCGCCACCGAGCGCGAGGCCGACGCCGACCGTGCCGAGCACGAGCATCAGCATGAGGGTTTCGAAGGCGGCGACATCGGCCTTGATCGCGGTGAGGTTCTCGTTGTCCGTCTGGACGACGGCATCGATCTCCTGCTGGAAGGCCTTGCGGTTGGCGCGGTTGCCCTCGTTGTTGCCCTGTTCGTTGGCCGCGGCGATGGAGACGGTCGTGCCGAGGCGGGCCGTTTCCATGCGGAAGGTGCGGAATTCGGCGGCGCGCGCCACGACGGCGTCAAACGCGGCCTTCTGTGCCTCCGGCACGATCGGGCGCCATTCGTTCAGCGTCTTATCGATGCCGTCGAGTTCCTTGGCGATGCCTTCGGCAAATTTCTTGGCGCCGTCCATGTCCTTGGAGGCATAGATGCCGCGGGCTTCCATGACGACGGCCGTGACCTGGCGGTTCAGGTGCTCGCCGAGGAAGGCGCGGTCGGCGGCATTCTCATACTGGCGGAGCTTGTCGCTGTATTCCGAGACCACATGGACGGCGATGCCGCCGATGAGGACGGAAATGAGGCCCATCAAGCCCACGATGAGGTAGATCTTGCCGCGTATCTTCACGTCACACTCCAAAGAACGATGGATGGCAAGCGGGATTCACCCACCTGCCTTCATGGAGGAAAGTAAACGCTAAAAGTTAATTAGACTTTGATACAACCGCCCAAATATTGAGCGTATTTGCAACTCCTAATGCAGCAGGACGGGAGAGGAAGCCGGAAAATCCGGGGATTTCGCCTCACGTTACGTGACGGGAACATGACAAAGCACAATTCACATGCAACTTTTAGGTGTCACCCGTTAACCATTGTGACAGTCGCGCGCGTCGCCGCGTCCGCAATTGACTTTCGACCGTTTTTGCCCTTATAAGCCGCGCACGTCCGGAAAGCTTGGCTTCCCGCGAGGGCAAGCCTGTGCCGGACTTCAACGCTCCTTGCGTAACGCAAACCCAAGAAGGGCCGCACACCGCGGTATTAAATAAATGTCGAAGCGTACCTACCAACCCTCCAAGCTTGTCCGCAAGCGTCGTCACGGTTTCCGCGCCCGCATGGCAACGAAGGGCGGCCGCAAGGTCCTGTCCGCACGTCGCGCCCGCGGCCGCGCACGTCTCTCGGCCTAAGGCCGTGCCTGCCCGAACAGAGGCGACGGGCATATGACGGAAACTGTTGAAAAACCTGCTGTCGGACGGCTGAAAAGCCGTCCGCAGTTTCTTTTTGTGCGCGAGGGCGAGAAACGCAGGGGACCGCTGTTCCTTCTCGAAGTGCGCGACCGGCAGATGCCGGACGAAGCGCCCCGCGTCGGCTTCACCGTTACCAAGAAGCACGGCAATGCCGTGGAACGCAATCGCATGCGCCGGCGCCTGAAAGAGGCGGTGCGGCTATCGGCCGGGTTTGCAATGGAGCCCGGACACGACTATGTGGTTGTCGCCAGACGGGACGTGTTGAGCGCCCCCTTCAAAACCCTTGAAGCCCGTCTCAACGACAGGATCGCGACGGTCAAGAAACAGAAGCAGCAGCAGCGCCCTGCTGCTCCCGGGAAAGAGTGATGGAAAAGAACCGCAATTATTTCGTGGCGATCGCGCTGTCCGTGCTGATCCTCGTGGCCTGGCAGTTCCTCTATGTGAACCCCAAGCTGGAGAAGGACCGCGCCGCGCTCGAAGCGCAGCAGGCCGCGCAGAGCCAGCAGACGACCACGTCCGGCGGCACGACGACGACCGCGACCGGTACGAGCGGCGCCCTGCCGGGCGGTACGTCGACGGCGACCACGACCGAAACGCGGGAAGCCGCGCTCGCCCGGTCCGCCCGCGTCGAGATCGACACGCCGTCGCTCTCCGGCTCCATCAACCTGACGGGCGCCCGCTTCGACGACCTGAAGCTGAAGGAATTCCACGAGACCGTCGAAAAGACGAGCCCGATCATCACGCTGCTCAGCCCCGCCGAGACCGAACACGGCTACTTTGCCGAAATCGGCTATGTCGGCAGCGAGGCGACCGGCCAGGTCCCCGGCCCGCAGACCGTCTGGACGCAGGAGGGCGAGGGCAAGCTGACGCAGGCGACCCCCGTCAAGCTCACCTATACCAACGACAAGAACGTCACCTTCACCCGCACGATCTCGGTCGACGAACACTACATGTTCACGATCGCCGACAGCATCGAGAACCGCACGGATGCGGCGATCGCGCTTTCGCCCTATGGCCGCGCGACGCGCTTCTTCAAGCCGAGCGATCCGTCCGTCTACGTGCTGCACGAAGGTTTCATCGGCGTGCTCGGCGATCTCGGCCTGCACGAGGTCAAATATTCCACGACCGAAGACGACACGACGGTCGCGCCCGGCAAGGCGACCGGCGGCTGGCTCGGCATCACCGACAAGTACTGGGCGACGGCCCTCGTGCCGCCGCAGGCGACGCCCTACGAGACGCGCTTCTCCTATTTCCAGGACGGTCGTCCGCGCTACCAGGCGGACTACCGCCAGGACGACGTCACCATCGCGCCCGGCCAGTCGGTCGAGGTCAAGAACCTCTTCTTCGGCGGCGCCAAGGAAGTGCCGATCATCGACCAGTATGAGGCGTCCTACTCCATCCCGCGCTTCGACCTGATGATCGACTGGGGCTGGTTCTGGTTCTTCACCAAGCCGATGTTCCAGATGATGGACTTCTTCTTCCGCTATTTCGGCAATTTCGGCATCGCGATCCTCATCACCACGATCGTCGTCAAGGGCCTGTTCTTCCCGCTTGCCAACAAGCAGTACGCCTCCATGGCGAACATGAAGAAGATGCAGCCGAAGATGGAGGAGCTGAAGGCCAAGCACGGCGACGACCGCATGGCGCTGCAGCAGGCCATGATGCAGCTCTACAAGGAGGAGAAGATCAATCCGCTGGCGGGTTGCTGGCCGATCCTTTTGCAGATCCCGGTCTTCTTCGCGCTCTACAAGGTGATCTACGTCACCATCGAGATGCGCCACGCGCCGTTCTTCGGCTGGATCCAGGACCTTTCGGCGCCCGATCCGACCTCGCTCTTCAACCTGTTCGGCCTGCTGCCCTACGACGTGCCGCACATGCTGATGATCGGTGTCTGGCCCATCATCATGGGCATCACCATGTTCCTGCAGATGCGCATGAACCCGACGCCGCCGGACCCGACCCAGGCGATGATCTTCACCTGGATGCCGCTGATCTTCACCTTCATGCTCGCGACCTTCCCGGCCGGCCTCGTCATCTACTGGGCCTGGAACAACCTGCTCTCGATCATCCAGCAGGGCATCATCATGAAGCGCCACGGCGTGAAGATCGAGCTCTTCGACAATCTGAAGGGATTGCTCGGAAAGAAAGCCGGATCATCCTGACGGCCACCCAAGCGGATGTCGAAGAACCCCGGCCTCGCGCCGGGGTTTTCTTTTGCCGATTTTTCTGCAAGGCCCGCTTGCGACATCGCCCCGTCGCTGGCATGGAAGCGGCGCGGGCGCATCCCTGTCATGCTCCCGGCGATCCCTTTGTCTTCATGCAAGCCCGAACGCAAAACCGCTTCTCGCCCTTTTGCCGGACTTGCCCTTGCGAGCGCACCATGTCCGCTTCCACGCCTCCGATCACCCCCACGCTTCCGCAGAGACGGGGGCAAGGCCATGGCGCCGCCCTCGTGCTCGGCTCTGCCGTCGTCTGGAGCTTCGGCGGCACGCTGGCGCGCTTTCTGGCCATCGAGGACGGCTGGACCGTCGTCTTCTGGCGCTCGCTCTTTGCCGCCCTCTTCCTGCTCGGCTTCATGCTGCTGCGTGACGGCCCGCGCGGCACCGTGCACCTGTTCAGGGGCATGGGTCTTGCCGGCATCGCGGTGGGCCTGTGCTTTGCCACCGCCTCCACGTCCTTCATCCTCGCGCTCGCCTACACGACCGTCGCCAATGTCGTGCTGATCCAGGCCGGCGTGCCGCTGATCGCCGCGCTGATGGCCTGGCTGCTCTTCCGCGAGAGGATCGCCCTCCACACCTGGGTCGCCATCGCGGCGGTGATCGGCGGCGTTGCCATCATGGTCTCGGAATCGCTCGGCGGCAGCGTCTCGATGATGGGCGATGCGCTCGCCCTGCTGATCGCCTTCGCCTTCGCCACCGCGACGATCATCACCCGACGCTTCGCCCATGTGCGCATGACGCCCGCCGTCTTCTTCGGCACGCTCGTCGCCTGCGCGGTGGCGGCAAGCCAGGCCTCCGGCTTTGCCGTGAGCGGCCAGGAACTCGGCATTCTCATCGTCTTCGGCGCGCTCAATTTCGGCCTCGGCCTCGCCTTCTTCGTCACCGGCGCCCGCCTCGTCCCCTCGGCGCTCGCCGCCCTGCTCGGCACGGCGGAGACGGTTCTGGCGCCGCTCTGGGTGGCGATCATCCACGGCGAGGTGCCGGGCGCGCGCACCGTAGTCGGCGGCATCATCGTGCTGGCGGCGCTCCTGTGTTATCTCGGCGTGGAGTTCTGGCGCCAGCGGCGCGCTTGACTTTCGCGGCCAAAACCGGGAAGCCGGGGGCCGGACAACAAGGGCGCGATTTATGACCGAGACGACGTCGCCGGACGACAAGCCGCTGTTCGGCAGGCCGTGGATCTTCATCCGCGGCGTGCCGGCCATGAAATTCCTGCCGCCCGAGGGACCGCCGGAGATCGCCTTCGCCGGGCGCTCGAATGTCGGCAAGTCCTCGCTGATCAATGCGCTGGTCGGCCACAAGGGCCTGGCACGCACGTCCAACACGCCCGGCCGCACGCAGGAGCTCAACTATTTCGTCCCGGACGGCTTCTCCGGCGCCGAGGACGACCTGCCGCCGATGGCGCTCGTCGACATGCCCGGCTACGGCTATGCCCAGGCGCCGAAGGAGCAGGTCGACGCCTGGACCAAGCTCGTCTTCGACTACCTGCGTGGCCGCTCGACGCTGAAGCGCGTCTATGTGCTGGTCGACAGCCGCCACGGCATCAAGAAGAACGACGAGGAGGTTTTCGCCCTGCTCGACAAGGCGGCCGTCTCCTACCAGATCGTGCTGACCAAGACCGACAAGATCAAGGATGCCGGCGTGCCGCGCCTCGTCGAGGAAACCCTGCAGAAGATCGCCAAGCGCCCGGCCGCCTATCCGGAGGTGCTGGCTACCTCCTCGGAAAAGGGCCGCGGACTGGATGAATTGCGCAACGCCATCATCGCGGCCATCACCCGGTAGGGCTCAATCGAACCGGGCGGCGCCGGACGCGAGGACGGGGCCGGTCGCCTTGCCGCCCGGCGACCCGCCGAAGGGCTCCACGCTGACGGAGAGCATCGCGCCCTGCACCAGCCGCCCGCGCAATTCTCCCGGCACGATGAGCGTGCCCTCGCCGGTCTGCGGCAGCACGCCGAGCGAGACCGGCGCCCTGCCATCCTGCGTCAGCCACAGTTCGAGCGACTTGTCCTTGCCGCCGCCACCGGCGACCGGCGTCACCCGCAGCGAGCCGCTCACATCGTCATAGCGCGCGACGAGATCGATCACGGCCCCCTCTCCCGCCAGGTCCGCGACGAGACGCCCGCCGCTCACCGGGCGCGGCGCGATGAGCGCGCCGATCAACAGGGCAAGGCCCGCCGCAATGGCGAAGGAGGCAAGGGCGAGCGCCCGCCAGAAGGCGAGCGAGCCCCAGCAGCCGCCCGCGACCCTGCCGGAAAACACGGCGTCCCGCGGCGTCGCGCCGAACAGGCATTGCTCCATGGGGGAACGGGCGCGCGGCGGCAGATGCAGCGCCTCGTAATCGTCCTCGAAGGTGGCAAGATTCTCTTCCCAGCGACTGACGATCGCGGCGAACTGGCGGTCCTTAGCGAGGCGCGCCTCGACCTTGCGGCGCTCCTCGGCGGAAAGCACCCCGAGCACATATTCGCCTGCGATCACCTCATCGCGGCGGGGGTCTCTCATCTCTCGGTCGGGCGCCGTCATCGGCTATGCACTCTCTCAGGCTTCGATGAAATCCGGGCGAGGACCAAGCCTCCAACTCCATATAGGCATTCCCTTTCGCTTTTGCTCATGGAAACGCGCAAGCGCGCCATCATATTCCCCATCGCCCTTTCCCGCCACCGATCTTGCGGTCCCCGGCTCGTGTCGTTCCGTCTTTTTCCGGGCGCCGGCAGCAATATGGCCGGCGGATCATTCCATCGTCACGAAACATGCGTTAAACAGGCGCCCACCCATTCCCAAGAGGCCGCCATGTCCCTATCCGAAAGCGAAACCCAAGCCCGCCTTCTCGCGCAAGCCCTGCCCTATATGCAGCGCTACGAGAACAAGACCATCGTGGTGAAATATGGCGGCCATGCCATGGGCAATGCGGAACTGGGCAAGGCTTTCGCGAGCGACATCGCGCTGCTCAAGCAGTCGGGCGTCAACCCGATCGTCGTGCATGGCGGCGGCCCGCAGATCGGCGCGATGCTCTCCAAGATGGGCATCGAATCGAAATTCGAAGGGGGCCTGCGCGTCACCGACCAGAAGACGGTCGAGATCGTCGAGATGGTGCTCGCCGGCTCGATCAACAAGGAGATTGTCGCGCTCATCAACCAGACGGGTGAATGGGCGATCGGCCTGTGCGGCAAGGACGGCAACATGGTCTTCGCCGAAAAGGCCAAGAAGACCGTGGTCGATCCGGACAGCAATATCGAGCGCATCCTCGATCTCGGCTTCGTCGGCGAGGTGGTGGAGGTCGACCGCACGCTGATCGACCTGCTCGCGAAATCCGAGATGATCCCGGTCATCGCCCCGGTCGCCCCCGGCCGCGACGGCCACACCTACAACATCAATGCCGACACCTTCGCCGGCGCCATCGCCGGGGCACTCAACGCGACGCGCCTGCTCTTCCTCACCGACGTGCCGGGCGTGCTCGACAAGAACGGCCAGCTCATCAAGGAACTCTCCGTCGCCGAGGCCCGCGCCCTCATCAAGGACGGCACGATCTCCGGCGGCATGATCCCGAAGGTCGAGACCTGCATCGACGCCATCAAGGCCGGCGTGCAGGGCGTCGTCATCCTCAACGGCAAGACCGCCCATTCGGTGCTGCTGGAGATCTTCACCGAACACGGCGCCGGCACGCTGATCGTGCCCTGATGCTTCTGCCGGCGGCTTCCCGCCGCCGGCCCCTCACCAGAAGAGCAGGCCCAGAATGCCGCAGACGATGAGCAGGCAGCCGACGACTTCCGTGCGGTTGACCCGCTCGTGGAAGAGGAAATACGAGGCCATGAAGGTGAAGACCAGCTCGATCTGGCCGAGCGCGCGCACATAGGCGACCTGCTGGAGGCTCATCGCCGTGAACCAGCAGGCCGAGCCCAGCACCCCGGCAATGCCGACCAGCGCGGACGAGCGCCAGCTTCTCAAGACCTCGACGATTTCCCGCTTGTCCTTCCAGGCCATCCAGACCAGCATGAAGGCCGTCTGGAAAGTGGTGACGCAGGCGAGCGTCACCGCAGCGTTCATGATCGGCCCCGGCCCGTCAAGCGAGAGGGACGCGCTGCGATAGGCGACGGCCGAGACGCCGAAGACCGCGCCGGAGGCGATGCCGATCAGGGCGGTGCGGCTCGTCAGGGCGGCAAGGGTGTTGCGCCAGGAGAGCGGCGCGCGGGCGACGGAAATCAGCATCACGCCGATGACGCCGACGACGATGGCGACGACCGCGCCCAGGGTGATGCGCTCGCCGAGCAGCACGAAGCCGAAGATCGCCGCCTGCACCGGCTCCGTCTTGGAATAGGCCGTGCCGACCGCAAAATTCCGCAGCGAGAACAGATAGACGAGCAGCATGGTGGCGAAGATCTGCGCCAGTCCCCCGATGATGGCCCAGAAGGCGAAGGTCCAGTTGAGCGAGGGGAAGGCGAGGCCGACGATGCGGTTCAGCACCAGCACGTAGAGGATCGCCAGTGGAAAGCCGTAGCCGAAGCGCACGAAGCTCGCGCCGCGCGTGCCGAGCTTGCCCTGAAGATGCTTCTGCAGGGCCGAGCGCAGGTTCTGCAGGAAGGCGGCGGCGATGGTGATGGGGATCCAGAGTTCCATGCCCTGCCGCTAGCATGCGGGCCGGGCCAAATCCATCGTCGGCGCCGGCCTCCCATGGAAAATTCCGTTTCCCTTCGCGCAGGCCCATGCCATAAGACGCTCCATGACCGATCTTCCGAACAAAGCCGATTTCAGCCATGTGCGTGACTGGGTCTTCGACCTCGACAACACGCTCTATCCGCACCATGTCGATCTCTTCGCCCAGATCGACAAGAACATGACGGCTTACGTCTCGGCCCTGCTCGGCCTGTCGCGCGAGGACGCGCGCGCCCTGCAGAAGCAGTATTATTTCGACCACGGCACGACGCTGAAGGGCCTGATGATCCATCACGCCATCGACCCCGTGGACTTCCTGGAAAAGGCGCATGCGATCAATTACGACGTGCTGTCGCCCGACCTGCCGCTCGGCGAGGCGATCCAGGCGCTGCCGGGCCGCAAGTTCATCTTCACCAACGGCAGCGTCAAGCATGCCGAGATGGCGGCGAGAGCCCTCGGCATCTTCCACCATTTCGACGACGTCTTCGATATCGTGGCGGCCGAATACGTGCCGAAGCCGGCCGGCGCGACCTATGACAAGTTCATGGCGCTGCACCGGGTCGACACGAAGCAGGCCGTGATGTTCGAGGACCTGCCGCGCAACCTCATCGTGCCGAAGACGCTCGGCATGAAGACCGTGCTGCTGACCCCGCGCGACGAGGGCCACGAATTCACCGATGCCTGGGAGAAGCGCACGGACGAGGACAAGCATATCGACTATGCGACCTCGAACCTGACGGCCTTCCTCAACGCGCTGCTCTAGGCAAGCCCCGACACATTCCCGACACGGAAAAAACCCTTTTCCGTCAAAAGCTTGAATTACCAATTTGTAACTGGTGCCGGCCGGCATTCCCCCTATCCTGCCTCCCCAAGGGACGATGATGGATGAAAGGAATGACCATGGCTAAAAAGGAACTTCTCCTCGGCGCCGTCGCTGCCGGCCTTCTGCTTTCGGGCGCCGCCGCCCCCGCCTTCGCCGCCAAGGGCGAGGGCCGGCACGGGCCGCGCCATGCCGCGATGATCGAGCGTCTCGACGCGAACAAGGACGGCAAGGTCTCGCTCGACGAGTTCAAGACCAACATCTCCGCCACCTTCAAGACCTTCGATGCCGACGGCGACGGCCAGGTAACGAAGGACGAGATCAAGGCCCGCCACGACGCGTTCCGCGATGCCCGCAAGGCCGTGCGTGCCGCGGCCGACACCGACAAGGACAAGGCACGCGAGGCGCTGCGGGCCGCCGGCCCCTTCATGCTGCCGGGCGCCGGCCGCATGTTCGACCGTGCCGACACCGACGGGAACGGCACGCTTTCCGAAGCGGAAGTGCTTGCCTCGGCGCAGAAGATCTTCGAACGGCGCGACAGCAACAAGGACGGCGCGATCGACACGGCCGATGCCCGCCCCCATAAGGGCAAGGGTCGCCACGGCAAGGGCGGCGAGGAGCGTGCCGAGCGCATGCTGAAGCGCCTCGATGCCGACAGCGACGGCAAGGTCTCGCAGGAGGAGCTGCTGCAGCGCGCCTCGGAAACCTTCCAGCGCTTCGACGCCGACAAGAACGGCGAGGTGACGAAGGCCGAGGTCGACGCCAGGCGCGAGGCCTTCCGCGATGCCCGCAAGGCCGTCCGCGAGGTAAAGGCGACGGATGGTGAGGCGAAGGCGGCCGCCCGCGAGGCGCTGCGCGACGCCCGGATCGACCGCATGGGCGGCCGCATGTTCGAGCGGGCCGATGCCGACAAGAACGGCACGCTGACCAAGGCGGAAATGGAAACCGCCGCCGCCGCGATGTTCAAGCAGCGCGACCGGAACGGCGACGGCTTCATCACCGCCGACGAGATGGGCAGGCGCGGCAACCGGTAAACACCCTCCGTTACGAGCACGTCCGACCAGGAACGCCCCGGTTTCAAAACCGGGGCGTCTTTTTTTGCGAAAGGCGCGGAAATTTCGCGCAGACCGTCGCCCTCCCCCTGCCGTCATCCTCGGGCCTGCCCCGAGGATCCACATTCCCGACGTGCCGGTGGATGGATGGTCGGGTCGAGCCCGACCATGACGGAGGAGAGGTGGCAGGCGCCCGTAATCGTCCTAACATCAACCGAGCGCGGCCGCCGCCTGCTCGGCCTCCAGCTTCTCGTAAAACTTCACGATGATGTCCCAGGCCTCGTCGGCCGTCTCGACGAACTGCATCAGCTCGACATCGCCGGGCGCGATCGTCCCGAAGGCGGCGAGCGCGTCGAAATCGATGATCCTGCGCCAGAATTCCTTGCCGAACAGGATGAGCGGCACCAGCGCCATGCGGCCCGTCTGCATCAGCGTCACCGTCTCGAACAGTTCGTCCAGCGTGCCGAAGCCGCCCGGAAACACCGTCACGGCCTTGGCGCGCAGCAGGAAATGCATCTTGCGGATGGCGAAATAGTGGAAGTTGAAGCTGAGCTCCGGCGTCACATAGGGGTTCGGCGCCTGCTCGTGCGGCAGCACGATGTTGAGGCCGATCGACGGCGCGCCGACATCGGCCGCCCCGCGGTTGCCCGCCTCCATGACGCCCGGCCCGCCGCCGGTGACGACGACATATTCCTTGAAGCCGAGTTCCGCCGACTTTTCCGAGCACATGCGCGCGAACTTGCGCGCTTCCTCGTAATAGACCGAGGCGGCTTCGAGATTGAGGCGCTGCGTCTCGTTGCGCGCCGCCCAGGCCTCCTGGCCGGGGGCGGGAATGCGCGCGCCGCCGAACATCACGACGGTCGACTTGATGCCGCGCTCGGCGAGCATCATCTCGACCTTCAGCAATTCGAGCTGCAGGCGCACCGGGCGCAGCTCCTCGCGGCAGAGGAAATCGTCGTCGACATAGGCAAGCCGGTAGGCCGGATGGGCCGATTGCGGCGTCTGCGGCACGACGGCGGCGCGGTGCTTGTCCTGTGCGCTGTCGGCCAACGGATCCCAGACGCCGTCCTTGCGGCGCAGATTCTTCTTCTTCAGTCTTGCCATGTCATTTTCCTGCTTGCTGGCCTGCTTTCCGGCCCCACGGGATTACCATTGCGCCCGTGCGACAGTATCTGCCGGAAAGGGGCTTCATCTTTTCCGGCACTTGCTCTAGAGCATTTTGCAGATTGATGAAATCAACCTTCCGGCATCCCGACAATCGAAAATAAGCCTCGAAGTTTAAGGAATTCCGATGAGCCTGCCTGACCTCGCCACCCTTTCCACCACCATCGAGCGCGCCTTCGAGGAACGGGACGGCATCAACACCGGAACACGCGGCGAAGTGCGCGATGCGGTGGAGACGTCCCTCAACCTGCTCGACACCGGCAAGGTACGCGTCGCCCAGCGCGGCGAGGACGGCACCTGGACGGTGAACCAGTGGCTGAAGAAGGCCGTTCTCCTGTCCTTCCGCCTCAACCCGATGGAGATCGTCAAGGGCGGCCCGGGCGACTCGTCCTGGTGGGACAAGGTGCCCTCCAAGTTCGACGGCTGGAGCGTCAACGAATTCGAGAAGGCCGGCTTCCGCGCCGTGCCCAACTGCGTGGTGCGCCGTTCCGCCTATATCGCGCCGAACGCCATCCTGATGCCCTCCTTCGTCAATCTCGGCGCCTATGTCGGCGAGGGCACGATGGTCGACACCTGGGCGACGGTGGGCTCCTGCGCGCAGATCGGCAAGCATGTGCATCTTTCCGGCGGCGTCGGCATTGGCGGCGTGCTGGAGCCGATGCAGGCAGGTCCCACGATCATCGAGGACAATTGCTTCATCGGCGCCCGCTCGGAGGTCGTCGAGGGCTGCATCGTGCGCGAGGGCTCCGTGCTCGGCATGGGCGTCTTCATCGGCAAGTCGACCAAGATCGTCGACCGCGCGACGGGCGAGGTGACCTATGGCGAAGTGCCGCCCTATTCCGTCGTCGTCGCCGGCTCCATGCCGTCGGACAAGGTGATGCCGAACGGCCTGCCCGCGCCGGGGCTCTACTGCGCCGTCATCGTCAAGCGTGTCGACGCGCAGACCCGCTCGAAGACCGGCATCAACGAACTGCTTCGGGATTGAGCCATGGCGGTCGTGGAAGAGCAGAGGCCGAGCCTCGCCTGGCTCTTCTTCGGCTGGTCCGGCCGGGTCAGCCGGATGCCCTTCGCGCTTGGCTGGGCCTTCTGGCTGATGCTGCTTTCGGCCGCGCTCGCCCGCATCATCATCGTGCCGAAGGAGGATCCCTCCTTCCTCTTCTGGTCCTTCGTCTTCGTCGGCGTGGCGCTCGTCTCCACGGTGTCCTCCGTCCTGCTGACGGTCAAGCGGCTGCACGACATGAACCTGCCGCTGCCGCTGATCATCTGCCTGTTCATCCCGGCCATCTCCTTCTTCGCGCTCTTCGCCTTCATGGTCTGGCCGGGCACGAACGGGCCGAACGACTACGGCCGCCTGCCCAACCGGCCGAAAGACTGAGAGGCGCGCTTCGGGCGCGCGTGACAGCGCACGGCCGATCGGCTAAATCTCGATTCTCCTTCCTCCCTTTCGTGCCGTGACCGCATGTCCATGACCTCCGCCGATCCGATCGCCAATCTTGCAACGCTCATCCGCTGCCCCTCCGTCACCCCTGCCGAGGGCGGGGCGCTGACGGCGCTCGCCGCTATGCTGGAGCCGCTCGGCTTCACAGTGGAGCGCATGACGGCGCGCGAGCCCGGCATGCCAGACATCGAGAACCTCTATGCCCGTATCGGCACCGAGGGGCCGCACCTGATGTTCGCCGGCCACACGGATGTCGTGCCCGTCGGCAACGAGGCGGCCTGGACGCATGCGCCCTTCGGCGCCGAGATCGCCGGCGGCGAGATGTTCGGCCGCGGCGCGGTCGACATGAAGGGCGGCATCGCCTGCTTCGTCGCCGCCGTCGCCCGCCAGATCGCAAAGAACGGTCCCCCGAAGGGTTCGCTCTCCTTCCTCATCACCGGCGACGAGGAAGGCCCGGCCGTCAACGGCACGATCAAGCTGCTGCAATGGGCCGCGGAGCGCGGCGAACGCTGGGATGCCTGCCTCGTCGGCGAGCCGACGAACCCGGACCAGCTCGGCGACATGATCAAGATCGGCCGGCGCGGCTCCGTCTCCGGTACGATCACGGTACAGGGCGTGCAGGGCCATGCCGCCTATCCGCACCTCGCCGACAATGCCGTGCGCGGCGTGATCGCGCTTACCGATGCCCTGATGCATCCGCCCTTCGACGCCGGCACGGAGAATTTCCAGCCGTCGAATCTGGAGGTGACGACGATCGACGTCGGCAATCCCGCGACGAATGTCGTGCCGGCACAGGCGGTCGCCCGCTTCAACATCCGCTTCAACGATATCTGGACGGCCGAGACCGTGATGGCCGAGATCGTGCGCCGGCTCGATGCCGCCGCGCGCGACGAAAGGCTGCGGCCGGGCCGCCCGCCGCTCCGCTACGACATCGCCTGGGCCGAGCGGCCGAGCCACGTCTTCCTCACCCGCAACGACCGGCTGATCGCCTCGCTCTCCGGCGCCGTCGAAGCCGTGACCGGCCGTGCGCCAAAGCTGTCGACGACGGGGGGCACCTCCGATGCCCGCTTCATCAAGGATTATTGCCCGGTCGTGGAGTTCGGCCTCGTCGGACAGACCATGCACATGGTCGACGAGCGGGTGGCCATCGCCGATCTCGAGACGCTGACCGTGATCTACGAGACTTTCCTCCAGCGCTGGTTCGGCGATGCCCGGGCTTGACGAGGTCCTGCACTATCTCACCGGCGTGTTCTTGCTCGTGCGGCAGAAGCAGGAAGGGTTCGGCTGGCTGGACCTGACGATGCGCGGGCTTGTCCGCTCCTTCTGGGCCTTCGCCTGGTGCCTTCCCGCCTTTGCCGTCATCTGGGCATCCTGGCGGCTCTATTTTCTCGGCAGCATGCCGACGGGAACGCCGGCCGGCCTCTCCTTCTTCATCAAGCTCCTGGTGATCGACGTGGCGGGCTGGCTGCTGCCGCTGTTGCTTCTGGCGGCGCTCGCGCGTCCGCTCGGCTACGGCAAGCACGTTGCGACCGTGGTGACGGCGAGCAACTGGATCGCCGTGCCCTTCGCCTATGCCGCGGCGATCCCCTTCGCCCTGACGCTGGTCCAGCCCACGAGCGCGCCCTTTGCCGGCCTGCTGCTCTATGCGGTCTTCGGCGCCAGCGTCGTGCTGCAGTTCCGCCTCGTATGGATGTGCGTCGGCAGGCAGACGCTGCTCGCCTCGGCCATGACGGCGATCTACGTGCTGCCGCCGATGATCGTCGGGCAGCAATTGCAGCAACTCCTCGGCACGTTGCCGGGCTGATGCGCCTTTCGCCCTCCGGGCCGCCTAGTAGTCGACAGCCATGAAATAGAGCCCGTCCGGCGGCGCCACGGGGCCGCAGGCCTTGCGGTCGCGCGCCTCCAGCGCCGCGCGCACGTCCTCCCGTGTCCACTTGCCCTCGCCCGCCAGCTTCAGCGTGCCGGCGAAGGAGCGGATCTGGTTGTGCAGGAAGCTCTGCGCCGAGACGCGCATCTCGATCAGGTCACCGCTGCGCGTCACCTCCAATCGGTCGATGGTGCGCACGGGGCTGTTCGCCTGGCACTGGGCGGCGCGGAAGGTCGTGAAGTCGTGCCTGCCGACGAGCATCTGCCCGGCGGCATGCATCGCCTCGTGGTCGAGCGTCCTGGCGACGAACCAGGCCCGGTTCGCCTCCAGCGCCAGCGGCGCTGGGCGCGAGATGATGCGGTAGAGATAGTGCCGCTTCACCGCCGAGAAGCGGGCGTCGAAATCGTCGGGCACCGCCGCCGCATCGAGGATCGCGATCCGCTCGCCGGCCATGCCGAGATGGGCGTTGAGCGCGTTGCGCAGCGTGTGCTCCTTCCACACCCGCGAAAGGTCCGCATGGGCCACCTGCCCCATGGCATGCACGCCCGAATCCGTGCGCCCCGCGCCGCGGATCGAGACGGTCTCGCCCGTGAGCGACAGGATGGCCGCCTCGATGGCGCCTTGCACGGAGTGCCCGTTGTCCTGCCGCTGCCAGCCGACATAGGGCGTGCCGTCATATTCGATACGGAGGCGGTAGCGCGGCATCAGCCGATGACCTGGCCGGCCGCGACGGGCGTGCCGCGCAGGAAATCGGCCGCATCGAGCGGCTTGCCGCCCGCCTTCTGCAGGCGCACGAGCCGGACGGCCCCGCCGTCACCGCAGGCGACCGTGAGCCGGTCGTCGAGAACCGTGCCGGCGGCTTTCGCGGTGGTGTCAGCGGCCCGCGCGCTCGCCAGAACCTTCACCCGTTCCGGCTTGCCGGCGACCGGCAGCTCGAACCAGGCGCCCGGGAAGGGCGAGAGGCCGCGGATATGGTTGTGCACGTCCCCGGCAGGGCGGGAAAAATCGATGCGGGTCTCGGCCTTGTCGATCTTGGCCGCGTAGAGCACGCCCTCCTGCGCCTGCGGGGTCAGCGGCAGGTCGCCGGCTTCGAGCTTCGCCATGGCCTCCACCATCAGGGGGCCGCCCGCCTGCATCAGCGTATCGTGCAGCTCACCGGCCGTCATGGTGTCGCTTATCGCCACGCGATGGGTCAGCGCGACCGGGCCGGTGTCGAGGCCCTTCTCCATCTGCATGACCATCATGCCGGTTTGTGCGTCCCCCGCCATGATCGCCCGCTGGATGGGCGCCGCGCCGCGCCAGCGCGGCAGCAGCGAGGCATGGCCGTTGTAGCAGCCGAGCCGGGTACCGGTCAGGATCGCTTCCGGCAGCAGGAGGCCGTAGGCGACGACGACGGCGACATCCGCCTTCAGCGCACGAAAGGCTGCGCGGTCGGCCTCCTCGCGGAAATTGAGCGGGGTGAAGACGGGAAGCCCGAGCCTTTCGGCCGCCTGGTGCACCGGCGACTTCACCCGTTCGAGGCCGCGGCGGCCGGCCGGGCGCGGCGGCTGCGAATAGACGGCGACGATCTCGTGGCCGGCCTGCGCCAGCGCCTCAAGCGTCGGCACGGAGAAATCCGGCGTGCCCATGAAGATGATGCGAAGGGCCATCGGTCAGCCTCCAGGAAAGCAGGTCCAGCAAAAGCGCGAAGCGGTTCTGCGGCCGGAATTGCATGAAACAAAGCCCGGGCGGCAAGCGCCTGGTTGTCGCCTCAGAGCGCCTTGCTGCCGCGCAGCTTCGCCGCCTTGGTGAACTTGCGGATCACCATCTCGCGCTTCAGCTTGGAAATGTGGTCGATGAACAGCACGCCGTTCAGGTGATCGATCTCGTGCTGCAGGCAGGTCGCCAGCAGGCCGTCGGCCTCCGTGAGCTGCTCCTTGCCGTCGCGGTCGAGATGCTTGACGGTGATGGCCGCGGGGCGCTCGACCTCGGCATAATAGTCCGGGATCGACAGGCAGCCCTCCTCATAGACCGAGCGGGCATCCGAGGCGGAGACGACTTCCGGATTGATGAAGACGAGCGGCTTCTTGTCCTCGCCCTCCTTCGAGACGTCGAGCACCAGCATGCGGCGCGCGACGCCGATCTGGATCGCGGCAAGGCCGATGCCCGGCGCATCGTACATGGTTTCCAGCATGTCGTCGGCGAGCTTCTTCACCTCGCTGTCGACGGTCTCGATGGGCTTCGAAACCTGGCGGAGGATCGGATCGGGAAGGATAATCAGCGGCTTGATGGTCATCTCGCCTCCTTAGCGCGGTTTTTTGACGCTTTCAATCGGCTTCGACCGTCGCCGGCGCCGCATGTCCCGCGCATCTGTTCACGTTATGATCTGGTTTCCGCCGCAATCCGTGTTATGGTCGCGGCATGATCGATCCGACCTTTGACATGCTGCTCGCCTCCCTGCTTGCCCGGCTCGGCGGCCCCGGCCCGGCGCTCGTGCTGCTCGCCGCCCTGCTGATCGCCGTCTTCGGCCTCCTTTCGGCCCGCCGCAGCCAGGCGCGCCAGCGCGAGGCGGCGGCGATGGCGGAGCTGCGCTTTGCCGAGCTCCTGAAGGCGCAGACGGAAATGCAGGGCCGCGTTGCCGCCATGGCCGACGTCTTCGGCTCGAAGCAATCGGAGACGAACCAGGCGATCAATGCGCGGCTCGACGGCCTGACGCAGCGGATCGGCCAGTCGATCTCCGAGCAGACCCGCTCGACGCACGAGAACCTCCGCCGCCTGCAGGAACGGCTTGCCGTCATCGACAATGCGCAGAGCAACATCCAGTCGCTGGCGAAGGACGTGGTCGGCCTCCAGGCGATCCTCTCCAACAAGCAGACCCGCGGCGCCTTCGGCCAGTCGCGCATGGAGACGATCATCGCCGATGCCATGCCATCAGGCGCCTACCAGTTCCAGGCGCAGCTTTCCAACGGCGTCAGGCCCGACTGCACGATCCGCATGCCGAACGGCCAGCCGCCTCTCGTCATCGATGCGAAATTCCCGCTGGAGGCGTGGAATGCGCTGTCGGACGGGCGCTCGCCCGAGGCCACCAAGCTCGCGGCACAGCAGTTCCGCCGCGACATGGAGACCCATATCCGCGATATCGCCGAAAAATATCTTCTCGCCGGCGAGACGCAGGACACCGCCTTCCTCTTCGTTCCCTCCGAATCGATCTTCGCCAGCATCCACGAGAATTTCGAGGCCATCGTGCAGCGGGCGCACCGGGCGCGCATCGTCATCGTCTCGCCGTCGCTGCTCATGCTGTCCGTGCAGGTGCTGCAGGCGCTTCTAAAGGACCAACGCATGCGCGAGCAGGCCCATGTCATCCAGGGCGAGGTTGCCCGGCTGATGGACGACCTGACGCGGCTCGACGACCGGGTGCGCAAGCTTTCCGGCCATTTCACCGCCGCGCAGAAGGATGTCGACCTCATCCTGACCTCGACGGAGAAGCTGACCCGGCGTGGCGCGCGCATCGGCGACATGGAATTCGAGACGGCATCGGCGCTTTCCGCGCCTGCGGAGACGGCCGTCGAGACCCGGACGGGGCAGCTTCGGCTGAGGGTGGTTGACGAGGACTGACCGCCTCGGGCAGTGTCCGGCGGAAACGACAAGGGGCACCTCTCATGATCACCGTCTTCGGCTCCATCAACATGGACCTCATCGCCACGCCAGAACGCCTGCCGAAGCCGGGCGAGACGGTCATGGGCAGCAGCTTCACCACCGCCGCCGGCGGCAAGGGCGCCAACCAGGCGCTCGCCGCCCGCCGCGCCGGGGCAATCGTGCGCATGGCCGGCGCCGTCGGCGACGACCGGCTGGGCAGCCAGGCGCTGGCGCTGCTCGCCGACGCCGCGGTCGATCTCAACGGCGTGCGCTCCGCCGCCGAGGCGACCGGCACGGCCCATATCCTCGTGGACGACGAAGGCGAGAATGTCATCGTCGTCGTGCCGGGCGCCAACGGCACCGTCGGCGAGGAGGATGCGAAGCGCACCGTCGGCGGCATGACGCGCGGCGACTACCTGATGCTGCAGTTCGAAATCCCCAATGCCGCCATCGAGGCCGCGCTCGTCAGCGCCAAGCAGAAGGGCGTCATCTCGATCGTCAACATCGCCCCCTTCAGCGCCGATGCCGGCCGCCTCGGCGCGATGGCCGACATCCTCGTCGCCAACGAGACGGAATTCGACCTCTTCGTCGGCAAGGGCGAACTCTCGGACGACGCGCGCGAGACGACCATGCGCGCGCTGCATGCGGGCAGCGGCCAGACGATCATCGTCACGCTCGGCGCCGACGGCGTCGTCGCGATCCGCAGGAACGAGATTTTCCGCGCCGCCGGCCTCAAGATCGAGCCCGTCGACACGGTGGGCGCGGGCGATACGTTCTGCGGCTATCTCGCCGCCTCGCTCGATGCCGGCCTCGGCTTCAAGGAGGCGCTGCGCCGCGCGGCCGTCGCCGGATCGCTCGCCTGCCTGAAGCCCGGCGCCCAGCCCTCCATTCCCTTCGCCACGGCCGTCGACGCGGAAATCTGACGGCGGCGCGGCAGCCTGGCCCGCCGGATTTCGCAATTGGCGCATCAGGCGTCGCATTGACTGCGGCGCCTGATAAATCAGCCGGTTGCGCCGAGAAGTGGCAGCAGCATTTGGTTATTTATTAATATTTTATGGGTTACTGAAGTCCTCAGGCCCGACCCTTCCGGTCGGCGGCCTCTGGCGCTGGTCGCGCGCCCCGACCTCCATGACGGAGACCCCCGCAAACGAATGTGCTCCTCCGCGGTGTCCGCCGCGGACGTCTCTCATCGTGAGGATTCCATGTTCAAATTCCAGGCCAAGTCGCTCGCGACGAAGCTCATCGCGGTCACCGGCGGCACGATCGCCCTCGTGATGCTCGCCTCCAACACCGTACTCATCGGCCAGACGCAGAGCCGCGTCGCCGATCTCGTCTATTCCCAAGCCGACACCGAGGCGAAGGCGATCGCCGCCGACATCGCGACCGATATCGGCCAGCTCGCCAGCGCCGCGCGCTCCATGGCCGGCGTGATCGAGCAGGGCCATTCGGTCGGGCATTTCGACCGCAAGCAGGTCGTGGACATCATCAAGGCGAACGCGGAAAAGAACAGCTTCGCCCTCGGCAGCTGGTTTGCGGAAGAGCCGAACGCCTTCGACGGCAAGTCGCGCGAAACCACCGAGCAACTGGAAACCGGCACGTTCAAGGACGGCTCGTTCAACCCCTACTGGACGAAGCGCAAGGACGGTTCCATCGCGCTCTCCACCTTCGAATCCGACTACAAGGCCGAGTGGTATGCGCTTGCGGCCGGCAGCGGCAAGGGCGCCATGACCCAGCCCTACAAGGAGGAATCGACGGGTGAGAACTTCACCATGGCCTCCATCGCCTTTCCGGTCGCCCCGGGCGGCAAGCTGATCGGCGTCACCGGCGTCGACGTCTCGCTGAAGACGCTCGATGAGAAGCTCAGCCGGCTGAAGCCCTTCGGCGAAGGCCGCGTCATGCTGCTTTCGCAGACCGGCAAGTGGATCGTTGCGCCGAACGCTGACCTCCTAATGACGGATTACGACGGACAAGGCACCGACATCGTCAAGAACGCGCTTGCGACGGGCACGATCGGCCGCATCGAGAACCTCTCCTTCGACGAACTGGCCTCCTTCGACCGCGTCGTCTATCCCTTCGCGCTGCCCGACATCAACACGACCTGGATCGTGCTGGTCGACGTGCCGCGCGCGGCCATCAACGCGCCGGTCGACGACCAGACCCGCATGATGATCCTCGGCGGGCTGATCGTTCTCGGCGCCGTGCTCGCCGGGCTTTACGTCGCCGTGCGCACCTTCGTGCAGAAGCCGCTCGCGGGTCTCGTCTCCGACGTCGCGACGCTCAGCAGCGGCGTCTATACCCAGCCGATCGCCGGCCAGGAGCGCTCGGACGAGACCGGCTCGGTCGCCAAGGCGCTGGAAGGGTTCCGTCACCAGCTCGCCGACACCAAGCGCCTGGAAGCGGAAGCCGACAACCAGCGCCAACTGACCGAGGCCGAGCGCAACCGTTCGGAAGCCGAGCGCGCCGAATCGAGCGCCCTCCAGCGCGACATCGTCGCCCGCCTCGGCGAAGGCCTTGCCCAGCTCTCCTCCGGCAACCTGACCTTCCGCCTCTCCGGCGACTTCCCGGGCGAGTACGACAAGCTCAAGACCGACTTCAACTCGGCGATCGCCAGCCTGGAAGAGACGATCCAGACGGTCAACGCCTCGGTCGGCAATATCGGCGGCGGCACGGGCGAGATCTCCAAGGGCGCGGCCGATCTCTCGCACCGCACCGAACAGCAGGCGGCGAGCCTGGAAGAGACGGCGGCCGCCCTCGACCAGCTCACCTCGCAGGTCAATTCCAGCGCGGAAAACGCCCGCGTCGCCGCCAAGTCGGTGGAAACGGCCAGCGACGACGCCAGCAAGTCCGGCGAGGTCGTGCAGAAGGCGATCGGCGCCATGCACGGCATCGAGCACTCCTCGCGCGAGATCTCCAACATCATCGGCGTGATCGACGACATCGCCTTCCAGACGAACCTGCTGGCGCTCAATGCCGGCGTGGAAGCGGCGCGGGCCGGGGAAGCCGGCAAGGGCTTCGCCGTCGTCGCCCAGGAGGTGCGCGAGCTCGCCCAGCGCTCGGCCAATGCCGCCAAGGAGATCAAGACGCTGATCAACACCTCCGAGGTGCAGGTCCGCGAGGGTGTCGACCTCGTCGGCAAGGCCGGCAGCGCGCTGGAGAACATCGCCGAGCAGGTCATCCAGATCAACGGCCTCATCCGCCAGATCTCCTCCTCCGCCTCCGAGCAGGCCGTCGGCCTCAAGGAGATCAACGCGGCCGTCAACCAGATGGACCAGGTGACCCAGCAGAACGCCGCGATGGTGGAAGAGACCACCGCCGCCTCCATGGCGCTGAACGACGAGGCCCAGACGCTGAAGTCGCTCGTCGCCCGCTTCCGCGCCGGAAACGCCGCCGTGGCCGCTGCCCAGCCGGTGCAGCAGGCGACCCGCCGCGACGTCCAGCCGCAGCGCGCCGCCTACCAGGCGCCGCGCACCGCCCCCCGCGCCATGCCGCAGGTCGCCGGCAACACGGCGCTGGCGCAGGACGACTGGGAAGAGTTCTGAGAACAGGCAATACACCAAGGAAAAGGCCGGCGGTTTCGCCGGCCTTTTTGTCTGAGGAAATGCATTCCGCATTCCCGTCCTGCGCCGACGGCCACGCGGCGGTTTCGCCCGTGGGTTTTCAAAGAGCATCGGACGGGGCGCCGGAGCTGCCTCATCTGAATGTATAAGCATGGCACCTTCCGGCACCCCGTTCGGCGGTTTTTGCCCGCGACTCCGGTCTCTCTGGGAGGATGGAGTTCCATGGGAACGGTGGCGTGCCTTTCCGTGGAAAGAGCCATGCACGCCCTCAGGCTCACGATGCCGCAGCCATGGCTGCCGGTCGGCACCGTCTTCCACTGCACCGGGCGAACCGGGGCCGAAACCCCTCGGACGCCGCCCGGGCGCGAACCCATCCCTTTGTGTGCCCCACAGGCACGCCCGCCGAATTTATCAGGGGAAACGAAAGGGCCGGTCCGACGCCCGCCGCTTCCCCCGGATCGCCGGAGGGAGACCATTTTCCGCAGGCCCCTTCGATGAAGGCTCACGTCCTTCCCGCACCGAAAGCGCCGACCCCGCCTCGCCGCAACGCCTTGCGGTGTATCCGCGGCAGGATGGGGGGATTGTAGGCATGGGTTGAGGGGGCGGGGAAATTGCGGGGATGTTTTTTCGGCGCGGCGGGCGCTACTTGCGCTCCGTCGGCTGCGCCTGGAGACGGCCGCGGGAGCGGGAGCGGGTGGCGCTCGCCAGCCGCTGCGAAGCCTCCTTCAGTTCCAGCTCGGAAAACAGGCCCTGGTATTCGGGCCGCAGCATCAGCGCTTCCATGGAAAGCTCCGGCTTGCCGGCGTCCAGCAGCCGCTCCAGCCCGGTCGTGCCGGGCTTGAAGACGAGCTCCTTCGCCGCCGCCACGCCGCCGTTGAGCAGCACGAAGCGGCGCAGGAGCACCGGACGGAAGCCGAGCGCGGCGAAGCGGTCGTAGAGGCCCATCATCTCCTTGTGGAAACGGCCTTCCGCACCCGGCCCGGCGCTGCGGGGGCCACGCATCAGAGGCGGCCGACGCGCTCGGCGAGGAGAGCGAAGAAGCCGTCGGCATCGACGTCCTTCATCACCCGCGCATTGTGCTTGCGGCCGGTGACCTGCCACCAGTCGACCACCGTCATGCCTGTCGTGAGCGGCGAGGCGGTCTCGATCTCCACATTGCAGTCGCGGCCGGAGAACAGCTCCGGCTTCAGGAGATAGGCGATGACCGTCGGATCGTGCAGCGGACCGCCGTCGGAGCCGTATTTTTCGACATCGAAACGCTCGAAGAAATCGAGCATCTCGACGAGGGCCTTGGCGGGGCGGCTGCCGATCTCGCGCAGCCTGGCGACGCGGCTCTTCAGCGTCAGCACCTTGTGGGTGACGTCGAGCGGCATCATGACGATCGGGATGCCGGACCTGAAGACGGCGGCGGCCGCTTCCGGATCGACATAGATGTTGAACTCGGCGGCCGGCGTGATGTTGCCGCCCTCGAAGAAGCCGCCGCCCATCATGACCAGCTCGCGCACGCGGCCGGCGATGTCCGGCGCCTTTTCCAGCGCCGTCGCGATGTTCGTCAGCGGGCCGAGCGTGCAGAGCGTCACCGTGCCGGCCGGTTCGCGCCGCAGCGTCTCGATGATGAAATCCACGGCATGCCGGGCCTCCAGCGGCATCTGCGGCTCGTGCAGTTCCGGGCCGTCGAGGCCGGTCTTGCCGTGCACATGCTCGGCGGTGACCAGCGGGCGGGCGATCGGCCTGTCGGCGCCGGCATAGACCTTCACGTCGGTGCGGGAGCAGAATTCCAGGATGATGCGGGCATTGCTGGAGGTGCGCGCCAGCGGCACGTTGCCGGCGACGGTGGTGATGCCGAGGATGTCGAGTTCCGGGCTGCCGAGCGCCAGCATGATGGCGGCGGCATCGTCCTGGCCGGGATCCGTGTCGATGATGATTTTCCGTAGCTCAGACATGCCGTCTCCGTTTCCTCGCTGGTTCTGTTCTTGGCCCGCCTTACGCGGGCGAAGCGGCGACTATATTTGCGAAATCGCCATTCGCAAGCGTCTTGCGCCTCGCGCCGGCAATCCCCATATTGCAGCCATCGGGATGCCGAGGTCGGGTCCCGCCGAAGTCGCTTGAGAGCCAAGGACTAGACGCATGTCACGCATGACCCCTTTCACGAGCCCGCTGCTTCTGGGCTTCGATGCCATGGAAAAGACCCTTGAGCGCATCGCCAAGGGCAATGATGGCTATCCGCCGTACAATATCGAGCGGCTTCGGCCGAACGGCGAGACGGGCGCACCGGAACGGCTGCGCATCACCCTTGCCGTCGCGGGCTTTTCCGAAGACGAGCTCGATGTGACGACGGAGGAAAACCAGCTCGTCATCCGCGGCCGCCAGGTCGACAGCGGCGAGCGGGACTATCTCTACCGCGGCATAGCGGCCCGCCAGTTCCAGCGCACCTTCGTGCTTGCCGACGGCATGCGCGTTTCGGGAGCGGAGCTGAAGAACGGCCTGCTCTCGGTCGAACTCGTGCGGCCCGAGCCTGTGCGAATGGTAAAGAAAATTAACATTTCCGTATCAGACTAGATCATGAGCCGTTCCTGCGGGAACACCCGCCGGAACGTTTCAAGCGTAACCTGATCGCCTGACGTACCGATGGGCCATGGTGGCCATGGACGTCCGGTGGCCGGCCCTGCCGGCATTGCCATGGAGGCAAAGATGGGACTGAAGACCGTAACCCCCACCGTTTCGAAGGCGGACCTTGCGCATCTGGGCGCCGGCGAAGTCGGCTACATCAGGAAGATGAAGGCCGACGAAGTCTCGCGCGTCTTCCCGGAAGCGCCGGAAATCGACCCGAGCCTGGATCTCTGGGCCCTGTTCGGCGCCGACGGCACGCCGATCCTGCTGACGGACAACCGTTCGAGCACCTTCTACAAGGCGGCCGAGGACGACCTGCGCACCGTCAGCCTGCACTGATGTCCGGAAAACCTTCCGTCAGAGACGGCGGAAGGTGAGATAGGCCGACTTGCGGCCCTCGCGCTTGGCCTTGGCCTCGTAGCGCGTGCCCGGCCAGCCGGCAAAGGGCGTCAGCCAGTCGACCGCGTTTTCGGCGGTCCACACGAAGGCGGGATGAGACCCGCAGTGCATAAGCGTCCAGTTGACATAGGTGTCGATGTCGGACGCGAAGCAGAAGAGCCCGCCCGGCTTCAGCACCCGGGCAAAGCGGTCGAGATTGACCTTCGAGACGAACCGCCTCTTCCAGTGCTTCTTCTTCGGCCACGGATCCGGATAGAGCAGGTCGATCTGATCGATCGAGGCGGCCGGAAGCCAGTCCAGCAGCACCGTCGCATCGTCATCATAAAGCCGGATATTCCTCGCGCCCGTCTCCTCGATGCTGCCGATCAGCTTCGCCATGGAATTGACGAAGGGCTCGACGCCGATGAAGGCGGTATCGGGCGTTTCCTGCGCGCGATGGATGAGGTGCTCCCCGCCGCCGAAGCCGATTTCGAGGCGCATCCGGTTCGGCGGGAAATCGTAGAGCGTCGTGATGTCCGCCGGCGCCGGGGCCGAAAGATCGACCTTCAGCACCGGCAGCACGGTCTGAAGATGCTGCGCCTGCCGCTCCCTGAGCGGTTTTCCCTTGCGGCGACCGAAGAAGGCCTCGCTCGCGCGGCTGCGGCGCTCTGCATCCGTCATGTCGGCCTCAGTTCTTCAACGCTTCCTTGAGGGCCTTGACGAGGTCGAGGCGCTCCCAGGAGAACGAGCCGTCGCGGCCGGCCTTGCGGCCGAAATGACCGTAGGCGGCGGTCTTGGCGTAGATCGGCTTGTTGAGGTCGAGGTGGCGGCGGATGCCCGACGGCGACAGGTCCATGACCTTGCGGATCGCGGCCTCGACGGCGTCCTCGCTAACCTTGCCCGTGCCGTGCAGGTCGACATAGACCGAGAGCGGCTGGGCGACGCCGATGGCGTAGGAAAGCTGGATCGTGCAGCGGTCGGCAAGGCCGGCCGCGACGACGTTCTTGGCGAGGTAGCGCGCGGCATAGGCGGCCGACCGGTCGACCTTGGTCGTGTCCTTGCCGGAGAAGGCGCCGCCGCCATGCGGGGCCGCGCCGCCATAGGTGTCGACGATGATCTTACGGCCGGTGAGGCCGGCATCGCCATCAGGACCGCCGATGACGAACTTGCCCGTCGGGTTGATGTACCAGGAGCAATCCTCGGCGATCGCGATGTCGTGCAGCGCCTCGCGGATATAGGGCTCGACGACCTGGCGGACCTTCCTGGAATCCCAGCTATCATCGAGATGCTGCGTGGAGAGCACGATGGAGGCGACGTCGGCGGGCTTGCCGTCGACATAGCGCACGGTCACCTGGCTCTTGGCGTCCGGACCGAGCTTGCCGGCATCGCCCTCGCCCTTCTTGCGGGCGTCGGCGAGGAGCTGGAGGATGCGGTGGGAATAGTAGATCGGCGCCGGCATCAGGTCGGCGGTCTCGCGGCAGGCGTAGCCGAACATGATGCCCTGGTCGCCCGCGCCCTCGTCGCCCTGCTTGTCGGCGGCGTTGTCGACGCCCTGGGCGATGTCGGCGGACTGGGAATGCAGCAGCACGTCGATCTTCGCCGTCTTCCAGTTGAAGCCGTCCTGCTCGTAGCCGATGTCGCGGATCGCCTTGCGGGCGGCGGACTTGAACTTGGAGGGATTGATGACGTCGTTGCCGTCCTTGTCCTTCTTCAGGAGGCTCGGCGGCAGGCGCACTTCACCGGCGATCACCACGCGGTTGGTCGTCGCAAGCGTCTCGCAGGCAATACGGACCGACCACGGATCGACCTTCGACTTCACGGCTTCGCGGTAGACCAGATCGACGATTTCGTCGGAGATGCGGTCGCACACCTTGTCCGGATGACCCTCGGCGACGGACTCGCTGGTGAAGAGATAGCTGCTGCGCATGCGGGAATTCCCCTCAAAGAAAATGGACTTCGACGTTGTTATTCAGTTCGCGGGGGAAAAACAAGCGCAGAAGGACATAAGAATATGTTTATGTCCCGGCATTCCGGGCGTTTTCGCGCGACTGTCGCGCGCGCGTGACGGCCCTCGCGCAAACGAAAAGCGGCCCCGAAGGACCGCCTTTTCCTTGCCGATCTCACGCGAAGATCACTCGAGTTCGGCCTCGGCGGCGAGCGCCTTGACGAGGTCGACGAGCTTGCGGCGGACCTTGGGGTCGCCGATCTTGACGAAGGCCCGGTTGAGCTGGAGGCCTTCGGAGGACGACAGGAAGTCGACCACGTAGTTGGAGCTCGACGCTTCGGCAAAGCCGGCCTGGGCATCCGCCTGTTCGCCCGGCGCATCCTCGAAGAAGAAGGAGACGGGCACGTTGAGGATGCTCGAAATGTTCTGCAGCCGGCTGGCGCCGACGCGGTTCGTGCCCTTTTCGTATTTCTGGATCTGCTGGAAGGTGATGCCGAGGCTTTCGCCCAGCTTCTCCTGACTCATGCCGAGCATGGTCCTGCGAAGCCGGATCCGGCTGCCGACGTGAATATCAATCGGATTCGGCTTCTTTTTGTTTTCCATCATCAATGTGTCCTAACGCGCGGAAATGGCCCCACCCTGCCGGCAGCCTTAACGAAGACTTAACGCCACGTTGTATGCGCAAACCCTGAAGGGCTCCACAATACAAGAGAACCACCGGCGGCGTGCACTATGCTATTTTAGGGGTTTTCGGTCAATTCGTCCTGTTTCTAAAACCAATGCGAGAAATGCCCGCTGTTGCGAAGAGAACGCCAAGAACAATCAGAAACGACCAATTCTGCTGCTTTGCCCGGCCTGCAGCGGCATATCTTCCCGGGAGAGTTGCATCGACAAAGCCCGGAACATCGTGGGCGAGGCCCGCGACCACCCTTCCCTTGGCATCGACCACGGCGGAAATGCCGTTGTTGGCGGCGCGAATCAGTGGCAGGCCGCGCTCGACCGCGCGCAGCCGCGCCTGGTGGAAATGCTGGTAGGGACCGGGTGTCCTGCCGAACCAGGCATCGTTGGTGACGTTCAGCAGGGCGGCGGCCGCATCGGCCGCTCCGGTGATTTCAGAAGGGAAGATCGCCTCGTAGCAGATCAGCGGATAAAGCCCCTTGCCGAGCGCGTTCAGCAATTGGGGCTCGCGGGCGGCGGAAAAGCCGCCCGGCATGGCGACGGCATCGACGCCGAGGCCCTCGAAGACCTCGGCAAAGGGCATGTATTCGCCGAAGGGTACGAGATGCACCTTGTCGGCCGCGCCGATGATCTGCCCCCGGCCGTCGACGGCATAGATGGAATTGTAGTAGCGCGGCGCCTTGCCGGAACCGGCGCCTTCCGTGCGCACGGCGCCGGCGATCAGCACCTGGTCGTCCTCCAGCACGGCGGCGATGCGCACCAGTGCATCCGGATTGTCGGTGAGGATGAAGGGAATGGAGGTCTCCGGCCAGACGACGATATCGGGCCGCCTGCCGTCCTCTGCCGGCCTGGCGGCGCTGAATGCCAGGTGCCGCTCGAAGATTTCCGCGCGGGCGCTGTCGTCGAGCTTCATCGCCTGGTCGATGACCGGCTGGACGAGCCGGATGACGGTCGTTTCGTTCTCCGGCGCCGGCACCACGTTCAGGGCATGATAGCCGTAGCCGAGCTGGGCGGCGAAGAGCAGGGCGGCGAGCGAAAGGCCGAGACCCCGGCCGCGCCGCGTGCCGATCAGCGCCGGCGCGGCGAAGACGAAGACGGCGAGCGCATTCATGCCGGCTATGCCGACGACGCCGGCCGACTGCATGAGCAGCGGCACGGGCATGGCGCCGTACCCCACGGCATTCCAGGGAAAACCGGTGAAGAGCGTGCCGCGCAGCCACTCCCCGATGCCGAAGGCGAAGGCGAGCGCCGCGATGCGACCCATGCCGTCCGACCAGAGCAGGCGGGCGAGCGCGGCCGCAATGCCGTAGTAGAAGGCGAGGAAGGCGGGCAGGCCGAAGACGGCGAGCGGCAGCGCCCAGGCAAAGGCATCCGCCTCGACGAGCAGCGCATTGCCGAGCCACCAGAGCCCGCCGACGAAATAGCCGAAGCCGAAGAACCAGCCGATGCGGAAGGCGGGTGCGAGACGCCGCAGGAAACCGGCCTCCGGCGCGGCGCTGGCCCCGTCGATGAGCCAGACGAGCAGGGTGAAGGAGACGAACAGCGCCGCGAAGAAGCCGAAGGGCGGCAGCGCCAGCACCCCGACCAGGCCTGCAAGAAATGCCAAGAGCGCCCGTCTTGTCCCAGACAGGAGCATGACCCTGCCCGCAAGCCCCTCCATGCCGTCCCCTTTTTGCGTCCCCGAATCAGCCGCGCCAGTCTTCCAAAAAACCAGCGCCTTGTCCCGCGTCACGGCGGCACAAGGCGCAGATCATTTTTCAAGGGGCCTGTCCGCCTATTCGGCGTTCGCCCCGTCGTTCTGCTGTTCCGGCAGTTTCGGCCGGTCGCCGGCAAGGGCGAGGCCCTCGCCTTCCGGCTTGCGCTCGCGGCGACGGACGGAGCCGGCGCGCTTGCGGGTGACGCGCACCCGCTTGACACGGCGCGGATCGGCGTCGAGGACGTGGAACTCGAAGCCCGGCACTGCCTGCACCACCTCGCCGCGCACGGGAATGCGGCCGAGCGAGGCGAAGATCAGGCCGCCGAGCGTATCGGCGTCTTCGAGCTGTTCGCGGATGTCGAAATCCGGGCCGATGGCTTCCGCCAGCTCCTCCAGCTCCACGCGGGCATCGGCGATGAAGACATCGTCGCTGACGCGCTGGATCATCACCTCGTCGTCGTCGTGCTCGTCCTCGATGTCGCCGACGACCATCTCGACGATATCCTCCAGCGAGGCGAGGCCGTCCGTGCCGCCATATTCGTCGATGACGAGGGCCATCTGCGTGCGGTCGGCCTGCATGCGCGCCATCAGGTCGGCGGCAAGCATGGAGGGCGGCACGAAGAGGACCTGGCGGATGATGCCGGCTTCGGCCACCGTCTTGGAAAGATCGACGCGGCCGAGATCGAATTCCGCCTTTGGCGTGCGGGTCGGTTTTTCGCCGGTAGCGGCCGCCGGTTTCACGCCGTTGCGGCGCTTGTTGCGGGCCTGCTTGGTGACATAGGCGAGGAGGTCGCGGATATGGACCATGCCGCGCGGGTCGTCGAGGCTCTCGTTATAGACCGGCATGCGCGAGCGGCCGGAATCCTCGAAGATCACCATCAGCTCGGCGATCGTGATGTCCTGGTCCACGGCCTCGATATCGGCACGCGGCACCATGACGTCCTCCACCCGCACCTCGCGGAAACGAAGAATGTTGTGCAGCATCGCCCGTTCCTCGGGCGAAAAGGTCGGCTCGCCGCCGCTCTCTTCCGTCATCAGGGCCTCGGCGAGGTCCCTGCGCAGGCTGGAAGCACCCGTCATGCGCCAAAGCCGTGTCGCACGGGACCAGAAGGATGTCCGGCCCCCGCTTTCCTGCTTCGGCGCGCTGCTACTACTGCCCGCCTCGTCCTGACTTGAGGCGTCCGCCTCGCTCTTTTCCGTTTCTACGGACTGGTTTCTAAAGTCGCTCATTGGTCCAAACTATTCATCGGGGACATCCCCGTAGGGGTCAGATAGGCCAAGCTCGGCAAGAATGCGAGTCTCCAGCCCCTCCATTTTTTCCGCTTCCTCGTCGTCCATGTGATCATAGCCGAAGAGATGCAGAAATCCATGTACCATCAGATGCGTGAGATGATCGTCGAAGGACTTGCCGAGATCCGCCGCCTCGCGGGTCAGCGTTTCCTCGGCAAAAATGATGTCGCCGAGCATCGGACCCGGCATCTTTCCGGGTGTCAGCGGGAAGGACGGGAAGGACAGGACATTGGTCGGCTTGTCCTGGCTGCGCCATTCCGCATTGATGCCGCGGATCGCCTCGTCATTGGTGAAGACGAGGGAGACCTCCGGCGCGCCGGTCTTCGGGAACGGCTGCCTTTCCTCACGTTTGAGGAAATCCGCCGCCGCGCCGAGCACGCGTCCGCTCACCTCGAGCAAGCGCTCTTCGGAGGGCCAGGCGCCCTCTTCGACGGAAATCTGGATGTCGAGTTCGCTCATGAGATCGCGGGGCCGCCTCAGCGGTCCAGTTGCTCGCTTTCGTCCTGCACCGCGGTCTGGGCTTCATAGGCCCGGACGATGCGGGCGACCATCGGGTGGCGCACGACATCGGCATCCTTGAAGCGGACGACCGAAACGCCCTCGACGCCCCTGAGGATCTGCAGGGCTTCGACGAGGCCGGACTTGACGCCGCGCGGCAGGTCGACCTGGCTCGGATCGCCCGTGACGATCATGCGGCCGTTCTCGCCGAGACGCGTCAGGAACATCTTCATCTGCATCGAGGTGGTGTTCTGCGCCTCGTCAAGGATGACCGCGGCATTGGCGAGCGTGCGGCCGCGCATGAAGGCGAGCGGCGCGATCTCGATGACGCCGGCCGTGATGGCGCGCTCGACCTTGTCGCCCGGCATCATGTCGTAGAGCGCGTCATAGAGCGGGCGGAGATAGGGATCGACCTTCTCCTTCATGTCGCCAGGCAGGAAGCCGAGGCGCTCGCCGGCCTCGACGGCCGGACGCGACAGGATGATGCGGTCGACCGCGCCGCGCTCCAGGAGCTGGGCGGCATAGGCGACGGCGAGATAGGTCTTGCCCGTGCCGGCAGGTCCCACGCCGAAGACGAGCTCGGACCGCTCCAGCGCGCGGATATAGGTATCCTGCGTCGGCGTGCGGGCGGCGATGGTCTTCTTGCGGGTGGAAATCTGCGACATGGTGAGCTTGGCCTTGCGCTCCATCGTCGGCAGGGAAAGCTGGTCGTCCGCGGCGATCGCCATGCGGATCGCGCCTTCCACGTCGGAAAGCTCGATCGAACCGCCCTTCTGGAGACGATCATAGAGATAATCCAGCGCCCGGCGCGCCTGGTTGGTCGCCACCACGTCGCCGGAGATGGAGACAGAATTGCCGCGGGCACGCGCATCGATGCCGAGGCGCTGCTCCAGCAGCTTCAGGTTCTGGTCGAACTGGCCGAACAGCTCGCTTGCGTATCGATTGTTCTCGAAGGTCAGCACGAAATGATTGGCGTCGGTCTCTTTTTTCGACTGGCGCGGCGATGACGTCGTCAATTCGTGTCCGTTCAAGCGGTCAGGCTCCTTGCGGTCCGCCCGTCAACCGATCGCTTCTGCGAAAAGGCTGTTGGGCCCGGTATCGGTGATTCGTACCCGGATAATGTCACCGATTTCCGACACTTTTGCATCAACATTCACAGGCTGCAGCCAGGGCGAGCGGCCGACGAGCTGGCCGGGCATGCGGCCGGGCTTCTCCAGGAGCAGGTCGATCTCCTTGCCGACGCAGCCGCGGGCGAAGTCGCGCTGCTGTCGAAACAGCAAAGCCTGCAATCTTTCAAGGCGTTCCGACTTCACGTCCTCCGCGACGTGGCCGTCCATCTCCGCGCCGGGCGTGCCGGGGCGGATGGAATATTTGAAGGAAAATGCCTGTGCATAACCGACCGTCTCGATGAGGCGCATCGTGTCCTCGAAGTCCCGGTCGGTCTCGCCGGGGAAGCCGACGATGAAATCGCCCGAGATCGCCAGCTCCGGCTGGACGGCGCGGATGCGCTCGATAAGGGCGATATATTCGGCCGCCGTGTGGCGCCGGTTCATCGCCTTCAGGATGCGGTCGGAGCCCGACTGGACCGGCAGGTGCAGGTAGGGCATCAGCGCCGGCAGGTCGCGATGGGCTTGGATCAGGCGGTCGTCCATGTCGCGCGGGTGGCTGGTCGTATAGCGCAGGCGCGCGAGGCCCTTGATCTCGGCGAGGCGGTAGAGGAGATCGCCGAGGCCCCATTCGCCCCCATCCGGACCGAGGCCGTGCCAGGCGTTGACGTTCTGGCCGAGCAGGGTGATCTCGCGCACCCCGCCTTCGACGAGGCGCTCGGCCTCCGCGACGATCTGCGAGACCGGGCGGGAGACTTCCGAGCCGCGCGTATAGGGCACCACGCAGAAGGTGCAGAACTTGTCGCAGCCCTCCTGCACCGTCAGGAAGGCGGTGACGCCGCGGGCGCGGGTCTTCGCCTTTTCCGGCGCGGGAAGATGCTCGAACTTGTCCTCGATCGCATAGTCCGTCTCGACGACGCGCTCGCCGCCCTTGGCGCGGCGCAGCGCGTCCGGAAGGCGGTGATAGGTCTGCGGGCCGACCACCAGGTCCACCGCCGGCGCACGGCGCAGGATTTCCCTGCCCTCGGCCTGGGCGACGCAGCCGGTGACTCCGATCACCATCTCGCGGCCGCCCTTGGCGCGCGCCTTCTTCATCTCGCGCAAGCGCCCGAGCTCGGAATAGACCTTTTCCGCCGCCTTCTCGCGGATGTGACAGGTGTTGAGGAGGACGAGGTCGGCCTCTTCCAGCACGTCCGTCGCCTGGTAGCCGTCCTTCGACAGCGCATCCGTCATGCGGTCGCTGTCATAGACGTTCATCTGACAGCCGTAGGTCTTCACGAAGACCTTGCGGGTGTTCGGCGTGGCGCTGGCTTCGGGCGGAAGGACGGATTGTTCGCTCATGGCCGCTTCCATAGTGGAAAAGCCCCGGAAAATGAAGCCCTGTCGCGGTCCCCGGCCTATCGGCCGCGAAGGCGCGCGCCCAGCATGGCGCGAATACGCTCCTCGATCGTGCGGCTCACCTCCTTGCGGTTGTTGCTGCGGGAATAGTCCACCCGCTCGCCGAAATCGACATCCACGTCCACCGCCCCCTCGCGCGCGACGCCGAGGAGATGCGGCAGGAGTTCGATATCGCCCGGCCAGGCGGCGAGCGGCCGGTGGAAACGGCCCATGGCCATGCCGTGCACGCCGGTATAGGCGATCGAGACCGGCTGGATGAACACGACGCCGCCGGGCGCGTGCGGCACCGCGGACGCGGCGGCGCCGAAGAGCGAGGTCTTGATCTCCAGCAGGCGGTTGCCGTCCGAGGTCGTGCCCTCCGGGAACAGGACGACGATCTCGCCGTCCGTCATGCGCCGCGCGATCTCGTCCACCTGGTCGCCGGTCTTCCGGCGCTGCTCGCGCTCGACGAAGATCGTCGCCTGCAGACGGGCGAGAATGCCGAAGACCGGCCAGCCGCGCACCTCGGATTTCGCGATATAGACGACATCGGCCACCGAGCCGAGCACCAGGATGTCCTTCCAGGAGACATGGTTGGAGGCAAGCAGCAACGGCCGTTTCGCCTCCAGCGTGCCATGCACCCGCACCCTGAGGCCGAGCACCCAGCAGGCGGCACGGTGCCAGAGCCGCGGCACGCGGCGGCGGATTTTCAGGTTGAAGCGCAGGCCGACGAGCTGGACGGGCAGCAGGACGAGCGTCACCGCGGCAAGGACGAGGAAAGCGACGGCAAGGCGCAGCCAGACGATCAAGGGATCACCGGCAGGCGGTCAGGGGAAACGGGATCCGCCTCACTCGCCCTCCTTGAGCGGAATGCCGTAGAGTTCGAGGCGGTGATCGACGAGCTTGAAACCGTGCTCGCGCGCGATGCGCTCCTGCAGCGCCTCGATCTCCGGCGAATGGAACTCGATGACCTCGCCGCTCTTCAGGTCGATCAGGTGGTCGTGGTGCTCGTCCGGCACCGTCTCGTAGCGCGAACGGCCGTCGCGGAAATCGTGCCGCTCGATGATGCCGGCATCCTCGAAGAGCTTGACCGTGCGGTAGACGGTGGAGATGGAAATGCGCGAATCGACGGCCGACGAGCGGCGGTAGAGCTCTTCCACGTCCGGATGGTCGTCCGAGGCTTCCAGCACGCGCGCGATCACGCGGCGCTGCTCGGTCATGCGCATGCCGCGCTCGACACAAAGCTCTTCCAGCGATTTCTCGACATCCGTCATGCGATCCAGCCCTCTTTCGTTCGGCCCCCCGATAGGGGACTAGCGAAGATCGCGCCGCAAGACAAGCGCCGTGGACCGGTGGCCGTCGGCGGCGACATAATAGGCCTTGCGCTCGCCGACCTTCACAAAGCCGAGCTTGGCATAGAGCCCGCGGGCCGCGACATTGCCCTCGTCGACCTCCAGGAAAATGTCTTCGGCGCCGCGCATCTTCGCCTCGCGCAGCGCCGCCTGCATCAGCCGCCAGCCGAGGCCCGCGCGGGAAAACCGCTCGTCAACGCCGATCGTCAGGATCTCCGCCTCGCCGGCCGTGGCGCGGGCGAGAACGAAGCCGCCGGCCGTGCGGCCGAGCGCGCCTTCCTTCAGCGCCAGGAAACCGAAGACCGGCTCCTGCAGCAGCAGCGAATGGAACTCGCCGTCGTTCCACGGCTGGGGAAAGCGCGCGCGGTGCAGGGCCGCGGCAATGCCGGCATCGGCGGTTTCCAGCGGAAAGATGTCGAAGCTCGGCTTGCGGGTGAAATAATCGGACAGGGACATGCGGTTCACGCTCTCTTGATCGCGAAACCCGCCTGCGGCTTGGCATCGGGACCGCGCAGATAGAGCGGCTTCGGCGGATGGTCCGCCGGATCGAGGCGCGCACCGAGGCGCGCGACGGTGGCGATGGAAACGCTGTCGCTGCCCTGCGGCGCGCCGTCGCGCAGGAGCGCTGCCGCCGAACCGGCGATCGCGCCGTCATGGCCGGCCGCGAGCGCTTGCGCGGCCTCCAGGGAGGCGATCGCGGGCGACGACAGTGCGCTGCCATCGGCGGCGAAGCGCTGCCAGTAGACCTCGTCCCGCCTGGCATCCATCGCGACCAGCAACGGCAGGCCGGCCCGACGATCGGCGGCAAGCGCCGACAGGGTGGAGACGCCGACGGCGGGAACGCCGAGCGCCAGCGCGAGGCCGCGCGCCGCCGCCACGCCGACACGGATGCCGGTGAAGGAGCCGGGGCCGATGGTGACGGCGATCCGGCCGATGTCCTTGAGGGTGAGGCCGGCGGCATCGAACGCCGCGTCGACGAATTCCATCAGCCGCTCGGCATGGCCGCGGCCGATATCGGCGCCGGCGGCGCCGAGGATCCTGTCCTCATCGGGGTCATAGAGCGCCGCATGGCAACCCGTGCCCGCCGTATCGATCGCAAGCACGATCATCGCGGGCACCGGGGCATTGCGGGGCAGGCCTTACATGACGGCTTCAACTTCCTGCACTTCCGGTACGAAATGGCGAAGAAGGTTCTGCACGCCGTGCTTCAGCGTCGCCGTCGAGGACGGGCACCCCGAGCAGGCGCCCTTCATGTTGAGATAGACGACGCCGTCGCGAAAACCCTTGAAGGTGATGTCGCCGCCGTCCTGCGCCACGGCCGGGCGCACGCGGCTGTCGAGCAATTCCTTGATGGTGGCGACGATCGTCTCGTCGCCCTCGTCGAAGAATTCGCCCTCGTCGGTCTCGTTGCCGCCGAGCGCGCCGCTCGCCATGACCGGCTGGCCGGACATGAAGTGTTCCATGATGTTGCCGAGGATCGCCGGCTTCATGTGCTGCCAGTCGGCGTCGTCCTTAGTGACGGTGATGAAATCATAGCCGAGGAACACGCCCGTGACGCCGGGGACGGCGAACAGGCGAGCCGCCAGCGGCGAAGCCGCACGCGCTTCCGTCTCGTCACGGAATTCGGCGGTGCCCGTTTCCAGCACCACCTTGCCCGGCAGGAATTTCAAGGTCGCCGGATTCGGCGTCGCTTCGGTCTGGATGAACATCTTTCTCTCCGTGCGGCCGGGCGTTCGCCGATCGGCCAGAATATTTAGAATAATTCAAAAGAAGATAGGCGTTTCCGCGCCGCTCTTCAAGACTGGAGATCAGCTCAGCGCGTCCAGCTCCTCGTCGGACAGCGAATCCGGAATGACCGTCACCGGGATCGGGAAGGCCTGGGCCCGGCTGGCGAGCGAGGAGACGAGCGGCCCCGGCCCCTCCTTGGCGGAGCCGGCGGCGAGCACGAGGATCGCGACGTCCCGGTCCTCCTCGATCAGCCCGTTGATCTCTTCGCTGGCGACGCCTTCGCGGATCACCGTTTCCGGCTCGATGCCGACCGATTCGCGCAAGGCCTGCGCCGCCTTGGCCAGCACGGCTTCCGCTTCCTCGCGCGCCTCGGCCCGCATGATCTCCTCGACGCCCAGCCATTGCTGGAAATCGCCGTTGGCGATCACATAGAGCAGGACGACGCCGCCATTGGAATTCTTCGCCCGCATTCCCGCATAGTGGACGGCGCGCTGGCATTCCGGCGTGTCGTCGATGACCGCCAGGAATTTCCGGCGGTGGCCTTCAAGGCGGGAAAGTCGTCGAGAAACCATACGGCCTCATTTCCTCAAGTGCTGCGCAATTCCGGGACGTTTCGAGGCGACCTTACTGCACAAAACCGATGATGTCGCGAACTTCCTTCATGGTTTTTTCGGCCCTTGCCCGCGCCCTTTCGCCGCCATCGCGCAGGATGGCGTCGATATGGGTCGTGTCGTCCATCAGGCGGCGCATCTCGTCGGTGATGGGCGAGAGGACGTTGACGGCGAGGTCGACGAGCGCCGGCTTGAAGACGGAGAACTGCTGGCCGCCGAACTCGGCGAGGATCTCCGCCTTGGACCTGTCGGAGAGCGCGGCATAGATGCCGACGAGGTTCTCCGCCTCCGGACGGCCCTTCAGGCCCTCCACTTCGCCCGGCAAGGCATCCGGATCGGTCTTGGCCTTGCGGATCTTCTTGGAGATCGTGTCGGCATCGTCGGTGAGGTTGATGCGCGAGAGGTCGGAGGCATCCGACTTCGACATCTTCTTGGTGCCGTCGCGCAGGCTCATGACGCGCGGCGCCGGGCCGCCGATCAGCGGCTCGACCATCGGGAAATAGGCATGCACCGGCTCCTCGCCGACGACGATGTCGACGCCGGTGCCGGCCTTGCGGATGTGGCTGCCGAAATCGATGTTGAACTTCTGCGCGATATCGCGGGTCAGCTCCAGGTGCTGCTTCTGGTCGTCGCCGACCGGCACATGGGTGGCGCGGTAGACGAGGATGTCGGCGGCCATCAGGCTCGGATAGGCGAGCAGCCCCAGCGAGACCTGCTCGGCATTCTTGCCGCCGGTCTTGTCCTTGAACTGGGTCATGCGCTCCATCCAGCCGATGCGCGCCACGCAGTTGAAGATCCAGGCGAGCTCGGCATGCTGCGGCACGGCCGACTGGTTGAAGACGATGTGCTTCTTCGGGTCGATGCCGGCGGCGATGAAGGCCGCGGCGATCGAACGGATCTGGCCGCGCATGTCCTCGTGCACGAGCTGCGCGGTGATCGCGTGCAGATCGACGACGCAATAGATGCAGTCGTTGTCGGCCTGCAGGGCGACGAACTTGCGGATCGCGCCGAGATAGTTGCCGAGATGGAGGTTGCCGGTCGGCTGCACGCCGGAGAAGACGAGGGGCTTGAATGCGCTCATGGCGATATCCTTCAGGCGGGTGGAGGGCCTGGTTGCGTTGGTGAAGCAGTTCCAGGAAAAGTGTGAAGCGGTTTTTCCGGCCGGAACTGCGTAAAAATACGCGCCGCTTATGCACGGCGGAGCGGCGCCGATCAAGACCGCTCCCGCAGCCCGGTTGCCGCTCCCATCAGACGCTTCTCATAAATGACACTTTCCGGGCTTTCTCTCCCGGCGGGGGCAAGGGCCGTCGGATTTCGACAGGTCGCGTTTCGACGCAAAGGCGCAAACCGGAGGGCGTGTGCCATGCGAAAGAGCTGTTCAACCCTGCTTGCCTGCATGATGGCATTGACGTCGTTCCTCGCGAGCGAAGCCATGGCAAACGGAAAGCACAAGCATGCCGCAAGAGCCGAGAGGGGTGCGGCGAAGATCTACACCGTGCAGACGCCGCGCGTGCGGCACCGATGTTTCCCCGGCAAGCTGCGGGCAATCCTGTTCCATATCGCCCGGCAGGTCGGGCGAAGGCCGCTGGTCACATCCGGTCACCGTTCCGCCGGACGCAAGGGATCGCTGCATCGCAAATGCCTTGCCGCAGACATCCGCGTGCCGGGCGTGCCGGTGAAGCGGATTGTCGCCGCGGCAAGGTCCGCCCCGGCCATCGGCGGCGTCGGCACCTACTGCAACGGCATCGTGCATGTCGATGTCGGGCCGAAACGGAGCTGGCGCCATTGCGGCGGGTTGGCGCGCCTGACCGGGCGGGCCCGGCTCGCGGCGCGCTGAGGCGGTCTACTCCGCGGTTTCCTCGCCCGGCGCGGCCTTGGCCTTGCGCTTGAGATTGCGCCGGATCATGCCGAGGTCGGCACCGCCGATGAGGAAGGCGACGGAGAAGTAGACGACCATGGCAAGGGCGATCAGCAGGCCGAGCGCCATGAGCTGCTCGTAGAGCGGCGCGGCGGATGCGAGACGATCGGCGAGGTAGGCGGAGGCGTAGTCGAGCGCCACCGCCATGACCACGGTCGCGGCCAGCAGGCGGGCGACGCGCCAGAGCAGCGCCTTTTCCAGCGGCCAGTGGCCGCGGCGCACCAGCGTCACGAAGAGAAGCATCGCCGTCAGCCAGCCGGAAACGGCTTCGGCCGTGGCGATGCCGCGCTCGTGGAACAGCGGGAAAAGCGAGACGGCGAGGATGCAGTTGACGACGACCGACAGCAGCGTGATGCGCATCGGCGTCTTGGTATCCTCGCGGGCGAAGAAGCCCGGGTTCAGCGCCTTGATCATCACGAAGCCGGGCAGGCCGAGCCCGTAGATGGCGAGCGTGCCCGCCACGATGGACGTGGTATCCGGGTTGAAGGCGCCGCGCTCGTAGAGCACGCGCACGATCTCGTCGGAGATGACCCAGAGCGCGCCGGCGGCGGGCAGGGTCAGGAAGAGCACGAATTCCAGCGAGCGGTTCTGCAGGTTGCCTGCCTCCCCCTCCTGCCCGCCCTTCAGCGCGCGGGCGAGCTCCGGTAGCAGCACGACACCGACGGCGATGCCGACGACGCCGAGGGGGAGCTGGTAGACGCGGTCGGCATATTGCAGGGCGGCGATCGCGCCGTCCTTGGTGGAGGCGATCATCTGGCCGATGAGCTGGTTGATCTGTGTGATGCCGCCCGTGACGGCCGCCGGCAGCGCGAGCCAGAGCAGGCGCTTGACGTTCGGCGTCATGCGCGGCCGGCGAAAGCCGATCTTCATGCCGGCATGGCGCACGCCCGCATAGAGCACGGCCATCTGCAGGAGGCCGGCGGCGAGCACGCCCCAGGAGAGATACCAGGCCGTTTCCAGCGGCGAGGCACCCTGCCAGAGCCCGTAGACGAGCGCGCCGATCAGCACCACGTTGAGGAAGACGGGCGCGACGGCGGCGGCGAAATAGTGATGCAGCGAATTCAGCATGCCCGACAGCATCGCCGTCAGCGACATGCACATGAGATAGGGGAACATGACGACGGCAAGCTTCACCGTCACGTCGAACTTCTCCGCGTCCCCCACGAAGCCCGGCGCGATGATCCAGGCCACGATGAGCGGCATCAGGAGCTCCATCGCGATGGTCAGCAACAGGAGCACGGAGAAGAGGACGCCGAAGACCTCCTCGGAAAAGCGCTTCGCCCCGTCGATGCCGCCGGCCTCGATCTCCTTGGCGAAGAGCGGCACGAAGGCGGCGTTGAAGGCGCCCTCGGCGAAGAGGCGGCGGAAGAGGTTGGGGAAGCGGAAGGCGGCGTAGAAGGCATCGGCCATCGGCCCGGTGCCGAGGGCTGCCGCCATCAGCGTTTCGCGCGCGAAGCCGAGCACGCGGCTGCCCAGCGTCGCGCCGCCCACGGTCGCAAATTTCCTCACCAGACTCATTGTTCCGTCCTGATCCTCTTCGGCGCGGCGACGACGGGCGCGATCATGCCGGGCGGCATTCGGTCGCGCAGCTCGTCCGCCTCGTCCGCCATGACGGCCTTCAGCCGCGCGGCGATGTTGGCCTGCCGGTTGTCGTTGGTGACCTTCTGGCCGACGAGGTCGGTGACGTAGAAGGTGTCGATGACCTTCTCGCCGAAGGTGGTGATATGGGCCGAGGCGATGTCGAGCGAGAGGTCCGACAGCACCGCCGTCACCTCGGACAGGAGGCCGGGACGGTCGAGGCACTCGATCTCGATCACCGTGAACTTGTTCGACAGCGTGTTGGAGATCGTCACGGCGGGAGAGACGGTGAAGGTGCGGTTGCGCTTGCGGCTCTTCGTACGGGTGGCGATCACTTCGGGCAGGCGCTTGCGGCCGGAGAGCACGTCCTCGATCATGCGGCCGATCGTGCCGGCCCGGCGCGTCTCGTCGGCATCGTTCGGGAACTCGCGGTTGACGAGGATCGTATCCAGCGCCCGGCCGTCGGAGGTGGTGAAGATCTGCGCGTCGACGATGTTGGCGCCCGCCGCCGCGCAGGCCCCGGCGATCACCGTCAGGAGGCGCGGATGGTCGGGCGAAAGCACGGTGATCTCGGTGATGGCGTGGAAGGAATGCGTGCGCACCATCGTCGCCAGCGGCTGGCCCGCCTTGTCCGCCTCGCGGATGAAGGCCGCGTGGCGCACCTGGTCCTCCAACGAGACCGTCAGCAGGTAGGGATCATAGTGCAGCCGCGTATAGGTCCTGCGGTCCTTCTGGCTCCATTCGGTCGGAAGCGCGCCGGAGAGGATGTCCCGCGCGGCCTGGGCGCGCTCCTTGCGCGACAGTTCGGAAAAGCCGCCGGAGATCAGGAGTTCGGTCTCGTAGTAGAGCGTGCGCAGGAGCTGGCCCTTCCAGCCGTTCCACACGCCCGGGCCGACGGCGCGGATATCGCAGACCGTCAGCACGAGCAGCATCTTCAGCCGCTCCAGCGACTGCACCTTCTCGGCGAAATCGACGATGGTCTTGCGGTCGTTGAGGTCGCGGGTCTGCGCGACCATCGACATGGTCAGGTGCTCCTCGATCAGCCAGACGACAAGCTCGGTCTGCTTCGGCGAGAGCCCGAAGCGCGGGCAGAGTTTGCGCGCGACCCTGGCGCCCGCCTCGGAATGGTCCTCCGGCCGGCCCTTGGCGATGTCGTGCAGCAGCACGGCGACATAGAGCGATATGCGGTCCTCGATACCGGGCATGAGCTGGTAGCTCAGCGGATGGGCATCCTTCTCGCGCCCCTGGTCGATATCCGCCAGCACGCCGACGGCGCGGATCAGGTGCTCGTCGACCGTGTAGTGATGATACATGTTGAACTGCATCATCGCGACGATCTTGCCGAAATCCGGAATGAACCGGCCGAGCACGCCCGCCTCGTTCATGCGGCGCAGGATGAGCGCGGGATCGCGCGGCGAGGTGAGGATCGACAGGAAGAGGCGGTTCGCCTCCTCGTTCTCGCGCAGCGCCGCATTGACGAGCTTCAGCGAGCGCGTGACCTGCTTCAGCGCGTCGGGATGGAATTCCAGCCCGTTGATGTCGGCGATGTGGAAGAGCCGGATCAGGTTGACGGGATCGCGCTTGAAGACATCAGGGTCGGCGATGGTGATGCGGCCGCGGTCTTCCAGGAAATCCAGCGTGCCGGCGATCTTGCGCGTGCGGCGGGTGAAGCGGCTGATGACGGCGCTGATGCCGGGCGCTTCCTTGGCCTGCTGGTCCTCCAGCGTGGCGCAGAAGATGCGCGTCAGGTCCCCGACGTCCTTGGCGACGAGGAAATAATGCTTCATGAAGCGCTCGACCGCCGAAAGGCCGGGATGCGGCTGGTAGCCGAGGCATTCGGCGATCTCGCGCTGGATGTCGAAGGAGAGCCGTTCCTCCGCCTTGCCCGTCAGGAAATGCATGTGGCAGCGCACCGCCCAGAGGAAGTCGTCCGCCTTCTGGAAGAGCTTGTATTCCTGGCGCGACAGGACGCCGAGCTTCACCAGGTCGGCGGGGTCGCGGATGTGGTAGAAATACTTGGCGATCCAGAACAGCGTGTGCAGGTCGCGAAGCCCGCCCTTGCCTTCCTTGACGTTCGGTTCGACGAGGTAGCGCGTGTCGCCGGCCTTGCGGTGGCGCTCGTCGCGCTCGGCAAGCTTCGCCGCGATGAATTCCGGGCCGGTGCCGCGGATGATCTCGCGGTCGAAGCGGAGGGCGAGGTCCTCGAACAGCGCCACCGAGCCGCAGATGTAGCGCGCCTCCAGGATCGCGGTGCGGATCGTCATGTCGCCCTTGGAAAGCTGGATACATTCCTCCAGGTTCCGCGTCGCATGGCCGACCTTGAAGCCGAGATCCCACAGGATGTAGAGCATGAACTCGATGGCCGGTTCGCTCCAGGCGGCGGGTTTTACCGGCAGGAGGAAGAGCAGGTCGATATCCGAGCCCGGCGCCAGCGTGCCGCGGCCATAGCCGCCGACCGCCGTCACCGTGATGCGGGCGGCGGGCGGCGCCTGACCGGCGCTGAAGACGTGGTTGAGCGCAAAGTCGTGCAGGACGGCGATCAACTGGTCCTGCAGCCAGGAAATGCGCGCGGCGCATTGCAGGCCGCTGCCATCGATAAAGAGCAGTTCGCGTGCCCGTTCGCGGCCCGCGGCATTCACCTTCTTGAACTCGGCCAGCAGCTCGCGGCGCATGCGATCGCGGTAGTCGGCATTGGTGCTGGCGATGAATTCGCATCTGGCGCGCAGCGCGGGCACGTCGATCAGGCCGGAATCGGCCGGCGCCAGAAGTCTCTTTTCCATCGGATGCCGGCTTGCGTCCCGCTTCTCGTCGATCGCCCGTTCGGTTCGCATGCCCTATAGACCCTTTCCGCAGGCGAGGACAATGATCCCAGGCGCTAGCGATTGCCAAGTTCTTTCTTCAGCGCATAGAGGGCATCGAGCGCCTCGCGCGGCGTCATGTCGTCCGGGTTGAGCGCCTTCACCAGCGCCTCCACCTTCGACGGGGCGGATCCGCGCTGGATCTCCTCGCGGCGCACCGCCACCTGGAACAGCGGCAGATCATCGATGAGCTGGCTTGCCGGGTTCTTGCGGTCCGCATCCTCCAGCTTCGCCAGCACATCCTTGGCGCGCGAGACGACCGACGGCGGCAGGCCGGCAAGGCGCGCCACCTGGATGCCGTAGGAACGGTCCGCCGCGCCCGGGCCGACCTCGTGCAGGAAGATCACGTCGCCGTCCCATTCCTTGACGCGCATTGTGGCGTTGGAAAGACGGTCGAGCTTTTCCGACAGCACGGTCAGCTCGTGGAAATGCGTGGCGAAGAGGCCTCGGCAGCGGTTGGCCTCGTGCAGGTGCTCGACGGCGGCCCAGGCGATCGAAAGGCCGTCGAAGGTCGCCGTGCCGCGGCCGATCTCGTCGAGGATGACGAGGGAACGGTCGGTCGCCTGGTTGAGGATCGCCGCCGTCTCGACCATTTCCACCATGAAGGTCGAGCGGCCGCGGGCAAGGTCGTCCGAGGCGCCGACGCGCGAGAAGAGCCGGTCGACCACGCCGATATGGGCGCTTTCGGCCGGCACGTAGGATCCCATCTGGGCGAGGATGGCGATGAGCGCGTTCTGGCGCAGGAAGGTCGACTTACCGCCCATGTTCGGGCCGGTGAGCAGCCAGATGGCGCCATGCCCCTTGCCGTCGGCGGGGGAAAGGTCGCAGGAATTGGCGACGAAGGCGGCGGCCTGCTGGCGGCGCAATGCCTGCTCGACGACCGGATGCCGCCCGCCGACGATGGCGAACATGGTGGAGCGGTCGACGACGGGCCGGCAATAGGCCTGCTCCTCGGCAAGCGCTGCAAGCCCGGCGGAGACATCGACGACGGCGAGTGCCCGCGCGGCCGCCTTGATGGCCTCGGCCTCCGCCACCACGGCATCGACGAGGCCGTTGAAGGCGGCAAGCTCGATGGCGAGCGCCCGGTCGGCGGCATTGGCGATCTTCGTTTCCAGCTCGGAAAGCACCGTCGTGGTGAAGCGCATGGCGCCGGCCATGGTCTGGCGGTGGATGAAGCGCGCCTTCGCCTCGTCGCCTTCCGTCAGCGCAGAGGCGTTGCCGGCGGAAACTTCGATGAAGTAGCCGAGCACGTTGTTGTGCTTGATCTTCAGCGACTTGACGCCCGTTTCCTCGGCATATTGCAGCTGGAGCCCGGCAATGACGCGGCGCGACTGGTCGCGCAGCGCCCGCATCTCGTCGAGTTCGCCATCCGCGCCCTCGCGGATGAAGCCGCCGTCGCGCTTCAAGAGCGGCAGCTCGTCGGCGAGCATGACGGCAAGGCGATGCGAAAGGTCGAGCGGCAGTGCGCCGATGGCGCGCGCGGCCTCGGCAAGCTCGCCCTGCAGCCCCTCGGCGGCCATCAGCCGGGCGACGTCGCCGGAAATCGAAAGGCCCTGCAGGATCGCGCCGAGATCACGCGGCCCGCCCCGGCCGAGCGCGATGCGCGACAGGGCGCGCGGCATGTCGGGCAGCCGCTTCAGCACCGCGCGCAGGTCCTCGCAGAAGGACGGCCGGTCGCCGAGGGCGGCGATCGAATCGAGCCGCGCATTGATCGTGTCCGGATCGGTCAGCGGCGACATCAGCCGCTCGGCGAGCAGCCGCGCCCCGCCGCTCGTCGCCGTGCGGTCGATCGCCTTCAGGAGCGTGCCGGAGCGCTCGCCGGACAGCGTGCGCACCAGTTCGAGATTGGCGCGCGTTGCCGGATCGATGAAGAGCGTGGAGGCGGAGCTTTCCCGCTCCGGCCGTCCGAGCGGCGGGCGCTCGGCGATCTGCGTCTTTTCCACATAGGCGACGGCCGCCGAGGCGGCGGCAAGCTCGGCACGGGAGAAGGTGCCGAAGCCATCCAGCGTCGAGACGCCGAAATAGCGGGCGATGCGGCCTTCCGCCGTCGCGCTGTCGAAGAGCACGGCCGGCTGCGGGACGGCCACGCGGCCGAGCACGTCGAGCACCGGGCGGAACTCCGGATCGTGGAACACCGTGTCCGGCACGATCAGTTCGCGCGGCTCGATGCGCAGGATATCGGCGAGAAGCTGGCCCTGGCTGGTTTCCGACAGGCGGAAGATGCCGGTCGAGATGTCGATCCAGGCGAGCGCCATCGATGGTTCCGCCCCGCCGCGGATGCGCGCGACGGCCATCAGGTAGTTGGCGTCGGAGGGCGAGAGCAGCTTCTCCTCGGTCAGCGTGCCCGGCGTGACGAGGCGCACGACATCGCGCCGCACGACGGATTTCGACCCACGCTTCTTCGCCTCCGCCGGATCCTCGACCTGCTCGCAGACCGCGACGCGGAAGCCGAGCGCGATCAGCCTCTGCAGATAATCGTCGGCGGCATGGACCGGCACGCCACACATGGGGATGTCGAGCCCCATATGCTGGCCGCGCTTCGTCAGCGTGATGCCGAGCGCGCGGGCCGCGTCCACGGCATCCTGGAAGAACAGCTCGTAGAAATCGCCCATGCGGTAGAACAGCATGCTGTCCGGATTGGCCGCCTTGATCTCGATATACTGCTCCATCATCGGCGTTGCCGATGCGCGGCTTTCGTCACTGGCAAGGTCTGCCGTCGACAGGATATCGTTCGGACGCACGATCTGATCGTTCACGGAGAGTCAGTTCTTCCTAAAAAAGAGGTGTCACCCTAGCCACGGGGCGCTATAGAAAACAACACCTGCGAGGAGTTATGGGCCTATCGCCCACAGGAGTGTGAAGGGGGAAGCATGCCGGGAACCGACAAATCCGATCGCCAGAGGGCAACCGTCACCGACACGGAAGCACTGGATTTCCACGCGTCCGGACGCCCCGGAAAGCTGGAGATCACGCCGACCAAGCCGATGGCGACGCAGCGCGACCTTTCGCTCGCCTATTCGCCGGGCGTCGCGGTGCCGGTGAAGGCCATTGCCGCGGATCCGGCCACGGCCTATGACTACACGACGCGCGGCAACATGGTCGCCGTCATCTCGAACGGCACGGCCATCCTCGGCCTCGGCAATCTCGGCGCGCTCGCCTCCAAGCCCGTGATGGAAGGCAAGTCGGTGCTCTTCAAGCGCTTTGCCGACGTCGATTCGATCGACCTCGAGGTCGACACCGAAAATGTCGACGAATTCATCAATTGCGTGCGCTACCTCGGTCCCTCCTTCGGCGGCATCAACCTGGAAGACATCAAGGCGCCCGACTGCTTCATCATCGAGCAGCGCCTGCGCGAGCTGATGGACATCCCGGTCTTCCACGACGACCAGCACGGCACCGCCATCATCGCCGCCGCCGGCCTCATCAATGCGCTGGCGCTGACCGGCCGCGACTTCAAGACGACCAAGCTCGTCTGCAACGGCGCGGGCGCCGCCGCCATCGCCTGCATCGAGCTCATCAAGTCGATGGGCTTTGCGCCGGAAAACGTCATCCTCTGCGACACCAAGGGCGTCATCTACCAGGGCCGCGAAGACGGCATGAACCAGTGGAAATCCGCCCATGCGGTGAAGACCGACCGTCGCACGCTCGCCGAGGCCATGGACGGCGCCGACGTCGTCTTCGGCCTTTCGGCCAAGGGCGCGCTTTCGGAGGAGATGATCCGCTCCATGGCGCCGCGGCCGATCATCTTCGCCATGGCCAATCCCGACCCGGAAATCACGCCGGAAGAGGTCGCCCGCATCCGGGACGACGCGATCGTGGCCACCGGCCGCTCGGACTATCCGAACCAGGTCAACAACGTTCTCGGCTTCCCCTACATCTTCCGCGGCGCGCTCGACGTGCGCGCCTCCACCATCAACGATGCGATGAAGATCGCGGCGGCCGAGGCGCTCGCCCATCTTGCCAAGGAGGACGTGCCGGATGACGTCGCCGCCGCCTACCAGGGCGTGCGCCCGCGCTTCGGCGCGCAGTACATCATCCCCGTGCCCTTCGACCCGCGCCTCATCTCGGCCATCCCCGTCGCCGTCGCCAAGGCCGCGATGGAGACCGGCGTCGCGCGCAAGAACATTCCCGACCTCGACGCCTATGCCCGTGATCTCAGGGCAAGGCGCGACCCGATCGCCTCGACGCTCCAGCAGATCTATGCCCGCGTGCGGCGCCAGCCGAAGCGCGTCGTCTTCGCCGAGGGCGAGGAAGAGCAGATGATGCGCGCCGCCGTGTCCTATGCCAACCAGCAGCTCGGCACCGCCATCCTGCTCGGCCGCGAGGAGCATATCCGCGAGACGGCAGAGCGCGCCGGCATCGACCTCGACCGGCCCGGCATCGAGCTGGTCAATGCCCGCATCTCCAAGCGCAACAACGTCTATATCGACTATCTCTATGCCCGCCTGCAGCGCAAGGGCTTCCTCTACCGCGACGCCCAGCGCCTGATCCACAACGACCGCAACCATTTCGCCGCCTGCATGGTGGCGCTCGGCGATGCGGACGGCATGGTGACGGGCCTCACCCGCAACTATTCCACCGCGCTGGAAGACGTGCGCCGCTGCATCGACGCCAAGCCCGGCCACCGGGTCATCGGCGCCTCGCTGGCGCTCTGCCGCGGCCGGGCCGTGCTCGTCGCCGACACCGCCGTGCACGACATGCCCTCCTCGGAGGAACTGGCCGACATCGCGGAGGAAGCGGCCGGCCTCGCCCGCCGCCTCGGCTACGAGCCGCGCGTCGCCATGCTCGCCTACTCCACCTTCGGCCATCCCTCGGGCGAGCGTTCGGAGCGGGTGCGCGAAGCCGTGAAGATCCTCGACCGCCGCCGCGTCGATTTCGAATATGACGGCGAGATGGCGGCCGACGTGGCGCTCAACCCGCGCATCATGGAGCAATATCCGTTCTGCCGCCTCTCGGCCCCCGGCAACGTGCTCGTCATGCCGGCGTTCCATTCGGCGTCGATCTCGACGAAGATGCTGCAGGAGCTCGGCGGCTCGACGGTGATCGGCCCGCTGCTCGTCGGCCTCGACAAGTCGGTGCAGATCGTCTCGATGGGCGCGAAGGACAGCGACATCGTCAACATGGCGACGCTGGCCGCCTACAATTCGGGTGTTTAGGCAGTAGGCAGTAGGCAGTAGGCAGTAGAAAATAGCGACGGGCGGCAGGGCTTCAATCCCTACTGCCTATCGCCTACTGGCTACTGCCTCTTCGCATCAACTGGCGAAACGCCCGGCATCCGCACCGTAATAGTTGAGATAGCGGCCGGAGATCTTGCCGATCGGCAGCACGATCAGGACATCCGTCGTGTTGAAGCCGTGATCGACGACGGCGCCGTTGCCGACCGTCGCACCGAGGCGCAGATAGCCCTTGATGAGCGGCGGCAGGGCCGAAAGCGCCTTGCGCGTGTCGATGCCTTCGGAGGGCATCAGGTCCATGGTGCGGAAGAGTTCCGGCCGGGCCGAAACGTTCCACTCGTCCTTCGCCAGCACGTTGTGGTGCAGGAAGGAGAGCGCCAGCGCATGCTCCTCCGGCACGATGCCGTGGAAGGAGGCGCAGCCGAACATCACGTCGATGCCGTGCTTGAGCGAATAGGCCCAGTTGCCCTGCCAGAGCAGTTCCACCGTGCGCTTGGTGCGATAGGCCGGCAGGACGCAGGAGCGGCCGAGCTCCATGAAGCGCTTTTCCGGATGACGCGCGATCAGCGCGTCCACGTCGAATTCCGACTGGGAATAGAAGCCGCCGGAAACCGCGGCCACATCCTGGCGCAGCAGGCGATAGGTGCCGACGATCTGCTCTTCCGCATCGCCCTCGATCGAGGTGTCGAGCACGAGGAGATGGTCGCAGACCATGTCCCAGGCATCGATATCGCGCTTGCGGCGAACGGCGTCGGGCGAAAGCTTTGCCTGCATCTCCTCGGCAAAGACGCGGTAGCGCACGGCCTGGGCCGCGTCGATCTCCGTCACCGAACGGGCGATACGCGTTTCGAGATTGCCGATGCGGCCGAGCACGTCCGTCCCCGAACGGCCCGCGGCCGGGGCCGTCTTCTGGAGCATCTCCGCCGGTGCGATGGTCTGGGCGAGGTCGAGCGTCATGGCAGCGTATCCGTCAAACGAAACTTCGCGGTTTTAACCACGATTCTGCAACAGGATAATGACGCAAGGCCGGCTTGGATAGCGAAAAGCCACCGGCCGGAGAAGATCAGGCCGGCGCGCGCCGGGCAAGGCGGGCGATTTCCGCAATCAGTTGAACGGGATCGGCGGGCTTGGCCAGCACGGCGTCGGCGCCGGTCGCCAGAAGCGCCTCGCGCAGCCCCGCGCGGCTGTCCGCCGTCAGCACGACGACCGGCAGGCGGGCATTGCCATAGTCGCGCCGCACGATGCAGGCGATCATCTCCATGCCCTCGCCGCCCGGCATGCCGAGATCGGTGAGGATGAGATCGGCGGCGAAGGGGCCGGCATCCGTCGCGCCCGCAAGTGCGGAGACGAGCGCCGGATAGTCGGGCACATGGCGCACCGTGTGGCCGGCCCGCTCCAGCACGGAACGCACCAGCATGGCATTGACCGGGTCGTCTTCAGCCAGGAGGATGCGCGCGCCCGTTGCGGCCGTCTCCGCCGGCTCGGCGGCGGCGGGCGGCAGGTCCTTCAGGATCGGGCGGTTGTCGTTGATCGCGTCGCGCACCTCGATGCCCTTCATGCGGCCGCGCAGCACCTCGACCAGCGAGCGCTCGCGCAGCGGCCGGATGAGCCAGGAATCGTAGCCCTCGCCATTGCCGATCGCACGGCCGCTGCGCTCTTCCGGATTGACGAGATAGATGCGGCGCGCGCGGCTGTCGCGGAATACGGCGAGATCGGCCAGCTCCCGGCGGAAGACGCCGGCGAGGCGATTGTCGACGATGATGTCGGTCAGGTCCGCCCTCCTGCCGGCAAGGCCCTGGGCAAGGTCGAGCGCCTCGTCGAGCCCGGTCGCGAGGTGGCAGGTGCCGCCGAGCGCATCGATGGTGCGCACCAGCGCTTTCGAGGCCGGCCCGGCCGGCGCCAGCAGGAAGACGAGGCTGCCCTTCAGGACACCCTTGCGCGTGCCGGAGCCCGCCGCCCGATGCGGGCGATCCACCGGCATGCGGATGGTGAAGGTGCTGCCCTTGCCGGGCGTGCTTTCCAGCGTCAGCGCACCGCCGGCCTCGCTGAGGATGCGGGCGGAGATGGCAAGGCCGAGGCCGGTGCCGCCGCTGCGCTGCGCGGCGCTTCCCGTCTGCTCGAACTCCTGGAAGATGCGGGCCTGCTCCTCGGCATTCATGCCGGGGCCGGTGTCGGTGACGCGGATGACGACGGCGCCGCGATCGAGCGTGGTTTCCAGAAGGACCCCGCCCGTGTGGGTGAACTTCACCGCATTGCCGACCACGTTGTAGAGCACCTGGCGCAGGCGCGGCGCATCGTAGAGGAGAAGGCCCGGCACGTCGGGCGAGACGAAGGAGCCGATCTCGATGCCCTTTTCATGGGCGCGGTGCGAGAGCATTTCCACGACGCTTTCCAGCATCGGGCGCACCGGCTCCTCCGAGGGGCGGAGCTGGAAGCGGCCGGCCTCGATGGTGGAGAAATCCAGGAGGTCGTCGACGAGCTGGACGAGCGCATGGCCGGACTGGCGCATGCCGGCAAGGTAGTTCTTCTGTTCGGCGGTCAGCCGTGTCTGGCCGATGAGATGCGACATGCCGAGAATGCCCGAGAGCGGCGTGCGGATCTCGTGGCTGACGGTGGCGAGCAGGCGGGATTTCGCCGCGCTCGCCTCCTCGGCGCGCTGGCGGGCGCGCTCGCGCTCGCCCTCGGCGCGGCGCTCCTCGGTGACGTCGCGGGCGATGGAATGCACGACGAGATCGCCGGAGGCGGGATCGCGCACGGTGACGTCGTGCCAGGAATAGATGCGCTTGCCCGCCGGGCCCTCGACATCGACGTCGTAGCGGTGGGCGATGGCCTGCGAGCGGAAGGTGAGGCCGAGCGCCTCGCAGGTTCGGCCGACGACGTCGGTTGCGCCCGTCAGGTCGGTGAGAACGGCATTGGCGCTGAGGATGCGGCCGTCGAGCGCGCGCATGACGACGATGTCGCCGAGCACGTCATGGATGGCGGAGAGGATTTCCGAGGTCTCGCTGCGCTCCCAGGAGCGGTCGTGCACCGCCTCGACGCCAGCGGCCGGACGGCGCGTGCGCAGGAGGAAGATCGCGCCGGCCATGCCCGCAAGGCCGAGCGCGGCGGCGGCGATGTAGAACCCGGCGGCAAAACCCGTTGCCAGCACGAGCGCGCCGAACAGCAGGCCGGTGCCGGCGATTACGCTGCGGACCGTCGCATGGCCTTCCGGTTCGGGCACGGGCGCGGCCGCCTCCACCTCGACGGCCTGCGGATCGGCCGCCGCCTCTTCCTGCGCGCGGGTGCGGGCGGCGCGGCGCTGCGCTTCGGCAAATTCGGCCTTGAGCCGGTCTTGTAGCTTGACGGGTTCGCTCATGACCGTCCGCATAGCACGCGGACCGTTCAAATCGGCTTCAGCAAGTCGTTCGAATTTTAACGATTGCGCCGGCGCAGCAGGAGGAGTTCATCGAGGATGACCAGTCCGGCGCCGATGGTGATGAACGTGTCGGCGAGGTTGAACACCGCGAAGGACCAGGTTTCCGTGTAGAAGAGCACGTAGTCGATGACGTAGCCCAGGATGACCTTGTCGATGATGTTGCCGAAGGCGCCGGCGATGATGAAGGCATAACCGGCATGGGCGAAACCGCGCGCCTTCGGCGTCTGGCGCCAGAGCCACGCGACGAAGCCGACGACGAAGAGCCGCAGCGTGATGATGAACCAGCTCTCCATGCCCGAGAGCATGGAGAAGGCGACGCCGTAATTGTAGGTGCGGTAGAGCGCCAGCATCGGCATCACATGCACCGCCTCCTGGAAGGGAAGCCACATCTCGACGGCGAATTTTATCGCCTGGTCGACGGCGAGCGCCAGGAGGATGACGACGATGACGGGCACCGGCCGGGACATCAGCGGAATGCGCTCGCTCATGCGCGGGCTTCCAGCGTCAGAAGATGGCGACGGGCCTCGAAAAGCATGACGCCGGTGGCGATGGCGAGGTTGAGCGAATCGGCGCGGCCGGCCTGGGGGATGCGGGCGAGCGCATCCGCCGCCCGGGCAAGCTCGTCCGGCAGGCCGGACTGCTCGTTGCCCATCAGCAGCACGACGGGCTTCTTCCTGTAGTCGATGGTGCGGTAGTCGACGGCGCCGGCAAGATGGGTCGCGACGACCTCGACGCCCGCCGTCTTCTTCCAGGCGAGGAAATCGGCGACGTTCGTCTTGACCAGCGGCATGGCGAAGACCGAGCCCATGGTGGCGCGCACGGTTTCCATCGAGAAGGGATCGGTCGCCTCGCCGACGAGGATGACGCCGCTTGCGCCCGCCGCATCCGCCGTGCGGATGATCGTGCCGAGATTGCCGGGATCGCGCACGCGGTCGAGCGCGACATAGGTCTCGCCGGTCTTCGGCTTCAGGTCCCGGAGGGGCGTCCAGCGCTGGGTGAAGATGCCGACGACCATCTGCGGATTGTCGCGCCGCGTGATCGAGGACAGCACCTTCTCGCTGACCTCCAGCACCAGCCCGCCGCGCGCCACCGTCTTCGTCGCGCATTGCACGACCTGGGGCTTCTCCTTGACGTTCTTGGCATAGACCAGCGTCCGGATCTCGAAGCCGAGTTCCAGCGCGTCGATGACCAGCTTCAGGCCTTCCGCCATGAAGCTCTTCGTCTCGTCTCGGTGCTTCTTGTCGGCGAGCGCCTTGATGTCCTTGACGATCGGGTTGGAAAGGCTCGTCACCTCCTTCACCTGACCGACGCGGCGCGTTGCGGAATGTTCGTGGCTCATGCGCTGATCCATCGGCTGAAGAGGGAGGTGGAGAGCGCGCGGCCGGCATCCCTGCCCTCCGGCCCGCTCTCGCGGATGACGAGCTCGCCCGATTCCACCGTGCCGCCGGCACCGCGCATGGTCTCGCGCATCAGCTCGTGGATGGAATAGAAGCTCGCGCGGATCGAATAGGCCGTCAGCACGAGGCCGATCGCCTTGGGCGACAGGATCTCGCGGCAGACATCCAGCATCAGCGGCAGATGGTCGAAGAGGTGCCAGACCTCGCCGTTCGGGCCGCGGCCGAATTTCGGCGGGTCCGTCAGGATGATGTCGTATTTGCTGCCGCGGCGCTCCTCGCGCTGGATGAACTTCATCGCATCCTCGCAGATCCAGCGGATCGGCAGCTTTTCCATGCGGCCGAGCGCCTGGTTCTCGCGCGCCCAGCCGATCGCCTTCTTGGAGGCATCGACATGGGTGACCTCCGCGCCGGCGCTGGCCGCGACCAGCGAGGCGACGCCGGTATAGCCGAAGAGGTTCAGCACCTTGACGGGCCGGCCTGCCGTCTCGACCTTCTCCTTCATCCAGCGCCAGTGGGCGAGCTGCTCCGGGAAGACGCCGACATGGCGGAAGGCGGTGAAGCGGCCGTGGAAATCGACGCCGAGCAGCTGCATCGGCCAGGTCTCGCCGAGCGCAGCCCTGGGGAATTTCCAGCGCCCCATGCCGTCCTCGTCCGTGTCGCCGGTGAAGAGCGCATCGGCCTTGTCCCAGATGCCGGGAAGGCTGCGCTGCCAGAGCGCCTGCGCTTCCGGCCGCACGATGCGGTAGGGGCCGTATTGTTCGAGCTTCTCGCCGGCGCCGCTGTCGATCAGGCGGTACTGGTCGGAGCCCGCGGTTTCGAGGATGACCGGCACACGCTCGGCCGGTTTCTCGCCCGTACGGCGAGTCAGGGGTCGCGCCGGCGCCTCGGGCGCCGGGCGCGGCTCCTTCTTCGGCGGGGCGGGGGCCTTTGCTGCCGGGGTCCTCTCGGCGCGCGCCTTGACGGGCGCGGCGGGGCCGCTCTTCGGCCGGCGGTGTCTGTCCTTCACGATCGATCGTCCGTCGTCGGTTGAAACTTGCCGGCAGCGCCGGAAAACAAGCGGTCCCCATACCATCCCTCCCCCACTTGGCAAAGCGCTTTCCGATTGCGATAGTTTTGGTCCGATAAGGGAGGATCGATCATGGACATGTCCGGCGAAGAACGCATTGCCGCGCCGCGCGAGGCCGTCTGGGCGGCGCTCAACGATCCGGACGTGCTGAAGGCCTGCATCCCGGGCTGTCAGTCGCTCACCATGAAATCGCCGAACGAGCTGGAAGCGACGGTGAAGATCAAGATCGGCCCCGTCTCGGCGAATTTCAGCGGCGAGGTGACGCTGTCGAATCTCAACCCGCCCGAGAGCTACACGATCTCCGGCGAGGGCAAGGGCGGCATCGCCGGCTTTGCCAAGGGCGGCGCGGACGTGCGGCTCACCGAGGATGGCGACGGCACGATCCTTTCCTACGACGTCAAGGCGCAGATCGGCGGCAAGCTTGCCCAGCTCGGCTCGCGCCTCATCGATTCGACGTCGAAGAAGCTCGCGACGCAGTTCTTCGCCGATCTTGGCGCAAAGCTGAACGGCGGCGCGGCTTAAGCGCGGCGCAGCTTATTTCCCGGCCGCCGGCAGCACGGCCTGCGAGGCGATGGCTTCGGCGCGCGTCTTGTGCTTCTCCGCCTCGCTGTGCCACTTGACGGCCTCGCTCGCCTCGATGCGGGCGCGCTTGCGGTACTTGCCCTGGGTGAACCAGGTGGCGAGCGAGCCGATCACCAGGCCGAGGATCACCGCGAGGAAGAGATAGACGAAGAAGGGCGCGGTGACGGAGAGCACGCTGTCTTCCGGCCGGAACGGGTTGAGCGCCAGCGTCACCGGCTGCCGGTTCGCCACCGACAGCACGATCAGCACGATGCCGATCGGGATGAGCACGAGGATGTTGACTACTCTCTTGATCATGGCGTCGCCTTTCTGGCGCAAGGCGCCGGTCGGGCGCCCGCGCTTTAGTCGTCCTGGTCGGCCTGGCCGGGGTTCAGCCGCTCGCGCAGCTCCTTGCCGGTCTTGAAGAAGGGAACCCACTTCTCCTCGACGAAGACCGCATCGCCCGTGCGCGGGTTGCGCCCCGAACGGGAGGGGCGGTTCTTGACGGAGAAGGCGCCGAAGCCGCGCAGCTCCACCCGGTTTCCGCCGGCCAGCGCATCGGTGATCTCATCGAGCACCGCGTTGACGATGTTCTCGACGTCGCGGTGGTAAAGGTGGGGATTGCGCGCGGCGACAATCTGAACCAGTTCCGACTTGATCACTGTATCCCCCTCAAAAATTCTTGTTTTTCAATCGCGATCAACCTGCCAAACCGAAACCAGACCGTCAAGAAACAACTTTTCGCCCGTCAGCTTTTCGATCGTCGGTTGAAGGTCGAGCGGCAGGCCGAGGATGGAGCGAGCGAATTCGCGCAGGCTGATGCCCATGAGGGAGAAGCCTGAACGGTTCGCCGGCCGGTAGTCGACGAAGGGAAGGTCGGCCGGCACCTTGCGCTCGTCGAGATAGGCGCGGATCTCCTCCGGGCCGCCGAGCCGGTCGACGAGCCTTGCGGCGAGCGCCTGGCGGCCGGTGAAGATGCTGCCGTCGGCAAGGCGCAGCACCTCGGTGCGCGGCAGCTTGCGGCGCTCGACGACGAGATCGACGAACCAGTCGTAGCTGTCCATCACCATGGCGCGGATCATCGTCTTGGCTTCCTCGCTCGCCGGATGGAACGGCGAGGGCTCGGCCTTCAGCGGCGCGGACTTGATCTCCTCCAGCGAGACGCCGATCTTGTCCATGAGCTCCTTCATCTGCGGATACTGGAAGAGCACGCCGATGGAGCCGGTGATCGAGCTTTCGCCCGCGACGATCGTGTCGCCGGCCGTCGCGATCATGTAGCCGGCGGAGGCGGCGAGCGTGCGCACGTCCGAGACGACGGGCTTCTTTTCCGCCACCTTGCGCAGCGCCTTGAAGAGGACCTCGCCGCCATAGGTGGTGCCGCCCGGCGAGGAGATCGTCACGACCAGCGCCTTGGCCCGGTCGTTGCGGGCGATGCGGTCGAGGCGTTCCAGGAGCTCGGTATCGTCCTGGATGATGCCGCTGATGCTGACGCGCGCGATATGGTCGCGCGCGCCGCTGCCGGGCCAGCGCCAGGCGGCCGCGGCGAAGACGGCGAGAAGCGCGATGGCGATGGCGAGGATGCGCCAGAAGGTAAGCTTGCGGCGGAGCTGCCGGCGATCGGCGATGGCGGAGTGATCCATTCCCTGTCCCTAACTCTGGTGGCCACCCGGTCACGGGGTGGCTTGCCGAAGGCCCTATCGATATGGCATTCCAGACGCAAATGGCAATTCGTCGCTGAACTTTCCTGGGCAGACATTGTTTGTTGAGGAATAATCGCCATATGGGGCCCGTTATCCAAGGTGCCCCTCGTTTCGCAGCGAAGGCCATACCGGCAATCTATATAGCAGGCACAATGCTGGACACCGTGACAGAAGCACCGTCGGGTGCACAGGGCATAGGCGCTTCCGCCACGGCTTACCGCCTGGCGACGCGGCACTCTGCGCGCGTGCGCTTCCTGAAGGTCGCCCTGCCGGTCGCCGCCGTTATCATCGGCGTCATCTTCGTCATCGTCTCGATTGTGCGCACCTATGTTCCGTCCAACCTCCAGGTGGAAAGCGCCACGATCGAGGACGGCAAGATCGTCATGCGCAATCCGGCGATTTCCGGCCGCAACAAGGACGGCGTCAGCTATTCCATGAAGGCCGAGCGCGCGCTGCAGGACATGAAGCAGCCGGACGTGCTGACGCTGGAGAACATCACGGCGAAGGTGCCGGTGAACGAAAGCACGATCGCCGAAGTCGTCGCCGCCACGGGCGTCTACGACCGCGGCAAGAACCTGCTCGACATGATCGCCCCCTTCACCATCAGCCTCAATACCGGCCTGGAGGCCGCCTTCCGCTCGGCCCATCTCGATATCGACGGCGGCAACATGTCGACGCAGGAGCCGGTTTCCATCCGGTCGCGCGAAGCATCCATTGTTGCGCAGTCGCTGAGAATGACGGATAAAGGCCGGATCGTCGTCTTTGAGGGCAAGGTCGTCGTCGATGTCGACCCCGCCGCCATCCGCAACCGAGAAAAGTAAGAGCGCCATGTTCGCCACTCTCTCCGCCCCGCTCCGGGCCGCCAGCATTTCCGTTCTTGCCGCAAGCCTCGCGCTGATCGCGGTTCCCGCGGGCGCCCAGCAGACGTCGAGCCGCATGAAGGGCATGCAACTGTCCAACGACCAGCCGATCCAGATCCAGAGCGACAAGCTCGAAATCCGCGACCAGGAGAACAAGGCCGAGTTCACCGGCAATGTGAAGGTCGTCCAGGGCACGACGACGCTGCAGGCGGGCAAGATGGTCGTCTACTACGCCGCCGGCGGCAGCGGCTCGGTGGCCAGCGGCGATGCGGATATCGAGAAGATCGACGTTTCGGAAAAGGTCTACCTGAAGTCCGGCACGCAGGAAGCGACGGCCGATACCGGCACGTTCAACCTCGTCAACGAGACGCTGCTGCTCAAGGGCGAGAAGGTCGTGCTGTCGGAAGGCAAGAACGTCTTCGTCGGCTGCCAGCTCACCGTGACCATGCGCACGGGCGAGGCCAAGCTCGATGCCTGCGGCGGCCGCGTCATGATCCAGCTCGACCCGAAGTCCCGCAAGACCACGAACTGATATAGCGCCCGAACCGTGTCCTCCTCTTTGCTCTCCCGCCTGACGCGCCGCCCCAGGAAGGCCGCGCCGGAGCCCCAGCGCAGCGCCGATCTTTCGCGTTACGACGGGACCCTCATTGCCCGCGGGCTGACCAAGAGCTATCGCGACCGCTGTGTCGTCAACGGCGTGTCGCTCGTCGTGCGCCGCGGCGAGGCCGTCGGCCTGCTCGGCCCGAACGGCGCGGGCAAGACGACCTGTTTCTACATGATCACCGGCCTCGTGCCTGTCGATGTGGGCTCGATCGAGATCAACGGCAACGATGTCACGACCATGCCGATGTATCGCCGCGCCCGCCTCGGCGTCGGCTACCTGCCGCAGGAAGCCTCGATCTTCCGCGGGCTGACGGTGGAGGAGAACATCCGCGCCGTGCTCGAAGTGCACGACAAGGACAAGGCGCGCCGCGAGCAGAAGCTCGACAGCCTGCTTGCCGAGTTCTCGATCTCGCATCTGCGCAAATCGCCGGCGATCGCGCTGTCGGGCGGCGAGCGGCGGCGCCTCGAGATCGCCCGGGCGCTCGCCACCGACCCGACCTTCATGCTGCTCGACGAGCCCTTTGCCGGCGTCGATCCGATCTCCGTCGCCGACATCCAGGCGCTGGTGCGCCACCTCACCTCGCGCGGCATCGGCGTGCTCATCACCGACCACAATGTGCGCGAGACGCTCGGCCTCATCGACCGGGCCTATATCATCCATGCCGGCGAAGTGCTGACCCATGGCCGGGCGAACGATATCGTCGCCAATCCGGATGTGCGCCGCCTCTATCTTGGCGATAATTTCAGCCTCTGACGCAAGGCGCCTGCCCGATCGCCGCGATTTTCACCAAGTTCGCGGCTTGCGCTTGACCAAACCCATCAAAAAAGCAATTTTTGGGCCAGTTGGATTTCGCCGCCCCGCCACGCCGGCCGGAGGCCGCTTTCCCGGGGAGTAGAGCGTCCGCATGGCACTTGCAGCCAGCCTTTTCCTGCGCCAGAACCAGTCGCTGGTGATGACACCCCAGTTGATGCAGTCCATCCAGCTCCTGCAGATGACGCATGTCGAGCTCAACCAGTTCATCGCGCAGGAAGTCGAGAAGAACCCGCTCCTGGAGATCACCACCGGCGACGAGGGCGCCCGGGAGGGCGAGCGCGGCGGCGAGGACTATGCCCTGCCGAGCGAAGATCGCGGCCAGACCGAAGGCGGCAGCGGCGAGGACGGTTTCCAGCCGGATCTCTACGACAACGCGACCAGCGGCAGCGCCGGCAGCGCGCCCGAAACGCTGGACGGCGGCCTCGACAACGTCTTTCCCGACGATGCCGGCCCGCGCGCGGCCGACGCGCCGGAACTCATCGGCCAGTGGAAATCCATGCCCGGCGGCGGCGGGGACAGCGAGGGCTACGACCTCGACGACTTCGTGGCGAGCCGCAAGACGCTGCGCGACGTGCTGAACGAGCAGATCCCCTTCCTTCTTCCCGACCCGGTCGACCGGCTGGTCGCCCAGCACCTCGTCGACCAGCTCGACGAGGCCGGCTATCTCCAGGGCAGCACGGCCGAGACGGCGCTGCGCCTCGGCAAGCCGGTCGCCGAGGTCGACCGCGTGCTCTACCGCCTGCAGGAACTCGACCCGCCCGGCGTCTTCGCCCGCTCGCTCAGCGAATGCCTCGCCATCCAGCTGAAGGCGAAGGACCGGCTCGACCCGGCCATGGCCGCGCTCGTCGACAATCTCGAACTGCTCGCCCGGCGCGATTTCGCCACGCTGAAGAAGCTCTGCGGCGTCGGCGAGGAAGACCTCATCGACATGCTGGCGGAGATCCGCAAGCTCGATCCGAAGCCCGGCACGCGCTACGAGACGAGCGCTTCGGAGGCCGTGGTGCCCGATATCGTCGTGCGCGCCGCGCCGGATGGAACCTGGCATGTCGAGCTCAATGCCGACACGCTGCCGCGCGTGCTCGTCAACCGCGACTACTACGCCTCCGTCTCCAGCCGCACGAGCCGCGACAGCGCCGATTCCGGTTTCCTCAACGAGTGCCTGCAGACGGCCAACTGGCTGACACGCAGCCTCGACCAGCGCGCCCGCACCATCATGAAGGTGGCAAGCGAGATCGTACGCCAGCAGGATGCCTTCCTGATGCACGGCGTCGACCATCTGCGCCCCTTGAACCTGAAGACGGTCGCCGAGGCGATCAAGATGCACGAATCGACGGTGAGCCGCGTCACCTCGAACAAATACATGCTGACGCCGCGCGGCCTGTTCGAACTGAAATATTTCTTCACCGTCTCGATCGGCTCGGCGGAGGGGGGCGATTCCCATTCGGCCGAGAGCGTGCGCCACCGCATCCGCACCATGATCGCCCAGGAACAGCCCGATGCCGTGCTGTCGGACGACGACATCGTCGATATCCTGCGCCAGGGCGGCGTCGATCTTGCCCGCCGTACGGTGGCAAAGTACCGCGAAGCGATGAACATCCCCTCCTCCGTGCAGCGGCGCCGGGAAAAGCGGGCGCTTGCCAAGGCCGGCGCCTCCTGAAACAAAGGCGGGATATCAGGCGTTTCCCCGTGACAGACGTTAAGAATGCGTGAACCCGGGAATTGACTTCCTTGACGGGACGGGCTAATGCGCGCCCCACTTTCGCAGGGAAGGCAGGCCGGAATTCCAGACATATCCCCGCTTTTCTGAAGCGTACGATGCAAAAAACAGCGCATGCGTGAAACGCTTGGAACGTGGGTAAGGTTGGAATAGACTGTTGCGCGCAAATCACGAAAGAGAGGAAACCTCCATGAGTGTGCGTGTATCCGGTAAACATATGGAAATCGGCGAAACTTTCCGTCAGCGCATTGAAGAGCAGGTCGGAGAGGCCGTAACCAAATATTTCGACGGAGGATATTCGAGCCAGGTTACCGTGGAAAAAGCGGGGTCGCGGTTCAGTGCCGATTGCAAGGTGCACCTCGATACCGGCATGGCCTTGCAGGCGAATGGTGAAGCGAACGATCCGCTGGCGGCCTTCCAGTCGGCCTCCGAACGGATCGAGAAGCGCCTGCGTCGCTACAAGCGCAAGCTCAAGGATCACCACAACGGCAATGGTCATGATGCCTTTGCAGAAGTGGCTTACACGGTGATGGATTCGGTCCCCGACGAAGACGACGAGCTTCCCGAGGACTACGCGCCGACCATCGTTGCGGAAAGCACGAAGAAACTGCGGACCATGTCCGTCGCCAGCGCCGTGATGGCGCTCGACATGACGGACGAACCGGTTCTTCTCTTCCGCAGCGCCGGATCGGAGCAGCTCAATATCGTCTACCGACGCAACGACGGCAATATTGGCTGGATAGACCCAGCCAATATCAAAGGCTGAGTGCGGGGAGCGTGGCGCCGGAACGGCGCCACGCCTCTTCAAACCCTTCACCCAGCGCACGAGGACAAAAGCATGGCATTGGCAGGTTTGCTGCAGCAGAGTGCGATTATTCCGGCGATGAAGGCCAATTCCAAGAAGCAGCTGCTTCAGGAACTGGCGACGAAAGCGGCAAAGATCACCGGGCTTCCGGAACGCGAGATTTTTGACGTCATCCTTCAGCGCGAGCGGCTCGGTTCGACCGGCGTGGGCAATGGCATCGCCATCCCGCACGGCAAGCTGAAGGAGCTTTCGCAGATCACCGGCCTCTTCGCGAGGCTCGAAACCCCCGTGGACTTCGAGGCGTTGGACGACCAGCCGGTCGACCTCGTCTTCCTGCTTCTGGCCCCGGAAGGTGCCGGCGCGGATCACCTCAAGGCATTGTCGCGCATCGCCCGCGTGCTGCGCGACCCCGCAATGGTCGCCAAGCTGCGCGCCTCCGACAACGAGAGCGCCATTTACGCCTGCCTCAGCGAGGAACAGGCGTCGAACGCGGCCTGACATCTACCGAATGCAAAAGAAAAACCGGCGGTTTTGCGACCGCCGGTTTTTCTTTGTCCTGTCGTGTGCCGATCAGGCCTGCGCGGTGCTCGCCTCGCCAGCAGGCGCCTTCGGGCCACCCTTGGAAACGCCGACCATGGCCGGGCGCAGCACGCGCTCGCCGATGACGTAGCCGGCCTGCACGACCTGCACGACCGTGTTGCTGGGGACATCCGGGTTCGGCACTTCGAACATGGCCTGGTGGAAATTCGGGTCGAACTTCTCGCCGATCGGGTCGAGCTTGCGCACGCCGTGGCGTTCGAGCGCTGCGAGCATGGAGCGTTCGGTCATCTCCACGCCCTCGGCCAGCGCCTTCAGGCCAGTGTCCTCTGCCGCCTGCGCTTCGGCCGGAATGGCATCCAGCGCACGGCGCAGGTTGTCCGACACGGCCAGCATGTCGCGGGCAAAGCCAGCGACGGAATAGGACTTGGCGTCCTTCACGTCGCGCTCGGTGCGCCGGCGCAGATTGTCCATCTCGGCGGCGAGACGCAGGTACCTGTCCCTGAGATCGGCATTTTCCGCCCGCAGCACGTCGACCGGATCCGGCTCTGCCGGGGCATCCGCCTCGGCAACCGCCTCCTCCGGCGCAAACGTGTCGGCGGCGATGGTGTTCTCTGCCGCTTCGTCAGGTCCGTGTTTCTTGTTCTCGTCGGTCATGACGTACTCCGAATTGCATCTTCTAAGGGTTTGGCCCGATATCGAGCTTTGATCCCGAAAAATCAAGGGCCGATGCCCGGATTGCGGGCCTTCAGCGCGAAAGCCGCGAGATGAGCTGGGCCGTATAGTCCACCATGGGCACGATCCGGGAATAGTTGAGCCGCGTCGGCCCGATGACGCCGACGGCCCCGACGATCTTGTCGTCGCTGTCGCGATAGGGCGCGACGATGAGCGAGGAGCCGGACAGCGAGAAGAGCTTGTTCTCCGAGCCGATGAAGATGCGCACGCCCGGCCCCGTCTCGGCAAGGTTCAGCAGCTCGATCAGGCTGTCCTTGCGCTCCAGGTCGTCGAAGAGCATGCGCAGGCGATCGATATCCTCGGCGCCGGCAAGGCCTTCCAAGAGGTTCGCCCGGCCGCGCACGATGAGCCGCGTCGGCTTGCCCTCGTCGAAGCCGCCGGACCAGACCGCAAGGCCCCGCTCGACGAGATCCTGCGACAGCTTGTCCAGCTCGCTGCTGATCTCCCCGCGCAGCCGTTCGAGCTGCGAGCGCGCTTCCACGAGCGTGTTGCCGGCAAGATGGGCGTTGAGGAAATTGGCGGCCTCGGTGAGCTGCGAACTCGTCACGCCCGCCGGCAGTTCGATGATGCGGTTCTCCACCTGATCGTGATCGCCGACCAGCACGACGAGCGCCTTGGTCGGCTCCAGCCGGATGAACTCGACATGTTTCAGCACGGCGTCGTTCTTCGTGGTGATGACGATGCCCGCGCCGCGCGACATGCCCGACAGCGCCTGGCTCGCCTCGTTCATCATGGTCTCGACGGCGGTATGCTTCTGGCCGTGCGGGCGCACATGGCGCTCGATCGAGGCGCGGTCCTCCGGCGAGATGTTGCCCACCTGCATGAAGGCATCGACGAAGAAGCGCAGGCCAAGCTGCGTCGGAAGGCGCCCGGCGCTGATATGCGGCGAATAGATGAGGCCGAGCTCCTCCAGATCGCTCATGACGTTGCGCACGGAGGCCGGCGAGAGCGACATGGGCAGGATGCGCGACAGGTTGCGCGAGCCGAGCGGCTCGCCGCTTTCCAGGTAGCTTTCGACGATGCGGCGGAAGATTTCGCCCGAACGCTCGTCGAGCGCCGCCTGACTGTCAGGACCCGGAGATCTCTTCAAAACCATCTTTCCGCAGCAAACCCTGTTATCCGACAGGAATATAGTGATTTCGAACGGGAGCGCAAAACGGATTTTCCCGCCGCGGTTTTCCGCCGCAACGGCGCCAAAACGCCAGCCCCGCGGCGCGGCGCCATTCCCTCGCCCGGCGAACTGGTCTAAAGCAGCTTCCCAGACAATTCAGACAGGAGTTCGCAATGCGGCCGTCCGGCAGAAAAACCGACCAGATGCGCAAGGTTTCCTTCGAGCGCAACATTTCCAAACATGCCGAAGGCTCCTGTCTCGTCAAGTTCGGCGACACGCATGTGCTCGTCACCGCCAGCCTCGAAGACAAGACCCCGCCGTGGCTGCGCAACAGCGGCAAGGGCTGGGTGACCGCCGAATACGGCATGCTGCCCCGCGCCACCGGCGACCGCATGAAGCGCGAAGCCGCCACCGGCAAGCAGGGCGGCCGCACGCAGGAGATCCAGCGCCTCATCGGCCGTTCGCTGCGCGCCGTCGTCGATCTCGAAGCGCTCGGCGAGCGCCAGATCACCGTCGACTGCGATGTCATCCAGGCCGATGGCGGCACCCGCACGGCGTCCATCACCGGCGCCTGGATCGCCCTTCACGACTGCCTGAAGTGGATGGAGGCCCGCAACATGATCAAGGTCGAGAAGGTCCTGAAGGACCATGTCGCCGCGATCTCCTGCGGCATCTTCGCCGCCCAGTCGGTCATCGACCTCGACTATCTCGAGGATTCCGCCGCCGAGACCGACGCCAACTTCGTCATGACCGGCGCGGGCGGCATCGTCGAAATCCAGGGCACTGCCGAGGGCAAGCCGTTCACGGAGGAGGAGTTCTCCGGCCTGATGGCGCTCGCCCGTGCCGGCATCACCGATCTCGTCGCCCTGCAGAAGCAGGCGATCGCCTGAGACAGGTTTCGCCATGACCGCCGCGATCGAAGGCATTCTCGAAACCGCGCTCTACGCGGACGACCTCGACGCGGCGGAAGCCTTCTATGGCGGCATCCTGGGATTGGAAAAGATCACACGGCAGGCGAACCGCCACGTCTTCTTCCGCTGCGGTCCCGGCGTTCTCCTGATCTTCAATCCGGCCGAGACCGTGCATCCGCCGCCGCCGCACGCCTTTCCCGTGCCGGTACACGGCGCGACGGGGCCGGGGCATGCCTGTTTCCGCGTGCCGGGCCCGGCGCTTGATTTCTGGGTGAAAAAGCTCGAAGAAGCCGGAATCGCCATCGAAGCGGATTTCCGCTGGCCGAACGGCGCCCGCTCCATCTATTTCCGCGACCCCGCCGGCAACAGCCTCGAATGTGCCGAACCGGGCCTCTGGAACATCGCGTAAGGACCATCATGCGCAAGCTCGACACCAAGACGATCGTCGTCGCCAGCCACAATGCCGGAAAGATCCGCGAGATCGAGGACCTGATCGGCCCCTTCGGCTTTTCCGCCAGGTCCGCCGCCGAACTGAACTTCGAGGAGCCGGACGAGACGGGCACGACCTTCGAGGAGAATGCGACGATCAAGGCGCTCGCCTCGGCGAAGGCCTCGGGCCTGCCCGCCCTTTCGGACGATTCCGGCCTCGTCATCGATGCGCTCGACGGTGCGCCGGGCGTCTACACGGCGAACTGGGCGGAAAAGGAAGACGGCACGCGCGACTTCGCCATGGCCATGGAGAAGGTGGAGACGGCGCTTGCCGAGAAGGGCGCCACCGAGGCGAAGGACCGCACGGCGCGCTTCGTCTCCGTGCTCTGCCTTGCCTGGCCGGACGGCCATACCGAACTCTTCCGCGGCGAAGTGGAAGGCCACGTCGTCTGGCCGCCGCGCGGCACGGAGGGTTTCGGCTACGATCCGGTCTTCCGGCCGAACGGCTACGAGACGACCTTCGGCGAGATGAGCGCGCAGGAAAAGCACGGCTGGAAGCCGGGCGACGCGGCCGCGCTGTCGCACCGCGCCCGTGCCTTCAAGCGCTTCGTCGAAACCTGCCTGAAGGCCTGAGGCGCGATGACGGTGGTGCCCCTCGATATCCGGCCGAGCATGGGATCGGACCTTTCCGATCCCGGCTTCGGCATCTATGTGCACTGGCCGTTCTGTGCCGCCAAATGCCCCTATTGCGACTTCAACAGCCATGTGCGCCACCAGCCGGTCGACCAGCCGCGTTTCGTGCAGGCCTTCCTGAAGGAAATGGCGACCATGCGCCGCCTCACCGGCTCGCGCAGCGTCACCAGCATCTTCATGGGCGGCGGCACGCCCTCGCTGATGGCGCCGGAAACGGTCGATGCGATCCTCAACGGCATCGCCCGCCACTGGCATGTGCCTGACGGCATCGAGATCACCATGGAGGCGAACCCCTCCAGCGTCGAGGCCGAACGCTTCCGCGGCTATCGTGCCGCCGGCGTCAACCGCGTCTCGCTCGGCGTGCAGGCGCTGAACGACCGGGACCTGAAATTCCTCGGCCGGCTGCATGACGTCGCCGATGCGCTGAAGGCGATCCGGCTGGCGCGCGACATCTTTCCGCGCATGTCCTTCGACCTCATCTATGCCCGCCCGAACCAGACGGTGGCGGAGTGGGACCGCGAATTGAAGGAAGCCGTCTCCTACGCCGTCGATCATCTCTCGCTCTACCAGCTGACCATCGAGGAGGGCACGCCCTTCTACGGTCTTCACAAGGCCGGCAAGCTGGTGGTGCCCGACGGGGAGCAATCCGCCGTGCTCTACGAGGCGACGCAGGAAATCACCGAGCGCGAAAACATGCCGGCCTACGAGGTCTCCAACCACGCCCGCCCCGGCGCGGAGAGCCGCCACAACCTCACCTATTGGCGCTACGGCGACTATGTCGGTATCGGCCCCGGCGCCCATGGCCGCCTGACGACCGGCGGCGCGAAGATCGCCACCGCCACGGAGCGGAAGCCGGAGGGCTGGCTGGAGCTTGTGGAAGCGCAGGGCCACGGCATGATCGACCAGGAGCTTCTGGAGCGCGAGGCACAGGCGGACGAATTGCTGCTGATGGGCCTGCGCCTCAAGGAGGGCGTCGATCTCGCCCGCTGGCAAATGCTGTCGGGCCGCGACCCGGATCCGGATCGCGAACAGTTCCTCATCGAGCACGGCTTCATCGAGCGGCTCGGCAATTCGCGGCTGCGCTGCACGCCGGCCGGCATGCTGATCCTCGACGCCGTCGTCGCGGACCTCGCCTGCTGATCAGCCGCCGGCATCCGAGCCGAGCGGCCGGCGCTTTTCCATCACCATGCGCAGGAGACGCCCGTCGATGGCCGCAAGGCCGACGGCGATCAGCGCCATGCCGGCAAAATGCTTCGGCGCCAGCATCTCGCCGAGAACCAGCGCGCCGAGCAGGATGGCGCTGACGGGGATGAGGAAGGTCACGAGCATCAGGTTCGTCGCGCCCGCCGTAGCGAGAATGCGGAAGAAGATGACATAGGCGAGCGCGGTGGCGAGGAAGGCGAGGCCGAACAGGGCCATCCAGGTCTCCACTGATGGCATGGCGAGCGTCCACGGCCTGTCGACGACCAGCGCGACCGGCAGCATCAGCACGGCGGAGGCCGTCACCTGCCCTGCGGCCGGCAGCAGCGGCGGCAGGCCCATGCGGTGGAAGCGGCGGCCGAAGATGCCGGCGATCGAATAGGAGACGGCACCGCCGAGCACGGCGAGCTGCGCCAGGAGGTTGGCGCCGAGATCGGTGAGGGCCGAGGGGCCGATCATCAGCGCCACGCCGAGAAAGCCGACGAGGACGCCGACGAGCCGCCCGCCCGTCATCTTCTCGTCCTTCGTCAGCAGATGGGCGGCGATGACGGCAAAGAGCGGCGTGGTGGCGTTGAGGATGGAGGCGAGGCCGCTCGCAATATGCGTCTGGCCCCAGACGATCAGCGAGAACGGGATGATGTTGTTGAGCACGCCCATGCCGAGGAAGGCGAGCCAGACTCCCCTGCTGCGCGGAACGGCATGGCCGGCAAGGCGCACGACCGTCCAGAGCGCGAGGGCGGCGAGCGCCACGCGGGCGGCGACGATGGTGAGCGTCGGCAGTTCGCGCACCAGGATGCCGTTGAAGAGGAACGAACCGCCCCAGAGGAGCGAGAGCGCGATGAGCAGGCCCCATTCGCCTGCGGTCATGCTACGGTTGGCCATGGGGATCTCCTTGCGAAATTTTCTAAACCGAACGCGGAGCCCGGATGTCAAAATCCGGTTTTCGCGTTATAATTTCGCGGATTTTCACGCCGTACAAACGATCATATTTCGGCTTTTCAGCGAGGAAAACTAAATCATGAACGGCCGCCTCCCCTCCCTTTCCGGCCTGCGCGCCTTCGAAGCGGCGGCGCGGCACCTGAGCGTCACGCTCGCCGCCGGCGAGCTCAATGTCACGCCGGGCGCCGTCAGCCTGCAGATCCGCGAGCTGGAGCAATCGCTCGGCGTGCAGCTCTTCGAGCGACGGCCGCGGCAGATCAGGCTGACGGAGAATGGCGAGGGCTACTTCAAGGCGATGCGCTCGGCCTTCCGCATGATGCGCGAGGCGACCGACGAGCTGCTGGCCCGGGCAAAATCCCCCACGACGCTGGCGATCAGTTGCACGCCGACCTTCGCCGCGCAGTGGCTCGTGCCGCGCCTGCCGAAATTCGAGGAGCGCCTGCCCGGCGCCGATATCCGCATCAGTGCCTCCAACCGCCTCGTCGACTTTGCCCGCGATGGCGTCGACATCGCGATCCGCCACGGCTTCGGCCGCTACGAAGGCCTTGTCAGCGAAAGGCTGCTCGACGACGACCTGATGCCCGTCATCGCGCCTGCCCTCAAGGAGAAGATCCCGCTCGATGCACCGGCGGACCTCGCCGGCCATGTGCTGATCCACGACGTGCACCGACAGGACTGGCGGCTCTGGCTGGAGGCGATGGGCGTTGCCGGCATCGACGTGCAGCGCGGCCCCGTCTTCACCGACAGCAACGGCGCGATCGAGGCGGCCAAGGCGGGCGACGGCGTGGCGCTGGCGCGGCTTTCGCTGGTGGCGCGCGAGGTCCAGGAGCGGCGGCTTATCGCCCCCTTCCCGCGCGGGGTGGCGACGGGGCTTGCCTATTACATCGTCTATCCGCCGGGCGCGCTGGACCGGCCGGCGGTCGCGGCTTTGCGGCAATGGCTGACGGAAGAGGCGCGCGCGGTGCGCGGACACTGAAAAGGGGCCTTCCGGCCCCTTTTCGTCACGGCATGAACGCCATGATCATTCGTTGATCAACCGCTTCAGCAGTTCGATCTCGTGGCTGAGCTTGGTGTCGCCCGCGATCAGCTCCTCGATCTTGCGCACGGCATGCAGCACGGTCGTGTGGTCGCGTCCGCCGAAGCGGCGGCCGATCTCCGGGAAGGAGCGCGGCGTCAGCGTCTTCGACAGATACATGGCGATCTGGCGCGGCTTGACGATGACGCGTGTGCGGCGGTTCGAGACCAGTTCCTGGCGCGAGACGTTGTAGTGCTTCGCCACCACGCGCTGGATGTCCTCGATGCGCACGCGGCGCGGCTCGCCGGCGGCGACGAGGTGGCCGAGCAGCTCGTCGACGCGCTCGATCGTGAGGTTCGGCTCGAAGGAACGGCGGAAGAGCAGCTGGTTGAAGGCGCCTTCCAGTTCGCGGCCGCTCGCCGTGATGTTGCGCGCGACATGGCTCAGGATCTCGACGGGGATGTCGAGCGAACCGTCCTCCTGCTGCGCGGCCGCGAGGCGGCGCTTGAGGATTTCGAGGCGCATTTCGTAGTCCGGCGCTTCCATCTCGATGGCGACGCCGCCCTGCAGGCGCGAGCGCACCCGCGGATCGAGCGATTCCAGCTCCCACGGCGCACGGTCGGCGGCGACCACGACCTGCCTTGCGGAATCGAGCAGCATGTTGAGCAGGTGGCAGAACTCGTTCTGGATCGAATTGCCCTGCAGGAACTGCATGTCGTCGATGATCAGGAGATCGATGTTGCGCAGCGTCTCCTTGAGGGAGAGCGCGTCATTGTCGCGGATCGCGGTCGCGAAGCGCCACATGAAATATTCGGCCGTCAGGTAGACGACGCGCGGGTTGCGGGCGCTCGCCAGCGCACCGAGCGCGATCGCCTGCAGGAGATGCGTCTTGCCGAGGCCGACGCTGGAATGGACGAAGAGCGGGTTGAAGCGCACGGCGCCGGCCCCGGCTTCCGCGATCGTGCGGGCAGCGGCAAGGGCGACGCGGTTCGAGGTGCCCTCGACGAAGGCATCGAACGTATAACGCTGGTCGAGCGGCGAGCCGAAGAGCGGGCCGGAATGCTGGGCACGCGGCTGGGCCGTGGCGGCAACCGATGCGGCAACGCTGGCGACGGGCTGCGGGCCATTCGCCGGACGGCGCGGCTGGGCCTGCGGCGCAGCGGGCTCGACGACGACGGCCTCCTCGGCGGCACCGGTGCGGGCGCCGCGGGTTGCGGTGCGCACCAGGATCTCCACCTTGAGGATCTCGGCATCCTCCTGCTGGAACAGGCTGGTGATGAGATCGAGATAACGATTGTTGATCCAGGACTTCAGGAAGGTCGTCGGCACCGACAGGCGCACGACGCTCTTGGACACGGAGTGGACCTTCAGCCGCCCGAACCAGCTCGCGAAGACGTCCGGACCAACCTGCGCTTTAAGGCGCGCACTGACCCGCTCGAAAATCGCGTCCTGCTTCATTTCGGATGGAACCCCCGCCGCCTGCACCCCTTCTTGCGGGAGCGCCTTGAGTGCATTTTCCCCGTTTGCGAATGCACCAGCCGTTCTGGCCGTATTCACCTGCATCTTGCCGCCTTTCATGCTTCCTTCGCCACGTCGGCATTCCTGCCGACGCCTTTCATGTTTGCCATCCCCCGGCCGTGCCGAGCCATCGCCCGGTCCGGGATCTGGTGCCCCGATCATGCCGACCCCCTACATTCGGCATGAACCTGTTTCCCAAACACAATTCAGGTCCATCGAATCCGTTGTCATACCGGATCGTCAAGTCCCGTCTGTGGCCGCGCCGCTCACTCCCTCGTCGAGCGTACGGCGGGCATGCCCTCGTCATCGGCCGTCCTCACGGCCCTTGCAACCGACGCAACCAATAGTCACAAAAACCCTCGCCAGTGTGCGGTGAAGCACCTGGGGCAAGCGTTGCCGGTTGGATGATTTTACGAAGCGGAGCCGCTCCGTCACAGGAGACAAACAATCACCGCTGCCTTTTGAGACAGTCTTGTCGGCGATCGTTTTAAGGCTGTGTCCGCGCCCCCTGTGGAAAGCATTTAGGCAGGATCAGGCCCCAAGATCAATCACGAATTTTACGCAAAATTAAGGGGCGGCCGTTGACTCGCGAGCCCGTTCCTGACTCGGAATCAGGGGCCCAAAGGAGAATCTGTTAGGAATCAATGGCTTTGTTTTCGGGTCCTTTTCGGAAGGCTTGAAAAACGAAAAAAATAAAAATTCGCTTGACTCAGATTGCTGTCAAACTCCCGCAACGAAAGGTGGGAGAACGTCACCCAACCTCCCGCAAGTAACTGAATTTAAAGGATTTTCTTCGTCACTCTTTTGACACGATCAAGCCTTGCACATTAACCATAGCAGGTTCGAAAAACCAAAGAAAAAGCCCGGCGCAAGCGCCGGGCTTTTTCTAATATTGCATAGCTCGATGGGGCTATCAGGCCGACATCGTCTTCACGCGGTTCGCCAGACGCGAGACCTTGCGGGATGCTGTATTGGAATGGAGCACGCCCTTCGTGGCAGCGCGCATCAGTTCCGGCTGGGCAGCCTTCAGAGCGGCAGCGGCCGAAGCCTGGTCGCCGGAGGCGATGGCCTCTTCGACCTTGCGGATGAAGTTGCGGACGCGCGAGCGGCGCGACTTGTTGACTGCGGTGCGCGCGGCGATCTTGCGGGTCGCCTTCTTTGCCGAGGTTGTATTGGCCATTTATGCCTCTCTTCAGAAATCTGACACAAACTCCACCCTCGCCGTGCCGGGTCACTGCGACCTGTCATCAAAGCAATTCGGGAGCAATATCGGAAAACCTTGGAATTCGGCTTTCCAAACTGTGGGCGGCGTATAGCCGGAAACCACGACGACGTCAACGCGGATTCTGCAAGAAACGCCGCCCGGCGGTGTCAACGATGCCGGAAGGCGGGCTTGCGCTTCTCGATGAAGGCCGCCATGCCCTCCTTCTGGTCCTCGGTGGCGAAGAGCGCATGGAACAGCCGGCGCTCGGCACGCATGCCCTCGGCAAGGACGGTCTCGTAAGCGCGCCCCACCGCCTCCTTCGCCAGCATGGTGGCGGGCAGGGAATAGCCGGCGATCTTTTCCGCCGCGGCCAGCGCCTCCTCCAGCAGCCTTTCGGGCGCGACCACGCGGGCGACGAGGCCGGCGCGCTCGGCTTCCGCCGCGTCCATCAGCCGGCCGGTGAGGATGAGGTCCATCGCCTTCGCCTTGCCGAGGGCGCGCGTCAGGCGCTGCGTGCCGCCCATGCCGGGAATGACGCCGAGCGTGATTTCCGGCTGGCCGAACTTCGCCGTCTCGGAGGCGATGATGAAATCGCACATCATGGCGACCTCGCAGCCGCCGCCGAGCGCAAAGCCGCTGACGGCGGCGATCATCGGCTTGCGGCAGGCCGCCACGTCGTCCCAGCCGGCGGCAAGGTCCTCCACCATGGCGTCGGCGAAGCCATAGGGCTGCATCTCCTTGATGTCGGCGCCGGCGGCAAAGGCCTTTTCCGAGCCGGTGAGGACGATGGCGCCGATGCCGGCATCCGCCTCGAAGGCGGCGAGCACGCCCTTCAGCTCGTCGAGCAGCTTGCGGTTCAGCGCGTTCAGCGCCTGCGGCCGGTTGAGCGTGACGAGGCCGACGCGTCCGCGCGTCTCCACCAGCAGGGTTTCATAGGCCATGGTTCTCTCCTCTGTCTTATTTCTGGCAGGCGGCGCAATGGAAGGTGGAACGGCCGCTCTGCACGATGCGGCCGATCGTGCCCGTGCAGCCGGGCGTGCGGCAAGGCTCCTTCTCGCGGTCGTAGACGGAGAAGGAATGCTGGAAGTAGCCGAGCGAGCCGTCGGCGCGGATATGGTCGCGCAGGGTCGAGCCACCCGCCTCGATCGCATCGGCGATCACCTGGCGGATCGCCTCGGTGAGGAGGACGAGCTCCTTCTTCGGCCTGCCCGCGGCCGTGACCAGCGTGCCGGCCAGCCGTTCCGGCGAAAGATGCGCGCGCCACAGCGCCTCGCAGACATAGATGTTGCCGAGGCCGGCAATGTTCTTCTGGTCGAGCAGGGCGGCCTTCAGCGGCGTCTGGCGGCCGCGGAACTTGGCGGCGATGTAGTCGGCATCCAGCGTGTTGCCGGTCGGTTCGGCACCGAGATCGCGGAAGAAGGCATGGGCGGCGAGGTCCTCCCGCCGGGCAAGATCCATGAAGCCGAAGCGGCGGGGATCGTTGTAGATGACGCGGCGCTCGCCCTTCGGCGTCTCCAGGTGGAAGACGACATGGTCGTGGCGCGCGTCCTTGCTGCGGGGAATGTGGAAATCGCCGGGCGGCTCGGCGCCCTCCACCCGGAAGGAACCGGACATGCCGAGATGGGCGATCACCACGTCGCCGCCCTCGATATCGATCAGCAGATATTTGGCGCGGCGGCCGAGCGAGACGACGCGGCGGCCGGACAAAGCCTCGGAAAAGGCGGGCGGGAAGGGAAAGCGCAGGTCCGGACGGCGCAGCTCCGCCCGGCGGATCGTCGCCCCCTCCATGACGGGGGCAAGGCCCCGGCGCACCGTTTCCACTTCCGGCAATTCCGGCATCATCGTCTCCTTCGATTTGCGGCCCGCCGGCATTCGGCCCGGAACGGCCTGCAAAAAACGCCCTTTTCGGCTCGCTCCGGGCTGAATGTCAACGGACCTTAACCGTGAGCGCATTTGCCGCGGCGCGGCATTTCCCTCTCGGCAATCTATGTCCTATATACCCGGCGAAGCGACGGGCGCTGTGCGTGAGATAGCGCGGGCCTTGCCAATTCGCTATGGTCTTTGCGGCAATCCGGCTGCGACAGACCGGCCCATGGAGACGACGATGACGGAACAGCGCACATCCGCGGACGGCGGCATGGAAACCTCCTACGGGTTTCGCGAGGTGCGGCAGGGCGAGAAGCAGGCGCTCGTCAACGACGTGTTCCACAAGGTGGCCAAGCGCTACGACATCATGAACGACGTCATGTCCGCCGGCCTGCACCGGGCCTGGAAGGACGCGATGATCGCAAGCCTCAACCCGCGCAAGGACCCGTCCTACAGGGTGCTCGACGTTGCCGGCGGCACGGGTGACATCGCCTTCCGCATCGTGGAGGCTTCCGACAAGCTGGCCCATGCCACCGTGCTCGACATCAACGGCTCGATGCTCGCCGTCGGCGCCGACCGGGCGGCGAAGAAGGGCCTTTCCGCCAATCTCGATTTCGTCGAGGCCAATGCGGAGGAGCTTCCTTTCGAGACGGGCAGCTTCGATGCCTATACGATCGCCTTCGGCATCCGCAACGTGCCGCGCATCGATGTCGCGCTGTCGGAAGCCTATCGCGTCCTGAAGCGCGGCGGGCGGCTGCTCGTGCTCGAATTCTCCGAGGTGGAGATGCCGCTGCTCGACCAGTTCTACGAAGCCTGGTCGTTCAAGGCGATCCCGCAGTTCGGCAAGATGATCACCGGGGATGCCGAGCCGTACCAGTATCTCGTCGAATCGATCCGCAAATTCCCGAACCAGCAGGATTTCGCGGCGATGATCCGCGCCGCCGGCTTCTCCCGCGTCACCTTCACCAATTACACCGGCGGCATCGCGGCGCTGCATTCGGGCTGGAAGCTGTGAGCATGGTCCGATCCTCCTCCCAGCAGCGCCTTCCCGCATGAGTGTTATCGGCGCCTATCTTCGGCTCGCCCGCGTGGGCTGGGTCCTCATGCGCGAGGGCGTCGTCTCGGCCCTGCCGACGGAGGGCATGCCGCCGCTCGCGCGCACCGCGCATACGCTTGCCGGCCTCTTCGAGCGCCGCCGGGCCTCGAAGGAGGACCGCAGCGACCGCCTTGCCCGCGCCATCGAGCGCCTCGGCCCGTCCTATGTGAAGATGGGCCAGTTCCTGGCGACCCGGCCCGACGTCGTCGGCGCCGAGATCGCCGTCGACCTCTCCGCCCTCCAGGACCGCATGGCGACCTTTCCGCGCGAAGCGGCCGTCGCCACGGTGGAAGGCTCGCTCGGCCGGCCGCTCGACGACCTCTATGTCAATTTCGGCGACCCGATCGCCGCCGCCTCCATCGCGCAGGTCCATCCCGCGACGGTGCGCGACGCGACCGGCGAGCGCAAGGTCGCCGTCAAGGTCATCCGCCCCGGCGTGCGCCAGCGTTTCGCCCATGACCTGGAAGCCATGTATGCCGCCGCGCGCCTTCAGGAGCGCATGCTGCCCAACACGCGCCGGCTGAAGCCGGTCGAGGTGACGCGCACGCTGGAGCAGACGACCAAGGTCGAGATGGACCTTCGCCTGGAGGCCGCCGCCCTTTCCGAACTCGGCGAGAACACCGCAAGCGATCCCGGCTTCCGCGTGCCGAAGGTCGACTGGGAGCGCACGGGGCGCGACGTCGTCACCATGGAATGGATCGACGGCATCAAGATGTCCGACGTCGAGGGGCTGCGCGCCGCCGGCCACGACCTCGACAGGCTGGCCGATACGCTGATCCAGTCCTTCCTGCGCCATACGCTGCGCGACGGCTTCTTCCATGCCGACATGCACCAGGGCAATCTCTTCGTCGACCCCGAGGGCGTCATCGTCGCGGTCGACATGGGCATTGTCGGCCGGCTCGGCAAGAAGGAGCGCCGTTTCCTCGCCGAGATCCTCTACGGCTTCATCACGCGCGACTACCAGCGCGTCGCCGACGTGCATTTCGAGGCGGGCTATGTCCCCTCGCACCACGATACCGCCAGCTTCGCCCAGGCGATCCGCGCCATCGGCGAGCCGATCCACGGCCAGCCGGCCGAGACCATCTCCATGGCAAAGCTCCTGACCCTGCTCTTCGAGGTGACGGAGCTCTTCGACATGGAGACCCGCACCGAACTCGTCATGCTGCAGAAGACCATGGTGGTGGTGGAGGGTGTCTCGCGCACGCTGAACCCCCGCTTCAACATGTGGAAGGCGTCCGAAGGCGTCGTCGGCGACTGGATCCGGGACAATCTCGGGCCGAAGCGGCTTTTGACGGACCTGCGCGACGGCGCGCATGCCGCCCTGCGGCTGGCCGAGGCGGCGCCGGAAATCGCCGCCAAGGCCGAAAAGCTGTCGCAGGACATCACCAGCATGGCCGAAAAGGGCCTGCGTTTCGATGCGGAGACCGCCGAGGCGATCGGCCGGTCCGAGGCCCGCCACAGCCGCTCCGGCCGGCTGGCGCTGTGGATCATTGCTGCAACACTCGTCTACATCGCCTGGAAACTTGCCTGACGGGTTGCTTTCCCCGCGTTGACAACACCGAAAAATTGCATCCATATCGTCGCCTTCGAGGGTGGACGAACAAGAAACATGCGTGTGTTGAAGCTGGGCGTTTCGGCCCTCGCGATCGTTGCGGGCTCTTATCCGGCGTGTGCGGAGGTCCTGCCGCGCGGTTCGGCCGTGGATGGCGCCGTCGTGGATCGCAAATCCGGCGAGGAGGTGCGCTTCGTCGAGGTGGACAATTGGCGCGGCGTCGAGGTCAACCAGGACCTCATCGCCGGCGACACGCTTCGCACCAATGCCATCGGCAGCCTTGCCATCCGTTTTGCCGACAACACGCTGGTGCGCATGGCGCGCGAGACGGTCCTGCGCGTGCGCAAGATCGACGGCGCCTCCGACAGCCTGCTCAATCTCGAAGGCGGCACGATCTGGGGCCGCGCGGACCGCGGCGGCAGCGGGCTCACCGTCGATACGCCCGCGGCGGCAGCCGCCATTCGCGGCACGGACTGGACGCTGCGCGCCGAGGGCGACCGCACGACGCTGACCGTGCTGGAAGGCACGGTGGAGCTTTCCAACGCGCAAGGCACGGTGACGGTCGGCCAGGGCGAAGGCGCCGTGGCGCGGATCGGCGAGGCGCCGCGCAAATACATCCTCGTCAATCTCAAGGAGCGCGAACAGGTCCTGCTCTACAGCGAGGTGCGCGGCACCTTCGCGAGCCTGCCCGTCAGCGGCACGGAAAGCACGAAGGCCCGCGCCGAGCGGCGGCGCATCCTCGACACGCCGGAGGCCGGCCGCAGCCGCGAGGACTGGCTGACGCTCGCAGAGACGGCGCTCGCCTATGACGGCAGGGCGGCCGCCGAGGCCGCCCTTTCCCGCCTGCCGCGCCCGCTTCCCGCCGCGCTGGAGGCCCGCGCCAGCCTGGTCGAGGCGATGATCGCCGGCCAGGCCACACGGTATGACGAGGCGATCCGGCTGTTCCGCAAGGCGATGCCGCATCTTTCCGGCGAGCGGCGCACCATGGCGCGCTACGGCGAGTGGATCGCGCTCTCGCTGGAAAACCCCGACACCGAGGCCAAAGCACCGTCGCTGAACCAGACGCCCGAGACCGCCGGGGAGGCGATCGCCCAGGCGACCGCCATCGCCAACCTCCAGGGACAGGTCGAGGCGATCGAATTCCTCCGCAGGGCCGAGCCGCGCTTCCCGAACGAAGCGGCCCTGCCCGCCATGCGCGCCAGCCTCGCCTACGAACTCGACGACCGCGACGAGGTGCGCGCGGCGCTCGACCGTGCGAAGGCGATCGATCCCGACGATCCTGCCCATCTGCTCGTCAGCGCGCGGTTCCGCTCCACCGTGTCGAGCGACATCGACGGCGCGCTTGCCGAGCTCGACCGGGCGGTGAAGGCCGCGCCCGGCGACGATGCCGTGTGGAACGAGATCGGCATCCTGAAGAGCGACCGCAACGCCATCGTGGAGGCCAACGTCGCCCATCGGCGTGCCATCGCCCTCAACCCGGAAAACGCCGCGCTGCACGCCAACCACGCCCGCTTCCTGATGGACAACGACCAGATGGCCGCGGCGAAAGAAGCGATCGACGCCGCCGAGGCGCTCGATCCCACCTCCTATGCCGTGCTTGCCGCCAAGGGCCGCTATCTCCTGCGCATGGGCAGGACCGCGGAGGGCGAAAAGGTCCTGCAGAAGGCTGCCGCCGTCAACCCGACCGCCGGCGACGCGCTGATCGGCCTTGCCATCGCCAGCTACCAGAGCGGCGCCGATGCCGAGACCGCCCAGGCGCTCGACAATGCCGACCGTTTCGACCGCGACAATCCGAGCATCGCCCTCATCCGCGCCGGCATCGCGATCGACGAGTTCCGCGCCGACGACGCCATCATCAACGCCCGCGAGGCGCTGCGCCGCCGGCAGGCGCGCGGCGGCTATTATTCCGGCTACGACACCAACCGGCAGGTCTCCTCCTATCTCGGCGTGACGCTCGACAATATCGGCCTGACCGAATGGGGCCAATTCTATGCCGACCGGTCCTACGATCCCTTCGTCTCCACGACCTATGTCGACGAGGCGACGGCGGGCGGCGGCAGTCCCTTCGTCAACACGCCGCTCTCCGGCCTCGACCGTTCCTCCTCCGGCGGCTCCTCCATCGCATCGGAGCTTCAGGCGCGGCTGTTCGCGCCCCTGTCGGTCGCCTCGGAGGAAAAGCGCAACAGCCTGGAGACCCGCAACTTCTTCGAAGCCTCGCTCGGCGGGACCCTCTCGAACTACGGCGCCGCCACCGGCTGGGCGAGCGACATCCTGCTCCAGGGCACGAGCTACACGCCCGTGCCGGTCAGCTACTATCTCCAGGGCGATATCACCCGGCCGGAGAGCGCGCGCGAAAACGACGAGAACGATCTTCTGGGCGGGCTCTTCCGCATCGGCATCAAGCCGACCCTGACGGACAGCGTCTATCTCTTCGGCAACAGGATCCGGCAGGAGGTCGGCTATCCGGGCCAGACCTCCAATCCCGCGCCCTTCAACGACAGCGTGACGGATACCACCGAGCTCGGCGTCGCCTGGAGCCATGTCATCGGCGAGCGGAACGTGCTGCAGGCCTTCGCCGTCAACCGCCGCACGGACGACCTGACCCGATACCGCTCGATCGTCGACGACGATGAGAACGAAGATACTCCCCCGATCACCTATCGCATCGCTGACACGTCTCGGGAGGACGTCTTCACCTATGGCGTCGGTCATCTGCTGGGCATCGGCCCGCTGACGCTGCGCTACGGCATGGAGGCGGCGGAAAGCGACTTCCACATCTCGACGACCGCCACCAACCTGACGACAGGCGTGATCGAGGACCTCGGCGATGCCGACGGCGGCAGTTCGGCGACGCGGGCTTATATCGACGGCTATCTGGCGCTTTCCGACAGCCTGCAGGTGCAGGCGGGCGCCTTCCAGTCGCGTTTCGACGGCGACAGCCCGCGCTGGGGACCGGTCGACTACCGGGCCGGCATCGCCTTCGCGCCGAACGACAGCCACTGGCTGCGCGCCTACTATCGGCAGGATACGCAGTTCGCCAGCAACTACACGCTCTCGCCCGTCACGACGGTCGGCCTTGCCCCGATGGAATTGCCGCTCTTCCGCGGTGGGCAGACGCGGACGACGGCGGTGCGCTGGGACGCCGAGTGGAACGAGCGCTTCTTCACCGCGGTCGAATACCAGCACCTGCGCTTCAACGGCCTGACGCTGACGCCGGAAGACTTCATGGCGAGCTTCCTGACGGACACGGGCAAGATCGACCGCCTGCAGATCAGCGCCAACTACTGGGTCGGCGATGGCCTCGGCGCCTTCGGCTCCTTCACCTGGAACGCCAGCAAGGACACCACGACCGGCTGGGATTCCTCCTTCGACGTGCCGCTGGTGCCCGACTATGTGGCGCAGGTGGGCCTGACCTATGTGCACCCCGCGCGCTGGACGGCGACGCTCGCCCAGAGCTTCGTCGGTCCGCGGCTCGGCTCGCACTATTATGTCAACGGCGCACCAAGCGGCCAGACGCTCGACAGCTACTGGACCACCGACGCCGCGCTGACCTGGAAATCGGAGAGCGGGCACCTGGAGGCCGGCCTCAGCGTGCTGAACATCTTCGACAACGACATCGACATGGCCGATCGCCTGCCGGGCCCCGGCCGCACCTTCCTCGCGACGATGAAGGCGCGGTTCTGAGGGGGCGCTTGACCGGCATCCGGCGGGCGCTAGTCTTTCAGCGATGAGCGACGACCCGTTGAGCGCGACTGAGCCGCAGCCCTTTCTCGAACGGGTGCGCCGGCAGTTGCGCGGGCTCTATTTCGGCCGCGACCGGGAGGCGATCCGCTTCCAGGCGGCCATGCTCCTCGTCGATATCGCAATCCTCGGCTTCTTCGTCGCAGGCCCGTATCTGCGCAAGGGACCGGCCTATATCATCGTCGACTATGTCATCGCCGCCGTCATCGCCTTCGAGCTGGCCGCGCGGGCGCTGATCGCGCCGAACCTGCGCTACTGGGCGCTGCGGCCGATGACCTGCGTCGATATCGTCGTGCTCGGCACCCTGCTCTTTCCGGGCCAGCTCCACAATTTCGCCTTCCTGCGCGTCCTGCGCATCTGGGCGATCAGCCAGAGCAAGCTCGTCACGCTGACGCTGCACCGCATCGGGCACGGCGACAAGGAAGAGGTCATCCAGGCCTGCGTGAACTTCCTCGTCTTCCTCTTCCTCGTCACCGGCTTCGTCTACAGCAACTTCTTCTACGGCGCGGAGGGCTTCGAAGGCTTCGTCGATGCGCTCTACTTCTCCGTCGCCACCGTCACGACCACCGGCTTCGGCGACATCACCCTGCCCGGCACGCTGGGAAAGCTCACCTCCATCGTCACGATGATCATCGGCATCTCGCTCTTCGTGCGGCTCGCGCAGGCGATCGTGCGGCCTTACAAGGTGACCTTCCCCTGCCCGCAATGCGGCCTTTCGCGCCATGAGGCCGATGCGGTGCACTGCAAGGCCTGCGGCCATGTGCTGAACATTCCGGACGACGGCGCCTGAGGGCAGACCCACCCGGTCTTGGCCCGTCATATCTGTTTCCGCAGCCCGGGAAAGATGCTACTTTAGGAAAGTCGGATTTACCGGCGCATCGCATTGCAAGACCGTATTCTCCAGAGGGCCAGAGGGGAGCCGTCCATGCGCAATATCCTTGTTTCCATCGCCATTACCGCCTTGTCCTTCGGTGCATCCGCCGCACCGTCGCTCGCCGGCATGATGCCGGATGCCGCGACAATCCGGCCGGCAGGCACCGTCGAGCTTGCCACGCACTATTACGGCCACAAGCCGAAGTGCGTCTGGAAGAAGGTCAAGAAATACGACTACTACGGCAACCTCGTCATCAAGCGGGTGAAGGTCTGCCACTAGGCGCCTTGCCGGCCGGATGAGGCGGTTTGGGGAACCGCCGCCGGGCCAGGACCTGGAAATGCCGCCGCAACGGGATAGGACGGGGCGACCGTTCTGCCGGGGATGGGTCGTGCGCGTCATGAGCCAAGCGCTTTCCGCGCGCCTTCGAAGCGCGGAAACGCTCTATCTCTTTGTTTTTGCGCTATTCCAAACGCAAAACCGCCGCGCACTTTTGCTGGAATTGCTCCAGTGTCTTGTCTTCATGCAATTCCGGGGGCAAAACCGCTTCAGCGCTTTTGCTGGAATTGCCTAGGACCCGCCATGCCGCTTGCTGGAAAACGCATCCTCCTCGTCATGTCCGGCGGCATCGCCGCCTACAAGAGCCTCGACCTCATCCGCCGGCTGCGCGAGCGCGGCGCGGAGGTTCGTCCGGTCATGACGGCGGGCGCGCAGCAGTTCGTCACGCCGCTTGCCGTCGGCGCGCTTTCGGCCGGCCATGTCTATACCGACCTGTTTTCCCGCGAGGACGAGCAGGATGTCGGGCATATCCGGCTGGCGCGCGATTGCGACCTCGTCGTCGTCGCCCCCGCCACGGCCGACCTGATGGCGAAGATGGCGAACGGCCTTGCCGACGACCTCGCCTCCACCGTGCTGCTTGCCTCCGACCGGCCGGTGCTGCTGGCCCCGGCCATGAACCCGAAGATGTGGGCGCATCCGGCGACACGGCGCAATGTTGCCACGCTGCGGGGGGATGGGCTCGCCTTCATCGGCCCCAATGCCGGCGAGATGGCGGAAGGTGGCGAGGCCGGCCTTGGCCGCATGGCCGAGCCGCTGGAGATCGTCGCAGCGGTGGAAGGCCTGCTCGACGGCGGGGCAAGGCCGCTCGCCGGCCGCAAGGCCGTCGTCACCTCCGGCCCGACCCATGAGCCGATCGACCCCGTGCGCTACATCGCCAACCGCTCCTCCGGCCGGCAGGGCCATGCCATCGCCGCTGCGCTCGCCCGGCTCGGGGCCGAGGTGACACTGGTGTCCGGCCCCGTCACGCTCGGCGATCCGCCGGGCGTCACGGTGGTGAAGGTCGAGCGGGCGGAGGAGATGCTGCAGGCAGTGCTCGCGGCGCTGCCGGCGGATATCGCCGTCATGGTCGCGGCCGTCGCCGACTGGCGCGTGGCGACGCCGAACACGGAGAAGATCAAGAAGCAGCCGGGCGAAGGCCCGCCGCCGCTGATGCTCGCCGAGAACCCCGACATCCTGAAGACCGTCGGCCACCACGCCAAGCGCCCGAAGGTCGTCGTCGGCTTTGCCGCCGAGACGCAGGATGTCGAGAGCAACGGCCGCGTGAAGCTGCAGAAGAAGGGCGCCGACCTCATCGTCGCCAACGACGTCTCGCCGGAAACGGGCATCATGGGTGGCACGCGCAACAGCGTGAAGCTGATCACCGCCGGCGGCGTCGAGCAATGGCCGGATCTTTCGAAGGATGATGTCGCCGGCCGCCTTGCCGGCTGGATCGCCGAACGGCTTACCTGACGAGGGCGAGACGCCCTTCCATCGCCTGCGCCGGCCGGCCGGCGGGGGAGAAGATGCGCACGTCGACGCCGTTTTCGCCGAGCACGACGGCGCTGCCGTCGGGGATCTCCACCCAGGCTTCCGTGTCGTCGTTCAGCGGCTCGGAGACCAGGCAGTAGCCGCCCGTCGCACCCATCGGCGCGGCATAGAGCGTCGGCGCGGCATAGTCCGTCGCATAGCGCACCGCATAGAGCTGGTCGCCATCGGTGAAGGCGGCGGTGAAGCGTACGAGCACGCGGCGCTCCAGATGGGCGGCGAGCCGCTCGACGAAGGCGATCGTCTCGGCCATGGCGCCGAGCGGATCGCGGGCAAGGCCGAACTGCAGGGCGAGCAGGAACAGCAGCTCGGAATCCGTCGAGCCGGTGCGGGCCGTGTAGAGATCGTTGTCCAGCATGGTTTCCAGCGGCCGGCGCAGGTGCTCGAAATCGGCGATCTGGCCGTTGTGCATGAAGGACCAGACGCCGTGGACGAAGGGATGGCAGTTGTCGCGCCGCGTGCCGCCGCCCGTCGCGGCGCGCACATGGGCAAGAAAGAGCGGCGAGCGCACCTGCCTGGCGATGCTTCTGAGGTTGCAATCCGACCAGGCCGGCAGGATGTCGCGGTAGCGGCCGGGCTCCGGGCGCTCGCCATACCAGGCGATGCCGAAACCGTCGCCATTGGTCGCCGTCTTGGCGCGGGTGGCGCAGTGGGATTGCTCGATCAGCGAATGGGCAGGCGAGGACACCAGTTCCTCAAGGAAAAGCGGCTCTCCGCGATAGGCTGCCCAACGGCACATGACGCTATTCTCGCTTTCGAAGACCGGCACGAACCGGTGATGGATCCGACGCATTAACCATGGCACTGCCCGGATTTTCAACGCAAATGGGTAAAAATGCGTTAACGAATGTAAACGGGCCGAAACCGTGCGTGTCATTATGATGAAGGCGGGCCAGGGCACAGTTTCCGGCGGAACACGCGTTTTGCGAACGGCCCCTGTCCTCGCCGGCCGGTTTCGCGGACAACGGCCGGGCGTTGCGCGAATTGCAGAGCCGCACCTTCCTCACGCCGGCGCATTGACGCGCGGCCGCGAAACCCTATCCTTCCGCCCAATCCCGCGGCGGAAGGATAGACCATGCGGATCGACGGCCAATGCCATTGCGGCTTCGTGACCTACGAGGCCGAGATCGACCCGGAGGCGGTCTCCATCTGTCATTGCACGGATTGCCAGCGGCTGACCGGCTCGCCCTATCGCGTCACCGCGAGCGCCCCGCGCGAGACGGTGCGCCTTACCGGCAACCCGCCGAAACTCTACACGAAGACCGCCGGGAACGGCCGCAAGCGCCTGCAATATTTCTGTCCCGAATGCGGCGCGCCGCTGTTCACGACAGGCACCGGCGAGGACGCCGCGACCTGGGGCATCCGCTGGGGCAGCATCAACCAGCGTGCGGCGCTGAAACCGACGCGCCAGATCTGGTGCCGTTCGGCCCTCGATTGGTTCGGCGAGACGGCGGCGCTTCCCGGCGTCGCGAGGGATTGAGCCATGGCGACGGAGCGCTTCCGGATCGTGCGAACGGGCGTGGAGGGCATCGAGGCGGTCTTCGCCGACAGCCGGCATACGTTCGCGCGCCACACCCACGAGACCTACGGCATCGGCCTCATCGAGCGCGGCGCGCAGAAATCGACGAGCGGACGCGGTCTGGTGGAGGCGGCGGCCGGCAACACGATCACCGTCAACCCCGGCGAGGTGCATGACGGCGCGCCGCTCGGCGATGCCCCACGCGCCTGGCGCATGCTCTATCTGGAGCCGGCGCTCGTCCGCGCGGCGGCGGAGGATATTTTCGAAGGGCGCCCGCGCGAGGAGTTCTACGCGCCGGTGCTGGACGACGGGCGCATCGCAGGCCTGGTTTCCCGGCTGCTCGCCCTGCTTCTTGACGCCGGCGCCGACGCGCTCGGCCGCGAGGAACAGCTTCTCCTGCTGCTCGCCGCCGTGCTGCGCGAAGAGGCGCCGCGGCAGGATGGTCCGGCGGCCATCGGTCGTGCCCGCGACCGGCTCGACGCCGACCCGGCCCTGGCGGTGACGCTGGAGGACCTTGCCGGCGACTGCGGGCTCGGCCGTTTCCGGCTGGTGCGCGATTTCGCCCGGCTCACCGGCCTGACGCCGCATGCCTACTTGCTCCAGCGCCGCACCGAGCTTGCCCGCCGGCTGATCGCGGCCGGCACCCCGCTTGCCGAGGCCGCCATCGAAGCCGGCTTTGCCGACCAGAGTCACATGACGCGCAATTTCACCCGCCGCTACGGCTATACGCCCGGCGCCTTTCTCGCCGCGCGCGCCTGAGCGGCCGCAATTTCGTTCAAGACCCCCGGCGCCCTTCCGGTGTTCCCTGCCGCCTTTCAAACCGCACGGGACCGGACATGACCCTAGAACTCCTCATCACCTCGCTCGTCGTCATCCTCCTGCCGGGCACCGGCGTGATCTATACGCTGGCGCTCGGCATCAGCGGCGGGTTCCGCGCCGCCGTCCTGGCCGCCTTCGGCTGTACGCTCGGCATCGTTCCGCATATCCTCGCCAGCGTGGTCGGCCTTGCCGCCGTGCTGCATGCCAGCGCGCTCGCCTTCGAGGTGCTGCGCTATGTCGGCGTCGCCTATCTCCTGTTCATCGCCTGGAGCCTGCTGAAGGACAGCAATGCGCTGGATGTCGGGCCGGAGCAGGCACCGGCCGGCAATGCGCTGAGGATCGTGCGCAAGGGCATCCTCACCAACATCTTCAACCCGAAGCTCTCGCTGTTCTTCCTCGCCTTCCTGCCGCAGTTCATCCCGGCGAGCGCCTCCGGCGCTGCCACGGGCCAGATGCTTTTCCTCGGCGGCGTCTTCATGGCCCTCACCTTCCTCGTCTTCGTCGGCTATGGGGCGCTCGCCGCCGGCCTGCGCCGGCAGGTGCTGAGCCGGCCGGCGGTCATCGTCTGGATGCAGCGCAGCTTCGCCGCCGCCCTCGGCCTGATGGGCCTCCGGCTCGCGCTGGCCGATCGCTGACCGATCAGTTGCCGGACTGATGGAAATGATGCAGCGGACCGTGGCCCGAGCCGACGGTCAGCGCATCCGACAGGCGCACGGCACCGGCGATGAAGCGCTTGGCCGCCGCCACGGCATCGGCGAGCGCCTGCCCCTTGCCGAGCTCGGCGGCGATCGCGCTCGACAGCGAGCAACCGGTGCCATGCGTGTTGCGCGTCAGCACCCGCACGCCCTCGAACCAGTGCAGCCGATCGGGCGTCGCGAGCACATCCGGGCTCTCGCTGCCCGGCAGGTGCCCGCCCTTCAGCAGCACCGCCTTCGGCCCGAGGTCGAGCAGCCGCCTTGCCTGGTCCTCCATGCCGGCCCGGTCCACGGCCTCCGCCTCACGAAGGAGGGCGGCCGCCTCCGGCAGGTTCGGCGTGAGCACGCTTGCGCGCGGCAGGAGCTGGCGCGTCAGTGCGGCCACGGCCTCCTGCGCCAGGAGCGAAGCCCCGCCCTTGGCGACCATGACCGGATCGAGCACGATGGGCACCGCGCGATGCGGCGACAAGGCGGCCGCCACCGCTTCGGCGATCTCCGCCGAGGCGATCATGCCGATCTTCACCGCATCCACCCGGATATCGGCGAAAACCGCGGCGACCTGCGCCGCCACGAAGTCGGGCGGGACCAGATGCACGCCGGAAACGCCCTGCGTGTTCTGCGCCGTCAGGGCCGTCAGCGCCGCCATGCCATAGGTGCCGCGCGCGGCGAACGTCTTGAGATCCGCCTGGATGCCGGCGCCGCCCGAGGGATCGGAGCCCGCGATCGAGAGAATGTTTGCGATTGTGTCGGCCATCTCGCCTCCTTCCCGGCAGGGGCGGCCTCGGGGTGGCGGCGATGCGGCACCCGTTCGACTCCCTCCGCCGGCATGATCCGGTTCAGGTTCAAAGGGTGCTTCTCAGCCCGCCTTGCGACGGACGCCCCTGTCTTGAACGGGTTTTCGCAAATGACGCGGCGCCTGTCACGCCGAAAGTGGCGTCGTGGCGCATTTGCCACCGGCACCATGCATCCTTCTCCCCACCCGTGGCAGGGCAATCGCATATGGAACCGGAAGCGCGCCTCCTGGGCTCGTGGGCGGGTGACCCCGCCCGCTCAGGCCTTGGTGACGTGGTATTCCTTGATGGCGACCATCTTGATCGCCGGATAGCGTTCCGCCTCGTAGCGCAGCGAGAAGGCATCCTGCGCCAGGAAGACCGGGTCGCCGTCGAGGTCGCGGGCGATATCGCCGCGGCGCTGGGTGACGAACTTGTCCAGCTCCGCCGCGCTGTCCGACGAAATCCAGCGGCAGACGGAAAAGCGCGACATCTCGAAGGAGACGGGCAGGCCGTATTCCGCCGAAAGCCGCTCCTTCAACACGTCGAGCTGCAGCGCGCCGACGACGCCGACGATGGCGGGCGAGCCGTCTTCCGGCGAGAAGAGCTGCACGACGCCCTCCTCCGCCATCTGCTGGAGCGCTTCCTTCAGCTTCTTGGCCTTCATCGCATCCTCCAGCCGCACGCGGCGCAGGATTTCCGGCGCGAAGTTCGGCACGCCTTCGAAGACCAGCGCCTCGCCTTCCGTCAGCGTATCGCCGATCCGGAGCGTGCCATGGTTGGGGATGCCCACCACGTCGCCGGCATAGGCCGTATCGGCGAGCTGGCGCTGCGAGGCGAAGAAGAACTGCGGGGCCGAAAGGCCGATCGTCTTGCCCGTGCGGGCAAGGCGCACCTTCATGCCGCGCTCCAGCATGCCGGAGCAGACGCGGGCGAAGGCGATGCGGTCGCGATGGTTCGGGTCCATGTTCGCCTGGATCTTGAAGACGAAGGCTGTCATCCTGTCTTCCGAGGCATGGACCTTGCGCACATCCGCCACCTGGTCGCGCGGCGGCGGCGCGAAGGCGCCGAGCGCGTTGATAAGGTCGCGAACGCCGAAATTCCGGAGCGCCGAGCCGAAGAAGACCGGCGTCATGTGCCCCTCCAGGAAGGCCGCCTGGTCGTAGGGCCGGCAGGCCTCGCGGGCGAGCTCGAGCTCCTCGGTGAAGGCGGCCCGCTCGTTTTCCGGCAGGTTCTTCGCCACCACCGCCGGGTCGTCGATCTTCGTCGGCTGCACCTGCGTGTCCGAGCCGCGGAAGGTGCGGTCGGCCAGGTGATAGGAGCCGCAGAAGGTCTTCGAGCGGCCGACCGGCCAGGTGACCGGGGCGGTGTCGAGCGCCAGCTTCTCCTCCACCTCGTCGAGGATTTCGAACGGGTCGCGGCTTTCGCGGTCCATCTTGTTGACGAAGGTGATGATCGGGATGTCGCGCAGGCGGCAGACCTCGAACAGCTTCAGCGTGCGCGGCTCGATGCCCTTGGCGGCGTCGATGACCATGACGGCCGCATCCACCGCCGTCAGCGTGCGGTAGGTGTCGTCGGCGAAGTCCTCGTGGCCGGGCGTATCGAGAATGTTGAAGACGTTGCCGTCATATTCGAAGGTCATCACCGAGGTGACGACGGAGATGCCGCGTTCACGCTCGATCTTCATCCAGTCCGAGCGGGTCTGGATGCGGTCCTTCTTCGCCTTCACTTCGCCGGCGAGCTGGATGGCGCCGCCGAAAAGCAGCAGCTTTTCCGTGAGAGTCGTCTTACCGGCGTCCGGGTGCGCGATGATCGCAAAGGTGCGGCGGCGGGAGACCGCCTCTGCAAGGGTTTCGGCCATTTTCTGCAATATCCTGTGAGTTGCCGCGGTCTTTACAGGCTCCGCCGGGAAGATGCAATTGACGGGGTGGGACTGCGGCCGGCTTATGGGCGCATGAACGCACATGCCCCCACCCAGCCCACGCTCTGCCTTCTCCGCCTGCCGCATGGCGCGGGCATCGCGCTTCCCGCCTACGAGACCGGCGGCGCCGCCGGCATGGACCTGCGCGCCGCCGTGGCGGAAGACCAGCCGCTGACGCTGCCGCCCGGCCAGCGCGCCCTGGTGCCGACCGGCTTCGTCTTCGAGATCCCGGCCGGCTACGAGGGACAGGTCCGCCCCCGCTCCGGCCTTGCCTTCAAGAACGGCATCACCTGCCTCAACACGCCCGGCACGATCGACAGCGACTATCGCGGCGAGGTGAAGGTGCTGCTCGTCAATCTCGGCGAGGAGCCCTTCGTCATCGAGCGCGGCATGCGCATCGCGCAGATGGTGATCGCGCCGGTCACGCAGGTCGCCGTGCGCGAGGTGGAGACGGCGGGCGAGACCACCCGTGGCGCCGGCGGCTTCGGCTCCACCGGCGTGCTCTAGGGCCATGCCCGACCGCGAGGGCCTTTCCTTCCGCGCGGACTATTTCGGCGACGGCGCCGCCTGGCGGGCGCTTGCCGGCCTCCTCGAAGACATCTTCGACATCGACGTGACGGTGATCGACCGGCTCGGCGGGCCGGACCCGACGAGCATGCCCTTCGCCTGGTTCGACGATGCCGGCCGCTGCATCGCCAATATCAGCGCGTTTTCCCTGCCGCTTGTCGTCAACGGCACCTTCATGCGCGCCGCGGGCCTGCAATCGGGCGCCGTGCGGCCGGAATACCGCGGCAAGGGACTCTATCGCGATGTCATGGAAGCGGCGCTCCGGCACTGCGATGCGGAAGGGTTCGAGGCCGTCGCGCTTCTGACCGATACGCCGGACCTCTACCATCGCCACGGTTTTCGCGCGCTGGCGCAGCATCGTTTCTCCGGACCGGCGCCGACGGGCGGTCAGGCCGGACCGCTCCGGCGGCTCGATATCGAAAGCGAGACGGATGTCACACTGCTCGGCCGCCTGCTCGACGGCCGCCGGCCGGTGTCCGATCGCTTCGCACCCCTCAGGCAGAAGGAAATGTTCCTTTTCAACGCCGCGCTGATGCCGGACCTCAGGCTCGACCTGATGGAAGAGGCGAATGCCGCGATCGCCTGGCAGATGGGCGAGGACGGCGGCTTCGATCTCCTCGATGTCGTCGGCGCACGCATTCCGAGCCTCGCGGACATCCTGGCGAGCCTGCAGCTTGCACCTGCCAGCGTCACCGCGCACTTCGCGCCCGATCACCTCGACTGGGCGGGCACGGCCGTGCCGGACGAAGGCGACATGGTGCTCATGCTGCGCGCGGCGGAAGACCTCGCGCCGGAGCAGCCTTTCGCGCTGGCACCGATGGCCGCGTTCTGACCAGCGGCGCCAGCAGCGTGTCCATCACTCGACGCCGTGTGAACAAGCTAGCGCGGCCGGGTGGTAAGCAGGGGGCGATGGAGCCGGCCGGAAGGCCGATCCGGGGTCAAGAAGACCGGCAGGAAACCCCATGAGGAAGAGTTTTCGCGTTCCGTCGTGCAGCAACGCCCGCATGTCGAAGGCGCCGCGCGAACCGAGGCGGAGCGCCCGCCTGACGGGCTGGCCGAGATAGCGCGCCGGCAAACCGCAGGGCGCGATGCGCTTTCATCTTGTACCATTCGGGGCGCGAAACCGCTTCGCACTTTTGCCGGAATTGCGCTAGAAAAGCGCGGTTCCTTGGAGTCCGTCATGACCGTCGCCGTCCTGCTTGCCTATTGCGGTGCCCTGTTCATCGCCGCCATCATTCCCGGTCCCGGCATCACGGCGATCGTCGCGCGGGCGCTCGGCTCGGGTTTCCGGCCCACCTTCTTCATGGGCCTCGGCCTCATCCTCGGCGACATGCTCTACCTGACGGCGGTCATCCTCGGCCTTGCCTTCATCGCCCAGACCTTCACCACGACCTTCATGCTGATCAAGATCGCCGGCGCGCTCTATCTCGGCTACATCGCCTGGAAGCTCTGGACGAGCGGCCTCATCCCGCAGGATATCGAGGCGCGCGCCTCGACGAGCATGACCCTGTCCTTCCTTTCCGGCCTGTTCGTGACGCTCGGCAATCCGAAGACCATGCTGTTCTACGTCGCGCTGGTGCCGACGCTGGTCGATCTTGAGGCGATCGGCCTCGAGGATTACGGCATGCTGCTTGCCGCGACCTTCGTGGTGCTCATCGTCGTGCTCGTGCCCTATATCGCGCTCGCCTCGCGCGCCCGGCTTCTCCTCAGGCAGCCGAAGGCGCTGCAGCGGATGAACCGGATCGCCGCCGGCATTCTCGCCGGCACCGCCGCCTATATCGCGACCCGCGCGGCGTGAAGGACCATCCGGTTTTGCGCCGCTAGCGTTTCCGCTTTTCCCAAATCGCAAAAGCGCTCTATCTGTTTGTTCCGGCGCATTTCCGGGCGCAAAACCGCTGCACCCCTTTGCCGGAATTGCTCTCAGTGCGGGATTATTCCGCTTTCGGCGCTTTTGTCGCGAAATCCGGACTCGTCTCCGGCGCCATTCGCTCCTATCTTTTGCGGAACGAGAACCGAGGGAGCATCCGATGACCGACACCCGCAAACCCGGCCGCGGCCGTATCTACGCCTCCATCACCGAGACGATCGGCGACACGCCCATCGTGCGGCTCGACAAGTTCGCCAGGGAAAAGGGCGTTTCGGCCACCCTTCTTGCAAAACTCGAATTCTTCAACCCGATCGCCTCGGTGAAGGACCGCATCGGCGTGGCGATGATCGAGGCGCTCGAGGCCGACGGGAAGATCACGCCCGGCACCTCGACGCTGGTCGAGCCGACCTCGGGCAATACGGGCATCGCCCTCGCCTTCGCCGCCGCCGCCAAGGGCTATCGCCTCATCCTCACCATGCCCGAGACCATGTCGATCGAGCGGCGCAAGATGCTGGCGCTGCTCGGCGCCGAACTGGTGCTGACCGAGGGGCCGAAGGGCATGAAGGGCGCGATCGCCAAGGCGGAGGAACTGGCCGCCACCATTCCCGGCGCGATCATTCCCCAGCAGTTCGAAAATCCGGCCAACCCCGAGATCCATCGCCGGACGACGGCCGAGGAGATCTGGAACGACACGGACGGCGCGGTCGACATCCTCGTTTCCGGCATCGGCACCGGCGGCACGATCACCGGCGCCGGCCAGGTGCTGAAGGCGAAGAAGCCCGGCCTCAAGGTCGTCGCCGTCGAGCCGGCCGACAGCCCGGTCCTGTCCGGCGGCAATCCCGGCCCGCACAAGATCCAGGGCATCGGTGCCGGCTTCGCCCCGGCGATCCTCGACACGGCGATCTATGACGAGGTCGTGACCGTGACAAACGACGAGGCCTTCGAAAACGCCCGCCTCGTGGCGCGGCTGGAAGGCGTGCCGGTCGGCATCTCCTCCGGCGCCGCGCTCGCCGCCGCCGCCAAGGTCGGCAGCCGCCCGGAAAATGCCGGCAAGACCATCGTCGTCATCATCCCCTCCTTCGCCGAGCGCTACCTCTCCACCGCGCTCTTCGAAGGCCTCGGCGGCTGACGCCCTCCGGCCCGCTGCGCCGTGCGCACGGCGGGCCGTTCCCGGCCCCCTCCCTCATGCTCCATCACCTTTCCCTCGGCGTTTGCGACATTCTTCGCGCGGCCGCGTTCTATGACGCGGCTCTTGCGCCGCTCGGCTACGCGCGGGTCTGGTCGGATATCCGCCCCGGCGAGCCGGGCCAGGCTGTCGGCTACGGCCTGCCCGGCGGCGGCGACAAGCTCTGCCTGAAGGATCACGGCACGGCCGCCGCCGCGCCGGGGCCGGGCTTCCACGTCGCTTTTGCCGCACCGAGCCGCGGCGCGGTCGATGCCTTCCACCGGGCCGCCCTTGCCGCGGGCGGGCGCGACAACGGCGCGCCCGGACTGCGCCTCCCCTACGGCCCGACCTATTATGCCGCCTTCATCATCGACCCGGACGGGCACCGCATCGAAGCCGTCTGCAAGGACCCCGCGGGACCGCCCGCCGGCGGGTGAACCGTTCGTCCGTGCCCGATCGGCAAGGCTGAGCCATGCCCGCATAGGGCATCGGCATACCAGACCCACGCTCTCACTCTCCTTCGGCGGGACCGCTGCCTTCTTCCCGAAAACTCACGCCGCCGCGGAGAGCCGCTCGCCGGCGATGCGATAGGAGATCGCCTCCGCCAGATGAATGCGGCCGACGACGGGCGCCTCGTCGAGATCGGCGAGCGTGCGGGCGACCTTGAGGATGCGGTGGTAGCCGCGCGCGGAAAAATGCATCTTCTCCGCCGCATCGCGCAGGAGCTGGAGACCGCCGGGATCGGGCTCCGCCACCTTTTCGACGAGCGCGGTCGAGGCGCGCGCATTGCTGGTGACGGAGGCCATGCCGAGCCGGGCGTAGCGGTCGACCTGCAGGGCACGGGCACGGGCGACGCGGCGGGCGACGGTCTCGCTGGCCTCGGCGGCCATCGGGCGGATGAGATCCGTCGCCGAGACGGCCGGCACGTCGATGCGGATGTCGATGCGATCCATCAGCGGGCCGGAAATGCGGGCCTGGTAGTCGCTCATGCAGCGCGGGCCGCGGGCGCAGGTCCGGCCGGGTTCGCCCGCCATGCCGCAGCGGCAGGGGTTCATCGCCGCGACGAGCTGCATGGCGGCGGGATAGCTCACCCGGTGGTTCGCCCGGGCGATGATGCATTCCCCGGTCTCGAGCGGCTGGCGCAGCGCATCGAGCGCCTGGGGCGAGAATTCCGGCAGTTCATCGAGGAAGAGCACGCCGTTATGGGCCAGCGAGACCTCGCCCGGCCTTGCCCGCGACCCGCCGCCGACGAGCGCGGCCATGGTGGCGGAATGATGCGGCGCGCGGAAGGGCCGGCGATCCGAAAGCCGGCCGCCGGAAAGCTGGCCGGCGATGGAATGGATCATCGAGACCTCCAGCAGCTCCCGCGGCGAGAGCGGCGGCAGGATGGCGGCAAGGCGCGCGGCCAGCATGGACTTTCCCGAGCCCGGCGGGCCGACCATCAGGAGATTGTGGTTGCCGGCCGCTGCCACTTCCAGCGCCCGCTTGGCGCTTTCCTGGCCGCGGATATCGGCAAGGTCCGGCAGGTCCGCGGCCGCCGCGCGGATTGCCGGCGCCGGCCGGGACAGGACCTGCGTTCCCTTGAAATGATTGGCGAGCGCAATCAGGCTGCGCGGCGCCAGGATATCGAGGCCGCTGCCGGCCCAGGCGGCTTCCGCGCCGTTTTCCGCCGGGCAGATCAGCCCCTTGCCGAGCGCGTTCGCCCCCATGGCGGCGGGCAGCGCCCCGGCGACGGGCGCGATCGTGCCGTCGAGGTTCAGCTCGCCGATGACGACATAATCCTCCAGCGCATCGCCCGGCACGGCGCCGAGCGCCATCATCAGGCCGAGCGCGATGGCAAGGTCGTAGTGGCTGCCTTCCTTCGGCAGATCCGCCGGGGCGAGATTGACCGTCACGCGCTTCGGCGGCAGCGAAAGGCCGGAGGCGTGCAGGGCCGCCTGCACCCGCTCGCGGCTTTCGGCGACCGCCTTGTCCGGCAGGCCGACGATCTGCATGCCCACCTTGCCGGGCGCCACCATGACCTGCACGTCGACCGGCACGCCCTCGATGCCCTGGAATGCGATCGTACCGACCCGCGCCACCATGATTGCCTCCGCCCGTTCCCGCGGCGCTGCGCCATTCTCGGCGCAAGGCTACCGCGACACGTTTTCGCCGAAAACGCCCCCTGCACCCGCCCCTGGGTTGCATCTGCAAATCTGGCACGGAATCCGGAATGAAACAAGAACAATCATAGAACTTGCGAGAGAATTTTCCGCGCATCGGTTGTAGCCGGTTGCATTTGCGGAACGAAGGCGGGACGTTCGCGAACGGGACGTCCCGCAAAGGCCCTTGCGACGGGCGGCAGGCGGCTCAGCGCTTGCTTTCGATGGCGTCCCACAGCAGCGCGGAGATGTCGGCGCCGCCGAATTTCCGCACCTCGCGGATGCCGGTCGGCGAGGTCACGTTGATCTCGGTCATGTAGTCGCCGATGACGTCGATGCCGACGAAGAGGAAGCCGCGCTCGCGCAGCGCCGGGCCGATGCGGGTGCAGATTTCCTTCTCGCGCGCCGTCAGCTCCGTCGGCTCCGGGCGGCCGCCGGCATGCATGTTGGAGCGGGCGTCGTGTTCGGCGGGCACGCGGTTGATGGCGCCGACCGGCTCGCCGTCGACAAGCAGGATGCGCTTGTCGCCCTTGCGCACGTCCGGCAGGTATTGCTGGGCGATGAAAGGCTCGCGGAACATCTGGCCGAACATTTCGAGCAGCGAGGAAAGGTTGCGGTCGTCCTTGGTGGAATGGAAGACGCCGGCACCGCCATTGCCGTAGAGCGGCTTCAGGATCATGTCGCCCATCTCCTCGCGGAAACGGCGGATTTCAGCCGGGTCGCGGGTAATCAGCGTTGCCGGCATGAGGTCGGCGAATTCGGTGACGAAGATCTTTTCCGGCGAGTTGCGCACCCAGGCCGGATCGTTGACGACAAGCGTCCTGGGGTGGATGCGCTCCAGGAGATGCGTCGAGGTGATGTAGGACATGTCGAAGGGCGGGTCCTGGCGCAAGAGCACCACGTCCATCGTCGCGAGGTCGACGCGCTCGGGGGCGCCGAGCGTATAGTGGTCGCCCTTGACGTCGCGCAGCTCCATCGGCTCGACGGCGGCGTAGACCTTGCCGTCGCGCAGGCTGAGGCGGTCGGGCGTGTAGTGGAACAGCCTGTAGCCCCGGTTCTGCGCCTCCAGGCTCATGGCGAAGGTGGAATCGCCGGCGATGCTGATGGTCGACACATGGTCCATCTGGACCGCGACGTTCTTGATCTTTGCCATGAAAAGTCCCCTCAGGAATGCCCGACACATTTAGGATGCGGGCGGCGCGATGGCAACGGGCCTCGCGCGGGGTCAGGCGAAGCCGTCGATCCGGCAGGTGATGAGGTCGTGGTCGGAGAGCGGCCGGCCGGTGGGGGAGAGCGAGGACACGATGCGCGTATCGCAAACCGCAAGGCCGCGCGAAAAGAACCAGTCGAGCTTCATGGTCCGCTCCGGCCAGCGCGTGATGAGGCTCGGGCGTGTCGTCATCCCGTCCAGCGGGCCGCCGTGGCGGGTGAAGCCGCGCTCGGCCGCACGGGCGAAAAGCCCTTCCGCCTCGAAGTCGCCGCCGGCATGGTTGCCGGTGTTGAGATCGCCGCCGATGAGGACGGGATGGCCGGGGAAGGCCGCGTCGAGGGCATCGATCAGGCCGACCATCTGGCGTTCGCGATAAGCGGCCGTCGTGGCGCTTTCGAAATGGGTGGAGACGAGAACGAGCGGGCCGGCTTCCGTGTTGACGACGGCGCCGATCGCCATGCGCTCGCCGAGACGCGGCTGGTCGACCTCGCCCATGAACCACAGACGCTCGCCCTCCAGCCGCAGCAGGAAGGGCGCGTGCAGCGGCACGGTGGCCATGAGGCCGTTGCCGTGCAGGCCGCGGCGGTTGAACCGGTCCTTGCAGAATTCCAGCTCCGTATCGGAACCGAGGCCGAGCTCGATGAACTCGACGCCGTAAAGATAGGCCATACCGAGATCGCCGGCGACCTCGGCCGTGGTGTGGCGCTGGCGCGTGCGGGCCATGCCGTCGTCCATTTCGGAGAGCAGAACGATCTCGGCACCGGTGGCGCCGAGATGTTCGGCGCTTTCGAGCGGAAAGAGGCAGCGCTCGAGGTTCCAGGCGGCGACGGTGAAGGGGAAGGGCAGCGGTTCGGCGCGTTCGGCCCGGCCGCCTTTCTCCACCGCGTTCATGCAGGCAAGCGCCGCCATGCGGGCATCGTGCGCGGAGATGGTTTTTTCGAGATCGGCTATCGCCGCGCGCTCCGCCGGGGTAGGGGCGGTCAGTCTGTCGACGGTGCTGCGGATCATGATGCGGCGGCCTCCAGGGCCGGGAGGCCGCCGGCAAGGGTTTCCGGGCGGTCGTCGCCCGGCCTGTCGATCCGCCGGCCGCTGGCGCTGTCGAAGAAATGCAGCCGCGACGGCGTAATCGAGAGCGAGACGGTTGCCGGCAGCGGGTTTTCCGAGGAGACCGCAGCGACGAGCGGCTGGTCGCCGACGAGGCCGTGCACGAGGCGCTGGGCCCCCAGTTCCTCGACATAATCGACCCGGAAGGGCAGGCTGCCCTCCCCCTCCGGATGGAGGCGCAGGTCTTCGGCGCGCAGGCCGACGGTGACAGTGCCCTGCGTCGGCACCGTGGCGCCGAGATCGATGAGGGCGGGGCCGAGGGCGAGCTTGCCGCCATGCACTTCGCCGCTGACGAGGTTCATGGCCGGCGAACCGATGAAGCTGGCGACGAAGGTCGTGGCGGGGCGATGGTAGACGTCGAGCGGGCGGCCGATCTGCTCGATCCGGCCGCCGGAGAGCACGACGAGCCGGTCGGCGAGCGTCATCGCCTCCAACTGGTCGTGGGTGACGTAGATCGAGGTCGTGCCGACGCGGCGCTGCAGGCGCTTGATCTCGCCGCGCATGGAGACGCGCAGTTTGGCATCGAGGTTGGAGAGCGGCTCGTCGAAGAGGAAGGCGGAGGGTTTGCGCACGATGGCGCGGCCCATGGCGACGCGCTGGCGCTGGCCGCCGGAGAGCGCGCGGGGCTTGCGCTCCAGATAGGGCTGGAGTTCGAGCATGCGGGCGGTCTCCGCCACGCGCGCGTCGATCTCGGCCTTCGGCGTGCGGCGGTTCTTCAGGCCATAGGCGAGGTTTTCGTAGACCGTCATATGCGGATAGAGCGCATAGTTCTGGAAGACCATGGCGATGTCGCGGTCGGCCGGATCGACGTCGTTGACGACGCGCGGGCCGATCGCCACCTCGCCCTGGCTGATCGTCTCCAGCCCCGCGACCATGCGCAGCAGCGTCGACTTTCCGCAGCCGGAAGGGCCGACGAGCACGATGAACTCGCCGTCGGCGATGTCGATCGAGACGGCGCTGACGGCGGTCACGCCGCCATTGTAGACCTTGGATACGTCCTTGATGCTGATCGCCGCCATGGGACGCGCCCTCCTATTTGTCGCTTTCGGTGAGACCCTTGATGAACCACCGCTGGAAGATCAGCACGATCATGACCGGCGGCAGCATGGCGAGGATCGCCAGCGCAAAGGCCTCGTTGTAATCGGGGATGTTGGAGCCCACCCAGACGAGCAGGATCTGCTTGATGCCGCGCACCAGCGTGAAGAAGCGCTCGTCCGTCGTCATCAGCGTCGGCCAGAGATACTGGTTCCAGCCATAGACGAACATGATGATGAAGATGGCGGCGATCATGGTACGCGAGAGCGGCACCAGCACGTCGATGAAGAACTTGAACGGCCCGGCGCCGTCGATGCGCGCGGCCTCCAGCAGCTCCTCCGGCACGGACTTGAAGAACTGGCGGAAGAAGAAGGTGCCGGTGGCCGAGGCCAGCAGCGGCACGATGAGGCCGGTATAGGTGTTCGTCAGCGAGAGCCTGTTCATCACCTCGTAGGAGGGAAGGATGCGCACTTCCAGCGGCAGGAGCAGCGTCGTGAAGATCATCCAGAAGAACAGCGTGCCGAGCCGGAAGCGGAAATAGACGATGGCATAGGCGGCGAGCATCGACAGCACGATCTTGCCGGCGGCAAAACCGATGCCGAGGATCAGCGAGTTCCAGATCATGCGCGCGCCGGTGATCTTGCCGGTGAAGCCGCCTTCCCGCGTCAGCACGGTGTTGTAGGTCTCGGTGAAGTGGCCGCCCCAGGCTAGCGAGAGGCCGTTGCGGTGGATGTCGGCCGCCTCGTGGGTGGAGGTCATGAAGGCGACCACCACGGGGGCGACCATGACGAAGACGCCGAGCATGAGAACGAGGTGATCGAGGAGACGGATGCGGTTCATGGCGGGCGCCCTCTCAATTGTAGTGCACGCGCCGCTCGATGAAGCGGAACTGGAAGATAGTGAGCACGAAGACGACGATCATCAGGATGACCGACTGGGCCGAGGAGCCGCCGAGGTCGTTGCCGCGGAAGCCGTCCATATAGACCTTGTAGACCAGCGTGATCGGGTTGTTGGCCGCCTTGTCCTTCACCATCACGTCGATGACGCCGAACGTGTCGAAGAGGGCGTAGGTCATGTTGATGACGAGCAGGAAGAAGGCGGTGGGCGCGAGCAGCGGCAGCGTCATCGTCCAGAAGCGCCGCGTGCCGGAACGGCAGTCGATGGCGGCAGCTTCCCGCACGGAGGCCGGAATGCTCTGCAGGCCCGAGAGGATGAAGATGAAATTGTAGGGGATCTGCTTCCACACCGACACGATGATCATGGCGATGGCGGTGTCGTTGTAGTTGAGGCCGACCTTCATGTCCCAGCCGAAGAGGGCGGCGAATTTCACCAGCGGGCCGATATGCTGGTCGAAGAACATCATGCCCATCAGGCCGGCGACCGGCGGGGCGATGGCATAGACCCAGATCAACAGCGTCTTGTAGGCGGCGCTGCCCTTCAGCACCGCATCCGCCTTGACGGCGAGCAGCATGCCGATCCCGAGCGACAGGAAGGTGACGAGCGCGGTGAAGACCACGGTGAAGCGGGCGATCGCCTGGTACTGCGCGGAGCCGAGCGCATCCGAATAGTTCGACAGGCCGACGAAGGTGGAGCCGAAGCCGAAGGGATCTTCGAGATAGAAGGACGACTGGATCGCCTGGACGGACGGCCAGTAGAAGAACACGAAGATGATCGCCATCTGCGGCGCAAGGAAGAGATAGGGCAGATAGGGCGAGGAGAATTGCACGCGCTTCATGTCGTGGCCTTTGTAGGAGCGGGAGAAGCGGGTGAGTGCCCCTCACCCCAACCCTCTCCCCGCAAGCGGGGAGAGGGAGAGGAACCGTTGCGGCTCGTGTCCTTCTCCCCGCCTGCGGGGAGAAGGTGGCCGGCAGGCCGGATGAGGGGCCTGCCGAAGCCGGAGCCCTGTCAGCCGGCGGTCTTGGCGAAGCGGGCGAGCAGGTCGTTCGCTTCGGTCTCGATCGTCTTCATGGCGTCTTCGACCGAGGTTTCGCCGGCGAAGATGCGGCCGTATTCGCGCTCCATGATCTCGCGGATCTGCGGGTAGAAGCCGAGGCGGTAGCCCTTCGACCAGTCGCCCGAGGGCAGCATGAGCTGCTGGATGCCGACTTCGGCGACCGGGGTCTTCTCGTAGTAGCCCTCGGACTTCGTCAGTTCGTAGGCCGCCTTGGTGATGGCGACGTAGCCGGTGGCCTGGTGATAGAACTTCTGGATTTCCGGCGAGGTCAGGAACTGGAAGAAGTCGGCCGTGCACTTGTTCTCTTCGTCCGACTTGCCGGACATGGCGAACAGCGCGGCACCGCCGATGAACGAGTTGGTGCCGGCGCCTTCAATGCCCTGCCAATAGGGCAGGAAGGCCGCGGTGAACGGCTTCTGCGCGGTCTTCTGGAGGCCGCCGAACGAACCCGACGAACCGATCCAGAAGGCGGCCTTGCCGTCCTCGAAGAGCTTCTGGTTGTCGTTCCAGCCGGCGCCGAAATAGCCGAAGTAACCCTCGTCGGCCCAGGCCTTCAGCTTGGTGAACATCATGACGAGGTTCGGGTCCGTCATGTTGATCTTCGTGTCGGTGACCGAATCGTAGCCGTTGTTGTTCGTCGCGAACTGGATGTTGTTGCGCGAGAAGAAGTTTTCCGTGAACTGCCAGGTGAGCTGCGACTGGACGAGCGGCAGGTAGCCGGCTTCCTTCAGCTTCGGCGCGATCGCCTCGAACTCTTCCCAGGTCTTCGGCGCTTCGACTCCGGCCTTTTCGAGGGCCTCGGTGTTCACGTACATGATCGGGGCGGAGGAGTTGAACGGCATGCCGACGAACTTGCCGTCCGGCGCGGCGTAGAAGTAGCGCACGCCTTCGATGAAGGCTTCGCGGTCGAACGTGTGGCCGGCGCCGGTGATCAGGTCTTCGGCCGGGATGACGGCGCCCGGAGCGTTGATGATCGTCGCCGCGCCGGCGTCGAAGACCTGCAGGATGTTCGGCTGTTCGCCCGAGCGGAAGGCGGCGATGCCGGAGGCGAGCGCTTCCTCGTAGGTGCCCTTGGAGACCGGCGTCAGGGCGCAGGCCGACTGGGCGGCGTTGAACTTCTGGGCGACTTCGTTGATGACCTCGCCGTTGCGGCCGGCCATGCCGTGCCACCAGGTGATGTTGGTGGCGGCCATCGAGGCCGAGGCGGAAAACGCGAGTGCGAAACCTGCGAGGGAAAGCGGCTTGAACATGGGTTGCTCCTCTTCACCGGATTTGGTGTGAGGGTGCACTAATGAGCGACCGTGACGGGCGCGTTACGGTTTCATGTCAGTTTCGTTACATTTTCCTTTTGATCAAAACGCATCCGGCAGATGCCGGGGAAGCCGCCAGGGACGGATGGCGACAATGTCGTACCGGAGGGAGAGGCGGTGGCCGTCGGGCTGGCGCGACAGCCAGATTTCGCTGGCCGCGCGGATGCGCCCTTGCGCGGTTCCGGTGACGGCGAAGACGGCGCTGCCGACATCGCGGCGCGCCTTCACCTCGACGCAGACGACGAGGTCGCCGCGCCGCGCGATGATGTCGATCTCGCCGAGCTTCGTGCGGTAGCGGATCGCGCGGATGCGGAAGCCCTTGGCGGCAAGGTAGAGCGCGGCGATGTATTCGGAGACGTGTCCGCGGCGAAAGGCCTTCAGCCGGCCCGGATCCGCCGGCCTATTGCCCATCGCCGCCCTTCAGGTCGATGAGGCGCTGGTAGAGGTCGCGCCGCGGCAGGCCGGTCTGCCGCGCGGCCTCGGTGGCCGCCTTGCCGGCCGGCATGTCCCTGACGAGCGCGGCAAGCAGCCGGTCGACATCCTCCGCCTCGGGCGCGGCCGCCGCGCCCGGCGGGCCGATGACGAAGACGATCTCGCCCTTGACGGTGTGGCCGTCGCCATAATGCGCCGACAGCTCCCCGAGCGTTGCGCGGCGGAATTCCTCGAAGGTCTTGGTCAGCTCGCGGCAGACGCAGGCCGCCCGCCCCTCCCCCAGCACCTCGGCCGCCGCCGAGACCGTCGCGGCGATGCGATGCGGGGATTCGAAGAACAAAAGCGTCGCCGGCACGCCCGCAAGCTCGGCCAGGCGATCGCGCCGCGCCTTGTCCCTGGACGGCAGGAAGCCGGCAAAGAAGAAGGCCTCGTTGGGCAGGCCGGAGCCGACGAGCGCGGCAAGCGGGGCGGAGGCGCCGGGGATGGGCACGACGCGGTGGCCCGCCGCAATCGCGAGCAGCGCCAGCCGGTATCCGGGATCGGAAACGAGCGGCGTGCCGGCATCGGAGACGAGGGCGACGGACCTGCCCCCGTCCAGCGCGGCGATGAGGCGCGGGCCCGCCTCGTCCGCATTGTGCTCGTGATAGGCATAGGGCCGGTTGACGATGCCGTAGCGGTCGAGCAGCACGCGGGTGACGCGCGTGTCCTCGCAGGCGAGCACGTCGGCGCCGGCGAGCGTTTCGAGCGCCCGCAGCGTGATGTCGGAGAGATTGCCGATCGGCGTCGCGACGAGATAGAGCGCCGGCTCCAGCGGCCGGGCGGGGATCACGGCATTGTGCAGGCGGAAAGTCTTCGCGCCCTCGCCCCCGCCGTTTGCCGCACCCTCGTCCCGCATCGCCCGTCACCTTTCCAGCCGCTGGACGGCCGCATGTCTTCATCCTTATGGGCGAGCGGGCAGGCCCTCGCAAGGTCCGGCGGTTGACTATCCTGTGTTCCACGCCGTTAGCACTTGCAAAGTTCCGCATGTTTCTGCCATTTTGCCCGTCCACATCTTCCGGCGCCCGCCGGGATTTCAAGGCAATGCCGCGCCGGGCCTCCGGCGTGCTAGCGGTCGAAAGCGGTACAGTTCATGCGCATTACTCTCGAGCGGTCCAATCTTCTGAAGTCGCTGAACCACGTCCATCGCGTGGTCGAACGGCGCAACACGATCCCGATCCTCTCGAACGTGCTGTTGCGCGCGGACGGCGCCAGCCTCGACATGAAGGCGACCGACCTCGACCTCGAAATCACCGAGGCGACGCCCGCCCAGGTCGAGCAGGCCGGCGCGACGACCGTCCCGGCGCACCTGCTCTACGACATCGTGCGCAAGCTCTCGGACGGTTCGGAAGTGCTGCTCGCCACCAGCGCCGACGGCGCCTCGATGACGGTCGCCTCGGGCCGCTCGAAATTCTCGCTGCAATGCCTGCCGCAGTCCGATTTCCCGGATCTCACGGCCGGCAGCTTCTCGCACACGTTCCGCCTCAAGGCGACGGACCTCAAGATGCTGATCGATCGCACCCAGTTCGCGATCTCGACGGAGGAGACCCGCTACTACCTCAACGGCATCTTCATCCACACGATCGAAAGCAACGGCCAGCTCAAGCTGCGCGCCGTCGCCACCGACGGCCATCGCCTGGCCCGCGCCGACGTGGAAGCCCCTTCTGGCTCCGAGGGCATGCCGGGCATCATCATCCCGCGCAAGACGGTCGGCGAACTGCAGAAGCTGGTCGACAATCCGGACCTGACCGTCACCGTCGAGGTCTCGGACGCGAAGATCCGCTTCACCATCGGTTCGATCGTGCTCACCTCCAAGCTGATCGACGGCACCTTCCCGGATTACCAGCGCGTGATCCCGACCAACAACGACAAGGAACTGAAGATCGACTGCCAGTCCTTCGCCCAGGCCGTCGACCGCGTCTCCACCATTTCCTCCGAGCGCGGCCGTGCCGTGAAGCTGGCGCTCGGCGACGGCCAGCTCACGCTGACCGTCAACAACCCGGATTCGGGCAGCGCGACGGAAGAACTGCCGGTCGGCTACGACAGCGACCCGCTGGAAATCGGCTTCAACGCGAAATACCTGCTCGACATCACCTCCCAGCTCTGCGGCTCGGAAGCCGTGTTCATGCTGGCCGATCCCGGTTCGCCGACGCTGGTGCGCGATCTTGCCGGCGACGACGCGCTCTACGTGCTCATGCCGATGCGCGTATAGGCGCAGCGATATCGCAAAGCATTCTGGAACCCGCCGGTCACCCGGCGGGTTCTTTTTTCATCGCTGGCGGCCTCCTGAGAAACTTGCAGGCGACGGCGCAATCAGACTTGTTTTTGACGCAAACCGCGTCACATATTCGGTAAGGGCCGGGCGAAGCAGCGGGCATGAAACCCCTCACCGGCCATGTTTGGAGTGCTACCATGAAGGGGGATGGCATGACGTTGCGTGTGAAGGTCAAGGAACGGCTCGGCAAGAAATTCGACGACGAGATCCGCTTCTTCAAGGGCTGGATGAGCAATACGCGAGCCGTCGGTTCGATCATCCCCACCTCTTCGGTCACCGCGCGCCGCATGGCGAGCGTCATCAATCCCGCCTCGGGTCTTCCCGTGCTCGAACTCGGGCCGGGCACCGGCGTCATCACCAAGGCGATCCTCGGCACCGGCCTTGCGCCGGAAAAGCTGACCTCGGTCGAATTCTCCACGGATTTCTACAACCACCTCGTCGCGCGCTTTTCCGGCGTCAACTTCATCAATGGCGATGCCTTCGACCTCGACAGGACGCTCGGCGATCTTCGCGACGCGACCTTCGACAGCGTCATCTCCGCCGTGCCGCTGCTCAATTTCCCGATGCACAGGCGCGTGTCGCTGATCGAGGACCTGCTCTCGCGCGTTCCCGCCGGCCGGCCGGTCGTGCAGATCTCCTATGGCCCGCTCTCCCCCGTCGTCGCCATGCCGGACCGCTACCAGATCAGCCATCTCGATTTCGTCGTGCGCAACATCCCGCCGGCGCAGCTCTGGACCTACCGCCGCACCCATTGAGGGCGGCGATGTTCGCGCTCTACATCACCCACCCGCAGGTCGCCATCGACCCGGCCGTGCCGGTGCCCGACTGGGGGCTCTCCGAGCGCGGCCGCGAGCGGGCCCGGCTCGCCGCCTCGGCCGGCTGGGCGCGGCAGATCGGCCGTTTCGTGGCGAGCGCCGAGCGCAAGGCGATCGAGACGGCGGAGATCCTTGCCGCCGGCCGCCTTGCCGTCGAGACCGACCATGCCATGGGCGAGAACGACCGTTCCGCCACCGGCTACCTGCCGCCCGATGCCTTCGAAGCCGCGGCCGACAAATTTTTCGCCCATCCGGAGCGGAGTTTTCGCGGCTGGGAGCGCGCGGTGGACGCGCAGGCGCGCATCGTCGCCGCCGTCGAGCGCGTGCTGGCCGGGCATGACCCGGAAATCCCCATCGCCTTCGTCGGCCATGGCGGCGTCGGCACGCTGCTGAAAGGATATCTCAGGGGCACGCCCATCCGCCGGGACGGCGACCAGCCGGGCGGCGGCGGCAATCTTTTCGCTTTCGGCCTTGCGGACCGCATCGTCACATGCGACTGGACGCCAATGGAATCTTGCAAGGGGTTTTGACCATGTCCGCGCGCGACCGCCTGATCGTTGGCCTCGATGTACCGACCATCGCGGAGGCGGAAAAGGTGGTCCGGACGCTCGGCGACACCGCCCTCTTCTACAAGATCGGCTACCAGCTCGTCTTTGCCGGCGGGCTGGAATTTGCCCGCGACCTCGCCAGGGACGGCAAGAAGGTCTTCCTCGACATGAAGCTGCTCGACATCGACAACACGGTGGCCAAGGGCGTCGAGAACATCGTCAAGATGGGTATGTCCATGCTGACGCTGCACGCCTATCCGAAGGCCATGGCCGCCGCCGTTTCCGCCGCCAAGGGCTCCGATCTCTGCCTCCTCGGCGTCACGGTGCTGACCTCCATGGATGCCAAGGACGTCATCGACGCCGGCTACGAATACGATCCGCACACGCTGGTGCTGCGCCGCGCCGAACAGGCCCGCATCGCCGGCATGGGCGGCGTCGTCTGCTCCGCCGAGGAAGCCAGGGCCGTGCGCAAGATCGTCGGCCCCGACATGGCGATCGTGACCCCCGGCATCCGCCCGGCCGGCGCCGATCTCGGCGACCAGAAGCGCGTCATGACCCCGGCCGATGCGCTGAAGGCCGGCTCCAGCCACCTCGTCGTCGCCCGCCCGATCGTCAAGGCGGACGATCCGCTTGCCGCGGCCAAGGCGATCCTCGCCGAAATGGACGGCGCACGCGCAGCATAACAAAAGGGAGAGAGACATGCCCAAGGGTTACTGGATCGCACAGGTCGATGTGCGCGACACCGAACGCTACAAGGACTACGTCGCCGCCGCCAAGCCGGCCTTCGAGAAGTACGGCGCGAACTTCATCGCCCGCGGCGGCGCCTTCGCGCAACTGGAAGGCCGCGTGCGCGCCCGCAACGTGATCATCGAGTTCCCCTCGCTGCAGGCCGCTGTCGACTGCTACAATTCGCCGGAATACCAGATCGCCGCCGCCATCCGCCAGGAAGTGGCGGACGCGGAAATGGTGGTCGTCGAGGGCCTCTGAGCCGGCCATCCCGGCTCCCGGAAAAACCCGGCACAAGAGACGCTTCGCCGCGCTTCACCTTGCGAACGCTTTGGGCTATGTAGGCGCTACCGACCTACAATGTTCTTCAGGAGCAGCCTCATGACCTTGTCCAACCTTCCGCCGCTCGTCACAGTCTTCGGCGGCTCGGGCTTCGTCGGGCGTCATGTGGTGCGCGCGCTGGCGCGCCGCGGCTACCGCATCCGCGTCGCCGTCCGCCGGCCGGACCTTGCCGGCTTCCTGCAGCCGATCGGCGGCGTCGGCCAGATCTCCTTCGTGCAGGCGAACCTGCGCTACCGCCAGTCCGTCGACCGCGCCGTGGAAGGTGCCGACCACGTCATCAACTGCGTCGGCATCCTCTTCGAGAGCGGCCGCAACAATTTCGACGCCGTGCAGGATTTCGGCGCCCGCGCGGTGGCGGAAGCCGCCCGCGCCGCCGGTGCGAAGCTCACCCACATCTCCGCCATCGGCGCCGATGAGAACTCCGCGTCCTCCTACGCCCGCACCAAGGGGCGCGGCGAAACGGCGGTGCTGCGCACGGTTCCCGATGCCGTCATCCTGCGCCCCTCCATCGTCTTCGGCCCGGAGGACGGCTTCTTCAACAAGTTCGCCACCATGGCCCGCTATGCGCCGGCCCTGCCGCTGATCGGCGGCGGCCACACCAGGTTCCAACCGGTCTACGTCGCCGACGTCGCCGAAGCCGTCGCCCGCTCGGTGGACGGCACGATCGAGCGCGGCCGCATCTACGAGCTCGGCGGCCCGGAAGTGCTGACCTTCCGCCAGTGTCTCGAGTTGATGCTGCGCATCGTCGACCGCAAGAACCCGCTCGTCTCGCTGCCCTTCGGCATCGCCTCGCTGATCGGCTCCATCGCCTCGCTCGTGCCCCTTATCAAGCCGCCGCTGACGGCCGACCAGGTCACGCTGCTGCGTGTCGACAATGTGGTCTCCGACGCCGCCCGCAGCGAAGGCCGCACGCTCGAAGGCATCGGCATCGAGCCGGCGCTCGCCGAAGCGATCCTGCCGAGCTACCTCGTGCGCTACCGCCCGCAGGGCCAGTTCACGCGGATCGACCGCACCGCTTGACCGATTTCCATCCCGAAGAACCGGCCGGCACGGGGCAATCCCGCGCCGGCCGGTCCGTTTTTTTCGAAGCGCTTTGGGCGGGCTGTTGCACTTATGCAGCGGTTAAAAAAATCACTGCGGCATTTACGCGCGATTCAGCATGTCGCGATATTGATTGTCTTCGGACCAGCGAATAAACACCGCCCCCGTCGCGTCGTACTGATGACAGTTCTGCGGCGTATTTTCAGGACTTTGAGAGGCTTCCGGCGCAATGGGCAAGGCAATTGCAATCTTCTTCGGATTTTCGGCTCTGATCATCGTGGCCGGATCCTTTGCCGCGCCGTCGACGGTCTCGGCCGGCAAGCACGGCTGTTCGCCGGCCTACGGCGTCGATCCCTGCACGACCGCCTCGGTCAAGTAAGGGCCGGCCGGCCAGAGCCGGCCGCAACAATCTTCACCCGAAGATCAGAAGGCCGATCAGGCCCAGCGTTCCCACGACGATCCGCCAGATGGCGAACAGCGTGAAGCCGCGGCGCGAGACGAAGTCGAGCAGCGAGCGCACGACGAAGAGACCTGCCACGAAGGCTGCGACGAAGCCGACGCCGATGACGAGAAGGTCGTCGGACGAAAGCGCGTCGCGGTTCTTGTAGAGATCGAGCGTGAAGGCGCCGACCATGGTCGGCATGGCGAGGAAGAAGGAAAACTCCGCCGCCGAGCGCTTGTCCGTGCCCATCAGCAGGGCGCCGGCGATCGTCGCGCCCGAGCGCGAGGTGCCGGGGATCATGGCCAGGCACTGGAAAAGGCCGATCTTGAAGGCGAGCGACGGCGGGTACTTCATCGCATCCGTATAGCGCGGCTGCAGCGGCAGGCGGTCGATCACATAGAGGATGACGCCGCCGACGATCAGCACGATGCAGATCAGCATCGGGGTTTCGAAGAGCACCGTCTTGATGAAATCATGCGCCAGCGCGCCGATGACGGCGGCCGGCAGGAAGGCGATGAGCACGCTGACGACGAAGCGCCGCGCCTCCGGGCTCGACGGCAGCGCAAACGCGATCCTCAGCAGCTTCGCCGCATAGACGGAGAGGATCGCGAGGATCGCGCCGAGCTGGATGAGCACGGCGAAGGTGTTGCCCGGCGACTTGAAGCCGAGGAAATGCCCGGCGAGCAGGATATGGGCGGTGGAGGACACGGGGATGAATTCGGTCAGGCCCTCGATCAAACCGAGAATGAGGGCGCTGACGATGGACTGGTCTGCCATGGAGGTTCCTTGGGGAAAAGGGGAGGAAAGCCACGAAATGAAGCGGACATACGGCAAAAAGCCCGATTCGCTTGTGTTTGTACCACCAAATTTCTATAGGTTCGTCAAATCAGCCATGGTCAAATCAGCCCGCATGCGCGCTCGACCCGGCCACAGCCCCTTCCGCAAGACCAGCAAAGCAGCCTGATGCCCACACTCTACCATCACCCGATGTCCGCCGCCTCCCGCTTCGTCCGCCTCATCCTGGCGGAATACGGGTTCCAGACGGAGCTTGCCGAAGAACAGCCCTGGGAAAACCGCCGCGATTTCCTCGCCCTCAACCCGGCCGGCACGCTGCCCGTCTATGTCGACGACAGCATGCGGGCGCTCTGCGGCGCGAGCATCATCTCCGAATATCTCGACGAAACGCACGGCGTCCTGAAACGCGACCGCCGGCTGCTCGCCGAAGACCCCTTCCAGCGCGCGGAAATCCGCCGCCTGACGGAATGGTTCCTGCAGAAGATGGAGCAGGACGTGACGCGCCCGCTGGTGCGCGAGCGCATCTTCAAGCTGCAGATGACGCCGGACCAGGGCGGCGGCCCGCCGGACAGCAAGATCCTGCGCAATTCACGCGCCAATATCCGCCAGCACATGAAGTATCTTTCCTGGCTCGCCGGTTCGCGCACCTATCTCGCCGGCGATCGCCTCTCCTATGCCGACCTTGCCGCCGCGGCCTGTCTTTCGGTGCTCGACTATATGGGCGAGATCAACTGGGCGGACGCGCCGCAGGCCAAGGACTGGTACCAGCGGCTGAAGTCCCGCCCCTCCTTCCGCCCGCTGCTGGCCGAGCGCGTGCGCGGCGTCACCCCGGTCTCGCATTACGCGGACCTCGACTTCTGAGGACGGGACGATGTCGGGCGACGACAGGATCCGGCGCCGCCTGACCGACTTCCTCAAGGCGGAAGCGGCGGACAAGGGGTTCGACCTCTGTCGCATCACCGGCCCCGATTCCATTCCCGAGGCGCCGCCCCGGCTCGCCGATTTCCTTGCCGCCGGCTATCACGGCACCATGGACTGGATGGCGGAGACCGAGGCGCGGCGGGCCGATCCGCGTGTCCTGTGGAGCGAGGTGCGCTCCGTCGTCCTCTTCGGCATGAACTACGGCCCTGCGCACGATCCGCGCGCCGTGCTTTCCATGCCCGACCGGGCGGCGATCTCCGTCTACGCGCAGAACCGCGACTACCACGACCTCATCAAGGGCAAGCTGAAGGAAGTGGCAACGCGCTTTGCCGCGCGCGGCGGGGTGGACGTGAAGGTGTTCGTCGATACGGCGCCGGTCATGGAAAAGCCGCTCGCCGCCGCCGCCGGGCTCGGCTGGCAGGGAAAACACACCAACCTCGTCAGCCGCACGCACGGCTCCTGGCTCTTCCTCGGCAGCCTCTTCACCACGGCCGACCTTGTCCGCGACGAGCCGGAGCGCGACCATTGCGGCTCCTGCCGCGCCTGCCTCGACGCCTGCCCGACCGACGCCTTTCCCGCGCCCTACAAGCTCGATGCGCGGCGCTGCATCTCCTACCTCACCATCGAGCACAAGGGACCGATCGATCCCGGCATCCGCGAGAAGATCGGCAACCGCATCTATGGCTGCGACGATTGCCTGGCCGCCTGCCCCTGGAACAAGTTCGCCGCCGCGGCCTCGCAGATGAAGCTCATCGCCCGCGAGGAACTGAAGGCGCCGGCGATCGCCGATCTTCTGACCTTCGACGATGCCGGCTTCCGCGCGCATTTCTCCGGCTCGCCGGTCAAGCGCATCGGCCGCGACCGCTTCGTCCGCAACGTGCTGATCGCCGCCGGCAATTCGGGCGACCGCAGCCTGATCGCACCCTGCCTCCACCTAGCCGACGACGCGTCGCCCGTGGTGCGCGGCATGGCCGCATGGGCGCTTTCCCGGCTGATGGCGGCTTCCGAATTCGGGAAATTTGCGGCAGGAAGGGCGCACGACGCGGACGCGGACGTGCGCGCGGAATATGAAAGAGCAAAGGCAGACTGTCGATGACGCATCTCCTGATCCTCGGCGCCGGCTTCTCCGGCAGGGCCATCGGCCAGACCTTCAGGGCGGCCGGTTTTTCCGTCTCCGGCACGACGCGCTCGACGGAGAAGGCGGAGGGCCTTCACGCCCTCGGCATCGCGCCGATCCTCTACGACGGCGGTCCGATCCCCGAGGCCCTTGCGGCCGACATGGCGCGCGCCACCCATGTCGTGCAGTCCATCGCGCCCGGCAAGGAGGGCGACCCGCTGTTCCGCCCCGGCACGCCGTCGATCTCCGCCCTGATGCCGAAACTCGCCTGGGCCGGCTACCTCTCCACCGTCGGCGTCTACGGCGACCACAAGGGTGGCTGGGTGGACGAGGACACGGTGCTGAACCCGGTTTCCGCCCGCTCCATCGAACGGGTGGAGGCGGAGAACCACTGGCTCGACTTCGGCAGGGCCTCGGGCCTGCCCGTTGCCGTGCTGCGCCTTGCCGGCATCTACGGGCCGGGCCGCAATGCGCTGCGCAACATGGAAGAGGGCACCGCCCGCCGCCTCGTCAAGAAGGACCAGGTGTTCAACCGCATCCGCGTCGAGGACATCGGCGGCGCGGCCCTCTTCCTTGCACAGAAGTCCCTCGGCGGCCTCTGGAACATCACCGACAACGAGCCCGGTCCGCCGCAGGACGTGGTGGCCGAAGCTGCCTGGCTGATGGGCCTGCCGGTGCCGCCCGATATTCCGTTCGAGACGGCGGAACTTTCCCCCATGGCCCGGTCTTTCTACGGGGAGAACAAGCGCGTCTCGAACGCCAAGCTGCGTGCTGCCGGCTTCGAATTCCGCTTTCCCGACTACCGCCAGTCGCTCGCCGAGCTCCATGCGTCCGGCCGCTGGCGAGGTTGAAGGGCGAGGCCGGCAGGACCGGTTTTTGCGATTTAATACAACCTTTAATTTATCTGCCTCATTTTTGCCGCCGAATTCCTGCGCAGCAATCGCTAATATTTAAAGTTTTTTCCGAGAATTTGCACGATTGTCGGATGGACATTCCAACTTTCAAGTCAAATCAGTTTAGTCACTGATTCAGAAGATTCTTTTTCGTCACACGGATGCAGGTGAAAAATCCATCGCCGGCGATGGACTGTATATCCTGCGGCCTCCCCACAGCAATTGCGGCGGGTTGAGGCACGTTTTCGCCATTTTTGCTTCTTCATAGGGCGATCATCACAGCGGAAGTTCACAACTTTTCCGGAAGGTCATCCGATACATGATGCTCAAGCTCTCCAGCCTCGCGCTCGCCTCGCTCGTCACAGCCGCCTCCACCTTCGTTACATTCTCCGATGCTGAGGCCGCCGGTTGCGGTCGTGCCTCCTGGTATGCGCTGCACTCGCGCACCGCCTCCGGCGAGCGCATGAACCCGAACCTCCTGACGGCTGCCCACCGGAGCCTGCGCTTCGGCACCAAGGTGAAGGTCACCAACGCGAACAACGGCAAGAGCGTCGTGGTGCGCATCAACGACCGCGGCCCGTTCATCCGCGGCCGGGTGCTCGACCTCTCCAAGGCCGCCGCCTCCAACATCGGCATGATCCGCTCCGGCCACGCCAAGATCTGTTACGAAGTCATCGGCTGACGAGCGCTATTGTGCGGCTCCCGGCTTGCCCTTCGCGCATTCCGCCGCTACCACGACGCAAAACGGAGTAGACGGATGCGATTGGGTGGGCGGCTCTCGGGAGCCATCGAGGTTCTGACGGATATCGAGACGCGGCGGCGCCCCGTCGCCGATGCGCTCAAGGACTGGGGCCTCTCCCATCGGTTCGCCGGTTCCGGCGATCGCGCCGCGATCGGCAATATCGTCTATGACGCGCTGCGCATGAAACTGTCGCACGCCTACCTGATGGACGACGACAGCCCCGCCGCCCTCGGCCATGCCGTGCTCCTGCGCCAGTGGGGCCTCGCCCCCGAGGCGCTTGCCGCCGAGTTCGACGGCGACCGTTTTGCCCCGGAGCCCATTTCCGACGAAAAGCTTGCCGCCTTCCGCGCCCGCGATCTCGAGGACGCCGCGCCGCATGTGCAGGGCGACATTCCCGAATGGATCCAGCCCGCCTTCGAGGCCAATTTCGGCGAGGCCTGGCTGACGGAGGCCAAGGCGCTTGCCGGCCGGCCGACGCTGGACCTGCGCGCCAACACGCTGAAGGCCGGCCGCGACAAGGTGCTGAAGGCGCTGGAGCGCAACGCCGCCGTCGCCTCGGCCATCGCCCGCGAGGGCATCCGCATTCCCGCCGGCGAAGGCCCCTCGCGCCTGCCGAACGTCACCGCAGACCTCGCCTTCCAGAAGGGCTGGTTCGAGGTGCAGGACGAAGGCTCGCAGATCGTCGCCGATCTCGTCGTGCCCCAGGAGGGCGAGCAGGTGCTCGACTTCTGCGCCGGCGGCGGCGGCAAGACGCTCGCCATGGCGGCCGCCATGCACAACAAGGGCCAGGTGCACGCCTACGACACCGACCGCAAGCGCCTCGCCCCGATCATCGAGCGGCTGAAGCGTGCCGGCACGCGCAATGTCCAGGTGCACGAGACCATTGCCAGCCTTGCCCCGCTGAACGGCCGCTTCGACCGCGTGCTGGTCGACGCCCCCTGCACGGGCACCGGCACCTGGCGCCGCCGGCCGGACACCAAATGGCGCCTCACCGAAAAGAACCTCGAGGAACGCCTCACCCAGCAGCAGGAGGCGCTTGCCAATGCCAGCGCCTTCGTGCGTCCGGGCGGCTTCCTGCTCTATGTCACCTGTTCGATCCTGCCGCAGGAGAACGAGGAACAGGTGCATGGCTTCTGCGCGGCCAATCCGGAGTTCGAGATTCTCCCCGCCACCGACACCTGGAAGAAGCTGTTCGGCGCGGACAAGCCGCAGCCCTGGTCGCGCGACGGCAAGACCGTCACCCTGACGCCGGCCTCGACCGATACGGACGGCTTCTTCTTCTGCGCGATGGGCCGCAAGGCCTGAGGCGGTTGCGCTCTGTCAAGTGTACCGGAACAGCTTGAAATCGTTCTAAACTATACACTTTGACACCAGTTTTTATTTGGTCCATGACAGTAACGCCTGAATAATCCCGGGCCCGGCGGGATGCCGGACCATCCGGGCGGCGGCGGCCAAGGGAGGCAAGCCGTGACGTCCGGTGTCGGGGGACACATCGAACAGGACACCAGGAGACGTCATGACCACTTCCCTTCTTCGCGCGGCCGCCTTTGCGCTTGCTGCCGCGGCGTCAAGCCTTGCCATCGGTTCGGCCCATGCGGCCGCCGATCCGGCCGCGATCGTCAAGCACTATGCCGAGATCGCGCATGCCAAATTCTCCGACTCGCTCGACGCCGCAAAGGCGCTCGACGCAGCGGTCGACGCGCTCATCGCCACGCCGAGCGACGAAACGCTGAAGGCCGCGCGCGAAGCCTGGCTGAAGTCCCGCGTGCCCTACCAGCAGACGGAAGCCTATCGCTTCGGCAATCCGCTGGTCGACGACTGGGAAGGCAAGGTCAACGCCTGGCCGCTCGACGAGGGCCTGATCGACTATGTCGATGCCAGCTACGGCACGGAGAGCGACGAGAACGCCCTCTTCGTCGGCAATGTCATCGCCAATCCGACGCTGGAGATCGGCGGCAAGACGATCGACGCCACCACCATTACGCCGGCGGTGCTGCAGGAACTGCACGAGGCGGGCGAAGTGGAAGCGAACGTCGCGACCGGCTACCACGCCATCGAATTCCTGCTGTGGGGCCAAGACCTCAACGGCACCGGCAAGGGCGCGGGCAACCGCCAGGCGAGCGACTATGACGCGGCCAATTGCACCAACGGCAATTGCGACCGGCGCGCCGCCTACCTGAAGGCCGCATCCTCGCTGCTCGTCACCGACCTCGAAGAGATGGTGAACGCCTGGGCGCCCGATGGCGACGCCGCCAAGAACGTCACCGCCGATCCGAAGGCCGGCATCACCGCCATGCTGACCGGCATGGGCTCGCTCTCCTATGGCGAACTTGCCGGCGAGCGCATGAAGCTCGGCCTCCTGCTGCACGATCCGGAAGAAGAGCACGATTGCTTCTCCGACAACACGCACAACTCGCACTACTACGACGTCGTCGGCATCGAGACCGTCTATACGGGTGAATATACCCGTCCGGACGGCTCGAAGCTCGCCGGCCCCTCGCTCTCCGAGCTGGTCGCGGAAAAGGACGCCGCGCTCGACACGGAGATGAAGGCCAAGCTCGACGCCAGCCATGCCGCCTTCAAGGCGCTGGTGGACCGCGCGGAAGGCGGCGAAGCCTATGACCAGATGATCGGCGAGGGCAACGAGGAGGGCAACAAGGTCGTCCAGGCCGCCGTCGACAGCCTGATCGACCAGACCAGGACGATCGAACGCGTCATCGCCTCGCTCGACCTCGGCACGATCGAGCTTGAAGGCTCCGACAGCCTGGATAATCCTAACGCTGTCTTCCAATGATAGAAGGCGGGCCGCCTCCCCCGGGTGGCGGCCCGATCCATACATGACAGAACGCCCCGCCCGCCCTCTGCTCGCGGCTCTTGCCGCGGTGTCCGTCGTGGCGGGCGTTTTCGTTCTGGGACCTGCCCATTCCACCGGCCGCGGGCGCGATGATCTCTCCGAAAAGGACCGCAAGCGCGTCGCCGCGGTGACGGCGCCAGCGACGGATTTTTCCAAGGCCGAAGCCTATGAGGCGATGTCCGGCGGGGCGACGACGTCGCTTGCATCCGTCAACGTCAACAGCTTCTCCCACTTCTCCGAGAACATCACCTTCGCGGAAGAAGAGACGTTCAAGCTCGGCAACGCGCTCTTCCAGAAACTCTGGGTCTCCTCGCCCTCCTCCACCCAGGCCTCCGACGGACTCGGGCCGCTCTACAATGCGCGCTCCTGCCAGACCTGCCACATCAAGGACGGCCGCGGCCATCCGCCGGAGGGCGCCGCCGAGGCGACGTCGATGTTCCTGCGCCTCGCCCGCGCGGCCAGGACGCCGGAGGACGAGGCGGCGCTGAAGAGTTTTCGCGAGATGAGCCTGCCGGATCCGATCTACGGCCGCCAGCTTCAGGATCTCGCCATACCCGGCCTCAAGGCCGAGGGCCGCATGGTGATCGACTATACCGAGGAGCCGGTGACGCTTGCCGGCGGCGAGGTCGTCACGCTGCGCCGGCCGACATACTCCGTCGCCGATCTCGCCTATGGCGACCTCGATGCGACGACGACGCTCTCGCCGCGCGTCACCCAGCCGATGCTCGGCCTCGGCCTCGTCCAGGCCATCCACGAGGCGGATATCCTCGCCCTTGCCGACCCCGACGACGCGGATGGCGACGGCATCAGCGGCAAGGCAGCCATCGCCATCGATCCGAAGACGGGCAAGGAGGCGCTCGGCCGCTTTGGCTGGAAGGCGCAGTCGGCCACCGTGCGCCAGCAGAGCGCCGACGCCTTCGCCTTCGACATCGGCCTTTCGACGCCGGAGGTGCCGCTGCACCAGGGCGACTGCACGCCCGCACAGAAAGCCTGCCTCGACCGGCCGGACGGCGTGCAGAAGCGGCTCGGCGATGCCGAAGCCCCGCCGCCGGTAATGGACCTCGTCACCTTCTATGCGGAGAACCTTGCCGTGCCGGCACGGCGCAAGGCGAGTTTCGCCGAAACGCTGAACGGCAAGCGCGTGTTCTACGAGACGGGCTGTACACGCTGCCACCAGCCGAAATTCGTCACCCGGCGCGATGCCGGCAACAAGGCCCATGCCTTCCAGCTCATCTGGCCCTATTCCGATTTCCTGCTGCACGACATGGGCGAGGGCCTTGCCGACGGGCAGGCGGTCGGCGTGGCGACCGGGCGGGAATGGCGCACGCCGCCGCTCTGGGGCATCGGCCTTACAAAAACCGTCAACGGCCATACGCTCTTCCTGCATGACGGGCGCGCCCGCAACCTCACCGAGGCCATCCTCTGGCACGGCGGGGAGGCCCAGGCGGCGCGCGACCGCTTCGCCGCGCTGGAAAAACACGACCGCGACGCCCTTCTGACTTTTTTGGAGAGCCTCTGATGCCCACCCGGCGCCCCTCTTTCCGTCGTTTCGCCGCGCTTTTCGAAAGCAATGCGCCCACTTTTGGGGAGGCTCAGCCCCCTCTGCCCTGCCGGGCATCTCCCCCTCAAGGGGAGAGGTCGGATGGAGCGCTGCCTCGCCTCTCTCTAGCGGTGCGGTTTGAGCAAGGTTCTTGCTTCTTGCCGATCTCCCCCCCTGAGGGGGAGATGCCCGGCAGGGCAGAGGGGGGGCGGCGGCGGCTGCCGACCCTGCTTCTCGCCGCCGGCCTGATGCTCTCCGCCGCCCTGCCGGCGCTGGCGCAGGAGGGCGAAGCGCCCGTGCCGCCCGCACTGACGGACGAGAACGTGGTCGGCATCATGACGCGCGCGGTCGACGAGGTCATCCGCCCCGGCTACCGCCACTTCCAGACCTCCGCCGGCACGCTCGCCGAAGCGACCGCCGCTTTCTGCAAGGCGCCCTCCGAGGGCGGCCGCAAGACCGTCGACGATGCCTTCCGGCAGGCGGTTGCCGACTGGGGGCGCATCGAGATCGTGCGCATCGGCCCGGTCATCGACGACAACCGCTTCGAGCGCATCCTCTTCTACCCCGACCGCAAGAGCACCGGCCTGAAGCAGGTGCAGGCACTGCTGCAGAAGGCCGACGAGGCGGATACGGACGCCGCGGCCATGGCCGGCAAGAGCGTCGCGATCCAGGGATTTGGCGCGCTCGAATTCGCGCTCTACGGCACCGGCGCGGAAACGCTGCTGGCGACGCCGGACAGCTTCCGCTGCCGCTATGCCGCCGCCGTCGCCCGCCATATCGAGACGACGGCCGGCCAGCTCGCCGCCGCCTGGGACGCGCCCGACGGCGTTCAGCGGGACTGGAAACATCCCGGCCCGCAGAACCCGGTCTTCCGCACCGGCAAGGAGGCGATCACCGCGCTCCTCGGCATCCTCGTGCACGGGGCGGAGGCGGTGCGCGACCAGCGCATCGAGACCTTCTACCGCAACGGCGGCACGGCACGGCCGAAATCGGCGGTCTTCTGGCGTTCCGGCAACACCTGGACCTCGATCAACGCCAATATCGAGGGCCTGCAGACGCTGTTCGACGCATCGGGCATGGCTGATCTCATCGATCCGAACTTCGTCTCCATCGCCGGCAATGTCGATTTCGTGCTGAAAGCCCTGCGCCGCGTCGCGCCGACCATCGATCCCGATATCGAAAAGGCCGTCTCGGCGCCGGATGAACAGCAGAAGATCGCCTTCCTCCTCGTCAACACGCGCGACCTCATCCTGCGCCTCAACACCGAATATGGCGGGGCGATCGGGCTAGGCGCCGGCTTCTCCTTCGCGGACGGCGACTGATGCGGGCCGCGGGCACCCGGAGCGCGCTTGTCGACCGCCGCGCCTTCCTGCGCATGGCGGGCGCCGCCTGGGTCGCGGCGCTCGGGACCCGTCCGTCCTTCGCGCTGTCGCAGACCGACGCCGTCTTCGCGTCCGGCTACATGGAGCACGACGGGAGCTTCGGCATCGCGGTGCTGGCCGAGGGCGGCACACTCATAGAGAAGACGCCGCTGCCGGCCCGCAGCCACGGCATGGCCTTTTCGCCCGCGACCGGCCATCTCGTCGCCTTCGCGCGGCGCCCCGGCACCTTCGCGCTGATCATCGACCGCGGCGGCAGGGCCGCGCCCGTGACCATCGCGAGCGCCGAGGACCGGCATTTCTTCGGCCACGGCTGCTTTTCGCCGGATGGAAAGATCCTCTATGCCAGCGAGAACGATTTTGACGCCGGGCGCGGCGTCATCGGCCTTTATGACGCCCACGACGGCTACCGCCGCATCGGCGAATATTCGACCTACGGCATCGGCACGCACGATCTCTCCGTCAGCGACGGCGGCCACGTGCTGATCGCCGCGAATGGCGGTATCGAGACCCATCCGGATTTCGGCCGCACCAAGCTCAATCTCGACCACATGGAGCCCTCGCTCGCCCTGATCGACGCCGCGTCCGGTGCGCTCGTCGAGCGCCATGCGCTGCCGGAGACGCTGCGCCAGCTTTCCACCCGCCATATCGACCTCGACGACAGGGGGCGCATCTGGTTCGCCTGCCAGTACGAGGGGCCGCGCAACGACCTGCCGCCGCTCGTCGGCCATTTCGGCAGGGGCGAGGACCTGACCTTCCTCTCCCTGCCGGAGGAGACCACGATCGGCCTTGCCAACTATGTCGGCGCCATTGCGGTCAACCGGCGCGAGGGCCTTGTCGGCCTCACCTCGCCCAACGGCGGGCGTTTCGTCGTGCTCGAGGCGGCAAGCGGCCGGGTGCTGCGGGAGGAGGCCATCGCCGACGCCGCCGGCATCGCCGCGGCGCCGCGGGGCTTCGCCGTCTCCTCCTATGACGGCCGCTTTGCCGGCAGCCGGGACGCCGTCGCCTGGGACCAGCACATCGCCGGCCTGATGCCGCGCCGCTGATTCCCGCCCCTGGACGGCCGCACGCGCCGCGCTACCTCCCCGGCATGAAAAACAAGCCCCTCGTCTATCTCGCCTTCATCATCCTCGTTCTCGGCGCCGGCCTCCTCATCGGGGCCAGCAACATTCCCGACGAATGGTACCGCTCGCTCGCCAAGCCGGCCTTCAACCCGCCCGACTGGGTCTTCGCGCCGGTCTGGAGCCTTCTCTACGCCATCATCGGCCTGGTCGGCGCCCGGACCTGGCTGACGCTGCGCCGCTCGATGGCGATGCGCCTCTGGTTCGCCCAGCTCGTCTTCAACTTCGCCTGGTCGCCCGCCTTCTTCGGTCTGCGCGACCCGGCATCCGCGATGATCATCATCCTCGGCCTCCTCGTCTCCGTCGCCGCCTTCATCGCCGTCTCCTGGCGGCAGGATCGCACGGCGGCACTCCTCTTTGTGCCCTATCTTGCCTGGGTGGCCTTCGCGGCGGCGCTGAACGCCGCAATCCTCCTCCTGAACTGAAAGGCGCTTGCAGTGCAGCATGCGCCGTGCAAACGTTCGGCCATCTTGGCTTTCCCCGGCGGCGCGCCGGCAGACCTGGTTGCACCATGACCGATTTTCCACCGGCCGATTTCGCCGACCGCATCACCCGAAGCTTCGCCCGGCAGGCGGCGATGCGGCTCATCGGCGCCGAACTGACCCGCATCGAGCACGGCACGGTGGAGATCGAGCTGCCCTTCGACGAGAAGCTGACGCAGCAGCACGGCTTCCTCCATGCCGGCGTCATCTCCGCCGTGCTCGACACGGCCTGCGGCTATGCCGCCTATTCGGTGATCGACGCGGATGCCGCGATCCTCACCATCGAGTTCAAGGTCAACCTGATGTCGCCGGGGCGCGGCGAGCGATTCCTCTTTCGCGGCGAGGTCACCAAGCCGGGCTCCAACATCATCGTCGCCGACGGGCGCGGTTATGCCATCTCGGACGGCCCGGCAAAGCTCATCGCCTCGATGACGGGCACGATGATGGTGGTGCGCGGGCGCGAGGATATCGCCGGATGAGCGTTTCCCTCAAGGCCGTCGGCCCGCACCGCATCCTCTACGTCATGGCCGTCGATGCCGAATACGGCCCCCACCTGAAAGCCCGCATCGCGCCCTTCATGACAGGCGTCGGCCCGGTGGAGGCGGCCGTGCAGCTGACTCTCGCGCTCTGCCACCTGGAAGCCGAGGGCAACCTGCCCAATCTCGTCGTCTCGCTCGGCTCGGCCGGCTCGGCGACATTGGAGCAGACCGGCGTCTACCAGGCGACCTCCGTCTCCTATCGCGACATGGACGCCTCGCCGCTGGGCTTCACCCGCGGCGCGACGCCCTTCCTCGACCTGCCGGTGGAGGTGCCGCTTCCCCTGCGCATTCCCGGCATACCCGAGGCGCGCCTTTCGACGGGCGCCGACATCGTCTCCGGCGCGGCCTATGCGAGGATCGACGCGGACATGGTTGAGATGGAGACCTTCGCGGAACTGCGCGCCTGCCAGGCCTTCGGCGTCAAGCTCGTCGGCCTGCGCGGCATTTCCGACGGCAAGGCCGAACTCAGCCATATCGGCGACTGGACGGAGTACCTCCATGTCATCGACGAAAAGCTCGCCGAGGCCGTCGACCGGCTGGAAGCGGCCATCGCCGACGGGACCGTCGTACTGAAGGGCTGAAGATCCGGCATTTCCCCGTTGCGCGGCGGCAGGATTTTCATTAAAGGCTCGCCATGACCCAGACAGCTCATCCCGACAGCGTTCTCATCATCGATTTCGGCAGCCAGGTGACCCAGCTCATCGGGCGGCGCGTGCGCGAGGCAGGCGTCTACTGCGAGATCATCCCCTTCCAGTCCGCGGAGGAAGCCTTCCACCGCATGCGGCCGAAGGCGATCATCTTCTCCGGCGGTCCCGCATCGGTGCTCGACCAAGGCAGCCCGCGCGCACCGCAGGTCGTCTTCGATTCGGGCCTGCCGATCCTCGGCATCTGCTACGGCCAGCAGACGCTCGCCACCCAGCTCGGCGGCACCGTCGAGGGCGGCCACGCCCGTGAATTCGGCCGCGCCGACGTCGAGATCCTGAAGGCGAGCCCGCTTTTCGAGGGCTTCTGGGAGGTCGGCCGGAAATACCCGGTCTGGATGAGCCACGGCGACCGCGTCACCGTCGCGCCCGAGGGCTTCGAGATCATCGGCGTTTCCGAAAACGCCCCCTTCGCCATCTGCGTCAACGAGGCGAAGCGCTACTACACGACGATGTTCCATCCGGAAGTGGTGCACACGCCCGACGGCGCGAAGCTGCTCTCCAACTTCGTGCACAAGATCGCCGGCATCAAGGGCGACTGGTCGATGTCGGCCTACCGCGCGCGCGCCGTCGAGGCGATCCGCGAGCAGGTCGGCGACAAGCGCGTCATCTGCGCGCTCTCGGGCGGCGTCGACAGTTCCGTCGCGGCCCTCCTCATCCATGAGGCCGTCGGCGCGCAGCTCACCTGCATCCTCGTCGACCACGGCCTGATGCGCAAGAACGAGGCGGCCGACGTCGTCGCCATGTTCCGCGAGCACTACAACCTGCATCTCATCCATGTCGACGCCGTGGACCGTTTCGTCGGCGAGCTGGAAGGCGTTTCCGACCCGGAAACCAAGCGCAAGATCATCGGTCGCCTGTTCATCGAGGTGTTCGAGGAAGAGGCATCGAAGCTCGGCGGCGCGGATTTCCTCGCCCAGGGCACGCTCTACCCCGATGTCATCGAAAGCGTCTCCTTCACCGGCGGCCCCTCGGTCACCATCAAGTCGCACCACAATGTCGGCGGCCTGCCCGAGCGCATGAACATGAAGCTCGTCGAGCCGCTGCGCGAGCTCTTCAAGGACGAGGTGCGCGTGCTCGGCCGCGAACTCGGCCTGCCGGACAGTTTCATCGGCCGCCATCCCTTCCCGGGACCGGGCCTTGCCATCCGCTGCCCGGGCGGCATCACCCGCGACAAGCTGGAGATCCTGCGCGAGGCCGACGCCATCTATCTCGACGAGATCCGCAAGGCCGGCCTCTACGACAAGATCTGGCAGGCCTTTGCCGTGCTGCTTCCGGTCCAGACCGTCGGTGTCATGGGCGACGGGCGCACCTACGAATTCGTCTGCGCGCTGCGTGCCGTCACCTCCGTCGACGGCATGACCGCCGACTTCTACCACTACGACATGAACTTCCTCGGCCGCGCCGCCACCCGCATCATCAACGAGGTCCGCGGCATCAACCGCGTCGTCTACGACGTGACATCGAAGCCGCCGGGCACGATCGAGTGGGAGTGAGGGATCGCCGCCCGCGGCGCTGAGCCTGCGGCCCGCAGAACGAGATTGAACACAGCCCCGGCGCCCCGCGTCGGGGCTGTTGCCGTTTGACTTCCCGGCCTGCCGCAGCCAGCATGGCTCGATTTCCGTCCCTTTCCCAAAAAACCGGACGGCGATGTCACAAACGGCGATGTCCCCTCGTCATAGCGGCGTGTGAACGAAAAGGAGACTGGAATGTCACCCCGCATGACCGATTATTTCAAGCGTGCCGAGCCGGCCTTCAAGGCGATGTTCTCCCTGGAGGCGGCACTGACGGCGAGCCCTCTCGACGCGCTGCTCGTGCATCTGGTGAAGGTACGCGCCTCGCAGATCAATGGCTGCGCCTATTGCATCCACATGCATGTCGGAGAGGCGCTGAAGGACGGCGAGGATCCGACGCGCCTCCACCTTCTTGCCGGATGGCGCGATTCGTCGCTCTATTCGCCGCGCGAGCGGGCAGCGCTTGCCTGGACCGAAGCGCTGACGCTGGTGGCTGAGACCCACGCACCCGACGAGGACTGGGCCGCCGTCGAAGCCGCCTTCACGCCCGACGAACAGGCCTGGCTGACCATCGCCATCGGCGCGATCAACATCTGGAACCGCGTGCAGGTGGGCTTTCGCGCCGAGCACCCGGCGACGCAGCTCCATGCCGCCTGATCCGTCCACCGAGATCTTCGAGACGCAGCGGCCCCGGCTGCTGCGCCTTGCCTACCGGATGCTCGGCGCACATGCGGAGGCCGAGGACGTCGTGCAGGAGGCCTGGCTGCGCTGGCACCGCAGCGACCGCGACCGCGTGGCCGAGCCGGCCGCCTGGCTGACCCGCATCGTCTCGCGCCTTTGCCTCGACGCGATGAAATCCGCCCGCTTCCGCCGCGAGACCTATCCCGGCACCTGGCTGCCCGAGCCGCTGATCGAGCCGGCCGACGAGGAGATGCGCGCGGACAACATCACGCTGACGCTGATGGTGGCGCTGGAGCGCCTCTCGCCGCTGGAGCGCGCGGCCTTCCTCCTGCACGACGTCTTCAACCAGCCGATGGACGAGGTGGCGGCAACGCTGCAGCGCAGCCCCGCGGCGACCCGGCAGCTTGCGGCGCGGGCACGGGCCCATGTGCGGGTCGACCAGCCGCGCTACGAGATCGCGCGGGAAGACAGCCGGGCGATCGTGGAGGCCTTCTTCGAGGCTTGCCGTCTGGGGGATGCGACGGCGCTCGGCTCCATGCTGGCGGAGGAGGTGACGCTCCGCTCGGACGGGGGCGGGAAGGTCATGGCCTTTCCCAATGCGATCCACGGGATGGATCGCCTGGTGCGCCTCTATCTCGGGCTTTCGCGCAAGCTCGGCGGGCGCATGGAATTCCTCGGCCATCTTATGATCGACGGGCTGCCGGGATTTCTCAGCCGGGTCGACGGCCACCTGCAGACCTCGGCGCTGGACATTTCCGGCGGACGCATCACGGCGATCTACATCACGCGCAACCCGGAAAAGCTGGCCAAGCTGACCGGCGCCTGACGGTTCAGAACCCGAAGGACTGCTGCGCCGGCTCCGGCGGGGCGAAGGAGACGCCTTCGAGTGCCAGCATCTTCAGTTTCGACGAGGCGCCGCCCGGGGCGGAGAAGCCGCCGACCTTGCCGCCGGCGGCGAGCACACGGTGGCAGGGAATGATGAGCGCCACCGGGTTCTTCGCCATGGCCTGGCCGACCTCGCGCGCGGCCTCCGGGCCGGCGCCGAGTTCGCGGGCGAGCGTGCCATAGGTCGTCGTCTCGCCCCAGTGCACCCGGCGGGCGGCATCGTAGACCGCCCGGAAGAAATCGCTCTGGCCCGCAAGGTCGAGCGGCACGTCGGTGAAATCCGCCGCCTCGCCGGCAAAGTAGCGCTGCGCGGCGGCAACCGCTAAGGCGACGGCCGGCGGCGGCTCGGCGGCTTCCGCTTCGGGCAGGTGGCGCAGCAGCAGGCGGCGCGTGGTGCCGGCATCCTCGCCCGGAAGCTGGAAGCGCACGACACCCGCCGCCGTCCAGGCGATGCCGCAGGGTCCGCTCGCGGTGTCGAAGATCAGATAGTGGGCCTTTCCGGTCATGGGATCGCTCCTGCTCCCGTTTTGTCACAAGATCGGGCTTTGCCCGGCCGCTTTCAACCCGTTTCCTGCCGGGTCTTGCGCCAGGCGGCGCCAATTCGCATAACCGTCCCCAAAAAAGCGAAGCAGCGAGGAGACGACGTGGAACATTCGCAGATCATCATCGGCGGCGATACGGCAGGCATCGAATGGCGCATTCCCGTGTTCCGCTTCAAGGGGAACGACGCCACGGCGCCCTCCGTCCATATCCAGGCCGCGCTGCATGCCAACGAACTGCCGGGCACCGCGCTCCTGCATTTCCTCCTGGAGCGGCTGCGCAAGGCGGAGGACGACGGCGCGATCCGCGGCGACATCACCATCATCCCGCAGGCCAATCCGATCGGCCTTGCGCAAGCGCATTTTGGCGAGATGGAGGGCCGGTTCGATCTCAACACGCGGACCAACTTCAACCGCGACTTTCCGCTCGTGGCGCTCGGCGAGCGCGAAACGCTGCTGGAGGATATCGACCGCCGCAGCGCCGTCGACCGGCTGAAGCGCACATTGCTGCACACCGCGCTCGGCGCCGACCTCGTGCTGGATCTGCACTGCGACGACGAATCCCTACAATATGCCTATATCGACACGGCCTTCTGGCCGGAGGCGGCCGATCTTGCGGCGGCGCTCGACATGGAGGCCGTGTTCCTTTCCGACGGCGAAAGCACCGCCTTCGAGGAGGCCGTCGGCCACGCCTTCAAGCGAAAGGGCGGGGAGACGCTTTCCACCGTCCCCGGCCGCCTTTCGGTGACCGTCGAACTGCGCGGCAAGCGCGACGTCTATCCCGACATGGCGAAGAGGGATGCGGCGGGCCTCTGGCGGTTCCTCGCCGGCCGCGGCGTCGTCGCCGATCCTGCCCATGCGGCAGAGACTTATGCCGGCCCCGCCGTGCCGCTCGACAATATCGAGATGGTGCGGGCGCCCGAGCCCGGCACCGTGCTCTTCCACCGCGATATCGGCGAGACGGTGAAGGCCGGCGATCTGCTCGCGACGCTGATCACCCGGCCCGGCGCGCCGGACGGCACGCTGGCCGTGACGGCCGGCCATGACGGGCTGATCGCCACCCGCAGCTCGGCCCGTTACGCCCGGCGCGGCGACGACCTGATGAAGATCGCCTGCCACGAGGCGACGGGCAGGAACCGCAAGCCCGGCACGCTGGAGGACTGAGCCGCTCCGCGCGGAAAGAAACCTGCGCGGGGCGGGCTCCGCCCCTCGCAATCGCCTTGCCCGAAGCAATATATAGGTGCGAGACCGGCGTGACGCGCGGGCCGCCTCAGGCGGCGTGCAAAAGCGGCACGCGCAAAGACGAGGCCGCCTTGGGATGATCCGCACGCATCATGTTTGAGACGCTCTCCGCCTACTGGCCGCATATCCTCGTCGCCCTGTCGATCCTCCTCGGCGTGCCGGCCGCCATCCATGCCACGATGACCAAGGAAGAGGTGCGCGCGGCGATCGGCTGGGTCGGCGTCATCATGCTGTCGCCGGTCGTCGGGCCGCTCATCTATGCCATCGGCGGGGTGAACCGCATCCGCCGCAAGACGCTGAACCTCAGCCGCGAGGGGCTGCTCGCCGCCGGCTGGCACCACATGGCGGAATACGACGTCTCGAATGCATATATGCAGGTGGCCTATGGCGGGGCGCTTGCCGCCATGCAGCGCCTCGGCGATACGGTCGGCCGCTGCAAGCTGACCTCCGGCAACCGCATCAGCGTGCTGTCGACCGGCGACGAGGCCTATGCGGCCATGCTGGCCGCCATCGCGGCCGCGGAACGCTCCGTCCTGCTCGAAACCTACATCTTCGACCGCGATGCCGCCGGCGAGCGCTTCGTTGCGGCGCTGTCGGACGCGGTGGCGCGCGGCGTACAGGTGCGCGTGCTGATCGACGCGGTCGGCGCGCGCTACTCGATCCCCTCGATCGTCTCCGACCTGGAGCGGGCGAACGTGCCGGCGGACGTCTTCAACGGCAATATCGTCATGGGCCTGCGCCTGCCCTATGCGAACCTGCGCACCCACCGGAAGATCCTCGTCGTCGACGGCAGCGTCGCCTTCACCGGCGGGCTGAACATCCGCGCCGGCTTCTGCGCGGAGTTTTCCGGCGAGGCGGCGGCGCTCGACACGCATTTCCGCCTGACCGGCCCCGTGGTCAGCGACCTCTTCCGCATCGCCTACGAGGACTGGCGCTTTTCCGGCGGCGACGAGCTTTCGGGCGAGGCCTGGCAGATCGCCGCGCCGCCGGATGCGCCGGAAAGCGGCATGCTTGCCCGCGTCGTGCCGTCGGGCCCGGACAAGAGCCTTGAGACCAACCACCGCATGCTGATGGGGGCGGTCTCCGTCGCCAAGCGGCACATCCGCATCATGTCGCCCTATTTCCTGCCGGACCGCGAGCTGATCAGCGCGATCGTCACGGCGGCGCGCCGCGGCGTGGAGATCGACATCGTCGTTCCCTCCTCCAACAACCTGAAGCTCGTCGACCTCGCCATGACGGCGCAGTTCGACCAGATGCTGAAACACGGCTGCCGCATCTGGCGGGCCTCCGGTGCCTTCAACCATTCCAAGCTCACGGTCATCGACGGCGCCTGGTCCTATATCGGCTCGTCGAACATCGATCCGCGCTCGCTGCGGCTGAATTTCGAGGTGGATATCGAGGTGATCGACGCCGGCTTCGCCGATCTCATCGACCAGCGCATCGCCACCGCGTTGTCCGAGGCCGAGGAGGTCACGCTCGAGGACCTCAGGGCACGTCCCTTCGTCCAGCGCCTCGTCGAGCGCATCACATGGCTCGGCTCACCCTATCTGTAGGCCCGAACGAGCGCTCCCAGACGACCTTGAGGTCGATATGCGCCTTGATCGGCAGGTGATCGGACGCGACGCGGGCGAGCGGCGTGTCGTGCACCTCGACGGAGGTGACGAGATCGTGCGGATGGCCGAGCGCGCGGTCGAGCGCGAGGACCGGAAAGCGGGAGGGAAAGCTCGGCACCGCGCCGGAGGCGGGATCGAAGGTCGGCTGCAGGCGCGAGAGCGAGGACCGGCGGCCGACGCGCCATTCGTTGAGATCGCCGACGAGCAGGGTCGGCATCTCCTCTTCTTCCGCGACGGAGGCGAGGATCGCCATGGCCTGCTGCTCGCGCGAGCGCTTCAGGAGGCCGAAATGGGCCGCGACCAGCCGCAGCTTGCCGTCCGGCAGGTCGAGCGTCACGACCAGCGCGCCGCGCGGCTCGACGCCCGGCAGCTTCAATTGCCGCACGCCGCCGACGGCGCCCTTGCGGATCATGATCATGTTGCCGTGCCAGCCATGGCCGGTCGAGGAGAGCGCGGTGATCGGCACCGGGACGAGGCCGCAGTCCCGTTCGAGGATATCGAGGTTGAGCAGGCCCGAGCGCTCGCCGAAGCGCTTGTCCGCCTCCTGGATGGCGATGATGTCGGCGTCGATCTCGGCGATCACGCTCGCCGTGCGCTCCGGATCGAAGCGCCGGTCGACGCCCACGCATTTGTGCACGTTGTAGGACGCGATCACGGTATCGCCGGGGCGATTGTTTTCCGGCGGCCGATGGCCGCGGCGGTTGCGGATGGCCGTCAGCAATGCGGCGGACATCATCTTGTCGTTCGGCTTCCTGTCCACGTGTCCTTCCTTGTGGCGCCTCCATCATATGGGCGCTTTGCCCGCGTCGGCAACCTTTCACGACCAAGAAGGTTCCGCGAAAATGGCTAGGGAAGAACGCTCACCTGCATTTTCGGGCTGTCGAGCAGGATGGTCGAACGCAGCGTCTTGATCTCGCCGATCCGCTCGAACTCGCTCCACAGCAGCCGGCGATAATCGGCGACGTCCTTCACGGCGATCTTCAGGAGGAAATCGAAATCGCCGGCGACCGTGTGGCACTCCACCACTTCAGGCATGCGCCGCACGAGATCGATGAAGCGCTCGCCGACGCGCGGGGCCGTGCGCTCCAGCGTCACCTCCAGGAAGGCCTGGAAACCGATGCCGGCCGCACGCGGATCGACGATCACCGTGTGGCGGATGACGCCGCCCGCTTCCAGCCGCGCCAGCCGGCGCGACAAGGGCGCCGGCGAGAGGCCGACCTTCTCGGCAAGCCGGTTGTTGGAGAGCCCGGCATCCTCGACGAGCAGGCGGATGATGCGCCGATCCGTCTGGTCCAGCGCCACCTCGTCGCCCGGCTTCCTGTCCATGTCCCGCCCCACGCAAAAACCTGCATCAATCTAGCAGCGGCAAGCAAGAAGGCAAAAGCTTCTTGCGCCTTCTCCGCAATATCATGGTCGATTTTGCGACGGCTTTGGCCTAAACCGCTTGGGAGACACACCGCACAAGGAACCCGGCCATGTTCGACGCCCTCACCCGCCAGCCCGACGACCCGTTGCTTGCCCTGATCGGCCTCTTCCGGGCGGACGAGCGCGCCGGCAAGGTGGATCTCGGCGTCGGCGTCTATCGCGACGAAACGGGCGCGACGCCGATCTTCCGCGCGGTGAAGGCGGCCGAACGGCGCCTCGTCGAGACGCAGCCGACCAAGGCCTATGTCGGGCCGGAGGGCGACCCGGTCTTCCTGGAGCGCCTCTGGGCGCTGACGACGGGGGACGCCGGCCGCGGCCGCGCCACCGCCGCGCTGCAGACGCCGGGCGGCTCCGGCGCGTTGCGCCTTGCCGCCGACCTTATGGCGTGCATGGGCACGAAGGGCATCTGGCTCGGCCTGCCGAGCTGGCCGAACCATGCCAGCATCTTCAAGGCGGCCGGCCTGGAGGTCGTCACCTATCCCTTCTTCGACGTCCCCTCGCAGACCGTGCTCTTCGACCGCATGATGGATGCGCTTTCGGGCGCCGCGCCGGGCGATGCCGTGCTGCTGCATGCGAGCTGCCACAACCCGACGGGTGCCGGCCTTTCGGCAGAGCAGTGGCGTGCCGTCTCCGATCTCGTCGCCGCGCGCGGCCTGCTGCCGCTCGTCGACATCGCCTATCAGGGCTACGGCCGCGGCCTCGACGAGGATGCCGCCGGGCTGCGCACACTGCTTGCCACTGTCCCGGAAGCGCTGGTCGCCGTCTCCTGCTCGAAGTCCTTCGGCCTTTACCGCGAGCGCACCGGGGCGATCTATGCGGCCTGCGGCAGCGCCGAGACGGCGCTGTCCGTGCGCAGCAACCTCGCCGCCCTTGCCCGCACCAGCTATTCCATGCCGCCGGACCACGGCGCGGCCATCGTGGCGACGATCCTCGGCGACGAGGCCTTGAAGGCGGACTGGATGGCGGAGATCGAGACCATGCGGCTGCGCATCACCGCGATCCGCGAGCGCCTCGCCGCCGGCCTTTCCGGCCGCTGGCAGGTGCTGACGGCCATCCGCGAGCAGGAGGGCATGTTCTCCCTGCTGCCGCTGGAGGAGGCGGACGTGCTGAAGCTGCGCGCCGAGCACGCGATCTACATGCCGACCTCCGGCCGCATCAACATTGCCGGCCTCAAATCGGCCGAGGTCGATGCCGTCATCGAGAAGTTTCGGAGCCTCTGAGGACACGATGTCTGTCGAAACAGCAACCCGGCCCGAGCGCCATTCCGCCTACGAGGATGCCATCGCCATCGTCGTCGGCACGATGTTCATGGCGCTCGGCGTGGTGATCTACACCAAGGCCGTGCTGCTCGCCGGCAGCACGGCGGGCCTTGCCCTGCTCTTGCAATATGCCAGCGGCATCGGCTTCTGGTGGCTGTTCTTCGCCATCAATCTGCCCTTCTACGTCCTTGCGGTCAGAAAGCTCGGCTGGGCCTTCACCCTGCGCACCTTCGCGGCCGTCACGCTCGTCTCGATCTTTACCCGGCTAACCTCTGACCTCGTCTCCTTCTCCCATCTCGACCCGCTCTATGCGGCCGTCATGGGCGGGGCGCTGTCCGGCACGGGCCTGCTCATCCTCTTCCGCCACCGCACCGGGCTCGGCGGCATCAACGTGCTGGCCATATACCTGCAGGACCGCTTCGGCATCCGGGCCGGCTATTTCCAGCTCGCCGTGGACCTTGCCATCCTTGCCGCCGCCGTCTTCGTCATTCCGCTCGACCGCCTCGCGCTCTCCGTGCTCGGCGCCGTCGTCGTCAACATGACGCTCGCCATCAACCACCGCCCGGGCCGCTATCTCGGGGTGACGTGACGCCGGCAACACTCTAAGACACGGCGCACAAGGCAAATCGAGGAGAGACGCGTGACCGTCACGATCTACGGCATCAAGAACTGCGACACGATGAAGAAGGCCCGGACCTGGCTCGACGCCAAGGGCGTCGCCTACCGCTTCCACGACTACAAGGCCGAAGGCATCGATGCGGCGAGCCTGACGCGCTTCGTCGACGCGCTCGGCTGGGAGACCGTGCTGAACCGCGCCGGCACCACCTTCCGCGCCCTGCCGGATGCCGACAAGCAGGATCTCGATGCCGGAAAGGCGATCGCGCTGATGCTCGCCCAGCCCTCGATGATCAAGCGCCCGATCCTCGACCGTGACGGCGCCCTGACGGCGGGCTTCAAGCCGGAGATCTACGAAACGCTTTTCTGAGCTTAGAGCGTTTCCACTTTTCCTTGAATCGCGAAAATGCTCTATCTCTTTGTTTTTACGAAATTCCGGACGCAAAACCGCTGCGCACTTTTGCTGGAATTGCTCTACGGCCAGGCGGCATAGGAGGTTTCCGCGCGCACCTGCCGGCTGGCGAGCCCCGCCCGCCGGGCGCGCGGCGAGACGCCGGCCAGCCGCTTGAAGAATCGGCTGAAATAGGCCGCGTCGCGAAAGCCGAGCGCTTCGGCGACCTCGGCGATCTGCAGGCTCGACCCGTCGAGCAGCATTTCCGCCTCCATCATCAGCCGGGCATGGATCAGCTCCATCGGCGAACGTCCCGTGGCGCGCCGCACCGCCGTGTTCAGCCGGTCCGGCGTCACGCCCAGCACGGCGGCATAGTGGGCGAGCGGCCATTGCTCGCGCATGTGCAGCTCCACGAGATGCAGGAAGCTGCGCACGGTGGCGCGCGGCGAGGGCTTCGGCTTCTCCGTCGCCGGATTGGCGCGGCGCCAGATGGCGATCAGCAGGAGGGCGAGGTGATGGCGCACCACCTCCTGCATGCCCGCCGCGTTCTCGCGCAGTTCCGCCTCGATCGTCTCCACCGTCTGGAGCATCTTGCGCGCATCCGCCAGCGCCAGCTTGGCACCGAGGATCGGCCGGGCGATGGCATCGCGCACGTCGGCGAAGATCGCGCCCGTCGGCATGGCGGGGCCGAGCGCCAGCTCCGGGATCGCCAGCGCCGCCCCCTCCGCGCCGGCATCGAAGAGCACCGTGCCGCGCTCGCCAGCCGGCGCCCAGACGATGGAGGGGCCGGAAAGCCCGAGATCCGCCGGGCCGAGCGACACCCGCCCGCTGCCGGACAGGAGCAGGAAGACGCGGTTGCGCCCGCCGCGGAAGGTCCAGCCGGATTGCGACAGCGCCCCGCGGAAGAGTCGCGCCTCCGTCGGCAGCGGCGGCGTCGTGGCCGCGGCACGATGTTGCGGCGCGAGAGCGTCCTGGAAGGGCATGGCGGGATCTCCTTGCCGTGAAAAGTACAAGTATCTCTTGTAAAAGTCTATTCCGCCCTGCCCCGCCTGCGGCTAACCTTTCATCCGTCAAGCAGCGACAGAAGGCCCGGAGGAGAACGTGGCCGCTGCCCGCCTTGGCGCGACGCCTGCCGAAGAGCAGGCCTTTTGGGAGGAATCGACGATGAAATCTCTGCAACGCAGGCACGTCCTGCGCGTGATGGCGGCTGCCTCGGCCCTCTTGGCGACGGGCATCGCACCGGGCGCGCTCGCCCAGGACCGCACCTCGGTGAAGATCGGCTACGCCATTTCCAAGACCGGCCCCAATGCCGGCGGCGCCGGCATCACGACGCTGCCGAACTACCAGCTCTGGGTGAAGGACGTGAACGATGCCGGCGGGCTGGAACTGCCCGACGGCAGGAAGCTGCCGATCGAGGTGATCGAATATGACGACCGTTCCGCTTCCGAGGAACTGGTGCGCGCCGTCGAGCGCCTGGCGACGCAGGACGAGGCGGACTTCATCCTCGCGCCCTGGGGCACGGGCTTCAACCTTGCGGCCGCGCCGCTCTTCGACCGCTATGGCTACCCGCAGCTCGCCGTCTCCTCCGTCACCGACAAGGCGCCGGATTTCGTCAAGCGCTGGAAGAGGAGCTTCTGGATGCTCGGCGGCGGCCACGACTATGCCGGCGCGCTCGCGGGCCTCATCAAAAAGGCGGCGGCCGACGGCACGCTCAACACCAAGGTCGCCATGATCTCGGTCGCCGACGGCTTCGGCATCGACCTCGTGACGGCCGCGCGGCCCGCCTTCGCGGAAGCCGGCATCGAGCTCGTCTACGACAAGACCTACCCGGTCGGCACGTCGGACTTCACGCCGATGATCAACGAGGCGAAGGCGAGCGGCGCCGACAGCTTCGTCGCCTTCTCCTATCCGCCGGATACCTTCGCGCTGACCCAGCAGTCGCAGGTCGCCGATTTCAATCCGAAGCTGCTCTATCTCGGCGTCGGCACGGGCTTTCCGGTCTACGGCAAGAACAATGGCGACAACGCCACCGGCATCATGAGCCTCGGCGGCATCGACCCGGCGAACGAGGCGAACGCGGCCTATCGCAAGCGCCACGAGGAGGTGACCGGCCAGGGTCCCGACTATTGGGGCAGCGTCATCACCTATGCCTCGCTGCAGATGCTGCAGGAGGCGATCAAGCGCAAGGGCCTCGACCGCGAGGCCGTCTCGGCGGAACTTTCGGCCGGCACGTTCCAGACCGTGCTCGGCGAGACGAAGATGGAAGACAACCAGCTTCGCACGCTCTGGTGGACCGGCCAGTGGCAGAACGGCCAGTTCGTCGGCATCGCGCCCGCGGACCGCGCCGGCGCCAGCCAGCCGATCCTGCCGCGGCAGGCGTGGAAGAAGTAGCCGCACGCCGCGCGAGGGGATCGAAGGGCGCTCTGGCGGACCAAAATGTGCCCCTCACCCTAACCCTCTCCCCGCAAGCGGGGAGAGGGGACGTGCCCCACGAGCGGGAACTGCTTGGGGAAACCGACGCGGCATATCTCCTTCTCCCCGTTCACGGGGAGAAGGTGGCCGGCAGGCCGGATGAGGGGCATTCTGTCATTGAATGAAGAGGCTCGCCCTTTCGGTTGGCCCAAATGTAAGGAGCGGCCATGCTCGTCACGGCCTTGTTGTCCGGGCTCGTGCTCGGCGGAACCTATGCGCTGGTCGCGATGGGGCTGACGCTCCAGTACGGCATCGCGCGCATCATGAACCTTGCCTATGGCGAGACGATCATCGCGGCGGCCTTCCTCGCCTATGTGCTGTTCAACGGCCTCGGCATCAATCCGGTGCTCGGCCTTCTGATCGCCGTGCCGCTCGGCTTCGTCTTCGGCTATCTCGTCTACGGCCTGATGATGCGCCCGCTGGTGCGCCGCGCGAAGAGCCGGGAGACGCTGGAGATCGACTCCATCCTCGCCACCTTCGGCCTGCTCTTCGTCATCCAGGGCGTCATGCTCGTCTTCTTCGGCAGCAACTATACGAGCTACAGCTATCTCAATATCGGCGTCAGCGTGCTCGGCACCACGATCGCGGCCAACCGCCTCCTCGCCTTCGCGCTCGCCATCGTCCTCGGCGGCGGGCTCTACCTGCTCCTCACCCGCACGCTCTGGGGCACGGCGCTGCGCGCCGTCGCCGTCTCGCCGACCTCCGCGCCGCTCGTCGGCATCGATGTCGAGCGCGCGGCCCGCACGGCCTTCGCCATCGGCGGGGCGCTGGCGGCCGCCGGCGGCGTGGTCATCTCCATGTACCAGACCTTCACCGCCACGGCCGGCGTCGTCTTCACCATGAAGGCGCTGATCGTCGTCATCATGGGCGGCGTCGGCAACATTCTCGGCGCGCTCTTCTCCGGCCTGCTGCTCGGCCTTGTCGAGACCTTCGTGGCGACCTATGTCGACCCCGGCCTGACGCTCGCCGCCACCTACCTCATCTTCCTCGCCATCCTGCTCTGGCGCCCCGCCGGCCTCTTCGGGAGGAGCGCGCGATGACGGCACGCACGCTTCTCGGCCTCCTCGTCGCCGGCCTCGTTCTCGCCGCGCTCGCCGCCCTGCCCCTCTTCGCCGGGCCCTATGCGGTGACGCTGATGATCGGCATGACCGGCTATGTGGTGCTCGCCACCGCCTGGGGCCTGTTCTCCGGCCCGACGCGCTATGTCTCGCTCGCCACCGTCGCCTTCTTCGGCATCGGCGCCTATACGGTCGGCGTCTTCAGCGAGACGCTGCCCTATCCGCTCGTCCTCCTCGTCGCGGCACTGATCGGCCTTGCCGTGGCGCTGGTCGTCGGGCTCTCGACGCTTCGGCTTGCCGGCGTCTATTTCGTGATCTTCACCTTCGGTCTTGCGGAGCTCATCCGCCAGCTCGTCACCTGGTACGAGGTCAACGTGACCGGCACGCTCGGCCGCTACATCTTCCTGCCCGTGACGCCGGAGGGCATCTACTGGCAGCTACTCGCGCTCGCCGCCGCCACCTTCCTCTTCTCCTGGGGCATCGGCCGCACGCGCTGGGGCCTCGCGCTGAAGGTCATTGGCGACGACGAGGTGGTGGCGAGCCATTGCGGCATCGACATCACCCGGCTCAAGCTCGCGCTCTTTGCCGTCAGCGCCGTGATCATCACGCTCGTCGGGGCCATCCAGGCGCCGCGCTGGACCTATATCGAGCCGAGCATCGCCTTCAACCCGACCATCTCCTTCCTGACGCTGATCATGGCGCTGCTCGGCGGGGCGGACCGGCTTTGGGGCCCGCTGCTCGGCGCCATTCCGCTCTTCCTGCTCTTCGAGTGGCTTTCCGCCAACTTCCCGAACCACTATCCGATCATCCTCGGCCTCGTCTTCATCGCCATCGTCTTCCTTCTGCCGAAGGGCGTGCTGGCGGCCGTCGAAAGCCGGCTAAGGAAAGGCGGTGCGCGATGAGCGAGCTTCTTGCGCTCGACGGCCTCACCAAGCGCTTCGGGGGGCTCACCGCCGTCAATGCGGTCTCCTTCTCGCTGGAGCGCGGCGAGGTCGTCGGCCTGCTCGGCCCGAACGGTTCCGGCAAGACGACGGTGCTCAACATGATCTCCGGCTTCCTGCCGCCGACCGGCGGGCGGATCGCCCTCAACGGCGAGGCGATTTCCGGCCTTCGCCCGAACCGCATCGCCAGGAAAGGCGTCGCCCGCACCTTCCAGCTCGTGCGCGCCCTTCCCTCGCTGACGGTCGCCGAAAACGTCGTCACCGCGCTTGCCTTCGGCCGCCGGACGCTCTGGGGCAAGGCGGCCCACGAGGCCGCCCACGCCCATCTTGCCGCCGTCGGCCTTGCCGGACGCGCCGACCAGCCGGCCGGCGCCCTCACCTATATCGACCAGAAGCGCATGGAGCTTGCCCGGGCGCTCGCCGCCGAGCCGGAGCTGCTTCTGCTCGACGAATGGCTCGCCGGGCTCAACCCGACGGAGCTTCGCATCGGCATCGACCTCATCCTGTCGCTCAAGGAGCGCGGCATCACCGTGCTCCTCGTCGAGCATGTCATGGATGCGATCCGGGCGCTCTGCGGGCGCGCCATCGTCATGAATGCCGGCCGCAAGATCGCCGACGGCCCGACCGCCGAGACGCTGCGGGACCCGGAGGTCGTGCGCGCCTATCTCGGAGACGGCCATGCTTGAGATCCGCGACCTCTCCCTCCATTACGGCCCGCACCTTGCCCTCGACCGCATCTCCGTCGCCGTCGGCAGGGGCGAGACCGTCGTCATGCTCGGCGCCAACGGTGCGGGCAAGTCGTCGCTGCTGAAGGCCGCCGCCGGCCTCGTCCGGCCCGATCCCGGCGCCGATATCCGCTTTGCCGGCGCGGACATTGCCGGCCGCCCCGCCCATCTCGTGCTCGAGGCCGGCATCGCGCTGGTGCCGGAGGGCCGCGGCGTCTTCGGCGACCTGACGGTGGAGGAGAACCTTGCCCTCGGCGCCTATGCCAGGCGCGCCCGCGCCCATGGCAGGGCGAGCCGCGAGCTGGTCTACGGCCTCTTCCCGAAACTCGCCGACCGGCGGCGGCAGTTCGTCAACACCATGTCGGGCGGCGAGCAGCAGATGGTGGCGATCGGCCGCGCGCTGATGTCAAAGCCCGACCTCCTGATGCTCGACGAGCCGAGCCTCGGCCTTGCCCCCGTCGTCGTCGGCGAGCTCTTCGCCGCGCTCGGCCGGGTGCGCGAGAGCGGGCTGGCGCTCCTGATCGTCGAGCAGAACGTCAAGATGAGCCTTTCGATCGCCGACCGCGGCTACCTCCTGGAGGCAGGCCGCATCGTCGGCGAGGATACCGCAGCAGGACTGATGAACGACGACGCGGTGAAGCGCGCGTTCCTCGGCGCAACCGTCTGAATGTCAAGCAGGGAGCAAACCATGTCCGTCCTTGGACTGAAGATCAACAACCTCGACCAGGCCGCCTCCGACGGGCGCACCTTCACCCGCATCAACCCGATTTCCGGCGAGGTCGCCTCGGAGGTCGCCGCCGCCTCGCTGGAGGATGCGCGCCAGGCCGTCAATGCCGCGGCGAAGGCCTTTCCCGCCTGGGCGGCGACCGGCCCCGGCCAGCGCCGCAAGCTGCTTCTTGCCGCCGCCGACAAGCTGCAGGCGAGAACCGCCGATTTCGTCGCCGCCATGGCCGCCGAGACGGGCGCGACGGCCGGCTGGGCGATGTTCAATGTCGGCCTTGCCGCCGACATGCTGCGCGAGGCCGCATCGCTGACGACGCAGATCACCGGCGAGATCATCCCCTCCAACCGCCCCGGATCGCTCGCCATGGGCGTGCGCCAGCCGGCCGGCGTGGTCCTCTCCATGGCGCCGTGGAACGCGCCGGTCATCCTCGGCGTGCGCTCGCTCGCCACCCCGCTTGCCTGCGGCAACACGGTCGTCATGAAGACCTCGGAAATCTGCCCGCGCACCCACCGGCTGATCGTCGATGCGCTGCACGAGGCCGGCCTGCCGGAAGGCGTGCTCAACGCCGTCTCCAATGCGCCGGAGGATGCCGCCGCCATCGTCGAGGCGATGATCGCCCATCCCGCCGTGCGCCGCGTCAACTTCACCGGCTCCACCCGCGTCGGCCGCATCATCGCCGAGACCGCCGGGCGCTACCTGAAGCCGGCGCTGCTGGAACTCGGCGGCAAGGCGCCCTTCGTGGTGCTCGACGATGCCGATATCGACGCGGCCGTCGCCGCCGCGGCCTTCGGCGCCTACATGAACCAGGGCCAGATCTGCATGTCGACCGAACGCATCGTCGTCGACGAGACGGTCGCCGACCGCTTCGTCGCGGCGCTCGCCGAGAAGGCGGCAACCCTCGTTGCCGGCGATCCGCGCGAGGGCAACACGCCGCTCGGCTCCGTCGTCGATGCCCATGCGGCCCAGAGGCTGGAACAGCTCATCCGCGATGCCGTGGGCAAGGGCGCGGTGCTTGCGGCCGGCGGCAGCGTGCAGGGCACGATCGTCGATGCCACCCTGCTCGACCGGGTGACGCCCGCCATGCGCATCTACAGCGAGGAGAGCTTCGGCCCGGTCGTCAGCGTCATCCGCGTCGGCTCGATCGACGAGGCGGTGCGGGTTGCCAACGACACGGAATACGGCCTTTCCGCCGCCGTCTTCGGCCGGGACGTCAACCGCGCCATGCAGGTCGCCCGCCGCATCGAATCCGGCATCTGCCACATCAACGGCCCGACCGTGCACGACGAGGCGCAGATGCCCTTCGGTGGCGTCAAGGAATCCGGCTACGGACGTTTCGGCGGCAAGGCCGGCATCGCCGAATTCACCGAACTGCGCTGGATCACCGTGCAGGACGGCGCCATCCATTATCCGATCTGACCCATGGTGCTTCTCGACGGAAAGACCGCCATCGTGACGGGTGGAGCCGGCAGCATCGGCCTTGCCACCGCCCGGCTTTTCCTCGACGAGGGCGCCAATCTCGTCCTTGTCGACCGCGACCGCGCGGGGCTCGAACGGGCCGCCGCCGGCCTGCCGCGGGAGCGCGTGGCGCTCGCGGCGGCGGATGTCACCGACAGCCTTTCGACGAAGGCCTATGTCAAGCTCGCCGTCGAGCGCTTCGGCGGCATCGACATCCTGTTCTCCAATGCCGGCGTCTTCGGCACCGTCGCCCCCATCGCCGACTATCCGCTGGACATCTTCGACATGGTGCAGGCGGTCCATGTGCGCGGCGCCTTCCTTGCGGCCAAGCATGCCGTGCCGCACATGCGCAGCGGCGGCAGCATCGTCATCACCTCCAGCGTGGCGGCGACGCGCGGCGATCCCGGCGTTTATGCCTATATCACCGCCAAGCACGCCCAGACCGGCCTGATGCGCTGCCTTGCCAAGGAACTCGCCCCGCGCGGCATCCGCGTCAACACGGTCAATCCCGGCCCCGTCGACAACGGTTTCCAGCTTGCCGTGGAACAGGGTCTCGGCGCCGCGACCGGCATGGACGGCACGGCTTTCTTCAACGCGCTCATTCCCATGGGCCGCCATGCCAGCCCCGGGGAGATCGCCCGCGCGGTGCTCTATCTCGCCTCGGACCAGTCGAGCTTCGTCACCGGGACGATGCTGATGGTGGACGGCGGCATGAGCATCTGACGGCAGAAACGGCAAAGACCCGGATGCAGGGGACATCCGGGCCTTCGGGGAGGTCAGCGGGAAAAGCGCTTACTTGCAGACCTTGACCGTCTTGAAGATGACATTGCCGTAGTAGTCGTAGGCCTTGACCTTCTTGATGAAGCAGTGCGGCTTGTAGCCGTAGCTGTAGTAGCCGGCCTGCGAGGGGGCGGCGAAGGAGACGGCGGCAATGAGGGCGACGGTGGCGGAAACGATGATCTTGCGCATGGGGTCTCTCCAGATCTCTTGTTGGGGATGAGCCTCTCTCATCCGGTGATCAGAAGGTCTCACATCGCCCCGCCCCGCGCTGTTCCGCAGGAAACAAGCAAGAACTAGCGGAAAAGCCGCTCCACATAATCCCGCCCGAGCCCGACCTTCTCGTAGTGGTCGCGACACAGCGCAATGTAGTTGTGCACGTCGAAGAAGCCGTCCGGTTCGCCCCTGTCGTCGAGCCAGATGAGCGGGCCCTTGACCTGGAAGAACACCTTCATCGGCTGCTCGTGCTCGTAGGCGACGAGCGTGTGGCCCTCGCCGGGCGTCTCGTAGACGAAATCGCCGGCCGTCGCCGTCCAGTCGTGCTCCAGATAGCCCCACTTGCCGGAGATCGTGTAGGCGAAGACCTCGTGCGGGTGGTAGTGCCGGTTCACCAGGCCTGCCTTCTTCGCCATCAGGATATCGCACCACTTGTTCTGCGTCGGCGAGATCCACAGCGGGCGGGAGGAGACGGTCTCGGTGAAGGGCACGTAGTAGCGCTCGTCGTCGGTCGGCGCATTCCGAAGATAGACTTCCGGCAGGGCATCCGGCTGGAACACCTTGTCGATCGGCTTCAGGTCCTTCCAGAATTCGTTCGTGGCAAGCTCGGGCATGGATTTTCCTCCTCGTGTGATGGTTCAGGCGCGGACCGCGATGTCGAGCAGCGCGAGCGTCCGCTTCGTCTCGATATGGTCGATCGCCTCGGCAAGCGCGCCGGCGAGCGCCGCGCCGTCGGTGACGCGCCGGGCATGGGCCCGGCTCGCCTCGGCGACCTTCACAAAATCCGGCACCGGCGAAAGCGCGGTCAGCGGCATGCGGTTGGTCCTGGCCGCATACCCGTCCGGATAGAGGCCGAGCACAGACTGGCGCACCGCCCCCCATTCGGCATTGTTGACGATGAGGACGAGGATCGGCAGATCCAGCGCCTCGGCGATCTGGTGGCAGGCGACGGGATTGGCGAACATGTAGGAGCCGTCGCCCATGGTGGCGACGACGAGCCGCTCGCGCCGCGCCAGTTGCATGCCGAGCGCCGCCGGAAAGCACCAGCCGAGCCCGCCGGAATGCGGCTCCTGATACCAGGCCTGGTGATGGGAGAGCGTCATCGGCGAAAGCGGGCAGCCGAGTTCGGAGAGCACGGTGGCATCCCGGCCCGCCAGCGCCTCGGAAAGCGTCAGGCTGACGAAGTCCTTGGTCATCGGCGTGCCGCCGCCGCGCCGGGCCGCATCGAGCACGGCGGCGCGGGCTTTCCGGTTGCGTTCCGCCAACGCCATGGCGCGGCGTTCCGCCCTGGCGCGATGGGCGGGCAGCAGCGGGTCCATCGCCGCCTTCAGGGCAAGGAGGCCGGCATCGACATCGCCGGCAAGCGTCACGTCGGAGCGGAAGTAGCGCACCGGCTGGCGCTGGTAGAGCGGGTCCTGGGCGAGCTGGATGACCTTGCAGCCGGGCCGCAGCGCATGGACGTCCGGCGACCAGGGCGCCAGCGCATCGAGGACCAGCACCACATCCGCCGCCTCCAGCAGCGGCCCAGGGTCGGCCTGCGCGGCCATCGGATGGTCCGTCGCCATGGCAAGCTGCACCGCCCAGTACTGGCAGACGGGAATGCCCCATTCGCCGGTGAGCGCCGCGAGGGCGGCAAAACCCTCGGCCGAGCCGGCGCCGCGCTGCGCGAAGACCACCGGGTTCTCCGCCGCCGCAAGCAGGCGCGCGGCCTCCGCCACCGCTTCGGCCGGCGGCGCGGCGACGGCCGGCATCATCGTTGCGGGCGCTTCCAGGCCCTCGGTCGGGCAGGGCTGGCAGAGCACCTCGCGCGGCAGGCTCATATAGACCGGTCCGCGCGGGGTGGAACAGGCGATGGCATGCGCCCGGTCGACCATCTGCGGGATGTGCTCGGGAAAGCGCAGCTCGTCGTCCCACTTGCAGGCCTCGCGCACCAGCGCCGCCTGGTCGCGCATCTCCTGCCCCCAGCCGATCGGCACGGTGCGCGACCCCTTCCGTCCGCGCTCGGTGACCGGCGTGCGGCCGGAGAAGAGCAGGACCGGGACATGCTCCATCGCGGCGTTGATCGCGCCGATGGCGCAATTGGCAAGGCCGACATTGGTATGCGCCATCACGGCCTGCGCGCGGCCCGTCGCCAGATAATAACCGTGCGCCATGCCCATCGCCGCCGATTCGTGTGGCATGACGAGCGCCTGCGGCAGGGCGATGCCCTTCGCCTCCGCCTCGGCCAGGCCCTCGATGATCGGCGGGAAATCCGTGCCGGAATTGGCGAAGATATAGTCGATGCCGACCGCCTTCAGCCGGGCGAGCAGCGCACCGCCCGCCGTCATCGCCGGTGCCCCGGCAAGATCGTCTTCGCCCATCGGAACCTCCCCGTCGTCCGGCAGCCTGCCCGCGGCCGCCGGTCTCCTCGAACCGGACGGTACAGGCCTCAGACCGCACTCTGACAGGCGGGACGGTGATGTAAAATGAAATGCCGACCGCGATGCATAACGAAAACCGTATGAATGGCGCTTGGAATTACGGAATTCCGGCCGCAAAACCGCTGCGCACTTTTGCTGGAATTCCTCTAGTGCAGCCCGCCGACGCCGAGCAGGGTTTCGACCGTGTGCCGGTCGGCGGAGAGCGCCGCCGGGGTGCCTGTCCAGGCGATGCGGCCGCGTTCCAGGATGATCACGTCGTCGGCGAAATCGAGTGCACTCTGGATGCGCTGCTCGACGAGGAGGATGGTCATTTCGCCGGAGGCCGCGAGCGTGCCGAATGCCGCCATCAGCTCCTCGCAGATGACCGGGGCAAGGCCCTCCAGCGGCTCGTCGAGCAGAAGCACGGAGGGTTGGCCGAGAATGGTGCGCGCCGTCGTCAGCATCTGCTGTTCGCCGCCGGAAAGCTGCGAGCCGAGGTTCCGGCGCCGCTCCTTGAGCCGCGGGAACATCTGGTAGGCCTCCTCGATGGCCGCACGCGGACGGCCCTTCAGCCCGACGAAGAGGTTCTCCTCCACCGTCAGCGTCGGGAAGACGTCGCGCGACTGCGGCACATAGCCGAGGCCCTTCAGGGCGCGGGCGGAGCTGCCCATGCCCTCGATCGCCTCGCCGCCGAGGCGGATTTCGCCGCCATAGCGCTTCGTCTGGCCGGCGAGCGTGGCGAAGAGCGTGGACTTCCCCATGCCGTTACGGCCGAGCACAGCGAGCCTGCGGCCGGCATCGGCGGCAAAGGAGATGCCTTCCAGCACCCGCGTCGGGCCGTAGCCGGCGGAAAGGCCGGATATTTCAAGCGACGCTGCGGGCATAGGCATAACTCCCGAGATAGGCCTGGCGGACGCGGGCATCCTTCGTCACCGCGTCGGGCGATCCGTCGAAGATGATCTCGCCCGCCGCCAGCACGACGACGCGCCTGGCGAAGCGGAAGACGAGGTCCATGTCGTGCTCGATCATCAGCACGGCGAGATCCGCCGGCAGGTCGGCGATCGCCTGCTCGATGCGCGCCGTATCGCTCTGCGGCACGCCGGCGGCGGGCTCGTCGAGCAGCAGGACCCGGGGCTTGAGCGCAAGGGCAAGCGCAAGCTCCAGGAGCCGCTGCTGGCCATAGGCGATCTCGCTGACGCGGTGGCGGGCAAGATGGGCGATGCCGAGCCGGGCAAGAAGCGCATGCACCTCGTCCATCACGTCAGGCATGGCGCGGTGGCTGGCGAACATGCGGCCGGTCCGGCCCTCGCGCTGCAGGATGGCGAGCGCGACATGCTCCTCCGGCGTCATCTCGGAGAAGAGCCGCGTCACCTGGAAGGACCGCACGAGGCCGCGGCGCACGCGCTCCGTCGGCCCGAGGCGGGTGACATCCTCGCCGCCGAGCGCGACGGAGCCGGAATTGGGCAGGAGGTTGCCGGTGACGAGGTTGACGAAGGTCGTCTTGCCGGCACCGTTCGGGCCGATCAGCGCGACCCGGTCGCCCGGCGCCATCGACAGGGAGACGTCGTTGGTGACGGCGAGGCCGCCGAAGGTCCGCTTCAGGTTGCGGACATCGAAGATCGCGTTCATCGGTCCGTCCTCCCGCGGCGTTCGAGAAGGGCGGCGAGCGAGCCGTAGAGCCCCTTCGGCGCGAAGAGCACCACGGCGATCAGCAGCGCGCCGACGATGGTGAGCCAGTGGAACGGGTTGGCCGCCGAGACGACATCCTCGAACCACAGGAAGGAAAGCGTGCCGATCAATGCGCCGTAGAGCGAGCCGGTGCCGCCGAGCACCAGCATGACGAGGGCTTCGGCCGAGAGCGTGAAGGACAGGCTGTCGAGGCCGACGACCTGGGTCGAGAGGGCGTTGAGCGCCCCGCCCGCCCCGGCGACGGCGCCCGATATGGCATACATCCGGATCAGCGTGCCGTGCACCGAGGCGCCCATGGCGCGCACGCGCAGCGGATCCTGCTTGATGCCGCGGCAGAGCATGCCGAAGGGCGAGCGCACGATCTGGCGCAGGATGACGAAGGCGGCAATGAGCAGCACGATGCCGAAGACATAGGCCGTGCGGCCCCACAGGTCGAACGGATAGAGGCCGAAGACGGCATCCGGCATGATGCCGGCAAGGCCGTCGCTGCCGCCGGTCCAGCCGGATGCCTTGTTCGCCGCCTCATGGGCGAGGTGAATGATGGCGATGGAGAGCACGAGCTGCGGCAGGCCGTGTGCCCGAAGCACGACGGCGCCGGAGACGAGGCCGGCGAGCGCGCCCGCGACCACGCCGACGGCCAGCATGGCGATCGGATCGGTGATGCCGAAATGGGCCGCCGCGATGCCCGCCCCATAGGCCCCCGCTCCGAAGAGCGCGGCATGGCCGAGCGTCGCCACGCCGCAATAGCCGGTGACGAGGTCGAGCGAGAGGACCAGCAGCGCGATCGCCGTGATGCGCGTCAGCAGCGCGAGATTGTTGGGGAAGAGGAGATAGCCGAGGACGGCGACCGCGAGGATGACGAGGACGCCGACCGCGTCGCGCGTCAGGCGGGCGCGGCGGTCCCGGGCGGTGGAGAGGGTTTCGGTGTTCATGGTCAGCGCCATCACTTCGCCCTTCCGGCAAGGCCGCGCGGGAAAATCCAGACGATGGCGATGACCGCGAGATAGAAGAAGAATTCGCCGAATTCCGGCATCAGGTAGCGCCCCGTCGTGTCGATGGCGCCGAGCAGCAGGCAGGCGGCGAGCGCACCCGGAATGGACCCCGCCCCGCCGACCGAGACGACGACGAGGAAGGTCACCATGTAGCGCAGCGCATAATAGGGTTCGATCGGCAGCAGCTCGGCGCCGACGACGCCGCCGAAGGCGGCAAGGCCGACCGCGACGGCGAAGCTGACGGCATAGACCACTTCGGTCTTCACCCCGAGGGCGGCGGCCATGGCCGCATTGTCGACGCTCGCGCGCAGCTTCACGCCGAAGGCGGTGCGCTCGATGAAGTACCAGAGGCCGAGCGCGACCGCGGCGCCGCAGGCGATGACGAAGAGACGGTGCGCCGAGACCGTGCGGAAGCCGAGGCTGACCGGCGCGCGCAGGCTTTCCGGCGTCGGGATGGTCTTGAGCGTCGGGCCGAAGACATAGTTGGCGATGCCGATGACGCAGAAGGTGATGCCGATGGTCATCAGCACCTGCGTCAGCTCCGGCTGGCCGTAGATGCGGCGGTAGAGCAGGCGCTCGACCGGAATGGCGATGAGGATGGTGCCGAAGACGGCGAGGAGGACGGCGAACGCATAGGCAAGGCCGAGGTCGCGCGCGGCATAGGAGGCGATGTAGCCGCCGATCATCGCGAAGGCGCCATGCGCCAGGTTGACGACCCGCATCAGCCCCATCGTCACCGAGAGGCCGATCGAGATGACGAAGAGCACCATGCCGTAGGCGAGCGCATCGACGCCGATGCTGAAGACCGTTTGCATCAAACTATCCTGCTGTGGCCGGGCTTGCGGCCGTTTGTCCGGATATGCGGGTGGATCCTCGGGTCAAGCCCGAGGATGACGCAAGAAGAGAAGGCGGTGGATCAATGCGACGGTTCCGCTTGCCACAACGTCGGACGGGGTTCGCGACCTCTCCTCCCCGCCGTCATCCTCGGGCTTGACCCGAGGATCCACCCGCCCGGCGCAAAACACGTTACTTCGCCGCCGCAAGGCCCGGGTCGCCCTGCTTCTCGAAGGTCTGGACCTCCTTGTTGTAATAGGTCCCGTCATCGGCCTTGGCCACTTCGCGCAGGTAGATGTTCTGCGTGATGTGGCGGCTTTCCGCATCGATCGTCACCGGCCCGCGCGGGCTTTCCCAGGAAAGGCCCTTGACGGCTTCGACCGCCTTGGCCGCATCCGGTTCGCCGCCCGTCGCCTCGATCATCTTGTAGATGACATGCATGCCGTCATAGGCGCCGACCGCCGGGAAGGAGAGCTCCGCCGGATCGCCGATCGCCTTGCCGGCGGCCTCGACGAAGCTCTTGTTCTCCGCCGAATCGTGCGAGACGGCATAGTGGAAGGTGGTCGTGAGACCCAGCGCCGCCTCGCCGAGCGCCGGCAGGTCGGATTCCTGCGTCAGGTCGCCGGGGGCGAAGAACTTGACGCCGCCGGCCTTGAGACCGTTCTCGTTGAAGGCCTTGACGAAGCCGAGCGTCGTCGGGCCCGAGGGCAGGAAGGCGAAGACGCCCTCGGCGCCCGAATCCTTGATGCGCTGCATGATCGGCGAGAAATCGTTGGTCTGGAGCGGCATGCGGATCGCCTCGACGATCTCGCCGCCCGCCGCCTCGAATCCCGCCTTGAAGGCGGCTTCCGCGTCGACGCCCGGGCCGTAGTCGCTGACGACGGAAATGACCTTCCTGGTACCGCCGTCGAAGGCGACCTTGGCGATCGGTGTCGAGGTCTGCCAGGTGGTGAAGGAGGTGCGCACCACATAGGGGCTCTTGGTGACGATGGCGGAGGTCGCCGCGTTCATCACCACCATGGGCACGTTCGCCTGTTCGAGCAGCGGGGTCGCGGCCATGGCATCCGGCGTGAAGTAGAATCCGGCCAGGTACTGCACGCCTTCCTTGACGACGAGCTCCTGCGACAGCGCCTTGGACTGGGCCGGATCGGCGCTCGGGATGTCGCGGTAGATCACCTCGATCGTATCGTCGCCGACCGTGTTGCCGTTCAGCGCCATATAGGCGTCGATGCCCGCCTTGAAGTTCTTGCCCTGCAGCGCGAAGGGGCCGGAGAACGGCCCGACGACGCCGACCTTGATCGTATCGGCATGGGCGACGCCGCCCATCAGCACAGCCGCCAGCGCGGCGATCGCGACATGTTTCATGTTTTCCTCCCTGAAAGGCCGGTCTCCCGCCGGTGCCCGATCCTGTCCAAAACTGGATTTTTGTCAGATTGACAGATGAAACGGTAATGTAAAATGAAAAAGTATGGCCATTTCATAACTTAGGAGTTATTAAAATACCTCAAGTCACACCCAGCCGGCGAAGCGACGACAGCAGCGTGTCGGCAAGGCGGAGGGCAGCGCCGGCGGCGACGACCATCTGCGGCAGGATCAGCCATTCGAGCGTCCAGGCCGCGCCGGAACGCTCCTGCTCGTGCACCATCGCCTGTGCCAGCCCGCCGAGCTGCGCCGCGTTGAAGCGGGCGAGCGTGACCAGAACTTCGGCGGCGACCGGGTTCTGCTTGTGCGGCATGGCGGAGGAACCGCCGCCGCCGGCGAGCACGATCTCGTCGCCCCGGTCGGCCATCAGGGCGACGTCCTGCCCGATCTTGCCGAGGCTGCCGGTGATGCCGGAAAGGAGGGCGGCCAGATCCAGGATGCGGTCCCGCTGGCTATGCCATTGCGGGACATCGGCAAGGCCGAGCTTGCGGGCAAGCGCGGCGCGCACGGCCGGTGCTCTTCCGTCCAGTTTCTCCAGCGTGCCCGCCGCGCCGCCGAACTGTACGGCAAGCCCCTCCTCCATCAGGCCCGTCAAGCGCGTGCGATGGCGCTCCAGCGGCGTGCGCCAGGCGCCGACGCGGTCCGCCACGGTGATGGGGATGGCGGCCTGCATGCGGGTGCGCCCCATCATCTCCCGGTCGCCGAAGGACGCGGCGAGGCCATCGAGCACGCCGGCCAGCCCCCCCAGCCGTTTCTCAAGAACGGGCAAGACGCGGGAGAGGCGCAGCATCAGCCCGCTGTCGATGACATCCTGGCTGGTCGCGCCGACATGCACATGCCGGCCATGCGGCTCGCCGACGGCGGCGCGGAGCTGGCGAACGAAATCGGGCACCACCACGCCGTCACGGGCGGTGGCGGCCCTGAGACTCGCGACATCGGGCGAGAAGCGGTGCGCGGCCGCCTCGATCGCCCCGGCCGCGTCCGCCGGGATGACGCCCGCCTCCGCCTCGGCCTTGGCCAGCGCCACCTCGAAGGCCAGCATGGCCTCGAGTTCCGCCGCGACGGAAAACAGCGCCGCCACCGCCTCGTCGCCGAGGAGGCCGGAGAGATAGGGGTGGTCGAAGGGCGAAACGGTCATGGGGCGTTCTTTTGCGATGGGAAGCGCGTGGATCCTCGGGTCAAGCCCGAGGATGACGAAAGAAGAGAGGCTTGGCGTCAAACCAACGGCATCGCATGCCGCATCGTTCATGAGGTCCGTGACCTCTCCTCCCCTCCGTCATCCTCGGGCTCGACCCGAGGATCCACGCGGCGGAAGGTTCACTATACGCCACCTCAGATATCGAAGAACACCGTTTCCTTCTCCCCCTGCAGGTGGATGTCGAAGCGGTAGCCGTCGCCGTCCGCCGCCGCGATCAGCGTCGGCACGCGCACGCGGTGCTCGATGCGGGCGAGCACCGGGTCCTCGGCATTGGCTGCCGCCTCATCGCCGAAATAGAGGCGCGTGTTGAGGCCGAGATTGATGCCGCGGGCGACGATCCACAACGAGATGTGCGGCGCCATCAGGCGGCCGTCCCTGAAGGGCACGCGGCCGGGCTTGATGGTCTCGAAGCGGTATTCGCCGGTCTCTCCGTCGGTGGCCGCACGGCCCCAGCCGGAAAAATTGGGATCGGCGCTGCCTCGCAGCTCCGAGGGGCTGTTGTAGAGGCCCGCCGCATCCGCCTGCCAGATCTCGATCAGCGCGTCCTTCAGCGGCGTGCCGGTGCCGTCGAGCACCCGGCCGGTGATGGTGATGCGCCGCCCGAGCGTCCTGTCGTTCACCATGGTCGCGCCGAGATCGCTCTCGTAGACGCCGGTGATGCCGCAAAAATTCGGCGTGAGGCCGATATGGACATAGGGGCCCGCCGTCTGCGAGGCGCTTTCCTTGAGATAGCCGAGCGGCTGCACCATCAGTTGCCCTCCATCCGGTTCTCGAAAAGCGTCGAGCGGCGGCCACGCAGCACGATGTCGAACTTGTAGGCGCGTGCATCCATGGGGATCGTGTTGCCCCAGTCGAGCGCGGCGACCAGTTGTTCGATGGCCGCCCTGTCCGGGATCGTCTGCACGATGGGACATTTCCAGATCATCGGGTCGCCCTCGAAATACATCTGCGTGATCAGCCGCTGGGCGAAACCGTGGCCGAAGACGGAGAAATGGATATGCGCCGGGCGCCAGTCGTTGACGCCGTTCGGCCAGGGATAGGGCCCGGGCTTGACGGTTCGGAAGGCATAGTGGCCGTCCGCATCGGTGATGGTGCGCCCGCAGCCGCCGAAATTCGGATCGAGCGGGGCGAGGTAGCTCTCCTTCTTGTGGCGGTAGCGCCCGCCGGCATTGGCCTGCCAGAATTCGAGCAGCGCGCGCGCCACAGGCCGCGCCCGCTCGTCGAGCACCCGGCCGTGCACGATGATGCGCTCGCCGATGGCGCTTTCGCCGGGTTTTGCGAAATTGTGGATCAGGTCGTTGTCGAGCTCGCCCAGAATGGAATGGCCGAAGACCGGGCCGGTGATCTCCGAGACCGTGCCGTCGAGCGAGAGCAAGGCCTTCTGCGGCGAGCGCAGCACCGAGGTCTTGTAGCCCGGCGTCAGGCCCGGCGGATGCCAGAGGCGATCGCGGGAGAAGAAGGCGCCCGTTTCGGGCTTGCGATTGGAAAGGTCCGTCATGGTTCCCTCAGGCCGCCTTTTCGGCGTCCATGTCCTCGAAGACGTGCTTGGCGATCCTGATCGCCCGGTTGGCCGCCGGCACGCCGGCATAGATCGCCACATGCAGCAGCGCCTCGGCGATATCCTCACGGCTGGCGCCGGTATTGACGGTGGCGCGCACATGCATCGCCACCTCCTCGTCGTGGCCGAGCGCGGCAAGCAGCGCGATCGTCACGATGGAGCGCTCGCGCATCGTCCAGCCGGGCCGCGACCAGACCGTGCCCCAGGCCGCTTCCGTGATCAGCTCTTGGAAGGGCTGGTCGAAGGCGGTGGCGCCGGAGGAGGCGCGGTCGACATGGCTGTCGCCGAGCACCGCGCGCCGGGTCACCATGCCCTGGCGGTAGCGGTCGGAAAAGGTATGCGCATCAGCCATGTGGCTCGTCTCCGGCAGGTAGGGTGGCGATGAAGGCGCGGATCATCTCCGTCAGCATTTCCGGCTGCTCGACGCAGGGAATGTGCCCGGCATCCTTGATGACCTCGTAGCGGGCGCCGGCAATCAGCTTAGCCATGGACAGCACGACATCCGGCGGCGTCGAGCCATCCTGGTCGCCGACGACGCAGAGCGTCGGCACGGTGAGGCGTTCCGTCGAATGGGTGAGGTCGGCATCGCGCAGCGCCGCGCAGGTGGCGGCATAGCCGACCGCGGACTGGCGGGTGAGCATGTTGCGGTAGCCGTGATAGGCGGCGTTTTCCGGGCGGCGGAAGGCCGGCGTGAACCAGCGCTCCATGACGGCGTCGGCGAGGCTTTCGATGCCCTTCGCCTCGACGCTTTCGATGCGCGCGTTCCACATCTCGGCCGTGCCGATCTTGTGCGCGGTGTCGCAGAGCACCAGCGCCCGGACGAGGTCCGGCCGCTTCGCCGCAAGCCCCTGCGCGATCATGCCGCCGACGGAGAGGCCGCAGATGACGGCGTCCTTCACGTCGAGCCGGTCGAGCAGCGCGGCGAGATCGAGGACGTGGTCGTCGATCGAATAGGGCACCTGGCCGAGATCGGACAGGCCATGGCCGCGCTTGTCATAGGTGACAATGGGAAAATCGCCGGCAAGGCGCACGACGACATCGCGCCAGATGCGGAAGTCGGTGCCGAGCGAATTGGCAAAGACGATCACCGGCCGGCCCGCCGGCCCGCCGATCAGCTGATGGTGCAAGATGACGTCGTTGACGGTTGCGAACTGCACTTCTGTCTCCTCCCGTTTCTGCAGATTGGCCCCTTGATCTGGTTAGGTAAAATGATATTTCATGCCGTTTCGTTAACTTGAGGGTTATGAGAGCCGTGATCGACAGCCGCGTCAAGTTCCGCCATCTGCAGACCTTTGTCGAGGTGGCCCGCCAGAGAAGCGTGATGAAGGCGGCGGAGATCCTGCATGTCAGCCAGCCCGCCGTGACGAAGACGATCCGCGAGCTGGAGGAGGTTCTCGGCGTCGCCGTCTTCGAGCGCGAGGGGCGCGGCATCAAGATCACCCGGCATGGCGAGGTCTTCCTCAAGCATGCCGGCGCGGTGCTGGCGGCGCTCCGGCAGGGCTTCGATTCGGTCTCGCAGGCGCTTTCCGGCGATGCCCCGCCGATCCGCATCGGCGCCCTGCCGACCGTCTCCACGCGCATCATGCCGAAGGCGATGGCACTGTTCCTCGCGGAGGAGACGGGCGCGCGCATCAAGATCGTCACGGGCGAGAATGCGGTTCTCCTGGAACAACTGCGCGTCGGGGACCTCGACCTCGTCGTCGGGCGCCTTGCCGCGCCGGAGAAGATGGCCGGCTTCTCCTTCGAACATCTCTATTCGGAAAAGGTGGTGTTCTGCGTGCGCGCCGGCCATCCGCTGCTTGCCGGCGGCTCGGCCTTTGCCGGGCTCGACGCCTATCCCGTGCTGATGCCGACGCGCGCCTCGATCATCCGGCCCTTCGTCGAAAGCTTCCTGATCGCAAACGGCATCGCGGGCCTTCCGAACCAGATCGAGACCGTGTCCGACGCCTTCGGCCGCGCCTTCGTGCGCGAGAGCGATGCGATCTGGATCATCTCCGAAGGGGTCGTGGCGGCGGATATCGCCGATGGCGCGCTCGCGGCCCTGCCGATCGACACGAGCGGCACGAAAGGCCCCGTCGGCCTCACCATGCGCACCGACGCCGTGCCGTCCATGCCGCTGTCGATCCTCATCCAGACCATCCGCGAGGTGGCGGGCAAGGTATCGCCCGCGGCTTGAGCCCTTCGCCCCTCGGCCAGAGGGTTCGCCACAATCGCGAGTGCAAAGCCGCTTCGCGCTTTCGCTGGAATTGCTCTAGGAAGGGTGCATGACAAGCGAACTCGCCCCTTTCCGCACCGCGATCGTCGCGCTTCATCCCGATCTGGCGGATGCCGCCTTCCGGCTGCTGCCGGGCGGCTGGCATTCGCGTGCGGTGGCGGTGGACGAGCGCCGCGTCTTCAAGTTCCCGCAGGGCGAGGCGGCGGAACGGGCGCTGCGCCGCGAGGCCTCCATCCTCGCCGCCATCCGCCCGCACCTTGCGATGCGCGTTCCGGACCTTCGCCTCCACGAGGGCGCGCCGCTCTTTTCCGAACACGCGATCATCCCCGGCGACCACCTGGAAACGGCACGCTACGAGACGCTGCCGGAGCCGGCGCGAGGGGCGCTCGGCGAGGCGCTCGCCCGCTTCTATGCGCAGTTGCACGCCCTCCCCCGCCCACTGATGGAAGCGGCCGGCGCGCGGCCGGTCGAGCGCTGGCTGGATGCCGATGCCATCGCGGCAAGGGCCCTGCCGCTGTTGCCGGAAGACCTCCTTGGCTTTGCGAACGAAACCCTTTCCGGCTGGCGCGCGCTTCCGCCGGATCCCCATGACGAAACCTACGGCTTCTTCGACGGCCACGGCTGGAACATGGCCTTCGACCACGCCGCCGGACGGCTCAACGGCATCTATGATTTCGCCGATTCCGGTTTCGGCCCGCTGCATCAGGACTTCATCTACACGAACTTCATCAGCCCCGACCTCACCGCCCGGATCGCGGACGGCTACGAGCGGCTGACGGACCGGACGCTCGATCGTGGCCGCATCCACCTCTTGACCGGCGTGCACCGGCTCTGGGAACTTGCGGCTCTTGCCGAGACGCCGGAGCACCATGCGGCGATGATCGCCTCCGTCGTCGCCTGGGCGGCGCGTCAGTAGGGCAGGCCCACGTAGTTTTCCGCCAGCACCGTTTCGGCCGCGCGGGAATGGGTGAGATAGTCGAGCTCGGCTTCCTGGATCTTCTGGTCGAAATCGCCGGTCCCGGGAAAGCGGTGCAGCATGCTCGTCATCCACCAGGAGAAGCGCACGGCCTTCCAGACCCGGGCGAGCGCCCTTGTCGAATAGGCGTTAAGGCCGGCCCCGGAGCGCTCCCGGTAGTGCTCCAGCAGGCCCGAGAAGAGATAGTGCACGTCGCTTGCCGCAAGGTTCAGCCCCTTGGCGCCCGTCGGCGGCACGATATGGGCGGCATCGCCGACGAGGAACAGCCGGCCGAACCGCATCGGCTCGGCGACGAAGGAGCGCAGCGGCGCGATCGACGTCTCGAAGCTCGGCCCGGTGACCAGCGCCTCGCCGTGATGGGCGGGAAGGCGGCGGCGCAGCTCGTCCCAGAAGCGCGCATCGGACCAGGCCTCGATCCTCTCGTCGAGCGCGCACTGGAGATAGTAGCGGCTGCGGGTCGGCGAGCGCATGGAACACAGGGCGAAGCCGCGCGGATGGTTGGCATAGACCAGCTCGTCGCTGACCGGTGGCACCTCGGCGAGAAGGCCGAGCCAGCCGAAGGGATAGACCTTCTCGAAGGTGCGGATCGCCTGTTCCGGCACGGCCTTGCGGCTGGCGCCGTGGAAGCCGTCGCAGCCGGCGATGAAGTCGCAGTCGATCCGGTGGGTGGCGCCGTCCTTCTCGTAGGTGACGTAGGGCGCCGCGCCGTCGAAGGCACAGGGCGTGACATTCGCCGCTTCGTGGATGGTCAGCCGGCCGTCGGCCTCCCGCTGCTCGATGAGGTCGCGCGTCAGCTCCGTCTGGCCATAGACCATGACGCGCTTGCCGCCGGTGAGATCGAAAAGGTCGATGCGGTGGTCGCGGCCGTCGAAGGCGAGCGAGAAGCCGTCATGCGGCAGGCCCTCGGCATGCATGCGCGCGCCGACGCCGGCCTTGTCGAGCAGCGCGACCGTGCCCTCCTCCAGCACGCCGGCCCGCACGCGGCCGAGAATATGCGCGCGGCTCGACCGGTCGAGGATCGCCGTCTCGATGCCGGCATTGCCGAGCAGTTGGCCGAGCAACAGGCCCGACGGACCCGACCCGATGATGACGACCTGAACGCGCATAGTGTCCTCCCGAACTGGCATTGCGCAAATTGTCGGCGGGAAGGATGGCGCCGGGCAATGGACGGATCGGCCATGAACTTGTACAAATCGAACATCGCAAGACAGCGGCACCAGGATGAAGCGACCGGCCCCGACCTACGATCTCTATGGCGAAAAGGCCGGCAACGGGCCGGATTTCTGGTTGCATTGCGAGACGATTCCCTCGCGCAGCAGCCTGCATCGCTATGAGATCGGCCTGCACCGGCACGAGAGCTTCTTCCAGATCCTGTATATTTCCGCCGGCTCGGGCGATGCGCTGTTCGAGGACCGGCGCTTGACGCTGGCCCCGCCCGCCATCGCCACGGTGCCGCCCGGGCTCGACCACGGCTTCCGGTTTTCCCGCGATGTCGACGGCTATGTCTTCACCCTGCTCGCCTCGCATCTGCGCCTTGCCGGTGAGGCCGGGCGCTTCGTTTCCGAGCCGCGCGTGACGGCGCTCGATCCCGGCGATGCGGACGGCGCCTTCGTGCTTTCGACGCTCGGGCGGCTTGCCGTCGAATGGACGACGCGGCGAAGCGGGCGCACCGACCTGATGCAGGCCTATCTGGTCTCGTTGCTGACGCTTGCCGCACGGCTCTGGAGCCGGGGGGAGACGGCAGACGACGCCGGCGAGGCGGCACGGCGCATGGAGCACCTCAACGGCCTGATCCAGCAGCATTTCCGCGGCCAGAAGCCGGCCAGCTTCTATGCCGGCGAGCTCGGCATCTCGCCGACGCATCTCAACCGCATCGTCAAGGCCGCGACGGGCCTGACGGCCCATGCCTATATCGGCCGCAAGCTGATCGACGAGGCGAAGCGCGAACTCGTCTTCACCGAGGCGCCGGCGCAGGAGATCGCGCTTGGCCTCGGTTTCGCCGACCCCGCCTATTTTTCCCGCTACTTCCTGCGCGAGACGGGCGAGACGCCGCGCGCCTGGCGGCTGCGGGAACGGGCGCGGCTTTCCGCTCAGGCGTCGGAATAGCGCTCCTCGGCCCAGGGGTCGCCCCGCATGTGATAGCCGTTGCGCTCCCAGAAACCCGCCTGGTCACCGGGCAGGAAATCGATGCGGGTCAGCCACTTGGCGCTCTTCCAGAAGTAGAGATGCGGCACGACGAGGCGCATCGGCCCGCCATGCTCGACGGAAAGTGGCCGGCCCTCCCAATGGGTGGCGAGGATGGCGTCTTCGACGGCGAAATCGGCGAGCGGCAGGTTTGTCGTATAGCCGTCATAGCTCGTCAGCATGACGAAATTCGCCTCCGGCCGCGGCATGACGCGGTCGAGCAGGTCGCGGGTGGCGACGCCCTCCCAGCGGTTGTCGTAGCGCGACCAGGTGGTCACGCAATGGATATCGGAAAGCCTTTGGCTCTGCGGCAGCGCCAGGAACTCCGCCCAGCCGAAGGATTGCGGGTTTTCCGCGCCGCCCTTCACATCGAGGCGCCAGCTTTCCGGGCGGATCACCGGCTGCTGGCCGAGATCGAGCACCGGCCAGTTCGTCACGAGATGCTGGCCCGGTGGCAGGCGGTCGGTCCCGGGCCGGGAAACACGCCCCGTGAGGAACCTGCCCTCGTCCGCCCAGCGGCGTTTCGTGCGGGTGAGCTTGCTGTCATCGTCGCGCATGGCGGCCTCCTGCTGCAGTGCAAAAGGTGGGGCCGCGCCCTTGCGTCTGTCAAGATCGGCACCCGGCAAGCCCGGTTGGCACATCCGCGCAAGGGCAGACCCGAAACGCTGCGCACGTTTGCCGGCATTGCTCCAGCTTCTGGCTTTTACCGCATTATCCGACGCCGAAGCGGCATCGCTTCGGCTGGAAATGCGTTAGGCGAGCACCGGCCGCAGCGCCGCCTGCACCTCGCGCATTGCCGGCAGGTAGCGCGTCACCATGTCCTCCGCCGAGGCATGGGCCGCCGGGGCGCCAATATTGAGCGCGGCGACGACGCGGCCACGGGCATTTTCCAGCGGCACGGCGATGGAGCGCAGCCCGATCTCCAGCTCCTGGTCGATCAGGGCATAGCCGCTCTGCCGTACCCGGGCGAACTCCTCCATCAGCGCCTCCGGCTCCGTCTTCGTGTAGGGGGTGTTCGCCTTGCGGTCGGAGGCCTCCACGATCGCCCGCGCCTCGGCTTCCGGGAGCGCCGCCAGGAGCACGCGGCCCATCGAGGCGCAATAGGCCGGCAGGCGCGAGCCCGGCGTCAGGTTGATCGACATGACCCGCTTCTGCGCCGCCCGCGCCACATAGACGATCTCCACCCCGTCCAGCACGGAAACGGAGGCGCTCTGGCCGACTTTCTCCGAGAGCTGGTCGAGATAGGGCTGCACCAGCCGCGGCAGGGGCGTCGCCGAGAGATAGGCATGGCCAAGACGCAGGATCTTCGGCGTCAGCTCGAAGAACTTGCCGTCATAGGCGGCATAACCGAGCTCGGCCAGCGTCAGCAGGCAGCGCCGCGCCGTCGCCCGGTCGAGGCCGGTCTCCTTGGAGACATCCGTGATGGTGAGGCGGGGCTTCGCCTCCCCGAAGGCCTCGATGACCGCCAGCCCCTTGGCGAACCCGCCGACGAAATCCGTTTCCCGCATTGCTGTCTCCTCATCGTCCGGCCGGCCGGCCCGGCTTGCGCATGCCGCGATGCCGCGATGCCGCCGCCGTTCTGCCTCCGCCCTTTCCTCCGCTCAAGGCCGAGGAGCGTGGGGTGAGCGACGGACCGCATCCGTAACTTCCCTGCCCATTTTGTGCGATATTTGAACAAAAGTCAAATATCGCACAAAATGATTGCCGGTTTTCCCGTTTGGATTTACCTCTGCTGCCGACAACGGGAGATTTTGCATGGACAAGACCCTCAACAGTCTGGCGGAGGCCGTATCGGGCATCGGCGATGGCGCCACTGTCATGATCGGCGGTTTCGGCGGCTCGGGCGCGCCGATCGAGCTGATCCACGCCCTGATCGACAGGGGGCCGAAGAACCTCACCGTCATCAACAACAATGCCGGCAACGGCCGCATCGGCATCGCCGCGATGATCGACGCGGGCATGGTCAGGAAGATGATCTGCTCCTTCCCGCGCTCCACCGATCCGCGCGCCTTCACGGACCGCTATCTGGCGGGCGAGATCGAGCTGGAGCTGGTGCCGCAGGGCACGCTCGCCGAGCGCATCCGCGCCGGCGGGGCGGGCATCCCCGCCTTCTACACGCCGACGAGTTTTGGCACGGAGCTCGCCAAGGGCAAGCCGGTTGCCGAGTTCGACGGCCGCATGTATGTGCAGGAGCGCTGGCTGAAGGCGGACTTCGCGCTCATCAAGGCGCATGTCGGCGATATCAACGGCAACCTCACCTACAACAAGGCCGCCCGCAATTTCAGCCCGCTGATGTGCATGGCGGCGGCCAGGACCATCGTGCAGGTGAGCCGGCTGGTGGAACCCGGCGGCATCGACCCGGAACAGGTCGTCACCCCCGGCATCTTCGTCGACGGCCTCGTCGAAGTCGCAGATCCCAAGCAGGAAGAAGACCTCATCCGCGCAGGAGTGGCCTACGCATGACTATCGACACCCGCGAAGACATAAAACTCTCCAACGCCCAGATCGCCTGGCGCGCCGCGCAGGACATCTTCGACGGCGCCTATGTGAACCTCGGCATCGGCTTTCCCGAAATGGTCGCCCGCTACCAGCCGGAAGGCCGCGCGGCGATCTTCCACACGGAGAACGGCATCCTCGATTTCGGCGAGGCGCCGCCCGAAGGCCAGGAGGACTGGGACCTGATCAATGCCGGCAAGAAGGCCGTGACGCTGAAGCCGGGCTCGGCCTTCTTCCACCATGCCGACAGCTTCGCCATGGTGCGCGGCGGCCATCTCGACGTCGCCATCCTCGGCGCCTACCAGGTGGCGGAGAACGGCGACCTTGCCAACTGGCGCGTCGGCTCCAAGGGCGTGCCCGCCGTCGGCGGGGCGATGGACCTCGTGCACGGCGCGAAACAGGTGGTGGTCATCACCGAGCACGTCACCAGGAACGGCGAGCCGAAGCTGGTCGAGCGCTGCACCTTTCCGCTGACGGGCGTCGGCTGCATCACCCGCATCTATACGAGCCATGCCGTCGTCGACGTCGAGGGCGGACGCTTCGTGCTGCGCGAGAAGCTGCCGGGCATGACGTTCGAGGAGCTGCAGGCGATGACCGGCGCCAAGCTGCATGTCGACGGCGATGTTGCCGATCTCGTCGTGCCGGAACTCTGAAACATTGCGCAATTCCGGACCGCAACTTTGCTGGAATTGCTTGAGAGGAAGACCATGTCTGACGCCTATATCTGCGACTATATCCGCACGCCCATCGGCCGTTTCGGCGGTTCGCTCTCCTCCGTGCGTGCCGACGATCTCGGCGCCGTTCCGCTGAAGGCGTTGATGGCGCGCAATGCCGGCATCGACTGGGAAGCGGTCGACGACGTCATCTTCGGCTGCGCCAACCAGGCGGGCGAGGACAACCGCAATGTCGCGCGCATGTCGTCCCTGCTGGCCGGCCTTCCCGTTTCCGTCTCCGGCACGACGATCAACCGCCTCTGCGGCTCCGGCATGGACGCCGTCATCGCCGCCGCCCGCGCGATCAAGGCCGGCGAGGCGGAACTGATCGTCGCCGGCGGCGTGGAAAGCATGAGCCGCGCACCCTTCGTGCTGCCCAAGGCCGAAACCGCCTTTTCGCGCAACGCGGAAATCTACGACACCACGATCGGCTGGCGCTTCGTCAATCCGCTGATGAAGAAACAGTACGGCGTCGATTCCATGCCGGAGACCGGCGAGAACGTCGCCGAAGACTTCAAGGTCTCCCGCGAGGACCAGGACGCCTTCGCGGTGCGCTCGCAGGCGAAAGCCGCCGCGGCGCAGGCGAACGGACGGCTGGCGAAGGAGATCACGCCCGTCACCATTCCGCAGCGGAAGGGCGATCCGGTCGTGGTGGAGAGGGACGAGCATCCGCGCGCAACCACCATCGAAGCCCTCGCCAAGCTGGGGACTCCCTTCCGCAAGGAAGGCGGCACGGTGACGGCGGGCAATGCCTCCGGCGTCAATGACGGCGCGGCCGCGCTCGTCATCGCCTCGGAAGCGGCGGCCAGGAAATACGGCCTCACCCCCATCGCCCGCATCCTCGGCGGCGCCATGGCCGGCGTTCCGCCACGCATCATGGGCATCGGCCCGGTCGCGGCCACCGAGCGCCTGTGCGCCCGGCTCGGCCTCACGCCCGCCGACTTCGACGTGATCGAGCTTAACGAAGCCTTCGCCTCCCAGGGCCTGGCGACGCTCCGCGCTCTCGGCATCGCCGAGGACGCGGAGCACGTCAACCCGAACGGCGGCGCCATCGCCCTCGGCCACCCCCTCGGCATGTCCGGCGCGCGCATCACCGGTACGGCCGCGCTCGAACTGCAACTGACCGGCAAGACGCGCTCGCTCTCCACCATGTGCATCGGCGTCGGACAGGGCATCGCCGTCGCGCTCGAAAGGGCGTGAGCTGCCCCTCACCGTAGCCCTCTCCCCGCAAGCGGGGAGAGGGAACGTGCCCCACGCAACGAAAGACAGCCGGGAAACCGTCGCGGCACCCCCTTCTCCCCGCTCACGGGGAGAAGGGGGTGCCGGATGAGGGGCTGCGCCAGGAAACAGCGTCTCGACAGAGTCTCGGCCCATGGCCACTGACGAAGCGCCTTCCCCACGACAATCGAACATTGACAGCACCCCCGCGCTCCTGCACCCATGCGGACCGTATTTTTCGCATCGATGACGGGTCCGCCATGTCCAAGACCACCCGCGCCACCCAGGCCCTCGCCAGGGCCGGCGTTTCCTTCACCGTCCATACCTACGACTACGACCCCGATGCCGACCGCGTCGGCATCCAGGCGGCCGAGGCGCTGGGGGAGGATCCGGGCCGGGTGCTGAAGACGCTGATGGCGGAGGTGGACGGCAGGCCGGTCTGCGTCGTCGTGCCGTCGGACCGCGAGGTCAGCATGAAGAAGCTGGCGAGCGCCTTCAAGGGCAAGTCGGCCAACATGATGAAGCCGGCGGATGCCGAACGGCTGACGGGCTTCGTCGTCGGCGGCATCAGCCCGTTCGGCCAGAAGAAGCCGGTGCCGGCCGCGATCGAGGAGGCGGCGCTGGTCCATGACCAGGTCTACATGAACGGCGGGCAGCGCGGCCTGCAGGTGCGCCTTGCCCCGCGCGACGCGCTGGCGGCGCTGAAGGCGATCGCCGCAGCCGTCATCGCCTGATTGCGCCTTCTCTTTCGGCGCCGGGCACACTAAGTTCCCTTCATCCGAAGAGAACAGACAGGCATGCCATGACCTATCCCGCCAATTCCGCCCCCGCCGTCGATCCGCAAAAGCTCGACAAGCTCGCCGAAGTCGCCGTGCGCGTCGGCCTTCAGCTCCAGAAGGGGCAGGATCTCGTGATGACGGCGCCCATCGCCGCCCTGCCGCTCGCCCGCCTCATCACCAAGCACGCCTACAAGGCCGGCGCCGGCCTCGTCAGCACCTTCTATGCCGACGAGGAGGCGACGCTCGCCCGCTACCACCACGCGCCGGACGAAAGCTTCGACCGGGCCAGCGACTGGCTCTACGAGGGCATGGCCAAGGCCTATGCCAACGGCGCCGCGCGCCTTGCCATTGCCGGCGACAACCCGATGCTGCTCTCCGGCGAGGACCCGGCCAAGGTCGCCCGCGCCAACAAGGCGAATTCCACGGCCTACAAGCCGGCGCTGGAGAAGATCGCCAATTTCGACATCAACTGGAACATCGTCTCCTATCCGAACCCGTCCTGGGCGCGGCAGGTGTTCCCGAACGACCCGGAAGACGTGGCGGTCGAAAAGCTCGCCAATGCCATCTTCGCCGCCTCGCGCGTCGATGTCGCCGATCCCGTCGCCGCCTGGGCGGCGCACAATGCCGGCCTTGCCAGGCGCTCGGCCTGGCTGAACGGCGAGCGTTTTTCCGCGCTGCACTTCAAGGGGCCGGGCACGGACCTCACCGTGGGGCTGGCGGACGGCCACGAATGGCACGGCGGCGCCTCGACGGCCAAGAACGGCATCACCTGCAATCCGAACATCCCGACGGAAGAGGTCTTCACCACGCCGCATGCCCTGCGCGTCGAGGGCCATGTCTCCTCCACCAAGCCGCTCTCCCACCAGGGCACGCTGATCGACGACATCCAGGTGCGGTTCGAGGGCGGCCGGATCGTCGAGGCGAAGGCATCGAAGGGCGAGGCGGTGCTGAACAAGGTGCTGGACACCGACGAGGGCGCGCGCCGGCTCGGCGAGGTGGCCCTCGTGCCGCATTCCTCGCCGATCTCGGCGAGCGGCATCCTCTTCTACAACACGCTGTTCGACGAGAACGCCTCCTGCCATATCGCGCTCGGCCAGTGCTATTCGAAATGCTTCCTTAACGGCGCGAGCCTGACGCCGGATCAGATCCGCGCGCAGGGCGGCAATGAAAGCCTCATCCATATCGACTGGATGATCGGCTCGGACAAGGTGGACATCGACGGCGTGCGCGCCGACGGCAGCCGCGCGCCCGTCATGCGCGCCGGCGAGTGGGCATGAGCCATCTCGGCGTGATCGGCGGCGGCGGATGGCTGGCCGGGGCCCTGCTCCGGCCGGTGCTGGCCGACCGCCTCGTCATGCCGGCCGACCTCGTGCTGTCCTCGCGCTCGGGCAATATTTCAGGCTTCGAGGCCTGGCCGGGCGTGCACATGACGACGGACAATGCGATCCTCGTCGATGCCTGCGACACCGTCGTCCTGTCCGTGCGCCCCGGCGATCTCGACGAGATCGACGTCGACCTGCGCGGGCGCTTCGTCATCTCCGTCATGGCGGGGGTGACGGTGGAGGAAATCGGCGACCGGTTCGGCGCCCGGCGCATCGTGCGGGCGATGCCGAATGCCTGCGCCGAGCAGCGCCTCTCCTTCACGCCCTGGTGCATGACCGACGACGTGCGCGAAGCGGAAATGGACTTCGCGCGGCGCTTCTTTGCCGCCTCGGGCCGGCCGCATTTCATCACCGACGAGCAGGAGCTCGACTATTTCACCGCGCTCACAGGATCGGGTGCGGCCTTTCCGGCGCTGATGGCGGATGCGATGATCCGCCATGCGATCGAAGCGGGCATCGGCCCGGAGACGGCGGTCCTTGCGGTGCGCCAGCTCTTCCTCGGCGCCGCCACGCAGATGGCGAGCGTCAGCGACACGCCGGCCGATATCGTGGAACTGTTCATGGAGTACCATGGCACCACGGCGGCCGGCCTTTCCGCGATGATCGACGCCGATCTCGCCCATGCCGTCTTCAGCGGGCTGACGGCTGCGCGCCGGCGGGCGCAGGACGGCGCGGACTGATCCCGGCCGGCGCCGGGCGGGCGGCCTGGGCCCGCTGGCTGAGCCAGACGCTTCCAAGCACCACCACCATGCCGGCGACCTGCAGGAGGCCGAGATCCTGCCCGAGCAGCACCCAGCCGAGCACGACGGCGACGAGCGGGCTCAGGAAGCCGAGCGGCGCGATCGTCGCCGGGTCGAGCCGCGCCAGGCCGCGGAACCAGACGATATAGGTGAGCGCCGCGCCGATCAGGCCGAGATAGAGGAAACCGAGCAGGTTTTCCGCCGTCGGCGCCGGTAGGGCCGGCTCGAACCAGAGCGCCACCGGCACGAGCAGCAAGCCGCCCGCGGTGAGCTGCCAGGCGGTGAAGGTGAGCGGCGGCACCGGCGGCTTCCAATGGTGCGACAGCACCGTGCCGAAGGCCATGGCGACAGCGCCGGCAAAGCCCGCGGCGATACCCACCGGATCCAGGGCCGCCGACGGCGTCAGCACCAGCAGCGCCACCCCGCCGATGCCGGCAAGGCCGGCGAAGACGGCGAGCGGCCGCACCGCCGTGCCGATGACGGCGCGGGAGAGCCCGAGCACGATCAGCGGCTGGATGGCGCCGACCGTCGCGGCGACGCCGCCCGGCAGGCGATAGGCCGAGACGAACAGCATCGCCCAGAAGAACGAGAAGTTCAGCGCGCCGAGCAGGACGGTCCGCGGCCACCAGATGCCCTGGGGCAGGCGCCGGACGAGGAGAAGCAGCAGAAGCCCAGCCGGCAGCGCGCGCAGCATGGCGACGGTGAGCGGATAGCCGGCCGGCAGGAACTCGGTGGTGACGATGTAGGTGCTGCCCCAGATGGCCGGGGCGCTCGCGGTGAGCAGGATGTCGGAGGCGCGGGACATGATTATCTCCAAACAAAGAATCTTGACTTCAAGATATATCATTTTATCTTGACGTCAAGACAATGGCGCCGTTAAGTCCGCCCATGGATCACGTCGACAGAATTCTCGCGCAGTGGAAGCAGGAACGGCAAGACCTCGACGTCGAGCCGATGGGCCTGCTCGGCCGCCTCGCGCGGCTGCGCACCCATCTTGCCCGGGAAATCGAGAAGGCGCTGGCGGCGCACGGGCTGAATTCCGCCAGCTTCGACGTGCTGGCGACCCTGCGCCGCGCCGGCCCGCCCTACCAGCTTTCGCCGGGCGACCTGCTCGCCACCACCATGGTCAGCTCGGGCACGATGACCAACCGGCTCGACCAGCTCGAAAAGGCGGGCCTCATCGAACGCGCGCACAATCCCGAGGACCGGCGCAGCGTCATCATCGCGCTGACGCCGAAGGGCTTTGCGCTGGTCGATGCGGCGGTGACGACCCATGTGGAGAACCAGCATCGCCTGCTGGAGGCGCTCGGCACGGACGAGCGCGCGGCGCTGGACGGCCTGTTGCGAAAGTTCCTCGCCGCGTTCGAATAGCGCATGTCCGCTTTTCTCGACGCAGGACCGCTTCGCACCTTTGCTGGAATTGCTCCCGGTCAGATGCGGCCGGCGAGCCGCTCGACCCGCGCAAGATGCGCCTTGCGATTTTCCTCGCTCGCGCGGTCCATGTCGTGCAGGCTCACCATCCTGAAATCGAGGCCCTTGGCGCAGAAGGCGGCGATGCCGCGCTTCAGAAGCCGCTTCACCGGATTGCCCATGTAGAGATGCACCACCCACCAGGGTGAGCCGGTCGTGGTGAAGGCCCAGAAGAGGCGGATATTGCCGAGCCGCGGCTGGATGCGCCCGCCGGCCGGATCGTTCTCGAAGGCGACGCCGGGCGCGAACACCCGGTCGAAGAAGCCCTTCAGGATGGCCGGGAAGTTGAACCACCATTGCGGAAAGACGAGCACCAGCCCCTCCGCCTCTTTCAGGCGGGAAACGAAGGGTTCGGCGTCGGACGGGTCGTAGCCCGGTTCGAAGTAGCGGGCGCGCTCGGACGGCGTCAGGCGCGGGTCGAAGCCCTCGCGGTAGAGGTCGAGCAGATCGACCGCATGGCCGTTCGCCTCCAGCCGCCGCCGCACCGTGTCGGCGACGCTTGCGGCGAAACTTTCCTCCAGCGGATGGGCGAGCACGAGCAGGATGCGCATGCCGGCCTCAGAACAGCGAGCCCTGGCGGGGCGCGGGCTTCTCCTCCGCCTCGCCCTTCGCCGCCTTCCTGCGCGGCGGCATGCCGCCGCCCGCCCCGGTGACGGCGTCGACCGCGCCGTCGGCGAACTCGATGGCGATGGCGCGGCCGGGGCCGAGGCCGGCGGCGCCCTTCACCGGCGCACCCTCCTCGTCGCGCACCAGCGCATAGCCGCGCTTCAGCACGTTGCGGTAGGAGAGCGATTGCAGCATGCGGTCCTGCGCCTGCAGGAGGGCGCGGCGGCGGGCGAGATCGCCGGCGAGCGCGCTTTCGGCGCGCAGCGCAAGGCCCGACAGGCGGTCGCGCGCCCCGCCGGTCTGCGCGGCGATGCGGGCGGGCGTTGCGCGCAGCGAGACGTCGAAGGCGGCCAGGCGCGCGCGGAGCTGGTCGAGCCGGCGCTCGACGATGCGCTCGGCGCGCTGCAGGCGGTCGGCGACGCGCTGGCGGCGCTCGGCGATACGGGTGAGCAGCATGTCGGGCCGCAGATGCGCCGCCGTACGCTCGAAGGCGCGGCGCTTGCCCGCCGTGTTCATCTGCAGGCCGCGGCCAAGGCCCGCCGCCGCCTCGTCGAACCGGCGGCGCGGCAGCGCGAGGAGCTGGTCGAGCGAGGGCAGCGCCCGGGCGAGCGCGCGAACGCCCTGCCGGCGGCTGTCCATCTGGCGCGCCGTGGCACCGCGCAGGCGCGCGGTGAGCGAGGCGAGTTCCGCATCGAGATCGGCCTTCACCGGCACCGCCATTTCGGCAGCCCCCGTCGGGGTCGGCGCACGACGGTCGGCGGCGTGGTCGATCAGCGTCCAGTCCGTCTCGTGGCCGACGGCGGAAATGAGCGGGATCGTCGAGGCGGCCGCGGCGCGCACGACGATCTCGTCGTTGAAGCTCCAGAGGTCCTCCAGACTGCCGCCGCCGCGCGCGACGATCAGCACGTCCGGCCGCGGCACCGGCCCGCCGGGCGCAAAAGCGTTGAAGCCCTCGATGGCCGCGGCGACCTCCTGCCCCGAGCCTTCGCCCTGGACCTTGACCGGCCAGACGACGACATGGACCGGGAAGCGGTCGGCGATGCGGTGCAGGATGTCACGGATGACGGCGCCCGTCGGCGAGGTGACGACGCCGATCACCTTCGGCAGGAACGGCAGCGGCCTCTTGCGCCCGGCATCGAAGAGGCCTTCGGCGGCGAGCTTGCGGCGGCGCTCCTCGAGCAGCGCCATCAGCGCGCCGGCGCCGGCCGGCTCCAGCGCCTCGATGACGATCTGGTATTTCGAGGAGCCGGGGAAGGTGGTGATCTTGCCCGTCGCGATCACCTCCATGCCCTCCTCCGGCTTGAAGCGCAGGCGCGAGAAGCTGCCCTTCCAGATCACCGCGTCGATGCGCGCGCGATCGTCCTTCAGCGAGAAATAGGCATGGCCCGAGGAATGCGGGCCACGATAGCCGGAAATCTCGCCGCGCACGCGCACCTGGTCGAAGGCCTGCTCGACCGTGCGCTTGATGGAGCCGGAAAGCTCCGACACCGAATATTCGGCAAGATTGCTGGGCGAATCAGTCTCGGGGAAAAAGCTCATGCGGCAAAGTGTAGTGCGTTTGCCGGCGGATGACAGGGTGCCGCCGCCGGCATCCCCAGCCCGCTATGCGGTTTTTTTCGCCTATTCCGGCTTCACCCGGTAGAGACGCAGCACGCCCCCTTGCGCATCGTCGACCGGTTCGAGATAGGCCGGCACGTCGCCCTTCAGGAGGCCGGCATAGAGCCCTTCCGGCTCCGCATCGGCAAGAAGCTGCGTTTCGGTATTGCCCGGGCAGAAGGCGAGCAGCGTCACGCCGGCGCCGCGCAGGAACGCCTCGGCCTGGCGGGGATTGGACAGGCCGATATGCAGTTGCGTCAGCATGCCGCCCTGGTTGCGGTGATAGGGCGCCGAGAGCACGCGGTGGTCGCTGAAGCGCAGGATCGACGTGCCGAGGTCCGAAACGGCGGCCACCACGCCGGCCGGCTCGCGGGCGAGCGGCGCCAGCACGGCTTCGTCGGTGCAGGCGGGCAGCTTTGCGCCGCCGGCAAGCTCGGCGCGCAGCACGGTGCCCGAATGGCCGGGCACGAGGGCGCCGGCAAGCGCCCAGGTGGCGGGCGTCGAGGCAAGCGTCAGGCCGGCGAAGACCAGGCCCAGCTTCAGGTTCTTCGGCTCGGCATTGGCGGCCGCGCGCAGGCCGGCGATCATCCGGCCGAGCGCAATGGCGGCGAGCACATAGACGAAGATCGAGCCGCGGATCTGGATGAGCGAGACGGCAAAGGCGACGACCAGCAGCGCAAGCAGGATCAGGTGCGCCTCGGCGGCCTCGCGGCGATGGACGCTCCTGGCGCAGACGACGATGGCGAGAAGGCCCGTGGCGTAGAAACTGCCGATCGACGCGGGGTCGAGACGGAACTGGGCGATCGCCGACTGGGCCTCGATGACCATGTCGAGCCAGAAGGTCTTCAGCAGCGGATCGAGCGTGGCGAGCGGGTTGGCGAGGCATCCGGGCGCAATCAGGAGCACCGCGACGGCGACGATGCCCCCGGCACCCGCAAGGGCGGCCAGCCGGCCGCGAAACGACCAGGCGCTCGCCAGCGCGGCCGTGAGGAACAGCGTGCCGCCGCCGAGCGTCGCCAATGCGTAGAAACCGTAGGAGAGGCTGTCGCAGGTCACCTGTGCATAGCGGGACGGCGCGACGGTGGAGAAGAAGGCGGCGGTCACCGTCAGGGCGAGCGCGAGACCGTAGGCGGTGGCCGCATCGCGGAAGGCGCGGCCATGCCAGGCCCAGCGCAGGGCGACGACAAGGCAGACGGCGCCGATCAGCGGCGTCGTTTCCGCGCCGATGGCAATGGCGAAGCCGGCGAGCATACCGGCGACGGCATGGTCGCGCGCCCGCATGGCGGGGGAGAGCAGCATCGCCGCAATGCCGGCGACCAGGGCGATCTGGACATTGTGATGGTCGATCGAGCCGGGCTGGAAGCGGTTCAGCGAAAGAATGAGAATGACGGTCAGGACCAGCGTCGCATGCATCGCCATGGTGCCACCGAGCCGGTAGCCGGCAAGCCCCGCACCGAAAAGCACCGGCACGACGAGGAACGACGGCCAGACGGCAAGCGCCAGGGCCTCGGCCTGCCGCTGCCCGGCAAAGAGCGAGAAGAAGCTGATCAGGTTGGCGATCGGCAGGTCGATGAAACGCGACCAGTGCATGAACGTGCCGCCGGCAAGGCCGAGGCGGTACTGGGTCGTGTCGAACCAGCCCTGCCCGGCCAGGAGGTCGCGCACCACGACGAGGCGCATCCTGTCGTCATTGTCGACCCCGACATAGTCGGTCGCAAAGGGCAGCGACAGGGCGAGCAGCAGCGCGATCGTCAGGAGGCTGTAGAGGGCGAGCACGCGCCAGGTCATCCCGCAGCGCCCGGCAGGCACCTCCCCGGTCGCGAACGACAGGGCCACAGGCATGGATTTCGACACGTTTCGCCCCTTCGTCCATCATTGGAAGCCAGCCGAAACCTAGCCTTAACCTTCTCAAGAAATAGTAAAACCGTGGGTCGCATGAGGAGACCCGTACCGGGAGAACGCGCCGCCATGACGGACGCCTTGATGGAAGACCTTGAGATCGCCGTGCTGCTGCCCTGCTACAACGAGGCGCAGACGATCGGCGACGTCGTCACCGGCTTTCGCGCCGCGCTGCCGTCCGCCCGCATCTATGTCTACGACAACAACTCCACCGATTCGACCGCGCTGCGCGCGGCGCTGGCCGGCGCGACCGTCGTGCCCGAGCGCCGCCAGGGCAAGGGCAATGTGGTGCGCCGCATGTTCTCCGACATCGAGGCCGACATCTACATCATGGCCGACGGCGACGGCACTTATGCCGCCTCCGACGCGCCCGAGCTCATCCGCACGCTGATCACCGAGGGCGCCGACATGGTGGTCGGCACGCGCCGCGGCGTGCGGGCCGATGCCGGCCGGCAGGGCCACGCCTTCGGCAACCGCGTCTTCAACACCCTCTTCCGCTCGCTGTTCGGCAACGATTTCTCCGACATCTTCTCCGGCTACCGCGCCTTCTCGCGCCGGTTCGCCAAGAGCTTCCCGGCCGTTTCCGGCGGCTTCGAGATCGAGACGGAAATGTCGGTGCACGCCTCGCGTCTGCGCATGCCGATCGCCGAACTGGAGCTCGACTACGGCCGCCGGCCGGAGGGCTCGCATTCGAAGCTCTCGACCTTCGGGGACGGCGCGAAGATCCTCTGGATGTTCGCCATGCTGATGAAGGAGACACGGCCCTTCGTGTTCTTCGGCACGATCAGCAGCCTCTTCATGGCGGCGAGCCTCACCTTCATGGCGCCGGTCCTTGCGGCCTATTTCCACACCGGCCTCGTCGAGCGCATGCCGACCTGGGTCTTCTCGCTCGCCCTGATGATGATCTCGTTCCTCGTCTTCTCCGCCGGCCTCATCCTCGATTCCCTGGCACGCGCCAGAGCCGAGCAGCTGCGCATCCACTACATGAACCAGTCCGCCGGCCATACCGGCTACCGGCACCGCACGCGCGCCTCGGACAAGGCGGCGGTGCGCTCGCGCGCCGCATGAAGCGCCTGCTGCTCTTCGCGGTCGCCGGCGGCGCCGGCTTCCTCGTCGATGCCGGCGTGCTCGCGCTTCTCCTTCACATGACCCCGCTCGGCCCGCTCATCGCGCGGATCGGCGCCATCGCGGCGGCCATGCTCTTCACCTTCTGGCTGAATCGCACCTTCACCTTCGGCCGCAGCGACCGCAGCCTTGCGGCGGAGGGCGCGCGCTATGGCGGCGTCGGGATCGGTGCCGCGCTCATCAACTATGCGGTCTATTCGGCGATCGTCCTCGCCTTCCCGGCGCTCTGGCCGGTCTTCGCGCTCGCCATCGCCTCGGCCATCGCGATGCTCTGGTCCTTCCTCGGTTATTCCCGCTTCGTCTTCGGCCCCTCCTCGCCTTCGAAGTGAGCGCGCGTCCCGGCATCCGCCGGGAAGAAGCTCTCGATCAGCACGCCCTGCACCAGCGCGTCCTGCGCCGAGCCGAAGGAGGTGAGCGTGGTGATCCAGTTGAAGCGCTTTGCCCCGATCTTCATCTCGATCGGCAGGATCGGCAGCCGATCCGTCTCCGGAAAGGCCTCCAGAGCGGCCTGGATGTCCGCGGCGGCGGCCAGCCTTTCGATACGCTTCGAAAGCGGGCTGCGCGGGCCCTGCAGCCAGGCCTCGGCGCGGATGCGGTGCACGAGGTCGGCCGCCGATTGCGCCCAGTTGACGACGATCGAGCGCAGCGGTGTCGGGCCGAGATAGGCATCGAGGAAATTGTCGCCCGGCGCAACCGCGATGCCCGCCATGCCGGCAAGGCCGAGAAAGGCCTGGTTGGCGGTGAGCACGTTGTATTCATGGTCGAAGACGACGCCCGGATAGGGATCGTGCCGGGCGAGGATGAGGCCGATCGCCTCCGCCACGGCCGGCGGAAAGGCGGCAAGGCTGGCGGCCGGAGCCGTCGCGAAGCGCGGGCGGAAGCCGGCGGCGGAAAACAGCATGCCCTGATCGCGCGCGGGGATGTCGAGCACCGCCGAGAGCCGCAGGATCATGCCTTCCGACGGCCGCGAACGGCCGGTCTCCAAGAAGGAGAGATGGCGGGCGGAAATGCCGGCCTCGCTTGCCAGCTCCAACTGGCTCATGCGCCGGTGGCTGCGCCATTCCTTCAGGTGTTCGCCGAATTCCATTGTCGCCTCCCGTTCAGTACCCGCCTACTCAACAGGAAGCGCGGCATGATTTCCATTACCTCCAAGGTAATTGGTTTGCATCCCCGCCCTCGGCAGGATGGGCTCATCGAAACGAAAGGAGCCCACCATGTTCGCTACCATCAACCGCAACCTGCTGAAATCCATCATGCTCTTCGACGGCGTCTTCTCGCTCGCCGTGGCCGCCGTCCTCTTCACCCTGCCGGGCCCGGTCGGCGCCATCGTGGGCCCGCATGCGACGCCGGTCGTCCTCCACGGCTTCGCCGCCTTCTTCGTCGTCTGGGGCGTCTTCCACGTCGCCGTCGGCCGGCAGGTGCGGCCCTCGCCCGCCGCCGTCCGGATCGCCATCGCCGGCGATGCGGCCTGGCTCATCGGCAGCCTCGCCGTCCTCGTCTTCGCCAGCGGCGGGCTGACCTTCGCCGGCATGGGCCTCATCGCACTCGCCGCCGTGGCGGTCGCCGACATCATGCTCCTCAAGCAGATCGGCCTTGGCCGGCAGCAGCGCGCCGCGCTTGCCTGACCGCACCGATGCCCCATCCCCCTCGCCCCCGCCGAAAGCGGGGGCGCTGCCGTTCCAGCCCCCGCGCAACGCGCCATCTATCACCTGGGGGAGATTCCCCTTGCCCGGAAAATGCACTACCGTCGCGCCCGATTGAACACGGGGAGCCTTTCATGCGCGTTATCTTTTCCGAGGACCACAAGCTCAGGAACGCTCGCAGCGAGCTTTACGGCGGCGAGCTGGTGCCGCCCTTCGAGGCGCCGTTCCGGGCGGAATGGATTCTGGCGGCGGTCAAGGATGCCGGCTTCACCGACGTTTCCGCACCGGAACGCCACGGGCTCGAGACCGCGCTGAAGGTGCATGACGCCGGCTACCTTTCCTTCCTGGAAGGGGCCTGGGAGAAATGGAAGGCCGCCGGCTACAGGGGCGAGGCCATCGCCACCTCGTTCCCCGTGCGCCGCACCTCGCCGCGCATCCCCACCCAGATCGACGGCCTGCTCGGCTATTACTGCAATGCCACGGAAACGGCGATCTCGCCCGGCACCTGGGAAGCGGCCGTCTCCGCCATGCAGAGCGCGGTGACCGCGGCCGACATCGTCGCCGACGGCGCGAAGGCCGCCTTCGCGCTCTGCCGCCCGCCGGGCCACCATGCCGGCATCGACAGTTTCGGCGGCTACTGCTTCATCAACAACGCCGCCGTCGCCACCCAGCGCTTCCTCGACAAGGGCGCGAAGAAGGTCGCCGTGCTTGACGTCGACTTCCACCACGGCAACGGCACGCAGGACATTTTCTACGAGCGCGGCGACGTCTATTTCGCCTCGCTGCACGGCGATCCGGCCGAAGCCTTCCCGCATTTCCTCGGCTATGCGGAAGAGACCGGCAAGGGCGCCGGCGAAGGCACGACGCAGAACTATCCGATGCCGCCCGGCACGCCCTTTTCCGTCTGGGAGGCGGCGCTCACCGATGCCCTGAAGCGCATTTCAGCCTTCGGTGCCGAGGTCATCGTGCTCTCGCTCGGCGTCGATACGTTCGAGAAGGACCCGATCTCCTTCTTCAAGCTGACCTCGCCGGACTATATCACGATGGGACGGGCGGTCGCAGCCAGCGGCGTGCCGGTGCTCGTCGTCATGGAAGGCGGCTACGGCGTGCCGGAGATCGGCCTCAACGTTGCCAACACGCTGAAGGGCATTGCCGGCTGAGGCCAGCATCAATTTTCCTGAAGCAAGGCGTCACGATTATCCATTTGCCGCGTGACGCCCCCTCCTCTAGAGCATTTCCAGCCGAAGCGAAGCCGCTTTGGCATCGGATAATGCGGTAAAAACAAGAATCTAGAGCACCGGGAGGGCTTATCATGGCCGACCAACGGACAGCGACGGGCGGCGGGCTTTCGGGCTCGGGCAATGCGGGGCTCCTCACGGGCGTCCTGCTATGCTTCGGCTCGATGTCGAGCATCCAGTTCGGCTCGGCTTTCTCGGCGGCCGCGATCGATGCCTATGGCCCCTCGACCACGACATTCCTGCGCCTCGTCATGGCGGCGGCGATCCTGGCCTTGATCGTGCGTCCGCCGATGCGCTCCTACAGCCGCGACCAGTGGAAGGGCGCCATGCTGCTCGGCGCCACCATGGCGGCAATGACACTCTGCTTCTTCGCGGCGATCCACCGCATCCCGCTCGGCCTTGCCGTCGCCATCGAGTTCCTCGGACCGCTGGCGGTCGCCACCTGGTCGCTCGGCGCGGGCTGGCGGTTGATCTGGCCCGGCGCGGCCTTCATCGGCGTCGTGCTGCTGTCGCATGACGGCGCGGGCTGGGTCGGCGATCCCATGGGCATGCTGTTTGCCTGCGGTGCCGGCATCGGCTGGGGCACCTACATCATCCTCATGAAGAAGACCGGCGCGGCGTTCAGGGGGCTCGAAGGGCTCTCCATGTCGCTGGTCTTCGCGGCCATCGTTGCGGCCCCCTTCGGCCTGCCGCGCGCCGCCGAGGCGCTGAACCCGGAAGGGCTCGGCATGATCCTCGGCCTCGCCGTGCTCGTGCCGCTCCTGCCCTATGCGCTGGAGATGACCGCGCTGCGCCGCATGCCGATGTCGGCCTTCGGCATCCTGATGAGCCTGGAGCCGGCGCTCGGCGCGCTCGCCGGCTTCCTCGTGCTCAGCCAGCCGATGACGCCCCTGCAGATGCTCGGCACGGCGCTGGTGGTGGCGGCAAGCGCAGGTGTCACGTCCAGCGCAAACGGCGAAGGCGAGGGGAAAACCGCCTGAAAGCGGGCCTCTTTCATGTTCCTGCCGCAATCGCTAGGTTGAAGCAGAATCATCGACGTTTCCGGGGACACTCCATGTACAAGAAAGTTGCGCTCGTCGCGCTCGCCGCGACCTACCTTTCCGCCTGCACGACGACGGATCCCTATACGGGCGAGCAGAAGGTCTCGAACACGGCCGGGGGCGCTGCGATCGGCGCGGGCGTCGGCGCGGTTGCCGGCCTCCTGATCGGCAACAACCCGGTGCAGCGCCGCAATGCCGCGCTGATCGGCGCCGGCGTCGGCGCGCTGGCCGGCGGCGCCATCGGCAACTACATGGACAACCAGGAAGCCGAGCTGCGCGCCCAGCTTCAGGGCACCGGCGTTTCGGTCACGCGCATGGGCGACCGCATCATCCTCAACATGCCGTCGAACGTCACCTTCGCCACCGATCAGGACCAGGTGATCCCGCCGTTCTATCCGACGCTCGATTCGGTCGCGCTCGTCTTGCGCAAGTTCAACAAGACGCTGATCGACGTCGACGGCCATACCGATTCGGTCGGCAATGCCGGCTACAACATGGACCTCTCCAACCGCCGCGCCAACTCGGTCGCCAACTATCTGGCCGGCCGCGGCGTCGACCCGCGCCGCATGTCGGCGATGGGCTACGGCCTGGAACGCCCGATCGCCTCCAACGCCTCGGAAATGGGCCGCGCGCAGAACCGCCGCGTCGAGATCGCGATCTCACCGCTCAAGCAGGGCTGATCCGTCAGGGGGTCGCGCGCGGGGCCGTCACGGCCCTTCGCGGCCCGGCGCCCATTCCAGCCGCTTGTAGTCGAAACCGTATTTCAAGGTCGGCTTGACGATCTCGAAATAGGGCGAGAGATCGAAGTCGCGCGGCGTATAGAGCGAATGATGGCGGATATGCAGGATCTCCTCGCGCGAATAGGTCGAGGTCGCCGCCGCATGGCCCGGCGCGCGCGTGATGTCCGGCAGGATCGGATAGCGGATCGTCTCGAAGGCCTCCGCGATCAGCGTCGAGCAGATCGCCCGCGTCGGATCGCCTGAGCCGAAGGCGATCAGGCGGCGGCGCCAGCGCACCGGCACGGGCGGCGTCGGCAGGAAGTAGCGCAACATGTCCGTGATGTTCTTCAGATCGTATTTCAGGCCGAGGCGCGAGACCATGAAGGCGATGAGCGTGTCGCGATCCTCTGGCGTCAGCCCGACCGGACGGCAGATGCGCGTATTGTAGGTGCGGTACTTGGTGAGCGGCACGGCGACGCAGCCCTCGCCGAGATTGACCTCGATGAGCTGCGGGCGCTGCGTGGCGGGCAGCGCCGCCTGGTCCAGCGTCAGCGGCACCTCGTCGCCGACGAAGAGCGCGGCATGGGACCATGTCGACTGCGTCAGGTACTTGATCGCCGCGGAGACCTTCTGGTTGCCCTCCACCAGCAGCACGTCGCCGGGCCGCAGCGTGCGCGCCAGCGTTTCGGGGTCGGAGGGCGTGTAGGGCTCGTAGCCGGAGGTCTGGCTTTGCAGCTTGTCGGCGAAACGGCGGCCGATGCGATCGAGCAGCGTGTCGCGGCTTGCGTTAAGCGGCTTCAATCCGGCGGTCACATCACGTCCTTCGCAGTGTGGATCGTTTCCGCTTTTCCCCGAATCGCGAAAACGCTCCATCTGTTTGTTTTTACGCAATTCCGGACGCAAAACCGCTTCGCACTTTTGCTGGAATCGCTCCCGGCTTCGGCCACTCTAGCCTTACGCGCGATATCCTGTCGAGGTTGACCGGAGCGGCTTCGACCCTATATTTAGAATTATTCTAAACTGGATTGTCGCCGATGTTCTCCCGCCTTCTCCGCCCCGGCAAGCGCAGCCTCGAATCCCTCAGCGAGCAGGAAATCCTCGCCCTCGCCATCTCCTCGGAAGAGGATGACGGGCGCATCTATCTTGCCTATGCCGACGCGCTGCGCGATGCCTATCCGCATTCCGCCCGCATCTTCGAGGAGATGGCGGAGGAGGAGAGCCATCACCGCCAGATGCTGATCGATCGCCATGTGGCGCGCTTCGGCGACCGCATCCCGCTGGTGCGGCGCGAATATGTGCGCGATTTCCCGGAGCGCAAGCCGGACTGGCTGATCGCGAACATGCCGATCGAGGCGATCCGAGCCCAGGCCGAGGCGATGGAGGAGGCCGCGCACCGCTTCTATCTCGCCGCCGCCTCGCGCACGCAGGACGCGGCCACGCGAAAACTGCTCGGCGACCTGGCGCTGGCGGAAAAATCCCATGAATCGCTCGCCCGCCGGCTCGGCGAGCAGCACACGCCCACCGACGTGAGGGCGGAGGAGGACCAGACGGCGCGGCGGCAATTCGTGCTGACCTACGTGCAGCCGGGCCTAGCCGGCCTGATGGACGGCTCGGTCTCGACGCTCGCACCGATCTTCGCCGCCGCCTTCGCCACGCAGGATACCTGGCAGACCTTCCTCGTCGGTCTCTCGGCCTCGGTCGGCGCAGGCATCTCCATGGGCTTCACCGAAGCGGCGCACGACGACGGCAAGCTCTCCGGCCGCGGCTCGCCGGTCAAGCGCGGCCTTGCCTCGGGCATCATGACGGCCTTGGGCGGCCTCGGCCATGCTTTGCCCTATCTCATCCCGAACTTCATGCTGGCGACGACCATCGCCGTCTTCGTCGTCTTCGTGGAACTCTGGGCGATCGCCTTCATCCAGAACCGCTATATGGAAACGCCGTTCTTCCGCGCCGTTCTGCAGGTCGTGCTCGGCGGCAGCCTCGTCCTGGCCGCGGGCGTGCTGATCGGCAATGCGTAAAGGGAGAAGCTCTACCGGCCTGTCGGGCGGTTCATGTCGCGCACCACCCAGCGGAAGAAAAGATAGACGCCGACGCCCATGATGGCGAGCGGCAGGAGATTGGCAACAGAATCCATGTCGACCTCTATACCTCCCGGCAAGGGAATTAAGGTCTTGCTAACCAATCTTCAATCCATGGGCAGGCGACGGTCCGTTCACAAAATGCGACCGACGCTCACGAACTGGCAAGCGGGGCGTCGCCGCCCCGCTCCTGTCCCGGTCAGGCGCGCAGCGTGCCGCCCGTGGTCTTGGCGACATTGCCGACGATCCTGGCGGTGAGCGCCTCGAAATCCTCGTCGGTCAGCGTCTTGTCGGTCGGCTGGAAGACGACCTCGATGGCGACCGACTTCTTGCCTTCGCCGAGCGACGCGCCCTCGAAGACGTCGAAGACGTTGACGGCGGCGATCAGCTTGCGGTCGGCGCCCGTCGCCGCGCGCACGATGGCGCCCGCTTCCACCGTCTTGTCGACGACGAAGGCGAAGTCGCGCCTGACGGCCTGGAAGGGCGAAAGGTCGAGCGCCGGCTTGGTGCGGGTGGCCTTCTTCTTCGGGTCCGGCATGGCGTCGACGAAGATCTCGAAGCCGCAGAGCGCGCCGGAGACGTCGAGCGCGCCGAGCGCCTTCGGATGGAACTCGCCGAAATATCCGAGCACGATCTTCGGCCCCATCTTGATCGTGCCGGACCGGCCCGGATGATACCAGCCGGGCGCGCCGGGCTCGATCTGCACATTGCCCATCGGCAGGCCGCAGGCCTCGATGACGGCAAGCGCGTCGGCCTTGGCGTCATAGACGTCGACCGGCTTGCCGCCGCCCTTGGCGGCGTTCGACCAGAGGCGGCCGGAACCGGCGAGCGAGGCCGTGCCGCGGCGCACGCCGCCGGCGACGCGGCGCTGCCCTTCGGGCCGGTCGTTCTCATAGGTGCCGGAGACCTCGAAGAGCGCGACGTCACTATGCCCCTTGTCGGCATTGCGCTGCGCGGCGGCGATGAGGCCCGGCAGCAGCGAGGGGCGCATGTCCGACATGTCCGACGCGATCGGGTTGGAGAGCGCCAGCGAGGCTGCGCCGCCGCCGAAGAGCTCCGCATGGGCCTTCGGGATGAAGGACCAGGTGACGGCCTCCAGCATGCCGCGCGCGGCGAGCGCGCGCTTGGCAAGGCGCGAGCGGATCTGCAGCGTGGTCAGGATGCGGCCGTTGACGGCACCATGGCTTTCGAGCGGCGCCGGCTTGATATTGTCGACGCCGTGGATGCGCATGACCTCTTCCACGAGATCCGCCTTGCCCTCGACATCGGGACGCCAGGAGGGCACCGCGACGGAGACGCGCTCGCCCGCGCCCGTGACGGTGAAGCCGAGGCGCGTCAGGATGTCCACGCTCTCTTCCGGGGAGACGTCAAGGCCCGTCAGGCGCTTGACCTCGGAGAAGGGGAAATCGACGATCTTGGTCGAAAAGCCCTTGTAGCCGACGACGTCGGCCCTGGCGGCCACGCCGCCGCAGAGCTCCAGCACCAGCTCGGTGGCGCGTTCGAGGCCGGGCACCATGTATTGCGGGTCGACGCCGCGCTCGAAGCGGTAGCGCGCATCGGTGATGATGCCGTGCGCGCGGCCGGTCTTGGCGATGTTCATCGGATCCCAGAGTGCCGATTCGATCAGCACGTCGACGGTGTTCTCGTCGCAGCCCGAATGCTCGCCGCCCATGATGCCGCCGATCGATTCGACGCCGTCATCGTCGGCGATGACGACGTTGGACGGGTTCAGCGTGTATTCGCGCGTGTCGAGCGCCAGCACCGTCTCGCCTTCCGCCGCGCGGCGCACGACGAGGTTTCCCTTCACCTTGGCCGCATCGAAGACGTGCAGCGGGCGGCCCTGGTCGAAGGTCATGTAGTTGGTGATGTCGACGAGCGCGTTGATCGGGCGAAGGCCGATGGCGAGAAGCCGCTGCTGCATCCAGCGCGGGCTCGGGCCGTTCTTCACGCCGCGCACGAGCCGGAGCGCAAAGCCCGGGCACAGGTGATCGTCGCCGCCGAGTTCCAGCCTGACCTTGACCGGCGTCTCGCCCTCGACCTTGAAGGACGGTGCCTTCGCGGCCTTGAGCATGCCGAGGCCGGCAGCCGCGAGATCGCGGGCAATGCCGAAAATGCTCGTGCAGTCCGGACGGTTCGGCGTCAGGTTGATCTCGATGACCGGATCGTCGAGGCCGGCATAGGCGGCATAGCTCGTGCCCACCGGCGCATCGGCCGGCAGGTCGATGATGCCGTCATGGTCGTCGGAGATCTGCAGCTCCTTTTCCGAGCACATCATGCCGCGGCTCTCGACGCCGCGGATGGTGCCGACGGCGAGCGTCACGTCGATGCCGGGCACATAGGTGCCGGGCGCGGCGAAGGCGCCGACAAGGCCCGTGCGCGCGTTCGGCGCGCCGCAGACGACCTGGATGGGATCGCCCTTGCCGGTGTCGACCCTCAGAACGCGCAGCTTGTCGGCGTTCGGATGCTGCTCGGCCGAAACGACCTTCGCGATGACGAAGGGCTTGAACGCCGCCTTGTCGTCGACATCCTCCACTTCGAGCCCGATCGCCGTCAGCTTCGCGCAGATCTCTTCGAGCGTGGCGTCGGTGTCGAGATGGTCCTTCAGCCAGGAGAGGGTGAATTTCATGATCTTTCTCCTTGGATGCCGGTTACGCGCTGAGGCCGCCGAACAGGGTCGGCATGTCGAGCGGGCGGAAGCCGTAATGGCTCAGCCAGCGGACGTCGGCGTTGAAGAAGTCGCGCAGGTCAGGCATGCCGTATTTCAGCATGGCGATGCGGTCGAGGCCCATGCCCCAGGCAAAGCCCTGGTATTCGTCCGGATCGAGCCCGCCGGCGCGCAGCACGTTCGGATGCACCATGCCGCAGCCGAGGATCTCCATCCAGTCCGTGCCCTCGCCGAACTTGACGATCGGGCCCGAGCGGTCGCACTGGATGTCGACCTCGAAGGACGGCTCCGTGAAGGGGAAGAAGGACGGGCGGAAGCGCATGGTGACGCTGTCGACCTCGAAGAAGGCCTTGCAGAACTCCTCCAGCACCCAGCGCATGTTTGCGACATTCGCCGTCCTGTCGACCACGAGGCCCTCGACCTGGTGGAACATCGGCGAATGGGTGGCGTCCGAATCCTGCCGGTAGGTCTTGCCCGGGATGATGATGCGGATCGGCGGCTGCTGTGCCTCCATGGTGCGCACCTGCACGGGCGAGGTGTGCGTGCGCAGCACCTTGCGCTCGCCGTTCTCGTCCGCGGGGAAGAAGAACGTGTCGTGCATCTCGCGGGCCGGGTGGCCTTCCGGGAAGTTCAGCGCCGTGAAGTTGTAGTAGTCCGTCTCGATATCGGGACCTTCGGCGATGGAGAAACCCATGTCGGCGAAGATCGCGGTGATCTCGTCGACGATCTGGCTGATCGGATGGATGCGGCCGCGCTCGGCGGGCGAGGAGCGCACCGGCAGGCTGACATCCACCGTCTCGGCGGCAAGGCGCGCCTCGATGGCGGCGTCGCGCAGCGCCGACTTGCGCGCGGTGATCGCGTCGGTGACGCGGGTCTTCAGCGCGTTGATCGCCGCGCCGCGCGTCTGGCGCTCTTCCGGCGACATGGTGCCGAGCGTCTTCAGGAGTTCGGAGACGGAGCCCTTCTTGCCGAGCGCACCGAGGCGCACGGCTTCGATCGCCGCCTCGTCGGAGGCCGCGGCAACGGCGGAAAGGAGGCCATGTTCCAGTGTATCGAGTTCAGTCATCTTTACCTGCTTTGCTTGCATCGGCCGGGCGGGGGGCCAGGAGAACCTGCGACAGATAGCGGGTTGCGGCGAGGAAGCGCCGCAGATCACTACCCATGTGCACGCGCCCGATCAATCGGGTGAGCCATAAAAACTTGGCGAGGAACGCCACGAGAAGACAGAGTTCGGAGAGCGCATCGCCGGGGGCGCTCTCCTGCCAGGCGGACAGGGCCCGGCCGGCGGTCGTCTCGCCCTCCAGCGCGCTCGGCACGAGCTGGAGAAACAGGAGCCAGAGGTCGCGCGCCTGGGCGGCGGGCAGCGGCATGGCCGCCTCCGGCTCCTCCTCGAAATCCATGTAGCCGATCCGGCCGCCTTCAAGGAAGAGATCGCGCGGGTGCGGACGCCCGTGGCAGAGCTTCCTTGCGTGCAAGGCGCCGAGCTCGGCTGCGCAGGCGACGAGCAGATCCTCGTGGCCGGCCGGATCGGCCGTCTTCAGCGTCCTCAGCCGGGCGCTGACCGTCGGGCCGGCATCGGACAGGACGAGCGCGCTGTCGGAGCGGTAAAGCACCGTCGGCACCGGCAGGCCCTCGGCCGCGAAGGCCGCGATCCGCCGCACCTCGCGGTCGACCATCGCCGTCCTGCCGAGCCGCGGCGAGGCCCGCAGGAAGGGTTTGCGAAACAGATGGGCGAGAGCGTTTTGCGCACGCGACCAGACGATGGGCCGCTCCGTGCCGTAACGCTTGATCCAGACGGTGCCGAACGACATCTCCACGCGCTCGATACGGCGCGCACCACGGGCAAGGACGGCGAGAAGCGTCTCGATATCCTTGGGGGTCGCGTCCGGGATCGCGGAAAGATCGTTCAGCCTGCCATCCATCTCCAGTCCTTCGGTAAGGCCGGTCCATAAGCAAAAACCCGCACCGGTTCCCCGGCGCGGGTTTCACAACGAAACGATGTTTTGGTTGTGGAAGCGCCGGTCAGTTGACGGCGGCTTCAAACTCGTTCTTCGTGCCGGCGTCCTTGAGGTATTCCAGCGCCTTCTTGGCGGCTGCGACGAGCGCGCCGAACGCTGCGGTCTCATGGATCGCCATGTCGGACAGAACCTTGCGGTCGACTTCGATGCCGGCCTTGTTGAGGCCGTCGATGAAGCGGCCATAGGTCAGGCCGTGCTCGCGGACGGCAGCGTTGATGCGCTGGATCCAGAGCGCGCGGAAATTGCGCTTGTTGACCTTGCGGTCGCGGTAGGCGAACTGCTTGGAACGATCAACCGCGGCCTTGGCGGCGCGGATGGTGTTCTTGCGGCGGCCGTAGAAGCCCTTGGCTGCCTTCAGCGTCTTCTTGTGCTTGGCGTGGGAGGTTACGCCGCGTTTTACACGTGCCATGTCATGATCTCCTTAACGTATCAAATCGCCCGACGAGTCTCAGAGACCGTTCGGCAGGTAGTTCTTGATGACCTTCTTGCCATCGGGCTCGGCCAGCACCATGGTGCCGCGCGCGTCGCGAATGAACTTGTTGGTACGCTTGATCATGCCGTGGCGCTTGCCGGCAGCGGCAGCGACGACCTTGCCGGTCGCGGTGATCTTGAACCGCTTCTTGGCAGACGACTTCGTCTTCATCTTGGGCATTTTGCTACTCCATTCTTCTTGAATTCGAGCCGCGTGACGATGCACGGCTCCAGCGTAAAGAACGGCCACGGCATGCCCTGCCGGACCGTTCGGACGGCGGCTTGTAACCGATGTCCCCCAAAAGCGCAACCGGAATCCTCGAATTGCAATATCCGGCGGGCAGAAACGGAAAAGCCGCCCCGAAAGGCGGCTTCGATCCGGTGGTCATGGGTCGCGATCACCGCGGGGCGAGCACCATCATCATCTGGCGGCCTTCGAGCTTCGGCTCGGCTTCCACCTTGGCGATGGTCTGCGTGTCTTCCTTGACCTGCATCAGCAGCTTCATGCCGAGTTCCTGGTGGGCCATTTCGCGGCCGCGGAACTTCAGCGTCACCTTGACCTTGTCGCCTTCGTCGAAGAAGCGGTTCATTGCCTTCATCTTCACCTCGTAGTCATGGGTGTCGATGTTCGGGCGCATCTTGATTTCCTTGATCTCGACGATCTTCTGCTTCTTGCGCGCTTCGGCCGCCTTCTTCTGGTTGGCGTATTTCAGCTTGCCCAGGTCAAGGATCTTGCAGACGGGCGGTTCGGAGTTCGGCGAAATCTCCACGAGATCGAGGCCGGCTTCTTCGGCCATGCGGAGCGCCTGATCGGTGGGAACGATGCCGTGGTTGGTGCCTTCGGCGTCGATGAGCTGAACCCGGGGAATCCGGATTTCCTTGTTGGAGCGCGGGCCGTCCTTGACGGGGGCTTCCGCTTTAAAGGGTCTGCGAATGGTCGTGTTCTCCTCGAACTGTTTCGATAGGTATGGATCTGCGTCGACCGGGCCGATTGCCCGCCTGGCGGCGTTTTCCGGCAATGTGTTGATCGCGCTTGCGAAGTCAATAGCATGCCGCGCGGAAAAAATCACCACCTGTCCTTGCACGCGCGAATCTGGTCTAGCTTGCGGGAAAAAGCCGGCAGGCAGGCGGTTTTGCGGCCGGGACGCAGGACAGGAGATAGGCATGGCGACGACGAACGGCAATGGAAGCGGGGCGGATTTCATCACCGTCGGCGAAGGCGGCGATGCGCGGCGGATCGCGCTTTCGCTGCAGCCGCCCGCCGCCGGCAATACGCTCGCCCATTTCGTCTGGCTCGGCGGCTACCGCTCCGACATGACCGGCACCAAGGCGGTGGAGCTGGCCGGGCTTGCCGCCCGCCTCGGCACCGGCTGCGTGCGCTTCGACTATTCCGGCCACGGCGCCTCGGGCGGCGCCTTCGTCGACGGCACGATCTCGCGCTGGCTGGAGGAGGCGCTCGCGGTGGTCGACCACGCGGCAGGGACGCTCGGCACGCGCCGCGCCGTGCTCGTCGGCTCCTCGATGGGCGGGTGGATCGCGCTGCGCGCCGTCGCCGAGCTTGCCCGGCGCGGCGGCATCGAGATTGCCGGCCTGGTGCTCATCGCGCCGGCGCCGGACTTCACCTCGGAGCTGATCGAGCCGAACCTGACGGAGGCCGAGCGCACGGCGCTGGCCGAGCGCGGCCAGTTCGAGGAGCCGACGCCCTACGGCCCCGATCCGAACATCTACACGAAAAAGCTCATCGAGGACGGCCGCGACAACCGCGTGCTGACCGGCGCCATCGAGACCGGCTGCCCCGTGCATATCCTGCAGGGCATGGCCGACCCGGACGTGCCCTATGGACATGCGGTGCGCCTGATGGAGCACCTTTCCGGTGACGACGTGGTGCTGACCATGATCCGCGACGGCGACCACCGCCTGTCGCGCCCGCAGGACATCGCCAAGATCCTCGAGGCGGCGGAAGCCCTCGCCCGCGGGCAATGAGGCCCCGGCCGGATCACATTTTAACCATATTCCCGCATCGCCAATTCTCATGATTGACGAAGGCCCCACCTGACCGTTAACTCTTTGTTAACGATTAGGGGACGTTTCATGGCACGAATGATTGGTGCGAAGGCTGGGGTTGCGGCGGTTCTCGCCCTCCTCGTCTCTTCTTCCTCGGCTTTCACCGCGCCGGCTTCGGCACTGACCATGCAGACCGGCGGCATCACGTCCCAGCCGATCGGCCATTACGAATTCTGTCAGACCAACGCTTCGGAGTGCCGCGCCGGCGTGCGCGGCCAGGCGCCCGCCAAGGTGACGGCATACGGCTGGACGGTGGTGCGCGAGATCAATGCCGGCATCAACCGTGCCGTCACGCCGATGACCGACAAGGACCTCTACGGCAAGGACGAGGTCTGGTCCTATCCGGACGGCGCGGGCGACTGCGAGGACTACGTGCTGCTCAAGCGCAAGAAGCTGATCGAGAAGGGCTTTGCCGCCGGCGACCTGCTGATCACCGTCGTGCGCAAGCCGGACGGCGAAGGCCATGCCGTGCTGACGCTGCGCACCACGCAGGGCGACTTCGTCCTCGACAACCTCAACAACGACGTCAAGCTCTGGACGGAAACGCCCTACCGCTACCTGAAGCGCCAGGCCTCGTTCCACGCCGGCCGCTGGGTCTCGATCGAAAACGGCGATGCCGTCATGGTGTCGTCGGTCGGCCAGTAAGACACGTTTCGCAGGGGGACTGCGAGGGCCGCGGAGCAATCCGCGGCCTTTGTCTTTTCCGCAGCCGTCACGCCGCCAGGGCCGCCTCGCCGATCCGCTTGTAGAAGAAGGTCGTCGCGCAGAAGCGGCCGTCCGGATAGAGCGCATAGTCGGGGATGACGCCGGCGCGCTGCCAGCCGAGGCGCTCGTAGACGGTTTCGGCGGGGCTGCCGGTGGCCGTGTCGAGCACCAGCACGGTCTTGCCGCGCCGGGCGGCTTCCGCCTCGGCGACGGCCATCAGCGCGCGGGCGATGCCGCGGCCGCGCTCGCTTTCCATGACGAGCAGCTTCTTCACGTCCGCCCGGTGCGGCTGGTTCGGCATCTGGCGGATGCCGACCTGCACCGTGCCGACGATGCGCCCCGCCCGCTCGGCGGCAAAGAGCAGCGTCGCCCCCTCGCCGACCGCCGCCGCCACGTCCTGCCAGAAGGGCAGCGCATCGGCCGGCCCATAGGGCGCCATGAAGCCGACGGAGGCCCCGCCGGTCACGCAATCGGCCAGCACATCCGCCAGTTCGCCCATCCGGGCCCGGGTTTCGTCGGCATCCAGCAGCCTGATCTCGCTCATCTCGTCCTCATGGCTCAGGGTCGGCCGCGGTCCAGCACCACGGCATAATGCGCCGGCGCGTCGCCGGGATTCTCGAAGACATGGCCCTCGGTGATGCTCATATAGAGGCAGTCGCCGGGCCGCAGGTCATGCACCGTCTCGCGAAGGGTCATGCGCAGGCGGCCTGCGAACAGCCAGACATGCTGCGTCATGCCCGCCTTGGCCGTTTCCGGCGGATAGGCGATGCGCGCGCCCGGCGGAAACGTCACCTCGATCACCTCGACGCGCGAGGCCGTGTTCGGCGCCGAGACGGCGCGGCGCTGGTAGCCCGTCTCGGGATCCCGCCAGACCACCTGGTCTTCGCGCCGCGACAGGGGATCGCCCGCCTCCCCGGAGAAGGCGAAGAAGGCGGAGAGCGTCAGGTCCAGCGCCGCGCAGAGCCGCGAAAGCAGTTGCGCCGTCGGGCTCGCCTCGCCGCGCTCGATGCGCGAGATCATCGCCCGGCTGACGCCGGAGGCCCCGGCAAGGTCGTCCAGCGTCTGGCCGCGCGCCACGCGCAGCAGCCGGACCCGGTCGCCGATGGCGCTTTCCAGAGGGTCGATCACTTTTTCCATTATCATGGAATAATTCTCTCTCATAATGGAGTCAACGGGCAAACCCTTTCCGAAAATATTTTCCGGCCATGCCGCTCCGGCGACAATGCGACATCCTCCCGCCGGATAAGGTGCCGCAGCGAGATTCGGAGGGCGGGCGGATGACGGGTGAAGCACAGCGGGCGTCCTCGCTCTTTTCCATCACCGCCATCGTCGTTTCGATGACCTTCGTCGCCATCGGCAACGGCATCATGCTGGCCTATGTGCCCTATGTTCTGTCGCAGGCCGGTGCGCCCTCGTGGACGCCGGGCGCGGCCGTCACGGCCATCGCCTTCGGCGGGCTGGTCGGCTGCGTCATCGCCGGTCCCGTCATCCGCCGCGTCGGCCATGCCCGCGCCTTTTCCTGCTCGCTGGCGCTGGTCATCATCGCCGCCTTCCTCGTCGCGCTCGGCGTCAACCCGATCCTGTGGATCCTCGCCCGCGGCCTCTACGGCGTGGCCGGCAACGCGAACTTCATCATCGCCCAGAGCTGGCTGAACCATGCCAGCGACAACCGCTGGCGCGGCAAGGCCATGTCCTTCTTCTACATGGCCTATGTGCTGGGGCTCGGCGTCGGCGCCTGGCTGTTCGGCCGCATGCCGGCGGACGGCAACCTCGCCCCGCTCGTCACCATCTTCGTCACCACCATCGCGCTGCTGCCGATCGGCCTCACGAAGCTGCCCACCCCGCCGGCGCCCGCCCGGGTCAGCGTCGATTTCGCCATGGCCTGGCGCAATTCGCCGGTCGCGCTGATCGGCGTGCTGGCCGCCGGCGGCCTTTCCATGGTGGTACAGGGTTTTACCCCGATCTACGCCGCCACCAACAAGGTCGGCCAGGCGGATGTCGCGCTCCTGATGTTCGTCATGCAGTTCGGCCTCATCTTCGTGCAATACCCGCTCGGCACGCTCTCCGACCGCATCGACCGGCGCATCGTGCTGATCGCCACCTGCCTGCTGATCGCGGGCACCGCGGTCGTCGCCCTCTTCGTCTCCTTCCAGGCCTTCGTCATCCTCATGATCGTCTTCGCGCTCTGGGCGGGCGCCGTCGAGAGCGTCTATTCGATCGCCAATGCCCATGCCAACGACCGGACCGACCCGGAGGACTTCGTGCCCCTCGCCTCGACGCTGCTTGTCGCCTGGTCGACCTCGGCGACGCTGGTTCCGCTGGCCGTGACGGCGCTGACGCCAGTCTTCGGCCCGAAGACCTTCATCTATGCCGCCATGGCCGTGGCGCTCGCCTATGCCGCCTTCGTCGCCCAGCGGCTGCGGCTGCGCGAGACGGTGCCGCCGGAGGCGCGGGAGACCTTCGAGATCCGAAGCGCCCAGGTGCCGAATGCCGGCGCGCTCGTCGAAGGCGAAAAAGCCCCGGAATAGCGGCGTTCGCGCGCACGAAACCCTTCATTTACCGCTTTGCGGGAATCTTCCCCGCTGCTATATGGCGCGCATGAGCACCAACACTTCGACGCCCCTCGACCATATCCGCAACTTCTCCATCGTGGCCCATATCGACCACGGCAAGTCGACGCTCGCCGACCGGCTGATCCAGTCGACCGGCGGCCTTGCCGACCGCGAGATGTCGGAACAGGTCCTCGACAACATGGATATCGAGCGCGAGCGCGGCATCACCATCAAGGCCCAGACCGTGCGCCTGCACTACAAGGCCAAGGACGGCGAGACCTATGTGCTGAACCTCATCGACACGCCCGGCCATGTCGACTTCGCCTACGAGGTCTCGCGCTCGCTGTCGGCCTGCGAGGGTTCGCTGCTCGTCGTCGACGCGTCCCAGGGCGTGGAGGCCCAGACGCTCGCCAATGTCTACCAGGCGATCGACAACAACCACGAGCTCGTGACGGTGCTCAACAAGATCGACCTGCCGGCCGCCGAGCCCGACCGCATCAAGGAGCAGATCGAGGAGGTGATCGGCATCGACGCCTCCGACGCCGTGCTGATCTCGGCCAAGACCGGCCTCGGCATTCCGGACGTGCTCGAAGCCATCGTCCAGCGCCTGCCCGCCCCGAAGAGCGAAGGCGGCGAGAAGGCCCCGCTGAAGGCGCTGCTCGTCGATAGCTGGTACGACACCTATCTCGGCGTCATGGTTCTCGTGCGCGTCATCGAAGGCCGCATCAGCAAGGGCCAGACCATCCGCATGATGGGCACGGACGCGAAATACACGATCGAGCGCGTCGGCGTGCTGACGCCGAAGATGGTGGCGATGGATTCGCTCGGCCCGGGCGAGATCGGCTTCATCACCGCCTCGATCAAGGAAGTGGCCGATACCCGCGTCGGCGACACGATCACCGAGGACAAGCGCCCGACGGCAAAGGCCCTGCCGGGCTTCAAGCCGGCCCAGCCCGTCGTCTTCTGCGGCCTCTTCCCGGTCGATGCCGCCGATTTCGAGGACCTGCGCTCGGCGATGGGCAAGCTGCGCCTCAACGACGCCTCGTTCTCCTTCGAAATGGAAAGCTCCGCCGCGCTCGGCTTCGGCTTCCGCTGCGGCTTCCTCGGCCTGCTGCACCTCGAGATCATCCAGGAGCGCCTGGAGCGCGAGTTCGACCTCGACCTGATCGCGACGGCCCCTTCGGTCGTCTACAAGCTCTTCATGACCGACGGTTCCGAGCGCGAGCTGCACAACCCGGCCGACATGCCCGACGTCGTGAAGATCTCGGAGATCCACGAGCCGTGGATCCGCGCGACCATCCTGACCCCCGACGATTATCTCGGCGGCATCCTGAAGCTCTGCCAGGACCGCCGCGGCATCCAGATCGAGCTGACCTATGTCGGCACGCGCGCCATGCTCACCTACGACCTGCCGCTCAACGAGGTCGTCTTCGACTTCTACGACCGCCTGAAGTCGATCTCCAAGGGTTATGCCTCCTTCGACTACCAGATCACCGACCACAAGGAAGGCAACCTGGTGAAGATGTCGATCCTCGTCAACGGCGAGCCGGTCGACGCGCTCTCCATGATGGTGCACCGCATGGCCGCCGAAAAGCGCGGCCGCGAAATGTGCGAGAAGCTCAAGGAGCTGATCCCGAAGCACATGTTCAAGATCCCGATCCAGGCCGCCATCGGCGGCAACGTGATCGCCCGCGAGACCATCTCGGCGCTGCGCAAGGACGTGACCGCCAAGTGCTACGGGGGCGACGCCACCCGCAAGCGCAAGCTGCTCGAAAAGCAGAAGGCCGGCAAGAAGCGCATGCGCCAGTTCGGCAAGGTGGAGATCCCGCAGGAAGCCTTCATCGCCGCGCTCAAGATGGGCGACGAATAAAGGCCGGCACCACCGCCCCGTGACAGAACCCGAAAGCCCCGGATGCCCCCGCATCCGGGGCTTTCTGGCGATTGGAGGAGAAGGCGTGCCGTGCGGATGGATCCTCGGGTCAAGCCCGAGGATGACGGAGGGGAGGAAAAGCCCGGGACCCCATTGAACGGTACGGCATGCGGAACCGCTGCTTTAGTCCGCCCCCCTTCCCTTCTGTCGTCATCCTCGGGCTTGACCCGAGGATCCATCCGCACGGCACGCCCTCTCCTCCCCAAAAAACACGCCCCGTTTTCCCCGCCCACCAATTCCGTGCCTACAATCCTCCCGTCCCGCCACGGATACGCTGCCAGGCGTGGCAGTGAGGTGGGGCCGGCGCTTGTGGCGGGGGAAGGACGTGAGCCCGCACCGCAGGGGCCTGCGGAAAATGGTCTCCCTCCGGCGACACGGGGGAAGCGGCGGGGCGTCGGACCGACCCTGCCGTTTCATGCCCCGGACGGCGCGCCGGGCGTGCCTGTACGGCACACAAGGGGGCCGGGTCCGGCGGATGCGTCGGCATCGTCCGCCGGGGTGAAGCCTCTCCGGGAAGGGTGCGAGAGCGCCTTTCCGTCCGCAATCGCCATGGCGCGCGATTGCGCATGCCAAAACGGAGGCGCCCATCCCGGAAACCGGCGACAGGCATCCACGGCCCCGGCCCTTGCAGAGGGACCGCAGTCGCGGGCAAAAACCGCCGAACGGGGCGCTGAAAGGTGCCGCAGATACAATTTTTCAGATGAGGCAGCTTCCAGCGCCCCGTCCGATGCTCTTTGACAAACCCACGGGCGAAATCCGCCGCGTGGACCATGGCGCATGGACTTCAGGCATCCTCGTAGCGCTGCTGTCCCGTCCGCAGCGCGGCGTCCAGCCGGCCGCCCTCGGGGAAGATCGCCAGCGTTTCGGGTTTCTCCACGCCCGCCACCAGCCGGTGACAGGTCTCGGCGGGGCCGAGCACGGTGGTGACGGGAATGACGCCGGCCCAGATCGGCAGGGCGAAATCCGCCTCGTCGTCGCCGACGCCCTTGGCGCGCACCTTGGCCGCCGCCTCGTCGATCGGCATGGCGACGATCGTCGTCGCCTTGGCCTCCTGCGGCGTGATGGGACGCAGCAGCGCGCTGCGATCCGGATAGAAGCGGTCGACGACGTCGCGCATCGCCTCGATCTTCTCCGCCGGGTCCTCGACGAGCCGCGCCGTGCCGAAGCACATGGCGGAGCGGTAATTGGCCGAATGGTTGAAGCCGGAGCGGGCGAGCACCAGCCCGTCGAGATGGGCGACGGTGAGGCAGGCGGGCGTGCCGGCCTTCAGGTGCCGCAGCATGCGGCTGGCGGAGGAACCGTGCCAGTAGAGCGTATCGCCCCTGCGCCAGAAGAGGGTGGGCGTCGCATAGGGCTGGCCGTCGATGACATAGGCGACGTGACAGAGCATGGCGGCGTCGAGAATGGCATGGACGCTTTCGCGGTCGTAGCTGCCGCGCTCGTGCATGCGCTTGACGCGGTTGCGCGGGGTGACGGGATAGGCGGCGGTCTCGGTGCTCATCTGCGGGCTTGCCTTTCAAAGGAGAGGCCGCCATGGTGCGTCATGGCATTGGATCGAAAAAGCACCAATTCCGAGCAAAAAATCCGGACCATTCTGCCGGACTGGTCCTCGCTCGTTCCCGTTCTCCCGGCGGCGGGCCGGCGCACGCCGGCGCTCTACCGCGAACTGCGGCGGCTGATCGAGGCGGGCGACATTCCGCCCGGCAGCAAGCTGCCGCCGACGCGGGACCTCGCGCAGCGGCTGAAGACCTCGCGCGGCAGCGTGGTCGCCGCCTTCGAGACGCTGATCGCCGAGGGCTTCGCGGTCGCCCGCACCGGGGCCGGCACGTTCGTTGCCGACCGGGTGCCGACGATGAGGCCGACGGAACCGGTCGAGCGGGAGAAGAGCGCCCCGACAATGCCGCTGCCCGGAACGCTCGGCGTCGCCATGGCCGACGCACGCACGCTGAAACAGTTCCGCACGCTGCTGGCGCGCCATCTCGCCCGGCCGGGCCCGGAGCACTTCCACTATGGCGATCCGCGCGGCGGCGAAGCGCTGCGCCAGGCGGTCGCCGCCTATCTCCGGCAGGCGCGCGGCGTGCGCTGCGCGGCGCGCTCGATCGTCATCACGACGGGCACGCAGCAGGGCATCGACCTCGTCATCCGCAGCGCGCTGGCGCCGGGCGACCAGGTGATGATCGAGGACCCGTGCTATCCGAGCGCCCGGGCGGCCTTTTCCGGCAACGGCCTGGCGCTCTGCGGCCTTGCCGTCGACGGCGAGGGGGCGGATATCGCCCTGGCGGCGCCGGGCGCCCGCGCCGTCTATGTCACGCCGTCGCACCAGTTCCCGCTCGGCGTGACCATGAGCATGCGCCGGCGGCTCGCCCTGATCGACTGGGCGCGGGAGACCGGCGGCTGGATCATCGAGGACGACTATGACAGCGAGTTCCGCTTCGCCGGGCCGCCGCTCGCCGCCATGCAGGGCATGGATGACAGCGGGCGCGTGATCTATCTCGGCACCTTCTCCAAGGTGCTCTTCCCGGGCCTCAGGCTCGGTTATGCCGTCATTCCCGATCCGCTGCTCGACGCGGTCGTGGCGCTGCGCGGCCGCAGCGACCGCAGCCCGCCGACGCTGGCCGAGGCCGCCCTCACCGACCTCATCCGCGAGGGCCACTTCGCCGCGCATCTGCGCCGCGCCCGGCGGCAGGCGCAGGCGGCACGCGACGCGCTGGTGGCCGGGCTCTCGACGGCGGGCGCGCTTTCGGTCGGCGTGCCGGACCAGGGCCTGCACCTCGTCGCCGGCCTGCCGGCCGCGCTTGCCGATACGGATGCGGTGGAGATTGCCGCGCGCGCCGGGCTCGGCGTGCGGGCGCTCTCGGCCATGGCCGTCACCAATCCGCCGCGGCAGGGCCTGGTCATCGGCTTTTCCGGCTTCGCCCCGGAAATCCTCAAGGCCGCCGCATCGCGATTCGCGGCGGCGCTGTCCGGGTTCTAAGGCCGTATCCGCTTCAGGCGACCCGGCGGGTCGCGGCGGCGGCGATCGTCGCCACCCAGGCCCGCGCGATGGCAAGGCCCGTGGCGTCGGCGCGCGGGCCGTTCTCGTCGGCCAGGGCGGCGCGCCGTGCGAGCCAGCCGGGCTGGAGCGTCTCGATGAGCTGCGGGAAGGTCTCCGCCCAGCCGTCCACCACCGCGCGGCTCGCCTCGAAATGGAACTGGGTGCCGTAGGTGGCGCGGCCGATGCGGAAGGCCTGGTTCTCGGCGGCACCATTGGTGGCGAGGCGCACGGCCTTGTCCGGCAGCGTGAACGTGTCGCTGTGCCACTGGAAGATCGGGAACGCGCCGGCCGCCGCCGACAGAACCGGATCGCCGGCGCCGTCCGTCGTCAGCGCCACCGTGCACCAGCCGAATTCCGGCGCCGCGCCGATCAGGTTTTCCGCGCCATAGGCCCGGGCGAGAAGCTGGCTGCCGAGGCAGACGCCGAGCACCGACTTGTCCGCGTCGCCGAAGCGGCGCATCAGCGCGGCGAGCGCCGGCAGGTAGCCGTGGCGCTCGTCGTCGCGGGCGTTCTGCGGGCCGCCCATGACGACGATGGCATCGTGGGCCGCGTCATCCGCCGGGATGGTGTCGCCGGCATGGGGGCGGCACAGGTCGATCTCGGCGCCCGCCTCGTCAAGGGCGATGCCGATCTGCCCCAGCAAGGTCACCCTGTCGTTTTCCACCACCAGCACGCGCATGCGATACTCCCGTTCTTCGATATGGCGCGAGACAAACACGGCCCTCCCCTTCATTCAAGGGCCAAACAGAAAGAACCCGGCTCTTTCGAGCCGGGCAAGGCGGGGAGGATCGACGAAGAAGAGGGATCAATGGCAGACGCGGATCTTCTTGATGACGACGTTGCCGTAATAGTCGTAGGCCTTCACCTTCTTGATGAAGCAGGCGGGCTCGTAACCGTAGCTGTAGGAGCCGGCCTGCGAGGGGGCGGCGAAGGAAACGGCGGCAACGAGGGCGACGGTGGCGGAAACGATGATCTTGCGCATGGGGTCTCTCCTGATCGGTTGGGGATGAGCCTCTCTCATCCGGTGATCAGAAGGTCTCACATCCCCCCGCCCCGCGCTGTTCCGCGGGAAACAGGGTCAGGGATAGATGACGCCCTTGCGCAGGATGACATTGGCATAGAGCCGCGGCTCGCTGGTCTGCACAAGCGTATGGGCGGCGCGCACGCGGCCGTAGAAATCGGCGCCGACGAGCGGCACGACCGCGCGATCCGGCGCATGGCGGGCGCAGCAGTCGATGATCTCGCGGTGCACGGGCTCCAGCGTGTCGCGCTCCTGGCGGAAGGTGGAGCGGAAGATCGCCTCCTCGACGAAATCGTCGATCGGCAGCACCGAGAGCACGGCATTCAGCACGGGGACGAGCGGCACGCCGTCGAGGCGGATGAGGCGGCGGGCGTGCTCGACGCCCGGATAGTTGCCGTCGACGAGGGCGATCTCGTCGCCGTGGCCCATGGCGCGCAGCGTCGCGAGCAGCTCCGGGCCCAGGATGGGGTCAAGACCTTTCAGCATTCAGGCAAGCTCCTTGAAGAGGACGTTCTGGTCCGGAAGATAGCGGGAAAAGAGCGGCAGGCTGGCCCCACCGATCGAGCGCGCGGCGCTGCCGACCGCGCCCTCGACGATCTCGGGCAGGGTGACGCCCTGGAGGTCGAGGCGGGCGACGGCGGCCTGCGTCGCCGCGACCACGCGCTCGCGCACCCAGGCGGGAAAGCCGCCGTCGATGATGACGGCGGAGAAGTCGATGACGGAGGCGGAGGCGACGACGGCCTGGGCGAGCGCGGCGGCCATGTCCTCGATCCAGATCGCAAGCGGCGCGCCGAAATCGATCCATCCGTCCGGCGAATACCAGAGCGGCTTCGGATCAATGCCGTGCTCGCGCAGCAGGTTCTCCAGGCGGTAGATCGAGGCGATCTTCAGGAGCTGCACCGTCTCGCCGTCGCGGCCCTGCACGGGCAGGGGGCCGATGGCGCCGGCCGTGCCGGTGCGGCCGGTGAAGAGCGCCGAATTCAGCACCACGCCGCCGCCGATGAAGGAGCCGATGAAGAGATAGAGGAAATCGGGATATTGCGGGCCGAGGCCGAAGACGAGCTCGGCCGCGCAGGCGCTCGTCGCGTCGTTCTGGAGCGCGACCGGGTAAGGCACGCGGCTTGCGATCTCCGCCTCCAGGTCGACGCCGCGCCACTGGTCCATGTCGGCCTGCGGTGCGCCCACTTCGCTCGCCCAGCTCCACAGTTCGAAGGGGGCGGCGACGCCGAAGCCGGCGATGCGGGCGCGCTCCTCCGGCGTGATCGCGGCTTCCAGCTCGGCCAGGCCCTCCTCGACGAAGGAAAGCAGCGGGCCGGGCATGGGATAGGGATAGGTGCGGCGCGCGCGGCGGCGGATGCCGCCGACGAAATCCATCATAACGAGATCGGCGCTGCGGCGGCCGATCTTCAGGCCGAAGGAATAGACCGCATCGGGATTGAGCCGCATGGGCACGGAGGGCTGGCCGACCTTGCCGCGCATCGGCTCGCCGCGCATCAAAAGCCCCTCCGCCTCCAGCGCGCGCATGATGACGGTGACGGTCTGGGCGGAAAGGCCGCTGCGCCGGGCGATCTCGGCCTTCGACAGGCTACCGTGCCGGCGCACCAGCGACATGACCAGGCGTTCGTTATAGGCCCGGACGCGCACCTGGTTCGCGCCCCCGCTCGGATCGAGGATTTCGGCCGGCACGGCATGTGCCGTCGCGTCCTTTCTGATCATCGTCTCCTCCCGTGCCGGACCGGGCGCCCGCGCCCTTCCGGTCCTCTTATCGGCTGGCGATCCGCTCTTCCACCGGAAACGCGCAGCGGGGCTTTCGCCCGTTCTTTCCCTGCAGCATGCCACATCGAATTAATAATTCAATTCGATTTATTTATTGACAGGCATTTCTTTTGGTGTTCTCTTGAAGACGGAAGCAAGGATCGGCCGGCAGAGGACCTGCCCGCCGCCCTGCGACCGGATCGCCCCAGGAGAGGGGCGCATCCCGTTTCGTCCTTGGGAGGATACCATGAAGAAAACCATCATTTCCGCCGCTCTCGGCGCGCTTGCACTCGGCGTCGCCTTTTCCACGCCGGCCGCCGCCGCCGACACCACCGCCTGCCTGATCACCAAGACCGACACCAACCCCTTCTTCGTCAAGATGAAGGAAGGCGCCGAAGCGAAGGCCAAGGAACTCGGCGTGACGCTGAAGGCCTATGCCGGCAAGATCGACGGCGATTCGGAAAGCCAGGTCGCCGCGATCGAGACCTGCATCGCCGACGGCGCGAAGGGCATCCTGATCGCCGCGTCCGACACGAAGGGCATCGTTCCCTCCGTGCAGAAGGCGCGGGATGCGGGCCTGCTCGTCATCGCGCTCGACACGCCGCTGGAGCCGCTCGACAGCGCCGACATGACCTTCGCCACCGACAACCTGCTCGCCGGCGAGCTGATCGGCAAGTGGGCCGCCGCGTCGCTCGGCGATGCCGCCAAGGACGCCAAGATCGCCTTCCTTAACCTGACGCCCTCGCAGCCTTCGGTCGACGTGCTGCGCAACCAGGGCTTCATGAAGGGCTTCGGCATCGACGTGAAGGACATTTCCAAGATCGGCGACGAGGACGATGCCCGCATCGTCGGCCACGACGTGACCAACGGCAACGAGGAGGGCGGCCGCACCGCCATGGAGAACCTTCTCCAGAAGGATCCGTCCATCAACGTCGTGCACACGATCAACGAACCGGCCGCTGCCGGCGCCTATGAAGCGCTGAAGGCCGTCGGCAAGGAAGGCGACGTGCTGATCGTTTCCGTCGACGGCGGTTGCCCGGGCGTGCAGAACGTCGCGGACGGCGTCATCGGCGCCACCTCGCAGCAGTACCCGCTGATGATGGCCGCCCTCGGCATCGAGGCCATCAAGACCTTCGCCGACAGCGGCGAAAAGCCGAAGGCCACCGAAGGCAAGGACTTCTTCGACACGGGCGTGACGCTCGTGACGGACAAGCCGGCAGACGGCGTCGAGTCCATCGACACCAAGGCCGGCAAGGACAAGTGCTGGGGCTGATGCCCCCGCCGGCCCGGCTTGACCGGGCCGGCTTTCCGCTTTGGACGCGGATCGGGTCGCGGCGAAGACCGGCCCTGCTTTGACATTCGCAACAAGACATGGGCACCTTTCATCCCCAGGCTGCGGCGAAAGCCGGCACCGCCCGGGGAGGAGACCGCCCGCAGATGGCGGCAGGTGCGCAAGGCGCCCCAGCGATGCGTCCATGCACCATTTCATCCGGTCAGCCGCGACGGTCGGCGCCGGAAGGGGAGGAGAAGATCATGAGTGAGACATCGACGGTCTCGCAGGGCGCCCAGCCCTCGCAACCCTCGCAGGAATTCGAGAAGGTGCTGTCCGGCAGCGCGACCCAGGTCGCCTCCTTCGATACGCACGACAAGACGCCCGTCCAGAAATTTCAGCATTTCCTGCACGGCAGTCCCTCCGCGGTGCCGCTGATCGTGCTCGTGCTCTCGGTGGCGGTATTCGGCATCATCCTCGGCGGAAAGTTCTTCTCCGCCTTCACGATGACGCTCATCCTCCAGCAGGTGGCCATCGTCGGCATCGTCGGCGCGGCGCAGACGCTGGTCATCCTGACGGCCGGCATCGACCTGTCGGTCGGCGCCATCATGGTGCTTTCCTCCGTCGTGATGGGCCAGTTCACCTTCCGCTACGGCCTGCCGCCGTCGCTCGCCGTCCTGTGCGGCCTCGCCTGCGGCGCGTTCTGCGGCTATATCAACGGCCTGCTCGTCGCCCGCATGAAGCTGCCGCCCTTCATCGTCACGCTCGGCATGTGGCAGATCATCCTCGCCTCGAACTTCCTCTATTCGGCCAACGAGACCATCCGCTCGCAGGACATCTCCGCGCAGGCCCCGCTCCTGCAGTTCTTCGGCAACAACATCCGCTTCGGCGGCGCGGTCTTCACCTACGGCGTCATCGCCATGGTGCTGCTGGTGGCGCTGCTCTGGTACGTGCTGAACCACACCGCCTGGGGCCGCCATGTCTATGCGGTCGGCGACGATCCGGACGCGGCGGAGCTGGCCGGCGTCAACGTCAAGCGCATGCTGGTCTCGGTCTACACGCTGTCCGGCCTCATCTGCGCGCTCGCCGGCTGGGCGCTCATCGGCCGCATCGGCTCGGTCTCGCCGACGGCGGGGCAGTTCGCCAACATCGAATCGATCACCGCCGTGGTGATCGGCGGCCTCTCGCTGTTCGGCGGGCGCGGCTCGATCCTCGGCATGATCTTCGGGGCGCTGATCGTCGGCGTCTTCTCGCTCGGTCTTCGCCTCATCGGCACGGACCCGCAATGGACCTATCTCCTGATCGGCGTCCTCATCATCTCGGCCGTCGCAATCGACCAGTGGATCAGAAAGGTAGCAGGCTGATGGCTCTCGAACCCATTCTCACCGCCCGCGGTCTCGTCAAGCGCTACGGCCGCGTCACCGCCCTCGACCAAGCAGACTTCGACCTCTATCCCGGCGAGATCCTCGCCGTGATCGGCGACAACGGCGCGGGCAAGTCCTCGATGATCAAGGCGATCTCCGGCGCCATCACGCCGGACGAGGGCGAAATCCGCCTCGAAGGCCAGCCGGTGCATTTCCGCTCGCCGATCGAGGCACGCAGCGCCGGCATCGAGACCGTCTACCAGAACCTCGCGCTCTCGCCCGCCCTCTCGATCGCCGACAACATGTTCCTCGGCCGCGAGATCAGGAAGCCCGGCGTCATGGGCCAGTGGTTCCGCAAGCTCGACCGCACGGCGATGGAGAAGTTCGCCCGCGACAAGCTCTCCGAACTCGGGCTGATGACGATCCAGAACATCAACCAGGCGGTGGAGACCTTGTCCGGCGGCCAACGCCAGGGGGTCGCCGTGGCGCGCGCCGCCGCCTTCGGTTCGAAAGTGATCATCCTCGACGAGCCGACGGCGGCGCTCGGCGTCAAGGAGAGCCGACGCGTCCTGGAACTCATCCTCGACGTGCGCCGGCGCGGCATTCCGATCGTGCTGATCTCGCACAACATGCCGCATGTCTTCGAGGTGGCGGACCGCATCCACATCCACCGGCTCGGCCGGCGGCTGACGGTCATCAACCCGAAGGACTACACCATGTCCGACGCCGTCGCCTTCATGACCGGCGCGAAACTGCCCGCCGAGGCCGTCGCGGCATGACAACGGTCAAAACAATCGTGGACGATCTTCTGCGGCGCGCGCAAAACGCGCGCCGCGTCTTGCTCGGCATTGCCGGCCCTCCGGGCGCCGGCAAGTCGACGCTGGTCGAAGCCGTCAGGGAAAGGCTTCTCGCCCGCGGCGAGACGGCGGAAATCCTGCCGATGGACGGCTTTCACATGGACAACGGCATTCTCGCCGAACGCGGCCTCCTGCCGCGCAAGGGTGCACCCGAAACCTTCGACGCCCGCGGCTTCATCGACATCGTCGAGGCCCTGAAAAGGGCACAGGACGAAGTCCTCGTCCCGGTCTTCGATCGATCGCGCGAGATCGCCATCAACGCCGCCCGTGCCATCCCGGCCGATACGCGCTTCATCCTCGCGGAAGGCAACTACCTGCTGCTGAAGGACGCGCCCTGGGACCGGCTCGACGGGAAATTCGACGTCACCATCTTCGTCGGCCCGCCCTATGCGGTGCTGGAGGAGCGGCTGCGCCGGCGCTGGCTCGGCTATGGCCTGCCGGAAGACGAGATCCAGCGCAAGCTCTACGGCAACGACCTGCCGAACGGAAAGCGCATCCTGGAGAATTCCCGCCCCGCGGACCTCACCATCGATATCTTCTGAAACGATTGTCGTTGCGCCCCGCGGATGCTATCGCAGCCGCGGAGCAATTCCGGCAAGAATGCCTGAGCGTTTTGCATCCGGGATTGCCGCAAAGCCAAGGGCGGGAGCAACGCCGATGACCACAGAACTCACCATCCGCCGGCCGGACGACTGGCACCTGCACCTGCGCGACGGGGCGATGCTCGAAGGCGTGATCGGCGACACCAGCCGGCATTTCGCCCGCGCGATCATCATGCCGAACCTCGTGCCGCCGGTCGTGACCACCACGGACGCCGCCGCCTATCGCGACCGCATCCTCGCCGCCCTGCCCAAGGGCGACCGGTTCGAGCCGCTGATGACGCTCTACCTCACCGAGCATACCGACCCCGACGACGTCGAAGCCGGCTATGAAAGCGGCCTGATCCGCGCCGTCAAGCTCTACCCGGCCGGCGCGACGACCAATTCCCATGGCGGCGTGCGCGACATGGACAAGGCGATGCCCGTGCTGGAGCGCATGGCGAAGATCGGCCTGACGCTCTGCGTGCATGGCGAGGTGACGACGCCGGACGTCGACATCTTCGACCGCGAGGCCGTGTTCATCGAGACGGTGCTCGACCCCTTGCGCCAGCGCCTGCCGGAGCTGCGCGTCACCATGGAGCATGTGACGACGAAGAACGGCGTCGACTACATCAAGGCGTCGAAGGCCAATCTCGCCGGCTCGATCACCACGCATCACCTGATCATCAACCGCAACGCCATCCTCGTCGGCGGCATCAAGCCGCACTACTATTGCCTGCCCGTCGCCAAGCGCGAGGAGCACCGGCTGGCGCTGCGCGCCGCCACCACCTCGGGCGACGGGCGTTTCTTCCTCGGTACCGATTCGGCACCGCATGTCGATCCGCTGAAGGAATGCGCCTGCGGCTGCGCCGGCATCTACACCTCGATCAACACGATGAGCTGCCTTGCCCATGTCTTCGAGGAGGAAGGCGCGCTCACCCGGCTCGAGGCCTTCGCCTCGCTGAACGGACCCGCCTGGTATGGCCTGCCGGCCAACGAAGAGACGATCCGTCTCGTCAGGCGGGCGGAACCCGTCGCCTTCCCGGCGAAGATCGAGACGGGCGCGGGGCCGGTGACGGTGTTCGACCCGATGTTCCCGCTGCACTGGGACGTCGCCTGAGCCGTTCCAGCGAACGTGCACGGCGGTCTTGCCTGCCGGGAACTGCGCGGGCAGGTAGGGGTCAGATGAAGGGGCGGGGCTGCTTCTTCAGCCCCTCCCAGCCGGCCAGCGCCAGAAGACCGTCGCTATCGAGGATTTCGCAGCCCTTGTCCTGCCAGCGCATCAGCCCGCGGTCGGCGAGCTTGCGCAGCGTCTTGTTGGTGTGCACGAGCGAGAGGCCGAGCGTATCGGCGACATGCTGCTGGGTGATCGGAATGACCCGCCGCCCGCCATTGACACCCGCCGAATGGGCGCGCTGGTGGATGAAGGAGAGCAGATAGGCCGTGCGCTCCAGCGCCGAGCGCCGGCCGACGCTGAGCAGGTGTTCGTCGAGGATGCGCTCCTCGTGCGCGGCGATCCAGGTGAGGTCGTAGGCGAGCGAGGCATGGCGCTCGAACAGCCGCTCCAGTTTCGAGCGCTCGAAGACGCAGAGCGTGACCGGCGTCAGCGCCTCGACGGAATGGTCCATCTCGCCCATCAGGCTTCCCTGAAGGCCGATGAGATCGCCGGGCATAAGATAGTTCATGATCTGCCGGCGCCCGTCGGGCAGCAGCTTGTAGCGGAAGGCCCAGCCCGACAGCACGGTGAAGAGATGGGCGCTGTGCATGCCCTCGACGAGGATCGTCGCGCCGCGTTCGCTGGAGAGCTCGCCGCTCTTGAACTGCGAGACGAAGTCCAGCTCCCTTGCCGAAAAATCCCGGAAGGTCGAAAGGCTGCGCAGGGGACATTGCTGACAGGGCGTGCGCCACTTGGATTGCTGATTGACCGCCGCACCACCCGCCATCATGCCCCCGCCGGTTTTGATCCTGCCCATCCCCGTGGGCTGAGGCGCAAAACGTCGCGCATGCGCAGTTGTTCCATCGCACCGGCACTATGTCTTTTTTAAATGACACTCCCGGGGTGCAGGCCCACAGTCCGCCTCCTGAATCGCCCCTCCCGGCGGCTCCATATGGACAAGGAGTCCGGCGCCATGAGCCATTCACTTCCGCACATCCTGATCGCCGAACGCGAGTTCCTGATTGCGCTCGACGCGGAATATCTGATCAAGGCGGCACTGCCTTGCCGGACGACCCTGGTGCGGCCCGAACAGCTCACCCAGTGGGACACGGCCGCGCTGGCCGATATCGACCTCTGCCTGCTCGACGTGCCGCTCGATGCCACGCAGATCACGCCGCAGATCGAACGGCTGGTGGAAAAGGGCGTGCCGCTTCTCTTCACCACCGTCGGCGACATCCATCGCGACGGCGTCGAGGGTTTCGAGGTCATTCCCGTCGTCATGAAGCCGCATGACGCCGAGACGCTCGTCGCACGCGTCAAGGCGCGGTTGCGGCCGAGGCCGCAACCGCCGGAAACGGATCAGAACTGACGGCCGAGCTTGGCGTCGACCGAATGGCCGTTGGCGCCGCGGATCACGAAGTAGAACATGATCAGCGTCCACAGGATGGACTTCTCCGCGCCCATCAGGCCCTCGGCCTGCACGATGCCGTGGAAGTAGACGGTGACGGCAAGAACGATCATCGCCGCAAAGGCGGCGGGGCGCGTGAAGAGGCCGATGGCGATGAGGATGCCGCCGAAGAATTCGGTGGCGGCGAGCAGCGGCGACCAGAAGGCGCCGGGATAGAAGCCGAGGCTTTCCACCATGCCGGCGGCGCCGAAGGGGTTGAGGATCTTGCCGTAGCCGTGCGTCACGAGCAGCAGGCCGGCGGCGACGCGCAGGATCGTTTCCGCGCTTTCGCCGAGCGCCGCATAGAGGCCGCCGAGCGAGGGAATGATGAGGCGGGGGCGATGGGTGGCAAGCTCTGTCATGGGATCTCCTGTGAGGATGTTGCAGTGCACCACGTCTCCTTCAGGAATCCGGCTGCGACAAGATGTCCGCCAACAAAACATGATGAATTGAGTTGACAATTCTGTGAGAGGACCGCGAGCGGGCGCGTGCCAAGAGGGCGCCGCTGCTATATGCTTTCGCCATCGACCAGGAGGTGACCATGTCCGGGGAAAAGCCGCGCGTTTCGATTCTCTACTGTACCCAGTGCAACTGGCTGCTGCGCGCCGGCTGGATGGCGCAGGAGCTGCTCTCAACCTTTTCCGACGGGCTCGGCGAGGTGGCGCTCATTCCCGGCACCGGCGGCAATTTCGAGATCCGCGTCGGCGAGGCGCTGGTCTGGGAGCGCAAGCGCGATGGCGGCTTTCCCGGGCCGAAGGAGCTGAAGCAGCGCGTGCGCGACATCATCGAGCCGGGCCGGGACCTCGGCCACACGGACCGCGTCGCCGACCAGGGCTGAAACGGGAACGGCGGGCCGAAGCCCGCCGTCCGCCTGGGATCGCGGCCGTGCCTAGCGATAGGGCGAATAGCACAGGCGATAGACGCCGCCGCCGGCATGGTAGCGGTTGGTGTAGGGGTCGTAGGTGCGGTAACGGTTGGCGCACCAGTTCACATGCGACCGGTTCCCGCCATAGTAGCGCGGCCGCTCGTAGCGCGGGCGATAATAGCGACGCTCATAGCTGTAGTTCGGGCGATAGTGGCGGCGATAGTAACGGCGGTCGCAGCCGTAGCCATAGCAGAACTGCACCTGCGCCTTGGTGACGTCGCTTTTCGTGTCTACCTTCATATCCGGCACGGCGAGCGGGACGGCCTGGGCCGCCCCCATGGGCGTGATCGCGGAGGCAATCCCCATCACGCAACCGAAAACGAGATTTTGAATCTTCGACATGTGATCCTCACTGTTCTGGCGGGATTTTTCCCTGTCACGTCCCTGCTTTGCATTACGTTCACGCATTTTGTTTTATTCATGTCGCACCGTTCACAGGACCGGACGGCAAGAGACATGGGGTGACCGCATGAGCCTGAAATTCGGAACCAGCGGCCTGCGCGGCCTCTCCGTGGATCTTGAAGGGCCGGCCACCGCACTTTATGCCACCGCCTTTGCCCGCCATCTGCTGGCCGCCGGCATGGCGCGGCAGGGCGACGAGATCCTGATCGGCCGCGATTTCCGCCCCTCCAGCCCGGCCATCGCGGCCATCGCGATCGCGGCCCTCCGCAAGGCCGGCCTTTGCCCGCGCGACTGCGGCACGCTGCCGACGCCGGCGCTCGCCCTGCTCGGCCTTGCCCGCAAGGCGGCCTGCCTGATGGTGACCGGCTCGCACATTCCCGCCGACCGCAACGGCATCAAGTTCTACCGGCCGGACGGCGAGATCGACAAGGCGGACGAGGCCGCCATCACCGCGGCCGCCGGGGCGATTCGCAACGAAGGCACGGACCTTCCCGTCACGCCAGAAACCGCCGACGACCTTCATGACGCCGCCATGGCGCTCTACACCGCACGCAACCGCACGCTGTTGCCCGAGCGGGCGCTGGCCGGCCTTCGCATCGGCGTCTACCAGCATTCGACGGTGGCGCGCGACCTCTTCGTTTCCGTGCTCGCCCATTACGGCGCGGATGTCGTTTCGCTCGGCCGCTCGGAGCGCTTCATTCCCGTCGACACGGAGGCCGTCTCCGCGGAAACGATCGCCCTGCTGCGGGATTGGGCCGTGCAGCACGGGCTTGCCGCCATCATCTCCGCCGACGGCGACGGCGACCGGCCGCTCGTCACCGACGAGACCGGCACGCCCCTGCGCGGCGACCTCGTCGGCCTCATCGCCAGCCGCTTCCTCGGCGCCACGACGATCGCGACACCCGTCACCTCCAATTCGGGCATCGAGGCCGCCGTTTCCGGCACGGTGCTGCGCACCCGGGTCGGCTCGCCCTTCGTGATCGCCGCCATGAACGCGGCGGTCGCGGCCGGCGGGACGGCGGTCGCCGGCTTCGAGGCCAATGGCGGCACGCTGACGGCGACCCCCTTTGCCGTGAACGGCCACACGCTCGCCGCGCTGCCCACGCGCGACAGCCTGATGCCGGTGCTCGCCGTGCTGGCGCTCGCGGCGGCGGAGGGGCGGCCGCTTTCGGCGATCGCCGCCGGCTTCGCCCTGCCGGCCGCAGCCAGCGACCGCCTGGAGAACATGCCCGTGGAGACCAGCGCGGCCCTGATGGCGGACCTGCGCTCGGGCGCCGGGCCGCTGGCCGCCTTCCTCGCGCCGATCGGCGTTCCGGCGAAGGTGAGCGACATCGACGGGCTGCGCGTCACGCTGGAGGACGGCAGCGTCATCCATTTCCGCCCCTCCGGCAACGCGCCGGAAATGCGCTGCTATGTGGAAGCGCAGAGCGAGGCCGCCGCCGCGCGCCTGCTTGCGGCCGGGCTGGAACGGATCCGCGCCTGGGCCGTGAGCCACTGAGCCTTTCCCCCGCCCCGCCTCTCCCCACAAAACCGCCGCCGGCTTTCGTGGAAAAGACAGTTTTTGCCAAGCTGTTGCGAAAACTTCAAAAAGCCTGTTGACACCGGCGAGCGGTCCTTCTACATGCCTCTCCGTCGCCCAGATGGCGGAATTGGTAGACGCGCAGGTTTCAGGTACCTGTGCCGCGAGGCGTGGAGGTTCGAGTCCTCTTCTGGGCACCATTCCATTTTTAGACATGTCGATGTCTCCTAACATCTTGAACGGTGTTGAGATTTTGGCGGTTCGATAACCCTCCCCGCGCAGGTAGGGCAACCGCTCGGCAAAGACCAGACGCAGCACTGCCCGCTGGTCTTCGAGACGATCAGAAAGCCAAAGTTTACAGGGGTTTGCGAGGAAATCGAATGCGGTTCGATAAGCTTCGCCGAATGTCTTGAGCGGTTTGCCGCAATGGGCGATGCACTCGGCCATGAGCAGCTTCTGTTTGGTAAGGTCTTTGATTTTCTTCTCATAGGCCGTGATCAGAATTTCGCTGTCGGCTTCGGTGACACGCTCCAGAAGCTGGTCGATCTTCTTTTCAACGGCGGCAATTTCCTTGCGCAGCGCTGCGCCCTGATTCTGCGATGACGACAGTTTCGCGTTCCAAAGGTCGCGGAACATCTGATGCGCGAGATTGAACAGCCCTTCGGAAGGTTTCAAGGACGCCAGCAGTGCCGTGAACTCGCCTTCGATCTTTTCCTTGCGGATGGATTTCCGGTAATCGGGGCATCCTTTGGTATCGCACAGATAGTACGGATAGAGCTTGCTGCGCCCCTTCGACCAATTAGCGGTCATGGCATTGCCGCAGCAGCCGCAGGTGACGAAGCCGCGCAGCGGGAAGTCCTCGCTGATATTCTTCTTCGCCGGAGCCTTGGCCACGCCATCACGGCGATCCTGCGCCGCCTGCCATGTGGCAAACGACACCAGCCCCTCATGCTTGCCTTGCGTCAGACCCACGCCCCAATCCTCGCTATAGACGTATCCGGCATAGACCGGACGCGAGAACAGTTCCTTGATGCGCTCGTAATGGACTTCCCCGCGCCGATCCTTCGGCCAGACGGGCTGGGCTTCGAGGAAGGATTTCACTTCCGAGAACGACTCGAAGCGGCCCGAGGCATAGCCCTCGAATACCTCGGTGAGAATGGAAGCGAACGGCTCGTCACGCATCAGCAGCTTGCCATGGCCGGAACGGCGCTCGAAGCGATAGCCCAAGGGACTGCGGAACGTCCAATAGCCGTTTTGCAACCGCGCCTTCATCCGGTTCTTGGTCTGCTCGGCGTTCTTCTGGCGCTGGTGCTGCGAGACGGACGCCAGCAGGTTTTCCACGAGGATGGAATCGGAATCGTCGCCGAACTCGATAGACGGGCTTTCCAGCTTGCCGCCCGCCTCGCGCAACAGATCGCGCAAATCCCAATGCCCGCGAATATCGCGGCTGAACCGGCTGATGTCGTCGATGATGACGACCAGCCCATCCTTGCGGCGGGTTTTGAGGAATTTGACCATCGCCATCATGGCGGGGCGCATGGCATGGCCGCCGCTCACATCGTCGCGGAACACATCCAAGACCTCATAACCCTTCATCGCCGCATAGTCGCGGCAGCGCCGCTCCTGACTGGCAAGGCCATCGCCCTCCACCCGTTGCTTGACGGACGAGACGCGGCAATACAGCACCGCCTTTTGTTTCTTCTCCAATTGCATCATTGTCATGCCGATGAATCCTCCTTCCCGCGCCTATCGGCGGCATTGGGCCGGAAGGCGCTTGTCAGTCTTTGTTGCTTGTTATGGGTTTCGGACGATCCTATCACACTGGAGGCAGCGGATTCATCTTCGATAGATAAAGAGTCCACATGCCGGGCGCGCAGCACCTGCTGTACCGGATCGTCGCCGAAGGCGCGATCCACGAAGCTCTGCATGATCTGCCAGACAGCAAAGAGCAGTTCGGCCTTACGATCATCCGGCATATCGAAATGCGCGACATGGTGGCGGTACTTCTCGGCATCGAAGACGACATCCGAAGCGACGGGAGGCACCGGCGGGGCGGAAGAGTGGATAGGGATAGAGTTTCCGCCTGTATTGCCTGTCTGCACCGTCTTGCCGCCGTCCTTCCGTCTTTTGCGCCTCTTCTTATCAACCATCTGCCTGTCCTATTCGGGGCTGGCATTAATGAGAACAATACAGGAACATACACCTATATTGCAAGAATAAATTCCTATTATTGCGGCTATTGCTTGTGCTTGAGCCGGTTAGACAGGACGGGGGAGCGGTTATGGAAGATCAGGTGCAACGGATCGGCCTGTTTGTAGCCGCCGAGGGTGCGGGCAATGCGGATATCCCCGATCTTGCCCATGCGCGCGATCAGGCGTTCGCGCAGAAGCGCGGCGGCAGCATCATGCGCGTCGGCCATGGCATCGCGGGACGCCGCCCACGAAGGAGCCGGATGATTGGCGGCGGGCCGGTGCCATGTGGCAAGGACGCGGGCGGCTTCCTTGCCCTGCCAGCGCGGCGCGTGTTTCCTCATATGGTCGATCAGACGGGCTTCCAGTCCGTTGATATAGCGGGTCATGGTCTTGTCCGTGTAATCGAGGCCCTTGGCGCGTTCGGGCACACTGGGGCGGGCAAGATGCCGGTCGGCGACCAGATCGCCGCTCGCGGCGCGGGCGAAGGTTTCCAGCGGGCGCATATCGTTCGAGGGTTTGCGCAGCGCCAGTTCGTCGGCGCTCATGTTGAAGCTGTCGCGGATGACGGGATGCGTTTTGCGCGTCATGGTATTCTCCATCAATAAGCAGGGAAGAAAGCGACGACGGGGCAGCGCCCGTCCGGCGGGGCAATCGTGCGGGCGTGCAGCCCGACATAATCGCAGCGGTGATAGAAGCGGGCGGAATCCGGCCCGCTATAGGTGGCCGTCAGGCGCACATGCGGCGTCGGCAGCGTGGTCAGGTCGATAAAGGTCGCCGCGACCACGAACGGCACCCATGCGAGGTGGCGCAGCCGGACGGGCGGCGTCATGCGCCGCTTGCGCTTGGCCGGTATTGCGGACGGATAGGCCACGCCCTCGATGGTCGGCGGTTCCGGCGGCGTGGTATCCTTGTCGGCATAGCGGATCGTGAAGGCCGCTTCGCCGCGCAGGCGGGTGCCTTCCAGCGGATTGTCCGCGACCTCATCGCGCCACGGCGCTACGCGGCCATAGTCGATCATGGCAAGGCGCATGGGCCGAAGCCCACGCACGAAGACCCACGCATCCCCGCGATCCATGGCGAGGATTTCATCAGGGGTCATGAGCTTGCGGCCAAGCTCGCGGCTCGATACCCCGATATCGGCCACATCCGCCTTGTAGGAATAATCCTGCCGCCGGATGGTGGCCTCGGCCAGCATGTCGGAGACGTGCTTAGCGCGATGGTAGGAGTTCAGCCCCCCATAGATGCGGGTGTCGCTATATGATTCGATAGCATTCGCCGTATCGCGCCCGTATTTGCGGATCAGGCCGTCGAAGGACTGGATATAAAGGTCGGCGCTGATGTGCAGCCCCCTCATAGTCTCCATATCGGAGGCCAGATTGGAAAAACGAAAATTCAGCGCTTCTTCCCCGACGATATGAACGGGATGACCGGCGGGATTGCGTTTCGCCACTTCCAAGAGGCTATGATTGAGTAGCGAGACGACCGGCGCGAAGTCGCGGGCATGAGAGAGCGGGGCCATGACGAAGACGGCAATCTGGCGTTTGCGCATATCGGCAATGTTGACGGTGGCCGTCCGGCCATAGCCCGCCATGCGTCCGCCCTGATTGAAGGCGATCAGGCGCTGCGTCGCCCCTTCGATGAAGGAGTGCGCGTGTTCGGCATTGTTCTTGAGAATATCGAGTAGACTGGCGGCCTGCGTTCTCAGGAAAGCGACAATCGCGTCCTTCGGCATCTTCTTCGGCAGGTTGTGACGAAGCTCCACGAGCCGTTTCGGGAATAGCGCCGGATCGTTCAGCAGCGCGAACACATCGGAGGGCGTGCAGCCCGCCGGATCGAGAATAGCCTGACTCAAAATGCCGACGGTCAGGCAGCGCCGCGAGCCGTTGCGGAAGAAGATATTCTTGTCTTCGCCGCCCGATGGTTCCGGCAGATGCAGATCGGCGAGATCCAGCGCCAGCTTGATCGCGTCCTTGCGGAAGTCGCCCTCATCATGGCAGGCATCGAGCACCGCCTGATAGAGGTTGAGTTCCGTATCGCCGCACAGTTTCAGATGCAGCTTGGCCGGATTGACGCACCAGACTTCAATGCCGAGCGCCTTCAACGCCCGCACCAGCATGGGGGCGAGTTCGGCCTTTACGTCTGGGATGAACAGGGATTTGCCGAGCCGCGCCTGATGCAGCACGGAGCCGATGACGTAATTGACCGTCTTGCCGACACCGGGCGGCATCTCGATCAGCGCGAAGGGCGTCTTCGGCGGTGTGAAGACCGGCAGCAGCAGCATCTTATCGTCATGCCGGTGCAGGCCGAGCAGGTTGCCGCTGGCGGGCCGTTCCATGCCACGCGCCACCAGCTCGTGCCATTCGGCTTCCCGCGCCGTGCCGTGGTCGCTGGAGGCTTCCGCTGCGCGTGCCAAATCGCGCCGCAGCTTGTAATCCTTGACCAGCAAGACCGCCGTGCGGATGCCGGAGGGGATGGACACGGCGAGGCATAGCCCCGCCGTGATCGTTTGCAACAGGCCGCTATCGGCCATCGGCCAGAATTGCCACGCAGCCGTGCCGCCGAGGCCGGAGAGGAATGCGGCCCGATTGATCGGGCCGCTCTTGGGGTGGACGGGCAGGCTCATGCGTCCCGCTTTCCATGGTCGCGGTAGGCCATGGCCTTTTCGACGGCGAGCCGGACGGCCCGCAGCCGCCGGATCGTGCCGAAGTTCATCGCCACTTCATCGTCGCGCAGCGCGAGCGAGTGAACGCGCAGCGTGCCGAACACCAGCGAGGCGGCCAGCGCTGCAATCGCGCAGCCGATCAGCGTGCCGATTTCCTCGGCGAACAGGTAGCGGCGGAAGATGAGCGCGAAGCCAATCACGCCCGCCGCCGGAAGACCGGCAAAGAGCAGCAGCGGGCGGCTGACGGAGACATATTCGACCTGGCCCAGGGCATAGGTCTTGCGCGGGGTTTTCAGCATCGACTCGCTGACCTCGAAACCGCCGCCGGAATAGAACACTGTGCGTTCCATCACGCACCGCCTTTCAAGCCGCAGGCACCGGCATTGAAGGCTTGGCCCATGCGCTGGTCGAACGCCTTGACGGATGCGGGCGTGATGAAGGTCAGGGTGCCGGAATAGATGGCCCAATCCGTGCGCGTGTCGGCTATCGCGGCGTCGGCCACGCAGCCGCACATATCGCCCGCCTTGCCGAGCGTGGTGGCGGTTTCTTGGCGGATACGCTCTTGCGCCGCCTCATACGCCGCCTTGGCGGCCCGCTTGCTGTCTTCGATTTCCTGAAGAACGAGGCGCGCGCCCTTGTCGATGCCGAACGGGTCTTTCCCGCCCGACATGATGCGCAGTTGATCCATCCATTCGCTATTGTAGAGATTACGCGCCTGTTCGATGGCGAGTTCCTGCATCGCGTCGAGCTTCGGCATCCGCACCTGACTGGCGCGCTCTTCGCCCGCCGCCGCGACCATGGCCTTGAAGTTACCTTCGCAGACAGGAACGAAGTCCGCATTTGCCACGCGGCTGGCGACCTCGGGGCCGATCACCACATAGTTGGCACCCGCCCACACGGCGACGGACGCGAGCAGCGCCTTCGGTGCAATATCGGAAAATATGCTCGGTATCATGTGCTTCTCCTGCACTTGGGGTTGCATTGACCGGAGAAGCGCGGAACGATGCCGAAGCAAAAAATCGAACCGCGTATTCGCCGGTTCGATTCCAATAAACAGTGCTGTTCAGAATATCTGAGACAGCGTTGTAACAAGCGGGGATGCCGGTGGCAGGGGCAAGGCTTGGGACATATGACGATTACGCCGTTCAGCGCGTCGTCCAGAAGATCGACGCGCTGGTTCGCTCCCACAAGCATTTAAGCCTTGGCGGCATCGCCGCCGCGATCAGCGAGAAGCGCAACATCGAGTTTCATCGCGAATACATGACACGGCTGCGCAAGTATGAGTTGACCGACCCGTTGACCGATCTGGTCATCGACTGGATCGTAGACAACCACGACCCGAAGTTCCGCGAAAAGCTTTCCCCCGACAGCATTTTCACGCAGGTCGGCGAAAGCTCGTTCGACTTCTATTTCCATCTGGCGCAGATGGAGGATTACGATGCATGGGAAGAGGAAGTCCTGAAAGCCTTCGAGGGCGTCTATCTCTGCGCGCCTGCGCAGGATCGCCACTCCTACCTGCCCATGACGATGGTGCGGCATTTCTTCGAGAATAAGGACGGCTACGAGCAGCAGGCGAAGCTCAAACGCTCGGTGGACATCAAGCAGTATATCGCCGAGCGCAGTATCGTCATTTTGCGCGCCACCCGCATGGGCTACTACCACGCCGCGGAGTTCCCGCTATCGCTGCTCTTTCCGCCGGACTTCGTGACGCTCGATGTGCGGCAGGTCTATGAGGGCATCGGCATCGCGTCCGGCAACAGCATCCACCTGTTTTTGCGCGAATGCCTGTCCCGCACCGGAAAACTCCACTCCATCCTGATTACCGCCAACGGCAAGAACGAAGCGGCGAACCCGCACGAGATACCGCTCTTCACCGTTGGCGAAGTCCGGCATTTCGTGCGGCAAGAGTGGCAGGGCATGACCGCCCGCGATCTTGCCCATATGAAAGGGGAATTTGCACAAGCGTTCGATCTCGGCTTCCATCTCGACGGACAGGCACAGGTCAATCTATCGCCCGTGCCGGACGTGAAAAACCGCGTTGTTATGATCTATCCGCGTGAAAACGTCTTTCACCGCAAGCCCGCCGACTTCCTGCGGCATCCCGATCTGCATTTCATCCTGCCCGACCTGAAAAACGCCGCTGAAATCGAGCGCGTCATCCAGAACCCGCTGGCCGTGGGGAGCCTGCTATGAGCCTGCAACCGAAGCCAAAGAACACCGTCCGCGCCAACGCCTTCGCCCGCTTCGATCCCGAAGGCGGCGGCAAGCTCTCGGCCTATTCGCTGCTGCGGGCCATTTATATGGACAAGGTGACGGAGGCCGAGGCCATTCTGAAAGCCAATCCCGAGCAAATCAACATGGGCGATCCCTACGCCAGCCTCACGCCTCTGCATGTCGCGATATTCCGGCAGAACGTCGAGGCCGTGGCCCTGCTGGTCAATCATCCGCGCTGCGATGTCTGGCAGAAGGACAATTTCGGGCGCGCGCCTGTCGATATGCTCGTTTATACGGCGGATAGAGAGATATTCGATATTGTGATGCGCCGAGAAAACTCAAAGGATTATCATTTCCGGGAAACACAACACAAAGATAACCTATTAATATTCGGAAAACAGAGGATACCGTAAAGTACATTTCTGCTGACCAGACCTTATAGATAGGTCATTATTTCAATATTATCTTCTCTATATTTGACCTGAACGAGCGAATTACACCCTCGACATCTGGAAACAATCGGCTAAGCGTAATACCCATAAGCTGCAAATCAATATATGCTGCCATCCTATCAGAATTTCTAAGAGAAATTTTCCAAAGTACATGGGGCTTTGAAGTTCTTTTGTTACGGCTCACTGAAAGCTCGATCAACTCTAAAAGATCACTGAAGCTAGATGAGTTCCGACTGAAGCACCCCATTTGAGCTGACAGCCTCTCTACAGAAACTGGTGGCTTCTTCAGAAGTTGACAGTCTTCAACACCAACAAAGTCTTCCAAAATTTGCGTATCAAGAGCCCAAACGACTGGTTGAAGCTTCTCATTTGAGCGCAAATTTGGAACATTCTGAAAGGCGAAAAAGGCTGCAACATATGGACTTGTCGTCCAGTCTAGCAATCTGGTCGGCGCTCCATGATGTTGAGCCAATATTTCATAAGGAATCAGGGATTCTGCGTCAGTCGCGCTCGCCTTTGGAAAGCTGACATAGCCTCCCGTGTTAAGGGTGTCGGCTAAATCTAGCATGTAACTATTATATAGTTGCTTCCTATCTTTGATCCCTAACTCCCGTGAAACCAACCGATCAAAAGATGACTCCAGCCCCCATGAAGCCTTCGGCTGTCCTCGAAAAATAAACCTACCTGCTGACAATCCGTCAGTGAAAATATCATTTAACGTTTTTCCAAATTTGTCCCACTGAACTCTACTTACATCACAAAAATACTCAGTAGACGAGTTCATCACTGGTTAACTCCAACATATATCTATCTGCTATTGAGGGATGAAATCCATAGCGCTTCGCGCTACTTGGAAGGTTTTCGTTTTCTGAAACTGCATACCAATTGTAAATCCACTTCGATTCGCCTCCGCCCCTATCATCCTTGTAGGCGATTAGTCCATTCCTCCAAAATACATTATCAATTCTGTATCTCGTATCCTTGTGAGTACTGGCGTTTGATTTCCCATTTAGAGAAGATATAGCGCTTTGTAGCTCATTACTATCAAAAACCTGCTTGCCAATTAATCTAACAAACCTCTCGACTTCCTCCCTCAAATGATACTTGATGGCATCACTGTCATCTGGGCGCTGACGAAGCATACGGGCGTACTCTTCAACAGAATGTTGCGTTACCAGCATTTCCGTCAAGCAGGTCTCAACGGACTCATTGGCAAAAAGCTTCGAGCACGCTTCAACCGCTTTCCTAAGTCTCCCCGGCGAAAATTTCTCATTCGTTCGGCGACACACTAATAGCTCCCTTGAGATTTCGTTCCCTACGATAACAACATCTCTCGGAAGGCACCTAGTATGCCTAAGAATGTACTGAGCCGCATTCTCTTCAATACCTCTTCTTTTATTGAATATACTACTAAAGCCTAGCCACGCATCCATTACATCATTTATGCTTGCCTTTGACGGGATCTTTAATCGGGCAGAGCGAATTATTTTCTCCCTTGCGAAATATTCGTTCTCCCTCCTTCCCCAGTTGAGTATTCTGATATGATTATCATCTACTACTTTCGTGCCATGCTCTGTTCCGACGCGCGCCCGATATACAGAATCTCGAATGGTTGCAACTATATGTAACCGCCCTTTCATTTCCCTGATAAGATTTAAAATTGTTACTAAGAGGCCATACTGGCAGTCGTGCCACATCTGCGGGATAGTGTCCGCTTGCGCGTCGATAGCATCTATAAATATATATATAGGAGAGTTCTCTGGGATTGAAGCCTGCATCACGGTCTCCAACTCAACCCAGAGATCGCTTTGAATGAAATTCTCAAATAGATGGCGTTTTTCCATCGAAGAAAATTTCTCAACGTACTTGACTGGCGTCAATTCAACAAGAGGCTCTGAGAAAATATCATCAAATCTATCAATGAATGTTCTCTTATCTATCACTGATTTAAGTCTATCAACGTTGTCAAAAGACATATGCTGCCTTGTAGAGTAAAACAACGATGCTAAGAATGAAAATATTGCTCTACGCCAGACCAATGACCAAAAATGATCGGGGCTTAAATTGCCTGCCCGAGCGGACAGGGCTTTCACCGCTGCCTCACTCAACGCTCCATTATCGGTGATAGCAATAACCTCGTGGCGGGATTTGGCGGCAGCTTCTAATGTTCTCCAGTGAAACGTCTTACCAGCGCCCTTGCGGCCCACTATCAGATGGGTGGATAATCTATTGGCGGCGATGCTCAGGCTGGGGAAAGCCAGCCCCATTTGTATCGCTGCTTTTTCTAAATCCGCCGTGGTGGCATCTGGATTCCCAAAATTGCCATCACCAAGGAATTGATCAAAATCCTCACTCTCTTCTTCAATTTTCAAGTGAGCGCCTTCCAATGTGAAACTGCGATCTTGGTGGCTAGTGTAGGAGCGTATTGGATGCTAAAAGGCTCGTCGCAACAATTGCAACATTTTTTACGAGCTTCCGCAGCTTTTGGTAGAATTCATTTGATGGATAAAATCCATGCTTCGCTGTAAGCGCCGTCTTGTTAGAGCGCAAATCATCGAGAATCGCGTTTCTGAGCGCATCGGATCGGTGCCCTCCCAAGCTTAGAATCTCTGAAACGGAAAGACAGTTTGCGGCCTGATCGAATTGGCGAATTACGTTGTCGAGGCTCTTCACGCTTAATAGCTCCTTCTCGACGTTAGTATTCGCTATTTGGATTCTGTATTCAGCCTCTCGGCGAAATTCCTCTATGAGAATGTCTTTATATTCCATAACATGTAAATTAAACTATTTTATCTTCTTGTGGCAATAGGCTTATATTCCTACTTCTTGACTTAAGAGTCGGTATTGTAAGGTATTCGTCCAACATGTCCATTTGCCCGTCGGTAGTGTAGGTTATGCGGATAGCAATCTCTTACTATTCTTGCATGCGGTCTACTCGGTTAGCATCTTGAGGTGATCGAATACTGTCCAAGGTTTTTTTAAGTAAGGAAGCCGAAGTCTATATATTTCGCCGTTAACCCCTCCAGTTTGTTCCCATGTTGCCCATCCATCCGACTGTAGCGGCGTGAGATCAGACCGGCGCGCACCGATCAATGGCTTGCCCGCTCCATTCGCCGCGTAAACGTGGCTCCCGTGTTGACCATGTGACCGGCACTCTTTATCCGGCCCGATTTCTCCGGCCCATCGGCTGAATGGTTCAGCCCTTGAACAAAGGAGAAATCAACATGAACAAGAAAAACAATTCCGATACGCCGCTGGATACGTCCCGCATCGTCGCCGAACATAACGACCACTTCCGATCCATGATCCACATCCCGCACTTCGGGACGCCGGAAATCGACGGCAGGGTGCTCGTCACACGCGGCATTTCTGCCTTGTCACCGCTGGCGCAGATTTCCATCCTCGCCGCCGTGCGGACGTTCAACGCCTTTACGCCGGACAATGACCCCTATGGCGAACACGACTTCGGAACCGTTGCTGACTCCGAGGCGGGCCGCGTCTTCTGGAAGATCGACTACTACGATACCGATTACCGGTATGGCAGCGAAAATCCCGCTGACCCCACCGTGACCCGCCGCGTCCTGACTGTGATGCTGGCCAGCGAATACTAAAAGTCATGCCGGATGCCGCCTCATATACAGGCGGCATTCGAATATCGAAGCTGGATTATCGCGTTCGGACAAAATAATCTTTCGATATTGCAATACGATTGTTTCGAAACGGCCATGTCAACAAATCAACCTCGTAATCACCACTACATCCCTCAATTCTATCTGAGAAACTTCGCAGTGGATGAGGAAAAGAAGAAGCTGTTCACCGTCATGCGGCGCGGCCATCTCGCGGTATGGGCGCAACGGGCCATTAGAAGCATCGGTTTTGAGCGCGACCTATATGTGCACATGGTCGATGGTGCGCCCATTTCGGTCGAAACCGAAATCAATAGCAATGTGGAGACACCAATCTCCAAGAGCGATACCTGGGTCAAGATTGCGTCCGGTCAAACCGAACAACTCGACATATCGGACAAGCCGATCCTGTACGCCTTAATTCGGCATTTGGAAGCGCGAACTCCGCATTATTTCCGCACAGTTCTGGAATTGGCCGACCTCGCGGGCAACCCAGAGAGCGATATTCCATTTTCCGACGAGGAACGCAAAATGTATGCCGAAATCCGCCGCGATCCCGAAGCGGCGAAGGAGGCTTTCAATCAGATGTCGGCCTCTCTGGATTGGACGCAGCGAGATTACAGGAAGGCGGCGGTTTCAGTTCTTCGCACGAGAGTACCGTTAAAAACTTCGACGAAGCCTGTTCATGCTGTTGGCGTGCCTGCCCCTCCCGCATCATATTTGCCATATCCGGGGCAAACGCCGTTTCAACTGCTACTCGCTTTGAACAGGACGACAATTGCGACGCTTATCTTCGGCGATTTTGATAATGCCTTCACCAATGAAATATGCGCGGATGACGTTGCGCTCGGTTTCAATAGGAATGTTGTCGGACAATTCTGCCATTTCGATTCCGTCACCCATCTCATTACCGACCGCCATGGGCTAACTGCCGATATGACATGGGCACCCTATGAACTGGTGAGCGACACCGAACGTAAAATTACCTATCGCCGAAGATCGTCATGACCCGATAATGCGCCGCACCGCTCCCCTTTGGGGAGTATGCAAGGTGTGTTTTCGCCATGCGAAAACCCCTTGGGAGGGGGCCGCTGCGCGCCCCCGTCCACCCCCAAGCCGTGGTGCGGATCAGGCAAAATGCCTTCCCGCACCATAGATCGTATCGCCGATCAATCACTCGCAATGCTTGCTTTACGCAACGGAAAGCGCTAAGCGCTATCGCACGATGATGGAACCTTGGAGGATGGTGCAGATGGTGGAGCGCTCCAAGTATGAGGCCGAGCTGAGGCTGTCTATGGGGGCGGCGCGGGTTGCAATGTTCGCCGAGAAAACCCCTGCCGAAGCTGTGGAAGCAGTCCGGGCGCAGTTGGCTATGCGCGAACTACTTGGTCAACCGCGCCCGATAGCAGACAATCACGACGCGATAGATGCCGGGCTAAGGCACTCATCAACTGCAAGCTGATTGTTGTCCTTGGCACAGCGACAGGGCACGACGCCGTTCCCCAAGTCAGCGGAATGAACCGTTGCCATGTCGATGAAGTAGGTCAGCGTATCATCAACACATGAGGCCTGTGCTCGTAACTGCACAAGAATCTGCGTTATGTAGTTCAACCGAGACGCATTCGACTCTTCCATTGCTGGATGTGCAACAGTTTTACCATTTTTCATGCCACCCTCCCTTGAATTGAGTAACACTAGCGATGCAATCAAAGGGTACTCTCATAATTGAGGTTCAGCAATAATAACTACCAATAGGTAAACAGTTGTATTTTCTGCCATTTAAAATCTTTAGGTGTATTTTCGCCGTGCGGGGTTGCGCCTGAAAAATGGTACTGTCCAAGTTGTACGACAGCGCCAACTAGTTATGGTCAATTTGACAATGCCTTCGCAGCGAGCGTGTCAACGTCCAAGGATCGACCTTGTATTGGGCGGCAATGGCCCCGATGGTCGCCAGCTTTCCCTCAATTTGCCACCGCGCCGCCGATAGCTGATCCTCTGTCAGCTTTGGTGGACGGCCCAGCCGCGTGCCGCGCTGGCGGGTTGCCGCCAGCCCTTCTTTCGTACGGCGGGATATGTGCCGCCGCTCCAGCCGCGCTTGCGCCGTCAGGATCGTGAAGATGAACTCGCCTTCTGCCGTCGAGGTATCGACCGCCGCATTGACGATGTGCAGAGAAACGCCCCTCCTGCTGAGCGTCTCTTCGGTCAGCAGTGCGTCAATCGGCGAGCGGAAGGCCCTGTCCACGTCCAGAACCACCAGAACGTCCCCCCGTTGCAGGCTGTCTATGACCTTCTCGAACACAGGCCGCTTGCGGGCAACCGCGCTGCCGGACTCCGGGTGCAGCTCATCGCAATGGGGCCGCAGGGCGTCTATCTGGCGGTCAAGGGACTGATCCGGACGGGAGCAGCGCAGATAGCCCACCCGCCTACCTTTGTATTCATTGAGTTTCTCGATCATTTCGCATGTGAATCAATATGTTAGGCGGTCGCTTGGGTCACGATTTAGATTGACATAAACGACCGTTTTCGCGGTACGCTTCCGTAAGCCGTTTCAGAATTTGCCTTCATTGCCAACACTCTGATTTTCCTTAATTTCTTCACTATTGTCTCATAGCGAAGATCGTCTTTTCAAATTCCAACACAAACGGTCGTTTTCGCGGGTTGCCAATGTGGCGGCAACCGCTGGATTCCTGCTGTCTTTGGGCTTGGTTCCGGGGCAAACGAAAGACTTCACCGCCGGGATTGTGGCGAATGAGATGAAGGCGGAAGAGCGCTATCCGTTCATGGCGGGTATCGTCGAGGGACTTGCCTATGCCCGTTATGCAACGAACGGCAAAGATACTGCCGCGATGCGCTGCATCTACGATTGGTTCTACGAGAACAAGGAAAGGCCGCACGAAATCCTCGTGGCCTTCAAACGCTTCCCCGATTACACCGCTGGCGCGGTCGTCGCGGCCATGCTGACGAAGGAGTGCGGACGCTGATGCAAACAGTCGCGCTACGCTCGTTCCGAGAAGAATTTATGAAGCATGCCGCATGGCGGCGAGAGGATGAGCGGCGCGTGCTGGAACGCGACCGCCAAGAGCGTGAAAAGAAACGTGAAGAGGCGCTGGACGACCAGCATGAAGCATTCATCGACTTCGCCATGTCCGTGCTCGCGACGGATACGGAAGTTACCGCCTTCAATGCCAAGCTCGATCTTTACGGCACGGCCACCGTCGATGCGCTCATGGAGAATGAAAAGGAACTCGCCGCCGTGCGCGAGGAACTGCAAGGCTTGCTTGCGAAGGCCTATGTTCTACCGGACGGCAGGCGCGTCTTCCGCACCGAAGACGGGATGCGCGTTTTCGATGAGCATGGCGTGGAAGTCAAAGACATCGACCCGATGATTATCGAAGAATGGCGCCCCGCATGGGAGCGTTACGAAAATCCGTTCGAACGGGAAATCAACTTATCGGCACAGCGCAACGATTTGCTGGAGTTTCAGCAGCTTCAAGACGACATCCACGACGAGCAGGGCGAAGCCCCCATGACCAAACAGCGGATGGACGAACTGGAAGACCTGCTTGCCGAAAACGCGCCTGACCCCGTCAAACGTCGCGTGGGCATCCTGCCTGAATCCTCACCCGACCACGCAGCCATGCCCGGCGAGGCGTTGGGCCTCACGGACGACATGGTGCCAACCTCACCGGCATCACGCGTGATGTCTCCCATTTTCGGCGGATAGCCCGCCGTCGCACCCATACTGACGCATTGCGGCGTTTCCGCCGCCAGTTTTCGCATTCGAGGCAACCACTCAATCGAAGGAGAACGATATGTGGGGAAGTTCTTATGACCGAGCGAAAGGCACCGGATACAACGACGGCACCATGGGCGGCATGCTCGGGGCCGTGGATCACAACCGCCAAAAGCAGGAGCGCGAGGCTGCAAGCAATGCAGCCGTACACGACGAGGCCGAGCGGCGCAGGAAGGCACGCAAGAGCGCAAAGGACGACGACAATGCAAAGGTCATCTGCACGGAGTTACATCGGCAAGGGCTGATGAGCCGTGCGGATTATGCGCTCGGCGCGGACTATGCCCGCAAGCACCTGACCGAGCGCCACTATCGCGGCTATCACGCATGGGCGCTTGCCGCCGTTCGCCATATGCGCCGCTCGAAACGGGCGACGGCCTTCTGGCGCATCCTCGCGCAGGCCCGCGCCGATCATATCGCCTATCTCTACGGCGACACGGCCCGCCGCAACCGCTTCGGCGCGCTGCTTTGCGCCGTGGGTTATCCGGCCTGCTACCTCATCGGCAGCCTGATTGGTGAACCGGATTGGCGCAGCCTATATCGTACGAGCGAAGATTAAGCCTCGAACTTGCAATCAGATTCGCATATCATCCAACTGTCGCGACAAGCCAATAGCGACTCCCTCTGCCCCGCGCTTGCGCGGGGCTTCTTTATTATTGTCAAAGTCGATGCGCCCTTGCCTGATATCACGCTGGCGATATGATGTGCCCACCAACCGGCTAAACCGGTCGCGATGTTGCAACACCTCGGAGCGTCGGCAATGCCGGTTGGTGCCTTTTTGGGCCTGTTCTCTATTCGGTTAGATCACAGGAGAATTCCGATGTCCGAGTTTCCCGTTACGACACGGCAGTACAAAATGCGCAAAGCCGCCCATGGCAAGTGGGAGGTGTACGATACGCAAACAGGCTTGCCGGTGTTCGTGCAGGGGCAGTTGGCGACAGGCCTTTCAATCGATGATGCCGACAATCTGACTGACATTCTCAATGGCGAGCGCCCTGGCTACCAGGCGGTGACAGTCCATTGACCTTGGCCGCTGGTGGCAGCTATGAATCGGCCTTCCATCCCGAGCAATGCAAGAATGAGCGCAAGGCGCTCCGCATTACGCTTTATCGCCTTGGTCGCATGTCGGGCGTCGCGCCGGGGCTAATTTCAGCATTCGAGAATGGCCGCAGGATCGATGCGGAAAAGCTTAGAGCGGTACGCGCCGCGCTCCATGCAATGGAAGGCCTTTCGCACTCTGCCGCTAATAGTACCACTGCCCGACAGCCCACGCGCAGGCAGCGGCAACGATAGCAATCGCCAAAAGATAGCCGATGCGCTGGATCATGCGTCTACTCCTCGCCACAAGCTTTGCGTAACGCTGATTGAAGGCGTTGCACATCGACAAATAGGGTGTTGGCCAGTCCCAGCAAGAAGTTTATCACGGCGCGGGCAACCGGCTTGCCCCGTTGGGGCATCTTCCGGCAAGCCGGAAAACCACCTATTGCAACGCATCCGCTTATGCAATTTGCCCGCTTCCGTGATAGCCGGAGGCCATCGGGACGGGGAACATCGTTCCGCCCTGCGGGCGGGTTCTCGCGGCCTGCGGCCAGCATCGAACAGGGAACAGATCATTCTTCTTGCTTCTGTACGGTAAATTCACGTACAATAAGGGCAGGAGATAAAGCAATGGCACAGGAAACAACACCACGAACGGCACGGCTTGAGGCGCGGATTGCGCCTGAGGCGCTTGCCATCGTCAAACGCGCCGCCGAAATGGAAGGCCGCAGCTTGAGCGATTTCATCGTGTCGGCAGCGCAGGACGCGGCCCGCCGCACGATTGAAGAAAATCACATCATCCGCCTGTCGGTTGAAGACCAGCAGCGGTTTGTCGATATGCTGCTTAATCCGCCGGAACCGGTGGACGCCCTTAAACGCGCAAGACAAGCGCATGACATGCTGATCCAGCCCGCACCGTGACAGCACGTTTCATCATAGGAGCGCTGGAAGCACGGCATGACCGCAAGACGTTCTCTTGCGGCGTATATGCGCTTGACCGCTATCTGAAAGAACAGGCGGGGCAGGACATCAAGCGCCGCACCGCCATGTGCTACGTGGCCCACGAGCCGGATTCGGACAAGGTCGCCGGTTACTATACGCTGTCGGCGGGAGATATGGCGCTCAAGGACATGCCGGAAGAGGTGGCGAAGCGCTTGCCCCGTTATCCCGTCATTCCCGTTGCCCGCGTCGGACGGTTGGCAATCGACAAGGAATATCAGGGGCAGCGGCTTGGTGCGGCGATGCTATGGGATGCGGCCAATCGCGCCTTGCGGGCTGAAATGGGGGTATTCGCCTTGGCCGTGGACGCGAAAGACGAACCTGCCGCCGCTTTCTATCGGTATTTCGGATTCGTGGCATTCCCCTCAATGCCGTTGCAACTCTTCTTGCCACTGGCAACGATTGCCAAAGCCTGAACGATCTATCGCATCTGCTTTTCAACGACGCAATTTCGCTATCGGGCTGCCCGCGGAGTCATTGAACAGGACTTTATCCGCGACGGTAATGTTGACTCTTGCGTAAGCGGTTCGCTAGCTTGCCACAACCGCATCATCCTGCGATGGCTGTAAGATCCGAAATTTTTTATCGAGAGGATAGTTCAATGATTGGCGGCAATGTCACGCTTGAAGTATATACACCCGACACATCAAGCCCGATCACGAGACCAATTACGGTAAAACTTTCGAATTCTGATATTGAGTTTGCAGATGCAAGTTTCTTTGATTTGTCAGGTGATCTATATGACGTTGTCCCTGCTAATTTTGATATAAACTCATCCAGATTTACCTACTCCATTATTAGCAACAAGTCAGGATACTTTGCTGACGTAAACGATGAAACAGGTTTTAATGGCTATGTGCTGACGTTCAGCGCTCTTGGGAAATCATCTGGCATGACATTTCGGGCGGTAGATATTATCCGCAATGATCTCAAGGTTCTGGCAGGAAACATAACGATAAATAGTAATCAATTACTGATCAACGTAGACGATCTGCACTATATGAAAGGCGATGTGATATCCCTCCAATTCGGCTTCAATATCAACGGCTCCACGGCAAGTGATACGCTGTCAGGGATGGCCGGCAGAGATTTGATAAGGGGGTTTTCCGGAAACGATGTAATCCATGGCAAAGCTGGCAACGACGTCCTCTACGGAGGAATGGGCAATGACAAGCTTTACGGCGGAGCCGGTAGGGACATCTTGAATGGCGATGCTGGCAATGATTTCCTTTACGGGAACGCTGGCAATGATACCCTCAACGGCGGCAGCGGCAATGACCGGCTGGAAGGCGGCGCAGGCGCCGATAAACTGTACGGCGGCAGCGGCAAAGATATCTTTGTTTTTAAATGGGTCAAAGAAAGCACTGCATCAGCCATTGGCAGAGATACGATTTACGATTTCAGCCAAAAAGAAAAAGATCGAATTGATTTAAAAGCGATAGATGCGGATACAACCATTAAAAAAAATCAGGATTTCGACTTTATCGGCACGAAAAAATTTTCCAAAAATGCGGGTGAACTGCGTTACGAAAAGAAGAATGGCGACACCTTCATTTACGGGGATGTAAACGGGGACGGGAAGGCCGATTTCTCCGTCCGGCTTGATTCCATTGTGAACCTCAGGGAAAGCGATTTTATTCTCTAGGCATAGAACGTTGCTGGCGCATCATTTGATGCGCTAGCAATCAACATAATAATATTCGTAAGCTTCTCCCGGCGTGAGACTTTTCACGGTGAGATACTGGCGCTGACCGATTTTTGTTACGCGCCATTCTTGCTGTATGATGTTTTCGGCATCCTCTTGTGCGCAGTATCCCTCAAACTGTAACGTGCTTTCATCGCCGGGCAGAATTCCATGCAACATACAATAACCGTCCGGCAAAGAAATTTCCCGCGCGTTTACTGTCATTCGGATATCGGCATCCGCCGCAGAACAGGTTGGCGCATCACCGATTTTAGCGACGACCTGCCATTTTCCATGATACGCAACAGGGATATCTGGCGGCTGGGCACCAGCCGAAGATATGAACCAGAACAGACCGCCGAGAGCAAAAGCATACCGAAGATTCATATCCCCTCCATCAAGCGCGTTTTACAGACAGAAACAAACACGTAACATCCGCTCGGCTTTCTGGGCAATAGCTACAGGCGCAGGCCCGCGCTCTGCCTAAACTTCTGGCGCGGCTTTTCATCGTCATGTGTCAGTTTTGGCCCGGATGTCTGCCGGTACAGCATCGCCATATCCTTCGTGTGCAGCCGCCGCGTATGGTCGATTTCCCGCTGTAAGTGGCGGCGCTCGTCAAGCTGGCGCTCGATCAGCGCCTGCTTTTCCCGTGCGTCCCGCTCGGCGGCTTGCGTGGTTTCCCGCTCGTTCTGATCGCGCAGCTTGGCGGCTTGGCCCGTCAGGCGATCCCACAGGCCGCGAATGCCACGCCGGAAGCGGGTGCCGCGTTCTACCGCTTCTTTTGTCCAGCGTTCATCCTGCGCCGCCTGTAGCGACCGCCTGTCCGCACGGTGCCGCTCGGCCATGGCAAGCCGCTTGGCCTCGATACCCTGCGCCGCCTGTGCAAAATCCGACACAGCGGAACCAATGAAGCCGGTCAGCTTGTCGCGTACCAGTCCGGCGATTTTGGCTTGCGTCTCTTCCACGGATGGAAGCGCGGAGACATCGCCCATGCGAGCCACCACATCCTTGGTCTTGACGTCCGCCCACCGCGCCACGGCGTAAATCTCGCCATGAACATCGAGCGCAACCACGGCGCGACGATCCCCACGCGCCAGATAATAGCCGCGCTCTTCTATGGCGTGCTTGAATGCCTTGCCGGAATCGGCGGCAGACCAGCATTGTTGAAACAGCCCCTTGATGTCGCGGGGGTCTTGTTTGACGCGTCTCGCCTGAAACCATTCCTTACGGTCGAAGTTCAGCGGATTGCGCAACGACCTGTCCACCAGACCGTCCGGCATCTGCCAGCCATGCCGGATAAAAAGCTGGCGGGATACGTCGCGCAGTTTCAGCTTGGTATGCGGCAGCTTGACCGCCGTCATGGTGTCCGCGTCGATACGCGACCAGACGCAATGCGCATGCCGACGTCCCTGCTTTTCATGGAAGACGATCACGCGGGGTTGGCCGGACAGGCCGAGCTTACTTTCTACGGCGTCAATCGCATCCTCGAAGACCTTCACCGGCACGTTTTCCGCCGCAGGGGGGCTTAGGGACAGCGAATAGAGGAATTGGGTGCATTTCGTGCCGCGAGAAATGGCATGCGCTTCCTTGAACGCGCCCGCGACGGTTTCAGAGACGAAGCCCCGTATCTCGTGGACTTCCACATGCTCGTTTTCCGGTTTCATGAGGTGGCGGGCAAGATCGCCGTGCCCGCCGCGCTGGTTGCCGTTCAGGATCATGCGCGTCCGCCTTCCGGCAGGCCGAGGGCGGCCAATAGGTCAAGCCGCATGGCCGATACGGCGGCGCAGGCCGCGACAATCTCGCTTTCCGTCTCCGGCGTGACCGGCAGCGCACCGATATGCACCGCCTTGGCAAGCTGGTTGAGGTTGCTCGACAGGCGGGACTGGCCGAGCAGGGCCAGCACCTGCGCCAGCGCCGTATCGTCCTTGAGTGGGGCCGACCGGCGCTTTTGCCGGACATCCGCGCCGAGGATCAGGCCACGAATGTAAATGCCGAGCGGTACATCGCCCGCCCGCTCGATCAGCAGGCGCTTTTCGTCGTCCGTCAGCCGCAGGGTGAAGTTCTTCGCCTCGGGGCGGCTCTTGCGCCGCTTCCCGCCAAGTTTCGGATAATCGTCCATGGCGGCACCTCACAAAGAGGGCGGCGCAGGGCGGCGGGCCAGCGACGTATCCTTTAGAATTTGCTCCCAATCGGCTAATTCGCTAAAGATTTGGTTCAGGGTGTCGCCGTTTGGGCGCACCATTCCAAACGCAGAAATGCGCATGAATGCAATTGGACAGGCACACTACCAACTTGGCCAGTCCACCTTTTAGCCTGAGAGCGGCGGTGCAAAAGTCGGCCACGGTAGCGGCGGCATAATGCTGCTGCGGGCGGAGTAAAATCCGGCCACCTATTTCCTTTCTGCAA
>NZ_SLVX01000003.1 GCF_004341885.1 Shinella granuli | reverse complement strand
GCCGCACCGACCTCCTACCCGACCGATCCGGCAACAACCGCCTATCGCAAGGCCAGCCTCGAACTCTGGCCGCGCGTCGACGATCCGCTCGGGCTGGAGCCCGGCGCCGCTGCCTGATCCCTTTCATGACCCAGGAATTGACCCGATGACTGCCTCCGTCGACCCCAACCATTCCCTGCTCTTCGAAACGCTCTGGACGCCGCCAGCCGGCGAAGAGGCGCCCGTCTATACGATCCGCCTCACCAATCTCGGCGCCACGCCGCTTGCCGGCTTCGTGCTGTGCTTCAGCGGTCCGGCGCGGCTGCAGGCCGGCGCGGCGATCGAGAACGGCCGGCTGGTGCGCCGCTTTTCCAACCACAGCACCATCGCCCCGCCGGACGGCTTCGTGCTGGCGCCCGGCGCGGTCTGGGAGGCGAGCAGCCGCCAGCTTTCCTATCCGCTGCGCCACTGGAGCGACGGCGCGCGCAACGCCTATGTCGTCACCGCCGAGGGAACCATCCTGCCGGCGCGAGTGCTGCCCACCGTCTCCACCGTCGCGGAAAACGCGCCGCGCCGCGGCACCGCCCGCGCGCCGGTTCCGCTGAACGCGCCGCAGCCGCTGTCGATCGTCCCCTGGCCGAAAGAGGTCGCCGGCATTGCCGGCGGGCAGGTGCCGCACGGGCTCGCCCTTGCGAACGGCCCGGCCGCGGCCGCCGAAGCGGCCGATGCCTTCCGCGATATCACCACGCGGCTTTTCCCGGGTGAGGGGCTGGTGCGGGACATCCACCAGGGCGGCCTGCCGGTGCGTTTTGCCGAACGGGCGGGCGAGGTGGAGGCCTATCGCCTCGACTTTGCGGCCGATGGCGTGCTCGTCACGGCGGCTGCGCCTGCGGGTTTCCTCTACGGGCTGATCACGCTGGGCCAGATCTTCCGCGGCGCCCGGCGCCATCCCGCCACCTTCCTCTTTCCGGTGGCGGGCAGCATCGAGGATGCCCCGCGCATGGGCTTCCGCGGCTGCCATCTCGACGTGGCGCGCCAGTTCTATGCCAGCGCCGAGGTCAAGCAGTTCCTCGCGATTCTCGCCTGGAACAAGCTCAACCGTTTCCACTGGCACCTCACCGACGACGAGGCCTGGCGCATCGAGATCACCGCCTATCCGCAACTGACGGAAAAAGCCGCCTGGCGCGGCCATGACCTGCCCGTGCCGCCGCTCTTCGGCTCCGGGCCGTTCCCGACCGGCGGCTACTATACGCAGGACGAGGTGCGCGAGATCGTGGCGCATGCCGGTCGCTACGGCATCGCCGTCATCCCGGAAATCGACGTGCCCGGCCACAGCTTCGCCCTGCTGCAGGCGCTGCCGGAGCTGCGTGATCCGGACGAGACCGGCGAATATGCCTCCGTCCAGGGCATGCCGAACAATTGCCTCAACCCGGCCCAGCCGAAGGCCATCGCCTTCATGGAGACGGTGATGCGAGAGCTTGCCGGGCTCTTTCCCGCCGGCATCCTGCATGTCGGTGCGGACGAGGTGCCGCTCGGGGCCTGGTCCGGCTCGCCGCTGGCGCTTGCCATGCTCGCCGATCTTGCCGGCGCGGACGCGGCCAAGGCCCATGCGCGGCACAACAATGTCGAGACCAACCACGACGGCGCCGACGACATCGAAGGCGCGCCGACCGCGGTGCTGCAGGCGACCTTCCTGCGGCAGGTGCATGCGAGCGTCAAGGCGCTCGGCTGCGTCACCGGCGGCTGGCAGGAGGCAGCGCATGGCGGCGTGCTCGACAAGGCATCGTCCTATCTCATCGGCTGGCGCGACGTGCCGGTAAGCGCGCGTCTTGCGCAGGAGGGCTACGACATCGTCGTGGCGCCGGGGCAGGCCTATTATCTCGACATGGGCCAGTCCACCGACTGGAACGAGCCGGGCGCCGGCTGGGCGGGCTCCCCCTCCCCGCGCGACACCTATGATTTCGACCCCGTCGAGGGTTGGACGGGCGAGCAGCTGGCCCATTTCAAGGGCGTCCAGGCCTGCATCTGGAACGAATCCATGGCCGACCGCGCGATCTTCGATCGCCTCGTCTTCCCCCGCCTTTCGGCCATTGCCGAGACGGCCTGGACGCCCTGGGAGCAGAAGGACTGGGACCGCTTCATCGTCAACGCGGCGCTGATGCCCAACCTCTACGGCCACTGGGCCTGACGGAGAACGCAAACGATGCCCGATCTTCTCGTCAATCTCCATTCGCAAAAGTTCGCGGCGCTTGCGGCGCGTCCGCCGGTCGAGGGCGTCACGATCCGTCCGGCGCTGGCGCCGGAAATGGCGCTCGTGGTCGACTGGGTGCGCGAGAACTTTTCCGACAACTGGGCGAGCGAGGTGACCGTCGCCTTTTCGCGCCGGCCGGTCGCCTGCCTCGTTGCGGTGTCTGAAGGGCGGCTTCTCGGCTTTGCCTGCCACGACATCGTGGCGCGCGGCTTCTTCGGGCCGACGGGCGTGCATCCTGACGCGCGGGGCAGGGGCGTGGGCGTGGCGCTGCTTGCGGGCGCGCTCCTCGCACTCAAGGCCGACGGGTATGCCTATGCGGTGATCGGCGATGCCGGACCGGTGGATTTTTATGTGGGTGCGGTCGGCGCGATGCCGATCCCCGCGCAGGACAAGGGCGTCTACGAGGGCATGCTGCGCCGCCCGAAACCCGACAGTTCAAGAGAGGAGTGAACGATATGAAGTTCCAGACCCTGACGGCCGTTGCGGCCCTGATGCTGAGCGCCGCGCCCGCGGCTGCCCAGACCGTGCTGACCGTGAACATCGAGCCCGCGACGACGTGGGTGCGCAACTTCAACCCCTTCAACCAGACGTCCGCGCGCCAGAGCACGCTCGATTTCATCTATGAGCCGCTGGTCATCTTCAACCAGTTCGACAGCAACAAGCCGGTCTATCGCCTTGCCGAGAGCTTCACGCTCTCCGACGACCTGAAGAGCATCGATTTCAAGCTGCGTTCCGGCCTGAAATGGTCCGACGGCCAGCCGCTGACCGCCGAGGACGTGAAGTTCAGCTTCGATCTCGTGAAGAGATTCCCGGCGCTCGACTTCGTCAGCATCTGGACGCAGATCGACGGTGTCGAGGTGGCGGATGCCGAGACCGTGCGCTTCACCATGAAGGAGCCGACCTCGCTTGCCGCCGAAACGCTGGTGCAGATCCCTATCGTGCCGCAGCATGCCTGGAAGGACATCGCCGATCCCGTCACCTTCTCCAACGAGACGCCGGTCGGCAGCGGTCCGATGACGGAGATCGCCCGCTTCACCGGCCAGACCTACGACCAGTGCCGCAATCCGAACTACTGGGACGGCGAGCACCTGAAGGTCGACTGCATGCGCTTCCCGCAGCTTGCCGACAACAACCAGATCCTGACCGCGACGGTGGACGGCACGCTCGACTGGGGCGTCTCCTTCATCCCCGATATCGAGAAGGTCTATGTCGCCAAGAACCCGGAGCACTTCCACTACTGGTATTCGCCGAGCAGCATGGTGGCCTTCGTCTTCAACCAGGAAAGCGCCAATGCCGACAATCGCAAGGCCTTTTCCGACCTGAAGTTCCGCCAGGCTGTTTCCATGGCGCTCGACCGGCAGGGCATGGTCGATATCGCCGGCTACGGCTATCCGACGCTGAACGAGGACCCGGGCCTGATGGGCGAGCTCTACAAGGCCTGGGCCGATCCGTCCGTCACCACCGATTTCGGTAAGTTCGCGACCTATGACGAGGCGGCAGCCGCGGCGCTGCTCGACGAGGCCGGTTATGTCGACAAGGACGGCGACGGCATGCGCGACAACCCTGATGGCACGAAGATCGCCTTCTCGATCATCGTTCCGGCGAGCTGGACCGACTGGATCGACACCGTCAACATCGCCATCGACAACATGAAGGCGGTCGGCATCGATGCGAGGATCGAGACGCCGGAAGAGGCCGTCTGGAGCCAGAACCTCATCTCCGGCAAGTTCGACGCCGCCATCAACAGCCTGCCGGCCGCAGCTTCGCCGTACTATCCCTACAAGCGCGCCTTCACCGAGGCCGACAAGGGCAAGACGCGCTTCACCGCGCAGCGCTGGTTCAATGCGGATGTCGAAAAGCTGATCGGGGAGTTCACCCACACGGCCGATCTCGACAAGCAGAAGGATATCATGAACAGGGCCCAGCGCATCGTCGCGGAGAACCTGCCGCTGATGCCGGTGTTCAACAATCCGAACTGGTATCAGTACAATACGAGCCGCTTCACCGGCTGGTCGACGAAGGAGAACCCCTTTGCCAATCCGTCGATCACCAGGAACAATCGCGCACGTCTTCTGAACCTCCTGGCTCTCCAGCCGGTTCCGTGATCCGTCCACAGAGGAGGCGGGGACCGTGACAGGCCCCGCCGGTTCCAGACCATGCTCTTCCTGCTTCGCCGAATCCTGTTCTACCTCGCCGCCTTCATCGCGGCGGCGACGATCAACTTCTTCCTGCCGCGCCTGATGCCGGGCGATCCGGTGGCGCTGATGTTCTCCTCGGCGGGCTCGGAGCTGCCGCCGGAAAGCCTGGAGGCGCTTAAGCTCACCTTCGGCTTCGTCGACGGGCCGCTCTGGGAGCAGTACCTCACCTATCTCTCCAGCATCTTTACCGGCGACCTTGGGGTCTCGGTGAAATATTTCCCGCTGCCGGTGACGGACCTGCTCGGGCGGGCGCTTCTGTGGACCGTCGGTCTCGTCGGCACGGCGACGCTGATCTCCTTCGCGCTCGGCAGCTTCCTCGGCATGGTCGCCGCCTGGCGGCGGGGCAGCCGGCTCGACGTGGTGGTGTCGGTCTCCGCGATCTTCGCCACCTCGATTCCCGCGGTCGTCACCTCGCTCGTCGCGCTCTTCGTCTTCGGCTTCACGCTCGGCTGGTTCCCGACGGGCTATGCACATGACCCGGCGCTCGATCCGTCCTTCAGCCTGGCCTTTTTCGCCAGCGTCGCCCATCATGCCATCCTGCCGCTCGTCACGCTCTGCTTCGTCCTGACCGGCGGCTTCACCGTGACCATGCGCAACAACATGATCAACCTGCTCGGGCAGGACTATGTGGTGATGGCCCGCGCCAAGGGACTTTCCGACCGGCGCGTCATGGTCTGGTATGCGGCGCGCAATGCGCTGCTGCCGACGGTCTCCAGCCTTGCCATCGCACTCGGCACCGTGCTCGGCGGCTCGCTGGTGACGGAGGTGGTGTTCAACTATCCGGGCCTTGGCAACACGCTCTATCAGGCGATTCTCGCCCGCGACTATCCGGTCATCCAGGGCCAGCTCCTCGTCATGACCGCCGCCATGCTGGTGTCCAATTTCCTCGTCGATGTCAGCTATGTTCTGCTCGACCCGCGTCTGAAGGGGAGTGGCTGACATGGGCCAGCTCTTGATCGGCCTTCGCCGCAACCGCAAGGCGCTCGTCGGCCTTGCCATCGTGCTCCTCATCGTGCTGGTGGCGGTCGCCGCGCCGCTGCTCACGGAATACAATCCCGCCGGCCGCACCGGCCGGCCGCACCAGCCGCCCTCGGCCGAACATATCCTCGGCACGACCCGCCTCGGGCAGGATGTCTGGGCGCGGCTGATCTATGGCGCGCAGACCTCGCTCGCCGTGGGTTTTGCCGCCGGCCTGCTGATCACCGTCGTCGGCACGACGCTCGGCATCATCGCGGGCTATCGCGGCGGCAAGACGGACGAGGTGATCAGCTTCCTCACCAACATGGTGCTGGTCGTGCCGAACCTGCCGCTGCTGCTCGTCATCGCCTCCTTCGTCGGGCAGGCGGGGCCTATGGTGATCGCGCTCATCCTCGGCCTCACCTCCTGGGCCTGGGGGGCGCGCGTCACGCGGGCCGAGACGCTGTCCGTCAAGCAGCGGGATTTCGTGAAGGCCGCCGAGATGATGGGCGAGCCGCAATGGCGCATCATGGCATTCGAGATCTTCCCGAACGTCTTCTCCATCGTCGGCATCAATTTCATCGGCAGCGTCATCTTCGCCGTCATCACCGAGGCGACACTGGAGTTCCTTGGGCTCGGCGATCCCAACGTCATCTCCTGGGGCACCATGCTCTACAACGCGCAGAAGGCCTCGGCGCTCTCGGTCGGCGCCTGGTGGGACATCCTTGCGCCGTGCCTGGCGCTGGCGCTGCTCGGCATCGGTCTGTCGCTGCTCAACTTCGCGGTGGATGAGATTGCCAATCCGCGGCTGCGCACCGGCGGGCGCCTTGCCCGCTGGTCGAGCCTCATCAGATCCGGGGAGGGACGCCTGTGAGCGACGCCTTGCTTTCCGTCAGGAACCTCACGATCGACTATATCGGCGCGGAGACGGATTTTCGTGCGGTGGACGACGTCTCCTTCGACGTCGCGCCGGGGGAGGTCTTCGGGCTTGCCGGGGAATCGGGCTGCGGCAAGAGCACCATCGCCTTTGCCGTCAGCCGGCTGCATGGCCCGCCGGCGCTGATCCGCAAGGGCAGCGAGATCCGCCTTGCCGGCCGCGACGTGCTCGGCCTCGACAAACGGGCGCTCGCCGATTTCCGCTGGCGCGAGGTGGCGATGGTGTTCCAGAGCGCGATGAACTCGCTGAACCCGGTGCTGCGCATCGAGGAGCAGTTCTACGATGTGCTGCGCACCCATACCGGCTGCACGCGCAAGGAGGCGCGCGACCGCACCGCCGAGATGCTGACGCTCGTCGACATCAGGCCGGAGCGCATGCGCGACTATCCGCACCAGTTCTCCGGCGGCATGCGCCAGCGCATCGTCATCGCCATCTGCATGGCGCTCGATCCCAAGCTCGTCGTCATGGACGAGCCGACGACGGCGCTCGACGTGGTGGTGCAACGCGAAATCCTCCAACGGATCGACGAACTGCGCCGCCAGCGCGGCTTTTCCGTGCTGTTCATCACCCATGATCTCGGGCTGATGGTGCAGTTCTGCGACCGCATCGGCGTCATGCTGTCGGGCAGGATGGTGGAACAGGGACCGTCGGAGGCGATCTTCCGCACGCCGCGACACGATTATACGAAGAGGCTCTGGGCCTCGTTCCCCTCGCTCAAGGGAGGTGTGCTCGGATGAACGAACCGCTTCTGCGCTTTGACACTGTCAGCAAGACCTTCGGCAGCGAAACGGGCGGCGTGCGGGCCGCGCGCTCGGTCAATTTCGCACTCCACAGCGGGCGGGCGCTCGCCATCGTCGGGGAATCGGGCAGCGGCAAGACGACCTGCGCGCGCATGGCCATGCTGGAATACCTGCCGACGAGCGGCCGCGTGCTGTTCAAGGGCGAGCCGACGGCGGGCCGGCGCGGCCGCGACCTTGCCACCTACCGGCAGGCCGTGCAGATGATCTTCCAGGATCCGTTCGCCTCGCTCAACCCGGCGCACACCATCGCCTATCACCTGAAGCGGACGCTGCGCCTGCACCGCCCGGATATCCGATCTGCCGACCTCGACGCCGCGGTCTTCGAGCAGCTTGCCGGCGTCAAGCTCGATCCCGCCATCGTCGCCCCGAAATACCCCCACGAACTGTCCGGCGGCCAGCGCCAGCGCGTCAACATCGCCCGCGCGCTCGCGGCCCGCCCGCAGGTCCTCGTCGCGGACGAGCCGACCTCGATGCTGGACGTCTCGGTGCGCCTCGGCGTGCTGAACCTGCTCAACGAGATGAAGGCGGCGCGCAATCTCGGCCTCCTCTACATCACCCACGACATCGCCACCGCCCGCTACGTCGCGGAGGATATCGCGGTCATGTATAGCGGCCAGATCGTCGAATGGGGCGATTGCGGCGCGGTGATCGACAATCCGCAGCATCCCTATACGAAGCTGTTGCTGTCGGCCGTGCCCGATCCGGCGTGCCGCTTCTCCGATGCCGCCTCGCGGATCGACCCCGGCGCGGTGGAGGCCGTCCGCCGCATCGCGGCGAAGGACCAGAGCGAGGTCGTCACGGCAGGCGAAAACCACTTCGTCCTCGCCGTCTGAAAAGAGCCTTCAGCCGTGCCGCGTTGGGCTCGGCGGTGCGGTGCGTGGCTGCCCGCTCTGCTTCAGGCATTGAGTTCTGATTGCAAAGGAAAGACCCGGGAGCGCCTCGTATCGCTCGACCGGGTCCCTGCGCGACCGGCGCGGCTTGGGCATCGCATCCGCTCGCGCAGTGTCTCCCGTCAGCGAGCCGGCGGGAGAATGCTATTGCGCTCGCGACAACGGGCAAGCGCCTCGTGCAGGATGCGTCGGGCACGATAGGCGTTCAGGGGAACGGGCAGGTTGTTTCGGTGGATCCAGTCCAGTCGCCTGTCGATGTCCTTGATGGCACGGGCAAGACGCTGGGCGGGTGTCGGGTCGTTGGTCAGACGATGAACGGTCTGCATGGGCATGAAATGGCACCTCGAATCGGCTCCATCATGGAGCGGGCTCACGTTTACCCAGCCATTCGCGTGGTCCCACCTACTCTTGATTGTATGCGCCGATCGACTCCGCAAAGGGTAAGCAATTGGTTATCAGATGTGCCGAAATGCGTCACCGGTCGATGGGCTTAGCCATGCTGCGCCAGCGGCAATGCCTCCGTCCTGGGCTCGGCAGGGCAATCGATATGAGTTGAAGACCCCTCCCCACCAGGGGGAGGGGCTTAACCTGCGGCACTCTCATAGGGAGAATTGGCGGGAAAAGCAGGCTGCCAGCCCTCTCCCCCTTGTAGGCAGATGCCGACAGGCAGAGACGGACTTCATAGCCGGGATCTGGAAGGTGTAGCGCCTTCGGCGCGCCGTCTTGACGGTCGGGGTGCCGGGTTCAAGCGGTGCCCGGCCTGTCGCCCAATCGGTGGCCGCTTTGCGGGTCGAAGAGATGCAGGCGCGTGGCGTCCGGCAGGATGTGGACGGTCTCGCCCGGCCGAATGGGCAGGCGGTCGCGGCCGAGATAGGTGAGTTTCTGCCCGGCCATGTCAAGCAGCAGCAGGGTTTCAGAACCGGTCTGCTCGACGACCACGACGGTCGCGGCCGTGCCCGCGGGATCGAGCGTCAGATGCTCCGGGCGGATGCCGAGCACGGCCCGGGCGGTGTCGGCGGTCGGTCCCGTCGCGACCGACAGGCCGCAGCCGGAAATGAACCGTCCCTTCTCGATGTGCCCCTCGATGAAATTCATCGCCGGCGAGCCGATGAAACCGGCGACGAACATGTTGGCGGGATGGTCGTAGAGATCGAGCGGCGAGCCCACCTGCTCGACCACGCCGGCCCGCATGACGACGATCTTGTCCGCCATGGTCATCGCCTCGACCTGGTCATGGGTGACATAGACCGTCGTCGTGCCGAGGCGCTGGTGCAGCGCCTTGATTTCCGCGCGCATCTGCACGCGCAGCTTGGCGTCGAGGTTGGACAGCGGCTCGTCGAACAGGAAGACGCGTGGGTTCCGCACGATGGCGCGGCCCATCGCCACACGCTGGCGCTGCCCGCCCGAGAGCTGGCGCGGCAGGCGGTCGAGCAGGGTGGAGAGGTCGAGGATCTCGGCGGCGGCCGCAACGCGCCTGTCGATCTCGTCCTTCGGCTTGCCGGCGAGCTTCAGCGAGAAGCCCATGTTCTTGGCGACGGTCATGTGCGGATAGAGCGCATAGTTCTGGAAGACCATGGCGACGTCGCGCTGTTTCGGCGGGATATCGTTGACGACGCGCGCGCCGATACGGATCTCGCCGCCGGAAATGCCCTCCAGCCCAGCGATCATGCGCAAGAGGGTGGACTTGCCGCAGCCGGACGGCCCGACCAGTGCGACGAACTCGCCGTCTCTGACCTCGACGTCGACGCCGCGCAGCACTTCCACGGCGCCATAGGATTTGCGGGCGTCCCGGATCTGGACTTCAGCCATGGTCTTCTCCCGAAACGGCATCGAAGGCCAAACGTGAAAAGGCTTCGGGCGGCGCGCCGTTCGCCTGCATCAGCCGGGCCATCAGTTCTGCAAGGCGCCGCTCCTCACCGGGATCGGCGAGCGGCTTTTCCTGCCCGGGATCGCTTTCAAGATCGTAGAGGCGCGTTTCGGATTCGAGCAGCGCGCCGGGGCCGTAGTTGTTGTACATCGGCGAACGCTCGATCACCGGCACCTTGAGGAGAGTCGCGCCCTTGGTGAAATCAAGCGGCGGCGAGAGTTCGACGGAGGCAAGCTCGGCCGGCGTGAACGGCGAGAAGATATGCGTCGGCATCAGCGTGTACTGATAGAGTTCCTGCTGCGACAGGTCCTCCGGGAAGCGATGATAGGTGTATCGGCCATCGGCAACGTTCACAGCCCCGCCGAAATAGCCGAACAGGGCGCCCTGGCGCGGCGCTGTGCCGTCGGCCATGGCGCAAAGCGAAAAGCCTTCGTTCTCGGCCGGTGGTGTGGCGCCGAAGAGGTCGAGGAAGGTCGCCGCAAGGTCGATCGACTGGGTGAGCGCCCCGGAGCGGCTTCCCGCGCGTTCCGCATGGCGCGGGTCGTGCAGGAAGAGCGGGATATGCGCCACTTCCTCGTAGAGGTTCATGCGGTTCTTGGCCCAGAAGTCGTGTTCGCCGAGCAGGAAGCCATGATCGGTGGTGACGACGAGGGCGGTGTCCTTCCACAGCTCGTGGCGGTCGAAATAGTCCAGCAATTCGCCGAGCAGGTGGTCGCACATCGCCACCACCGCATAGTAGTTGGCGCGCAGCTCCTCGCATTCCTCCGGCAGCTCGTCGACGCGGCCATAGCGCGGCCAGTCGCGGATCGGGCCTTGCCAGCCGGTATCGAACTGCGCCTTGAAACGCTCGGGCGCCGTGAAGGGTTCGTGCGGATCGAAGGTCTCGATCTGCAGCATCCAGTTGTCGGCGTCGCGGTTGCGGTCGAGGAAGTCGAAGCCCTCGGCAAAGCAGCGCACGGAGGGGAAGTCCTTCTCTTCCTTGATGAACTCGCGGTTGATGATGTTCTGGCCGAAATAGGAGCGGCGCTGGTCGCTGAACTGGCGGGCGTGGTATTTCTCGCGCAGGCGCTCCCAGTGCGGCTGCACCATCGCCTTCCAGCGGTCGCCCTCCTGGCCGCGCACGAATTCATAGGAATCGTAGCGGTTGTGATAGGTCGCCCCGCCGTCCTCCCAATAGTGGAAATGGTCGGTCACCAGATGGCTGTAGGTGCCGCGCTCCCGGTGCAGGATTTCCGGGAAGGCATTGTCGAAGGGCTCCAGCGGCCCCCAGCTGCGGTGCAGGAAGGTGAGGCGGCCGGTCAGCATGTCGCGCCTTGCCGGCATGCAGGGCAGGCTGCCGACATAGTGCTTGTCGAAGGTCACGCTGCGGGCGGCGAGCCGGTCGAAATTCGGCGTCGGGATGCGTGTTCCGCCATAGGGCCCGAGCAGGTGCCGGTTGAGGGAATCGAACAGGACAAAAACCGCCTTCATGCTATTTCACTGCTCCTTGCGTGAGCCCCTTGACGATGTAGCGCTGCGCGACGAGCAGCACGAGGATGGCCGGGACCATGGCCAGCGCGGCGCTGGCGGCCATCTGGGTGTACTGGATCTCGAAATCCTGGGCGAACTTGGCGATGGCGACAGGCACGGTGGCCGTCTGCTTCATCGTCAGTGTCAGGGCGACGGCGAATTCGTTCCAGGAGAAGATGAAGGTGAGGATCGAGGTCGCGGCAAGGCCCGGCGTGATCAGCGGCAGGATGACATGCCACAGGATATGCGGCGTATCCGCCCCGTCCATGATCGCCGCCTCCTCCAGCTCCTTCGGCACGTCGCGCACGAAGACAGCCATCAGCCAGATCGCCATCGGCAGGTTGAGCGTCGCATGGGCGAGGATCAGACCGGTGAAGGTGTTTTCCAGCCCCACCGCCCGCGCCATGGTGAACCAGGCGCTCGCCAGTGCCACCGGCGGGATCATGTGGAAGATCATCGTCCAGGCGAGGAAGAGATGCACGGTCCAGGCGGGCCAGCGCATCCGGTTGAGCGAAAAGGCGGCAAGCGTGGCGACGACGACGCACAGGAGGGTGCTGGCGATGCCGACGATGATCGAGTTGCGGTAGTTGAGAAGGAAGTCGGAGGTCTTCGACCAGAGCACCTCGGCGAAGTTGCTGCCGATCGGCGTGAAGAGCACATCACCCATCAGAAGCGAGATCTGCGTGCGGAAGCCGGCCGCGACGGTCCAGATGATCGGCACGAGGACGAGCGCGGCGCCGATCGCCAATGTGATATGGACCGGAAGGGCGGAATGGGTGCGCCGGCTCATGAGGTGGCTCCCGTGCGGCGGCGCGCCGAAAGGGCGACGACGAGAAGCAGCGAGACGAGGAAGATGACGGTGACCGACATGGCCGAGCCGTAGCCCGCCTTGTCCTCGGTGAAGAAGCGCTGGTAGAGCGTGAAGCTGATCACCTCGGTCGAGGTGCCGGGGCCGCCGCTGGTGAGGAGATAGACCTCGTCGAAGACCTTGAAGGCGAGCACGAGGCGGAAGGCGAAGGTGACGACGATCGTCGGGATCATCAGCGGCAGCGTGACGTAGATCAGCTCCTGCCAGGCGCCCGCGCCGTCCATCCTGGCGGCCTCGAAGACATCCTGCGGCAGGGATTCGAGCCCCGCCAGGAACAGCAGGAAGCAGAACGGCGTCCAGTGCCAGATGTCGACGACGATGACCGAGAAGAGGGCTGTTTCGGGACTGCCCAGCCAGTCATGCGGCAGGATTCCGACGAGGCCGAGGGCCTTGTTGACGAGGCCGAAGTCGAAATTGAGCATGAGCTTCCAGATGGCGCCGATGACGATGCCCGGGATGAGGATGGGCAGGATGAAGATCGCCCGGTAGAGCACGCGGCCACGTACGATCTTGGTGCAGAGCAGCGCCATGGCGAAGCCGAGGACCATCTGGCCGGCGACGGCGCCGAAGGCGAAGATCAGCGTGTTGGAGATGCCGGCGCCGAAAAGGCTGTCGGAGAACAGCGCCTGGTAATGGGTGAGGCCCACCCAAGTGCGCACCTGCTGCCCGTCCGCCCAGGTGATGTTCTGGAAGCTGGTGAGGAACAGGTTTGCGATGGGCAGGACGCTGAGGGCGAGCATCATGGCGAGGGCCGGCGAGAAGGTCAGCCAGCGCCAGAGACGCTGGCCGCGGTCTTCGAAGACCTGTGTCGGCCGCCGCGGGGACGATTGGATCTGGGCTTGCGCGGCGGCCATGGTCCGGTCCTTACTTCAGCGGATCGAGCTTGCCGGTCTTGTAGGCATGGCCGGCCATGATCTTCTCGATCTCGTCGGACATGCCGTTCAGCGCGTCGACGGTCGTGATCTCGCCGGCGACGGCCCGGTTGAGCCCGAGCTCCAGCACCGAGATGACCTCGCTCGCCTCGGGGAACTGGTAGATGTTCACCGCATGCGGCAGGGCTTCGGCGAGTGGCTTCATCCAGCGATAGCGGCGCTCGTCGGCGATCGGCTCCTTGTAGACTGCCGCATGGACGGGGATGCCGCCGGCCTTGGCCGTTTCGAGCTGTGCGGCCTTCGTCTGGAACCAGCGCAGGAACTCCACGGCGGCGCGCTTGCGGTCGTCGGGCACGTTCTTGGAAATGCCGGCCAGCCAGTGGCCGAGGCCGGGCGAGGTGGGGAAGCCTTCGACGGAGGGCGTCGGTGCCCATTCGACCTTGTCGACGATGGCGGACTTGTTGGGATCGTCCATCTGCGACCAGGCAGCGATGACCATCATGATATGCGCCGTATGGCCGGTCACCATGGCCTGGATGACCTCGGCCTGGTCGGAGGCCGCCGTCTTGGGATGGCCGGCTTCCTTGGCGAGGCGCACATAGTAGTCGAGCGCTTCGCGGCCCTGGTCGGAATTCAGCGTGACGGAGTAGTCGCCCGTCGACTGGTCCTTGAAGATGCCGCCGCCGAAACCGTAGAGATAGGGGTAGAAGTCGTATGCGACGGTGTGCGGTCCGCGCGCGCCGCGCTGCACGATGCCGTACATGCCCGGCGGGTTGTGGAACTTCTTGGCGTTGGCTTCCAGTTCGGCGAAGGTCTTCGGTGCCGAAAGGCCGGCCTCCTCGTAGAGGTCGCCACGATAGTAGAGCATCGGAATCAGCGGTGAGACCGGCATCGACATCAGTTTGCCGGCCTTGGTCATCGTCTTGTCGGCGGCGTCATAGTAGATCGTGTCGCCGAGCGTGTAGACCTCCGGATCGAGCTGGAAGCCGGGGTCGATGTCGGTGATGGCCTCGACGAAGCCGCCGGCATACATCTCGGCGAACCAGCCGGAGTTCATGATCAGGATGTCGTACTGGCCCGCGCTCGCTCGTACGGAGTTGCGTTGCTTTTCGAGCGAACCCGCGAAGGGGTTGACGTCGAGCTCGACCTTGTTGCCGGTTTCGGCCTCGTAGACTTCCACCGTCTTGCGGAAGCTTTCGAACCAGGGCGACTGGTTGATCACGATGGTGATCGGCGCGACGCTGGCGGCGTAAAGCGGCCGGAATGCGCCGGGAACGAGACTGGCGGCGGCCGCCATGCCAACGCCCTTGAGGACGTTGCGTCTTGGAATGCGGGTCGTAGAGGTCATCGATGAGTCTCCCATTGCCTCATGAATGTTCAGTGCTTGCTTTCGGCATCGCGGAAAACGGGGCTTCCCCGGTTTCCTATTCGCAGAAGATCGGGCTCGCCCAGTTCCACTGGCCATTGGCCTGGCGCATGCGGGCATAGATCCAGTCGCCCTTGCGCAGCGGCTCGATGGCGAGCCCGCCGCGCCACTGCCATTGATGCGGGCGCGGCAGTGGGTGCAGGCGGAAGGCGGGGCTGTCGATCGGGCCGAGATTGCCCGAAAGCGCGCCTTCGAGCAGGCGCTCGGCGCTCGCCTCAAAGCTTTGGCCGTCGAGCACCAAGCGGACCCTCGCATCCGGCGTGATGCGGATGCGAGCCGCGATGGCCTGCATGGCGGCGGTGGTGTTGTTGGGGTTGGCGATCGAGCGGATCGTGAAGTCGATGCGGTTGCCGGAAAGGCGAATGTCGTTTTCGTCCTTCGCGTCGCCGCCACCCTCCAGCGGCGAGACCACTTCGGAACCGCGCAGGCGCGGCTCGACGGAGAGGATGTCGCCGCCGGAAAGCTCCAGCGAGCCTTGCCAGTCGTGGAATTTTCCGCGTGCGCCCCAGCCGAGTTCCAGCACGAGCAGGGTTTCCATGCTGCCGTCGGCGGTGTCGATCGGGCTTTGTTGCAGGTCCGGTGTCACCCGGCCGACGACGTCGCCGTTGCGGATGAGGTCGATATAGTCGATAGCGCCGCCCGCGACCGCTTCAAGCTCCAGCATGTCATGTCCGCCGGCGGCCACGCTGCCGCCCTGCATGGCGTCGCCGATCGCGAAGAAGAGATGGCTTGCATCACCGGTCAGCGCATTGGTGCGGCGCCGGTGGACGGCGTCCCACAGGGCCGTGCGGGAGTTTTCCGGTGCATAGACGGCCGAGCGGCCGTGGCCGTAGGAGCCGGGATAGCCGCTGTGATGGTCGGTATTGCCGAGGAAGCCGAAGCGGATGCCGCGGTTGAGGCCATGGCGGGCGGTGGACTGGCCGTCGCTCGGGCCCATGGAATGCAGGAACGGCCGGTCCATGACCGACGTCTCGGAGCAACCGTGCATGGAGATGATCTCCATGACAGGCGAAAGGTCTTCCACGACCGTATCCCAGTTCACCCCGCGCGCGCCGAGGCGGTAGCCGATATGGTGCGGGAATGCGAAGACGCCGTCGCCATAGGCGGCGCGCAGCCGGGCGTGCAGTTCTGCCGGCGTATCGGCCTTGATCACCTCTTGGCGGGCGATGTCGCGATAGACGATCGTATAGTCGCCATGGGCGAAGGAATGGATTTCGTAGCCCGGGAAGACGGTGAAGACGCCCGGCTCGTCCGCCGCCGCCAGCGTATCGAAATGGGTGCCCCACAGCTTTTCGAGCCTGGCGAAGCCCTTGACGTGGAAATCGACGATATGGGCGACGCGCGGATCGTCGACCGGCATGTCGGGCCAGTAGGCATGCCCGGTGACGGAGACGAAATCCAGTTGTCGGCGCGCCCGGCGCAGCGCCTGTTCGAGGCTGCCATGGCCGTAGGAAATGTCGCAGTGATTGTGGATGTCGCCGTAATAGGGCCGGACGCCGAAGCGCGAGGCAAGCGGCTGGAGCCGCTCCGGCAGACGCTCACCCAACATACTGCACCCTCCCCATTGCGAATGGCCAGGACGCGCCATGCTCCGGGCAAACTCGACTGATACAATATGTATTGTACCGTAGCAGATGCATCCCTCGATGCAAGCCTGTTTTTTGGGTGAGGGCGTGCGCCGTCGCCCGGCCGGCGCCTGTGTTTCAGCGGGGCGGCGTGCCGGTGCTGTCGCGGAACTCGGCGAGGCAGTCGAGATAGACGATCTGCGGCGCCTCGCGCGGCGCCGCGATGCGCTTGTGGATGACCTCGATCAGGCTCCTGGCAGCGGCCAGATACGAGCTGCCGGCCATGCTCATGAAGCCGAAATGCTCGGTCGGAACGTCGTGGTGGCCGAGCACGACGAGGCTGAGGTCCTGCGGGCAGGAGATACCCATTTCGGTGAGGCATTGCCGGATGCCGAGGGAATCGGAAATGCCGAGCGTCGCCATCGCCGTGAAGGGAAGCCGGCCGTGCCGGTCGACCAATGCGCCGAGCGCCGTCTTCAGGGCGTCGCCGACCCGTTGGGTGGGATGCAGCACCCCGCCGAGCGCGATGCTTTCGGTGTGTTCCCAGCCGGCCTTGTGGCGGCGGCCGAGCCGGTCGAAGGCGCGCCGCACGGACAGGATGGGCTGGGCCATGGAATCCAGCGAAACCAGCGCGATGGAGCGGTGTCCCAACTCCGAAAGATGCTCCAGCGCGAGATCCAGCGCCTCCTCCCAGTCGGTGCCGACCCGGTCGATATCGACGCCCGCCACGGAATTCCCGTCGACGACGAGGGCGCGCGTCTTGCCCTGGAGGAGATGGAGCAGCCGGATCGGGATGTTCTCGTAGTGGGATTGCAGGATCGCGGCGTCGAAATCCGGAACCGACGTCAGGATGTCCAGCAGGTGACCGGTATTGTGGTAGGAGATCTGCACCACCTTGCTGCCCGTGCGCGATAGGTGCCCGACGATGTGGTTCTGCACCAGCACGCAGCGCTCGTTGAGGCTGGCATTCGACAGGATCAGCAGGCTGTCGAGGTGCCTGGCGGCGTCGGCGCCGTCCTGCGCGGCCGCCTCGCCATCCTTGACGACATAGGTTCCGCGGCCGACCTGCGAGGTGAGGAGTCCTTCCTCGCGCAGGCGCGTCAGCGCCTCCTGCACGGTCGCCTGGCTGACCTGGTGGCTGCGCATCAGCTCGCGCACCGTCGGCAGCCGTGCGCCGTCGTCCAGCCGGGCAATCTGGTCCCGCAGGGATGCAAGGACCGCATGTGAAGAGGCTGCGCGCAAAGGTCTGCCCCGATCGTCGATTCGTGTCTGCTTCTTGTTGCTTCCAACCGGATACATTTTGAATCCCGCCCCGGCAATCCCGCCTCTTCGGCTGATGATGCGGGGAGGTGGGCCTCCTGTTCACGCCTGATTGTATTATAGCGGATACAAATTGCACTTTACAATTTGATTTTCACGTATACGCTTGATCCCGGAATGGCAAAAGCCATCCGTCGCAGCGATCGGAAGGGGAGTCCGTCGTGTCGCAGAGCCCTGTCATGGAACGACGCAGCCCGGATACCGGCGTGGGAGGCCGCGGGCCTGCCGAAGCGGCCTTCATCCGCATCGATGGCGCGCGCAAGGTGTTCACGCAGCGCAGCGGCGGCGCCGTGCCGGTGCTCGACAATGTCGATCTCGCCATCGCCGAGAACGAATTCGTCTCGTTCATCGGCCGCAGTGGTTGCGGCAAGACGACCCTCCTCAACATGATCGCCGGGCTGGAGGACGTCTCGGCCGGCCGCATCGCCATTGCCGGCAAGGTCGTCACCGGGCCGGGGCAGGGGCAGGGCGTCGTCTTCCAGCAGCATGCGCTGTTTCCCTGGCTGACGGCGGTGGACAATGTCGCCTTCGGCTTCCGCAAGTCGGGCCTTGCCAAGGCCGAGCGCTGCCGGCGCGCCCTGGAGCTCCTGTCGCTCGTCGGCCTCGACGCGGCGGCAGGGCGCTATCCGCGCGAAATGTCCGGCGGCATGCAGCAGCGCGTCTCCATTGCCCGCGCGCTGGCGCTCGATCCGCAGATCCTCCTGATGGACGAACCCTTCGGCGCGCTCGACGAACTGACGCGCATCGAATTGCAGCAGGAGCTGCTGCGCATCTGGGAGGCGCGGCGCAAGACCATCGTCTTCGTCACCCATTCGATCAGCGAGGCCCTGACGCTGTCGGACCGGATCGTACTGCTGGCGTCCAATCCGGGGCGCATCAAGCGTATCTTCCCGGTCGACCTGCCGCGCCCGCGCCTGCGCACCGATCCGGGTTTCAATGCGCTCTACCAGGCCATCTGGAACGAGCTTTCGACATGACGCGCAAACTTGTCCAGGCCCTTCCGCCGCTCGCCGCCTTCACGGTTCTTCTCCTTCTCTGGGAGGCGGGGGTGCGCTACGGCTTCCTCAAGCCCTACCAGTTCCCGCCGGTCAGCCGCATCGCGCGGGGATTCGTCGAACTGTCGACGACGGGCTTTCCGACGGGCGTGTCGATCTGGTCGCATGCGCTGACCACCATTCTGCGGGTGCTTCAGGGCTACGGCGCGGCGCTCGCGCTGGCGATCCCGCTCGGCCTCGTCATCGGTGCCCTGCCTGTCGTGGACAAGCTGACGGCGCCGCTCATCGTCTTCTGCCGCTCGGTCGCCACGCTGAGCCTCCTGCCGCTCGTCATCGTCTGGTTCGGCGCGGGCGAGCTGACCAAGGTCTTCCTCATCGGCTACGGCTGCTTCTGGGTCATGCTGTCCAATGTGATCGCCGGCGTGCGCTATGTCGATCCGACGCTCGTCAGGGCCGCGCGCACCTTCGGCCTGAAGGGGCTGGAGCTCTATCGCAGCGTCGTGCTGCCGGCTGCCCTGCCGCGCATCTTCGCCGGCGCGCGCATGGCGCTCGGCGTCGGCTTCATGGTCATCGTCGGCGCCGAGATGATCGGGACGATCCAAGGGCTCGGCGCGCTCATCATGGAGGCCCGCACCTTCTATCGCAGCGAGATCACCATCATCGGCATGTTGGTCATCGGCCTCATCGGCTTTGCCATCTCCGCCGGCCTGATGGCGCTGGAACGCGCCATGCTGCCCTGGGCGGGCGATCTCGACCGGGTGCGCCGATGAAGCCGCTTTCCCGCCTTTCCGCCGCCAGCGACCTGACCCTCGGCCTCATCGGCGCGTTCCTCGCCGTCGCCGCCTGGGAAATCAGCGCCCGCACTGGGCTGGTCGACCCGGCGATCTTTCCGAGCCCGTCGCTTGCCATCCGCGCGGCGGCCGAGCGCCTGACGGCCGAGACCGTCGCCGACAACCTGTTCTGGAGCCTGCTGCGCGTCTTTTCCGGCTTCCTGCTGGGTGCGCTGGCCGGGGCGGCGGTCGGCATCGCGGCGGGCTGGTATCGCGGCTTCGGCGCCCTCGCGCGGCCGCTGATCGAGCTCCTGCGGCCGATCCCGCCGCTCGCCTGGATCCCGCTTGCGATCATCTGGTTCGGCCTCGGCGAGCCGTCGAAATTCTTCATCATCTTCCTCGGCGCCTTCTTTCCCGTCGTCACGGCGGCCTATCAGGGCATGCGCAGCATCGATCCGATGCTGTTGAAGGCAGCGCAGACCTTCGGCCTCAGCGGCGTACCGCTGCTCCTGCGCGTCGCCGTGCCGGCCGCCGCGCCCGATCTTGCGACGGGCGTGCGCATCGGCTGGGGGCTGAGCTTCGGGGTGCTGGTCGCCGCCGAGCTGATCGCCGCCGACCGGGGGCTTGGCTACATGATCATCAACGAGCGCAACACCGGCGGTTCCGTCGGCGTCATCGTCGTCGGCATCCTGCTCATCGGCGCGCTCAACCTCATCACCGACGCGGCGATCGGCGCCGCGATCAAACGCTGGATCGGGCGCTGGCACGGCGCCTGACGTATAACGAGAGGGAGAACCACATGCGCATCGTCTTGAAATCCCTGATATCCGCCGCCATGGCCGGCATGCTCCTGGCGGCTGGCCCGTCCGCCGCCGCGGACGTGGAAACCGACACGCTGTCCATCAGCATCGGTCCGGGCCTGCCGTTCCTCGTCCATATCGTCGCCAAGGAGAAGGGCTGGTTCGACGAGGCCGGCTTCAAGAACGTCGAGTTCAAGACCTTCGCCTCCGGCAATCTCGCCGGCGAGGCGCTGCTTGCCGACGAGATCCAGCTCTGGACGCCCGGCAACCTGCCGCCGGTCTCGATGGCGCATAACGGCGTGCCCGTGGTGGTCCTCGGCACCAATGCCGTCAGCCACGGGCTGGAGAAGATCGTGGTGCGCCAGGATGCCGGCGTCGAGAACCCGGAAGACCTCACCAAGGTGAAGCTCGGCCTTCTGGTCTCCTCCACGTCAGGCGCCCTGCTTGCCAATGTCGCCAAGCACTACGGCCTCGACGAGACGAAGCTCCAGACGGTGAACCTTGCGCCGCCGGAGGCGATGGCCGCCATGGCCAACAACGAGATCCAGGGCATCGTCTTCTGGGAGCCCTTCCCCTATCGCGCGGTGCAGGAGCAGGGTGCGAAGATCGTGCATACGGGCACGAAGAGCTTCTTCGCCAAGAACAGCGGCGAGGACGTCGCCGTTTCCAACAACCGCACCGTCTGGGTCGCCTCGCAGGACTGGGTGCGCGCCCATCCCGTCGCGACGGAAGCGCTGGTGAAGGTGCTCGCCAAGGCGCAGGCCTATGTGGCCGACCCCGCCAACAAGGACGAGGTCCTGAAGATCTTCTCCGATTTCCAGAAGCAGCCGGTGGAGATGAACGCCGCGCTCCTCGGCGACTACACCTTCACGCCGGATGTCGATCCGTCCTATGTCGAGGACATGGCGGCGATCGTCGATTACCTGAAGGCGACGAACCGCATTCCGGGCGAGGCGAAGGACGTGCTCACCTATACCTATACCGCCCCGCTGAAGGCGGTGAATGCCGCGGCCGTGTCGGTCGAGGGTCAGTGGACGCCCTGAAGAAACCGGGCGCCTGCCATGGGCCGGCGCCCCCCTGCCACCCAAGCGGATTGATCACCATGTCCCGTTCGGCTGCCGATCGGATCGCCGTCGCCGTCATCGGCGCGGGCTTCATCGCCGATTATCACATCAACGGCCTTCGCGCCGCCGGCGGAGCGGATGTCGCCGCGCTCGTCGGCCGGCGGGCGGAGGCGACGCAGGCGAGGGCCGAAGCGCTCGGCATCGGCCGGGCCGAGACCGACTATCGCCGCGTGCTCGACGACAGCGCCATCGACGCCGTGGTGATCGCGACGCCCGACGACACGCATGAGCGCATCGCCATCGATGCGCTGGAGGCCGGCAAGTCCGTGCTGCTGCAAAAGCCCATGGCGCTCGACAGCGTCCAGTGCCGCGCCATCCTCGCCGCGGACGAACGGGCGGGGCGGAGCCTCACCGTCAGCTTCATGCACCGCCATTTCCCGGAGGTGCGCTGGCTGCGCAGCCAGATCGCGGCCGGCGCGCTGGGCGCGATCCATTCGGTGCGCCTTCGCAACGCCACGCCCGGAGCGGACTGGAACGACTGGTTCTTCAAGCCCGGCAACGTTTCGGGCGGCGTCGTCATGCAGCTCGGCGTGCACGGCATCGATCTCGTCCAGCATCTCCTCGGCCCGATTGAAACCGTTGCCGCCGACATGACGACGGCGAGGCCGGAGCGCCGGCTTGCCGATGGCCGCATCGTGCGCACGGAGCTGGAGGACAATGTGCTCGCCACCTACCGGCTGGCCGGCGGCGCGCGGGTGAGCCACGAGATGAGCTATACCGAGCTTGCCGGATGCGACCGCTTTCGCCTGGAACTTTATGCCGAACGCGGCACGGTCTGGCTGCGCACCGAGCGCGGCGCGGCGGCCATGCACGCGCCGTCCGTCACCGACGCGGCGGGTTGGGTGGCGCCCGACCTGCCGGAAGAGCCGCTCGGCGCGGCCCATCACCGCCACTGGCTGTCCATCGTGCGGGGTGAAGCACCAGCGGACGACACGGCCGCCGCCGGGCTGCGCTCGGTCGAGGTGGCGGAAACGCTCTATGCAGCAGCACGGGCCGGCACGCGGATGCCGGTATGCGGGGAAGGGGAGAAGGCCGGATGCGCCTGAAGATCGCGATACTCGGCGTTGCGCACTACCACGCCAATTTCTGGGCCTGCGCCTTTCTGGAACGGCCCGAGGTACAGGTCGTCGGCGTCTGGGATGCGTCCGAAACGGCGGCCGCGGAGTTTGCCGCCCGCCATGGCCTCGATGTGGCGCAGGACCTTCCCGGCCTCATCCGCCAGAGCCATGCGGTCGCCATCTGCTCGGCGACGAGCGACCACCTGGCACTGGTGGAGGCGGCGGCCGCCGCCGGCCGGCCGGTGCTCTGCGAAAAGCCGCTCGGCATCGACCGCGCCCAGTGCGATGCCATCGCCGACGTGGTGGCACGCAAAGGCATCCGCTTCATGCAGAGTTTCCCGAAGCGTTTCGACCCGGCCAACCACGAGATCGCGCGCCTCCTCAAGGAGAAGGCGCTCGGCCGGGTGACGCTGTGTCGCGTGCGGCATGGCCACAGCCACGGCCTGGCGGAGGCCTTTCGCTCCGCCTGGTTCGTCGATCCGGCGCGCTCGGGCGGCGGCACGCTGCTCGACGAGGGCGTGCATGCCGCCGATTTCCTGCGCTGGATGTTCGGCGAGCCGGAAACCGCCTATGCCACGCTTTCCTCCACGCTCGGCCTGCCGGTGGAGGACACGGCGGTCGCCACCTTCCGCTATGCGGACGGCATGATCGCCGAGGTGACGACGAGCTGGTGTTTTGCCGGCGCGGATACCTCGATCGAAATCTACGGGACGGAGGGCTCGATCCTGCTTTCCGGCGTGGACATCGCCTCACGCCCGACGCGCGAGGCGGATTTCCTGCGCGTCTTCCGGCGCGGCGAGGCGGAGGGATGGTCCGCCCTGCCGGTCGTGCCATCGTTCAAGACGGGCGTGTTCCACGAACATGTCGCCTGGGCCTTCGTCGATGCGCTGAAGAACGGCGGCCCGATGCCGGTCACGATAGAGGACGGCCGCAGAGCCTTCGCGATGATCGATGCCGCCTATCGGGCGGCCGCCAGCGGTTCGGCGCAGCCGATTGCGCGATAGGCGGATCTCCATGCTTGCACTTGCCTGCGACATCGGCGGGACCAACACCCGCCTCGGCCTTGTCCGCGACGGCATCCTGTTGCCCGGGAGCGCGGGCAGCTATGCCAATGACCACTTCGAGGATTTCTATGCCGTCGCCGCGACGTACCTGCGCGGACGCGGGGAGAATCGCGTCGACAGCGTCTGTATTGCGCTTGCGGCCGTGGCGACGGCTGAGGGGGCCACGCTGACGAACCGGGACTGGACCATCAGGCGTGATCGCGTGGCGGAGACCTGCGGTGCCGACCGGGTCGATTTCATCAACGATTTCGAGGCGCTCGGTTATGCGATGGGGCAGGTGGAGAAGCTCGAGACGCAGTGCCTGACACCGGGCAGGGCGCCCCGCCAGCCGGGGCCGCGTCTGGTGCTCGGCGCGGGTACGGGCTTCAATGCCTCGGCGTGGTGTCCCTCCCGCTTCGGCGGGGCACCGCATGTCGTGGCGGCGGAATGCGGTCATATGACGCTGCCGCTGGCCGGCGCGGCGGAGTTCTCGCTGCAGGGCGCGCTTTCGGCCGGGCGCGGGCGGGCGTCGGTGGAACGCGCCCTGTCGGGCCGCGGCCTCTTTGAGATCTATCAATGGCAATGTGCTGAGGCCGGCCGTGCGCCCTGCGTTGCGACGGCTGCGGAGGTGTCGCGCCTTGCGGTCGCCCGGGCGGACAGGGATTGCGAACAGGCCGGGCATACGTTCATGCGCCTGCTCGGGCGGGTCTGCGGCGATCTTGCGCTCGCCTATCTGCCCTTTTCCGGCGTCTATCTCTCCGGTGGCGTCTCGCGTGCCTTTGCCGGACCGCTGGTGCAGGACCCGACGTTCCTCGATGCGTTCCGGGCGAAAGGCCGCCAGACGGACTTCATGGAGCGCTTCCCTGTTCACCTGCTCCTCGACGACCGGACGGCGCTCCAGGGCTGTGCGGAGTGGTTGCGCCTTTCCTCGGGCTAATGCCGTCTGGCGACGGTTCTTCCGTTAGCAAAGTCTTTCATATTGCTTGGCAATTGCCGGTTTTGCCGTGGCTGCGGCACTGCTGCCAACCGATTTACCCTGTATGGCCCCGAAGGGGGATTGTCTTTGCCGTCGATATCGTGATTGAATTTTAAAAATGGCATCGGGTGCACGCGCGTGCATGGAGTGCCGAGGGAAAATCGTGTGAAACGGGGAACTGGAATGAACAGGGAAAACATCACCGTACGCGTTCGTCCGCTGCTGGCCGGCGTGGCCTTTTCGTTGTTGCTTGCTTCGGGCGGCATGGCGCCGGCCTTTGCCGAGACGCCGGCCGACACGCTGGTGCAGGCCTGGGCGATCGACGACACGATCACGCTCGACCCGGCCGAATCCTTCGAGCTGAGCCCCGCCGAATTCCTCGGCAACGGCTATGACATGCTGGTGCGTCTCGATATCGACGACACGACCAAGGTCAAGGGCGGCATCGCCGAGAGCTGGGAGGTGTCCGAGGACGGCCTGACCTATACGTTCAAGCTGAAGCCGGGCATCAAGTTCGCCTCCGGCAATCCGGTCACCGCCGAGGACGTCGCCTGGTCCTTCGAGCGCGTCGTCAAGCTCGACAAGAGCCCGGCCTTCATCCTCACCCAGTTCGGCCTTAACGGCGACAATGTCACCGAAAAGGCCAAGGCCGTGGACGAGGGCACGTTCGTCTTCACCGTCGACAAGGCCTATGCGCCGAGCTTCGTGCTCAACTGCCTCACCGCCACGGTGGGCGCCGTGCTCGACAAGAAGCTCGTCATGGAGCACGCCGAAGCCAGGACGCCGAGCGACGACTACAAGTACGACACGGATTTCGGCTATGCATGGTTGAAGACCAACTATGCCGGCTCCGGTCCGTTCAAGATCCGCGACTGGCGCGCCAACGAAATCCTCGTGATGGAGCGCAACGACAACTATTATGGCGAGAAGCCGGCGCTCACCCGCGTCATCTACCGCCATGTCAAGGAAAGCGCGACCCAGCGCCTGATGCTCGAGGCCGGCGACATCGACGTCGCGCGCAATCTCGAGCCGGGTGATCTCGAGGCGGTTTCCAAGAATGCCGACCTTGCCACCACCAGCGCGCCGAAGGGTACGGTCTATTACATCAGCCTCAACCAGAAGAACGAGAACCTTTCCAAGCCGGAAGTGCGCGAGGCGTTCAAGTATCTCGTCGACTACGATGCGATCGGCGCCACGCTGATCAAGGGCATCGGCGAGATCCGCCAGACCTACCAGGCCAAGGGCGTGCTCGGCGCGCTCGATGCGAGCCCCTACACGTTCGACGTCGCCAAGGCGAAGGAGCTTCTCGAAAAGGCGGGCCTGAAGGACGGCTTCTCCGTCACCTTCGACGTGCGCAACACGCAGCCCGTGACCGGGATTGCCGAATCCTTCCAGCAGACCGCCGGCCAGGCCGGCGTCAAGGTCGAGATCATTCCCGGTGATGGTAAGCAGACGCTGACCAAATACCGCGCCCGCAACCACGACATGTATATCGGCCAGTGGGGCATGGACTACTGGGATCCGAACTCGAACGCGGAAGCCTTCACATCGAACCCCGACAATGGCGACGAGGCCTCGGTCAAGACCCTGGCCTGGCGCAACGCCTGGGACATCCCAGAGCTGACGGAAGAGGTGAAAGCGGCGCTTCTGGAGCGTGACAACGACAAGCGCGCCGAGATGTACGAGAAGCTGCAGCAGCAGGCGCTGGACACGAGCCCCTTTGTCATGATCTTCCAGCAGACCGAAGTGGCCGGCATGCGCGGCAACGTCAAGAACTACAAGCTCGGGCCGAACTTCGATACGAACTTCCTCGCGCCCGTGACCAAGGACTAAGTCTGAAGGACCGGTCCCTTGAGCACTGCTGAAAGACGGATGCCGGCAAGGCGCGCCAACAGGCGCGCCTTCGCGACCCTCAAATCGATCGCCGGCTTCGTCGTGGTCGTCGCCACCACCTATCTCGGTCTTCTCGCCGTGACCTTCTTCATCGGCCGCGTCGTGCCGATCGACCCGGTGCTGGCGATCGTCGGCGACCGGGCGCCGTCCCATGTCGTCGAGCGCGTGCGGCAGGAAATGGGCTTCAACCTGCCCTATTACCAGCAGTTCTTCCTCTATGTGAAAGGCGTGCTGCAGGGGGACTTCGGCACCTCGGTGCTCACCACCAATCCGGTGATGACCGATATCCGCCGTGTCTTCCCGGCGACCATGGAGCTTGCCACCGTCGGCACGGTCATCGGCGCCGCCTTCGGCATTCCGCTCGGCGTGCTCGCGGCCGTCCGGCGCGGCAGCCTTGCCGACCAGATCGTGCGCATCGTCGGCCTCGTCGGCTATTCGGTGCCGATCTTCTGGCTCGGCCTCCTCGCCCTCCTCGTGTTCTATGCCCGTCTCGGCTGGACGTCCGGCCCCGGCCGCATGGACGTGGTGTTCGAATACACCTTCACGCCGATCACCGGCTTTTTCCTGCTCGACGCGATCCTCAATCGTGACTGGGCGGCTTTTCGCGACATCGTCTCGCATATCGTGCTGCCGGGCTCGCTGCTCGGCTATTTCTCGCTCGCCTATATCAGCCGCATGACGCGGTCCTTCATGCTGAACGAGCTCAGCCAGGAATATATCGTCGCGGCGCGCGCCAAGGGCTTGTCGGAAACCCGCATCATCTGGGGCCATGCGCTGCGCAATGCCGCCGTTCCGCTCGTCACGGTGATCGCGCTCTCCTATGCCGGCCTGCTGGAAGGCTCGGTGCTGACGGAGACCGTCTTTGCCTGGCCGGGCCTCGGCCTCTACATCACCAATTCGCTGCAGAATGCCGACATGAACGCGGTTCTCGGCGGCACCATCGTCATCGGTTCCGTCTTCATCGCCATCAATCTACTTTCCGACGTGCTCTACCGCATGCTCGACCCGCGGACGAGGACACGATGAACGAGACCGCCATGACCCGCCGCGAATGGCTTCTGACCGACCGGCCGCAATCGCGCCTGCAGGCCCGGCTCGGCCGTGCCTATGTCACCTGGGGGCGGTTTGCCGCCAACCGGCTCGCCGTCATCGGCATGCTGATCATCCTCGGGCTGATCGTGCTCGCGATCTTCGCGCCGCTGCTGGCGCCGTACTCGCCCTATGTCGGCGATCTCGCCAAATCCCGCCTGCTGCCGCCGGACGCTGCCCATTGGCTCGGCACGGACGACCAGGGCCGCGACATCCTCTCGCGCCTCATCTATGGCTCGCGCCTGACGCTCCAGGTCGTGGTGCTGGTCGCCATCATCGCCGCGCCGCTCGGCCTTCTGGTCGGCACGGTCGCCGGTTATGCCGGCGGCTGGGTGGATGCGGTGCTGATGCGCATCACAGACATCTTCCTCGCCTTTCCCAAGCTGGTGCTGGCGCTCGCCTTCGTCGCGGCGCTCGGGCCCGGCATCGGCAATGCCATCATCGCCATCGCCATCACCTCCTGGCCGCCCTATGCGCGCATTGCCCGCGCCGAGACGCTGACGGTGCGCAATTCCGATTATATCTCGGCCGTGCGGCTGATGGGCGCCTCGCCCTGGCGCATCGTGCTGCGCCATATCATGCCGCTCTGCATCTCCTCGCTCATCGTGCGCGTGACGCTCGACATGGCGGGCATCATCCTCACGGCCGCCGGCCTCGGCTTCCTCGGCCTCGGCGCGCAGCCGCCGCTGCCGGAATGGGGCGCGATGATCGCCTCTGGCCGCCGCTTCATCCTCGACCAGTGGTGGGTGGCCGCCATGCCGGGTTTCGCCATCCTCATCGTCAGCCTCGGCTTCAACCTGCTGGGCGACGGCCTGCGCGATGCGCTGGACCCGCGCGGGAGCAGCCAATGAGTACGCTCCTCGACGTCAAGGACCTGCGCGTCTCCTTCCCCACCCGCACCGGCGTGGTGGAGGCGGTGCGCGGCGTTTCCTTCACGCTCGGCCGCGAGCGGCTGGGCATTGTCGGCGAGAGCGGCTCGGGCAAGTCGCAGACCGGCCGCGCCATCATGGGCCTGACGCCGGAGCATGGCCGCATCTCGGCGGAGAAGCTGGAGTTCAACGGCATCGACCTCACCCGGGCGTCGAAGGCCGAGCGGCGGGCGTTGCGCGGCAAGCGCATCGCCATGATCCTGCAGGACCCGAAATATTCGCTCAACCCGGTCATGAGCATCGGCCGCCAGATCATCGAGACGTTGCGCACGCATGAGCCGGTCGGCAGGGCGGAGGCGCGCAGGCGGGCGCTCGACATGCTGGCCGCCGTGCAGATCCGCGATCCCGAGCGCGTCTTCGGCCTCTATCCGCACGAGGTCTCGGGCGGCATGGGCCAGCGCGCCATGATCGCCATGATGCTGGTGGCCGGCCCGGAGCTGCTGATCGCCGACGAGCCGACCTCGGCACTCGACGTGACCGTGCAGCTCGACGTGCTCGGCATCCTTCACCGGCTGGTCGCCGATCGCGGCATGGGGCTGATCTTCATCTCGCACGACCTCCGGCTCGTGTCGTCCTTCTGCGACCGGGTCATCGTCATGTATGCCGGGCGCATCGTCGAGGAGCTGCCGGCCTCCCGGCTTTCCGAGGCCGAGCATCCCTATACGCGAGGCCTGCTCAACTGCATGCCGAAGATCGGCGTCGACCGGCATCCCCTGCCGGTTCTCGACCGCAGGCCGGAGTGGGCGCTATGACCGCCGCTCTTGCCATCGACGGCCTCAGCGTCGTCTTCGACGATTTCGTCGCCCTCCAGGATGTCAGCCTCACGGTGGCGCCTGGCGAATCCTTCGGGCTGGTCGGGGAATCCGGCTCCGGCAAGTCGACGCTGCTGCGGGCGGTCGCCGGGCTCGCGCCGGTTTCCGACGGCACGATCACGGTTGACGGCAAGCCGCTCGGCGACAAGCGCGACAAGGCCTTCTATCGACAGGTGCAGATGGTGTTCCAGGATCCCTATGGATCGCTGCACCCGCGCCAGACGGTCGACCGGCTGCTGCTGGAACCGCTCGCCATCCACGGCTTCGACAATTCGGAAAGCCGTATCGTGCGGGCGCTGGATGAGGTGGGGCTCGGCGCGAGCTTCCGCTTCCGCTATTCGCACCAGCTCTCCGGCGGCCAGCGCCAGCGCGTGGCGATCGCCCGGGCGCTGATCCTCGAACCCTCCATCCTGCTGCTCGACGAGCCGACCTCCGCGCTCGATGCCTCGGTGCAGGCCGAGGTGCTGAACCTGCTCGAACAGGTGCGCGCGGCGCGCAAGCTCACTTTCGTCATGGTCAGCCACGACCTTGCCGTCGTCACCCATATGTGCGACCGGCTGATGGTCATGCAGCACGGCCAGGCAGTGGAACAGCTCGCCTCCGCGGACCTTGCGGCGCACCGGGTGACGCAGGACTATACGCGCAGCCTGCTCACGGCCAGCGAAGGCTTCCGCCGCAATGGTTGACCGGGTTCAGCGCCCGCCTTCCTTGATGGATTCCATGGCGACGGAGGTCGAGGTGCTGGCGACATTCGGCAGGCTCGAGATCTTCTCGCCCAGCACCTCCCGGTAGCGGCGGATATCGGCGGTGCGGATCTTGATCAGGTAGTCGAAGCGGCCGGCGATCATGTGGCACTCCTCGACCTCCTTGATCTTGCGCACCGCGCTGTTGAAGGCGTTGAGCGCCGCTTCCTTGGTGTCCGAAAGCTTCACCTCGGCGAAGGCGACATGGTCGAGCCCGAGCTTCTTCGGGTTGAGCACGGCGCGGAAGCCGTCGATATAACCGTCATTGATCAGGCGCTGCAGGCGCAGCGTGCAGGGCGTCTTCGAAAGCCCGACGATTTCGGACATTTCGGTAATGGAAATCCGAGCATTTTCAACGAGAAGGTCGAGGATCTTGCGGTCGATTGCGTCGATTTCGCCAGGAAATGGCTTTATCTTGGACATTTGTCTCACCTAAAGCGCCAATATATGGAGATAGCTCCTGTCTATACGCATATAATGGTGAGAAAGTCGCACGGCAATCGACTATGTTCCGCGCCAGCGCCATGAGGCTGGAATGCATCGGCAAGCGGTGTATCCTCTCCTCGCATCCAGTGGCCGAACCCGAGATGGTGATGGAAATGGTCCAGTCTGCAAACGAACAACAAATCTCCGCTTTCGCTGACTTCGCGCCGCCGATCCGGCCGCAGGGCGAGCTGCGCCAGCGCATCACCGCCGCCTACCGCACGCCGGAAGAGGACGCGGTCCGGCCGCTGCTCGAAAAGGCCGCCCTGCCGGCCGATGTCGCCGCGCGCATCCGCGAGACCGCGCGCACGCTGATCGTCGCGCTGCGTGCCAAGCACAAGGGCTCGGGCGTCGAGGGACTGGTGCACGAATATTCGCTCTCCAGCCAGGAGGGCGTCGCGCTGATGTGCCTTGCCGAGGCGCTGCTGCGCATTCCCGACAACGCCACGCGCGACGCGCTGATCCGCGACAAGATCTCGGAAGGCGACTGGAAGTCGCATATGGGGGGCGGCCGCTCGCTCTTCGTCAATGCCGCCACCTGGGGCCTCGTGGTCACGGGCAAGCTGACCTCCACCGTCAACGACCGCGGCCTTTCCGCTGCCCTCACGCGCCTCATCGCTCGTTGCGGCGAGCCGGTCATCCGCCGCGGCGTCGACATGGCCATGCGCATGATGGGCGAGCAGTTCGTCACCGGCGAGACCATCGACGAGGCGCTGCGCAATTCGCGCGCCCTGGAGCGCAAGGGCTTCCGCTATTCCTACGACATGCTCGGCGAGGCGGCGACGACGGCCGCGGACGCGGAGCGCTACTATCGCGATTACGAGAACGCCATCCACGCCATCGGCAAGGCCTCGGCCGGCCGCGGCATCTATGAAGGTCCCGGCATCTCGATCAAGCTCTCGGCGCTGCATCCGCGCTACGTGCGCGCCCAGGCCGAACGGGTGATGGGCGAGCTGCTACCCAAAGTGAAGGCGCTGGCCGCCATCGCGAAGTCCTACAATATTGGCCTCAACATCGATGCGGAGGAGGCCGACCGGCTGGAACTCTCGCTCGACCTTCTGGAAGAGCTTTGCCACGATCCGGCCCTTGCGGGCTGGGACGGCGTCGGCTTCGTGGTGCAGGCCTATGGCAAGCGCTGCCCCTTCGTGCTCGATTTCATCATCGATCTCGCCCGCCGCGCCAACCGGCGCATCATGGTGCGCCTCGTCAAGGGCGCCTATTGGGATGCCGAGATCAAGCGCGCGCAGCTCGACGGGCTGGAGGAGTTCCCCGTCTTCACGCGCAAGATCCACACGGACGTCTCCTACATAGCCTGCGCCCGGAAACTGTTGGCGGCGAAGGATGTGGTCTTCCCGCAGTTCGCCACGCACAATGCTCAGTCGCTCGCCACGATCTACCAGCTCGCAGGCCCGGATTTCCGCGTCGGCGACTACGAGTTCCAGTGCCTGCACGGCATGGGCGAACCGCTCTACGACGAGGTCGTCGGCGAGGAGAAGCTGAACCGCCCGTGCCGCATCTATGCGCCGGTCGGCACGCACGAGACACTGCTGGCCTATCTCGTCCGCCGCCTGCTGGAAAACGGCGCGAACTCCTCCTTCGTCAACCGCATCGCCGATCCCGCCGTCTCGGTCGACGAGCTCATTGCCGATCCGGCTGCCGTCGTGCGCGCCATGCCGGTGCCGGGCGGCAAGCATGACAAGATCGCGCTTCCCGCGGAACTCTACGGCAAGGGCCGCCTGAACTCCGCCGGTCTCGACCTTTCCAATGAGGCGGTGCTGGCGAAGCTGGCGCAGGACCTTGCGAAGACCGCGGCTGTCGAATGGCAGGCCGCGCCTGTCATCGCCGACGGTTCCAGCGAGGGCGAGCGGCGGCCGGTGCTCAATCCGGCCGATCACAGGGACTTGGTCGGCACCGTCGTCGAGACGACGGATGCGGGCGTGGCGAAGGCCGCCAGGCTGGCGCTCGAAGCGGCCCCGGCCTGGGCTACCGTGCCGCCGCGCGAGCGGGGCGACCGGCTCGATCGTGCCGCCGACCTGATGCAGGCGGGGATCGCGACGCTGATCGGCCTTGCCATCCGCGAGGCGGGCAAATCCGCCGCCAATGCCATTGCCGAGGTGCGCGAGGCGATCGACTTCCTGCGCTATTATGCCGAACAGGCGCGGCGTACGCTCGGTGCCGGCCATGCGCCGCTCGGCCCGATCGTCTGCATCAGCCCGTGGAACTTCCCGCTGGCGATCTTCACCGGCCAGATCGCGGCCGCGCTCGTCGCCGGCAACCCGGTGCTGGCAAAGCCGGCCGAGGAAACGCCGCTGATCGCCGCCGAGGCGGTGCGGATCCTGCATGAGGCCGGCATTCCCTCGGGCGCGCTGCAACTGCTGCCCGGCGATGGCCGCGTCGGCGCTGCCCTTGTCGGTGCGCCGGAAACGGCGGGCGTCATGTTCACCGGTTCTACGGAAGTCGCCCGCCTCATCCAGAAGGAACTCTCCGGCCGCCTCTCGCCCGCCGGCAAGCCGATCCCGCTGATCGCCGAGACCGGCGGGCAGAATGCGATGATCGTCGATTCCTCGGCGCTTGCCGAACAGGTGGTGTTCGATGTCATCGCCTCGGCCTTCGACAGCGCCGGCCAGCGCTGCTCGGCGCTGCGCGTGCTGTGCCTGCAGGAGGACGTCGCTGACCGTACGCTCACCATGCTGAAAGGGGCGCTCGCCGAACTCACGATCGGCCGCACCGACAAGCTGAGTGTGGATACCGGCCCGGTCATCACCGCGGAGGCCAAGCAGACGATCGAGGCGCATATCGAGAAGATGCGCGCGCGTGGCCGCAAGATCGAGCAGGTGGCGCTGCCCGCGGAAGCTGATCGCGGCACCTTCGTTTCGCCCACCATCATCGAGCTGCAGTCGCTTGCCGATCTGGAGCGTGAAGTGTTCGGCCCGGTCCTGCATGTCATCCGCTACAAGCGCGAGGATGTCGACCGCCTGATCGACGATATCAATGCGACGGGCTATGGCCTGACCTTCGGCCTGCATACGCGCCTCGACGAGACGATCGCCCATGTCACCAGCCGCGTGAAGGCGGGCAATATCTACGTCAACCGCAACATCATCGGCGCCATCGTCGGCGTGCAGCCGTTCGGCGGCCGGGGGCTTTCGGGCACCGGGCCCAAGGCGGGCGGCCCGCTCTATATCGGTCGCCTCGTGCAGGTTCCGCCGGTTCCCCCGCAGCACAGCTCCGTGCATATCCAGCCGGCGGTGCTCGATTTCGCCCAGTGGTTGCGCGGTAAGGGTAAGGCCGAGCTTTCCGATCAGGTCCGCGATCTCGGCAGCAATTCGGCGCTCGGGCTGGACCTCGAGCTTCCCGGCCCGGTCGGCGAGAAGAACCTCTATGCGCTCCATCCGCGCGGCCGGATCCTCCTCGCGCCGGCGACGGAGGAGGGGTTGCTCGCCCAGCTCGGCGCGGTATTCGCCACGGGCAACAGGGCGGTGATCGACGCCGCCTCCGGTCTCCAGCCTGCCCTTGCCGGCCTTCCGGCGAGCCTTGCGGCGCTGATCTCCTGGTCGTCCGACTGGGCGGCGGATGGTCCCTATGCGGGTGCGCTCGTCGAAGGGGACGGGGACAGGGTGGTCGAGGCCGCCCGCCACATCGCCGCGCTGCCCGGTCCGCTCGTCCTGACGCAGGCCGCCACCACGGCGGAAATCCGGGCGGGTGCGGATGCCTATTGCCTCAACTGGCTGCTCGAAGAGGTCTCGACCTCCATCAACACGGCGGCCGCCGGCGGCAATGCCAGCCTGATGAGCATCGGCTAAGGCATGATAAAAAACCGGGCCGCTCCTTCGAGCGGCCCGGTTTCGTTTTCCGACTATCCGGCACCCTCCCAGGGCTTCGCAAGGGACGGGTGCGGCATTGCCAGGAGATCAATGGCGCGGGCGGCGAGGTGGTCGACGATGTCGGCCACGGATTGCGGGCGATGGTAGAAGGCCGGCACCGGGGGCATGACGATCGCGCCCATCTCCGTCACGGCGCACATGTTGCGCAGATGGCCGAGATGCAGCGGTGTCTCGCGCGCCAGAAGGACGAGCCGGCGGCGCTCCTTCAGTTGTACATCGGCGGCGCGACCGATCAGCGTGTCGGTACGGCCGGTAGCGACGGCCGAAAGCGTCTGCATGGAGCAGGGGGCGACAATCATGCCGCGGACGGGAAACGAGCCGCTGGCGATCGATGCGCCGATATCGCCTGTCGGATGATGGCGATGGACGAGCGGCAACAGGCGTTCCAGCGCGTCCGTGCCGCATTCGAGGTCCAGCGTGCGGCGCGCGGCATCGGAGACCACGAGATGGGTTTCGACGCCGCCGAGCGTGGCCAGCCGCTCGACGATACGCACGGCCAGTGCCGCGCCGGAAGCGCCCGTGATGCCGACGACCACCCGTTCGGTCTTCATGCGAACGGCTCCGGAAGGCCTAGGGATGCCCACAGGCCGTCCACCCTGGCGACCACGTCGGGCGTCATGGCGAGGACCCGGCCCCATTCCCGCTCGCTCTCCGTGCCGATCTTCCGCGTCGCATCCAGCCCGAGCTTGCCGCCGAGGCCGGATTTCGGGGACGCGAAGTCGAGATAGTCGATCGGCGTGTTTTCCACGAGCATCAGGTCGCGGCCGGCATCGAAGCGGGTGGAGAGCGCCCAGATCACGTCCGGCCAGCTTTTCACGTCGATGTCGCCGTCGACGGCGATGATCAGCTTGGTGTAGCTGAACTGCGGCAGCATGGACCACAGGCCCATCATCACCCGCCGTGCCTGGCCGGGATAGCGCTTGTCGATGGAAACCACCATGGCACGGTAGGAGCAGGCCTCGGGCGGCAGCCAGAGGTCAAGGATCTCCGGGAACTGGCGCTTCACCAGCGGCACGAAGAGTTCGTTCATCGCCTCGCCCAGCCTCGACGGCTCGTCCGGCGGCCGGCCGGTATAGGTGGAGAGGTAGAGCGGGTTCTTCCGCAGGGTGATCGCCGAGAGCGTCATGACCGGGAAGGGCTCGACGGCATTGTAATAGCCGGTATGGTCGCCATAGGGGCCTTCGTCCGTCGTCTCGCTGGCCGAGACCGTGCCTTCCAGCACGATTTCCGCACTGGCGGGGATGGGCAGCGGCACGGTGAGGCCACAGGCCGTCTCCTGTCGCCGGCCGTTCAGCACACCGGCAAAGCCGAGTTCGCTCAAGCCGTCGGGCAGCGGCATGACGGCGGCAAGGATCGTCGTGGGATCGGCACCGATGACGACCGCGACAGGCATGTCGCGCCCGGACGCCTGCCAGAGGCGATGGTGGCGCGCCCCGCCGCGATGGGCGAGCCAGCGCATGATGAGCCGGTCCTTGCCGAGCTTCTGCATGCGGTAGATGCCGACATTGATGTCCGCAGGGTTGTCCGGCGCCTGGGTGATGACGAGCGGCCAGGTGACGAGCGGGGCGGGCTCACCCGGCCAGCAGGTCTGGATCGGCAGGCGGTCGAGATCGGCCTCCTCGCCCTGCCAGACGATCGCCTGGCAAGGGGCGCGGCGGACCGTGCGCGGGTTCATCGACAGGGCGGCCTTCAGGTGGGGCAGCTTCTGCCAGGCATCGCGCAGGGAGCGTGGCGGCTGCGGATCGCGCAGGTCCGCGAGGAAGGCGGCAAGGTGCGGCAGGCCGCCGGCCTCAAGGCCCAAGCCCCATTCGATGCGCTCGCGCGTGCCGAAGAGATTGGCAAGAAGCGGGATGGGCTGAATGCGGCCCGCGGCATCCACCGGCCGTTCGAAGAGCAGCGCCGGCCCGCCCTCGGCCAGCACGCGGCGATGGATTTCCGTCACCTCGTGGACGAGCGAGACCGGCTCGCAAATGCGCGTCAGCCGCGCCCGCCGCTCCAGGAGGGCGACGAAATCCTGAAGGCCGTCGAAACGGCGCGGAACGGGGGCATCGGCTTTCATGACGCTCCCTTGCCGGGGAAAAACGTCACGGTCTTTGTGCTGGCGCAAACTCTTGGCGCCCGACGCTGCCTAGGGTCCAGACGTTCGTTTCTGGAAAGTCCCGCATGCCATCGCTTCCGCCTCTTCTCGTCAAACCGGTCGATCTTGCGCCTCTCTGGCTGGTGGAACGGGTGGCGCGCCACCTGTTTTCCGGCGTGCTGAAGGCCCATCCCGATCTCTTCGAACGGCTCGGCGCCTATCGTGAGACCTGTTACGGCTTCTCGCCCGTCGATCTGCCGCTGCATTTCACCGTCGTGCCGGCCATGAAGACGCTCGCCGTCTCGCGCGGCGCTCCGCCGCTCGTCGATGCGCGCATTGAGGGGCCGCTGGTGCTGCTTCTCGGCCTGCTCGAAGGGCGCTGCGATGCGGATGCGCTGTTCTTCTCGCGCGACCTTTCGGTCACCGGCGACATGGAGGCGATGCTGGCGCTGCGCAACGCGCTCGACGACAGCGCCATCGACCTGCCGCGCGAACTCGGCGCGCTGGCCGGGCCGTTCTCGCCGCTCGTCGCCGGCACGGCGCGCTATATCCGCGGCAAGGCGCTCGAAGGAAGGGACGCGACATGGAACTGATCTGCCCCGCCGGCACGCCCGCCGCCTTCCGCGAGGCGGTGGAGGCCGGTGCCGATGCCGTCTATTGCGGCTTTCGCGACGAGACCAATGCCCGCAACTTCCCGGGCCTCAATTTCAGTCGCGAGGAGCTGCGCCAGTCGATCGCGCTTGCCCGTCGCAAGAAGGTGCAGACCTTCGTCGCGCTCAACACCTTCATGCGGGCGGGCGACGAGGCGCTCTGGTATTCGGCCGCCGACGATGCGGTGGCGATGGGTGCCGATGCGCTGATCCTCGCCGATTTCGGCCTGATGGCCTATGTCGCTGAAAAGTATCCGCAGCAGCGGCTGCACGTCTCCGTCCAGGCCTCCGCCTCGAACCCGGAGGCGATCCGTTTCCTCGTCGAAGCCTTCGGGGCAAAGCGCGTCGTGCTGCCCCGCGTTCTGACCGTGCAGGATATCGCCCGGCTGACGCGGCAGATCGACTGCGAGGTCGAGGTCTTCGCCTTCGGCGGGCTCTGCGTCATGGCGGAGGGGCGCTGCTCGCTTTCCTCCTATGCAACGGGCAAGTCGCCCAACATGAACGGCGTCTGCTCGCCGGCGAGCCATGTCCGCTACCGGCAGGACGGTGCGGACCTTGTCTCCGAGCTCGGCGCCTACACGATCAACCGCTTCGGCCCCGGCGAGGCCTCCGGCTATCCGACGCTCTGCAAGGGGCGCTTCGAGATCGGCGACGTCGAGGGCTACGCCTTCGAGGACCCCGTCTCGCTCGACGTCATCGACGAGATCGACGCGCTGCGCGCGGCCGGCGTCTCGGCGCTGAAGATCGAGGGGCGCCAGCGCGGCAAGGCCTATGTCGCCGAGGTGGTGTCGTCGCTCAAGAAGGCGCTTGGTGCCTCGCCCGGCGAGCGCGCGGCACTCGTCGCCCGGCTCCGCGCGATGAGCGAGGGCCAGCGCACGACGACGGGCGCCTATGACAAACGCTGGCGATAGGAGACGGTGATGGCGACGACAGGCAAACCGGCGCTGAGCCTCGGCCCGGTCTACTTCCTCTGGGATGGGCCGAAATGGCGGGACTTCTACTTCCGCATTGCCGACGAGGCGGCGGTCGAGCATGTCACGCTCGGGGAAACGGTCTGTTCCAAGCGCCAGCATTTCAGCGAGCCGCATGTCGCCGAGGTCGTCGAGCGGCTGGAGGCGGCGGGCAAGCGCGTGACGCTCTCCACGCTCGCCATGGTCACGCTGCCGCGCGAAAGCCGGCATGTGCGTGACCTGATCGCCGACAGCCTGCATCCGGTGGAGGCGAACGACCTCTCCGCGCTCGGCCTCCTCAAGGGCCGTCCGCATTCGATCGGCCCGCTGGTCAATGTCTACAATGCGGCGACGGCCCGCACGCTTGCCGCCCGCGGTGCCGAGAACATCTGTCTGCCGCCGGAGCTGCCGGCTGGCTCCATCCGGCAGATGCTGGAGGCCATGCCGGATTTCTCCTTCGAAGTCTTCGCCTTCGGCCGCATGCCGCTCGCCATTTCTGCGCGCTGCGCCCATGCGCGTTCCAAGGGGCTGACGAAGGACAATTGCCAGTTCGTCTGCGGCGAGGAGCCCGATGGCCTGCCGCTGCGTACGCTCGACCGCCAGTCCTTCCTCGTGCTGAACGGCGTGCAGACGATGTCGAACAGTTGCGTCGTGCTCGTCGATGACCTTGCACCGCTCGTCGAAGCGGGCCTGTCGCGCGTGCGGCTCTCGCCGCAGGATTGCGACATGGTGAAGGTGGCAAGCCTCTACCGCAGGGTGCTCGACGGCAGGATCGATGGCGAGGAGGCGATCGCGGACCTGGCGAAGGTCTATCCCGGCGTGCGCTTCTCGAACGGTTTCCTGCACCGGCAGGAGGGCGCGGCCTGGGTGTCGCGCGGGCGAAACGCGGCGATGGGACGGGACTGAGGGCGGTCAGGCGAAGACGTCGCGCGCCTCCGCCTTGGCGGCGATGAGCGTCTCCAGGATCATCTGTTCGGAAAAGACATGGCGGCGCAGGCTTTCCTGGAAGCCGCCTATCATGCGCGACACCGTCTCGGGCGAAAGCCCGCAGCGACCGTCGGCGACGGCCTTCAGCGTCAGCGAGAGCTCCTCGGCGGCGAGCCGGTCGCAGCGGTGCTCCGCCTTCAGGCGCTCGATCGCCAGGGCGGCGAAGCAGGAGCCGGCATGCCGGTCGAAATCCGGGAAGAGCAGGCGCTCCTCCAGCTCGTGCACGGCCCTGAGGGCGGGCGGAATGGCGTCGGCGAGCGCACGCAGCTCACCGGCGGTGCCCGGTTCGCCTGCGATCTCTTCGAGATGCAGGCAGAGATCGAGCAGGGCCTGGTGAAGCGTTTCCAGCCGGTCGATATCGGCGGCGTTGAGGCTCGCGTCGTCCATCGCCGCCTCCTACTGGCCGAAGAAGAGCACGGCGGCGATGACAACAGAGGCGCTGACGGCGGACAGCGTTCCCGCGCCCTGCAGCACGCCCATGCGGTAGAGCATCAGGGCGAAGCCGGCGATGACCGGAGCGGCGATGAGGAGACCGAACTGTGCATCCGTCATGGGAAGGTCCTTTCCGTTGCCGCCATCATGCCGCGTCCGGCATTGCCGCTCTTTGCGCCGGCGCAAAGAAGCCCGCGGCTTCCTGCGCTAGGGCTGGGCCATGGCGACGATGGACGATATGCGCACGGCGGTTGCGAAGGCGGAGAGCGGGGAGGGCGATTGCCTTCTTCTCTGGATCCTGGTGTGGAGCGAACTTGCAGCCTTCGGCGCGCTGCTCGTCGCCTTCATGGTGATGACGCTGGTGGACGTCGCCAATGCGTCCTTCCTGCGCGCGCACCTCCATCCCGGCCTTGCCGCGCTCAACACGGTCCTTCTCGTCCTCAGCGGCTGGCAGGCGGCGCTGGCGGTTCGCCGCGGGGCGGATCTTTCGGGCGTTCGCCGCTCCCTCGTCCTTGCGGGCCTTCTCGGCCTTGCCTTTGCGGCGGTGAAACTCGCCGAATATGGGATGGAGGTCCGCTCCGGCATCGGCGGGGCGGGCACGCTTGCCGAACTCTATTTCCTCGTCACCGGCTTCCACCTGCTGCACGTCGTCTTCGGCGCGGCCATCCTCTTTCTCGTCGCCTGGCGCCCGTCGCGGAGCAATGTCGTGATGATCGCGACGCTCTGGCATGCGATCGACCTCGTCTGGCTCGTGATGTTCCCGATCGTCTACCTCACCTGAGACCGCCATGACCCGACAGGCCCGCGAACAGTTCATCGCCACCCTCGCCATGCTGCTGACGCTCGCCGTCGGCGGCGCCCTCGTCGGCGGGCTCAGCGGCGGGCTCCTGGTGCCCATCACCGCGGTGCTGATCATGGCCTATGCCAAGGGCCGTTTCGTCATCCTCGATTTCATGGAGTTGCGCGCGAGCCGCAGCGCGCTGCGGCCGGCCCTGCTTGCCTGGCCGGCGCTGCTCCTGTCGCTGGCGCTCGCCCGCTCGGTCCTCGGCGCGCTCATCGGCTGACGAACCGCCCCGCTCTTTGCCAATGCGCAAAGAAGGCTTTTTCCCTCCCGCTAGAACAAGGACGTCCCGCAATGCCGGCGAGGGGATCGCCGGCAGAAAGTCGGCGGGGGTTTTTCGCCGGAGCCATGGAGTTTCCGGCAAGGGAAAGGACCATGGGATGGCAGAGCGCCTTACCAAGACCGGGGCCCGCAACGTCTTCTATGGCGGGTCCATCTTCTTCTTCACGATCTTCGTCGGGCTGACCGCCCATTCCCATTATTACATGCGCACGACCGCCACCGACGAGACGACGCTGACCGACAACGTCGCGCGCGGCAAGCATGTCTGGGAGAAGAACGCCTGTATCAACTGCCACACGCTGCTCGGCGAAGGCGCCTATTTCGCGCCCGAGCTCGGCAATGTGTGGAAGCGCTACGGCGGTGCCGACGATCCGGAAGGCGCACGCGAGGCCTTCAAGGCCTGGATGGCGGCGCAGCCGAGCGGGGCGGAGGGCCGGCGGCAGATGCCGCAGTTCCACCTCACCGAACAGGAACTCAACGATCTCGCCGACTTTCTTGAATGGACGAGCAAGATCAACACCCAGAACTGGCCGCCGAACGATGCCGGCTGACCGACACGCGCGTTCAGGAGACAAGAGATGAAATATCAAACGCAAAAGGTCGCCATGCTGTATTTCTACGGCGCGCTCGGCCTGTTCCTCGCCCAGGTGGCTTTCGGCGTCCTCGCCGGCACGATCTACGTGCTGCCGAATGTGCTCTCCGAGCTGCTGCCCTTCAACATCGTGCGCATGATCCACACCAATGCGCTCGTCGTCTGGCTGCTCATGGGCTTCATGGGCGCCACCTACTACATGATCCCGGAGGAGACCGAGACGGAGCTCTACAGCCCGAAGCTCGCCGTCCTGCAGTTCTGGATGTTCTTCGTGGCGGCAGGCCTGACGGTGGTCGGCTACATGTTCCGCATCCATGAGGGCCGCGAATTTTTGGAACAGACCTTCATCGCCAAGGTCGGCATCGTCGTCGTCGTCCTGATGTTCCTCTTCAACATCACCATGACGGCGCTGAAGGGTCGCAAGACCACGGTTATCAACATCCTGCTCTTCGGCCTGTGGGGGCTCGCGCTCTTCTTCCTCTTCGCCTTCTACAACCCGGTCAACCTGGCGCTCGACAAGATGTACTGGTGGTATGTCATCCACCTGTGGGTCGAAGGTGTCTGGGAGCTGATCATGGCTTCCGTGCTCGCCTTCCTGATGATCAAGCTCAACGGCATCGACCGCGAGGTCGTGGAGAAGTGGCTCTATGTCATCGTCGGCCTCGCGCTCTTCTCGGGCATCCTCGGCACCGGCCACCATTATTACTGGATCGGCGCGCCGGGCTACTGGCAGTGGATCGGCTCGCTGTTCTCGACGCTGGAAGTGGCGCCCTTCTTCACCATGGTCATCTTCACCTTCGTCATGACCTGGAAGGCCGGCCGCAACCACCCAAACAAGGCGGCTCTCCTCTGGTCGATCGGCTGCTCGGTCATGGCCTTCTTCGGCGCGGGCGTCTGGGGCTTCCTGCACACGCTGTCGTCGGTGAACTACTACACCCACGGCACGCAGGTCACCGCCGCGCATGGGCACCTCGCCTTCTTCGGCGCCTATGTGATGCTGAACCTTGCCATGATGGCCTATGCGATCCCGGAAATCCGCGGCCGCGCGCCGTTCAACCAGTGGCTTTCCATCGCCAGCTTCTGGATCATGTGCACGGCCATGTCTGTCATGACCTTCGCGCTCACCTTCGCCGGCGTCGTGCAGGTCCACCTGCAGCGTGTGCTCGGCGAAGGCTTCATGGACGTCCAGGACCAGCTCGCGCTGTTCTACTGGGTCCGCCTCGGCTCGGGCGCCGTCGTGCTCGTTTCGGCGCTGATGTTCATCTGGGCGGTGCTCGTGCCCGGTCGGGAGCGCAGCGACAGCCTCACCCGGATGGTCCAGCCGGCCGAGTGAGCGCTGGCCGGCCCCGTCATCCCGCGGGGCCGGCACCTTCTTTCGACAGTTTCTTGGAGATCAGAATGAACGTCCTCCTCAAGGATACGCCCCGTCCCGTTCCGGATATCCCGGCCTACAGCCCCTCCGGCAACGAATGCGCCCTGTTCGAGACGGCCTGGACGCGCCAGCTTCCGCTGCTCCTGAAGGGGCCGACCGGCTGCGGCAAGACCCGTTTCGTCAGCCACATGGCGGCAAGGCTCGGCCTGCCGCTCTCCACCGTCTCCTGCCATGACGATCTTTCGGCCGCCGACCTCACCGGCCGTTACCTCCTGAAGGGCGGTGATACAGTCTGGGTAGACGGTCCCCTGACCCGCGCGGTGCGCCAGGGCGGCGTGTGTTATCTCGACGAGATCGTCGAGGCGCGCAAGGACGTCGCCGTCGTGCTGCATCCGCTCACCGACGACCGGCGCATCCTGCCGCTGGAGCGCACCGGCGAGGTGCTGGAAGCGCCGCCCGGCTTCATGCTCGTCGTCTCCTACAATCCCGGCTACCAGAACCTCCTGAAGGCGCTGAAGCCCTCCACCCGCCAGCGCTTCGTCGCCATCGAGTTCGACTTCCTGCCGAAGCCCCAGGAAATCGCCGTCGTCGCCGCGGAAAGCGGGCTGGACGAAGCGCAGGTCGCGCCGCTCGTCGCGCTGGCACATCGGTTGAGGGCGCTCAAGGGGCACGACCTGGAAGAGGGGGTCTCCACCCGCCTCCTCGTCTACTGCGCCTGCCTCATCGACAGCGGCATGACCATGCGCGAGGCGGTGCGGGCGGCGATGATCGAGCCGCTGACCGACGAGCCGGATGTCCGGGCCGCCCTTCTCGAAATCGCCGACGCGATGATCCGCTGAGGAACCGCCATGCTGGATTTCCTGGAGCTTGAGGAAACGGTCGGCCGGGCCTGGCACCGGCTCGTTGGCAATACCGGCACCTGGCCGCGTCATCCGGAGCATGCCGTGCGGCTGGAGGATGTCCGGCCGGTGCTCGCCGTCTGCTTCCGCGGCTTCGGCGGCGAAGGCGCGGTGCAGATCGCGCCCGCCCGCGGGCGCACCTCGGCGCATCGCCTGAGGCTACGCCAGCGCATGGGGCTCGGCGAGGAGAAGCTGGTGCAGCCCGGCCGCGACCATGCGACGCTGATGCTGCCCGGCGCGATCGACCTCTTCGCCGATCGCGGCCTCAACCGGGACCTTTATGTCTGGCTCGCGGCGACGATGGCGGTGATGCCGCTCGATCCGGTTGTCGAGAGCGATCCTCTGCAGCGCGACCTTGCCATCCTCCAGCGGGCGGAGGCGACGGTGAAGGCGGTGCTTTCGGCCTTTCCGGGGCTTGCGCGGCGCTACCGGCGGCTTTCGGCCGCCACGCTTTCGGCGCGCCGCAGCCGGCCGCTTCCCTCCGTCGAGCGGCATGTGGAGAACCGCATCCTCAGCCTCCTGAGGAAGGGCGCCGGCCTTGCGGACGATGCGCTGCCGGTCATCTTCCCGCACCGGGCGCCGGCCGGATACCTGCCGATGCTGCCTGTGCCGCTATGGCCGGATGCGCTCCTGCGCGAGGAGGGCGAGGGGCGCGGCGAAGAGGACCAGCCTGCAACGGGCGGCACGCCCGAGACCCCGGAGACCGGCCGCCATGTCGCGCTGCGCGAGAAGGCCGAGAACCGCAAGAACGAGCGCAGCCCCTTCATCCTCAACCGCTTCGAGAAGATCCTCGCCATGGCGGAGATGGTCAATGTCGACCGCCCCGGCGACGACAGCGACGACCACGATTCGAGCGCCGCCGACGAACTGGACGACATGACGCTCGGCGAGCGCAAGGGCCGCCCGTCCGCCCGCTTCCATTTCGATCTCGACCTGCCGCCGGAAGCGCTCGACCGCACGCGGCTGACCGGCGAGCACACCTATCCCGAATGGGATTTCCGTACCGGCACCTACCTGCCCGACCATTGCCGGGTGCTTGCTTCTCCCGCACCGGACATGGCTGCCGTGCCCGAGGCCGATGCCGACACGAAGAGCCTGATCCGCCGCGTACGCCGGCAGTTCGAGGTGCTGCGGCCGCGCCATGAAATGCTGCGCGCGCAGCTCGACGGGGCGGAGCTGGACCTCGATGCCGTGGTGCGCGCCCGCAGCGACCTTGCCGCCGGCGGGCAGGGCAGCGACCGCATCCACCTGATGAGCCGGCCGCAGGCGCATGACCTTGCCGTCACCATCCTCGTCGACGTGTCGCTTTCGACGGACGCCTGGTTCGACAACCGCCGGGTGCTCGACGTGGAGAAGGAGGCGCTGCTGGTGCTGGCGCACGGTCTTGCCGCCTGCGGCGACAGCCACTCGATCCTCACCTTCACCTCGCGGCGGCGCTCCTGGGTGCGGGTCGAGACGGTCAAGGATTTCGGCGAGACGATGAACCATGCCGTGGAAGCGCGCATCGCGGCGCTGAAGCCGGGTTTCTACACCCGCATCGGCCCGGCGATCCGCCATGCGGCGGCGAAGCTGCGCGAGCAGCCGAACCGGCGAAAGCTCCTCCTGCTGCTCACCGACGGCAAGCCGAACGACGTCGACCACTATGAGGGCCGCTTCGCGCTGGAGGACAGCCGTCGGGCGGTGAACGAGTCGCGGCGCACCGGTGTCAGCGTGTTCGGGGTGACGGTCGACCGGGAGGCGCAGGTCTATGTGCCGGCCATCTTCGGCCGCAACGGCTATGCCATCGTCAGCAATATCGCTCGGCTGCCTGCGGCGCTGCCGGCGATCTATCGCGGTCTTGTCGGATAGAGGCGCAAGATCTGCGAGGAAGGGCCCGGCATGCCGCACCATGCCGGGCCCTTTTTTCGTTTGGGTTTCAGGCCGCCTTGCTGTGCGTGCGGGCCGACCGGTCGATATAGGCGTCGAAGGCGGCGGCGACCGCGCGGATGATGAAGCGGTGGTCCTGCCGCACCGTGACGGTGCCGCCGCGGATGTCGATCGCGCCATCCTCCGCAAGCGCCGCCAGCTTGGCATTGCCGTCGAGAAGCGGGGCCGCATCGAAGCCGTGCCGCGCGGCGATGCCCGTCACGTCGACGCGGAAATCGCACATCAGGCGCTCGATGATCTCGGCGCGCAGCCGGTCCTCCGCCGTCAGCCGGTAGCCCTTGGCGGTGGCGAGGCGGCCGGAGGCGATGCGCTGGGCATAGAGGCCGGGCGGCACCTCGTTCTGCACGTAGCCTTCCGCCGTGCGGCCGATCGACGAGGCGCCGAAGCCGATCAGCGTGGTGCAGGCATCCGTCGTATAGCCCTGGAAGTTGCGGCGCAGCCGGCCGCGCTTGGCGGCGAGGGCGAGGCTGTCTTCCGGCAGGGCATAGTGATCGAGGCCGATGCGCACATAGCCGGCGCCGCCAAGCGTTTCGGCGATCGCCTCGGCCTGCGCGCTGCGAAGGGCCGCGTCGGGCAGCGCGCGCTCGTCGATCAGCCGCTGGTGCTTCTTGAAGGACGGGATGTGGGCATAGCCGAAGACGGCGAAACGTTCCGGCCGCATGCGGATCGCCGCCTGCGCGGTCGCGATGCAGGAGGCGACCGTCTGGTGCGGCAGGCCGTAGATGAGGTCGAAATTGATGCCGCTGACCCCGGCCTTGCGCAGCCGCGCGGCGGCCTCGGCCGTCTGCGCCTCGCTCTGGATGCGGTTGATCGCCTTCTGCACGACGGGGTCGAAGCTCTGTACGCCGAGGCTCGCGCGCGTGACGCCTGCCGCGCCGAGCGCCGTCGCCATCTCGGCGGAGAGGGTGCGCGGGTCGATCTCGACGGCGATCTCCGCGCCGCCGGCAAAGGCGAAGCGGGCGCGCAAGAGGCCGATCAGGTCGCGGAACTCCTCCGGCTGCATGATGGTGGGCGTGCCGCCGCCGAAATGCACATGGCGGATGGTCGGCCGGCCGCCGACCGTCCTGGAGACGAGGTCGATCTCTTTTCGGAGCATGTCGATATAGTCGAGGATCGGCTCGTCGCGCTGGGTGATCGTCGTGTGACAGCCGCAGTACCAGCACATGGAGCGGCAGAAGGGGATGTGCAGGTAGAGCGAGGCATCGGTGCCGGGCCGGATGGCGGCAAGCCAGTCGCCATAGGTGCCGGTGCCGACGGTCGGCGAAAAGCCCGGCGCCGTCGGATAGCTCGTATACCGCGGCAGCCGTGCCTCGCCGTATTTTTCGATCAGGGCCTGTTGCATGGCGCATTCCTTTGTCCGGGTGGATGAATGGGAGGAGCCTAGGGGCCGGGCCGGAGTGCTTCTTTGCGAAAAGCCAAGCAGCGGGACGTCGCGGCCGCGCATTTCCGGAATTGTTTGCGCAACGTCAAAGTGGCGGGCAGGTCGCGGGGTTAGCGTCGGCTGGTTCCGGTCGGTCGGGCCGTGCCTTCCGGAACGGGATCGGAGCGGCCGGGACGGAACAGAAAACCATGTCAGACGACCAGGCCAAGCCTTCCATCGATGTCCGCACCATTGCCCCGCGCGAGCGTCATCCGCGCATCTTCGGCATGCTCGGCGCGCTGCTTCCCGGTAAATCGATGCTGATCACCAGCGACCACGACCCGCGGCCGCTGCACTATCAGTTGGAGACGAATTTCCCGGGCCAGTTCGGCTGGGACTATCTCGAACAGGGACCGGAGGTCTGGCGCGTCGAAATCGACCGGATCGAGGACCGCGGCTGCGATTGCTGCTGCGGCTCGGACCACTAGGCAGCAGACGGCACACGGCGAAGGGGAAACCTTATGCAGGGCGCGACGCTCTCCCGCTGGACCATGTCCTATTTCGCCCTGGCCTGTCTGATGCTCGTCGCAGGTCAGGGCCTGATGCTGGCGGGCTACGGCTATCCGGCCGTCGCCGTCAGCGCGCCGGAAACCCTGGTGCTCGTCCATGTCCTCGCGATCGGGTGGCTGAGCCTCCTGATGGCGGGGGCGCTCCTGCAGTTCGTGCCGGTGCTGATCGCCCGCCCGCTGGTCGGCGGGCGGTTTGCGGCGCCTGCCTTGCTTCTGATCGTTGCCGGGCTCTGCGTGCTGGTCGGGGGCTTCGTGGCGCTGTCCGGCGCCATCGACCTGCCGCTCGCGCTCCTGCCGGTGGGGGGCGGATTGCTGCTGGCCGGTTTCGTCCTCCTCGCCGCCATCCTTGCCGCCACGCTTCTTGCGGCGCGGCCCCTGCCGCTGCCGGCGCGCTTCGTCGCCGTCGGGCTGTCGGCGCTCGTCGGCGCGGCCCTTGCCGGTTTCGCTTTCACGCTTGCCCTTTCCGGCACCAGCGACAGCCTGTTGCTTGTCCGGCTCGTCACCGACGGCGTGGATTTGCATGCGGCGCTGGGCCTTGGCGGCTGGCTGAGCGTCACCGCGGTCGGCGTCAGCTACCGGCTGCTCGCCATGTTCCTGCTGGCGCCCGAGACGGAGCGGCCGACGAGCCGCATCGTCTGGTGGGCGGCAAGCCTTGCCATCGGGCTTGTCGCCGCCTGCATTCCGGTCGTCCTTCTCGCTGCCTCCGGCGTGACGGCGCTGTTTGCCGCCGCCCTCCTTCTGACGCTTGCCGCGGCGCTGCTCTACGGCGGCGACGTCGTGCATCTCTACCGGGCGCGCAAGCGCAAGCAGGCGGAACTGAACATCCGGGCGACGTTCGCCGCCTTTGGCGCACTTGTGCTGTCCGTTGCCCTGCTCAACCTGCCCGGCATCCGGGCGGGCGAGGGGCTTGCGGCGGTCGTCTACCTTTTCGTCTTCGGCTGGCTGACGGGGCTGGGGCTTGCCCAGCTTTACAAGATCGTCGCCTTCCTGACATGGTTGGAGGCCTATGGGCCGGTGCTCGGCCGCGCGCCGGTGCCGCGCGTGCAGGATCTGGTCGATGAAGGGCGTGGTCGCGTCCTGTTCTGGTTCTACTACGGCGCGGTGGCGGCGGCCACGCTCGCGCTTTTCGCGGAGGCTTCCGGCGTTTTTCGCGCGGCGGTCCTCGTGCAACTGGCCGCGACGCTGGGGTTGATAGGAGAATTCATCCGCGCGCGCCGGCTTTGCATCGTGCCGAAAGCGCTGCGGGCGCCGGTCGGCACGGTGCGCCCCCATCTCTTCCTGCCTACATTTGTTTCAAGGAGATAACCGATGTCCGACGTCTCAAACGCCATCGCCCCCAAGACCCTCGACGTGCGGCCGATCTTGGAAAGCGGCGGCGAGCCGTTCCAGGCGATCATGGAGGCGGTGCAGTCGCTCGGCCCCGGGCAGGGGCTCCGGCTCTTCGCCACCTTCCGTCCCCAGCCGCTGTTCCGCGTCATGGCGAGCCGCGGCTTCGACCATGAGGCCCATGAGATCGAGGGCGGTGATTGGGAGGTCCTCTTCACGCCGCAGCAGGCGGCCGCGCCGGTCGAGACCTCCGACAATGCGGACCGCCCGGAGACCTGGCCGGATCCCTCGCTTCATCTCGACCTCAGCGACCTCGATCCGCCCGAGCCGATGGTCCGCATCCTTGCGGCGGCCGAGACGCTGGAGCCGGGCGAGGTCCTCTTCGCGCTCCTGTCCCGCGAGCCACTGTTCCTGTTCCCCGAATTGACGAAGCGCGGCCACCAGTGGGCCGGCAATTTCGACGAGACGGGTTCGGCCTATCGCATCCTGGTGCGGGCCGGCCGGGCGAAGGCGTGATCCGATGGACGAGGACGAGAAGGCTGCACTGACCGAGGCCATCCGCAATGCCCTGCGCATGATCATCGACCCGGAAATCGGCCGCAACATCGTCGATCTCGGCCTGATCTACGAGATCGCGGTGGAGGAGGGCGGCATCGCGCGCATCGCCATGACGACGACGACGCGGGGCTGCCCGGCGAGCGCTTACCTCAAGGATGCGGTGGCCAATTGTGTCTGGTACGTGCCGGGCGTCGAATATGCCGAGGTGCGGCTGACCTACGAGCCGCCCTGGACGCCGGAGATGATGGCGGCGGAAGGCTAGGCAGAAAACGGCCCGGAGCTGCTTCCGGGCCGTTTCGCATTCAGAGCGGTGTGCGGCGCTTGCGTGCGAGGATCGGCGCATATTCCAGGCAGAAGAGCCCGAAGGCCACGATCCAGAGCAGCCCGGAGGCGGCGTAGACGAGGTGGCTCGCCTCGGGAAAGACCTCGCCGAGCGGGCGGATGAGTGCGCAGAGGATCAGCGCGCCATAGGCGGCGACGGTGAGGCGCGAGGCCTGCAATGGGCGGCCGGTATGGCCGAGGCTCGCCCGTGTCATGACGGCCAGCATCATGCAGGCGATGGCGCCGACCGAGAGGAGATGCAGCACGGAGCGCTCCTCCAGAAAACCGAGCGCGCTGAGGGCGATGGACGCGAGGCCGAGCGGCACGAAGGCATAGGCGACATGCAGGATGACGAGCAGCTTTTCCGGCCGCGTCGTCCAGCCCCGCCAGCGGTGGAGGCGGATGCAATGCAGGAGGGCAGCGACCAGGCCGAGGCCGGCGGTGCCGGGGCGGTCGGGCGCGAGCGTCCAGGCGGTGAGCGCGCCGACGCCGGCAAGGATGGCGACCATGTCGAAGCGGTTGTAGGGCACGGGGAAATCCGTGCGGCCGGACTTGTTGAGCCAGTTGCGGGTGAAGCTCGGCAGGATGCGGCCGCCGACGATCATCACCAGCACGACATAGGCGGCGACGGCAAGGCGGATCGCCATGTGGTCATGCTCGCCGTCGATGGCCGCCACATGGAAGATGCCGTTGGCGACCGACAAGGCGAGGAGGCCGCCGAGCACCTTGAGGTCCTTCCACTTGCGCCCCGCCACGACCTCGCGCGTGCAGATGGCAAGCAGCGCCGGCAGGAAGAGCCCGTCGATGACGGCCGCCGCGATCACGCCGATCGTGTCCGGCACGAGCAGCGCGAGGCGTCCGGCACACCACAGTGTAAACAGTGCGAAGAGCGGCCAGCCGGAGACGGGCAGGCGCCCCGTCCAGTTCGGCACCGCCGTCAGCAGGAAACCGGCGAGCACGGCGGAGGCAAAGCCGAACAGCATCTCATGGGCGTGCCAGTTGGACGCGCCGTAATCGCCCCCAAGCTCGATATGCCCGGTGATCGCTGCGATCCATAAGGCCATGGCGGCAACCGCCCACAGGCCGGCGCCGAGGAAGAACGGCCGGAAGCCATAGGAGAACAGCACCGGGCCGGTGCGGGAAAGGCCGCGGGGAACGGCGCGGCTGACGCGCGCGGTGGTTTGGCTTGCACTCATGTTCGTGTTCCTTTGCATTTGTCAGCTCTTTCTAGGGCAGCCGCGGTGGCGCTTCTTTGCGAGATGGCAAAGAGCAAATCAGCATCTGCCAAAATGCCGCAGCGGCCGGAAGGACCTGTTTGTCCCATCACAAAGAGGCCGGCGCGAATGCTCCTAGAACAGAGAGGACCGGGCGATACACCGCTCCGTCCTTTCAAAAGGAGAGAAACAATGACCGAGCAGTTTCAGATGACACGCCGCACCATCCTGGGCGGAGCCGCCTTTGCCGGCGTCCTGACGCCGATCATTGCGGCGTCGATGGCGCGAGCGGAAGGCGGCGCCATCGAGACAAATGCAGCCGCAACGGCGGCCGACATCGCCAAGCTGGAACGCGTGAAGGTCGAGCTGGTCAAGCCGCCCTTCGTTCACGCCCACACACAGAAGGCCGAAGGCGGACCGAAAGTCTACGAATTCACCATGACGATCGAGGAAAAGAAGATGATCCTCGACGACAAGGGCACCGAGGTCCATGCGATGACCTTCAACGGCTCGGTTCCCGGCCCGCTGATGGTCGTGCACCAGAACGACTATGTCGAGCTGACGCTGATCAACCCCGACACCAACGAATTGCAGCACAATATCGACTTCCACTCGGCAACGGGTGCGCTCGGCGGCGGCGCGCTGACCGTGGTCAACCCCGGTGAACGCACGGTGCTGCGCTTCAAGGCCACCAAGGCCGGCGTCTTCGTCTACCACTGCGCACCTCCCGGAATGGTGCCCTGGCACGTCACCTCGGGCATGAACGGTGCCATCATGGTGCTGCCGCGCGAAGGCCTGACGGACGGGCACGGCAAGGAGCTGACCTATGACCGGGTCTACTATGTCGGCGAGCAGGATTTCTACGTGCCGCGCGATGCCGAAGGGAACTACAAGAGGTATCCGAGCGTCGGCGAATCGTATGCCGATACGCTCGAAGTCATGCGCACGCTGACCCCGAGCCACATCGTCTTCAACGGCGCCGTCGGGGCGCTGACCGGCGACAATGCCCTGCAGGCCAAGGTGGGCGAGAAGGTGCTGATCGTGCATTCGCAGGCCAACCGCGATACCAGGCCGCACCTGATCGGCGGACATGGCGACTATGTCTGGGCGACCGGCAAGTTCCGCAACGTGCCTGACGTCGACCAGGAGACCTGGTTCATCCCGGGCGGTACGGCGGGCGCTGCCTTCTACACCTTCGAGCAGCCCGGCATCTACGCCTATGTCAACCACAACCTGATCGAGGCCTTCGAGCTGGGCGCTGCCGCCCACTTCACGGTCACCGGCGAGTGGAACGACGACCTGATGACCTCGGTCACGCCGCCGAGCGGCGCCTGACGCCCCGTGCTGCCGGCATGCCCGCCCGTGAGGGCGGGCGTGCCAATGCGGGCCGCCGCCGGCGGCCCGGTCCGAAAGCGGCGCCCGTCCCGGATGCCGAACGATCGTCCGGGCGATGCGCAAGGAGGCCGTCATGGCTGCACTGACTTCGAAACCCGTCACTACCTGGACATCGCTCGCCCTTCCCGCGCTGCTCCTCGCCGCGCTTGCCGGCGGGATCGCGGTGAAGACGGATCTTATCGGCGCTACGCCCGCCGGTCCCGTGCTGGACGAGCCGATGACGGTGGAGATCGCGCCGCGCCGTTTCGAATACCGCGAGAGCGGCGAATTCTTCCGCAACGGCTTTGCCGTCGACGGGCCGATCAAGACGGTCACCATGCGGCGCCCGCTCACCATCATGAAATACCAGGTGAGCGCGGCCGACTATCGGCGCTGCGTCGCGGACGGCGCCTGCGCGCCGGCCGAACCCGGCTTCGTGCCGGCGGAAGCGGCCACGGCGCCGGCGACGGGCGTCAGCTATGACGATGCGATGGCCTATGCCGGCTGGCTGAGCGCCCGCACCGGCGAGATCTGGACCCTGCCGCGTGACGAGGATCTTGCCTTCGCCGCCGGCACGCGCTTTCCCGACGATGCGCTCGGCGTCGACATCAACAGCACCAATCCGGCCGAGCGCTGGCTTGCGGACTATCGCCGCGAGGCGGCGCGCAAGGCCTCGCGCGATCCCGTTCCCCAGCCGCTCGGCCGCTTCGGCGAAAACGAGTTCGGCCTTGCCGATTTCGCCGGCAATGTCTGGGAATGGACGGCGACCTGCCATCGGCGCGTCAATCTCGATAAGGCGGGCAGGGTGGTGAACGACGTGTCGTCGTGCGGCATCTACATTGCCAGCGGCAAGCACCGGGCGGCGATGAGCTCGTTCGTGCGCAACCCGAAGGGCGGCGGCTGCGCCGTCGGCGTGCCGCCGGACAATGTCGGCTTCCGCCTCGTCAAGGACACGCGCTGGTATGCGCCCCTGCTCGCCGCCTTGAAGGAGAAGGGGTTTTCTTTCTGACGGGGATGTTCAAACTTTCAGGCGGCGGGATGGCGTGATAGAAGCCGGTAGCTTTCACGCGAGAGGGATTTGGCTGTGAAGATCGACCGGACCGTCGTCCGCTCGCTTGCCCTGTTCGACAGGATGAGCGACGAGGACCTCGACAGGCTGCTGACCCATGCGACGGCGCGCCGCGTGGCGCAGGGCGACGCCGTCTTCGAACAGGGCCAGCAGGCGGCGAGCTTCTTCCTCCTGCTGCACGGCCGGCTGAAGGTGACGCAGGTGACGGAGGACGGCCAGCAGATCATCGTGCGCGTCGTGCATCCCGGCGACCTCTTCGGCTTTGCCAAGGCGCTGCAGCGCACGGACTATCCGGGCACCGCGCGGGCGGCGACGGAAAGCGTCATCCTCGGCTGGCCGACGGATCTCTGGCCGCATTTCGTCGAGCAGAATCCCCGCCTTGCCGTCACGGCCATGCAGACGATCGGCCAGCGGCTGGAAGAGGCCCATACCCGTATCCGCGAGATGTCGACGCAGGAGGTGGAGCGCCGGGTGGCGCATGCCGTGCTTCGTTTGTCCCAGCAGGCCGGGCGGAAGGAAGAGGCCGGTATCCGCATCGACTTCCCGATCTCGCGGCAGGATATCGCCGAGATGACCGGCACGACGCTGCACACGATCTCGCGCATCCTCAGCGCCTGGGAAGCGCGCGGCCTCGTCGAGGGGGGGCGGCAGAAATTGCTGATCCGCGACATGGCGGGGCTTTCGGCGCTCGCCGAGGGCACGCGCGAATAAAATGCAAAAACGCCGCAGGATCGTTCCTGCGGCGTTTCCCCGATTTTCAGCGGGCGGGCGGGGCGTACATCAGGCCGCCGTCGCTCCACAGCCGGTTGAGGCCGCGGTCGATCTTCAGCGGACTGTCCTTGCCGAGGTGGCGCTCGAAGATCTCGCCATAATTGCCGACAGCCGAGACGGCCTGGTAGGCCCAATTCGGATCAAGGCCCATCGCCTTGCCGGCCTCGCTGTCGATGCCGAGGAAGCGCTTCTGCGCGACGGTGCCGCTTTCGACGAGCTTTGCCGCATTGTCCTTGCCGATGCCCATCTCCTCCGCCTCGATCAGCGCGAACAGCGTCCAGCGCACGATCTTGAACCATTGGTCGTCGCCCTGGCGCACGGCCGGGCCGAGCGGCTCCTTGGAGATGACCTCCGGCAGCACCTCGAAGCGCTCGGGGTCGTTGAGCGTCAGGCGCTGGGCGTAGAGCGCCGAGGCGTCGGTCGAATAGACGTCGCAGCGGCCGGTGTTGAAGGCTTGCACCGTCTGGTCGGGCTTTTCGAAGGCGATGACCTGGTATTCGATCTGGTTGGCGCTGAAGTAGTCGGCCATGTTCTGCTCGGTCGTCGTGCCGGTTTCCGTGCAGACGGAGGCGCCGGAGATCTCCTTGACGCTCTTCACGCCGATCTCCTTGCTGACCATGAAGGCCTGGCCGTCATAGTAGTTGACGCCGACGAAGCTCATGCCGAGATCGGTGTCGCGCGACAGCGTCCAAGTCGTCTGGCGCGAGAGCAGGTCCACCTCGCCCGATTGCAGCGCCGTGAAACGGTCCTTCGTGGAGAGCGGCACATAGGCCACCTTGTCCGGATCGCCGAGCGTGGCGGCAGCGACGGCGCGGCAGAAATCGACATCGAAGCCGCCCCACACGCCGTTCTTGTCCGGCACGGAAAAGCCGAGCACGCCCTGGCTGACGCCGCAGCGCACCTCGCCGCGCTGCTTGACGATGTCGAGCGTGCCGGCATGGGCGGCCGTGCCGGCGGCGAGCGTGGCGGCTGCCAGGGCCAATGTTGCAATCTTCATGGGTTCTCCTCCTTGTTGGTTCTGGGCATGCGTCATCCCGGCCGGGAAGAAGATGCTTCCCGGTGGCATGGTGTTGCGTGGTGGTGGCGTTCGCCTCAGCCGAGCGTCTTGGTGACGTCGGCGAAGGTTTCCTCGAGCACGGCGATCAGGTGGTCGGCGTCCCGCTTCGAGAAGATCATCGGCGGGCGCATCTTCAGGACGTTGTCATGCGGCCCTTCCGTTCCCATCAGCACGCCGCGGCGGCGGGCACCGTTGGAGACGGCGCGGGCGAACTCGGTGGCGGGCGCCTTCGTCCTGCGGTCGGTGACGAGCTCGATGCCGAGGAAGAGGCCGAGGCCGCGCACGTCGCCGATCACATCGTACCGCGCCTGCATGGCGCGGAAGGCGTCCATCAGGTGGTTGCCGATGGCCAGCGCATTGCCGCGCAGGTCCTGGCCTTCGATGACATCGAGCACGGCAAGGCCGACGGCGCAGGAAACCGGGTTTCCGCCGAAGGTGTTGAAATATTCCATGCCATTGTTGAAGCTGTCGGTCACCGTACGGGTCGTCACCACCGCGGCCATGGGATGGCCGTCGCCGATCGGCTTGCCCATGGTGACGATATCGGGCACGACGCCCTGCGTCTCGAAGGCCCACCAATGGCTGCCGACGCGGCCGAAGCCGACCTGCACCTCGTCGGCGATGCACACGCCGCCCGCCGCGCGCACCAGCCGGTAGACCTCCTTGAGATAATCTTCCGGCAGGAAGACCTGGCCGGCGACGCTCGGAATGGATTCGGCGATGAAGAAGCCGGGGCCTTCGCCCCTGGCCTGCATGCCGGCGATCAGCTCCGCGACGCTTTCGGCAAAGCGCTTGCCGTGCTCCTCGACCGGCCAGTCGTCGGGTGCGCGGTAGCTGTCCGGAACGGCCGCGACATGGACATGGGGCTTCGGCCCCTTGCCGCCCTTGCGGCGGAACTTGTAGGGGCTGATGTCGATCAGCTCCTGCGTCGTGCCGTGATAGGACCAGTCGAGCGTGATGGCGTTCTCGCGGCCGGTATGCGCCCGCATCAGCCTGAGCGCCAGGCTGTTGGCCTCCGATCCGCTGTTGACGAAGCCGGCGACCGTCAGCTCCTTCGGCAGCGTCGCCGTCAGGCGCTCGGCATAAGCGACGATGTTGTCGTGCAGGTAGCGGGTGTTGGTGTTGAGCGTTTCCGCCTGCTTCGCCATCGCCTCCACCACGACCGGATGGGCATGGCCGATGTGGCAGACATTGTTGAAGCAGTCGAGATAGGCCCGGCCGCTGTCGTCGATCAGGAAGACGCCTTCGCCGCGCACGAACTTGATCGGCTTGTCGTAGGAGATGGAAAGGTTCGGCAGGAGCAGCTCGCGCCTGAGCTTGACGATCTCCTCGTGCGAGCGGCCGTGGCGTTCGTAGAACTCCCCGGCGATGCCGGCAAAGGTGCTGGCATCGGGGAAAAGCTCCGCCCAGACGTCGAGATAGCGGGCCTCGCCGACGCCGAGGATCTCGGTGGCGGAGAGATTGGTGTCGGTGGAGAGCTGGAGATGGAGATGCGGCGCCCAGCCGCCGTTTTCCGTGGGTAGGCCCATCTCGCCGACGAGCGCGCCGGCTTCCAGCCGTTCGCCGGCCTTCAGGCGGCCCGTCGCCTCGTGGGCGAGATGGCCCCAGAGGCTGACGAAGGGCGGGCAGCCTTCCGGCTCGTGGCGCAGCGCGATCAGGCAGCCGTAGCCGAGCGGGTCCTTCTCGATCTCGACGCTGACGACGGTCGCCGGCAGCGGCGTGAAGACCTTCGTGCCGGCGGCCATGAAGAGGTCGAGGCCGAGATGGCGGGTGCGGCGCGTCTTCTCGATGAAGCGCGAGACGAACATCTCGCCGGCATAGACGGTGCGCTCCTCGCCGAAGGGACCGATGCCGAGTTCGATGCCGTTCTCGCGGCAATGGGCCTCCCAGATCGCCTGCGCCGCGTCCGGTTGCTCGGCGGCGGACGTGACGGTCATCGGGTGGGCCGGGTCACCGTAGGGGACAAGGGCTGCCGGATAGGTCGCGGCCGGGCGCTCCAGCAGGGGGGCGAGCGCCTTGCGGTTCCTCGCGATCCAGCCGGCGACGGTGCGGGCGCCCGGCGCGGCCTCGAAGCCGCAGGCCTTGCGCAGGATGGCGGTGGCGAAACGCGGGTTCATGCGGTCGAGCTTGCGCAGCAGCGTCCAGGCCGGGCGCTCGCTGATGGCGAGATACGGGTTGTCCTGCGTGTGGCTGCGGCGCGAGGCGGAGATCGTCACGGACGTGACGAGGCGGATGGCGATGAGGTCGTAGAGGAGATCGATTTCCTCTTCCTGCAGCGGATATTCGGCATGAAAACCGCTGGCAATGGCGGCGGCCGCGCCGATCGGGTCGGCATGGTCGAGGCCGGCATAGGCGGCGGCGATGGCGACTTCGGCGATGATGGGCGCGTGCAGCGCATCGCCGAAATCGATCAGGCCGGAGATCCGGTCGGCATCGCCATTGTCGACGAGCACGTTCCAGTCGTTGGCGTCGTTGTGGATCACCGCGGCGCGCAGCATCGCAAGGCGCGGGGCGATGGCGGCGAAACGCGTGAGGAAGCGTTCGAGCAGCGCCCGGTCCTCGGTGGCGGCGACATGCTGCAGGCGCCCGGCGGAGCGGCCGGCATGGCGGATGTCCCAGTCGAGATCACGTAGCGCACCCGGATGCATGAAGCCCTTCAGCGCCGCATCGAAACGGCCGAGCATGCGGCCGAGGCCGTGGAGCGCGGCATCGCTGCGTTCCGTCTCGGCGAGCGGCCTGCCCTCGACCCAGCTGACCAGCCGGATGCGATGGCGCGCGCCATGCGGCCCGATGATGGAGGCAAGGCTCGCGCCGGACAGCGCCGGGCGGATATGCGGCACCGGCAGGTCGCCGGCATGGGCGCCGAGATGGGCGAGCAGCGCCGTCTGGAAGTCGCTCTCGACCTCCGGCTCCGCGGCGTTGACGATCTTCAGGATGAAGGTTCCCTCCGCCGTCTCCACCTTGAAATTCTGGTCCCGTTCGCTGGCCAGCGGCGAAAGCGTGCCGGAAAGGCCGTAATGCTCGGCAAGCAGCGCGGCGGCGGCGTCGATGGAGAAATCCGGGGTCGTCTTCAGCATGTCGTTCATGGTCATCCTCGTTCCTGCCGAAGAGTTGCATGGACGGCGCGGCGGCGCATCCGGCATTATGCCGGTTGTGCCGGCACTCTGTTTATAATAACCGTCATCTTGTCGGCGCGTTTTCGGGAGGGGCCATGCAGGATACGGACGCCATCGATCGCACGATCCTCAGCATTCTCTCCCGTGAGGCGCGCATTCCCATGAAGTCGCTGGCGGGACGGATCGGCCTTTCACGCAGCGCCACCACCGAGCGTGTCAGCCGGCTGGAAAAGGCCGGCATCATCCGTGGCTACCGGGCGGATATCGGCCAGCTCGACGACGGACAGATCCAGGCCTTCCTGCTCGTCACCCTCAAGCGCACGCCCTCGATCGGCGTGCTTGATCGCCTCGCCGGCTTTTCCGCGGTGCGCAAGGTCTCCTCGGTCAGCGGCCAGCTCGATCTCGTGGTGGAGGTGGAGGTCGGCTCGATCAATGCGCTCAACGAATTGCGCAACGAGGTCTCGACCATGGACAATGTCGAGGACCTCACGACCTCCATCGTGCTCCGGCGGGATATCGAGCGGAGCTGATCGCGGCGTCCTCCTGCCGGAATCGCTCCGGATCACGCCTTGCCGAACAGGGCCATGAGATCGACGCTGTCGGAGGTCTTGGCGCCAGCTTCCAGATGTTCCTGGATGTGGCGAAGATGCAGCGTCATCATCCAGGCCGCCTTTTCCGCATCCCGCGTGTGAAAGGCGCCGACGATGGCGGCATGGTCATCATCACGACAGTTGCTGACGCCGGGCGCGCCGAAAAGGCCGATGATCAGCGAGGTGCGGGTCACCAGCTCCTTCATCGTGCGGATGAGGATGGCATTGCCGGCGATCTGCGCCAGCAAGGTGTGAAACTGGCCGGACAGGCGGATCGCGTCGTGGCGATGGCGCTCCTTGTGCGCCACATATTCCATTTCCAGATGACGGGTCAGCGCCGCGATGTCTTCTTCGCGCGCACGCTGGACGGCAAGGCGGGCGATGTTCGGCTCCAGCGCGAGGCGGGCTTCGAAGACCTCGCGGGCCTGCTCGGGCGTCGGCGAGGCGACGAAGGCGCCGCGATTGGCATGCAACTCCACGACCTCGCGGCTCGCCAGCAGCAGCAGGCTGCGGCGAATGCGCATGCGCCCGACGCCGAAGGCTTCGCATAGCGCCGATTCGGACAGCTTCGTGCCCGGCGGCAATCTCTGTTCGATGACCGCTTCGAAAATGCGATCGACGATATCGCTCTCGTCGATCTCCTCCGCTTCCACCAGATTTTCCCTGCCTACATCAACCACCGAACTCACCCTGACATGCGCAGTCTGTTGCACAGCCCCTAAATAAGGCTGATTTGGTTGACCAACAAGCACCGATTTCGTCGACATGGAGCAGCATGTCTTGTTCACAACCACTTGACAAGATCGTTAACAATGCGCTCAATGCTCTGGCCAAGGCCGATTGGGGCCGCACCTTGCGACCCATGCGCCTATCAAAAACAGATCAATGGCCCAGAGGAAGAACAATCATGCACAAGCGCACATTCCTGAAAGTTTCCGCTCTTGCCGCAGCGACCATGCTGTCGTTGCCGCTGATGGCCCATGCGCAGAACGCCACGCTGAAGATCGGCTTCGTCGGCGTCACTTCCGGCCCGGCGGCGGCCTGGGGCATTTCCAACCAGCGCTCGATGGAGGCGCGCGCGGCCTGGCTGAATGAGCTCGGCGGCGTGACGATCGGCGACAAGACCTACAATATCGAGATCGTGCCCTTCGATGACCAGAAGGACCCCAAGCGCGCCATCGCCGGCATGGAGAAGATGGCACAGGACGGCGTGCATTACGTCGTCGGCCCGAATGTCGACGACGGCGCGGCGGCGGTCCGCCCGGTCGCCGAGCAGAACGGCATCATGTATTTCCCCTACGCCTTCCCGAAGGAGCTCTACACGCCGCCGGCCTCCAATGCGATCCTCGGCATGGTGGCGAACTACCAGTCGGGCCCGGCCATCTACAAATATCTCATGGAAAACAAGGGTGTGAAGAAGGTTGCCTTCGTCGCCGCCAACGAATCCGACCCGCTCAGCCAGCGTGAATCCGGCATTGCCGCCGCGCAGGCGCTCGGCCTCGAAGTGGTTTCCGGAAACGTGACCTACCAGGTGGATACGACCGATTTCACGCCGGTGCTGCTGCCGGTCATCCAGGCTTCGCCCGATCTGCTCGTCCTCTCGGGTGTCTCGCCGGCCAACGCGCCGCAGCTCATCCGCTCGGCGCGCGAACTCGGCTATACCGGCCTCATCTCCACGGAGACGGCGCAGGATGCGACGGTGCTGCAGGAAGGCGCAGGCGAGCTCGCCGAAGGCTTCATCTCGGTCGGCGGCGCATCGACGCCGGAACTTGCCAGCGATGCGATGAACGAATTCGTCGAGCGCTACACGAAGATGTTCGGTGAATACAACGACGAGTCAAACACCAAGGTCTATGCGCTCGAATATATCATCGAGACGCTGAAGGCGAACCCGGCGGCGATCGACAATGTCGACGAGTACAAGAAGACCATGGACACGTTCGAGGCCGCCAACCCCTTCATGAAGGGCGACGCCAAGCTGAAATATGTCGGCACGACCTCCTTCGGCCAGAAGCGCCAGGTCTCGGTCCCGCTCGTCGTGAACGAGTACAAGGGCGGCAAGTTCGAGACGCTGTTCGTCGGCCAGGTCGACTGATCGGAGCCTAGGCATTTTCCAAACAGGGGATCCGGGCGGTGCCACGTCGTCCGGCCGGGTCTCCCTTGCCTGAACCTTCTTTCCATTGGAGGCTCACGATGGAACAGATAATCGCCAACGGTCTCTACCTTGGTGCGCAATATGCGTTGATCGCCCTCGGGCTGACGCTGATCTTCTCGCTGATGAACGTGCTCAACTTCGCCCACGGGCAGATGTACGTCTTCGGCGGCTTCGTCACCTACACCGTCGTCGTCCAGCTCGGCCTGCCCTTCATCGTCGGCCTCTTTGCCTCGGCGGTGGTCCTTGCGGTCATGGGCGCGGCGATCGAGAAATTCCTCTTCGCGCCGGTCGTTCGCCGCTCCAAGCGCGATGAATCGACCATGCTGCTCGCCGCGGGCGTCGCCTTCTTCCTCGATGCCGTCATCCTCTTGTTCTTCGGGGAAAAGCAGCGCGGCGTGCCGAAGATCGTCAACGGCGTCTTCAACTGGGACATGCGCATCATCATGCCCTATGACCGCATCCTGATCGGCGTGCTCGCCATCCTGCTCATCGTGGTCTTCATCGCCTTCATGAACTACTCCAAGACCGGGCGCGCCATGCGTGCGCTCGCGCAGGACAAGATGGCTGCCCAGCTGATGGGCGTGAACGTCGCCCGCTATTCGATGATCGGCTTTGCGCTCGGCGCGATGCTGGCCGGCCTCGTCGGCGGCCTGCTCGTCACCATCACCGGCGTCAATCTCGGCATGGGCGGGCCGACCTCGATCAAGGCCTTCCTGATGATCATGATCGGCGGCGCGGGCGTGATATCCGGGGCGATCGCCGGCGGTTTCATCCTCGGCATGATGGAGAGCGTCGGTCTCACCGTGCTCTCGGCCTATGGCGACATCACCTATCTCGTGATCTTCGCCTCGCTGATGGTGTTCCTGGCCGTCCGCCCGCAGGGGCTGATGGGCAAGCCGTGGGGTTGAGATCATGAACACTAAAAAACTGCTCGGCTTCGCCGTCTTCCTTCTCGCCGTCTTCGTGCTCGTGCCGCTGTTCATCGGCGCCACCGGTCGCGTCGATTTCTTCTACACGCTGACCTCGGTCGCTTTGCTCTCCGTTGGAGCGGCCGGCGTCTGGCTCACCTTCTATATCGGCCGCATCAATATCGGCCAGGGCGCCTATGCGCTGGTCGGCGGCTATGTGTCGGCCATCCTGGTGACGCAAGCCGGCGTCCCCTTCTGGCTGACGCTGCCGCTGGCCGGCCTCTTCTGCGCCGCCATCTCCGTGGTGATCGGCCTGCCGATCCTGCGTCTTCGCGGCGTCTACTTCGCCATGGTGACGCTGGTGCTGACGGAGGTCGCGCGCCTTTCCGCGCTCGCCCTGCCGGTCACCAACGGCGCCAAGGGCATCACCTCGATCCCGCTGCCAGGCGAGCTTTCCCTCTTCGGCCTGACGATCATCCCGGCCTTCGGCTCGCTCTCCAATCCGCGCATCGGCTTCTACATGATGGCCGTCGTGCTGATGGTCGTCACCTATCTGGTGCTGTGGCGCATCGTGAACTCGCGGCTCGGGCATCTGTGCCGCAGCCTCCAGCAGAACGAGGAACTTTCGGCCTCGATCGGCGTCAACACCGCCTATCTCAGGGTGCTCGCCTATGCGATCTCCTCGTTCTTCGGCGGTATTGCGGGCGCCATGTTCGCCTCCATCGCCCAGTCGATCTATCCGTCCTCCTTCGTGGTCGCCGACAGCGTGAACTTCATGCTCTACTGCTTCCTCGGCGGCCTCGGCTATGTCTTCGGCCCGATGCTCGGCACGCTGCTGCTCTATTTCGGCTGGGACCTCCTGTCGATCGCCAAGCAATACCAGCTCCTCATCTATTCCGGCGTCATGATCCTGCTCATGCTCGTCCTGCCGAACGGGGTTTTGAGCCTTCTCGACAAGAAGGAGGGCCGCGCATGAGCACCATCCTGCAGATCAAGAACATCACCAAGCGCTATGGCGGCCTGACGGCGGTCAACGACGTCTCCTTCGACGTCAACAAGGGCGAGATCCTCTCGGTGATCGGCCCGAACGGCGCGGGAAAATCGACGCTGTTCAAGCTGATCTCCTCCTTCGTGCCGGCGACCAGCGGGGAGGTGCTGTTCAACGGGGAGCGCATCTCCAGCCTCGCTCCGCACAAGGTGGCCCGCATGGGCGTCGTGCGCACCTTCCAGGAAACGACGATCTTCCGCTCCATGACGGTGCGCGAGAACATCATCGTCTCCCATCACCTGCGCTCGAAGGCGAGCCTCTTCGGCTTCTTCCTCGGCACGAAACAGGCGAAGGAGGACGAGGCGGCGTTTGCGGCCTCGGCGGACGATATCGTCGACTTCCTCGGCCTCCAGGCCATCCGCAACGAGCTTGCCTCCAACCTGCCGCAGGGGCATCTGCGCGCGCTCGGCATGGCCATCGGCCTTGCCACCGATCCGAAGGTCATCCTGCTCGACGAGCCCTTCGCCGGCATGAACCATGACGAGACGATGAAGATGGTCGGCCTCGTGCGGCGCCTGCGCGACGAGCGCGGCGTCACCGTGCTCCTCGTCGAGCACGACATGCCCGCTGTCATGAAGATCAGCGACCGCATCGTGTGCATCAACTTCGGCCAGAAGCTGGCCGAGGGCACCCCCCAGGAAATCCGCGAGAACGAGAAGGTGATCGAAGCCTATCTCGGCTCCGAAGATGCGGCGATCGGGATGTAAGCCATGACGAAGATATTGAGTGTTGAGAATATCGAACTCTACTACGACCACATCTATGCGCTGAAGGGCGTTTCCATCGATGTGGACGAGGGCGAAACCGTCGCGCTGATCGGCGCGAACGGGGCGGGCAAATCCTCGATCCTTCGGGCGATCACGGGGCTCCGGCCGGTCAAGTCCGGCCAGATCTTCTACCAGGGCCAGCGCCTCGACGGCACCTCCGCGTCCGATGTGGTGCGCAAGGGCATCTCCATGGTGCCCGAGGGGCGGCGGGCCTTCCCGCTGATGTCGGTGAAGGACAACCTCCTGATGGGGGCTTTTACCCGCACAGACAAGGCGGAGATCGAACAGACGCTGGAGAACGTGCTGACGCGCTTCCCGCGCCTGCGCGAACGCTACCATCAGCAGGCGAACACCATGTCGGGCGGCGAGCAGCAGATGATGGTGATCGGCCGCGCGCTGATGGCCCGCCCGAAACTGCTGCTGCTGGACGAGCCGTCGCTCGGCATCGCGCCGAAACTGGTGCAGGACATCGCCCGCGCCATCGTCGCCATCAGCCGCGACGAGAAGGTTTCCATCCTCCTCGTCGAGCAGAACAGCCGCATGGCGCTGTCCATCTCCAACCGCGCCTATGCGCTTTCCACCGGGTCGATCGCGCTGTCAGGCAATTCCAGGGACCTGATGAACGACGACCGCATCAAGGCTGCCTACCTCGGAGGCGAACTCTGACATGAAAATCCTCGTCATCAACCCCAATACGACCGCATCGATGACGGAGCATATCGGCAAGGCGGCGCGCAGCGCCGCCTCTGCCGGAACCGAGATCGTCGCCGTCAACCCGGTGAAGGGTCCGGTCTCGATCGAAGGCTATTTCGACGAGGCGATGAGCCTTGCCGGCCTGCTCGGCGTCATCAAGGACAACCCGGATTGCGACGCCGTCGTCATCGCCTGTTTCGACGATACCGGGCTGGACGCGGCGCGCTGCCTCACGGACAAGCCTGTCATCGGCATCGGCGAGGCGGCCTATCACTTCGCCTCGATGATCTCGAACAAGTTCTCGGTGGTCACGACGCTTGCCCGCTCGGTGCCGGCGCTGGAGCACAATCTCTCGCGCTACGGCCTCTCGGCCCGCTGTGCCCGTGTGCGCTCATCGGAGGTGGCGGTGCTGGAACTGGAGCAGCCTGGCTCCAACGCACGACAGAAGATCAGCGCCGAAATCGGCCTCGCTGTCAGCGAGGATCGTGCGGAGGCGATCGTGCTCGGCTGTGCCGGCATGGCGAGCCTGGCGAACGACCTTGCGGGGGAACACGGCCTGCCGGTGCTCGACGGCGTCACCTGCGCCGTCAAGCTCGCCGAGGCCATGGCCGGCCTTAATATGCGCACGTCCCGCCTCGGCGGTTATGCGCCGCCGCCGGCGAACAAGCTTGAAGCCGTTCTCGGTTAGATTTGACTTACAAAAACAGCGGAACGCGGCCGCGCCGCATTCCGCTTTTCTGAACGGGCTTACTTGCCCGCGTTGTACTTGGCGTCGACCTCGTTGATCGCCTGGACATTGCCGGCCGAGCGGCCGTTTTCGTCGAACGTCTGGGCGAGGAAGGCATCGGCGATGGCTTTCGCCAGTTCCGAGCCGATGACGCGCGCGCCCATGGTGATGATCTGGGCATTGTTGGAGAGCGCGGCGCGCTCGGCCGAATAGGTGTCGTGCGTCAGCGCGGCGCGGATGCCGGGCACCTTGTTGGCCGAGATGCAGACGCCGATGCCGGTGCCGCAGACGAGGATGGCACGGTCATATTCGCCGGTGATGACGGCGGAAGCGACGCGATCGGAGAGGTTGGCGTAGAAGGCGTCCGGGCCGGCATCGGTGCGCGAGACTTCGTGCACCTCGTGGCGGTCCTTCAGGTGATCGGCGAGAACCTTTGCGAGGCCTTCGCCCGCACTGTCACCGGCAATTGCGAGTTTCATGGGAAATCTCCTTTCAGATCGTGGCGGCGCAGCGCGCCAGGATGTCGAGATAGCCTTCAACCTTCCAGGCTGAGCGGCCGATGAAAAGCCCGTCGATGTCAGGGCAGGCGATCAGTTCCTCGCAATTCTGCGGGTTGACCGAGCCGCCATAGAGGCAGGGGATGCGGCGGCCGAGGAGCTTTTCCGCGACGTCGGCAATTTCCGCATGACGTGCATTGGCGTAATCCGCGGTCGCCGGAATGCCCTTTTCGCCGATCGCCCAGACGGGTTCGTAGGCGAGCAGGATTTCGGCCTGCTTCTGGGCGGCATCGAGCCGCGAGAGCGCGCCGCGCACCTGCTGCGCCAGCACCTCGGTCGCATGGCCGCCTTCCCGGTCGGCGAGCGTCTCGCCGATGCAGATCAGCGGCACGAGGCCGTGGCGCACGGCGGCTTCCGTCTTGAGGCCGACCGTCTCGTCTGTCTCGCCGAAATGCTCGCGGCGCTCGGAGTGGCCGAGTTCGACAATGTCGAGGTTGCAGTCCTTCAGCATGACGGGCGAGATTTCGCCGGTCCACGCGCCTTCGTTTGCCCAGTGCATGTTCTGCGCACCGACCTTGACGGAGGTCTCGGCGAGCAGAGCCTTCACTTCGCGCACGGCGGTGAAGGGCGGGATGACGAAACGCTGGATGCGGGCATCGCGGCCACCGTCGGCGGCTTTCAGGCCCTCGGCGAAAAGCTTCGCCTCGGCCAGCGTCTTGTTCATCTTCCAGCTCGTGCCGACCCAGAATGTGCGGCTCATGACGTCGTCTCCTTTGCGATCCTGACCGTCGTCCGGCCGCCAAGTTCCGCGGCGGTGTCGTGCGGCAGGGGTTTGTCTGAAATGACCGTGTCGAATTCGGCAAGGTCGGCCAGCACGTGCAGCGCCGTGTGGCCGAAGCGGCGGCTGTTGATCATCAGGCATTTCTGGCGGCTTGCTGCCATCATCGCCCGCTTGGTGCGCACCACGGCCTCGTCCATGTGATAGGAGAGGCGCCCCGAAGCGGCCGGGGCCGAGACGAAGGCGATGTCGGCGCGCAGCCGCGACAGCGCCTCTTCCGTCACGATGCCGAAATAGGCGTTGAACTTTGCCGAGTAGACGCCGCCGAGGCCGATCAGCGTCACGCCGGAAATACCCTTCGCGCGCTCCATGATCGCCGCGTTGTTGGTGATGATGGTGATCGGCTTCTTGCCGCAGAGCACGTCGCCGAGCACCGAGGCCATCGAGCCGTCGTTGATCATCACCGTCATGCCCGGTTCGACCAGGTCCGCGGCGGCCTCGGCCAGCGCCCGCTTGACGTCGGCCTCCTGCAGTTCGCGAAACCGGAAATCGCTCTCGAACTGCGTCCCGGCATCGATCGTCGCGCCGCCGCGCACTTTTCTGAGCACGCCAGCCCGTTCGAGGTCGTCGAGGTCGCGGTGGATGGTCATCTTCGAGACGCCGAAGCGCGCCGCGATGTCGTCGAGTTCGACGGCCCGGCTTTCGACGAGAAGATTGATGATCTCCTGCCTGCGCTCTTCCCGTTTCACCACATCCTCCGCCTCGTTGCGGCGAGCCTTATAACATCATTTTCGATGGATAGTAACATAAAAACTGTGATTTTGAGACTTCATCATGTTGAGTTCCGCAGAAGCCCTCGCGCGGTCCTTTCATCCGTGATCAGGCCATGGAGCTTGTGGCTGTGCAGCACGGCACGGATCGCCTCGGTTTTCGCCGGGCCGCCGGCGATGGCGACGATGCGGTCTCCACCATCCTCCGAAAACGAGGCGGCGAGGGTGCGCGCTGTCACCGACGTCTCGAGAATGCGGCCCTTGCTGTCGAAGAAATGACCCAGCAGCTCGCCGACGCCGCCGAGTGTCGCGATCTCCTCCAGTTCGTCGGGCTGCAACATGCCCGAGGTGACGAGGTGGGCCTGGTTGTCGACAGTGCCGATGCCGACGATCTTGAGGTCGGCGCTGCGGGCGAGATTGAACACCTCGCTGACGCCGCGCTGCGAGAGCAGCACCTCGCGGTCCTCTTCGGTGTTGGCGAAGAAGGGCACGGGCATCACATAGGCCTGCGTGCCGGTCTTGGCCGCCAGGCGATGCATGACATCGTAGGGGTTGGCCGCGTAGTTGCGGGTGAGGCCGCCGAGCAGGGAGACGAAGCGCGTGCCGCTGGCGCTGATGCGCGGCAGATGATGGACGGCCGCGGAAAGCGTGCGGCCATGACCGAAGCCGATGACCGCGGCTTCGCCGCGTTCGATTTCGCGCCGAAGGAAATCCGCGCCGATATGGCCGAGCGTCGTCAGCGCCAGCGGATCGTCGTCGACATCGGGCGCGACCTCGCAATAGTCGAGCCCGTAGCGGGTGGAAAGGTCGACCTCGAGCTGCACGCATTCGGCGATCTCGCCGTCGATGCTGACCTTCACCACGCCCTCGGCGACCGCGCGTGCGATCAGCCGGTGTGCCTTTACCGAGGGAACGCCGAGCCGCTTCGCCACGGCGGACTGGGTGAACCCGCCGACATAATGCAGCCAGGCGGCGCGGACGGCGAGGGAGTCTTCATTGTCGGTCATCAGCGATGTCCTGTCCTGCCTTGCAACCGGAAGCGGTCTTCAGCCCCAATCTTAGCAAGCGGCAATGCGACGGTCAGCCCAGCTTCAGGTCCGACGCGCCGGTGTCTATGAACGGCGCCCAGAAGGCGATGCTTTCGGCGATCTGCGGAATGACCTCGCGGTCGTTCGGCTCGCGCTCCTTGAAGGAGAGTTCGAGGCAGATCTCGTTGTCGGCAGCGCCACCCTCGGCGAAGGCTTTCAGCAGCGGCTCCGGCTGAATACGTCCCTTTGCGTTGAACGCGGCGGTGAAGGGACGGTGGCCACCCTTGTCCATCAGGCTCTGCTTGATGTGGATGATCGGCGAGACCTTCGGCACGGCACGCGCCCAGGCGTAGGGGTCGAAATCGTCGGGGTTTTCGGAGGTCACATCGCCGTGGTCGATATCGGCCATCATCCACATGGGGACGGCCATGTTTGCCGCGGTGAGCCGGTCCTGCAGCGACAGGCATGCCTCGATCGTCTCGCCGAATTCGCGGCCGATGCTCATCGGCTCCCAGAAGACATAGGAAAGGCCCGCATCCCGGGCGTGCGCGGCGACCTCGGCCCAACAGTCGATGGCGATCCGGATCAGCTCTTCGCGGCGGGCGGGATCGTCATAATCCTTGTAGGTGAAGATGGCGAACTGGGTGCCGACGGAGGTGCCGCCGAGATCGCCGATGATGTCGGCGAAGGTCTTGAACCATTCGACATAGTAGCGGCGCACATCCGCATCCGGATGGCCGAAATGATTGAGGCGGCCATAGGGACCGGTCATGCCCGAAGTCACGCGCACGCCGGTGCGCTGGAGCGCCCTGTCCATCTGCCGCGTCAGCCGGCGGATCGTCGCGGCGCCCCAGCTCGGATTGATGAATTCGTGCGTAAGCTGGAGGTCACGCAGACGAAGGTCGCGCGCGACGGTCTCGATCAGGTCGTCGGGATCGGCAAAGCGGTTGACCAGCGGATTGGTGTTGAGCGACAGCGTCAGCGGCATGGGTATCCTCAGGCGGCGGCGAGGCGCGCGGAATGGAACCAGTCGGCGAAGGCCGCGCGCTCGGCCTCGGTCAGGTGCAGGTAGTGTTTGGTGCGGCGATAGAGGATGTCTTCCGGCGTCTCGGCCCATTCGCTGGCGACGAGATAGCGGGCCTCCGCCTCATAGAACTGCCCGCCGAAATGCCGTCCGAGGCTTTCCAGGTTGCTCGCGCCCGCGACGACATTTTTCGTGCGCGTACCGTAGAGGCGGCCATAGTGATGCACCAGCTTGCGCGGCATCCACGGATAGGCGTCGCGCAGGCTGTTTGCGAAGGTTTCGTAGTCGGCATTCGGCATGTCGCCGCCGGGCAGCGGTGCCTTTTCCGTCCAGTCGCCGCCCATGTTCGGGAAGATGTGCTTGAGGCGCTGCATGCCGCGTTCGGCGAGTTCGCGGAAGGTGGTGATCTTGCCGCCGAAGACATTGAGCAGCGGCGTGCCGCCGGTCTCGTCGAGATCGAAGACATAATCGCGCGTGACGGCGGAGGGGTTGCCCTTGCCGTCGTCGAAGAGCGGGCGCACGCCGGAGAAGGAGTGCAGCACATCCTGCCGGCGCAGCTTTTCCTTGAAATAGCGGTTCACGGCGGTCAGCAGGTAGTCGATCTCGCCCTCGTCGGCGGAAACGTCTTCGGCGCGGCCGTCATAGGCGATGTCGGTGGTGCCGATCAGGGCCTTGTCGCCCTCATAGGGGTTGATGAAGATGACGCGCTTGTCGTGGTTCTGCACGAGATAGGCGTTCGAACCCGCCCAGAATTTCGGCACGATGATATGGCTGCCCTTGACGAGGCGCACATTGCGCGTCGAGTTGGAGCCGGCGACGCGGTTGATGACGTCGGAGACCCAGGGACCGGCGCAGTTGACGAGGCATTTGGCGCGGAAGGTGCGGCTTTCGCCGGTCACGTTGCTCCTTGTCGTCACGGTCCACGCGCCGTTTTCGCGGCGGGCGGAGACGGCCGGCGAGCGGGTCAGCACCAGCGCGCCCTTTTCCGCAGCGCCGATCGCGTTGAGCGTCACGAGGCGGGCGTCGTCCACCCAGCAGTCGGAATATTCGAAGCCGCGGGTGTACTGGTCGAGGATCGGCGTGCCCTCGGGATCGCGTTTCAGGTCCAGCGTGCGCGTGCCGGGCAGTTTCTTGCGACCGCCGAGATGATCGTAGAGGAAGAGGCCGAGTCGCACGAGCCAGGCGGGGCGATCCTCCGGGCTGTGCGGCAACACGAAGCGCATCGGCCAGATGATGTGCGGGGCGGCGTTGAGCAGTACCTCACGCTCGATCAGCGCCTCGCGCACCAGGCGGAATTCGTAATATTCGAGATAGCGCAGACCGCCGTGCACCAGCTTGCCCGAGCGCGAGGAGGTGCCTTCGGCGAGGTCGTCCTTTTCGCAGAGCACGACCTTCAGCCCGCGGCCCGCCGCATCGCGCGCGATGCCCGCGCCGTTGATGCCGCCGCCGATCACGAAGAGGTCAATGGGTTCGGGCTCGTTCATCTCAATCTCCTTCGACGCCAGCCGTGAGGCGGCGCAATCGTTTCCCTCAGCGCGCGGCCAGGATGTCCCAGGCGGGCGCGATGCCCCGGCGCACGTCCGAATAGGCGGTGAAGAGGCGCGTCATGCGTTCGGTTTCCTCCGGCTTCGGCGGCTCGGCCGCGCCAAGCTCCGGCGTCACCCAGTCGGCGATGCAATCGTCCATCGTGCGGTAGGCACCGATCGCGACGGCAGCCATCATGGAGGCGCCGGCGGCGCCCGCTTCCTCGCGCGTCGAGACCCGCACCGGCACGCCGAGCGCCGCGCCGAGCGTGCCGCGCAGCGAGGCTGAGCGGGCCGCGCCGCCGCTGACGCGCAGCTCCGAGGGGAGGGCGCCCATGGCGGCGTAACAATCGCGCGTCGCCATGCCGAGCCCCTCGACGACGGCGCGCACGAGGTCCGGATAGCGGTGGCGGCTCGAAAGGCCGGTGAAATTGGCGCGGGCGCGGGCGTTGACGAAGGGGCCGCGCTCGCCGGCCTCGGAAATGTAGGGATGATAGAGGATGTTGCCGGGCCTGCTCGCCGCGAACCATTGGTCGACGCGGCCGATCATGTCGTTGAGGCCGACGGTGATACCGAATTCGCCGAGGAGATCCGCGCCGAGCTGAAGCAGCCAGTCGAGGTTGATCGTCGCGCCCATGTTGGTCTGCACTTGCGTCACGACGCCGGGGATCGGCAGGGCGATGACATAGCCGGTGCGCTCGGCGTTGAGCACGACGTCGGAAACGGATTTCGCGAGAAGGTGCACGCCGGTGGAGCCGATGGCCGAGCAGGCGGCGTTGCGCCCTTCGCTGCGCACGCCCGCGCCGAGCGCCGTCATGCACATGTCGACATAGCCGAGGCAGACCGGCGTGCCGGGTTTCAAGCCGGATGCGGCAGCGGCGTCCGCCGTCAGCGGGTGAATGGTCTCCGTGCCCTCGATCACCTCGGGCAGCAGATTGCGGCGATGGGTGAGGCCGAGGGCGGCGAGCACGTCGCCGTCATAGGCGCGCGTGCGGAAATTGCCGAAGGTGAAGCTCACTTCCGACGGGTCGGTGGCGCGCACGCCCGTCAGGTTCAGGTAGAGCCAGTCCTTGCAGTGCATCGCCGTCTCGGCGTTCGCGAGCAGGTCCGGGAAATAGCGGTCCATATGGGCGAGCTGCGCGCCCTGCTGGCAGGTGTTGAGACCGGTGCCCGTGGCTGCGAAACGCGCCCGGTCGGCGTCGGAGGCGGCGAGGCGCTCGACGGTCGGCGCGGCGCGGGCGTCGAGCCACAGCCAGGCGTCGCCGGTAGGACGGTTGCCCGCGCCGACGAGCCAGGTGCCGTCGCCCTGGCCTGTGACGGCGATGGCGGCGGTGCGATCGGCGAGGTTTTCGACCTTCCCGGCGAGGTCGCGCAGCGCGCGGGTGCAGTCGCGCCAGGTCTGGTCGAGCGACTGGGTGACGGCGCCGTCGTCGGCGGTCGTGTAGGTGTTGCGCACGGAAGCGCTGGCGATCTGGCGGCCGGAAAGCGTGAAGGCGACGGCCTTCATGACGGATGTGCCGGCGTCGACGCCGATGATCAGATCCGCTGTCTCAGCCATGATGAGCGCCCATAGCGTCTGCGGCAGCCAGCACCGTTTCGCCCGACCCGATACAGAGCATTCGATCCTCCCGACGGTCTCCCTGGAAATGTGCGTGGATTCTCGGATCGATTTTTCGACCTGCCTCAGAACCTACCACGAACCTCCCGACTTCACACAGGAATATAACACAAAGTTATCATGTGTCTCGTAAAATTTTTCGCACGACGAATTTTTTTTCAGCTATGATGGATGGCAATGCTGAAGCCGGGAGGAGGTCGCCTTTCATGGGGTGGCAGGGTGTTTCTATGTGCCCCTGTTGTCCGGAAGCGGCCGCCGCAGTCTCCGGTTGATGTGTGAATTTGCTGATTTTTTAAATTATATCAGTATTTTGACCTGGATCTTGGCTGATGGGGGCGGTGTCGATGATCTATGATGGCTTGAGCGAATGGAGGATGTCGATGCCCTCTCTCTGCTTGCCGATTTGTTGATCAGTATCGTCGGCATACACGATCTTGTTAAAAAAGGCCGATTGACAGCCCATGTTAATTTAACATATATATTGCGACATATAACACGCACATATCGCAAGTGCGAAAATGTGTGCGCTGCAGCGCAAGGCAGGTGAGGAGACCGGGCCGGCGCCGTTCATGGGGAGGACATCGTGACATGTTCTGTTCGAAAGAGATCGACGCGCGGCCGCAATGCTCAGGGCTTGCCCCCGGTGTCGGCGCTGCATTGGCGTGTCCGCTCGAAGCTTCCCCCGTTCAACCGCAAGGCCAACAGACATGACTGACGCCACGCTCGCAAAATCGCCCCAGTCTGCGAAAAACTACCGCTGGATCGGCATCGCTGCCGCCGTCGTGCTCGTCGGCGCCATGGTCTTCGACACGACGATCGTGCGCATCGGCTCTGAGGCCGACGTCCAGGTCCAGAAGTTTTCGCCGGAAGCCTATGGCGCGGAGCAGTTCCCGCTGATCAAGCAGAGCGTCGAGACGCGCGCCGTCGATGCGGTCGAGCTGTCGCAGGCGATTGCCGCCGACAAGAAGGCGGCCGGCGAGAAATACGGTATCGCCACCTCGGCCGGCCCGGTGATCCCGGTCAAGTTCACGGGCGTCGTCGGCGAGCGCAAGGCGAACTACAACGTCGTCGCCGTCGAAGGGCTGCCGGCCGAGCTGACCGTGCGCGTGCAGACCGGCCCGGCGCTCAACGGCACGGACCTGCGCGACGCCACCGGCCAGATCGAATTCGGCCAGTTCAAGAACCAGATCGAATATCAGGACGCCGGTTCGGCCATCAACAACGAGGTCAAGAAGGTCGTGCTCGGCGGTATCGATCCGGCAGCGCTCGACGGCAAGACTGTTTCGGTGATCGGCGTCATCAAGCTGGTCAACCCGAAGAGCTGGATCGTCACCCCGGTGAGGCTCGACGTCCAATGAGCACGCTTGCGGAAACCGGCGGCAAGGGGGAAGTCGTGCTCGCCGCGCGCAACGTGGCGAAATCCTACGGCAATGTGCACGCGCTCAAGGGCGTCAACTTCGACATTCACCGCGGCCAGGTGACGACGCTGTTCGGCGAGAACGGCGCCGGCAAGTCGACGCTGATGAAAATCCTCTCCGGCGTGGTGCAGCCTACATCCGGCGAAATCATTCTCGATGGAGAACCTATCGTTTTCGCGTCATCCTCCCAAGCACGTGACCGCGGTATCTCCATCATCCATCAGGAGCTCAGCCTCGCGCCGAACATGAACGTTCGCGACAACATCTTCATGGGCCGCGAGATCATGACGGCGACGGGCGTCGACTTCGCGGAGGAAGAGCGCCAGACGCGGCTCCTGATGGAGGAACTGGAGGAGGACATCGATCCTCTCACCCCGGTCGAGGACCTGCGCCTCGGCCAGCAGCAGATCGTCGAGATCGCGCGCGCCCTTTCGGTCAATTCGCGCATCCTGATCATGGACGAGCCGACCTCGGCGCTTTCCGCCTCCGAAGTCGAGGTGCTGTTCAAGGTCATCCGCGACCTGATGAACCGCGGTGTCTCGATCGTCTACATCTCGCACCATCTCGAAGAGGCCCTGCAGATCACCAACCATGCGGTGGTGCTGCGCGATGGCGCGATGACGGCTTACGCCGAGCGCAAGGACATCGATCTCGAATGGATCGTGCGCCACATGGTCGGCGACAATTTCGACCTCGGCTCACCGCCGGTCGGCTACGACAAGGGCGATGTCGCGCTCTCCATCGAGGGGCTGACGGTGCCCGATCCGGGCGGCGCGGGCTACTCCGTCGTCGACGGCATGTCGCTTTCGGTGCGCGCGGGCGAAATCGTCTGCATTTACGGTCTGATGGGGGCGGGGCGCACGGAGCTGCTTGAAACGGTCGCGGGTCGCCTCACGGCCTCGGCCGGCAAGGTCGTGCTGAAGGGCCGCGACGTCACCGGCCAGTCTATTGCGGCCTGCATTCGCGACGGCCTCGTGCTCGTGCCGGAAGACCGGCAGCGCGACGGCCTGGTGCAGACCATGACGGTCGGGCGCAACCTGTCGCTTGCCAGCCTCGGCGCGTTCACGCGCGGCCTCTTCACCTCGACTTCGCGCGAGACAGGCCTCGTCGGCGAGGCGATCCGCAAGGTGCATATCAAGACGGATGGGGGCGATGCGGCGATCGGCTCGCTCTCCGGCGGCAACCAGCAGAAGGTCGTCATCGGCAAGATGCTGGCGACCAATCCGGACGTGATCCTGCTCGACGAACCGAGCCGCGGCATCGACATCGGCGCGAAGGCGGAGGTCTTCAAGCTGCTCGCCGAGCGCGCGAAGCTGGGCCTCGCCGTCATCTACACCACGTCGGAAGTCGGCGAATGCCTCAGCATCGCCCATCGCATCATCGTCATGCGGCGCGGCCGCATCTCCGCGGAATTCGGTCCCGACGCGACCAAGGAACAGATCATGGCCGCCTCGGGCGAAGCCGTGCATGCCCATTAGGAGCGCTGAAGCAATGTCAGTCACACCTGCAATCCAGACGAAGGCGGCGGCAAGCGGCAGCAAGCGTAAGAAGAGCTTCATCGAGCTCCTGTTCGAGGGCCGCGCCTTCTTCGCGCTGATCGCCATCGTCGTCGTCTTCTCCCTGATGTCGCCGAACTATTTCACGGTCAACAACTTCCTGATCATGGCCTCGCATGTCGCGATCTTCGGCCTGCTCGCCATCGGCATGCTGCTCGTCATCCTCAATGGCGGCATCGACCTCTCGGTCGGCTCGACGCTCGGGCTTGCCGGCGTCGTGGCGGGCTTTCTCATGCAGGGCGTGACGCTGCCGCAGTTCGGCGTCATCCTCTATCCTTCGGTCTGGGTCGTGGTGGTTCTGACCTGCCTGCTCGGCGGGATCGTCGGCGCGGTCAACGGTGTGCTGATCGCCTATCTGCGCGTGCCCGCCTTCGTCGCGACGCTCGGCGTGCTCTATGTGGCCCGCGGCATCGCGCTTCTGATGACCAACGGCCTCACCTACAACAATCTCGGCGGCCGCCCGGAGCTCGGCAATACCGGTTTCGACTGGCTCGGCTTCAACCGTCTCGCCGGCGTGCCGATCGGCGTCCTCGTCCTTCTCGTCTTCGCCGTCGCCTGCCACATCCTGCTGGCCCGCACGGCCTTCGGCCGCTGGCTCTATTCCTCGGGCGGCAACGAGCGTGCGGCGGAGCTCTCCGGCGTGCCGGTCAAGCGCGTGAAGATCACCGTCTATGTGCTGTCGGGCATCTGCGCCGCCGTCGCCGGCCTGGTGCTCTCCTCGCAGCTCACCTCCGCAGGCCCGACGGCCGGCACGACCTACGAACTGACGGCGATCGCCGCCGTCGTGATCGGCGGGGCGGCCCTGACGGGTGGGCGCGGCACGGTCATCGGCACCATGCTCGGCGCTTTCGTCATCGGCTTCCTGTCCGACGGTCTCGTGATCATCGGCGTCTCGGCCTACTGGCAGACGGTTTTCACCGGCGCCGTGATCGTCACCGCCGTTCTGTTGAACAGCATCAAATACGGTCGCCGCTAGGCAAGCGGCGACTGAGAGGAACTGACTGCGGCTGGGGGAGGCGGACCATCGAAGCCCCGGCAGTGGAAAGTATTGCCGAAAATCGGCGCAACCGGACTCAACAAGGGAGTGAGACCATGTTTAAAAAAGGAATGCGTGTACTTTTCGCTGCGACCGCCGCGCTGCCGCTGCTGTTCAGCACGGCCTGGGCCGAAGGCCTGATCACCGTCATCGTCAACGATCCGTCGAACCCCTACTGGTTCACGGAAGGCGAGGTCGCCAAGAAGACGGCGGAAAGCCTTGGCTACACGGCCAATGTCGGCGCGCACAAGGGCGACACCAACACCGAAAGCAACCTGATCGACACGGCCATCACCAACAAGTCGGTCGCCATCATCCTCGACCCGGCAAACGCTGACGGCTCCGTCGGCGCGGTCAAGAAGGCCGTTGCGGCCGGCATCCCGGTCATTCTCGTCAATGCCGAGATCAACCAGGAAGGTCTCGCCAAGGCACAGCTCGTTTCGAACAACGCCCAGGGCGCAGCTCTCGGCGCGCAGCAGTGGGTCGAAGCGGTCGGCGACACGGGCAAATATGTCGAGCTCTTCGGCGCTCCCTCGGACAACAACGCCGCGACGCGTTCGAACGGCTATGAAACCGTGCTGACCCAGTACCCGGACCTGGAGAAGGTCGGCCGTGAAGTGGCCGACTGGGATCGCACCAAGGGCCACGCCAAGATGCAGTCCCTGCTTCAGGCGAACCCGGACATTACCGGCGTGATCAGCGGCAATGACGAAATGGCGCTCGGTGCCATCGCGGCCCTCAAGGAAGCCGGCAAGCTGGAACAGGTCAAGGTCGGCGGCTTCGACGGTTCGCCGGATGCCGTCGCCGCCATCAAGGCGGGCGAGCTGCAGTACACCGTCCTTCAGCCGGTCGCCGTCTTCTCGGAAGCCGCCGTCAAGCAGGCCGACAACGTGATCAAGACCGGTTCGACCGGCGTCGACACCGAAAAGCAGCTCTTCGATTGCCTGCTGATCACCAAGGACAATGTCGACAAGTACACCGCTCCGTTCGTTCTGAGCGAATAATCGAGAAGGGGGAGCGCCTCCTTCGGGGCGCTCCCTTTCGCATTCCGGGCAAGCCCGGGTCCGCTTGGCATTTCCCTCGCCGCCCGATACGAGATATCAAACGCTATCCTCGAAGCATGGCAGGGTCCGCCCCGTGAACAAGAAAGTCGACGTCAGGGATTTGCTTTCGGAAGAGCTGCCGAGCGACAGCCGGCATGCGCGCCAGCTCGTGCGCCGCCAGATGATCGCCGAGACGGTCATCGCCGAAGGCTCCATCCGCATCGAGGATCTGACCGAGCGCTTCGGCATCAGCCTGATGACGGCGCACCGCGACGTCGACGAACTCGTCAGCCGCGGTCTCTTCCGCAAGACGCGCGGCATCGTCTCCGCCGCGCCCACCAGCCTCATCGAATCCTCCGACGTCTACCGTGCGACGAAACAGGCCAAGGAGAAGAAGGCGATCGCCAAGGCGGCGATGCGCTTCGTCGAGCCGGGCCAGGCGATCTTCCTCGACGACGCCACCACCGTGCACGAAATGACCGCCTTCCTGCCGGCCAAGGTGCCGCTGACGATCATCACCAATTCGCTCGTGCTGATCAATGAGTTGAAGGACGTCAACGACGTCAACCTCATCTGTCTCGGCGGCCAGTTCTACAACTGGTGCAACGCCTTCATGGGGCATATCACCACCAATGAGATCCGCCGCCTTCGGGCCGACACCGTCTTCATGTCGCTCTCCGCCATCGTCGGCGATGCGGTCTATCACCAGTCGCCGGAGACGGTGGAGACCAAGCGGGCGATGTTCGAAAGCTCCGCCAAGCGCGTGCTCCTCGCCGACCACACCAAGTTCGAGCGGCGTGCGCTGCATCATTTCGCGACGCTCCAGGAGTTCGACGCCGTTGTTGTCGATGAGGACATTCCGATCTCGCATCTGTCGCGCATGCGCTCGGCGGGCATCAATGTCATCGTCGCTGATGCCGAGCGCTCCGCCTGAAGCCTTTGCCCTTTCCTCTCCCTGGCCGATGTTGCATCTTTGCGGCGTGATTGCCTGCCGGGAGGACCAGCATGACGAAGATTGTCGATGATCCGGAAACCTTCGCCTCGGCGGCGCTGGCGGGCTTTTCAAGGGTCTATGGACGATATGTCCGGCTGGTGAAGGGCGGCGTGGTTCGCTCCACGGCGGTGCCGCGCGGAAAGGTTTCCGTCATCGTCGGCGGCGGCTCCGGGCATTATCCGGCCTTTGCCGGTTATGTCGGGCCGGGCATGGCGGATGCGGCGGTGGCCGGCGAAATCTTCGCTTCGCCCTCGACGGCGGCTGTCGCCCGCCTCTGCCGCAATGCGAACCATGGCGGCGGCATTCTCCTCGGCTTCGGCAACTATGCCGGCGACGTCCTGAATTTCGGCGTGGCGGCGGAGCGGTTGAGGGCGGAAGGCATCGATGTTCGCATCGTCACCGTGACGGACGATGTGGCGAGCGCGCCGGCGGACCGCCATCTGCAACGGCGCGGCATCGCCGGCGATTTCGTCGTCTTCAAGGTGGCGGGTGCGGCCGCGGAGGCGGGGCTTTCGATCGATGAGGTCGAGCGCGTGACGCGGCTCGCCAACGCCCGCACCTTCTCCTTCGGCGTCGCCTTTGGCGGTTGCACCCTGCCGGGCGCGACGGAGCCGCTCTTCACCGTGCCCAGGGGCATGATGGCGCTCGGCCTCGGCATTCATGGCGAGCCCGGTATTCGCGATACGAAAATCGTGCCGGCGAGCGATCTGGCAACGCTCTTGGTGGAGACGGTGCTCGCCGAGCGCCCGGCCGGCGCGCACCGTGCCGCCGTTCTGCTCAACGGTCTCGGCGCGACCAAATACGAGGAGCTGTTCGTGCTCTGGGGCGCGGTGGAGAGCAAGCTCCGCGCGGAAGGCATCGACCTCGTCGCGCCGGAGGTCGGCGAATATGTCACCAGCCTCGACATGCAGGGATGCTCGCTGACGGTGATGTGGCTCGACGAGGAGCTGGAGCGGTTCTGGCTCGCCCCCTGCGATACGCCGGTTTTCCGTCGCGGCGCGGGATTTAAGACGCAACCGGCCGTTCTTGCGGAAAACGCCGAGGATGCGGTGCCGACTTTCGGGCCGGCCTCCGGCGCCGCGCACGAGAGCGCCCGCTGTCTTGCCGGTCTTCTCGACGCCATGGTGTCGGTCTTGGGAGAGGCGGAGGCCGAGCTTGGCCGCATCGACGCCTTTGCCGGCGATGGTGACCATGGCCAGGGCATGCGTCGCGGCGCGACCGCCGCCCGCGATGCCATCCATCAGGCCGTGGCGGGCGGGGCGGGTGCGAAAAGCGCGCTCGCCGCCGCGGGTGATGCCTGGGCGGATCGGGCCGGCGGAACCTCCGGCGCCATCTGGGGGCTGCTGCTGCGCTCGTGGAGTTCCGCCTTTTCCGACGAAGAGGCCTTGCAGGATACCGATATCGTGCGTGGCGCCCGCCTGGCGCTGGACGATGTGATGCGCCTCGGTGGGGCGAAGCCAGGCGACAAGACCCTTGTCGATGCCTTCGTGCCCTTCGTCGCGGCGCTCGAGACGGCCAGCGCCGATGGCCTTTCCCTGAAGGAGGCCTGGCGGAAGGCCAGCGTCACCTGCGAGGCGGCGGCCGCGGCAACCGCGCCGCTCTCGCCGCGGCTCGGCCGGGCGCGCCCGCTCGCCGAGCGCAGCATCGGCCACCCCGATGCCGGCGCTGTCTCGCTGGCCCTGATCGCAAGGACGATCGCGGACCGGCTGTGACGAGAGGCGGCGCGGAGGGGCGCGTCGATCGCTCCGACGGCCGGTGGCGACGACTGTCTTCGATGATCCGCGCCGGCCTGCACATGGCAGCGATGCTCTCCCGGCCGGCGGACGGGAGCCTGCGGTCACCTCACGTCGGGAATTGCCGGTAACATTCCTCCGCGATCTGCTGGAGCCGTTCGCGGGAAATATCGCCGGTCACCGCATAGCCGAGGTCACCGTCGATCCAGTAGAAGGTCTCCACGCCGTTGGCGGCGGCGAAGCGGAAGCTCGTCGTGCGGTTCTCCTCGTTGCGGGCGACGAGGACCGTGACGCGCCGGCCGGTCTCGTCCTCGTACATGAACAGGGCGCCGGGCCTGTCGGTGACGGGCAGGAGGCGCCCGCCCACCAGCTTGAAGCCGATCGTCGTGAGGTCCGGGACCTTCAGGTCGTCGATGGCAAGGCGTTTTCCCAGCCAGCGAGCCAGATGCGCCTCCTGGTCGGCAAAGACCTCGACGGGATGGCGCACCTCGCTCGCATAGATGAGATAGGCGTTGCGCGCCTCGTGCGGCAGGGCGTCCATGGCCGTTACCGTCGGCGGCTTTTCAAAGAGCATCGGGCCGAAATGGCCGGCAAGGCCACCGAGCAGGAAGACGAGCGCTGCCGCGGCCGCCACGGCGAAGCGCGGCATTGCGGGTTTCCCGTTGGCCCGGCGGCCCGCGACGAGCTGGAGATCGGAGGGGCGGGCGGCGGCATAGGGGGCGAAGGCGTCCCTCAGGCCGTCGTTCTGCGCCTGCCAGTCGGCGACCTGGCGGGCGGCGTCGGGGTGGCGGGCAAGATGGGCTTCCACGCGCTCGCGCCCGGCAGCGTCCAGAAAGCCGTCGGCATAGGCGTGCAGGTCCGTTTCGGTCACGGGGCGGCTCTCGCTCATCGGGGGCTCCGCAGGTGAATGACGTTCTCCGCTGCCAGTTTCTCGCGCAGCAACTGCCGGGCGCGGGAAAGGCGCGACATGACGGTGCCGATCGGGACATCCAGGATTTCGGCGACTTCCTGATAGGTGTGGCCTTCGACGGCAACCAGCATCAGCACGGCCCGTGCCTCCTTCGGCAGGGTGTTCAGCGCCTGCACCAGCTGGTTCCTCGCCAGCGGGTCGGAAGGCGGGGCGCTTTCGACAAGGTTCTCCGCCTCCTCGATGCCGACGGACGGGCGGCGGGCAACAGCGCGGCGGGCGTTGAGGTGCAGGTTGGTCATGATCCGGTAGGCCCAGGCGCGAATGTTCGCGCCGCGCCATTGCCTCCGGTGGCTCAAGGCCTTTTCGACGCAATCCTGCAACAGGTCCTCGCTTTCCGCATCCGATCGCGTCAGGCTGCGGGAATAGCGCCGGAGTTGCGGCAGGAGGGCAAGGATCTCGGCATCGAAGGAAAAGGGCGGGGAGGGTGCGCCCTCCCGCCCGCTGCCCGCCTCGGTGCCGTGCGGGTCAGGGCTTTGCGACATCCCAGACGCCGTTCACGCCGTCGCCGGTCGTATCGCCTTCCTTCTTGTCGTTGATCCAGTAGTAGAGCGGCATGCCGTCCTTGGCCCATTGTTTGGCCCCGTCCTTGCGGGTGACGAGGGAATATGCACCCTCGGCCGCCGCATCGGAAGCGGCGATGGCCGGCGGCCAGTTCGTCGCGCATTTGTCGTAGCAGTTGGAGGTGCCGGGCTCGTCGTTCTTGAAGGTGTAGAGGGTCATGCCGTTCTCGCCGGCAAGCACCTCGCCCTTGTCGGTCGTGACGGTCGTGAACGGTTCGGCGGCAAAGGCCGTACCGGCAAGGGCCGCGACGGCGAATGGCACGAGGACTAGGAACTTCATGGTCGTCTCCCATCGTTACGGCGACTTTCCCGAGCCGCCCCTGCCAAGACACCGGTGCCGGCCGGATTATTCCCTCCCGTTCGAAAAAGAATTGAGAAGAAGCGGGGCCAGCGCGTCGTCGAGGCCGATTGGGTTTTCCGCGCGCGTCAGCCGATCTTCTCGACGATGGGAGGGACCTGCACGACGGTGATGTCCGTCGCGCCGGAATCGATGATGCCGAACACGGCCTCCAGCATTTTCGGCACGTCCTGGCGGACCATCTCGATATGGTCGCCCAGCATGGCGACGAAGGGGTCCCAGTCGAAGCAGCCGAGCTGCGGCACCCGGTCGGCATAGTGGCCGGAGCGGCGGATCCAGCGCATGACGCCTTCCAGCGAGATGGTGGAGTTGACGAACATGCCGCGCGGCAGCGGGCTGAGCCGCTCGGCAAGCTGCTGCATGGCGCTCTCCGCTTTTTCGGGCGCATAGCCGCAGGTCAGCATCAGCGTTTCGTCGACCGTGACGCCGGCCTCGGCATGGGCATCGCGAAAGCCCCGCACGCGCTCCATCGTGTTGTGGTCCGTGCCGCGGCCGCCGACGAAGAGCAGCGGCGTCTTCTCGCCATATTCCTTCTCGCAGTTGGCGAGCACGCGGCGCGTCAGCTCCAGCGCGCCGCCATAGTTGTCGGAGATGACCGAGGGCGCGCGTGCACCGGGCAGGTCGAGATTGATGGTGCGCACGCCGGCGGCGGCGCAAAGATCGACGATGCGGTCCGGGTCGGTCGCGCCCGTCGCGATCAGGCAATCGACCTGGTAGGAGAGCATGGCGCGGGCCGCCTCCACCTCCAGCGCCGGGTCGCGCCGCGTGCAGGTGATGATCGGGAAGAGGCCGCGTTCGCGCGCCAGCGTCTCGAACTGCTCGACGATCGAGCCGAAATAGCGGTTGTCGTATTTCGGCACGATCATGCCGATGATCTTGGAGCGCTCGCGGCGCAGGACGCTGGCCTGCATGTTGAGCGCGTAGCCCTGTTCCTCGGCGAGCTTGGTGATCTTGTCGGCAAGCTTCGCGCTGATGCGCCGCTTCTTCCAGTTGCCGTTCAAAACAGCGCTGACGGCGCTGGCCGAGGTGCCCGCCAGCTCTGCCAGATCGTAGATCGTCGTCCTTTTCGTCTGCGTCGTCCTGTTCACATGTCATCTCCATTTCACGAGCCACCTTGACACCAATGGCGATTGGTGGCAATTCTTGCTTCATCGATTGAGCAAGCATGCTCCATCGATGAAGTTGCCTGAACAGCAAGGCTGACCCCAAGGGAGGAGTCAGACGGAGCATCGACAAACCGGACGTTGCGGCGAGGCCGCGGCGAACGATGATCTGCGCCCTTTCGGGGCGCGGAGGCAGTCGGCGGCCGTCGGTCCTGTTGCCCTGGAAGGCTTGAGGGAACTGGCGAAAAATCAACCGTGGAGGAACCCAATGAAGACGCTTACCCATCTGCTCGCCTCGACCGGCCTCGTCCTGTCGCTCGGCAGCGCCGCCTTTGCCCAGGAAGGGGCGACCGTCGCCTTCCTGATGCCCGACCAGGCCTCGACCCGTTACGAGCAGCATGATTATCCCGGCTTCAAGGCCGAGATGGAGAAACTGTGCCCGAGCTGCACGGTGATCTACCAGAACGCCAATGCCGACGTCGCGCTCCAGCAGCAGCAGTTCAATTCGGTGATCGCCCAGGGCGCCAAGGTCGTCGTGCTCGATCCGGTCGATTCCGCGGCCGCTGCGGCGCTCGTCGAGATCGCCCAGTCGCAGGACGTCAAGGTCATCGCCTATGACCGCCCGATCCCGGACAAGCCGGCCGACTACTACGTCTCCTTCGACAACCAGGGCATCGGCCAGGCCATCGCGCAGTCGCTCGTCGACCACCTGAAGGCCAAGGGCGTTCCGGACGGTGCCGGCGTGCTGCAGATCAACGGCTCGCCGACCGACGCGGCCGCAGGCCTGATCCGCGACGGCATCGATTCCGCGCTCGACGCCTCGCCCTACAAGACGCTCGCCGAATTCGACACCCCGGACTGGGCGCCGCCGAAGGCGCAGGAATGGGCGGCCGGCCAGATCACCCGCTTCGGCGACGAGATCAAGGGCATCGTCGCGGCGAACGACGGCACGGGCGGCGGCGCGATCGCGGCGCTCAAGGCGGCCGGCGTCAAGGAAATGCCGCCGGTGACCGGCAACGACGCGACCATCGCGGCACTGCAGCTCATCATCTCGGGCGACCAGTACAACACGATCTCCAAGCCGTCCGAGATCGTGGCCGCCGCGGCGGCGAATGTCGCCGTCCAGCTCTTGAAGGGCGAAACGCCGGAAGCCACCCACAAGCTCTACGAAACGCCCTCGCAGCTCTTCGTTCCGGCGGTGGTGACGGCGGAGAACATCAAGGCCGAGATCTTCGACAAGGGCATCAACAAGCCGGAAGACGTCTGCACCGGCGAATATGTTGAAGGTTGCCGCAAACTGGGCATCATCCAGTAAAAGCCGCCCATCGTGTCCGGCCGCCTTTGCGGCCGGACATTCCGATCCGTCGTAAGTCTGAAGGTTCTGGGGCCATGACAGCCACGCTTCAAAATGCTCCCGCCAAGGGAGAATCGGTGCTGCGTCTTCGCGGCGTATCCAAGAATTTCGGGGCCGTCTCCGCCTTGACGGATATCGAGCTCGACGTGAAGGCCGGCGAGGTCGTCGCCCTGGTCGGCGACAACGGGGCCGGCAAGTCGACGCTGGTCAAGGTGCTCGCCGGCGTGCACCAGCCCTCTTCGGGCACGATCGAATTCTGCGGCCAGCAGGTGACGCTCGACAGCCCCGCCAAGGCGCTGGACCTCGGCATCGCCACCGTTTTCCAGGATCTCGCGCTCTGCGAGAACCTCGATGTCGTCGCCAACCTCTTCCTCGGCCACGAGATGTCGCCCTGGGCGCTGGACGAAGTGGCCATGGAGGTGCGGGCCTGGACGCTGCTGCGCGAGCTTGCCGCGCGCATTCCCTCGGTGCGCGAGCCGATCGCCTCGCTCTCCGGCGGCCAGCGGCAGACGGTCGCCATCGCCCGCTCTCTGCTGCTCAATCCGAGGCTCATCATGCTGGACGAGCCGACGGCCGCCCTCGGCGTCGCGCAGACGGCGGAGGTGCTGAACCTCATCGAGCGCGTGCGCGACCGCGGCCTCGGCGTCATCATCATCAGCCACAACATGGAGGACGTGCGGGCCGTCGCCGACCGCATCGTCGTGCTCCGGCTCGGGCGCAACAACGGCATCTTCACGCCGGATTCGTCCAACCAGGAACTCGTATCCGCCATCACCGGCGCGACGGACAACTCCGTCTCGCGCCGCGCCGAACGCAAGTCCCATGTCCAGGAAAATCAGGGGGGCACCGTATGAGCCAGAACTCTTCCCAGCCGATGCTCGACCGCAGCGACGAGCGCGTGCGCCACGACGACAGCCTTGCCGCCATGGCGCGCGGCTTCATCGATCGCGTGCGCTCCGGTGACCTCGGCATGCTGCCGGTCGCCGTCGGCCTCGTCGTCATCTCCGTCGTCTTCTCGGCGCTGAACCCGATCTTCCTTGCGCCGAACAACCTCGTGAACCTCCTGTTCGATTGCGCCACCGTCGGCGTCATCTCGCTCGGCATCGTCTGCGTGCTGGTGCTCGGCGAGATCGACCTCTCGGTCGGCTCCATGAGCGGCCTCGCCTCCGCCATGGTCGGCGTGCTCTGGGTGAACCAGGGCTGGCCGATCGTCGGGGCCATCCTTGCCGCCCTCGTGGTCGGTGCGGGCGTTGGCCTCCTCTATGCGACGCTCTACAATCGCCTGGGCATGCCGAGCTTCGTCGCTACGCTCGCCGGGCTTCTCGCGCTGCTCGGCATGCAGCTCTACATTCTCGGCCCGACCGGCTCGATCAACCTGCCCTACGCCTCCTCGCTGGTGCGTTTCGGCCAGATCCTCATCATGCCCGACTGGCTGTCCTATACGCTGGCGCTTGTTCCCGGCCTTGTGATGATCGGCCGCGGGCTTCGCACCCGCACCCAGCGCCTCGCCGCCAACCTCTCGGCCCAGCCGATGCGGGCGCTGATCCTGAAGGCCGTCGTGCTGACGGCCGCGCTGGAAATCGCCGTCTTCTACCTCAATCTCGGCCGCGGCATTCCGTGGATGTTCGCGCTCTTCATCGCGCTCGCCGTCATCCTCAACTATGCGCTGACGCGCACGAAATGGGGCCGCTCCATGTTCGCCGTCGGCGGCAACAAGGAGGCGGCGCGGCGCTCGGGCATCAATGTGCGCCGTATCTATATGAGCGCCTTCATGCTCTGCTCGACGCTGGCGGCGCTCGGCGGCATCCTCTCGGCCTCGCGTCTCGCCTCGTCGAGCCAGCAGGCCGGCACGGGCGACGTCAACCTCAACGCGATCGCCGCGGCGGTCATTGGCGGCACCAGCCTGTTCGGCGGACGCGGCAGCGCCTATTCGGCTCTCCTCGGCATCATCGTCATCCAGGCGATCTCGAACGGCCTGACGCTGCTCAACCTCTCGTCGTCGCTGCGCTACATGATCACCGGCGGCGTCCTTGCCATCGCCGTCATCGTCGACTCGCTCGCCCGACGCTCGCGCGTCAGCCACGGCCGCGCTTAACGAATACTGGAATGGAGTTTTAGATCATGGCCGACCTCATGAAGGGCAAGATCGCCGCCATCACCGGTGCCGCTTCCGGCATCGGCCTCGAATGCGCCAGGACCCTGCTTGCCGAAGGCGCCAAGGTGGTGCTCGTCGACCGGGCGCAGGACAAGCTGGAACAGCTCTGCAAGGAGCTGGGCCCGAATGCCCTGCCGCTCGTCGTCGATCTCCTGAACCCGCAGGACGTCTCCGGCATGCTGCCGCGCATCCTCGATATTGCCGGCGGGCTCGACGTCTTCCATGCCAACGCCGGCGCCTATATCGGCGGTCCGGTGGCAGAGGGCGATCCCGATGCCTGGGACCGCATGCTGAACCTCAACATCAACGCGGCCTTCCGCTCGGTCCATGCGGTGCTGCCCTACATGATCGGGAAGAAGACGGGCGACATCCTCTTCACCTCTTCGATCGCCGGTGTCGTGCCCGTCGTCTGGGAGCCGATCTACACGGCCTCGAAATTCGCGGTGCAGGCCTTCGTGCATTCGACGCGCCGGCAGGTGGCGCAGCATGGCGTGCGTGTCGGCGCGGTGCTTCCCGGCCCCGTCGTCACGGCGCTGCTCGACGACTGGCCGAAGGAGAAGATGGACGAGGCACTCGCAAACGGCAGCCTGATGCAGCCGAAGGAGGTAGCCGACGCCGTGCTCTTCATGCTGACCCGGCCGCGCAATGTCACGATCCGCGACCTGGTGATCCTGCCGAACAGCGTCGATCTCTGAAGCAAAGCCCGCGGGCGGCATGAGGCCGCCTGCCCGAAGAAATCCCGATTGCAGGCGGTAGACCCATGAACACTTCTTCCTCCGCACGCCCCGCGGGCGGCGAACGCTACCTTGTCGGCGTCGATGTCGGCACGGGAAGCGCCCGAGCCGGCCTCTTCGACATGGCCGGCCGCATGCTGGCCTCGGGTAAGCGCGACATTTCGCTGTTCCGCGAGCCGGGCGCGATGGTCGAGCAGTCGAGCACGGAGATCTGGGCCGCCGTCTGCGCTTCGGTGCGCGAGGCCGTCGCCAAGGCGGGCATTGCGCCCGAGCAGGTCGCGAGCCTCGGCTTCGACGCGACCTGCTCTCTGGTCGTGCTCGGGGACGGGGGCAAGCCGCTTCCCGTCGGTCCCTCGGAGGATCCGGAACGCGACATCATCGTCTGGATGGATCACCGGGCAGTCGACCAGGTCGAGCGCATCAATGCGCTGGGCCACGACGTGCTGCGCTATGTCGGCGGCATCATCTCGCCGGAGATGGAGACGCCGAAACTGCTCTGGCTCAAGGAGAACCGCCCGCAGGTCTTCGATGCCGCCTGGCAGTTCTTCGACCTTGCGGACTTCCTGACCTGGCGTGCGACGGACGATCTTGCACGCTCCACTTGTACCGTCACCTGCAAATGGACCTATCTCGCGCATGAGAAGCGCTGGGATCCCGGCTATTTCCGCGGTATCGGCCTCGGTGCGCTTGCGGATGAGGATTTCGCCCGCATCGGCCAGCGTGTCGTCGAGCCGGGCACGCCGCTCGGCAGCGGCCTGACGGCGCGGGCGGCGGCGGAACTCGGCCTTGTCGCTGGCACGCCGGTCGGCGCCGGCATGATCGATGCCCATGCGGGCGGCATCGGCACGGTGGGGGTCGGCGGCCCGCCGGAAAGCAATCTCGGTTATGTCTTCGGCACCTCTTCCTGCACCATGACCTCGACCCGCGAGCCGGTCTTCGTGCCGGGCGTCTGGGGGCCGTATTATTCCGCCATGGTGCCGGGCATGTGGCTGAACGAAGGCGGGCAATCGGCGGCCGGCGCGGCCATCGAGCAGCTTCTCTCCTTCCATCCGGCGGCCGGCGAGGCCGCGGCGCTGGCAAAGGCACGGGGTGTTTCCCTGCCCGTGTTCCTGGCGGGGCTCGCCGAGGAAGGTGCGCCGACGCTTTCGGCCGTGGCAGGGCTGGCGGACGGCCTGCATGTCGTGCCCGAGTTCCTCGGCAACCGCGCTCCCTTCGCCGATCCGCATGCGCGCGCGGCGATCGTCGGCCTCGGCATGGAGCGCGACCTTGCCAATCTCGTCTCGCTCTACGTTGCCGGTCTCTGCGGCATCGGCTATGGCCTGCGCCAGATCATCGATGCGCAGGCGGCCGCCGGCGCGCCGATCGACAGGATCGTGATCAGCGGCGGTGCGGGCCAGCTCGATCTCATCCGTCAGCTCCTGTCCGATGCGACCGGCAAGACCTTGCTCGCGACACGGGCGGAAGAGCCGGTGCTGCTCGGCGCCGCCATTCTCGGCAGCGTCGCCGCCGGCGCCTTTCCGGACGTGCGCGCGGCGATGGCGGCTCTTTCGGCGACCGACCGTACATACCAGCCGGCCGGTGGCGATATCGCGGCCCTGCATGCGAAGCGCTACGATGCCTTCACGCGGCTGCAGACATTGGCCCGGGAAATCCGGTAGGCGCCTGTTTCTCCGTAAGGCGTTTCGCTTTGCCGGAATGGCTTCAGGCGCTGATGAAGAGGGCGACAGGCTCGCCCGCAAGAGCCTCGGTGAGCGGCATGTCGCCGTCCAGCCGTAATAGACGGCCATCGAGCACGGACCGCACGGCGCGCCCGTGGAAGCGGTCGGGGATGGTGATGGAAATGCCGCGCGTGGCGTCTTCCGTCAGATGCAGGTTGCCGGGGTTCGTCTTGCCGAAGGTGCGGCGCGGGGCGACGGTAATGGCGAAGGCCTGCGGTACGCCGCGCAGGAAGGCGAGGGCCTGTGCGCCGCCATCCGAAAGGTCGAGCGGAAGGTAAGGCCCGGCGAACGGACCTTCCGGATCCTTCATCCGCGCGGCGAGAACGGCCGCGACCAGCCATTGTTTGTAGGCGGAGAAAGCGGTCCGGGTCGCGGGCGGCTTTTCCGAGAGAATGCCGGAGGGCGGCATGAACACGCGGTGGCCTGCCTGCCGCAGGGAGAAATCGCCGCGTTCGCTGCCCTGCCGTATATCCGGAACGCCCGGCATGGTCAGCTTGATCAGCGTTTGCGCGAGGGCGTTCATCAGGCCGGCATCGATGAAGGGCGGCAGGGTCGCGTCGAGATCGCGGAGGAACGCGTCGTTCCCGAACAGGCCTTCGACGACGCCGGCAAGCGCCTGCCCTGGATTGGTGTCCGGTTCGCGGCCTTGCGGGCCGATGCGCCCCTGGCGCCGTATGAAGGCTTTCAGATCGGCGGCAAGGGCGCGGATCGCCGCGTTATCCTGAAGACCGGCGATCGGCCAGATGGCGGCGATGGCATTGTAGAGCAGCCGTTCCGTATCGGGCGCCGGGTTGATCCGGCCGGCAGGGTCGTGCAGCCTGCTTGCGCTGAGGGCGGACCAGCGTCCCGTTGCGCTGTGCCAGATGTCCGGCGCCTCGGCGAGGGCGTGGAGGCGGGCCCTGGTGTCTCCGCCACAGGCCGCGCCAAACGGCGCGATCGCGGACAGGCCGTGCGGCATGGCTTCGGCGCGCGCCCGCATGGACGCGTGAAATGCCGCGGGACCGTTCGCCGGCGTGTCAGACAAGCAGGCCGCCATGTCCCGGGAGAGAAGCGCGTCGTCCGGCACCCTTGCCGCAACGCAGCCGCTCAACTGCTGGAAGCGGGCGCGGAACTCGCCGCAGCCGGCGAGCGTGACCGGGACCCTGTCGTCGGCCAGCAGTTCCCAGACGAAATCGATCGCCTCGCGGACTTCCGGCCGGTTGCCCTCCTGCGCGTGCTGCCGGGCCGTTGCGATGATCTCGCGGTCGCGGTCGCTGATATGGGTGGCGGTCGCATAGGTTCGTGCGACGGGCAGGGCGACGATCAGGGCGCGGATCGCCTCGGCAAGGGAGCTGCGGGAAAGGTCGGCATGAGTGCGGTCGGCGAGGGTTTTCGCCAGGAGGGTAAGCTGCCCGGCCTCGCTTTCGAAATCCGTCATGAGGATCTGCCGTTTGCAGGACTCCCTGGCCGTTTCCGTCCGCAGGCCGCCATCGGACGGGCCGCAGGCATGGCCGGTCATCATGCCCGTAAGGGCGGTGATGATTTCCCCGCCCGTCGTGCCGTGGACCGGCCATTCCGCCGCGAGCCGCTCGCTGTCGGCAAGGCGCTTGTCGACGATCAGATAGGCCGGGCCGACGGCAGCGCGCAGCCGCTCCAGATAGGCGCGCGGATCGGCGAAGCCATCGATGTGAAGAATGGCCAGCCCGTCCACCGTGCCTTCGCGGACGAGATCGATGACCAGCCGGTGAGCGTCGTCGAAGACCCTGGCGTCGTCGAGGCGCAGCCCGACAAGGTCGGCGGACCCGGACAGGCGCCGATAGCCGGCTTGCCGGCGCGCCGTCTTTCGTTCCACCAGCCGCCACGGCTGCGCCTCGTGGATAGCCGCGACCCGCTTCGGGTCGCGCGAGATTTCGGCAAGGATGCGGGCCACGACTTCCTGCTCGTCGACAAAGGCGAGCGGGCCGGTACGGGTGGTCGTGCCTTCGAAAGCCGCCGTCGGGGCGGCGATCAGCAATAGTTCCTCATGCGCCGCGAGGGCCTGCCGGCAGGTCTCGGGATGCAGGGGATAGAAGTTGCCGCGGTAGCACAGCGCCAGGACGCCCCGTTCCGGATCGAGTGCGAGGCGGATCTTGCCGTCCGCTGCTTCCGTTGCGAAATCCCCGTCGAGAACGGGCAAGGTCAGCTTTTCCGACCAGTCGATATCGAAATGCCCGGAAAACGGGCTTTCCTTGCCCCAGGTGACGACACTGTGCCACCAGGGATTGTCAAGGCTCGCGGCCACATGGTTCGGTGCGATGTCGAGGATGAGCCCGAGACCCCGTGCCTTGAGATCGCCGGCAAGCTGGCGCAAGCCGTCGAGACCGCCGAGGGCGGGATCGACGGCGTTGGGATCGATGACATCGCGGCCATGGGACGATCCCTTTGCGGCCGCCATCACCGGCGAGGCGTGGAGATGGCTGATGCCGAGATGCTGGAGATAGGACACCAGTTGGCGCGCCTTCCCGAAGTCCATGCCGTTGCGGAACTGGAGGCGATAGGTGGAGGAAGGGCGGGTCATGGGGTCCTGGACATATGCGTTTTCTCGGTCAGAAAACGCAAATCCTCCCGAATTGTTCCAAGGCATTTTCAGGGCGTTATGCCCGTCCTGCCCTTCAATGCGGGGAAACACAGGCGGTGCGGCGAGTGCGCGGGGCTAGGAGACGGAGTGTCTTTCGCGCGCGAAATGCCGCTTGAGGATGTCGAGCACCTCGCTTGCAAGCTCGCCCACGATGCCGTTCCGCTCCCAGGAATAGAGCGAGGCAACGACCGGCGGCTCCGGCGGAAAATCGGCAAAGCGTTTCACCCGCCACTCCTTCGCCGCGTCGACGGGCAGCAGCGAGAGACCGAGGCCGGCCTCGATGGCCATCAGCACGTTGCGCAGGCTGGCCGAGGTGAAGGCGACATACCAGCGCCGCCGTTCCCGCTCCAGGCGTTCGAACATGGCGTCCCGGTAGAGCCCGCCGGGCGGAAAGGTGACCAGCGGCACGGGATCGGGCAGGTCCGCCGGCGCGTCCAGCGCGGTGAACCAGGCGATCGGTTCCTCGAAGCTCGCCCAGCTATCGGCGCTCGGCGTGTCCTCCTTGAGCACGACGATGTCGAGTTCGCCGGAGCGGTAGCGCCGCGTCAGGTCGGCGCGCAGCCCCGTGGTGACGTCGAGGCGCGCCTCCTTGTGGCGCCTGGCGAAGGCGGCGAAGGCGTGGGCCATTTCGGGCGTCGCGATATCGTCGGGCATGCCGATGCGCACCGATGTGGTGCCGGAGGTCTCCGCGACCAGCGTCAGCACCTCGGTCTGCAGCGCGAGGATGCGCCGGGCGTGGCCAAGCAGGCGTTCGCCGGTCACCGTCAGGCGCACGGGCCGCGCGGCGCGGTCGACCAGCTCCCGGCCGATCGCCTCCTCGAGGCGGGCGATCTGCTGGCTCATCGTCGACTGGGTCATGTGCAGGCGGTCGGCCGCGGCGGTGAAGCTGCCGGCATCGGCAATCGCCACGAAGGCCCGGAGCAGGCGCGGATCGAGCACGGGATCTCCATTGGAAATCGGAATGACAGCTATCTAAACATCTAATTTGCGCATGATTCAAGCGGATGGTAGCGATAGGCGAAGGTCGGCGGCCGCGCTCGGCCCGACATGTCTTTTCAGCACGAAAGTCGAACCATGACGGATACGCGCTCCGGCCGCGATTGGGTAATGCTTGCACTGGTGGTGCTGATCGGCCTCAACCTCCGGCCCTTCCTTGCGGCCCCGGCGCCGATCCTGGCGGAGATCGGCGCGGATACCGGCCTCGGTTATGGCGGCATCGCGATGCTGACGCTGCTGCCGATGCTCCTGATGGGCCTCGGCGCCTTCGTGGCGCCGGGTCTTCTGGTGCGGCTCGGCGCGCGGCGCGGCCTGCTGATCGCGCTGGCCGTGCTCTTCGCCGGCTCGGCGTTGCGCCTCGTTGCCTGGGACGGCCTGTCGCTGATCGTGACGGCGGCGCTCTGCGGCATCGGCGTCGCCTTCATCCAGGCGGCCTTTCCCGGCATCATCAAGGCGCGCTTTCCGGCAAGCGTGCCTATCGTGACGGGGCTCTATTCGGCGATGATCATGGCCGGCGGCGCCTTCGGGGCGCGGCTGATGCCGGTGCTCGTGCATGCCGGCTATGGCTGGCGGGCGTCGCTCGCCTGGCTGGCGCTGCCGGTTGCCGTCGCGCTCGCCGCGTCCTGGCGCATCCTGCCGGCCGTGAAGTCGAGCCGGCCTGACGGCGTGCTGACGTGGCGGCTCCTGCGCCGGCCGAGGACCTGGGCGCTGATGGGCGCCTTCGGGCTGGTCAATGCCGGTTATTGCTCGATGATCGCCTGGCTTTCGCCCTATTACCGGGCGCAGGGCTGGACGAGCGCCGACAGCAGCGATCTCGTCGCCGTCATGGCGATCTGTCAGGCCGTCGCCGCGCTCGGCCTCCCCATCCTGGCGCGCGGCAATGTCGACCGCCGTCGCTGGCTCTGGCTGACGATCTTCTTCCAGGCCGTCGGTTTCTTCGGCCTTGCTGTCCTTCCCGGCATGGCGCCGGCCGCGTGGGCCGGGCTGTGCGGCGCGGGCCTCGGCGGCAGCTTCGCGCTTGCCATCGTCACCGCGCTCGACCATCTGCCGCGGCCCGAGCAGGCCGGTGCGCTGGCCGCGCTGATGCAGGGCGGCGGCTTCCTCATCGCCGCGCTCGGCCCCTATGCGATGGCGCTGCTGCACGACTGGACGGGCGGCTTTTCGGCGGGCTGGGTGCTGCATCTCGGCTGCGTGCTGGCAACGGCGCTGCTCTATCTGCGCTTCGACCCGCGGCACTATCCGGTGGCGATGCCCTCCACCCCATGAACGAAGAAACCCGCGCCGGGTGCGGCGCGGGTTTCCGGTCGGGTGACGTCTGGCCTAACGGCGGCCGCCGAAGGGGCGCAGGTTCATGTGGCGGTTGACGTCCTTGTAGAGCAGGTAGCGGAACGGGCCGGGGCCGCCGGCATAGCAGGCCTGCGGGCAGAAGGCGCGCAGCCACATGAAGTCGCCGGCCTCCACCTCCACCCAGTCCTGGTTCAGGCGATAGACGGCCTTGCCCTGCAGCACGTAGAGCCCGTGCTCCATGACATGGGTTTCCGCGAAGGGAATGACGGCGCCGGGCATCAGCGTGACGATCGTCACATGCATGTCGTGGCGCAGGTCGTTCGGGTCGACGAAACGCGTCGTCGCCCAGCCGCCGTTCGTGCCGGGCATGGCCGCCGGGGTGATGTCCTTCTCGTTGAGGATCAGCGGCTCGGGATGGGCAAGGCCATCGACGGCCTCATAGGCCTTGCGGATCCAGTGGAAGCGGGCATGGACGCCAGAGCGGTTATGCAGCGACCATTTCAGGGCCGGCGGCAGGAAGGCGTAGCCGCCCGGCTGCAGCACGTGCTTGCCGGTCGGCAGCGTCAGTTCCACCTCGCCATCGACGACGAAGAGCACGCCCTCGGCCTCGGGATCCTGCTCCGGCCGGTCGCTGCCGCCGCCCGGCGCCACTTCCATGACATATTGCGAGAAGGTCTCGGCAAAGCCGGAAAGCGGGCGGGCGATGACCCAGCAGCGCGTGTCGTTCCAGAAGGGCAGGAAGCTGGTGACGATGTCCTGCATCACCCCCTTGGGGATCACCGCATAGGCCTCGGTGAAGACGGCGCGGCCGGTCAGGAGGTCGCTCTGCGGAGGGTGCCCGCCGAGGGAGGAGTAGTAGCTTCGTTGCATCGTCTCAGGCCCTTTGGTTGCGTGTTTCCGGTGGTCTTCGGCGGGGCGTTCGTCGCCCGCTCATCTCTTCGCGCCAGCCTTTTCCAGCAGCGCGGCGATCTCGTCATAGCCGCGGCCGCGGGCATGCCGGAGCGGGCTGACGCCGTCATTGTCGGCAAGCTCGACATCGGCGCCGGCGGCGATCAGCAGCGCGACGATCTCGACATGGCGTGGCCCGCCGTCACTGAGGATGATCGCCTCCAGGAGCGCCGTCCAGCCAAGGCGGTTGACATGATCGACATCGGCGCCGGCCTTGATCAGCGTGTCGACGGTCTCGACATGGCCGCGCTCGGCGGCCGGAATGATGGCGGTGCCGCCATAGCGGTTGGTGCTCTTGAGGTCGGCGCCGTGGGAAAGCGTCAGCTTCAGGATCTCGAGATGGCCGCGCGCGCCGGCATAGAGATAGGGGCTGTCGCTGATGGCGTCCTTGGCGTTGACGTCGGCGCCGGCCTCGATCAGCGCGCGGGCGGCGTTCACCCTGTTGCCATGCGTGGCGACGAGCAGTGCCGTCGCGCCGCTGGCGTCCCGCGCGTCGATGCTGGCGCCCCTGGCGAGCAGCGTCTTGATGGCGGCGGCGTCATCGGCGGCGGCCGCCTTGTGCAGTTGCATGTCCATGGCAGTTTCGCCGGCAAGAAGGGGAGGACAGAAAGCCGCAAGGAGAAGCCAGGCTGACAGCAGGGCGAGTTTCAGCATGCGCGTTCCCGTTGGTTCGTGGTGTCAAACTAGCAGGGGCCGATGCCATTAGAAAATTAAATGTGCAAATCCATATCATGCAGAAAATGGAATTTGTGCGGAGCTGCTCCCTACGCGCCTGAAGACAAGCAGGGCCTCCTGTACATCCTCATCGGCGGACAAGGAAAACCCGGAGCGGATCGCTCCGCCCCGGGTTCCGCCCCCGCTCCGAAAGGAGGCCGTTACAGGCCGACTGCGGCGATGGCGGCGTCCATGCGCTCACGGGCCTTCTTCGGCAGCTTGCCGGTCTTGACCGCATCGAGATTGGCCGGCGCATCACCGACGACCACGATGCCCACCATGCCCATGCCGACATGCGGCGTGCACTTGACGCCATAGGCGCCGGGCTTGTCGAAGGTGACCTTGAAGTTCTCGTTGATCTTGCTCTTGAAGGCTTCCGCCCCCTCGGGGATCATGTCCTTGATCGTCTCGACATTGTGTCCCTTGTCAGTCGGGATGAAGGTGACGGTATCGCCGGGGGCGACCTTCACGAAGGCCGGCTCGAACACCATGGCGCCTTCGGCACCCTTGTTCAGCATATGCACTTCGAAATCTGCCGCTGCTGCCGGAAGCGCAAGCGCCAGAATGACTGCTGCCGCGCCGACGATGCTCTTTGCCATGATACGCACTGGAATTCTCCTTGCTGACGAACGTCTCTCGTTCATGAGCAAGGAAGTAGACCCGCCGACGGTCTAGCTCTTTGACTTTAATCAAACAACGCGGCGATGGTGCGTGGCGTCCTGTCGCAGGTCCGTCGATCGTTGTTCTATACTGCCCCGTGCATTGCACAGGCCGGAAAAATCGCGGATAGAGGCAGGATGACGAACGGTGCCCCTCTCGACATGAACACCCCCGACGAAACGAAGGATGCGCTGCCGCGCGAGCGCCGCCGCTCGCTGGCGATCGGTCTCCTGAAGGCGCGCGAGGCGGTGATGAGCCATTTCCGGCCGATCCTTGCCGACCACGACGTGACCGAACAGCAATGGCGGGTGATCCGTGCGCTTTCGGAAGCCGGCACGCTCGATGCGACGGAGGTGGCGGAGAAGGCCTTCATCCTGGCGCCGAGCCTGACGCGCATGCTGCGTTCGCTGGAAGAGCGTGGCCTGATCACCCGGCACAAGGACAAGGAAGACGGACGCCGCGTGCTGCTGAGGCTCGCGCCGGCCGGCCAGGCCGTCATCGACGAGGTCATGCCGGATTCCCGCCGCGTCTATGCGGATATCGACGCCCGTTTCGGCGCCGAGCGCGTCGAGGAACTGCTCGACATGCTGGAAGAACTCGCCGCCCTCAAGCTCGACGGCAAGGCGATCAGCGAGGAATAGGGCAATTCCGGATCAGTAGACCCTGGCGCCGGCCGGGGTCTTCGCCGGCTCGGCGGCCTTGAAATCGGCGAGCAGCTTCGTCGTGGCATTGGCGAGCAGCGTCACGTCGTTGCCGATGGCGACGAAGGTGGCGCCGAGCTCCAGGTAGCGCTTGGCAAGCCCGAGGTCGCCGATGAGGATGCCCGCCGCCTTGCCGTGTCCCTGGATCTTCTTCAGCGCCTTTTCCACCTCGGCCTGCACTTCGGGCGCGCCCGGCCTGCCGAGGAAACCCATGTCGGCGGCGAGGTCGGCCGGACCGATGAAGACGCCGTCCACACCCTCGGTTCCGGCGATGTCGTCGAGCGCCTCCAGCCCGGCGCGGCTTTCGACCTGCAGCAGCAGGCAGATTTCCGCGTTCGCCGTCTGCAGATAGTCCGCCGTGCGGTTGAAAGCGGAGGCTCTGGCGAGCGCCGCGCCGACGCCGCGCACGCCATGCGGCGGATAGCGCACCGCCTTCACCATCGCCTCGGCCATCGCCTTGCTGTCGACCATCGGGATGAGCAGCGTCTGCGCGCCGATATCCAGCAATTGCTTGACGATCCAGGTCTCGCCGACCGGCGGGCGGATGACGGCATGGCTTGCCGTGCCCTTCATCGCCTGGAGCTGCGAGACGAGCAGCGGCACGTCGTTCGGCGCGTGCTCGGCATCGAGCAGCAACCAGTCGTAGCCGGCCTCGGCGCAGATCTCGACCGTGTAGGGATTGGCGAGCGCCTGCCAGAGGCCGATCTGCGCGCGACCCTCGCGGAGCGCATGCTTGAAGCGGTTTTTCGGAGCGGGCATCTTTCCACCTCAGGCGAAGAACAGGCTGACGGTGCCGTAGGGGCCGAAATCGCCGACGATCGTATCGCAGTGGCGGGCTTCCACCGGCCGGATGAACGAACCGGCGAGCACGATCTGGCCGGCCTCGATGCCGTCGCCATACTGCGCCAGCCGGTTGGCGAGCCAGGCGACGCCGCGCGCCGGCTGGTTGAGCACGCCGGCGCCGAGGCCGGTTTCCTCGACCTCCGCATTGCGGCTGACGATGGCGCCCATCCAGCGCATGTCGATCGCATCCGGCCTGACCGCGCGCCCGCCGGTGACGATGCCGGCATTGGCGGCATTGTCGGAGATCGTGTCGAAGATGGTGCGTGCCGTCTTCGTTTCGGGGTCGACGCGCAGGATGCGCGTGTCGAGGATTTCCAGCGCCGGTGTGACGTAGTCCGTGGCGTTCAGCACGTCGAAGACGGTGATGCCCGGCCCTTTCAGCGGCGCCTTCATCACGAAGGCGATCTCCGCCTCGACGCGCGGCTGGATGAAGCGGCCGGCGGGCACGGTCGCGCCGTCCTCGAAGACCATGTCGTCGAAGAGCACGCCGGAATCCGGGATGTCGATGTTCAGCGCATATTGCATGGCCTTGGAGGTGAGGCCGATCTTCCAGCCGATCACCCGGCGGCCGTCGGCGATCTTCTTCCTCACCCAGGCCCCCTGGATCGCATAGGCGTCGTCCATGGTGATGCCGGGGTGCTTCAGCGAGAGAAGGCCGGTCTGGATGCGGGTGCGCTCGGCCTCGTCGAGGCTGGCCGCGGCGGCGTGGATCTCCTCTGGCGTCATCATGGTCAGACCTCGTCGGCGATGGTGTTGCGGAGCGTGCCGATGCCCTCGGCCTCGACCTCGACCACGTCGCCCGGCTTCAGCCAGATCGGCGGATCGAAGCGCGCGCCGGCGCCGGTCGGCGTGCCTGTCACGATGACGTCGCCGGGCACGAGCGTCGTGAAGGTGGAGATATAGGCGATGATCTTGCGGAAGGAGAAGGTCATGCGGCCGGTGCGGTCGCTCTGGCGCACATCGCCGTTGACGCGGGTTTCGAGCCGGATGTCGGCAAGCTGGCTTTCGTCCGCATAGGGCACGAGCCAGGGGCCGATCGAGCCGCTCCGGTCGAAGTTCTTGCCCTGGGTGACGTTGAACTTGGCATGGCGCACCCAGTCGCGGATGGTGCCCTCGTTGCAGAGCGAGAGCGCCGCGATGTGGCTCAGTGCGTCGGCTTCGGCAATCCGCCGCCCGCCCTTGCCGATGACGATGACGATCTCGCCCTCGTAGTCGAGCTGCGGGCTTTCCGGTGGGCGGATCAGCGGCCGGTCGTGGCCGGTGAAAGAGCGCGGGAAGCGGATGAACAGCGAGGGATTGGCGGGGGCGGCCTGGCCGTCCTTGTATTCCGCGTTGCGGTCGGGAAAGTTCACGCCGACGCAGATGATCTTCTCCGGCGCGGGGATCGGGATCTCGTAGGTGATCTCGTCCAGCGCATGATCCGGCTTCTGCCCGGCGGCGGTGGCCAGCAGTTCGCCGAAGGCGCCGGCTTCCACGACCTCCTTCAGCGTCGGGAAGCGGCCGGCAAAGCGGGCGGAAAGGTCGATCACGCCGCCCGCGACGATCAGGCCGTAGCCCTTGCGCGGGCCGATGCTGAAGCTGGCAAATCTGGGATGGTCCATCCTGGTGTTCCCTGGCAGTGCCACCGGGCAGAGGCCTCTGCCGGCGGCGTCCTCGATGCGGTCGGCGCGCCCTTCAGGGCGCGATGATGGGCTGGGCCTTGAGCTGCGGATCCGCGACCTCGGTGCCGGCGAAGAGGCTGCCATGCTCGAACCAGGATTTTGGCGCCGGAGCCCCCCAGAGCGTCTGGCGCTGCGGGTCCTTCAGGTCCCACTTGATCGGCTCGAGGTCGGGGTCGACCGTCTGGTAGTCCGAGCAGTAGATCTCGATGCGGTGCCCGTCGGGATCGAGGATGTAGAGGAAGAAGGCATTGGAAATGCCGTGGCGGCCGGGGCCGCGCTCGATATGGTCGACCCAGCCGGTCGTCGCCATCAGGTCCAAGAGGTCGATGATGTTGAGCGGCGTCGGCACCCAGAAGGCGGTGTGGTGCAGGCGGGGTCCACGGCCGTTGGTGAAGGCGATGTCGTGCACGCCGCCCTTGCGATGGGTCCAGGCTGCCCAGAGCTTTCCGCTCTCTTCGTCCTCGGTATATTCCGTCACGCGGAAGCCGAGCTCGTTGTAGAAGGCGACGGAGGCGTCGACATCGGGCGAGAAGCAGTTGAAGTGGTCGATGCGCAGCGGCTTGACGCCGCGATAGAGCGCATATTTCTGGTGGATCGGCGGCAGGCGGTCCATCTTCGTGTAGAATTCCAGAGGAATGCCGTGCGGATCGCGCGTGCGGAAGGTGCGGCCCTGGTAGGGGCGCTCGACCCATTCCACCGGCAGGCCCTTGCCCTTGAAGAAGTGCACGGCCTTTTCGAGGTCCTCCTCGTCGAAGACCTTGAAGCCGAGGTCGCGGGCTTCCGGCTTGCCGGATTTCCTCAGCACGATGCAATGGTGGCCGCGCTCCTCCATGGCCCGCAGATAGATCGTGTCGGCGGTCTCGTCCGTCACCTGCAGGCCGAGCGTGTCGACATAGAAGGCGCGGGACTTTGCAAGGTCGGTGACGCCGAACTCGACATGGCTGAGGCGCACGATGTTGAAGGGCGGGTAGAGGTTCGGCTGGGGTACGGGCATGGGTTCCTCCTCAAGCCCGCCTCGGCAGGCGAGGACGGGCGCAGTCTGGTCTTCCGGCGGTCAGCCGCCGAGCTTCGGGATGGCATGGGCGCTCGTGGCGAAGGCGATGTTCTTCGTCTCCATGTAGAAGTCGAAGGACCAGTCGCCGCCATCGCGGCCGATGCCGGAATTCTTCACGCCGCCGAAGGGCGTCGGCAGGTGGCGCACATTCTCCGAATTCACCCAGATCATGCCGGCGTCGAGACGATCGGTGAAGCGGAAGGCGCGGGTGACGTCCGATGTCCAGAGATAGCCGGTGAGGCCGTACTGGACGTCGTTGGCGAGCGCGAGCGCCTCGGCCTCGTCCTTGAAGGGGATGGCGGTCAGCACCGGCCCGAAAATCTCCTCCTGGGCGATGCGCATGCCATTGTTCGCCCCGGTGAACAGCGTCGGCGCGACATAGCAGCCGCCACCCGGCCCGTCGAATTTTTCCCCGCCGGCCGCGACCGTCGCGCCCTCGGACCGGCCGATGGCGATGTATTCGAGAACCTTCTTCTCGTGCACCGGGTGGATGAGCGGGCCGACGATGGTTTCCGGATCGAGCGGATGGCCGACCTTGATGCGTTTCGCCTTTTCCGCGACGAGGGCGGTGAAGCGGTCGTAGATGCTCTCTTCCACCAGCAGGCGGGAGGAGGAGGTGCAGCGTTCGCCGTTCAGCGAATAGATCATGAAGACGGCGGCGTCCGCCGCGCGTTCGAGGTCCGCATCGGCGAAGACGATGACCGGGTTCTTGCCGCCGAGTTCGAAATGCACGCGCTTCAGCGTGTCGGCGCCCTGCTTCATGATCATCGAGCCGGTGCGGCTTTCGCCGACGAAGCCGATGGCCTTGATGAGGGGATGTTCGGTGAGCGCCTTGCCGGCATCTTCGCCAAAGCCGTTGACGAGGTTCCACACGCCTCTGGGCAGGCCCGCATCCTCGGCGATCTCCACCAGCAGGCGCGCCGTCAGCGGCGAGAACTCGGCCGGCTTGTGCACGATGGTGCAGCCGGCGGCGAGCGCCGGGGCGATCTTCCAGGTGGACAGCATGAAGGGCGTGTTCCACGGCGTGATGATGCCGACCGGGCCGATCGGCATGCGGGTCGTCATGTTGACCTGGCCCTCGGCGCGCAGCGTCCTGCCGTCGCGGGCCTCCGGCGCGCGGTCGGCGAAGAAGCGGAAGTTCTCCGCCCCGCGCAGTGCGGCCTTGGCCATGAAGCGCAGCGACTGCCCGGTGTCCATGCATTCGACGAAGGCGATTTCCTCCGCCCGCGCCACGATGGCATCGGCGATCTTGTGCATGAGCTTCTTGCGCGTTCCGCCCGGCATGGCGGCCCAGTCGGCGAAGGCGGCCCTGGCGGCTTTCGCCGCACGATCGATGTCGGCGGCCGTGCCTTTTGCCACCGTTGCGAGCGGTGCGAGGTCGACGGGAGAGATGGTCTCGAAGGTCGCGCCGCCCTCGGCCGGCAGGTCCTCGCCGGCGATGCGGTTGAGGACGCCCTTCTCCTTGAAGCGGGCAAGATAGGTCGCCGCCTTCGCCATGTTTTCCTGGTGTTTCGACATGAGAGTATCCTGGGAATTTCCGTTATTTGGCGCGCAGGCGCGGATGGATGGCGTTCTTCTTCCAGCTCAGCTCCGCGTCGATCTCGCGGATTTCCAGCGAAAGCGCGACGTGCGGCGTCTCGAAGAGCGGGGCGAGGAGCCTGCTTGCTGTGGCAAACAGCGCCTCGCCGGTGCGTTTCTTCTCCTGCGCGCTGCGCCCCTTGCCGATGCGCAGGTTGAGGTCGACGAAGGCGTTTTCCGGCAGAAGGTCGGCAATCGCATAGTGGTCGGCCCTGAGCGCCCGCACGCGCACCGCGCCGATCTCGAAAAGGCCGGTTTCCAGCATCGTTTCGAGCAGCGCCACGCAGAGGGCGCCGAGATCCGCGCGGCCTTCCAGATTGGCCGAATATTCCACTGTCAGATGCGGCATGGTTCCTCCCGCGCACGGCATTTTTTATTTAACATGTTAAATAGAAGACCGGTTGTCAAGAGGCTATCGCCGTTCTCAACCCCCGAAGCTGCCGGCCTGGGTCGGCACATGCACGTAGTTGCGGTCGAAATAGAGCAACGCATGCCCGTCGCGCCGGCAACGGATGTCCACGACCTCGCCGATGAGGATGTTGTGCGTGCCCACCAGCCGGGCCTCCGTCAGCCGGCAATCGAAGGAAACGATGGCATCGGCCAGCGCCTGGTTGCCGGAGGGAAGGTCGGTCCAGGCCGCATCGGCGTAGCGCGCCTCCATATCGGCCTCGCGCCCGGCGAAGGAGGCGGCGAGCGCCTTGTGCTCCTGCGTCAGCACGTTGACGCAGAAGCGGCGGTTCTCGATGAAGAGGCCGCTCTGTGCCGAACGGCTGTTCATGCAGACGAGCAGCGTCGGCGGCTCGTCGGTCACCGAGCACATGGCGGTGGCGGTGAAGCCGCCGCGCCCGGCGGCGCCCTTGGTGGTGATCACGTTGACCGGGGCGCAGACCCGGGCCATCGCATTGCGGAACTCGGCCCTGGAAATGCCGGTGTCCATGGCGCGCTCCTCATTCGGCCGCGTCGCGGACGGCATCGCTGCCAAGCGGCGGCAGCCAGGTGTCGCCGGTCCAGCCACTCTCGTCGTAATCGGCCATGCACTGGTCGACCAGCGCTTCCATCTCCTTCAGCCGCCCGCCGCGCTCGGCACCCTTCAGCACCTGAAGGCGCACCTCCTCCGGCGCGCCGGCATAGTTCAATTCGTAGAGCGCGTGGCGGCCGCCGAATTCCGTGCCGGTCGCATCCCACAGGAGCTTCATGATCTTGATGCGCTCGACATGGCCCATGTCGTTCGAGCCGCGCACATATTGCGCGAGATAGCGGTCGATCTCCGGGTTCGAGAAGTCCTTTGCCGAGGAGGGCAGGTAGATGAGGCCGGAGGCCACCGTGCGGCGCACGATGTCGATGACCTTCGGATAGGCCTCCGACATGAAGGTGCGATAGCAGAGCGCCGCTTCGAGGTTCGGCAGCACCGCGCCGCCCGCCCAGGGGATCGGGTTGTAGGCCATGGCGTTGGAGAAGGACCAGAACTGGTGGCGGATGGCGATCACCTCGCCGAGCATCGCCTGGTTGCCGCGGAAGGCATCGCCCCCGGTGGCGCGCAGGGCCTTTGCGAGCAGGCCGGCGAGAAAGTCCATCTTCACCGCAAGCCGCGTGCAGCCCTGGAAGCAATAGCCGTGCATGAAGCCCGAGGCCGGGTGGAAGGACAGGATCTTGGCGGCATCGCGCAGCACCAGCACATCCTCCCAGGGCACGAAGACATTGTCGAGCACCAGGATCGCATCGTTCTCGTCGAAGCGCGAGGAAAGCGGATAGTCGAAGGGATGGGCCGCGGTCGCCGCTGTCTGCTCATAGGAGGTGCGGCAGAACATCTTCACGCCGGGCGCATTCATCGGCAGGATGAACATGACCGACAGCGACGGGTCCTCGGTGACGGTCGCCGAGCTCTGGGCGAGGAAATTGTAGTGCGTCAGCGCCGAGGAGGTGGCGACGACCTTGGCGCCCGAGACATAAATTCCGGCATCCGTCTCCTTCGTGATGTGCACGAAGACGTCCTTCACCGCGTCGGCCGGCTTGTGGCGGTCGATCGGCGGGTTGACGATGGCGTGGTTCATGAAGAGCACGCTTTCCTGCGCCCGCCTGTGCCAGGACAGCGCGTTGTCCTTGAACGGGCCGTACCAGTCGGCATTCGCCCCGAGCGTGTTCATCAGCGCCGCCTTGTAATCGGCCGTGCGACCCATCCAGCCGTAGGACATGCGCGCCCAGTCGGCGATGGCACCCTGCTGGGCAACGAGATCGGCGGCGGAATGGGCGACGCGGAAATATTTGTGCGTATAGCCGCCGGAACCGGTGTCGGTCGGCGATGTCAGGCGGTCCTTCCGCTGCGGATCGTGCAGCGCATCGTACATGCGGGCGATGGAGCGGGCCGAATTGCGCATGGCCGGATGGCTGGTGACATCGGCGATGCGTTCGCCGTTGATGTAGACCTCGCGTCCGTCGCGCAGGCTTGCGAGATATTCGGCGCCGGTGAACGGCCGGGTCTTGTCGCTGCGATGATCTTCCGCGCGCATGGGATGCTCCTCCTCAAAAATCCTGACAAACGCTAAGTCGGGGGCGTCCGGAGTGCCATGGACAAACACGGCAATTCGCTGGTACTTTTTCCGGCATGACCCTGCGCAAGGATGTCCCCGCCTTCTTCGTCTATGGCGAGCCGAGCCGCACGCTCGACGTCGGATTCCTGCATGTCGAGACGGTGATGGAGCGCAAAAGCCTGCATTTCGGGCAGGTCGCGCCACACAAGCATCCGCTGATGGGACAGATCACCTACTGGTTCAAGGGCGAGGGGCGTTACCGGATCGAGGATCGGACTTGGAATTTTTCCGCTCCGGCGATCAGCTTCGTACCGAGCAACGTCGTGCACGGCTTCGATGTCGGCGAACAGTCGGATGCCATCGTCGTCTCCATCTCGGACGACCAGTTGAGGGCGATGGCGCCGCAGGTGGACCTGGCGCTCGATGCGCCGGTGCTGCTTTCCGGCGCGGCGGATGCCCCCGGCTGGATGCGGATCGACGCGCTGCTTGCCATGGTGATGGAGGAGTATCGCGGTGGCGCGGGGGCGAGCGAGCGGGTGCTTGCCGGGCTGATCGGCGTCGTCCTCTCGCTGATGGCGCGGCTTGGCGGCGCGGGCGGCTTTGCGGCGGCCTCGCCTGCGGTCGCGCTGGGGCTGGAGCTGCGCCGCGCCATCGACCGGCACTATCGGGAGGACTGGCCGGTCGGGCGCTATGTCGAACGGCTGGCGACGACGCCGCACCTGCTCGACAAGGCGGCGCGCACGGTCTTCGGCCAGACGGTGAAGGACATGGTGCTGGAACGGCGCCTGCTGGAGGCCAAGCGCCTGCTGCGCTTCACCATCCGTCCGGTGGAGGATATCGGCCGGGAGATCGGCTTCGAGGATCCCGCCTATTTCTCGCGTTTCTTCCGCAAGCGGGCCGGCCTTTCCCCGACGGACTGGCGTGCGCGGAATGCCGAGGCGTCCGGTGCCGGCTGAGGCTGCCTGCGTCAAGGTGGTCAATCTGTCGCCGTCTTCCTGTCTCCGGGCATCTTTCCCTCACCGCGTTCGGAGGTTATCGTCATATTTCAAGAAATACAGCGATGGAGCGTTGCATGGTCCGGTTGAATGAGATCCGCGAGAACGAGGTGGCCATCACCCCGCCGGAGACCGCAGACGCGCACATCGTCTTCATCGGCCGGATTTCGACGCCCTGGACCTCCCGCATGGAAACGCCGCGCCAGGGGCGCCCCGACGGGCCGGTCTGCACCATCGAGGTCTTCGAGCCCTGGGTGCAGGCATTGAAGGGGGCGGAGCGTTTCGAGCGGCTGGAGGTGCTCTACTGGCTGCACCAGTCGCGCCGCGACCTCGTGCTGCAAAGCCCGGCCTCGAACGGCGAGGTGCACGGCACCTTCTCGCTGCGCTCGCCCGTCCGGCCCAATCCGATCGGCACGTCGATCGTCGTCCTGGAGAAGATCGAGGGCAACCGGCTGTTCGTGCGCGGGCTCGATTGCCTCGACGGCACGCCGCTGATCGACCTGAAGCCGGAGCGCAGCCTGTTCAAGCCGATCGCGCCGCCGCAGAAGGGCGACTTCGCGACCGAGCCGGTGCATATGTGCAAGAAGATCGACGATTGAAGCAATTCCAGTGAAACTGCGAAGCGGTCTTGCGCCCGGAATTGCGCCGGGACACCCTAATCGTCGATACCCACCATCACGTCCGATGCCTTGATCAGCGCATAGGCCTCCCGGCCGGCGGCAAGGCCGAGTTCGTTCACCGCATCGTTGGTGATGGCGGCGGTGATGATCGATCCGCCGACATCGATGCGGACATGGGCCGTCGTCGCGCCGAGAACGACTTCGACGATCTTGCCCCTGAGGCGGTTGCGTGCGCTGATCTTCATGCGGTTCCTCCTGTTGCTGGAAGGGAAGGTAGGAGGGTCGGGCCGGATTGGTAGCCTCCGCGGTTGCTCACGCTGTTTACCGCCGCGTGGAATCAGGGCGCCGCGCGCCGGTCAATTCGTATTTGAATGAATAATTCTTCTGTGGCAGTGTTCGCCGTGCTTGGAGGAGGCCCGCATGATCGTCGATACGCACCTGCATCTCATCTACCGGGACCAGCTGTCCTATCCCTGGCTTGCCGGCGTGCCGCCGCTTGATGCCGATTTCACGCAGGAGGCCTATGCGCGGGAAGCGCGTCGCCTCGGCATCGTCGCGGCGCTGCATATGGAAGTGGATGTGGCGGAGGGCGATGTCGCGCGCGAGACGGCCGTGGTCGAGGCCCTCGCGGGAGAGACGGGCAGCCTGCTCGTCGGCGCCATCGTCGCCTGCCGGCCGGAGTCGCCCGACTTTCCGGCCTATCTCGAGGCGGTCCTCGCCAATCCCTTCGTGCGCGGCTTCCGCCGCGTGCTGCATGTCGTGCCCGACGATGTCTCGGAAGGCGCGCTCTTTCGCGAGAACATCCGGCGGCTGGCGGGCACCGGCCTCAATTTCGATCTCTGCGTCCTGCCGCACCAGATCGGGAAGGCGATCGCGCTGGCGGACCTTGCGCCCGACGTCTCCTTCGTGCTCGATCATTGCGGCGTGCCCGACATCAAGGGTGGCGGCTTCGATGCCTGGAAGGGGCCGGTCGCGGAGATCGCGCGCCGGCCGAACGTCACGGTGAAGCTGTCCGGCATCCCCGCCTATGGCGCGGAAGACTGGACGCTGGAGGGCCTGAAACCCTATTTCGCCCATGTGGCGGAGCATTTCGGCTTCGAACGCATGGTCTGGGGCAGTGACTGGCCGGTCTGCACGCTCGGCGGCGGGCTTTCCACCTGGATCGGCGCGACGCAGGCGCTGCTGTCAGGCGTCAGCCTGGAAGACAAGCGCCGCGTGCTCTCGGAAAATGCCGGGCGGCTCTGGAAGATCGCGCCGAAGGCGTGATCACCGCCAGCGCGCCGTGCGTTCGATCCATTCGCGCGTGCGCGCCTCCGGATCGGCGTTCAGCGTGATATCGGTCACCACGGCGGCGCTGTCGGCACCGTTTTCGAAGACGGCTTGCAGGCGATCCGGGTTGAGGCCACCGATGGCGACGAGGGGAAGCGGTGCGATGCGCGTCTTCCAGTCCCTGAGCCGCTCGACGCCTTGCGGCGCCCATTTCATCTTCTTCAGGATCGTCGGCCAGACCGGGCCGAGCGCGACATAATCGGGCCTTGCCGCAAGGGCGATGTCGAGCTCCGCATCGTCATGGGTGGAAAGGCCGAGCTTCATTCCGGCCGCGCGGATGGCGCCGACATCGGCGGTCACCAGATCCTCCTGGCCGAGATGCACGTAATCGCAGCCCTCCTCGATGGCGATCTGCCAGTAGTCGTTGACGATGAGCTGGCAGCCATGTTCGGCGCAGGTGGCTTTCGCCCGGCGGATCTCGTCACGCAGACGATCGTCCGGCGTGTTCTTCATGCGCAGTTGCACGAGTTTCACGCCGACCGGCACGAGCCGGTCGATCCAGTCGGCGCTGTCGACGATGAGGTAGAAGGGATCGAGCGTCATGAGAAGACGGCCTTTCCGATGACGGGGGTGGAGGGAACGGCCATGTCGCGCGGCTCCAGCGGCACGGCGGCATGGGCGAGGCGGCCGGCATCGATGGCAAGCGCAAAGGCTTCGGCCATCGCCGCCGGATCGCCGGCGCCGGCGACGGCGGTGTTGAGCAGCACGGCGTCATAACCGAGTTCCATGACGCCGGCGGCGTGCGATGGGCGGCCGATGCCGGCATCGACGATCAGCGGCACGTCAGGGAAATGCGCCCGGAAGGCGCGCAGCGCCATCGGGTTCACCGGCCCCATGGCCGAGCCGATCGGCGCGCACCAGGGCATCAGCACGCGGCAGCCGGCCTCGACCAGCTTTTCCGCGACGACGAGGTCGTCCGTCGTATAAGGGAAGACCTGGAAGCCTTCGCCCGTCAGGATGCGCGCCGCCTCGACGAGGCCGAAGACGTCGGGCTGCAAGGTGTCGTGATGGCCGATCACCTCCAGCTTGATCCAGTCCGTGCGGAAGACCTCGCGGGCCATCCTGGCCGTCAGCACGGCCTCCTGCACGCTGTGGCAGCCGGCGGTGTTGGGCAGGACATGCACGCCGAGCGCATGGATCAGCTCGAAGAACGCGCCGCCCGCCTTGCCGCCGGCGGTTTCCCGCCGCAGCGACACGGTGACGATCTCCGCCTTCGCGCGGCGCACGGCTTCGGCGAGGATCGTGGGGGAGGGATAGCGGGCGGTGCCGAGCAGCAGGCGCGAGCGCACCTCGGTATCGTAGAGCTTCAGCATGTCAGCCTCCCTGCATGGGCGAGAGGATTTCGATGCGGTCGCGCGCGCCGAGCGTGAAGCCCGCACGATCCTCGCGGTGCACCAGTTCGCCGTTGACGGCCGTCGCGAGCCATTCGCCCTCGTAGTCGAGGGCGGAGAGAAGATCGGCAAGCGTCGTCGCCGCGATCTCCTGTTCCTCGCCGTTGATGATGAAGGTCATGATGCCCTCCTTTCCGGTTGCGCCTGCTCCGCGAGGAGCCGCCGCGCGACCTCGCCCGCCATGGCGGGGGCAAGCAGGAAGCCGTGGCGATAGAGGCCGTTCACATGGAGCGTGCCATCATGCTCGCTGACGCGCGGCAGGTTGTCGGGATAGGCCGGGCGGATGCCGGCACCGGTTTCCGTGAGCCGCGCCTCGCCAAAGGCCGGGTGCAGCGTGTAGGCGGCGTTCAGCAGCTCCATGAGCGAGCGGGTGGTGATGCCGCCGCCGTCGGCGCTCTCGATCATGGTCGCGCCCACCATGAAGCGGTTCCTTCCGCGCGGCACGACGTAGATCGGGTGGCGCGGATGCAGCAGGCGGACGGGGCGGGAGAGGTTGATCTCGGGGGTCTCCACATAGAGCATCTCGCCGCGCACGCCCCTAAGATCCGGCAGACTGCCGATCCGGGCCGCGCCGGTGCAGTCGACCACGCGGTCGTAGCGTGCCGCATCCGGCGTGCCGTCCGCGCCGAAGAGGAAGAGCATGCGCGCCTCCTCGAGCCCGGCGGTGAGGGCCGAGAGCGCCCGTTGCGGATCGAGATGGGCTTCCTGCCGGAAGAACAGGGCCTTGGGGAAGCGGCCGGCGAGATCCGGTTCCAGCGCGGCGATGGCGGCATCGTCCAGCCATTCCCAGCCGCTCGTCCGGCGGGCGAAGCGGTCGAGCTCCCCGGCATCGCGGCCGGCGGCGACGACCAGCGTTCCCCGGCGCCTGACATGGCCGGGCACGGCCGCCTCCCACCAGTCGGCGGCCGAGCGGCCGAGCGTGAGCACGGGCTCCTCCGCGCTCTCCCGCTCGCACCAGGGGGCCAGCATGCCGCCGGCAAAGCCGGAGGCCCCGAGGCCCACCTTTTCGGCGCGCTCGGTGATGGTGACGTCGAAACCGTGGCGATAGAGCTGCCAGGCGACCGTGAGGCCGGCAACGCCGGCCCCCTTGACGAGGACGCGCATGGTCATTCTCCCGCCGGGACGCCGGCAAGCGGCATGTAGAGGTCGCCGCCGTCGCGATATTTCGCCGCCATGGCCTCCAGCCCCTCCTTCTGCGCCTCGGCGCGGATGTCGTGCGAGATGCGCATGGAGCAGAATTTCGGGCCGCACATGGAGCAGAAATGCGCCACCTTGTGCGCCTCCTTCGGGAGCGTCTCGTCGTGGAAGGCGCGGGCGGTTTCCGGGTCGAGCGAGAGGTTGAACTGGTCCTCCCAGCGGAACTCGAAGCGGGCGCGAGACAGCGCGTCGTCGCGGATCTTCGCTGCCGGATGGCCCTTGGCGAGGTCGGCGGCGTGGGCGGCGATCTTGTAGGTGATGACGCCGACCTTCACGTCGTCGCGGTCGGGCAGGCCGAGATGTTCCTTCGGCGTGACGTAGCAGAGCATGGCCGTGCCGAACCAGCCGATCATCGCCGCGCCGATGCCCGAGGTGATGTGGTCGTAGCCGGGGGCGATGTCGGTCGTCAGCGGCCCGAGCGTGTAGAACGGCGCCTCGCCGCAGGTCTTCAGCTGCTTGTCCATGTTCTCCTTGATCTTGTGCATCGGCACATGGCCGGGGCCTTCGATCATGACCTGGCAGTCCTTTGCCCAGGCGATCTGCGTCAGCTCGCCGAGCGTTTCGAGTTCGGCGAACTGCGCGGCGTCGTTGGCGTCGGCGATCGAGCCGGGGCGCAGCCCGTCGCCCAGCGAGAAGGAGACGTCATAGGCGCGGCAGATGTCGCAGATCTCCTCGAAATGCTCGTAGAGGAAGCTTTCCCGGTGGTGATGGAGACACCACTTGGCCATGATCGAGCCGCCGCGCGAGACGATGCCGGTGACGCGGCCCACGGTGAGCGGGATATAGGCGAGCCGCACGCCGGCATGGATGGTGAAATAGTCGACGCCCTGTTCGGCCTGCTCGATCAGCGTGTCGCGGAAGACCTCCCAGGTGAGGTCCTCGGCAATGCCGTTGACCTTCTCCAGCGTCTGGTAGAGCGGCACCGTGCCGATCGGGACCGGCGCATTGCGGATGATCCATTCGCGGATGTTGTGGATATTGCGTCCGGTGGAGAGGTCCATGACCGTATCGCCGCCCCAGCGGATCGCCCAGACCATCTTCTCGACCTCTTCCGCCATGGAGGAGGTGACGGCGGAATTGCCGATATTGGCGTTGATCTTCACCAGGAAGTTCCGGCCGATGATCATCGGCTCGGCTTCCGGATGGTTGATGTTGGCCGGGATGATGGCCCGGCCGCTCGCGACTTCCTGGCGAACGAATTCCGGCGTCACGAAATCCGGGATATGGGCGCCGAAGCTCTCGCCGTCGCGGATGAGCGCCTCTTTGGCGGCCTTGCGGCCGAGGTTCTCGCGGATGGCGATGAATTCCATTTCCGGCGTGATGATGCCGGCGCGGGCATAGGCGAGCTGGGTCACCGCCTTGCCGTCCTTCGCTCGGCGCGGCCGGTTGCGCACGGGAAATTCCGGCGTCAGCCGTTCGCCGGTGGCAAAGCCGTTGTCTTCCGGGCGGATGTGGCGGCCTTCATAGTCCTCGGTGTCGCCGCGCGCCGCGACCCAGGCCTCGCGCAGCCGCGGCAGGCCGCTCTCGATCGAGACGACATGGGCGGGGTCGGTATAGGGGCCGGAGGCGTCGTAGACGATGACCGGCGGTTCGCCGGAGGTCGGGTGCAGCGCGATCTCGCGCATCGGCACGCGGATCTCCGGGTGCTGCTCGCCGGCTATGTGGATCTTTCGCGAGGCGGGCAAGGCGCCCGTCGTGACGGTGGGGGTGAGCTTCTGGGCGGCAATGTTCATCGTGAGGCTCCAAGTTTGCGGTTGGAGACCCAGTCCTAGAGCCGGAATGATGGAAGGACGCGTAGGCGGAATCCGGGTTGCGGATTTCGGGTTCTACAGCGCTTGCACCGTCCCTACGCCAGTATGAACTGGATCAGGTTCAACGGGTCACTGCGCTGCGAATGCCAGCAGTATCTCAGCCCCTTGTCGGGACCCCCCTGGTGAATGCCCTAAGCAAAGACGCTGCCGGCCGATTTGTCAACGGGGTAAAATAAGTAAGTAATTACTTACGAATTGGTGCACCACTCTGGCCCTCGTCAGGGGGAGGTCTTGCCTCAAAGAATGCTGCTCGTTTCCTGGCGGCACCCTCTCCTCCGTCATGCTCGGGCTTGACCCGAGCATCCACAGGCTGCGGGTGAGACGTAGCTCCTCGGCTCAAGGCCGAGGATTACACCGGAGGGTGTGGGGCGGGACAGGGACGACAGGGAACGGCGGGGTCCTGCCCGCCGTTCCCTTTGAAATCCCTTGCGAGGATTACTCGCGTTCGCCCGTGAAGTTCAGCAGAAGCTGGAAGATGTTGACGAAGTTCAGGTACAGCGAAAGCGCACCGAACACGGCCATCTTCTGCTGCGATTCCTGGTCGATGTTCTCGGCATACTGTTCCTTGATGTTCTGCGTGTCCCAGGCGGTGAGGCCGACGAAGACGGCGATGCCGATCACGGAAATGGCGAACTGCAGCGCGGTCGAACCGAGGAAGATGTTGACGATCGAGGCGATGATGACGCCGATCAGGCCCATGATCAGGAACGAGCCGAACTTCGACAGGTCACGCTTCGTCACATAGCCGTAGAGGCTCGTCGTGCCGAACATGGTGGCGGCGATGAAGAAGGTGCGGGCGATGCTCGTGCCGGTGAAGACGAGGAACACCGAGGCGAGCGACAGGCCCATGACGGCGCAGAAGGCCCAGAAGGTCATCTGCGCGGCGCTGGCCGACATCGTCTGGATCTTGAACGAGAAGAAGAAGACGAAGGCGAGCGGCGCCAGCATCACCACCCACTTCAGCGGCGAGGAGAAGATCGGCACGTAGAGGGCCGGCGTCGAGCCGACGATGAAGGCAACGAGGCCGGTGATGACGAGGCCCGCGCCCATGTAGTTGTAGACGCGCAGCATGTGCTGGCGCAGGCCCTCGTCGAAGAGGGCGGCCGACTGCGCCTGCGCGCCGTAGCCAAATCGCTGTTGTACTGGGTCCATCGAATGTCTCCTTCGGTTTGGAAGCGGTTGATCAGTAGAGCGTGCGCGAGAGATCGCGCGCGGTTTCAGCCAGGTCGTCGGCCTTGCGGCTTTCCGACACCAGCGCATAGGCGACGTCGCCGATCTGCCAGTAGGCGGCCCGGGCATTGTCGGCGTGGAAGAGCAGGACATGCTGCACGGCGAACGAGCCCGGGCGTACGGCGAAGAGCGACAGGCGCTCGTCCTTGCGCGGTTCCAGCACCAGCTCGACGCTCGGGCCGTAGGCGGAGGGGAAGACCTGCGTGTCGATCACGCCCCAGCCCTTCGGCAGGTCTGGCAGCACGATCGCGGTTGCCGAGCGGATCTCGGCCGGATCGAAGGTCTCGGTCTCCGGCTGGGAGGCCATCGTGTCGCGCAGCAGCGTCGTCTTGTGCGCGCGCACGGCCTCTTCCACGAAGGCGGGCGGCGGCGTGGAGGCCACGACCTCGGTGGCGCCGAAGGGGCCGAGCATAGCATGGGCCGTCCAGCCGGCGCCGACGAACAGGGCGATGGCTGCGGCGCGGCGGAAAACGGAGAAGATGCGGCGGCGCGACAGCGAGCGTTCGAGGAGCCGCGCGGCCTCGCGCGTTTCCTGCCGGATCACCGTGCGGTGGTCGGCGAGCGCCAGGCGCAGCTCGTCGCGCACGCGCAGGTCCTTCATGACCTGCGCCGCGACCTCCGGCCGTTCCGAAAGATAGGCCTCCACCTCGATGCGCCGGCCGACGGCGAGCTGCTCGTCGACATAGGCGTTGAGGTCGGTTTCGAGAATGGGATCATTGCTTGTCATCGCCAGTGCCTCCGACGAGCCTGAGATGTGTGACGGGAGCGGTCGCGCCGCTCTGTTCGAAGGCGCGTAGCCGCTGGCGGGCGCGGGCGACGCGCGACATCAGCGTGCCGACCGGAATGCCCAGCGTTTCGGCCGCCTCCTGGTAGGAAAGCTCCTCGATCGCGACGAGGTGCAGGGCCTCGCGCTGGTCTTCCGGCAGGGCGAAGAAGGCGTTGCGGAGCTGCGTCAGGCGCACCGAATGGTCCTGGTTCGCCGGGACGGACGCCTCTGCCAGCTCCGCCGCGGCGTCGTGGCGGCGTTCCTGCGAGCGGCGCTGGCGCAGGCGGTCGACATGCGCATTGTGCAGGATCGACATCAGCCAGTTGCGCACGCTGGCGCCGGTGCGGAAGCTCGATTGCCGCTCATATGCCTTGACCAGCGCATCGTGCACCAAGTCCTCGGCCTCGTCCGGATTGCGCACGAGCGAGAGCGCGTAGCGCCTGAGCGCCGCGAGCTGTCCGATCACGTTGAAGCCGGGTGTCTTTCCGTTCATGCCCCAGTATACGAAAGCCGGGCGACGTCCATTCCATTCCTTCCGGAAAAAATTTCAGAGCCAGTGCAGCACGAGGGCGGCGAGCACGATGTAGCGGCCGAACTTGGCGATGGAGACGACGACCAGGAAGCGCAGGAAGGGCTCGCGCATGACGCCGGCCGCCACCGTCAGCGGGTCGCCGATGACCGGCATCCAGCTTAAGAGCAGGCTCCACCAGCCGTATCTGCGATACCATCGCCCTGCCCGATCGAGATTTCCGTCGCTGACCGGAAACCATCGCGTGCCGCGAAACCGTTCTACACCGCGGCCGAGCAGCCAGTTGATGACCGATCCCAGGACATTGCCGGTGCCGGCGACGAGGATCAGCAGCGCCGGCGAATAGGTTCCGGTGGCCAGCAGGCCGCCGAGCACCGCTTCCGACTGGGCCGGCAGGATGGTGGCGGCGACGAGCGCGGCGAGGAAAAGGCCGCCATAGGCGGCAAGCGTGCTCATCGGGTCAGGGCGACAGCAAGGTTCTGATGAGGGGGTGTTCGGGGTCGGCGAGGCCGTCGACGATGTCGAAATGGTGCCGGTTCGGCTCGACGACGGTCGTCGTCGTGGCGCCGAGGCCGGTCCAGATGTTGGCGAGCAGGGCGTTCTGGCGCAGGAACTCCGCCCGCTCCATGGCGCCCACCCAGCAGGTGAGCCGCGTGCCCTCGACAGGGCGCAGCAGGGCCGGGCTCTCGGCGATGGCCTCCGCCTCGTCGATGTGCAGCCGTTCGTTCATGGCGGTATGCATGAGCGGGCGCAGGTCATGCAGGCCGGAGAGCGAGAGGACATGGCGGATGCGGGCGAGCGTTTCGGCGGAAAGCGGCGAGGGCTGCGACACCATGCGGCTGACGAGCTGGCCGCCCGCCGAATGGCCGATCAGGCGGAGCTCGCCGGCGACCAGTCCCGCCGCCGTTTCGATCGCCGCCGCGATCTCCCGCACGATGCCGCCGATGCGGATGGCCGGGCACAGCGTGTAGGAGGGCACGGCGACGGCGTAGCCATGGGCGAGGGCGCCCGTAGCGAGATGCGACCAGAAGCTTTTGTCGAGCCGCAGCCAGAAGCCGCCGTGCACGTAGACGACGAGGCCGCGTGGCGTGCCCTCGGGCAGGAAGAGATCGAGGCGGTTGCGCTCGCCCGCGCCATAGGCAAGATCGAGCCTTGCCCGGCCGTCGGCGGCAAGCGCCGTGCGCATCTGCTGCGCCGGCTCCACCCAAGCGGCCGGCCAGCGCGTACCGCCCGGAATATTGCCGCCGTTCTCGTAGGCGTCGTCCCAGTCGGTGATCCTGTAGCCGAGCATGCCGTCCTCCGTTTTCAGACGCCGAGATAGCGGTCCTGCAGGTCGCGGGTAAAGACCGGCGGCGGGCCGGAAAACACCGTGCGGCCCTTTTCCAGCACGCAGCAGCGATCGGTGAGCGGCAGGAGTTCCGAGAGCGTCTTGTCGACGACGAGGATCGACTGGCCCCCGGCCTTCAGCCGCCGGATCGCCGCCCAGATATCCTGCCGGATCACCGGCGCCAGCCCCTCGGTCGCCTCGTCGAGGATGAGGAGCTTCGGATTGGTCATCAGGGCGCGGCCGATCGCCAGCATCTGCTGCTCGCCGCCGGACAGCGTATCGGCATATTGGCCCAGCCGTTCGCCGAGGCGAGGAAAGAGATCGACGACCTTCGCCAGCGTCCAGGCGCCGCGCCGGGCGGAGGCGAGGAGGTTCTCCTCGACCGTCAGGTTGGCAAAGCAGCGGCGCCCCTCCGGCACCAGGCCGATGCCGAGCCGGGCGATGCGATGCGGCAGGAGCGCGGTCACGGTCTTGCCGCCGAAGGCGATGCGGCCGGCGCGGGCGGGCGTCAGGCCGAGGATCGAGCGGATCGTCGTCGTCTTGCCCATGCCGTTGCGGCCCATCAGCGCCACGACCTCGCCCTCGCCCACGGCCAGCGATACGCCGAACAGGGCTTGCGAAGCGCCGTAGAAGGTTTCGATCTCCTCAAGCACGAGCAGGCTCATGCGGGCTCTCCCAGATAGGCCCGGCGCACCTCGGGGTCGTTGCGGATCTCGCTGACGCTGCCGGTCGCGATGATGCGGCCGTAGACCAGCACGGACACGCGGTCGGCCAGCGCGAAGACGGCGTCCATGTCGTGCTCCACCAGCAGGATCGGCGCTTCCTGGCGCAACCCGTGGAGAAAGCCGGTCAGCGCCTTCGAGCCTTCCGGCCCCATGCCGGCCATCGGCTCGTCGAGCAGGAAGGCTTTCGGTTCCATCGCCAGCGCCACGGCGATCTCGAGCTGCCGGCGTTCGCCATGCGACAGCGCCGCGGCGGGCACGTTCGCCCGGCCGGCCAGGCCGACGCGCGACAGCATCCGCATCGCCGGTTCGGTGAGCGAGGCGTCGCGCATAACGGGGCGGAAGAAGCGCAGGCTCGTTCCCTGCCGCGCCTGCACGGCGAGCATGACGTTGCGCAGCGCGGAAAACTCCTGGGCGAGCGAGGAGATCTGGAAGGTGCGGGCAAGGCCCATGCGGGCGCGCCGCGCCGTATCGAGCATGGTGATGTCGGTGCCGAGGAAGCGGATGCTGCCGGCATCGGGGGCGAGCGCGCCGGAAATCTGGTTGATCAGCGTGCTCTTGCCCGCGCCGTTCGGGCCGATCAGCGCGTGGATCTCCCCGGGCCTGAGATCGAGGCTCGCCCCGTTCGTCGCCTTCAGCGCGCCGAAGGATTTTTCGAGGTCTTTGACTTCGAGGACCCGTTCAGCCATGGCGTGGCCTCCCGGCTAGAAGGCCGATCAGCCCGCCGCGGGCGAAGAAGACGACGGCGAGCAGGACGAGGCCGAGGAAGAGTTGCCAGCGCTCCGTCAGGCCACCCAGCGCATATTCGAAGAGGACATAGAGAGCCGCGCCGGCCAGCGGGCCGAACAGGCGGCTCTTGCCGCCGAGAATGATCAGCACGATCAATTCGCCGGACATGTGCCAGGAGAGCATGGAGGGGCTGACGAAGCGGTTGAGATCGGCAAACAGTGCGCCCGCAAGGCCGGTGATCATGGCCGAGAGCACGAAGGCGACGAGACGGATCGCGAAGGGCGAGATGCCTGTCGCGGCGAGTCTTGCCGGGTTCTGCCGCGCGGCCTCCAGCGCCGCGCCGAAGCGGGAGGCCTGCAGGCGGTGGAAGAGGAAAAGGCCCGCGAGCAGCAGCACGAAGACCACTATGAAATAGGGGAAGGGCCTTGCCGTGTTGAGGCCGGGAAAGCCGTTGCGCATGGAGAGCGACAGGCCGTCCTCGCCGCCATAGGCCGGCCAGGAGATCGCGAAATAGTAGATCATCTGCGCGAAGGCGAGCGTGATCATGATGAAGTAGACGCCGGACGTGCGCAGGCTGACGAGGCCGATCGGCAGCGCGACGAGGCCGCAAAGGAGGATCGCGGCGAGCCAGATGACCGGCATGTCGGTCGTGCCCGGCAGGCCCAAGGCGACGGGCTCCATGTTGAAGGCATGGGTGGCCAGCACGCCGGCCACATAGCCGCCGAGGCCGAAGAAGGCGGCATGGCCGAAGGAGACGAGGCCGCCGAGCCCGAGCGCGATGTTGAGCCCGACCGCCGCCAGCGCCAGGATCGCGATGCGGGTGGCAAGCGTGATGTAGAAGGCCTCGCCGATGAAGAGCGCGGTGAGCGCGACGGCCGGCAGCAGGAGGACGAGGAGGACGTTGACCGTCGTTTCGCGGGCCGCCATGGTCATGCCCTCGCCGAGAAGAGGCCGCTCGGCCGGAAGGCGAGGATCAGCGCCATGACGATATAGATGAGCATGGAGGCGAGCGCGGCGCCGACGGGACCGGCCTGCGTGGCCGGCATCATCAGCGCGAGCGCCTTGGGCAGCAGGAAACGGCCCATCGTATCGACGAGGCCGACGAGGATCGCGCCGATCAGCGCGCCCTTGATGGAGCCGATGCCGCCAATGACGATAACGACGAAGGCGAGGATCAGTGCCGGCTCGCCCATGCCGACCTGCACCGATTGCAGCGCACCGACCAGTGCCCCGGCAAGGCCGGCCAGCGCCGCCCCGAAGGCGAAGACGATCGTATAGAGCGAGCGGATGTCGATGCCGAGCGCGGCGATCATCTCGCGGTCGGATTCGCCGGCGCGGATGCGCATGCCGAGGCGGGTGCGGCCGATCAAAAGGTAAAGGCCGATGGCGACGAGAACGCCGACGCCGATGATGGCGAGGCGGTAGAGCGGATATTGTCCGCCGCCGGGCAGCGCCACGGCACCCTGCAGCAGGGGCGGAATATCGAGATAGAGCGGGAAGGAGCCGAAGAGCCAGCGCGTGCCCTCGGAGAAGATGAGGATCAGCGCGAAGGTGGCGAGCACCTGGTCGAGATGGTCGCGGGCATAGAGCCTGCGGATGATGGCGACCTCCATCAGTGCCCCTGCGGCGGCCGCCGCGGCAAGGCTTGCGACGAGGCCGAGCCAGAAGGAGCCGGTCGCGGCCGCGACCGCCGCGCAGGCGAAGGCGCCGACCATGTAGAGCGAGCCGTGGGCGAGGTTGATCAGCCCCATCACGCCGAAGATCAGCGTCAGGCCGGCGGCAATGAGGAACAGCATGACGCCGAGCTGGAGCCCGTTCAGAAACTGTTCGATCAGGAGGGCGAGGGACAAGATGGCCGGTCCGGAAGGTCATGCGCGGACATCCGCCCGGGGGCGGATGTCCGGTCGCGGATTACATCGAGCACTTGTCGGCGTAGGCGTCGCCGTGATCGGTGAAGGCGGTGGCGATGATCTTGTTGGTCAGGACGTCGCCTTCCTTCACGACCTCGGTCACGTAGATGTCCTGGATCGGATGGTTGTTCGTGTTGAACTTGAATTTTCCGCGCACGGAAGCGAAATCGGCTTCCTTCAGCGCGGCGCGGAAGGCGTCCTTGTCCTTCACGCTGGCCTTGCCGATGGCCGAGAGGATGAGGTTGGCGGTGTCCCAGCTCTGCGCGGCATAGATCGACGGCAGGCGATTGTATTCCTTCTGGAAGGCCTCGACGAAGGCCTTGTTGGCGGGGTTGTCGAGGTCCTTGGCCCAGGTGCCGGAATTCTTGACGCCCAGCGCGGCATCGCCGATCGCCGGCAGCACGTCCTGGCTGAAGGAGAAGCCGGGGCCGGTGACGGGGATGGCGACGCCCGACTGGGCATATTGCTTCATGAAGGCGATGCCCATGCCGCCGGGCAGGAAGAAATAGACGGAATCGGCGCCGGACGCGCGGATCTCCGCGATCTCGGCGGCATAATCCGTCTGGCCGACCTGGGTATAGACCTCGCCGGCGAGCTCACCCTTGTAGTAGCGCTTGAAGCCGGTCAGCGCGTCCTTGCCGGCCGGATAGTTCGGGGCGAGGATGAAGGTCTTCTTGTAGTCCTTGTTGTCGTATTCACCCATCGCCTCGTGGAAGTTGTCGTTCTGGTAGGCGACGTTGAAATAGTTCGGATGGCAGTTCGCGCCGGCAAGCGCCGAGGGGCCGGCATTGGGCGAGAGATAGATGACGTCCTGTGCCACGGCGTTCGGCACCACGGCCATGGCGAGGTTCGACCAGATGATGCCCGTCATCAGGTCGACCTTGTCGCTCTGGATCATCTTCTCGGCGATCTGCACGGCAAGTTCCGGCTTCTGCGCGTCGTCTTCCACGACGAGCTCGATCTCGCTGTTGCCGGACTGCTTGATCGCCAGCTGGAAGGCGTCGCGCATGTCGACGCCGAGGCCAGCACCGCCGCCCGACAGCGTCGTGATCACGCCGATCTTCACCGGTTCCGCCTGGGCGATGCCCGCCGTCATGAGCGCGAGAGCGGCCACGCCGCCCGCCAGAAACTTCCGCATGCTGTTCTCCCTCTGTCCGTCGGCCCGTTTTCGGGGCGTTTTCGAGAAGAGAACCTTTCAGAGTTCCGCGATCAGCGCAACCGTGTGTTTTCGTTTCGCAATCGGAGAATTTTAGGAAGATCGGCGGCGGCCCGCAGGTTCGGGCCGTCCGCACGATCCGCGCCGCGGAGGAGAACGGCGGCTATCCCCCGGCCGGCAAGCCGGCCCATCCATCCGGTCAGCAGAGCGCCGACCGGTTCATCAGCATGATGTCGCTCGACGTCAGCGCCATGCGCGACGGTTCGTCGATCTGCTCCAGCACCGCATGAAGCGCCTTGTCCAGGCAGAATTCGGCAACCTCTGCGTCCAGCGACCTGGCGGATTCCAGTGCGAAGGCCACAAGCCGTGCCAGCGCCATCAATTCCGCGCCCCTGTCTTCCGTTTCCATGGTTTCGATTTTCATGTCCTACGCCCCTCGAAAAACGCTCGTTCTTAGCCCCTGGTGCGAAGTATAGGCGTGACTCCTCGCCAGCGCGCGTGACTTGAGCGTGACACACGCGGAATGGGAAACCGCTCGTTTTTTCAGGCTACGGGTTGATTGGCGACCGCGCGCCAGAGTGATGTCGCCCGGAATGTCCAGTTTCCCCGTTTCGCGGGGGTTTTTGCATCGAAACCGGCAAGGGCGTGCACGAGGGCGAGGGCGTCAGCGCGCTTCTGGTCAACCGTTGCTGCGAGGAGAAGTTGCAGAAGCACCGCCCGGTCCGAGGCCGTTTCGGCCCGTTCGACGATCGTGAGCCAGGTCCGCTCCTTGTAGAAGAGGCCCGCTGCGGCGGAACGAAGCTTTAGTATATCATACTTTTCAATGGCTTCTTCCCTCTCCAACTGGTCGAGCGTCGCGTCGGCATTGACGAGCGGAAGCGAAAGAGCGGGGTAGCCGAGTTCGGCGGGACCATGCAGCAGGGCGACATCGGCATCGTCCATGCGACGACCGCTGGCATAGTCCTCGTAGATGCGGCCGATGCCGACCATGCCGAACGTGTCGCATTCGGCGGCGCGCAGCGCTCCCATGCTGGCCGCGCCGAAGACGGCGGTGCCCTGTTCCAGCGCATGGAGGATTTCCTTGTGCCAGACGGGCGCCACATGCTCGAAATTGCCGTCGATGATGCCGATGGCGGTGGCGCCTGCGCGCACGGCGGCCAGCACGTCGCCATGGGCCGCCGGCGGCCGGACGGCGATCGTGTCGCCGCAGAGGGCGGCGGCATCGGGCAGGCTGGGGCCGGCAAAAAGGATCTTCATGGGGTTCCGAACAGCATGCGGGAGAGGGCGCGGGGGCCGACGGCATGGCGGCGCGCGCCTTCCGGGTTTTCCAGCGCCGGCACGATCATCTTGACGACGGAGACGGGCAGTGCCGTATCCCCGAGCGGAACGGCGATGATGGGCGTGATGCCCGATGCGGCGAGCCTTTCCATGCAATGGGCAAGCAGCGCCGCGGCATCGCCGCCGGGGGCGGGATAGGATTTCGCCGCGCCCGGCCAAGCCTCGAAAAGGGCGAGGGTTTCCGGCGGCAGCGGCCGGGTGAAGGTTTCGGCGAAGAGATCGTCGCGCGCACCGCTGATATAGGTGAGGCGTGATTGCGCGACTTCGGTAAGCGCGCGGATGACGGCGCGCGCGGCGACGGGGTGGGTGCCGTAGCCGATGGTCGCATCGTGGAAGAGCGGCCGCTTCCTTGCGGTAAGGCCGGCATCGCCGAGCACGGCGGCATAGGTCGGGATGGCAAGGTCGCTGGTGATGTCGAAGAGGCGCAGATCCAGCCCGGCTGCGTGAAAACGGCCCGTAAGGGTGTCGATGAGGGGATCGGCGATGCCGGCGGGATCGATGGCCGTTGCCAGGCGCTTTTCGCGTGGCAGCAGGCGCCACAGGCGGTCGGCGTCGCGCTCGATACGCTCCAGGAGGCCATGCAGGATCGCCTCGCTCTCCGAATTGCCGGAGGCAAGGCCGTCGGAGGATTGCCAGAAGCGCGGTGCCGTATCGGTCCTGTCGAGGCAGACGGCCTCGCGCGGAACCCAGATGGTCTCGCCCGTCACGATGTCGCGGCCGGGGAGCCAGTCGAGACGTTCGTCTTCGGCAAGGAAGGCCTGGCCGCTGGCGACGAAGATGTCGAGCGGCAGGCAGGCTTCGCCGGCCGCCGCGAAATCGCGCCGCGTGGCTTGCCGCACCGGCACGAGCGGCTCGCCGGCAACCGACCGTTCCAGCGCTTCCATGGCGGCGGAGACCTTCGCGTCGATATCGGTGATGCCCTTGCCCTGGTTGATGACGATCGAGCGGGCATTGGGGCTGACGGCGTTCCAGACCGGAATGCCGACGCGGTCGAGCCCCGTCAGGCGGGACAGACGCGTGATGCCGAACCGAGGCAGCAGGGCCTCGATCCGGCTCCAGGTCTCATCGGGACTGCAGATGCGGTCCGAATAGGCGGTCACGGTATGAGCCGGCCAGGGCTTACTTGTCCATGAAGCCGCCGGAGGGGTCCATGAAACCGCCGGACGCATCCATGAAGCCGCCGGAGACGGCGTCTGCCGAGGTTGCGAGCGCGGCGAGGTTGACCCCCTTGATCACCGATGCGCCGGCCTTGCGCAGGTCGTCGGCTGCCTTCAGCGCCCCGGTCGTCGGCGCGCCGATCTGTGTCACCGTGCCGGCATCGAGGTCGGCGACCCAGAGGCCATCGTCTCCCTGAATGCCGAGAACAACGAGTCTTGCCATGCCCACTTCCTCTCCTTGTTGTGCCGGACGTTAGAAGCCGGCTTTCTTCAATCCGTCGTAATAATGCCTGCGCTGCCACTCTTCCTTGAAGGGCACGATCGCCATCCAGGAGTCGAGATCGAAATTCGGGTGGATGTCATAGGTGCGGCGGATGAACTGCCGTGCCTTCTTCATGTCGCCGAGCATGCTCCAGCTTGCCGCGGCGAGACGGTCGGCAGGGGTGCGGTCCTTCATGCGGGCGATATAGTCGAGCGCCTGCTGGTAGAGGCCGAGCGAATAGCTGGCGCCGGCGGCGGTCCAGAAATATTCGTCCGGCGGCAGGGGGTTGAGCTCGATCGCGTGCTCGATCTTCTTGAGGCCGACATCCGGCCGCGAGGCCTGCACCAGCGTGTCGGCATAGCTTGCGATGACATTGGCGTAATGCGGGCTGAGCGCCTCGGCGCGGTCGAGATAGGCGGCGCTCTCGTCGAACTGGCGGGCATAGAGCTTGACGACGCCGAGCTCGCGGTAGCCGGAGGGCAGGCGCTCGTCGGCGCGGATGGTTTCCTCCGCGTGGCGCTCGGCCTGGCGCAGCAGGTCCTCGTCGCCGCGCGCCGTCACCAGCCATTCGAGGAAGTAGCTGCGGGCAAGGCCGCCGATCGCCGGGGCGAAGGCGTTGTTGGCCTGCAGGGCCTCGCGAAAGCTCTTGCGGGCGCGACGGATGTCGCGCAGGTCGAGGTTCTTCAGTTGGCTCTGGCCGACGAGGAAGCTGCGATAGGCGTCGGCATCGCGCTCGTAGTCGCCGCGCACCAGCTCGTTGCGCTCGATCTCGGTGGCGATCGCCCCGGAGATCTGGTGGGCGATCATCTGCCGCGAGCGGGCGAGACCTTCGGCGGAGAGCGGAAAACGTTCGGCCCAGATCACCTCGTCGCTGCCGAAGAAGATGAGCTGGGCGAAGAGCGTGTGATGGTCGCCCTCGTCGCGCAGCCGCGTTTCCAGGATGTAGCTGATCTTGTGGCGCTCGTAGGTGGCGGCCCTGTCGGCCTGGAGCGAGATCTGCGCGGCGGTGTGCGGGGCGATGATCGAAATGGAGCGAAGCGCGCAGAGCCCGATCGTCACGTCCTCGATCAGCGCTTCGCTGAAGCGGGCGGCGGCGCGGGCGGCCAGCGTTGTGACCGGCGGCAGCAGCACCACGCGCGGCGGGTTCTGCCGGGGGAGGGTGATGTCCGCCTCCTGCGGCGTCAGCACGCGGGCGGGCGGCTGGAAGAGCATGAGGCTGCTGGCGGACGTCGCCGACCGGCCCGTCAGCACGGCGCGCACCTCCTCGTCGTCCGGGTTGCTCTCCAGCAGGCGCAGGGCGACCGCGGCGCGGGCCTGCCGCGTGCCGTCGACCCGCTGCGCATCGTTCCCGAGCAGCGCGCTGCGCAGGAGGGCCATGTGTGCCGCCCGTTGCAGCGCGATCCAGCTCGAAAACGCGCGGTTGCCGGGCTTCACATGTTTGAGGAAGTCGTCGGTCAGGGTGGCCGCGAGCACGGAAAGGCCCGCGCCGTCACGCACCGCGTCGATATCGCTTTCGATGGCGTCCTGCCCGAGCGCGATCGTGGTGTCCGTGAAGGTGAGGTAGGTCCGGTCCAGCTCCCGCTGGCGCTTCTGGGTCCGCGAAACGGTCTGCCGCAGGTTGGCGAAGGCGGCGGCGCTGTTAGCATCGTCCCAGAAGAGGCTTGCCGCATCCGCCCGCGGCATGTCGCTCATGCCGCGTGTCAGGAGGTAGCAGAGGATCAGGAGCGCCTTTTCGGGAAAGGCGATATCCCTGCCGCCCTCGTCGAGCAGCCGCAGATGGCCGAGCGTCTGCAGCCGTGCAGACATGTGCGGTCAGATCCGCAGTTCCGGTGCGGTGTCTGCGCGTTCACCCGCTTCGGCGGCCGCGCTTGCCTTGGAAAGCGCGGTTGCCAGCGCGATGATCGATTTGCGCACGCCCGCATCCTCGATCTTCAGGAAGGCGCGGTTGAGGTCGAGGCCCTCCTTGGAAGAAACGAAGGTGGAGACGTCGCCCGTCTCGTGCGCCACACCGGCGGTCGGCGCGGCGCTGTCTTCGTCCTGGAAGAAGAAGCTCGGCGGAACGCGGAACACGTCGGAAATCGCCTGGAGGCGGCTGGCGCTGATGCGGTTCGTGCCCTTTTCGTACTTCTGCACCTGCTGGAAGGTGACTCCGAGCCGGTCGGCGAGCGCTTCCTGACTCATGCCCACCATCAGCCGGCGCAGGCGGACGCGGGAACCGACGAAGACGTCGATCGGATTTGGTGTTTTCTTGGTCATGAGGCTTTCTCCCCTGTAAGACATGCCGGGGCATGGCAAGATACGCGTATCCCGTCACTGTGCTTGAATCGCCTGTTTGATGCAACTGCCGCGAACCGGAATTCCTTGCTACCGTAACGTGAGGTGGCGTGCACCTCAGATATCGTAGCTTTGCGGCGCGCTGAGGGAGGCGATGAATTTTTTCGTGCGTTCGCGCTCCGGCGTGGAGAAGAGGGCGCGCGGCGGCCCCTGCTCGACGATGACGCCGCCATCGAGGAAGACGACCGTGTCGGCAACCCGCGAGGCAAGGCGCAGGTCATGCGTCGCCATGACCATGGTCGTGCCTTCGCGGGCAAGCCGGCTCAGCACCTCGACCACCTCCTCGGCAAGCTCGGGATCGAGCGCGGAGGTCGGCTCGTCGCAGAGCAGGACGCGCGGCGAGGGGGCGAGCGCGCGGGCGATGGCCACGCGCTGCTGCTGGCCGCCCGACAGCGTCGCCGGCCAGGCATCGGCCTTGTGCGCCATGCCGACCTTTTCGAGCAGTTCCATCGCGCGGGCGCGCGCCTTCTCGGCGGGCCATTTCAGGACCGTGACGAGGCCTTCCATCACGTTGGCGATGGCGGTCTGGTGCGGGAAGAGCTGGAAGTTCTGGAAGACCATGCCGGTCTGGCGGCGCAGCTTCTGCACGGCATCCCAGCCGACCTTGCGGCCGGGCGCGAAGTCGATCGTCTCGCTGCCGAGCTTGATGGAGCCCGAGGTCGGCGTTTCGAGCAGGTTGATGCAGCGCAGCAGCGTGCTCTTGCCCCCGCCCGAGGGGCCGACCAGTGCCGTCACCGTGCCCTCCGGCAGGGCAAGGCTGATGTCGCGCAGCACGTGATTGTCGCCGAAGCGTTTTTCGATATGGCTGAGTTCGATCATGTGCGGGCCTCCAGGAAGCCGCCATAGCGGGCGAAGCGCCTTTCCAGCCGGACCTGCAGGGCCGACAGAACGGAACTGAGCGCGAGATAGATCAGCGCAGCCTCGATATAGAGGATCAGCGGCTCGTAGGTCGTGGCGACGATGCGCTGCGCCGTCTGGAAGAGTTCCGGCACGGTGATGGCGGCGGCAAGCGAGGTGTCCTTCACCAGCGAGATGAAGGTGTTGGACAGCGGCGGCACGGCGACGCGGGTCGCCTGCGGCAGGATGGTGCGGCGCATGGCCTGCGTCCAGCTCATGCCGATCGAATAGGCCGCCTCCCACTGGCCGCGCGGCACGGAGGCGATGACGGCGCGGATGATCTCGGAGCTGTAGGCCCCGACATTCAGCGTGAAGCCGATGAGCGCGGCCGGGAAGGCGTCGAGCAGGATGCCGATGCTCGGCAGGCCGTAGAAGATGACGAAGAGCTGCACCAGCAGCGGCGTGCCGCGGATCACCCAGACATAGAAGCGGGCGACGGCGACGAGCGGGCGCGGCCCGAACAGCCGCGCGATGGCCGTGACGAGGCCGAGCGTCAGCCCGAGCAGGAAGGAGAGCAAGGTGAGCGGAATGGTGAAGACGAGCGCGGCCCACAGCAGGGGGACAAGCGAATCCAGCATCAGTTGAAGCCACGGCGGCACGGGCAAACCTCCGGAAATGCGGCTGGCCGGGGTGATCCCCGGCCAGGTCATGGTTTTATCTATAGTCGAGGACGAGGTCGCCGCGAAGCGGTCCCCCGGCAGGAATTACTTCGAGACGTCCTGGCCGAAATACTTGTCCGAGATCGCCTGGTAGGTGCCGTCGGCCTTGATCTCGGCCAGCGCCTTGTTGATCGCTTCCAGAAGCTCCGGCTCGCCCTTGCGGATGATCACGCCGGAATAGTCGGCATTTTCCTGTTCGGCGGCGATCTTCACATTGGCGTCGGGCTTGTGCTTCTTGAAGTCGAGGAAGGACAGGCTGTCGTTGATCGTCGCGTCGGCGCGGCCGGTCAGGACGAGCTGGATCGACTGGTCGAAACCGTCCGTGCCGACGAGTTCGGCGCCGGCGCCTTCAGCGATCTTGCCGAAATTGGAGGTCAGCGACTGGGCGGACTTCTTGCCCTTGAGGTCGGCGAAACCCTTGATGCTGTCGTCGTCGGCGCGCACGATCAGCACGGCCTTGGAAGCGATATAGGGCTCGGAGAAGTCGTATTTCTGCTTGCGTGCCTCGGTGATGCCGACCTGGTTGATCACGGCGTCGTAGCGGTTGGCGTCGAGGCCGGCGATCAGGCCGTCCCACTTGCCTTCCAGGAACTCCGCCTTGACGCCGAGCTTTGCGGCGATGGCCTCGCCGATCTCGACGTCGAAGCCGACCAGCTTGCCGTCGGTGTCGTGGTAGGTGAAGGGCGCATAGGTGCCTTCGGTGCCGATCTTCAGCGCGCCGGCGGCCTGCACGGCTGCGAGGTTCTCGCCTGCATGGGCTGGGGCGAGGATGGCGGCCTGGAGTGCCGCAGCGGCGGCGAGGGTCTTCAACCAGTTCATCTTGGAACTCCGTTTCTGGCTCAAGTGTTCGATGGGCGATAGATCGCAGAAATCGGTGCAAAACGATGGGTAGAAAACTGCGAATAAAAACGGCAAATGCAAATATTTTTCTCATTTTTCGCTGTCTTCCAGCGAAGAAGAGCGCATTTCGCTTGAAAAATCGGACCTTCCGAGGGGGCTGCGATCTTTGTGAATTTCGTGTTTTTAGGGGCTTGCCAAGTTCGCAAACAGGGACAATTGATGTCGCACCCAAAATAACAACCGGGGAAGGAAAACAAAATGGCAAACAGACTCGTTGGCTTTCGTGCGGCTCTTCTTGCAGGCGCAATCCTGCTGGGCGCCAGCCCTGTATTGGCGGAAACGGTGCTTCACCGCGGCAATGCGGGCGAACCGCAGACCCTCGACCAGGCGCACACTTCCATCAACATCGAAGAGTTCATCCTCAAGGACCTTTACGAAGGCCTGACCATCTATGACGCCTCGGGCAAGATCGTGCCCGGTGCGGCGGAAAGCTGGACCATCTCCGATGATGGCACGGTCTACACGTTCAAGCTGCGCGGCGACGCGAAATGGTCGGACGGTTCCCCGGTGACGGCGGAGGACTTCGTCTTCTCCTTCACCCGCGTGGAGGACCCGAAGACCGCGGCCGGCTACGCCAACATCCTCTATCCGATCAAGAATGCGGAAAAGGTCAACAAGGGCGAGGCCGGCCTCGACCAGCTCGGCGTCAAGGCGGTCGATGCCACGACGCTGGAAGTGACGCTGGAGCGCCCGACGCCCTTCTTCCTCGAACTGCTCGCGCACCAGACGGCGCTGCCGGTCTCCAAGGCCAGCGTCGAGAAGAACGGCGCGGATTTCGTGAAGCCCGGCGTGATGGTCTCCAACGGCGCCTTCAAGCTCGCCAGCCATGTGCCGAACGACAACCTCGTCGTCGAGAAGAACCCCAACTACTGGGATGCCGCCAACGTCAAGCTCGACAAGGTCATCTTCTACCCGATCGACGACCAGGCCGCTTCGGTCCGCCGCTTCGAAGCGAAGGAAATGGACCTCGTCTACAACTTCTCCGCCGACCAGATCGAGCGCCTGAAGGCGAGCTATGGCGAGCAGGTCCACGTCTCGCCGACGCTTGCGACCTATTACTACGCCTTCGACACCCGCCAGGAGCCCTATAGCGACGTTCGCGTGCGCCGGGCACTTTCCATGGCCGTCGACCGCGACTTCCTGGCCAAGGAAATCTACTCGGGCTCGCAGCTCCCGGCCTACTCCATGGTGCCCCCGGGCATGGAAGGCTACGAGCCGGCGACCGCCGATTTCGGCGCACTCTCCCAGCTCGACCGCGAGGACGAGGCGCTCAAGCTGATGAAGGAAGCCGGCTACGGCGAGGGCGGCAAGCCGCTGAAGATCGAGATCCGCTACAACACCAACCCGAACCACGAGCGCGTGGCGACGGCCGTTGCCGACATGTGGAAGAACACCTTCGGCGCGGACGTCTCGATGGTGAATCTCGACGTCTCCTCGCATTACGCCTACCTGCAGGAAGGTGGCGCGTTCAACGTGGCGCGGGCCGGCTGGGTCGCCGACTATGCGGATGCGGAGAACTTCCTGGCGCTCAGCGTCAGCACCAACAAGACCTTCAACTACGGCAAGTTCGAGAATGCGGAATACGACGCGCTCATGAAGCAGTCCTATGAGGAGCAGGATCCGGCGGCACGCGCCAAGGTCCTGCACGAGGCGGAAGCCCTCCTCATGAAGGAACAGCCGATCGCGCCGTTTCTGACGCAGGCCGACCTGTGGCTCGTCTCCAGCAAGGTTCAGGGCTGGCATGACAATGCCGCCAACCAGCACCTGAGCCGCTTCCTCAGCGTTTCGGAATGATCCGACGTCAGTGCGCGGCCTGTTGAGGCCGCGCACTTTCGTATCTGGGGAGACCTGGTCATGCTTGCCTTCGTTCTGCGGCGCCTCGCAAGCGCCGTGCCGACGCTATTCATCGTCGTCACCATTTCGTTCTTTCTCATGCGCTTTGCGCCCGGCGGTCCGTTCAACCTCGAACGCCCTCTACCGCCCGCCACGATGGAAAACCTGATGCGGGCCTACCAGCTCGATCAGCCGCTCTGGCGACAGTACCTCACCTATATGGGCAACGCCGTCACCGGCGATTTCGGGCCGAGCTACATCTACAAGGACAATTCCGTCGCCGAGCTGATCGGCAAGGGGCTGCCCTATTCGGTCGAGCTCGGCTTCTATGCGTTGTTGCTCGCGCTCGTCGGCGGCGTCATCGTCGGCACGATCGCGGCGCTGCGCCAGAACAGCGCGATCGATTTCGCCGTCATGTCGGTGGCGACGATCGGCGTCACGGTGCCGAACTTCGTCGTTGGTCCGGTCTTGACGCTGATTTTCGCCATCGTGCTCGCCTGGCTGCCGGCCGGCGGCTGGGGTGACGGGTCGCTGCGCTTCCTCATCCTGCCGATGATCGCGCTCGCCCTGCCGCAGCTTGCGGTCTTCGCGCGGCTGACCCGCGGCTCGATGATCGAAGCCCTGCGCACGGACCATATCCGCACCGCGCGGGCCTATGGCCTGCCGGCAAAATCGGTGGTCGTCGTGCACGCCATGCGTGGCGCCATGCTGCCGATCGTCTCCTATCTCGCGCCCTGCGCGGCCGCTCTCCTGACCGGCTCCGCCGTGGTCGAGACGATCTTCACCATTCCCGGCGTCGGGCGCTATTTCGTGCTCGGGGCGATCAATCGCGACTATACGCTCGTCATGGGCACCGTCGTGCTGATCGCCATCTTCGTCATCGTCTTCAATCTGCTGGTCGACATTCTCTATGGCCTGCTCGATCCGAGGGTTCGCCATGACTGATGCCGTCGTTTCCCCCATGCCCGAGAACGAGGTGAAGGGCCGCAGCCTCTTCCAGCTCGCCGTCATGCGCTTCCGCCGCAACCGCCCGGCCATGGTCGGCTCCGTGATGCTGGTGCTGATCGCCTGCTTCTCCTTCTTCGGCCCCTTCTTCATCAGCCACAGCTACGATCAGGTCTTCTCTTCCTATGTGACGATCCCGCCGAGCCTCGAGCCGCGGCCGGGTGAGGACACGCTGGAGGAGGCGATGGAGGGCGTTGCGACCCGCGCTCGCGTCGAGCTCCAGTCCTTTACCGTCGAAGGCGAAAGCTTCACCGCCATCATCACCGCGAAGGACCCGATCGATCCGCGCACGACGCGCTATTTCGACCGGGCCAACGAGTTCGACAAGACCGCGGTCGTCACGAGCGAGGACGAGGGCCGCAAGCTGACGCTTTCGGGCGTCGTCGACCGGGAATATTTCCTGTTCGGCACGGATACCAACGGGCGCGACCTCATGGCGCGCGTCATGCTCGGCGGGCAGATCTCGATTGCCGTCGGACTTCTCGCCAGCCTCGTCTCGCTCGGCATCGGCGTCGTCTACGGCGCGATCTCGGGCTACATGGGCGGGCGCGTCGACAACGTGATGATGCGCTTCGTCGAGATCCTCTACTCGCTGCCCTTCGTCTTCCTCGTCGTGGTGCTCGTCGTCTTCTTCGGGCGCAGCTTCGTCCTGATCTTCATCGTCATCGGTGCGGTGGAGTGGCTCGACATGGCCCGCATCGTGCGCGGCCAGACGCTGTCGCTGAAGCGCCGTGAATTCATCGGTGCGGCGGAGGCCCTGGGCCTGACGGACTGGCAGATCATCCGCCGGCATGTCATTCCCAACACGATCGGCCCGGTCGTCATCTTCGTCACGGTCATCGTGCCCAAGGTGATCCTGCTCGAAAGCTTCCTCTCCTTCCTCGGCCTCGGCGTGCAGGCGCCGCTGACGAGCTGGGGCTCGCTGATTGCGGAAGGCGCGAACAACATCCAGTCCGCGCCCTGGCTGCTCATCTTCCCCGCCATCTTCTTCGTCGTCACGCTCTTCTCGCTGAACTTCGTCGGCGACGGCCTGCGCGACGCATTCGACCCGAAGGATCGCTGACATGGCAGAGACGCGGAAAACCATGGAGCCGATCCTCGCCGTGCGCGACCTGAAGGTGTCCTTCACGACACCGGACGGGGACGTCAACGCCGTCAAGGGCATCAATCTCGACGTCCGCCCCGGCGAGACGCTTGCGGTGGTGGGAGAATCCGGCTCCGGCAAGAGCCAGACCATGATGGGCATCATGGGCCTGCTTGCCGCCAATGGCCGGGTCTCGGGTTCGGCAAAGTATCGCGGGCGGGAGATGGTCGGCCTGCCGCCGAAGGGGCTGAACGAGATCCGCGGTGCGAAGATCACCATGATCTTCCAGGAGCCGATGACCTCGCTCGATCCGCTCTACCCGATCGGCAAGCAGATCGCCGAGGTGATCGTGCATCACCGCGGTGGCACGCGGAAGGAGGCCCGGCCGCGCGTGCTGGAGCTCCTGAAGCTCGTCGGCATTCCCGAGCCGGAGCGCCGCATCGACAGCTATCCGCATGAGATGTCCGGCGGCCAGCGCCAGCGCGTGATGATCGCCATGGCGCTCGCCAACGAGCCGGACATCCTGATCGCCGACGAACCGACGACGGCGCTCGACGTGACCATCCAGGCGCAGATCCTCAAGCTCCTGCGCGACCTGCAGAAGCGTTTCGACATGGCGATCGTGCTCATCACGCACGATCTCGGCATCGTCCGGCACTTCGCCGAACGGGTCGTCGTCATGCGGCGCGGCGAGATCGTCGAGCAGGGCGGTACGGCCGACATCTTCGGCAATCCGCAGGCCGACTATACACGCATGCTGATCGAGGCCGAGCCGCATGGCCGCAAGGCCGCGCCGTCGGATGACGCGCCGATCATCCTGGAAGGCCGCAATGTCGTCGTCGACTACAAGATCGACGGGGGCTTCCTGAAGAAACGCGCCAATACGTTCCGCGCCGTCGACAATGTCAGCATCAGCCTGCGCGAAGGCCAGACGATCGGCGTGGTGGGCGAATCCGGTTCGGGCAAGTCGACGCTGGGACGGGCGCTCCTGCGCCTTATCTCCAGCAAGGGCGCCTACCGCTTCGGCAAGACGGATACTTCCGGTCTCGACCGAACGGGCATGCGGCCGCTCCGGCGCAGCATGCAACTGGTCTTCCAGGATCCCTACGGCTCGCTCTCGCCGCGCCAGACGGTCGGCGAGATCATCACCGAGGGGCTCTACGTGCACGAGCCGCAGCTTTCGCGGGCCGACCGCGACAAGCGGGCGATCGCGGCGCTGAAGGAGGTCGGGCTCGATCCGGCGGCGCGCAACCGCTATCCGCACGAGTTTTCCGGCGGCCAGCGCCAGCGCATCGCGATCGCGCGGGCGATGATCCTGAAACCCCAGGCGGTGATCCTCGACGAGCCGACCTCGGCGCTCGACCGTTCGGTGCAGGGACAGGTAATCGAGCTCCTGCGTGATCTCCAGTCCCGCTACGGCCTTTCCTATGTCTTCATCAGCCACGATCTCTCGGTGGTGCGCGCCATGAGCGACTATGTGATTGTGATGAAGGACGGCAAGATCGTCGAAGAGGGGCCTACGGACGCCATTTTCAGCGCGCCGCGGGAGGATTATACAAAGACCCTCATCGGGGCCGCGTATAATATCGGGCCGTAAGCATCAGGAGATCGGATGGCCGAGGGCCGCTTGCCGCATATCGTGCTCTTTTCGGGCGGCACCGCGTGCCGCACGACCAATCTGGCGCTGCTTTCCAAGCCGGTGCGGCTGACGCGCATCGTGCCGGCCTGGGATAGCGGCGGCAGTTCGAAGATCATCCGCGACACCCTCGGTGTGCTTGCGGTCGGCGACATCCGTCAGGCGCTGATGACCATGGCGCATGGCGAGGGGCGGGCGGGCGATGTCGTCAAGGTCTGCAATGCGCGCATGACCAGCGGGACGGAAGACGACGCCCGCACCGAATTTGCGCTCTATGCCGAAGGCTGCCACCCGCTCCTGGAACGCATGGAGCCGGGCCTGCGCGGCGCGATCCTCAATTACCTGCGCACCTTTCGCGCGGCGATCGGCGCGGATTTCGATTTCCGCAACGGCAGCATCGGCAATTTCATCCTGACGGGCGCGCATCTTGCCCATAACAGCGACATCAACACCGCCATCTTCGTCTTCCGCAAGCTCTGCGACATCACCGGCCATGTCTGGCCGTCCACGGCGGCCGACGGGGTCGATCTGTCCGCCGTGCTGAACGACGGCACCCGTGTCGAAGGGCAGCACAGGGTGACCGCGCTCGACGATGCGGCGAGCGATATCGGCATCCGCGACATCGCGCTGTCCGGCCGGAACGGTGCCGCGGTGCCGGCCAACGAGGCGGTGCTCGAAAGCCTCGAAAGCGCCGATGCCATCGTCTTCGGACCGGGCAGCTTCTTCACCAGCGTCCTGCCGCACTTCCTCGTCGAGGGCATCGTGCCGGCCATTGCGCGCAACGGGCACGCCCGCCGCATCTTCATCGGCAACATGCTGCAATGCCGGGAGACCCGCGGGCTCGATGTGGCACGCATGCTGGAAATCGCCACGACGCTCTGGCGGCGGCAGGAGGGGGCGGATGCGCGACCCTTCACCCATGTCCTGGCGAACCACCAGCCCCTGCCCTTCGAGAAGACCGTCGGGCCCTTCGCCTATCTCGGCAACGGTCCGCTGGAGGAGGTGGGGGCACGGCTCGGCATGGAGCGGGTGATCGGCGAATTCGAGGATCCCTGGCAGCGCGGCCAGCATGACGGCCGGGCCGTCGCTGATATGCTCAACTCGCTCTTGCCGTCGTGAGCCCGGCCTTGTCCGCCGGCTTCCAGCCCCGCGCCTTGGCGAAGGCGAGGAAATCGTCCGCTGCCATCGGCCGGGCGAAGGCATAGCCCTGCAGGACATGGCAGCCGAGGCCGCGCAGCAGCTCGGCATGGGCCAGCGTTTCGACGCCTTCCGCGACCGTTTCGATGTCGCGCACCTTGCCGATGTCGATGATCGAGCGGACGAGGCTCTGCTGTGCGGTCGATTCGAGCAGCGGCTGCACCAGCCGGCGATCGATCTTCAGCCGCTTCGGCGACAGCTCCAGGAGGCTGACGATGGAGGCGTGGCCGGTGCCGAAATCGTCGATCTCGATATCGATGCCGAGGGACTTGATGTCGTCGATGGCCTGCTTCAGTCCATCGTCGAACGCATCGAAGGAAATCGATTCCAGCAGTTCGAAGGTCAGCGAGCCGGGGCGGATGTTCATCGCGCGCAGCTTTTCGAGGAGGCCCTCGTCACGCAGGCGCTGGCAGGAGACGTTGACGGAGACGCGGGCGATGCCGAGGTTCTGCCCCTCCCAGCGCATGGCCTGGAACAGTGCCTGGTCGAGGATCGCCTCGTCGATCCGGGCGACGACGTTGAGGCTTCCGGCCACCGGCAGGAAGACATCGGGCGTGATGACGCCGCGCGTCGGGTGCAGCCAGCGCGCCAGCGCCTCGACGCCGACGATCTCCAGAGTTTCGGCATCAAATTGCGGCTGGAAGAAGGGGTGGAACTCGCCCTGCTCGAGGCCGCGCAGGATGTCGTCGCCGAGCCGCTTGACCTCAACCGTGTGCAGGCGCAGTTCGTCGTTGAATGCTTCCACGCGGTTGCGGCCCCGCCGCTTGGCTTCGTAGAGTGCGATATCGGCATTGACGAGTAGTTGTTCGGCGGATTCTTCCGCATCGTTGCGCGTGGCGATGCCGATGCTCGCGCCGATGCGACAGTCATGGCCCTCGATCGCCATCGGCTCGCTGATCGCCTCGATGAGGCGGGCCGAGAGAGCGTTGAAATCGGCCTTTGCCGGGTCGCGGCGCGACAGGAGCACGAATTCGTCGCCGCCGATGCGGGCGATGAAGTCCTCCGCCGGGATATGGGTGCGCAGCACGCCGGCGGCCTGTTTCAACACCTCGTCGCCGGCCGCATGGCCGAGCGTGTCGTTGATGTCCTTGAAACGGTCGAGGTCGATATGCAGCAGGGTGAGGGGGCGGGTGTCCTCGCCCATGCCGGCCAGCGCGAGCTGCTGGTCGAGGAAGCGCCGGTTGGGGAGCTGGGTGAGGGCATCGTGCAGCGAATTGTGCTCCAGCACCAGGCGGGCGTCTTCCAGTGCCCGGTTCTGCGCCTCGGCCGTCAGCTTGGCCTCCAGAAGTTCGGCCTGCAGGCGAATGTCGTCCGTCACGTCCCAGTTGGCGCCGACGATGCGTTTTGCGCCTGATGAGGCGCGATAGGTCATGCCGTGCGCGCGGATATGGCGGATGTCGCCGCCTGTGGTCAGGACGCGGAATTCCGTGAGATAGGGCCTGTCGGCCTCGATGGCGTTGGCGAAGACGCGCTCGGCCTCCTCCAGGTCGTCGGGATGGAGCGCGTCGCGCCAGTCCTCGTAGCGGCAGACAGGCTGGTCGGGCGGCACGTTGTAAAGCACGCGCATGCGCGCGTCCCAGGTGAGGGTCGATGTCTCCGTCTCAAACTCCCACACGCCTACCCGGGAGGCGTCGAGGGCGAGCTGCAGGCGCTGCGAGACGGTTTCGAGCCGGTCCTCCCGGTCCTGGAGCGCCAGGATGTGCCGGTGGCGGTCCTTCATCAGGTACCCGACCCAGAACATGGGGGCGACGATGATGACGGCCAGCAGCGCAAGGCCGGCGCGAAAGAAGGCGAGATCGGCAGAAGGCTGATGCCAGCCGCCGAGCGGCGTGGCCGACATGGTCCAGGCTTCATGGCCGATGTCGATGATCATGATGACAGGATCGGCATCGACGGGCGCGGCCGTGCTGAAGAAGGTCCGCGCCTCGCCGCCGACATGCGGCCGGCTGGAAAGCGAGACGGCGATTTCGAGGTCCTTGCCGAAGCCGCTGTTGGCCAGGAGCTTGTCGAGATCGATCACGGCGGAGGCGATGCCGATGAAGGCATTGTTCCGCCCTGCATGGATCGGGTAGCGGGCAATCACGCCGCGGCCGCCCTGCACCAGATCGACCGGGCCGGTGACGATGAGCCGGTCGAGCGCCTTCACCTGCATGGCGGCGGCGCGCTGGCGCTCGTTCTTGCGATAGTCGAGGCCGATGGTGCGCTCGTTTCCCTTGACCGGATAGACGAGCGAGACCACGAAATCGGGCGCGATGGCGAGATTGCGCAGTTGCGTGTCCTTGCGGAAGATGCGCCCGGCAAGATCGGCAAAGCGGCCGGGCGACATGTCGGGTTCGGTCGAGAGTGCCGCGACGAGACCCTGCACGAGATTGATGTCGCCCTGGATATTGCCTTCGAGGCGCGAGCGCAAGACGCCGAGCTGTTCCGTGGTGAAGGAGCGCAGATACTCCTCCTCCAGCCGCAGTTTCTGGGAATCGGCGAGGAAAATGGCGATCAGCGCGGCAAACGCGACGACGATGGCAGGGATGTAGTATCCCAGCCCCTGAAGGGGGAGCTGCGCATTCCGGTCGTTCATCGCGTTCCGTCTGTCTCCGCGCGTCCTGGTTGCCCGAGGCAGGATCCTGTCCGGCTTCCGGTGGTCGACGGACGATGGCAGATGCAACTTAATATTTGCTGACGAGAATATGCCTCTATCTGCCGATTGCCGGGCGGGGCTTTCCGCCACGACCCATTCTGCGCTAGTTCTCGGCACGATCGAAGCGGAACGACGTCAGGGGGCTGGTTTGCCGGCGGACAAGGACAGGGCGGAGAGCGTGTTCGGCGCGCTGCTCAGGACCATCATCGAGGAGAGCCCGCTGAAGGCCGCCGGCTTCATCGTCACCATCTATGGCGACGTGGTGGAGCCGCGGGGCGGCGTGGTGTGGACAGGCAACCTCATCGAGACCTGCGCCGCAGTCGGCATCAGCGAGACCCTGGTGCGCACCGCCGTCTCGCGCCTCGTCGCCGCCGGGCAATTGTCCGGCGAGCGGGAGGGGCGGCGCAGCTTCTATCGCCTCGCCGCGCCCGCCCGGACCGAATTCGCCGCGGCCGCCCGCCTGCTTTTCGGCCCGCCGGAAGCGGCGGACTGGCATTTCGTGCAACTGACGGGGGCGGCGCCGGACGAGGCGATGCAGGCTCTTGAGCGGGCGGGCCATGCCCGGCTCGGTCCGCGCCTTGCCGTCGGTGCGCGTCCGCTGCCGCTTCTTAAGCAGCCGGCCGTCGTCTTCCGGGGCGAGGTCGTGAGCGGCGAGCGGGACCTCGGTGCCTTTGCGGCCGACCACTGGAACCTCGCACTGCATGCCGAGGCCTATCATGGGTTCCTTCGGCGCTTCGGGCGTCTTGCCGACCTGCTTGCGGGCAGGATGCGGCTCGGTGCGGCGGAAAGCCTCGTTGCCCGGCTGGTGCTCGTGCACCAGTTCCGCCTTGTCGTGCTGCGCGATCCGCGCCTGCCGCAGGCGGCTCTGCCGGCGGACTGGCCGGGGGAGGCGGCCCGGATGCTCTTTGCCGAGCTCTATCTCCGCCTCTCGCCCGAGGCGGACCTGCATGTCGCCCGTCACTTCGTCACGGCGGCCGGCGCTCTGCCGGAGGCGAGCGAGGCGACGCTCCGTCGTCTCTCGCTGCTGCGCGAGGCGATCCAGCGCGACTTTTCATAAGAGAAATGCGTGGCTTGTGCTATGATGGGAGCTGCTGGAACGAAACATCACATAATTTGGATAAATCGGCATTGATTTGTGACGTATCGAGTGGTAAATAGATAACCGATCGGTCGGTCAATGTTTCTGGAGGAACGGATCGGCCCGGGATATCAGGGAGGAAACCGCGTGTCCGAAGCCTTTATCTGCGATGCCGTCCGTACGCCGATCGGCCGTTATGGCGGGCTGCTCTCGTCGGTGCGCGCCGACGACCTTGCCGCCGTGCCGCTTGCCGGCCTGATGGAGCGCAATCCCGGCGTCGACTGGTCCAAGGTGGACGATCTCATCTACGGCTGTGCCAACCAGGCCGGCGAGGACAACCGCAATGTCGGCCGCATGGCCGTGCTGCTGTCCGGTCTTCCCGTCTCCATTCCCGCCACCACCGTCAACCGCCTCTGTGGTTCCGGCATGGATGCCGTCGGCATGGCGGCGCGTGCCATCCGTGCCGGCGACTGCGATTTCGTCATCGCCGGTGGCGTCGAGAGCATGAGCCGCGCCCCCTTCGTCATGCCGAAGGCCGAAAGCGCCTTTTCCCGGTCGAATGCGGTCTATGACACGACGATCGGCTGGCGCTTCGTCAACCCGAAGATGAAGAAGGTCTTCGGTGTCGACTCCATGCCGCAGACGGCCGACAACGTCGCCGCCGATTTCACCGTCAGCCGCGAGGACCAGGACGCCTTCGCCGCCCGCAGCCAGGCCCGCTGGGCCGCCGCGCACGAGGCCGGTATCTTTGCCGACGAGATCGTGCCCGTCCATGTGCTGCAGAAGAAGGGTGATCCGCTCGTCGTCGATACCGATGAGCATCCGCGTCCCGGTACCACAGCCGAGCAGCTTGCCAAGCTGAAGGGCGTCAACGGTCCGGACCTCTCGGTCACCGCCGGCAATGCCTCCGGCGTCAATGACGGTGCGGCTGCCTTGCTCATCGCCAATGAAGCCACCATCAAAGCTCAGGGCCTGACGCCGAAGGCGCGTGTCGTCGCGATGGCGGCGGCGGGTCTTGAGCCGCGCATCATGGGCTTCGGCCCGGCGCCGGCCACGCGCCGGGTGCTGGAGCGCGCCGGACTTTCGCTCGGCCAGATGGATGTCATCGAGCTCAACGAGGCCTTCGCCTCGCAGGCGCTCGCGGTTCTGCGCGATCTCGGCCTGCCGGACGACGCCCCGCATGTGAACCCGAACGGCGGCGCCATCGCGCTCGGCCATCCGCTCGGCATGAGCGGCGCGCGGCTCGTCACCACCGCGGCCTACCAGCTCCACCGCCAGGGCGGACGTTATGCACTCTGTACCATGTGCATCGGCGTCGGCCAGGGCATCGCCATCATTCTCGAACGCGTCTGACGCGTAAAGCAGGAGGAAAGACCATGTATGCCCAGATGGTGAAGACCGATGCCGCCCGCGTCCGCTCCCTCGATGAGATGGACCCCGTTGAGCGCGCCTTCCAGGAGCGCATCGACGCCGGCCAGAAGATCGAGCCGAAGGAATGGATGCCCGAGGGCTATCGCAAGACGCTGGTGCGCCAGATCAGCCAGCACGCCCATTCGGAAATCGTCGGCCAGTTGCCGGAAGGCAACTGGATCACCCGCGCGCCGACCCTGGAGCGCAAGGCGATCCTGCTCGCCAAGGTGCAGGACGAGGCCGGCCACGGCCTCTATCTCTACTGCGCCGCCGAAACGCTCGGCATCAGCCGCGACGAGATGTATGCGCAGCTCCATTCCGGCAAGGCGAAATATTCCTCGATCTTCAACTATCCGACGCTGACCTGGGCCGATATCGGCGCGATCGGCTGGCTGGTCGATGGCGCGGCGATCATGAACCAGGTGCCGCTGCAACGCTGTTCCTACGGCCCCTATGCGCGGGCCATGGTGCGCATCTGCAAGGAAGAGAGCTTTCACCAGCGCCAGGGCTATGACGTGCTGATGAAGATGGTGAAGGGCACGCCGGCCCAGAAGGCCATGGTGCAGGATGCGCTGAACCGCTGGTGGTGGCCGTCGCTGATGATGTTCGGCCCCTCGGACGATGCCTCCGTGCATTCGGCCCAGTCGATGGCCTGGAAGATCAAGCAGAACTCCAATGACGAGCTGCGCCAGAAATTCGTCGACCAGACCGTGCCGCAGGCGAAGTATCTCGGCCTCACCGTGCCGGATCCTGACCTCAAGTGGAACGAGGAGAAGGGCGGCTACGATTTCGGCGAGCCGGACTGGGAAGAATTCTTCAACGTGATCGCCGGCAACGGCCCCTGCAATGCGGAACGCCTCAACGCCCGCAAGAAGGCCTGGGATGACGGCGCCTGGTTCCGAGACGGCCTGACGGCCCATGCCGAAAAGGTCTCCGACCGTCGCACCGCCGCCAAGATCGCCGCCGAATAATTTGGGAGAGAGCACGATGTCCAGCGAATGGCCGCTTTGGGAAGTCTTCATCCGGGGCCAGCACGGCCTCAACCATCGCCATGTCGGCAGCCTGCATGCGCCCGACGCCGAAATGGCGATCAACAATGCCCGCGACGTCTATACGCGCCGTAACGAAGGCGTCAGCATCTGGGTGGTGAAATCCTCCGAGATCACTGCCAGCGCGCCCTCTGAAAAGGGCCCGCTGTTCGATCCTTCGAACTCCAAGGTCTACCGTCACCCGACCTTTTTCGACATTCCGGATGAAGTGGGGCACATGTGATGGCGACCGCGGCGCTCGATCCGGCGGCCCGTCAGGCCGCGCTTCTCGAATTCCTGCTGCGCATCGGCGACAACACGCTGATCCTCGGCCATCGCGTTTCCGAATGGTGCGGGCACTCGCCCGCGCTGGAGGAGGATATCGCGCTCGCCAACACCGCGCTCGACCTGATCGGCCAGACGCAGCTCTGGCTCGGCCTTGCCGGCGAGGTGGAAGGCAAGGGCCGTTCCGCCGATGATCTCGCCTATCTGCGCGACGGCTACGAATTCCGCAACATCCTGCTCGTCGAGCGCCCGAACGGCGATTTCGGCAAGACGCTGATGCGGCAGTTCCTCTTCGACGCCTGGCATTATCTGCTCTTGAAGGCGCTGAAGGGGTCGTCCGACACGCGCATCGCCGAGATCGCGGAAAAGGCCTTCAAGGAAGTCTCCTACCACCTCGACCGCAGCCGCGACCTCGTCATCCGCCTCGGCGACGGCACGGCCGAAAGCCATCGCCGCATGCAGGAGGCGCTGGACGAACTCTGGCCCTTCACCGGCGAGATGTTTATGAGCGACGCGCTCGACGCCGAACTGGTCGAGGCCGGCATCGTCCCGGCGCCCGAAAGCCTCAAGGCGGGCTGGGACGAGATCGTCGCGGAGACGCTCGCCGAGGGCACGCTGAAGAAGCCGGCGGACGGCTACATGCACAAGGGCGGCCGACGCGGCGTGCACACCGAGCATCTCGGCTTCATCCTGTCGGAGATGCAGTTCCTGCAACGCGCCTATCCGGGCGCGACCTGGTAGGGGGCGGCGATGGACCCGGCGCTTCGTCCCTCGGTCGATGAGGTCTGGCACTGGCTGTCCGAAGTGCCGGACCCGGAAATCCCGGTCATCTCGCTCACCGATCTCGGCATCATCCGCGATGTCGAGTGGCGGGACGACACGCTGGTGGTGACGGTGACGCCGACCTATTCGGGCTGTCCCGCCACCACGGTGATCAACCTCGATATCGAGGCTGCGCTCGCCGGAAAGGGCCTTGCCAAGGTGAAGCTCGAACGCCGGCTCTCGCCCGCCTGGACGACGGACTGGATCAGCGCCGAGGGCCGGGAAAAGCTGCGCGACTATGGCATCGCCCCGCCAATCGACGGCACCGCCGCCGATGGCGTGCTGATGAAACGCATCGACCGGCTGTCCGGCCGCTCGAACCTGACGATCGCCTGTCCGCGCTGCGGCTCGGCGAACACGGAAAAGATCAGCCAGTTCGGCTCGACGCCCTGCAAGGCGAGCTATCGCTGCACCGACTGCCTGGAACCGTTCGATTATTTCAAATGCATCTGACCCATAGGGAGAGGGCCCGCGCATGGCACGTTTTCATCCCCTGACCGTAACCGATGTTCGCCGCGAGACGCGCGATGCGGTCGTGGTCACGCTCCGGCCGTCCGACGAGGACCGCGCCGTCTTCGATTTCACGCAAGGCCAGTACCTGACCTTCCGCCAGAAATTCGAGGACGAGGAGCTGCGCCGCTCCTATTCGATCTGCGCCGGCAAGGACGAGGGCGTGTTGAAGGTCGGCATCAAGCGCGTCGATGGCGGCTGCTTCTCCACCTGGGTCAATGAAAACCTGAAGCCCGGCGACACGCTGGAAGCCATGCCGCCGATGGGCGCCTTCTTCACCGCGCTGGAGCCGGATGTCGCGAAGCACTATCTCGGCTTTGCCGGCGGCAGCGGCATCACGCCCGTGCTTTCGATCATCAAGACGGTGCTGTCGCGCGAGCCGCGCGCCCGCTTCACGCTGGTCTACGCCAACCGGCAGATCAGCTCGATCATGTTCCGGGAGGAGCTGGAGGATCTGAAGAACCTCTATCTCGGCCGGTTCTCCGTGCTGCATGTCCTCGAAAGCGAGGCACAGGACATCGACCTCTTCACCGGCCGCATCGACGGCGAGAAATGCGCGGCGCTGTTCAAGAGCTGGATCGACATCAAGTCCATCGCCACCGCCTTCATCTGCGGCCCGGAGCCGATGATGCTGGCGATTGCCGCAGCGCTCCGCGAACACGGCCTTCGCGACGACCAGATCAAGTTCGAGCTGTTCGCCTCCTCGCAGCCCGGCCGGGCCCGGCGCAAGGTGGAAGCCGTCGCCGGCGCGGACCAGGGCGCGATGTGCGAGGCGACCGTCACGCTCGACGGCGCGACGCGCAGCTTCAAGTTCCCGAAGCAGGGTCAGAGCCTGCTCGACGCCGCGCTCGAAAACGCCATGGACGCGCCCTATGCCTGCAAGGCCGGCGTCTGTTCCACCTGCCGCGCAAAAATCCTGGAGGGCGAGGCCGAGATGGAGGTCAACCACGCGCTCGAGGATTACGAGGTGCGCCAGGGCTATGTGCTGACCTGCCAGTGCTACCCGCTCACCGACCGTATCGTCGTCAGCTACGACCAGTAAGGGGAATTTTCATGTCCGATACGATGCCGATCGAGGATTATCTGGCGCAAGGCGGCGTGCTCTCCTCGCCCGCCAATGTGCCGCCGCGCTATCGCGGCGAGCTCTTGCGCCTGATGGCGAGTTTCGTCGACAGCGAGCTGGCCGGCTCCGCGGGCTTTGCCGATACGATCAACGATGCGCCGGGCATCCAGGAGCGCATCTCCGCCGCCCGCATCGTGCTGGAAAAGGCCGACCATGCCGGCAAGGTCTTGCAGGTCATGGAAACCTTCGGCGCGGACGGTGGACGCTACGCCGTGCACCACCCCTGGGCCGAGCGGCTTTCCCGCGAGGCCGATATCGGTGCGGCGCGGCAGGGCGGCGACATGCGCCTTTCCGTCTTCCACTACCCGCTGCAAGGCTGGGTGGATGCCGTCGTCATGAACGTGCTGATGGGCCGGGCAAGCGTCGTCCAGCTCAAGGAATTGTCGCGCGTCTCCTATCAGCCGCTCGCCGAGGTTTTCCGCGCCATCCTGCCGCGCGAGACGCGCCATGCCGAACTCGGCCTCGCCGGCCTCGCCCGCATCGTGGATGACGAAGAGGGGCGCGCGAAAGCGAAGGCTTCCGTCGCCTACTGGTATCCGCGTGTCGCCGCCAGCTTTGGCCATTCCGACTCGGCCCGCTTCGAGACGCTGTCGCGTTTCGGCCTCAGGCATACGCCTAACGAGACCCTGCTTGCGGATTGGCGGGCGGAGGTCGATGCGCAGCTTTCCGCGCTTGGGTTGAACTAGGCTTCCGTCCGGAATTGCGTAAAAATACAGGAAGGACAATAAGATGAACGTCATGGCAAACCGGCCGCGCCGGCTCGAAAGCTATGTCGGCGGCGCGTGGGTCGCCGGCGCGAAGGAGGGCGTGCCCCTGCTCGACGCCTCGACGGGCGCACCGGTCGCCTTCATCGATTCCTCCGGCATCGATTTCAAGGCGATCCTCGCCCATGGCCGCGAAAAGGGTGGCCCGGCGCTGCGCCGCATGTCCTTCCACGAACGCGCCGCCATGCTGAAAGCGCTCGGCCAGGCGCTGATGGAAGGGAAGGAAGAGTTCTACGCGCTTTCCACCGCCACCGGCGCGACCCGCGCCGATAGCTGGGTCGATATCGAGGGCGGCATCGGCACGCTGCTCTCCTACGCCTCGAAAGGCCGGCGCGAATTGCCGAACACCCGCGTCCTGCTCGATGGCGACGTGGAGCCGCTCTCCAAGGACAACACCTTTGCCGCGCAGCATATCCTGACCCCCTTGCAGGGTGTCGCGGTGCATATCAACGCCTTCAACTTTCCCTGCTGGGGCATGCTGGAAAAGCTCGCGCCGACGCTCATCGCCGGCGTTCCCGCCATCATCAAGCCGGCCAGCCAGACGGCCTATCTCACCGAACTGATGGTCCGCCGCATCATCGAGACGGGCATCCTGCCGGAGGGCGCGCTGCAGCTCGTCTGCGGCTCGGTCGGCGACCTGCTCGACCATGTGGAGGGGCAGGATGCCGTCACGTTCACCGGTTCGGCGGCGACAGGCCAGCGCCTCAAGACGCACAAGGCGATCATCGAGAATTCCGTGCGCTTCACCATGGAGGCCGACAGCCTCAACGCCGCCGTGCTCGGCCTCGACGCCGCGCCCGGCACAGAGGAATTCGATCTCTTCGTCAAGGAAGTCACCCGCGAGATGACGGTGAAGGCCGGCCAGAAATGCACGGCGATCCGCCGCATCATCGCCCCGCGCGCCTATAGCGAGGCGCTGATCGAAAGCCTCGGCGCGCGCCTCGGCAAGACGTCGATCGGCAACCCCGCCGACGAGGCCGTGCGCATGGGTCCGCTCGCCAGCCTCGACCAGCGCGAGGAAGTGCGCGCCCGTATCCGCGATCTCTCCGCCGACGCCGAAATCGTCTCCGGCGATCCTGATAATCCGAGCGTCCAGTCCGGCGATGCCGTGGCCGGGGCCTTCCTCAATCCGGTGCTGCTCTATTGCGACAGGCCGGGCTCGGCCCGTGCCGTGCACGATGTCGAAGCCTTCGGCCCGGTCAGCACGGTCATGCCCTATGACACGGCGGAAGAGGCGGTCGATCTCGCCCGGCGCGGCAAGGGCAGCCTCGTCGCCTCGGTCTTCACCAACGATCCGGGCTTCGCCGAAGAGGTCGTGCTCGGCCTTGCGCCCTTCCATGGCCGCGTGATGATCGGCAACCGGGTCAGCGCCAAATCCTCCACCGGCCACGGTTCGCCGCTGCCGGGCCTGGTGCACGGCGGTCCCGGCCGCGCGGGCGGGGGCGAGGAACTGGGCGGCATGCGCGGCGTAAAACACTACATGCAGCGCACCGCCATCCAGGGCGCGCCGACCATGCTGTCCGCCGTCACCGGCCGCTGGCTGCCGGGTGCGGAGGCGCGGGCGGGCGGAGAGCATCCGTTCCGCAAGTCGCTGGCGGAACTCAAGATCGGCGACCAGCTCATCACTGCAACGCGCACGGTGACGCTCGACGATATCGAGCATTTCGCCAATTTCACCGGCGACACCTTCTACGCCCATATGGATGAGGAGGCGGCCAAGGCGAACCCGTTCTTCGACGGGCGCGTGGCGCATGGCTATCTCATCGTCTCCTTCGCCGCCGGGCTCTTCGTCGATCCGGCGCCGGGTCCGGTTCTCGCCAATTACGGCGTCGACAACCTGCGCTTCCTGACACCGGTCAATCCGGATGATACGCTGCAGGTGCAGCTCACCTGCAAGGAGATCAATCCGCGCGCCAATGCCGAGCACGGCGAGGTGCGCTGGGATTGCCAGGTGACGAACCAGCTAGGTGCCACAGTCGCGCAGTACGACGTCCTGACGATGGTGGCCAAAACGAGGGAGTGACCGCAGCATGCCGATCGCGCAGGACCCGTGCCGCCTGGAAATGACCGTTCTGATGACGCCGGACATGGCGAATTTTTCCGGAAAGGTTCATGGGGGCGCACTGCTCAACCTGCTCGATCGCGTGGCCTTCTCCTGCGCCTCGCGCTATTCGCAGCAATATGCGGTGACGCTCTCGGTCGACCAGGTGATGTTCAAGGAGCCGATCCATGTCGGCGAACTCGTCACCTTCCGCGCCTCGATCAACCATACGGGCCGCACCTCCATGGAGGTCGGCATCCGCGTCGAGGCGGAGAACATCCGCTCCGGCCACCGGCGGCATACCAATTCCTGCTATTTCACGATGGTCGCCGTCGACGATGCCGGCCGGCCGGTGCGTGTGCCGGACCTGGAGCCGAGGGATGCGGTCGACATCCGGCGCTACAAGGCGGCCGAGCTTCGCCGGACGCTGCGGCGGGAGTTTGCCGAGCGGCTGGAATCGGTCGCAGCGACGGGCAAGGATATGGAGAGGGATGGGGGATAGCGCGGGTGGCATTATTGCTCTTGTGGCGCGACGCTGCCTCCCTACCACGTCATCCTCGGGCTTCACCCGAGGATCCATGCCGCGGGTGCCGAGTGGATCCTCGGGTCAAGCCCGAGGATGACGAAAGAGAGGTAGAGGTGTGATGCGTAAGCTTCAGGTGACAGCCTTGACGCCTTCGAGGATCAGCGTCGTCGCGATGTCCGCATATTCGTCGCGTGTGACAGGCCCATTCGGTCGGAACCACATATAGACCCAGTTCATCATGCCGAAAAGCGACATGGTGACGGGCATCAGCAGCGGGCGGTCCTTGTTGAGGTCCGGATTGATGTCGCGGATGACGCCGGAGAAGCGCTTGACGATCTGCCGCTCGATCGCCTGCAATTCGGAAAGCTGTTCCTGCGAGAGCGCGCTGGTGCCGTTGAGCTGCACCTTGTGCTCGTTGTCCCGGCCCTCGTAGTTCGCCAGGACGGCTTTGACCAGGAGGCGCAGCCGCTCCTGCGGGGCGAGGTCGGGGCGGTCGGCGGCCTCTATGGCGCTTTCGAGTTCGGTGAGGTGGGTGCGCACGATATCGAAGATCAGCGCGTCCTTGCTCGGATAGTAGTGATAGAGCAGCGCCTTGGAGACATTGCTGTGCGAGGCGATCATCGACATGGAGGCCTTCTCCATGCCCATCTCGGCAAAGACCGCCGCGGCACTCGAGAGAATGCCGCGTTGTTTTTCCTCGAAATCAACTGCGCGCGTGCGTGCCATTTTATCCTGCTTTGCTTTGCCCGGCTGCTTCCGGGAAGGTGGCCGCCCTCCCTATACACAGTCAACCCGGTGCCGGAATAGGGTCCCTTCATCCGTCTTCTAACGGGGAAGATATCCTATCTCTTTGTTTCTACACAACTCCGGACGCAAAACCGTTTCCCCCACTCCTGCTGGAATTGTCCCGTCCGGCGCTTCATTCCTTCGGGCGGTTGTCGACCACCCGTTTCGCCTTGCCTTCCGAACGGGCGACGCCGCCGGGTTCGTGCACGGTGATCTTCGTGGAGACCCCGACCACGCTCTTGATGTGGTGGGCGAGCTCCTTTGCCGATCCCGCGCGGGCCCCCTCGTCGGCCGCCTCCAGCGTGCATTCGACATGCACGGTCATGTTGTCCATGCGGCCCGAGCGGGTCAGCTCGATCTGGAAGTGCGGCGCGAGGCCGCGACATTTCAGGATCTGTTCCTCGATCTGCGTCGGGAAGACGTTGACGCCGCGCAGGATCATCATGTCGTCGGAGCGGCCCGTGATCTTTTCCATGCGGCGCATGGAGCGGGCGGTGCCGGGCAGGAGCCGTGTCAGGTCGCGCGTGCGGTAGCGGATGATCGGCAGGCCTTCCTTGGTGAGCGTCGTGAAGACCAATTCGCCGATCTCGCCGTCCGGCAGCACCGCACCGGTGACCGGATCGATGATCTCCGGGTAGAAATGGTCCTCCCAGATGTGCAGGCCGTCCTTGGTCTCGACGCATTCATTGGCAACGCCCGGGCCCATGACCTCCGACAGGCCGTAGATGTCGACGGCGTGCATGTCGAAGGACTGCTCGATCTCCTCGCGCATGGCGTTCGTCCAGGGCTCGGCGCCGAAGATGCCGACGGCGAGCGAGCTTTCCCGCGGGTCGACGCCCTGGCGGCGGAACTCGTCGAGGATGGAGAGCATGTAGGAGGGCGTGACCATGATGATGCGCGGCTTGAAATCCTGCATCAGGGTCACCTGGCGCTCCGTCATGCCGCCGGAGATCGGCACGACGGTGCAGCCGAGCTTTTCGGCGCCATAGTGGGCGCCGAGGCCGCCGGTGAAGAGGCCGTAGCCATAGGCGACATGCACGATGTCGCCGGCCCGGCCGCCCGCGGCGCGGATCGAGCGGGCGACAACGGTCGCCCAGGTGTCGATGTCCTTCTGGGTATAGCCGACGACGGTGGGCTTGCCGGTCGTGCCCGACGAGGCGTGGATGCGTGCGAGCCTTTCACGCGGCACGGCGAACATGCCGAAGGGATAGGTGTCGCGCAGGTCCTTCTTGGTGGTGAAGGGGAACTTTGCGAGATCGGCGAGCGTCTTGAGGTCGGAGGGGTGCACGCCGGCCGCGTCGAAGCGCTGGCGATAGAAGGGCGAGTTCTCGTAGGCGTGGGTCAGCGACCATTTCATGCGCTCAAGCTGCAGCGCGGAAATCTCGTCGCGGGAGGCCGTCTCGATCGCTTCGAGATCTCCGGGGCGGGGGGACAGGTCTTCCATGAAAATCTCCTCCGAGAATGCGGGATGATGTGCCCTCTGCCTCACTCCGGCAGATGGGTGCCCTTGACTGTTCGCGAGTGGCCGCGGAACTCCGCGACATGCTCGCCCTCCTGGTTGGTGATGCGGATGTCGTAGATGCCACCGCGGCCGCGGCGCGACACCTCCTGCGCCGTCGCGGTCAGCCGGTCGCCCCGGAAGGCCGGTGCGATGAAGGTCACCGAACAGTGCTGGGCGACGGTGCGCTGGTTGTAGGTGTTGCAGGCGAAGGCAAAGGCCGAATCCGCCAGCGTGAAGATGTAGCCGCCGTGGCAGGTGCCGTGGCCGTTGGTCATGATCTCGGCGATCGTCATGGCGATGACGGCCTTGCCGGGGGCGACGGAGACGAGCTCCATGCCGAGATGGCGGGTGGCGTTGTCGTCGTCCCACATCGCCTTGGCGCAGGCTTCGGCGAGCGCTTGCGGAGAAAGCCCGGCGGCGCTCATTTGCCCGAAAACTCCGGCTTGCGCTTTTCGAGGAAGGCGGAAACGCCCTCGGCGTAATCGGCGCTGCGGCCGGCCTCGCGCTGCAGGTCGCGTTCGAGGTCGAGTTGCTGGTCGAGCGAATTGGTGGCGGCGGCCTGGATGGCGCGTTTCGTCATGCCGAGGCCCCTGGTCGGGCCGGCGGCGAGGCGCGTGGCGAGAGCGGTCGCCTCTTCCATCAGCGTGTCGTCGTCGACGGCGCGCCAGATGAGGCCCCAGTCGGCGGCGGTTTCCGCGCCGAGCGGTTCGGCGGTGAGCGCAAGCGCCTTGGCGCGGGCTTCGCCGATCAGGCGCGGCAGGCTCCAGGTGCCGCCGGAATCCGGCACGAGGCCGATCCTGGCGAAGGCCTGGATGAAGCGGGCGGAGCGGGCGGCGAGCGTGATGTCACAGGCAAGGGCAATGTTGGCGCCCGCGCCGGCGGCAACGCCGTTGACGGCGCAGATGACGGGTTTTTCGAGGCTGCGGATAAGGCGCAGCAGTGGGTTGTAGTAGGTCTCGATCGTATGGCCGAGGTCTGGCACGCCCTTCTTCGGATCGCGGTCGCCGAGATCCTGGCCGGCGCAGAAACCGCGGCCGGCGCCGGTCAGCAGCACGGCGCGCACCGCCTCGTCCGCATGGGCGCGCTCGAAGCCGGCGCGCAGCGCAAGATGCATCTCGTCGTTGAAGGCGTTGAGCTTGTCCGGGCGGTTCAGCGTGAGGCTCAGAACGCCATCGGCAAGCGCCGACAGTATGGTGTCGGAAGTGGTCATGGTTCCTCCCTGTCGCCCTTCCCAGCGGCGACCGTAAAAAAACTCTTGCATAAACCGACCGGTCAGTCAATTATAAAAGCACTGACTGGGAGGAGCCAGAGATGACCGGACTTTTCGAGCGCCATCGCCCGACGTTGACCGCCGCGATCGAAGCGGCCGCAAAGCGCGATTTCTGGACCGTCTATCCCGAAGTGCCGAGCGGCAAGATATACGGCGAGACGGCGAAGGACGATGGCCTTGCCGCCTACAGGGCACGGCTCGATGCCGAATTCGATCTTGCCGATCATCCGGCCGAGGGGCGCGTTGGTGCGGAAGTCTCGCCTTACGGACCTGCCCTCGGCATCACCTATCCCGCCGCCTCCGCGGACATGCTGGTCATGGCCTCGCGCGCGGCCGCCCCGCAATGGGCCGCCGCCTCGCCGGACGTGCGCGCCGGCATCTGTCTCGAAATCCTTGCCCGCCTCAATGCCCGCAGCTTCGAGATGGCCAACGCCGTCATGCACACGACGGGGCAGGCCTTCGCCATGGCCTTCCAGGCCGGCGGCCCGCATGCGCAGGATCGCGGCCTCGAGGCCGTCGCCTATGCCTATGCCGAGATGACCCGCATACCGGCGCAGGCGACCTGGACCAAGCCGCAGGGCAAGGGCGCGCCGATCGTCATGGAGAAGCACTGGCGCATCGTGCCGCGCGGCGTCTCCCTCGTCATCGGCTGCAACACCTTCCCGACCTGGAACAGTTATCCCGGCCTCTTCGCCAGCCTCGCCACCGGCAACACCGTCATCGTCAAGCCGCATCCGGCGGCGATCCTGCCGCTTGCCATCACCGTCGAAATCGCGCGCCAGGTGCTGGTGGAGGAAGGATTTGCGGCCGATATCGTGCTGCTCGCCGCCGATGCGCCGGGCGCCGAGATCACGAGGGAGCTCGTGCAGCACCCCGCCGTCGCCATCGTCGACTATACCGGCTCCAACGCCTTCGGCGCCTGGGTGCGTGAAAATGCCGGCAATGCCGATGTCTACACCGAAGAGGCCGGCGTCAACTCGATCGTCATCGGCGCGACGGACGATTTTGCCGGCATGTGCGGCAACATCGCCTTCTCGCTCTCGCTCTATTCCGGCCAGATGTGCACGGCGCCGCAGGATATTTTCGTGCCGCGCGACGGTATTGAGACCAATGAGGGCCACAAGTCCTTCGACGCGGTCGCGGCCGGCATCGCCGCTGCCGTCGATAGCCTGCTTGTCGATCCCGCGCGTGCGGCCGGCATCTGCGGGGCCATCGCCAATCCGGCGACGCTCGCCCGCATTGCCACATCGCGGCCACTCGGGCGCATCGTGCGCGACTCCGCGCCCGTCGAAGGCCTCGACGGTGCCCGCACCGCGACGCCGCTGATCCTCGCGGTCGATGCGGCGGATACGGACGCCTATGCGGAGGAGCGCTTCGGCCCCATCGCCTTCGTCGTCGCGGTCGATGACGCAGCGGACGGCGTCGACCGTGCCGCGGCGCTCGCCGAGCGCAAGGGTGCCATCACGGCTGCCCTCTACGCGACGGACGAGGCGCAGATTCTGGCCGCCGCCGATCGTTTCGCCGTGGCAGGCGTCAATCTTTCTGTCAATCTGACCGGCGGCATCTATGTGAACCAGAGCGCCGCCTTCAGCGATTTCCACGTCACCGGTGCCAATCCGGCGGGCAATGCCAGCCTGACGGATGCGGCCTTCGTCGCGAACCGGTTCCGCGTGGTGATGTGGCGCCGCCCCGCGGCGGCGTGAGGAGTCTACGCTTCAATCTTTTGTCTTTGTTGGGAGGAGAAACCGACATGAAATTTTCGCTCACCACCACAGCGCTTGCCGGCACGCTGGCGCTCGTCCTCGGCTTTGCCGCGCCGGCCCTTGCCGATATCAAGATCGGTGCGACCCTTTCGGAAACCGGCCCCGCCTCCTTCCTCGGCGATCCGGAAGCCAAGACGCTGAAGATGCTGGTCGAGGAGATCAATGCGGCCGGCGGCGTCAATGGCGAGAAGATCGACCTGATCGTCTATGACGATGGCGGCGACCCGAACAAGGCGCGCACCTTCGCCACCCGCCTGGTGGAGGACGACGAAGTCGTCGCCGTGATCGGCGGCACGACGACGGGCACCTCCATGGCCATCATCCCGGTCTTCGAGGATGCGGAAATCCCGTTCATCTCCCTTGCCGGCGCCATCGAGATCATCGATCCCGTCCGCCCCTTCACCTTCAAGACCCCGCACACGGACCGCATGGCCTGCGCGAAGATCTTCGAGGACATGAAGAAGGCCGGCATCGGCAAGATCGGCCTGATTTCCGGTTCCGACGGCTTCGGCGCCTCCATGCGCAAGCAGTGCCTGGAGATCATCGGCGACTACGGCATCGAGGTCCTGGCCGACGAGACCTATGGCCCGACCGATGCCGACATGACGCCGCAGCTCACCAACATCAAGGGCAAGGACGGCGTGCAAGCCGTGTTGAACCCCGGTTTCGGCCAGGGCCCGGCGATCGTCACGCGCAACTATGCCCAGCTCGCCGTCGGCCTGCCACTCTACCAGTCGCACGGCGTCGCCTCGGATGGCTTCATCGAGCTTGCCGGCGCGGAAGCCGCCGAAGGCGTGCGCCTGCCGGGCACGGCGCTGCTCGTCGCGAGCCTCCTGCCGGAAAGCGATCCGCAGCGCGCTGTCGTCGTCGCCTACAAGGACGCCTACGAGAAGGCGACCGGCAAGCCGGTCTCGACCTTCGGCGGCTACGCCCATGACGCGCTGCGTATCCTCGTCGACGCGATCACGCGGGCGGGCAGCACCGAGCCGTCGGCGATCCGCGATGCGATCGAAGGCACGTCCGGCCTTGTCGGCACGACCGGCACGGTGACCATGACGGCGGAGGACCATCTCGGCCTCGACCTGTCGGCCTTCCGCATGCTTCAGATCGAAAAGGGCGGCTGGAAGATCGTCGAGTAATCGAGCCCGCCGGCCCGCGTCATAAGGCGGCGGGCCGGCGGAAACCGTCGCGCGCGAAGCGGAGGCATTCATGCCCGAACTCCTGCAATTCCTACTTTCCGGGATCACGGTCGGCGCGGTCTATGCGCTGGTCGCGCTCGGCTTCACGATCATCTACAACGCTTCCGACGTCGTGAACTTCGCCCAGGGCGAGTTCGTCATGCTCGGCGGCATGATCACCTTCTTCGCGCATGCAGCGGGCCTGCCGCTGCCGCTTGCCGCGCTCATCGCCATCATCGCGACGGCGGGTATCGGCGTTGCGCTCAACAAGCTGGCGATCGAGCCGGCGCGGGGCGCCCCCGTCGTCTCGCTGATCATCATCACCATCGGCGCCTCGATCTTCATCCGCGGCGCGACGCAGCTCGTCTTCGACAAGCAGATCCACCGCTTCCCGGCCTTTTCGGGCGACCAGCCGATCCTCATCGGTGGCGCGACCATCCTGCCGCAGAGCCTCTGGGTGATTGCCGGCGCGCTCGCGGTCTTCTTCTGTCTCTGGCTGTTCTTCACGCGCACGCTGATCGGTCGCGCCGTGCTGGCGACGGCGAACAACCGCATCGCGGCCCAGCTCGTCGGCATCAACACCAACTACGTGATGACGCTCTCCTTCGCCATGTCCGCCGCCATCGGCGCGCTCGCCGGCGTGCTGGTGACGCCGATCACGCTGACGAGCTACGATGTCGGGCTGGCGCTGGCGCTGAAGGGTTTTGCCGCCGCCATGCTCGGCGGCATGGGCAACCCCAAGGGCGCCCTTGTCGGCGGCCTGCTGCTCGGGATCCTGGAAGCGATGACGGCCGGCTATATCAGCTCGCAATACAAGGACGCGGCTGCCTTCGTCGTCATCCTCGCGGTGCTCTTCGCCATGCCGCAGGGCCTTTTCGGCCGCAAGTCGACGGATCGGGTGTGATCATGCGGCTCTCCAGCAAGACAACCACGCTCCTCATCCTCGCCGCGGTCATCGCGATCGCGCCGGTCTTCTTTCCGTCCTCCTACTATTTCCGCGTCGGCTCGCTGATCTTCGTCAACGGGCTTGCGGTGACGGGTCTCGTCATCCTCATCGGCTATGCCGGCCAGATCAGCCTCGGCCATGCGGGCTTTGCCGGCATCGGCGCCTATGCCTGTGCGCTGGCGCCGGTCCATCTCGGCCTGCATCCGGCGCTCGCGGCGGTGCTGGGCGCGGCGCTTTCCGCGGCCATCGCCTTTCTCGTCGGCCGGCCGATCCTGCGGCTCAAGGGATACTACCTCGCCGTCGCCAGCCTCGGCTTCGGCATTCTCGTCTCGATGGTGCTCTCCAACGAGGCGCAGCTCACCGGCGGGCCGGACGGCATGGCGGTGCCGGAGCTGGGTCTTCGCGCCGTCCTGAAGGCCATCGGCATCGATCTTTCCAACACCGAATTCTGGTACGCCTTCTCCGGTCTCGTCCTGGTCATCGGCGCCTGGCTGGCGCTCAACCTCTACCACAGCCCGACCGGCCGGGCGCTCAGGGCGCTGCACGGGTCGGAGGTCGCCGCCCGCACGGTCGGCGTCGATGTGGCCCATTACAAGCTCGTGGCCTTCGTCCTGTCGGCGGTCTATGCCTCGGTTTCGGGCTCGCTGCTGGCGCTGCAGAACAAGTTCATCACGCCGGATGTCGCGGGCTTCATGCATTCGATCGAGATGGTCACCATGGCGGTGCTCGGCGGGGCGGGGTCGGTGCTCGGCGCCATCCTCGGCGCGGCGATCCTCACCACGCTGCCGCAGGTGCTGACGGTCTTCCAGGAATATGAACAGCTCATGCTCGGCCTCGTCATGATGCTGGTCATGATCTTCATGCGGGAGGGCCTCCTGCCCTCCATTACGCGCCGCATCCGGGGGAGGGCGGAATGAGCCTGCTTCAGATCGAAGGCTTGGGGATCGATTTCGGCGGCGTCCGTGCCGTCAACGATGTCGGCTTCGCCTTGAAACCCGGCGAGATCGTCTCCGTTATCGGCCCGAATGGTGCCGGCAAGACGACGCTGTTCAACATGATCTCGGGCGTCTACGCTCCGGCCCGCGGGCGTGTCGCGCTCGATGGAGAGGATGTCACGCGCATGCCGCCGCATCACCTCGCCCGGCGCGGCCTGTCGCGGACCTTCCAGAACCTGCAGATCTTCCAGTCGATGAGCGTGCTCGAAAACGCCGTCGCCGGTCATCACCTGCATGAGCGCGGCTCGGTGTTCGCCGATCTCTTTTCGCTGCCCGCCGCGCGCCGCCGCAGCAGGGCGTCCGAAGAGAGCGCCCGTGCGCTGCTCGACCGCGTCGGCCTCGGCCGGGCCGCCGAGCAGGAGGCAGGCTCGCTCTCCTATGGCGCATTGAAGCGGCTGGAGATCGCCCGCGCGCTGGCGCTGAAGCCCCGCGTGCTGCTGCTCGACGAGCCGGCTGCCGGCTGCAATGCCGTCGAGACGGAGGAGATCGACCACCTGATCGCCAAGGTCGCGGCCGAAGGCGTGTCGATCCTGCTGGTGGAGCACGACATGAAGATGGTCATGCGCATTTCCAACCATATCGTGGTGCTCGACCATGGCGAGAAGATCGCCGAAGGCGAGCCGGCGGCGATCGCGCGCGATCCGCGTGTCATCGAGGCCTATCTGGGTGCCCAGGCGACGGAGGCGCAAAATGCTGACGGTTGAAGGACTGCGTTCGCGCTACGGCCGCATCGAGGTGCTGCACGGCATCGACCTCGACGTCGCCTCCGGCGAGATCGTCACGGTGGTCGGCGCGAACGGCGCCGGCAAGACCACGCTGCTCAAGTGCCTCTCGGGCATCCAGCCGGTCTCGGCCGGGTCCATCGTCTTTCGCGGCGAGGCGCTGACGACGGTGCCGGCCCATGCCCGCGTGCGGCGCGGGCTCGCCCAGTCGCCCGAGGGGCGACAGATCTTCACGAACCTGACGGTGGAAGAGAACCTGCGCCTCGGCGCCTATCTCTTTTCCGACGACAAGGTGGAACGGGACCGGGACGATGCCTTCGCCATGTTCCCGATCCTCAAGGAGAAGCGCAACCTTGCGGCCGGCGGTCTTTCCGGCGGCCAGCAGCAGATGCTGGCGATCGCCCGCGCGCTGATGGGCCGCCCCTCCTGCCTGCTGCTCGACGAGCCGAGCATGGGCCTTGCCCCCATCCTCGTGGCGCAGATCTTCGACGTGGTGAAGAGCCTGAAGGCGCTCGGCGTCACCGTGCTGCTCGTCGAGCAGAACGCATTCGGTGCGCTTTCGGTCGCCGATCGCGGCTATGTCATGGAGACGGGCCGCATCACCATGTCCGGTCCCGCTGCCGAACTCATTGCCGACGAACGCATCCGCGCCGCTTATCTGGGAATATGAGACCATGACCGTCACCATCGCCCGCGAAAACGCCATCGCCGTCGTCACCGTCGACAACCCGCCCGTCAACGCGCTGTCGCAGGCGCTGCGCCAGGCCCTCGTCGCGGCCGTCTCCACGCTCGATGCGGACGCGGCGGTGAAGGCGGTCGTCCTGATCTGCGCCGGCCGCACCTTCATTGCCGGGGCGGATGTCGGCGAATTCGGCAAGCCGCCGCAGCCGCCGCATCTGCCGGATGTGGTGGCGACCATCGAGGGGGCGAAGACGCCGTGGGTCGCGGCGATTCATGGCAGCGCGCTCGGCGGCGGGCTCGAAGTGGCGCTCGGCTGCGCCTGGCGCGTGGCGGTTCCCAGCGCCAGCCTCGGCCTGCCGGAAGTCAAGCTCGGCATCATCCCCGGCGCGGGCGGCACGGTTCGCCTGCCGCGGCTGATCGGCCCGGCTGCTGCCGTCGACCTCGTGACGAGCGGCAGCCCGGTCGGTGCGAAGAAGGCGGAAGGGCTCGGCCTGATCGACGCCGTTGTCGACGGCGACCTGCGGGCCGGCGCGATTGCCTTTGCGAACGACATTGCCGGCAAGGCCCGGCCGCAGCCGGTCTCCAGCCGCGCCGTGGCCCCCGTCGAGGCGGGTTTCTGGGAGGGTGCCGAAAAGGCCGTGGCGGGCAAGGCGAAGCGGGAAGCCGCGCCGCTCCGGGCGCTTGCCTCGGTGCGGAAGGCGAGCGAGACGGATTTCGCCAGCGCCATGGCGTTCGAGCGGGAAACCTTCCTCGAACTGCGCGGCTCTGAGCAGGCAGCGGCGCTGCGCCATGTCTTCTTTGCCGAGCGCGCCGCGCCGCGCCCGCCGGAGCTTGCCGGCGTCACGCCGCGCGCCATCCGATCGGCCGCCGTCATCGGCGGCGGCACGATGGGCGCGGGCATTGCCGCGGCGCTGCGCGATGCCGGCCTGCCGGTCGTCCTCATCGAGCGCGACGCGGCGGCCGTCGAGCGCGGGCTTGCCAATGTGCGGGGCATCTATGAAGGCTCGGTGAAGCGCGGCCGCATCCCGCAGGCCGTGGCGGACGAGCGCATGGCCGGCGTCACCGGCGGCGATGATTATGGCCTGCTGGCCGATACGGACCTCGTCATCGAGGCGGTCTTCGAGGATCTTGCCGTCAAGCGCGCCGTCTTCGAAAGGCTCTCGGCAGTCTGCCGGCCGGATGCGGTTCTGGCCACCAACACGTCCTATCTCGATCCCGACGCGATCAGCGAAGGCGTCAGCCATCCGGAACGCTTCCTCGGCCTGCATTTCTTCAGCCCGGCGCAGATCATGAAGCTCTTGGAGATCGTGCCGACGGAGGCGACCGCGCCGGAGGTGCTGGCGACCGGTTTCGCGCTCGCCCGCCTGCTCGGCAAGATCCCGGTGCGCGCCGGCATCTGCGACGGTTTCATCGGCAACCGCATCCTGAAGGTGACGCGGGCGCAGGCCGAGCGGCTTTTGCTGTCGGGCGCGACGCCCGCAGCGGTCGATGCCGCCATGCGAGCCTTCGGCCTGCCGATGGGGCCCTTCGAGGCACAGGATCTCGGCGGCCTCGACATCGCGGCCTTCCAGCGCAAGGCGGCGCGCGAACGGGGCGAGACACCTTTCGCACCCGTTGCCGACCGGCTCTGCGCCCTCGGGCGCTACGGCCAGAAGACCGGCGGCGGCTGGTACGACTACCAGCCGGGCGACCGTGCGCCGAAATCCTCGGAAACCGTGGCGGCGATCATCGCCGAGGTGGCGGAGGGCCGGGCGCAGCGGACATGGGACGAGGCAGGTATCGTCGACGCCATTATCCTGCCCATGGTCAACGAGGCGACGCGCATCCTGGAAGAGCGCGTGGCGCTGCGCGCCGCCGATATCGATCTCGTGAAGATCCATGGCTACGGCTTCCCGCGCTGGCGCGGCGGGCCGATGCACCATGCCGAGGCGCGGGGGCTGTCCGCAGTGGTGGCGGTGCTGGATCGTCTTGCGGCGGATGGCCTTGCCGAACCGCCCAGCGATAGCCTGCGCCGGGCGGCGGAGGCTGGCGGCTTTTCGGTGCTTGCCGGGTAAGGCAATTCCGGCAAGATTGCCTTGCGGAAGGATGAAAAGATTGCGTGTTTCGCAGATGGGAAGAGCTTCCGGCGATAGGCAAGCGTTGCGGACTGTGGTGAGATAGTTTTGGGAGAACAGGCTTTCTGCTAGAGCCGGGGAGGGCACGATGCAGTCGCTGATGACGCCGGGACACAAGCCGGTGCCGGTAGAAATTCTCGAGGCGGAGATCAGGAGGGTCTGCGGCTCCTTTGACCTAGAGCCGATGGGGCGGACGGGTGTCGTCAATGGCGATGTCACGACGCGGCGCGTCGGTCCCTTCGATACGGCGATCGTCGCGCTCGATGCCTCTGAAGTTGCGCGCAACACCCGCTCCATCCGGCAGGATCCCGGCGAATACTTCTTCCTGCTGGTGCAGGATGCCGGCCACTGTCGCGTCGAGCAGGGCGAGCAGGTCGCGGAGCTTTCGCCCGGCGACATGTTCCTCGTCGATTCCGTCAGGCCCTCGACCTTCCTCTATCGCGGCGAGCGCTCGAACCAGGTGTCGCTGCACATCCCGCGCGACGAGATGCTCCACCGCTTCGGCACGCCGTGCACAGGCGGGCTTTCGATCTCGCGCGACGACCCCCTCTGGCTCGCCATGCGCGCGGTCATCGCGAAAATGCTGCTGGAGGAGGGCGCGCAGGCGCAGCTCGGCGAAGCCTTCCTCTGCCTTCTCGGCGCCTACCTGCACTCGACCCGCGTGACGGGCGCCGCCGCGCCCGCCGAGACGCTGCTGTCGCGGGCACTCGCGATGATCGATCGCCACCGCGCGGACCCGGGCTTCGGGCCGCGCGAGCTGGCCGTCCGCCTCAACGTCTCGGAGCGCATGCTGCAGCGGCATTTCCGGCCGCTCGGCGAAACGCCCGGCCATCGGTTGCTCAACCGCCGGCTGGAGCTTGCCCATGCGCGGCTTTCCGCCCGCAAGGGGGAGCAGGCGGCGGAGGGCGTCACGGCCGTCGCCTTCGATTGCGGCTTCAACGACCTTTCCTATTTCTACCGCGAGTTCCGCAAGAAATACGGCATGACGCCGGGCGCGGTCGCCCGCTGCCATTGACGCTTTTATCCAAAAGGCGGGACGGTGCCGTCCAAGTCCGGCGCGCCATACCCCTCTAATCTCTGCCACCATATGTCCCCGCCGGAGGAGGCGGGCCGTTCATGGAGGAGGCGGACATGATGGAATTCAAGGCTACCATCGGCGGCAAGCCGGCGCCCGTCGGCGCGGACTTCGCCGTTCTCAACCCGGCGACGGGCAAGGAGGTCGGCCGCGCGCCGAACATGGGCGGGGCGGAGCTGGATGCGGCGGTCTCGGTCGCCAAGGCGGCGTTCGCCTCCTGGTCGGCGCAGGACGATGCGGCCCTGCAGGCGGCTTGTGCGGCGGTGACGGCCAAGATCGAGGAACATGCCGGCGAGCTTGCCGAGATCATCACGCTCGAGCAGGGCAAGCCGCTCAACGGCCTCGGCTCGCGCTGGGAGGTCGGCGGCGCCGTCGCCTGGGCGGGCTATACGACCGGGCTCTCGCTGCCGGCGCGGGTGCTGCAGGACAACGAGCAGGGCCGGGTGGAGCTCACCCGCAAGCCGCTCGGCGTCGTCGGTTCCATCACCCCGTGGAATTTCCCGGTCATGATCGCCGTCTGGCATATCCTGCCGGCGCTGCGCACGGGCAACACGGTCGTCGTCAAGCCCTCGCCCCATACGCCGCTTTCCACCCTGCGGCTCGTCGAGATCATGAACGAGGTGCTGCCGCCGGGCGTCGTCAATGTGGTGACCGGTGATGACAGGGCCTTCAATCTCGGCGCCGCCATGTCGGCGCATCCGGATATAAGCAAGATCGTCTTCACCGGCTCCTGCGCCACCGGCCAGAGGGTCATGCGGTCCGCCGCCGACACGATGAAGCGCCTGACGCTGGAACTCGGCGGCAACGACGCCGGCATCGTCCTGCCCGATGCGGATCCGGCTGCGATCGCCGAAGGCCTCTTCTGGGGCGCCTTCATCAACAACGGCCAGACCTGCGCGGCGATGAAGCGGCTCTACGTGCACGACACCATCCACGATGCGGTTTGCGAGGCGCTGGTCGCCTATGCGCGCAATATCAAGGTCGGCGACGGCATGGAGGAGGCGAGCATCCTCGGTCCCATCCAGAACCGCATGCAGTTCGACAAGGTTTCGCGCCTCGTCGCGGATGCGAAGGAGCGGGGCAAGGTGCTGCTCGGGGGAGAGTCGGGCGAGGGCCTGTTCTTCCCGCCGACCATCATCGCCGGCCTTCGCAACGGCGATCCGCTGGTCGACGAGGAGCAGTTCGGGCCGGCTTTGCCGATCATCCGCTACTCCGACGTCGAAGAGGCGATCCGACTGGCCAATGACAGCCCGAACGGTCTCGGCGGCTCGGTCTGGTCGTCAGACATCGCGGCCGCAAAAAAGGTGGCGGGGCGTCTCGCCTGCGGCTCCGTCTGGATCAACAAGCACGGCGCCATCCAGCCGAATGCGCCGTTCGGCGGCGTGAAGGCCTCGGGCATCGGCGTCGAGTTCGCCGAAGAGGGGCTTGCCGAATATACCGATATCCAGGTGGTCTTTGCCTGACGGAAGCAAACGAAAAGAGGGAACGATCATGAGACTGACGAAACATCTCGCCACGACGGCACTTGCGTTCGGCCTTGCCGCCGGCGCGGCCGCCGCCCATCCGCTCGACGGGCTGACGGCCGAGGAATACCAGAAGATCAACCAGATCCTGCGCGAGCAGAAGGTGGCGGACGACGACACGCTCTATCCGCTGATCGAGCTGAAGGAACCGGCCAAGGCCGAGGTTCTTGCCTGGAAGGAGGGCGACAGCCTCGACCGCAAGGCGACGGTCTATTTCACCAGCGCCGACGGCTTCAACGAGGCGGTCGTCAACATCTCCAAGGGCACGGTGGAGAGCAACGGCAAGACGGCCGGCCAGCCGATGGTGCTGTTCACCGAGTTCATGAATGCGCTGGAAGGCGCGCTCGGCCATCCGGACATGATCGCGGGGCTTGAAAAGCGGGGCTTGAAGCCCGAGCAGGCCTTCTGCCTGCCGCTGACGGGCGGCAACTTCTTCACTGAGGAATACAGGAATTCCCGCCTGATGAAGGTGCCCTGCTACCAGGTGCCGGAGGGATCCAACTTCTATGCCAAGCCGATCGAGGGGCTCTTTGCCATCTACGATATCGGCAAGAAGGAGGTGCAGCGCGTCATCGATACCGGTGTCGTGGAACAGGCGCCGAAGGACGGCTGGGGCTATACGGAGGAGGAAGTCGCCGAGCGCCTGCCGCTCCGCCCGGAAATGAAGCCCGTCACGCTCGTGCAGGACGGCGGGCCGAACTACAGGATCGACGGCAGCCATGTCGAATGGGATATCTGGCGCTTCAACTTCCGCATCGACAAGCGGCCCGGCCTCGTCGTGTCCAATCTCGACGTCAACGATGCCGGCACCTGGCGCTCGGTCATCTACCAGGCGCATCTTTCCGAGGTCTTCGTGCCCTATATGGACCCGACGGAGGGCTGGTACTGGCGCACCTACATGGACAGCGGGGAATATGGCTTCGGCCTTTTCCTCAGCCCGCTGCGCGCCGGCATCGACTGCCCCACGCACGCCACCTTCCTGCCGGCGACGATCGCCGACGACAAGGGCGCGCCGCTCGTCATCCCGGATGCGATCTGCGTCTTCGAGCGCAATATCGGCGATCCGGCCTGGCGTCATTTCGAGGTCTTCGCGCAGACGCCGGAAACCCCGGTGCCGGCGGAAGGCCGCCCGGCGACGGAACTCGTGGTGCGCACGGCCTCGGAGGTCGGCAACTACGACTATCTCATCGACTATCGCCTGCAGCAGAACGGCCAGATCAACATCTATGTCGGCGCGACCGGCCTCGATGCGGTGAAGGGCGTCGCCTCTACCTCGATGAAGGATGCGACTGCGAAGGCGGACACGGCCTACGGCACGCTGATCGCGCCGAACCTCGTCGCCGCCAACCACGACCACTATTTCAACTTCCGCATCGACTTCGACGTCGACCAGCCGGTGAACCATTTCTCGACCATGGACATCGTGCCGGCCAAGCTCGATCCGTCGAGCCCGCGCAAATCGATGTGGACGGTCGAGCACAACATGCCGCATACGGAAATGGAGGCGCGCTACAGGCTCTCGGCCATGCAGCCGCGCTACTTCCACATCTCCAACCCGTCGCGCGAAGGCTATCTCGGCCACGAGCCCGGCTGGATGATCCATCACGGCAATGTCGCCTACGGTCCCTACGACTATGCCAACGATCCGCCGATGAAGCGCAACGCCTATATCGAATATTCGGTCTGGAACACGGTCTACGACCCGGAACAGCGCTATGCCGGCGGCAAGTTCGCCATGCAGAGCGACGGCTCGGACACGCTCGCCGAATGGGTCAAGAAGGACCAGAGCCTGATGGGCAAGGACATCGTCACCTGGTTCTCCGCCGGCTTCCACCACATTCCGCGCATGGAGGACTGGCCGGTCATGTCGACGGAGTGGAAGACCGTGCACATCATGCCGCACAACTTCTTCGCCCATAACCCGGCGCTGACGCTGCGCAAGAAGTAAGGATCGGTGCCGGCAGGTGATGCCCCTCATCCGCCTGCCGGCACCTTCTCCCCGCAAGCGGGGCGAAGGGGGATGTCGCGCCGGTTTCCCGGGGCAGCGACGTTGTCGGGGAAGGAAAGCTTTGCTTCTTGCCCCTTCTCCCCGCTGGCGGGGAGAAGGTCGCGGCAGCGGGATGAGGGGCCGCTCTTGGCTCCAACGCACGGTGTTTGGCCCACGTCCCCAAATCGCCTCAATCCACCGGCTGCATGTCGCCGAAAACCGTCGGGATCAGCTCCGAGACGGTCGGATGGATGTGTACGGCATGCGTGATGGTCGTATAGGGCCGGCCCGCATACATCACGTCGAGAATGCTTTGCACCGCCTCGTCGCCGCCGGTGCCGAGGATGGAGGCGCCGAGGATTTCCTTCGTCTGCGCATCGGCGATCACCTTCATGAAGCCGAGGGTCTCGCCCTTTTCCTTGGCGCGGCCGACGCGGCTCATCGGTCTTGTGCCGATCAGCAGCTTGCGGCCTGACTTGCGCGCTTCCGTTTCGCTCATGCCGGCGCGGCCGAGCGGCGGGTCGATGTAGAGCGCATAGGTCTGGATACGGTCGCTCACCTTGCGCGGTTCGTTGTCGAGGAGGTTCGCGGCGACGATCTCGAAATCGTTGTAGGCCGTGTGAGTAAAGGCGCCGCGGCCATTGCAGTCGCCCATGGCGAAGATGCCGGGCACGCTGGTTTCCAGCCGCTCGTCGACGGTGACGTAGCCGCGTTTGTCCGTCGCCACGCCCGCCTTGTCGAGGCCGAGGTCGTCGGTGTTCGGCCGCCTGCCGGTGGCGAGGAGGATATGGGAGCCCAGGATCTCGGGCGTGCCCGCCGTGCAGTCGACGCCCACCCCGACACCGTCGCCGCTTTTGAAGAAGCGGATACACTCCGCCCCCGTGCGGATGGCAATGCCCTCGCGTTCGAGGATGTCGCGCACGGCGGCGCTGACGTCCTCGTCCTCGCGGGCGATCAGCCGTGGTCCCTTCTCGACGACCGTCACGTCGGAACCGAAGCGGCGGAACATCTGGGCGAATTCCAGCCCGATATAGCTGCCGCCGACGACGATGAGGTGCTTCGGCACCTCGGTCAGCTCCATCATCGAGACATTGTCGAGATGCGGCACGTCCCCGACGCCCGGGAAATCGGGCACGACAGCCCGGCCACCGACATTGAGGAAGATTTGCCCGGCCGACAGCCGTTCCTCGCCGACGCGGATTTCCGTCGGGCTTTCGAAGCGCGCATGGCCGCGGATGAAGGTGAGGCCCTTCATGCCCGCCAGCCAGTCCTCGTTACCCTTGCGGGCATCAAAGCGCACCTTGTCCTTGCGGGCCATCACCTTGTGGAAATCGATGCAGACCTCACCCGTCACCACGCCGTAATCGGCGCCGCGGCGGGCGAGATGGGCGGCATAGGCGCTGGCGACCATGGCCTTGGTCGGCATGCAGCCCGTGTTGACGCAGGTGCCGCCCACATGCTTGCGCTCGATGAGCGCGACCGTCTTTCCCGCGGCCGTCAGCCGGCCGGCAAGCGACGGGCCGGCCTGGCCCGCGCCGGTGATAATGGCGTCGAACCGCTTCATGGCACGACCGACGAGACGACGAAGAGGCCGAGCAGCACGGCGACGGCGTCTTCCAGCAGCGCAATGGGGAGATCCTTGCCGCCGATGGCAGCGACAAGGCGTTTGCGGGCCTCATAGCCGCCGAGCGTGCCGATGACCGCGCCGATGACGCCGGCGACGAGCCCGCCGATCATCGACCCTCCGATGGTACCGAGAACTGCGCCGCAGAACCCGCCGCTGACGATGCGCGCGCCGAACTGCTGTGGCACCTTGCGGCTCGGCGTGCCCGGCAGCTGGTCGGTGACGAACTCGACGAGGGCGAGGGCGCCGAAGATATAGGGCGTGAAGCGGTAGGCCAGGAAGGCGGCCCAGGTGCCGGAGACGGGGAGCCAGCCGAGCGCTGCCCCGATGCTGACGGCGGCCGGCGCCGTCATCGCGCGCAGCCCCGCCACGATGCCGATCAGCAATGCGAGAATGTAAATGCTCATTGTCCCTCACAGATATCTGCGCCGGACATCGGCCCGGGATGGTTTCCCGGCAGGGGTGAAATGCAATATCGGAAAATGAGGCGGGCCAAGGCGAGAGTGTCGGATGCGACCGGCAATTGCAACGCGTTTCTATTGCAAAAGGCTGCTGCTTCGCACAATCTTGAAAGCGCTTTGAACGCCGCAACAAACGGCATGTCCTGTCGGTGCGGCGCAGTCTATTTTTTGCGATTGACTGCCATATATGAAATGCTTTGCCGGGACTGGCTTTCCCAAACGTGGTGAAAATGCCGTCATGACTTCCCGCACAGAATGAAAGGGTTATCTCATGCGTCCAGTCGTCAAATTCCTCGGAGCAGCTCTGGCCCTCGGGCTTGCGGCCGGTGCTGCCCAGGCCCAGGTCGTCGTCTCCTCGAAGATCGATACCGAGGGCGGCGTGCTCGGCAACATCATCCTCTCGGTGCTGAATGCCAACGGCATCGAGACGACGGACCGCGTGCAGCTCGGCGCGACGCCGGTCGTACGCCACGCGATCATCGCCGGCGAGATCGACATCTATCCGGAATATACCGGCAATGCCGCTTTCTTCTTCGAAAAAGCCGAGGATCCCGCCTGGAAGGATGCGGCCAAGGCCTATGAACTGGCCAAGACGCTCGATTTCGACGCCAACAAGCTCGTCTGGCTGACGCCGTCCCCGGCCAACAACACCTGGGCGATCGCGTTGCGCAAAGACGTCGCCGAGCCGAACAAGCTGGTGACCCTGAGCGATTTCGGCAAATATGTCGCCGATGGCGGCCAGGTGGTGCTTGCGGCTTCCTCCGAATTCGTGAACTCGGCCGCGGCGCTGCCGGCCTTCCAGACGACCTACAGCTTCACCCTGAAGCCGGAACAGCTCATCACGCTTTCCGGCGGCGATACGGCCGCGACGATCGCGGCGGCTGCCAACCAGACGAACGGGGCGAATGCCGCCATGGTCTATGGCACGGATGGCGGCATCGCGCCGTCGGGCCTCGTGGTTCTGGAGGACGACCAGGGCGTGCAGCCGGTCTATCAGCCGGCGCCGATCATCCGCGAAGCGGTGCTGAAGGCCAATCCGCAGATCGAGGAAATCCTGAAACCCGTCTTCGAAAAGCTCGATCTCGTGACGCTGCAGGATCTCAACGGTCGCGTCCAGGTCGGCGGCGAGCCGGCCAAGGCCGTTGCCGAGGACTTCCTGAAGAAGAACGGCTTCATCCAGTAAGGCGCGTTTGTCCTCCGCCCCTGCGGGCGGAGGGCCTCTCCTCGAAAGGCGTTCATGACGTTCCGGATCGACAAGCTCGGCGTGGTGATCGCCGTATTGCTGGCCTATGGCGCCTTTCTGGCGCCTTTCGCCAATTTTCGGGCCAATCGCATCGTGCCCGGCGAGGCGCGGGGCATCCTGGAGGCGCTTCCCGTCGGGCTCGGCGCGGCGCTGGTCGGCTTTACCGTCATCGCCATCGTTGTCGTCGTGCTGAAGACGCCGACGGTCTTCCGGCTGCTGCTGGGGCTTGCCGCCTTGCTGGCGCTCGCCATCCTCGTCGGCCTTTCCGCCGGTCACCTCACGCCGCCGGAAAACACCTATGCCCGCGTCTCGCCGGCCTCCGGCTTCTGGCTGCTGAGCTTTGCCTTCGCGCTCGTGGCGGCCGATGCGCTGGCGCGTCTCCGGCTTTCGCCGCTTGCCCGGGTCGCGCTGCTTGCCGCCGTCGCCGCGGCTGCCGCGGGGCTTTTGATGTCCGGCGCCTGGGACGGGCTGTCGATCCTCAAGGAATATGGCAGCCGGGCCGACAGCTTCTGGCTGGAGGCGGGCCGCCATGTCGTCCTGGCGCTCGGCTCGCTTGTCGCCGCCACGCTCGTCGGCCTGCCGCTCGGCGTGCTCTGCCATCGGGTGGAGGCGCTGCGCGCCGGCGTGCTCAACGTGCTGAACATCATCCAGACGATCCCCTCGATCGCGCTCTTCGGTCTCCTGATCGCGCCGCTCGGCTGGATCGCCGTCCATGTGCCGGGGGCCGCGGCGCTCGGCATTCGCGGCATCGGCACCGCGCCGGCCTTCATCGCGCTCTTCCTCTATTCGCTGCTGCCGGTCGTCGCCAATACGGTGGTCGGCCTTGCCGGCGTGCCGCGCGAAGCGAACGATGCCGCCCGCGGCATCGGCATGACGGATGGCCAGCGCCTCTTCCGCGTCGAGCTGCCGCTTGCCTTCCCGGTCATCCTTACCGGCATCCGCATCGTGCTGGTGCAGAATATCGGCCTTGCGACCATCGCGGCGCTGATCGGCGGGGGCGGTTTCGGGGTCTTCGTCTTCCAGGGCATCGGCCAGACGGCGATGGATCTCGTGCTGCTCGGCGCGGTGCCGACCGTGGCCCTCGCCTTCGCCGCGGCGATCGTGCTCGATGCCGCAACCGAACTTTCCAACCGCAAATCCGGCAGGGCCGCATGATCGAGATCGACAGCATCACCAAGCGCTATGGCGAGACGGCTGTCGTGGACAGCGTCTCGATGACGATCGCGCCGCACACGATCACCGTCATCGTCGGCACGTCCGGTTCCGGCAAGACGACGCTGATGCGCATGATCAACCGCCTGGTCGAACCGACCTCCGGCACGATCCTGATCGACGGCGCCGACAACCGCTCCATCCCCGGCTACGAGCTGCGCCGCCGCATCGGCTATGCCATCCAGGGCCACGGCCTCTTCCCGCACCGCACCGTCGCGGAGAACATCGCCACCGTGCCGACCCTGCTCGGCTGGGAGAAATCACGCATCGCCGCCAAGGTGAAGGAGCTGCTGTCGCTGTTCCAGCTCGATCCCGCCGCCTTCGGCCCGCGTTATCCGCATGAACTGTCGGGCGGCCAGCAGCAGCGCGTCGGCGTCGCCCGGGCGCTCGCCGCAGAGCCGAACATCCTCCTGATGGACGAACCCTTCGGCGCGCTCGACCCGGTCATCCGCGCCAAGGCGCAGGATGACCTGCTGGCGATCCAGAAGCATTTCGGCACGACCATCGTGCTCGTCACCCATGACATGGAGGAGGCCTTCCACCTCGCCGACCGCATCGCCGTCATGGACAAGGGCAGGATCGTGCAATATGCGGCGCCGGAGGAGATGCTGGTGAATCCGGCGACGGATTTCGTCGAGACGCTGATCGGCGCCGGCGAGCGGCCCTTCCGGCTCCTGTCGATCGGCGCCGTCGCGGAGGCGGCGGAGGCCGGCGAGGCGGAGGGCGAGCCGATCGCCGCGACGTCCAGCCAGCGCGATGCACTGTCCGCCCTGCTCTGGTCCGGCCGTGAGGCCCTGCCGGTCGTCGGCGCGGATGGCGCCCGGCTCGGCCGCGTCACGCTTGCCGGCCTTGCCCGGCGCGCCGCGAGGCCGCAATGAAGCGGCTCCTGCCCAATCTCCTGCGACTGGCGGCGCTCCTCGTCCTTATCGCCTTTCTCGTCCAGCCGGCGCTCTTCGAGCCCTTGCTGAAACCGCTGGTGCAGGCCAATGCGCCGGCCGTCTACAACCAGGGCAGCCTGCTGTCGCTGACGCTCTCGCACCTTGCCACGGTCTTCGCCGCGACGCTCGCCGCGACCATCGTCGCCGTCGGGCTCGCCATCCTCGTCACGAGGCCGATCGGCGCGGAATTCCTGCCGCTGTCGCGCAGCCTGGTGAATATCGGCCAGACTTTCCCCCCGGTCGCGGTGCTGGCGCTCGCCGTGCCCGCCGTGGGCTTCGGCGAGAAGCCGACGCTGATCGCGCTCTTCCTCTACGGCCTGCTGCCGATCTTCGAAAATGCCATGACGGGCCTTTCCACCCTGCCGCCGGCCATCACGGAGGCGGCGCGCGGCACGGGCATGACCGCCTGGCAGCGGCTCACCCGGGTGGAGCTGCCGCTGGCGCTGCCGGTCATCCTCGCCGGCATCCGCCTCTCCGTCGTCATCAGCCTCGCCACCGCCACCATCGGCTCCACGGTGGCGGCCAAGACGCTCGGCGAGGTGATCATCGCCGGGCTGCAATCGAACAACCTCGCCTTCGTGCTGCAGGGCGGCCTCGTCGTCGCCGTGCTGGCGGTGTTGATCTACGATACCTTCTCCGCCCTCGAACGGGTGCTGTCGCGCCGGGCGGGGCGGATTTAGCGGTCCCCGGTCTCCAGGTCGTAGACGAGGATGCCCTGGATGCCGCCTTCGGCGGCAGCGACGAGCCGGGCGCCCGTCTGCTTGTGCTCCGGGTCCTCCAGATAGGCATCCCGCGCGAAACTGTCGGCGAAATCGACGATGAAGCCGTCGCTGAACCCCTTGTCCATGCCCGCCTCCGGGCTGACATTCACGCCGATATGCACGGCGAGCATGCCCGGCAGGCGATCCTTCAGGGCGTCGATCTCGTTGAAGAGTTCGGCCTTGTAGGCGGCGGAAATGGTCGGCTTGAAGTGGATGAAGACGCAGTGGCGGATCATGGTATTCCCTATCGGATGTTGGCGCGGGCGCGCGGGCGCGCGTCGTTGCGTTCATATTGAAAAACCTGGGCCGGCAGCGCCGGCAGGCCGCGGATGATGTCGGCGCCCTTCTCGCCCACCATGATCGTCGGCGCATTGGTGTTGCAGGAGGGAACGCGCGGCATGACGGAACTGTCGCACACGCGCAATCCTTCAAGCCCGTGCACCTTCAAATCGAGCCCGACGACGGCATCGGCCCCCGTGCCCATCTTGCAGGTGCCGACCGGGTGGTGGTCCGTCTTGGCATTGGCGCAGCCGTAGTTGAAGAGGTCTTCGTCGGTGACGACCTTCGGCCCCGGCAGGCGCTCGGCCATCACGTAGGATTTCAGCGCCGCCTGCTGCATGATCTCGCGGGCGAGCTTCAACCCCTCGATCGACATTTTCCGGTCATGCGGGTCTTCCCAGTAGTTCGGGTCGATCAGTGGCGCGGCGGCGGGGTCGGCGGAGGAAAGCCGCACCGTGCCCTTCGAGCGGGGATGCAGGTAGGCGGAGTTCAGCGTGACGCCGGCATTCTTCAGCCTTTCGACGCCCGCCTCGATGCCGGAGCCGAGGCCGAGATGGAACTGGATATCCGGCGAGCGTGCCTCCGGATCGGCATACCAGAAGCCGCCCGTCTCGAAGAGCGAGGAGGCGACGGGGCCGGAGCGGAAGAGCACATATTGCAGGCCGGCCCAGAGCGTGCGGTGCAGTTTTGCCACGCCGTCATAGGTGTGGTCGCCGGTGCATTCGCAGATGACGAAGAGGTCGAGATGGTCCTGCATGTTCGAGCCGACGCCCGGCAGGTCGTGCTTCACCTGAACACCGACGGATTTCAGGTGATCGGCCGGGCCGATGCCCGATTGTTGCAGCAGCTTTGGCGAGCCGATGGCGCCGGAGGAGACCAGCACCTCGCGCTCCGCGCGGATCGTCTCGACGCCCTTGCTTGTCACCACCTCGACGCCGACGGCGCGAGACCCTTCCAGAACGATGCGGGCGACGCGGGCGCCGGTGCGGATGGTGAGGTTCTTGCGGTCCTTGATCGGCGAGAGATAGGAGAGCGAGGCTGAGGAGCGGCGGCGGTTTCTCTGCGTCAGCTGGTAGAAACCGACGCCGGCCTGCTGGCGGCCGTTGAAATCGTGGTTGTAGGGGATGCCGAGTTCCTGGCCGGCGCGGATATAGGCATCGCAGATCGGCAAGGCCGAGACCGGCATGGAAACGCCGAGCGGGCCGCCATAGGAATGGTAGTCGTCGGCAAAACGCTGGTTGTCCTCGGCGCGCTTGAAGTAGGGCAGGATTTCGCGGTAACTCCAGCCCTCGCAGCCGTCCTCGCTGGCCCACAGGTCGTAATCGGCCGCATTGCCGCGGGTATAGAGCTGGGCGTTGATCGAGGAGCCGCCGCCGATGACCTTGGCCTGCGTATAGCGCAGGACCCGGCCCTTCATGTGCTTCTGCGGCACGGTCTCCCAGCCCCAGCTGGCGACGCCCTTCGTCATCTTGGCGAAGCCCGCCGGCATGTGGAACAGCGGGTTCCAGTCGCCGCCGCCCGCTTCGAGCAGCAGCACGCGCACGCCAGGATCTTCCGAAAGCCGGTTCGCCAGCACGCAGCCGGCAGGCCCGGCGCCGGTGATGATGTAGTCGTAGGTCATGCCTTGGTCCTCAGAATGGTTCGGTGCCGTGGCCGGGTGAAATTGCCCCTCATCCGCCTGCCGGCACCTTCTCCCGCAAGCGGGGAGAAGGAAGTTTGCTGTGCCCTCTCGTCTCCCTCGCCCCGCTTGCGGGGAGAGGGCGGGGTGAGGGGCAACCCCATGTCAGAGCCGCCCGATCGAAAGCCCGCCGTCGAGATGGATCACCGAGCCGGTGGCGAAGGCGAATTTTCCGGTCGCCAGCGCCGCGGCGGCAGAGCCGATATCGTCCGGCTCGCCCCAGCGCTTCATCGGCACGAGGCCGCCGTCGATGAGGGCGTCGTATTTCGCCGAGACGCCGGCCGTCATGTCGGAGCGGATGATGCCGGGGCGGATCTCGAAGACGGAGATGCCGGTATCCGCCAGCCGCAGCGCCAGCCCCTGGCTGAAGGCGGCGAGCCCCGCCTTGGTCATGCAGTAATCGAGCCGTTCGGGCGAGGTGAGGCCGGCCGAGACGGAGGTGATGTTGATGATCGAGCGCGGGCCGGCCGCCTGTCTGGAATTCAGCATGGCCTTCAGCACGGCCTGGGTGAAGAAGACGGTGCCGCGCAGGTTGGTGGCGACGATCGTGTCGAAATGGTCCGGTGAAAGATCGAGGAAATCGCCACGCACGACGGAGGCGATGCCGGCATTGTTGACGAGGCAGCCGATGGCGCCGAGCTGGTCCTCGACGGCTGCGACGGTGGCCGCGTGGCCCGGCAAATCGGCGAGATCGGCCTTGAGGTAGATGGCGCGGGCGCCGCGCGTTGCGAGGTCGGCGAGCATGGCGTCGGTCGCGGCGTCGCCGTCGCCGATGCCCGATATGGCGATGTCGAAACCCTCTGCCGCGAGGGTTTTCGCGATGCCGAGGCCGATGCCGCGGCGGCCGCCGGTGACGATGGCGACGGGGCGTGCTGGTGTCGTCATGCGGCAAGGTCCCTCGATTTGATGTGGGCCGCGACGCGCAGCGCTTGCGCCGCGACCGACAGCGCCGGGTTCACGGCAGCGGAGGTCGGCAGGTACGAGGCGTCGACCACGAAGAGGTTCGGGTGGTCATGGGCGCGGCACCAGATGTCGAGCGGCGCCGCCCTCGGATCGCTGCCGATGCGCACGGTGCCGCACTGGTGCGAGGGCGTGCGCTTGTCGAAGGCGCGCGTGAGCACGACCGGGAAACCGGCCTTCTTCAGCGCGGCCTTCAGCTTGCTGACGAGGTCGAGATGGGCCTGCCAGTTGGTGCGCGTCCATTTCATGACGATGCGGTCGCGATCGACCATGATGCGGCTTTCGGGATGCGGCAGGTCCTCGCTCATCGCGTAGAAATCGATGGCGCGGGCTGCCACCTGTTCCAGCAGCCATTCCGGCACGGAGGGCATGTTGGCCTTCAGGATCTTTCCGGAGACGCGGCCGAGAAGCTGCACATTGCCGAGCGGTGGGCCGCCGTTGCCGTCGGAGAGGTAATAGTCGTTGAAGCCGAAACTCTTCTGGTAGATCGAGGTGTTTTTATAGAAGGGCGAGACGCCGATCACGGCGCTCGAATTGTGGTTCATGAAATTGCGGCCAACCTGGTCGGATGTGTTGGCAAGCCCCTTCGGGAAGCTTTCGGAAGCCGAGCGCAGCAGCAGCACCGCGGATTGCACCGCGCCGGCCGAGAGGATGACGAGTTTCGGCGAGACGCTCTCCGCCTCGCCGCCACGCTGGTAGTGCACGGTGGCGATGGTGCGGCCGTGCGGGGCGGTGGCAAGCCGCGTCACCCGGCAATTGGTGCGCAGTTCGACATTCGGGTGCCTGAGCGCTTCGGTGAGCGCGGTGCTCTCCGCATCCATCTTGCCGTCGTTGCTGTTCGGATGCGCATCCCAGGGCGTCTTCGCCTTGGCGAGCCAGCGGTCGATATCGACGCCGAGCGGCAGCGAATAGGGGTGCAGGCCGTTCGCCTTCATTTTTGCGCGCACGCTGGCGATGGCCGGTTCGTCCGGCACCGGCGGGAAGGGGTAGGGCGCGGAATGGTGCGGCTCGGTCGGGTCCTCGCCGAGCGTGCCGCGGACGTTGTAGAGCTTTTCGGCGGCGGAATACCACGGTTCCAGCTCTTCATAGGGGAAGGGCCAGGCGGGGGAGACGCCGTCGCGGTGGCGCATCTCCTCGAAATCCTCTTTGCGGTAGCGCACCAGCACCGCGCCATAGAATTTCGAGTTGCCGCCGACATTGTAGTAGTTGCCGGGGTTGAAGGCGGTGCCGTCCGCCTCGTACCACATCTCCTTCGGGCGGAAATGGCCGCGCTGGAAGATGGCGCGCTGGTCGCGGTTTTCCGGGCGGTCGGGCAGGTGGTCGCCCGCTTCCAGGATGACGATCCTGGCGCCCGTGGGGGCGAGGGCGGCGGCCATGGTGGAGCCGCCGATGCCCGATCCGATGATGACGATGTCCGGCTGCGTGGTCATGGGTTTCTCAGGCGATGCGAAGCTGGCTTGCGGGGTCGAAGAACACGGCCTTGTCGAGATTGAAGGCAAGGCGCGCCGTCTGGCCGGCGGTGATGCGCACGTCGGCGCGCAGGCGGGCGACGATCTCCTTGCCGCCGAGATGGGTGACGGCGAAGGTGTCGGCGCCGGCAGGTTCCACCACCTCGATCAGGCAATCGCCTTCGCCGAGGGTGCGCGCGTTGCGATCCGCGCCGTCAGGGTCGGTGAGGGCTTCCGGGCGGATGCCGAAGATCACTTCCTTGCCGCTATAGGCGGACAGGCCGCCCGGCGCGTTCGGCACCGAAAGAACCAGGGGGTCGGCCTGATGGCGGGCAAGCGAGACGGCGACGCCGGAACCGTTGCCCTCGATCTTCGCCTTCAACAGGTTCATCGCGGGCGAGCCCATGAAGTCGGCGACGAACATGTTGGCCGGGTTGTTGTAGATCTCCGCGGGCGAGCCGAATTGCTGGAGCACGCCGTCCTTCAGCACGGCGATTTTCGTCGCGAGCGTCATCGCCTCGATCTGGTCGTGCGTCACGTAGACGATGGTGGTCTTCATGCGCTGGTGCAGGCGCTTGATTTCCGTGCGCATGTCGACGCGCAGCTTCGCGTCGAGGTTGGAAAGCGGCTCGTCGAAGAGGAAGAGTTTCGGGTCGCGCACCAGCGCCCGGCCCATGGCGACGCGCTGGCGCTGGCCGCCGGAGAGCTGGCCGGGCTTGCGGTCGAGCAGGTGCCCGATCTGGAGCATGTCGGCGACTTGCTTGATGGCCTTCTCGCGCTCTTCCTTCGGCACGCCGCGGATCTCCATGCCGAAGGCGATGTTGCCGCCGACCGTCATGTTCGGATAGAGCGCGTAGGACTGGAACACCATGGCGATGTCGCGCTTGGAGGGGTGCAGGCCGGCGACCGAGCGGCCGTCGATGGCGATGTCGCCGGACGTGATCGGCTCCAGCCCGGCGATGGTGTTGAGCAGCGTGGACTTGCCGCAGCCGGAGGGGCCGACGAGTACGAGGAAACCGCCCTCCTCGATCTCGATGTTGATGTCCTTCAGGATTTCGAGCGAACCGTAGGATTTGCGCAAGTGGCTGATCTTGAGGAAAGATGTTTGTGTTGAGGACATGGGCGTTATCCTTTCACGGCGCCGGACATCAGGCCGCGCACGAAGTAGCGTCCGGAGACGATGTAGACGATGAGGGTGGGCAGCGCCGCGAGGATCGCGCCCGCGAAATGCACGTTGTATTCCTTCACGCCGGTCGAGGAGGAGACGAGGTTGTTGAGCGCCACCGTCATCGGCGTGGTGTTCGCGCCGGAGAAAGAGGCGCCGAACAGGAAGTCGTTCCAGATATTGGTGAACTGCCAGATGACCGAGACGACGATGATCGGCCCCGACGACGGCAGAAGGATGCGGTAGAAGATCTGGAAGAAGCTCGCCCCGTCGATCTGTGCCGCGCGCACCAGCTCGGTCGGGAAGTTTTCGTAGTAGTTGCGGAAATAGAGTGTCGTGAAGCCGATGCCGTAGACGACGTGCACGAGGATCAGGCCCCAGAGCGAGCCGGCGAGCCCCAGCATGCCGAGGATGCGCGCCATCGGGATGAGCACGATCTGGAACGGGATGAAGCAGGAGAGCAGCAGCAGGCCGAAGAAGACGTTCGAGCCCCTGAACTGCCACTTGGTCAGCACATAGCCGTTCAGCGCGCCGATGATGGTGGAGATCACGACGGCGGGCACGACCATCAGGATCGAGTTGATGAAGAAGGGGCGAAGGCCCGTCGGTTGCACGCCGATCTGCGCCGTCGACCAGGCTTGCAGCCAGGGCTCGATGGTCCAGACCTGCGGCAGGTTCAGCATGCCGCCCTGGCGGATTTCCTCCAGCGGTTTCAGCGAGTTCACCAGCATCACGTAGAGCGGCAGCAGGTAATAGACCGCAAAGAGGATGAGCGCGGTGTAGATCAGGGCGCGCGTCAGCCTGTTGTGCGAGATGACGTTGTCGGGACTGGGAGCGCTCATCGGCCTTTGCCTCCGCGGATTTCGGAATAGAGGTAGGGGATGATGATCGAGAAGATCATGACCAGCATGATGATGGCCGACGAGGCGCCGATGCCCATCTGGTTGCGGGTGAAGGTGTAGGAATACATGAAGGTCGCCGGCAGTTCGGTCGCCTGGCCGGGACCGCCGCCGGTCAGGGCGACGACGAGGTCGTAGGCCTTGATGGCAAGGTGGGCGAGCACGACGAAGGCGGAGAGGAACACCGGGCGCATCAGCGGGATGATGATGCGGCGGTAGATGGTGGCGGTCGAGGCGCCGTCGATCTGGGCGGCCTTGATGATCTCGTTGTCGACGCCGCGAAGGCCGGCGAGGAACATCGCCATGACGAAGCCGGAGGACTGCCACACGGCGGCGATCACCACGCAGTAGATTGCATAGTTGCGGTCCTTGATCCAGTTGAAGGCGAAACTCTCCCAGCCCCAGAGGTGCATGGTGTTCTCAAGCCCGATGCCGGGATCGAGGAACCACTTCCAGGCGGTGCCCGTCACGATGAAGGAGAGCGCCATCGGGTAGAGGTAGATGGGCCTGAGGATGCCCTCGGCGCGGATCTTCTGGTCGAGCAGGATGGCGAGCGCCAGGCCCAGCACCGAGCAGATGACGATGTAGAGCGAGGCGAAGATCGCGAGATTCGAGATCGCCCGCCACCAGTGCGGCAGCGCCCAGAGCTTGGAATAGTTGCTCAGCCCCACGAGATTGTAGGAGGGCAGCATCCTGCTGTCCGTCAGGGACAAAAAGCCCGTATAGGCGATGAAGCCGTAGACGAAGACGAGCACGATGAGGAAACTGGGGGCCAGCACGAGCTTCGGCAGAAGCTCCTGCAGCCGGCTTCGGCTATCCATGGTCGTTACCACCATTGTTGTGTGTTTGTCGGCGGCGGGGCGAGGCCCCTCATCCGCCTGCCGGCACCTTCTCCCCGCAGGCGGGGAGAAGGACATATGCCGTGGCCTGTCCTTCTCCCTCTCCCCGTTTCCAGGGAGAGGGCCAGGGTGAGGGCTGCGCCCTTGCCTTATTTCGCAGCTTCGACGGCGGACTTCAGTTCCTCGACGGCTTCCTCGGAGGAGAGCTCACCGTTGAACTGGCGGGTCACGACGTCGTAGATGGCGTTCTTGACGGAGGCCGGGTTGGCATGGCCATGCGCCATGGAGCCGAACAGCGAGCCATTGGTGTTGGCTTCCGCAAGGTCCTTGATGGCCTTCTTGCCGCACGCGTCGAAGGCTTCGTCGGAGACGTCCGTGCGGGCCGGGGCGGAGCCCTTGACCACGTTGAAGGCCGACTGGAAGGCCGGGCTCTCGATGGCCGACGCCATGGTCAACTGGGACGGAACCTTGTCCTCGGCGACCTTGAACATCGCGAACTGGTCGGAGTTGAAGGTGACCGAGCCTTGCGTGCCCGGGAAGCGCATGCAGACGAAATCCGTGCCCGGCACCTTGCCGGCCTTGATGAATTCGCCCTTCGCCCAGTCTCCCATGAACTGCACGCCGGCCTTGCCTTCGATGACCATGGCGGAGGCAAGGTTCCAGTCGCGACCCGAGAAATTGTCATCGACGTAGGAACGCAGCTTCGTCATGCGGTCGAAGGCTTCCTTCATCTGGGCGCTGCCCAGCGTTTCCGGATCGAGGTCGATGAAGGCCTTCTTGTAGAAGTCGTTGCCGAAGGAGAGCACGACCGCGTCGAAGATCGTCGCATCCTGCCACGGCTGGCCGCCATGGGCGACCGGCGTGATGCCCTGTTCCTTGAACTTGTCGAGCAGGGCGACCAACTCGTCCCAGTTGGTCGGCTCCGCGCCGCCGGCAGCATCGAGTGCGGCCTTGTTGACCCAGACCCAGTTGGTCGAGTGCACGTTGACGGGCGCGGCGATCCAGTGGCCGTCATACTTGGAGAACTGCTGCAGGGCGGTCGGGATCACGCTGTCCCAGCCTTCCTTGGCGGCGATCTCGTCGAGATTGCCCAGCGCGCCTTCCTTGGCCCAGTCGAGAATGTCGAAGCCGAGCATCTGCACCGCGGTCGGCGCGTTGCCACCCGTGACGCGGGCGCGCAGCACCGTCATGGCTTCCGTGCCGCCGCCGCCGGCGACCGGCATGTCGGTCCAGGAAATGCCCTTGGATTCGAGATCCTTCTTGAGCACGTCGAGGGCTGCGGCCTCACCGCCGGAGGTCCACCAGTGCAGGACTTCCACGCCTTCCGCGGCCTTGGCGGACAGGCCGCCCATCGTCATCATCACCGCGGCGATCGCGGTGGTCGTCAGAAACTTGCGCATCGTATTCCTCCCGTTTGCAAGTTCGAGGGCGAGAGCCTCCTCCCGCCGATGGTTCATCTGCGGCTTAAAGCGCCGTGCCAATTTAAAACGTTGTAAATTTGCGGAGTCAAGCTCGTGCCACGCCTGCGGAGATATGCTTTTGCAAATGCGGTAAATTCCGGAAATTCGGGTATTTCATGCCGCGCGTAAAGCGTTGTGCAGTGCACTGAAATCGTTTTAAATTCTGTGCGATGCAAGATTGCCGAAGACGGGGCTCGCCGGTATGGTGCCGGATATCGCCTGCCGCCATTCGAAGAACCGCACCCGTGTCCCGCATCGAAAAGCCCGCCGACAGTGACCCCGCCCGCAACGTGCTTCGAACCGGCAAGCCGACGCTGAAGACGATTGCGGAAATGACGGGCCTCGCGGTCACCACGGTTTCCCGTGCGCTCGGCAACGCGCCGCAGATCTCCGAGACGACGCGCCGGCGCGTGCACGAGGTCGCCGCCGAGATCGGTTACCTGCCGGATCGCGCCGCCCAGCGCCTCAAGACGGGTCGCACCAATGTCGTATCCGTCCTGCTCGATCCGCATGAGGAGATCCTGGGCTTCGGCACGTCCATCATGCATGGCCTGGCGCGCGCCCTTCAGGGCACCGCCTACCATCTCATCGTCACGCCGAATTTCCTCGATGGCAGCAATGTCGATGCCGTCAACTACATCATCCGCAACGGCATGGCCGATGGTCTCATCTTTTCCCGGACTGAACCCTTCGATCCGCGCGTGCGGCTGCTGCTGGAAAACGGCTTTCCCTTCGTCACCCACGGCCGCACGGAATTCTCCACCCCGCATGCCTTCGTCGATTACGACAATTTCGCCTTCGCCTATGCGGCCACCAGACGGCTGATCGTCAAGGGCCGACGCAAGGTGACGATCATCCTGCCGCCCCGGCGCCTTACCTTCTACCAGCACATGCTGCACGGTTTCATGACTGCCGTGCGTGAGGCCGGAGTCGCCTACGAGATTCCCGAGGCGCTCGATCTCGACAGCCCCGCCGACATGATTCGCGACTATGTGCGCCGCCGCAGCGCCGAGCCCGATCCGCCCGACGGCTTCGCCTGTCCCGGCGAGGTGTCGGCGCTCGCCACGATCACCGGCATGAGCGACCGCGGCCTTTCGCTCGGCGGCGAATACGACATCGTCGCCAAGCAGACGTCTCGGCTGCTCAGCCAGATCCAGCCGAAGGTCGAGACGATCTACGAGGACCTGACGGCGGCAGGCGAGGCGATGGGCCGGCTGCTGCTGAAGCGCATCGGCGGCGAGCCCATCGAGGACCTCTCTATCCTGCAGAGCCCGCAATTCAGCTTCCCGACGCCCTGAGCGGGCGGCAGCGCCGGTCCCAGCCATGGTTGTCGGGAAAGCGTGGCTCATCGCGGCATCCACCAGCCGGTGCGCGCACCGATATGCATGTTGAGCGTCTTGGTCTCCGTATAGTCCTCCACCGCATGGCGGCCGAGCTCTCGGCCGAGGCCGGACTGGCGGTAGCCGCCGAAGGGCAGCTCCGAGGCGCCATCCATGAAGGTGTTCATCCAGATCGTGCCGGCGCGCACCTTGCGGCCGACGGTGAGGCAGGTGTCGAAGTCCCGGCTCCAGACGCCGGCCGACAGGCCGTAGTCGATGGCATTGGCGATGCGGATCGCCTCTTCCGTCGTCTCGAAGGTCAGAACCGAAAGCACCGGACCGAACACTTCCTCGCGGGCGACGGCCATGTCCGGCTGAACGCCCGAAAGGATGGTCGGGGCCATGAACTGGCCGAGGCCGAGGTCGAGCGCCGCACCGCCGAGCGCCACCGAGGCGCCGGCCTTCGCCGCGCCGTCCACATAGGCGCCGATCTTTGCCAGGTGCTGCGGCGTGATGATCGCGCCGACCTGCGTCGCCGGATCGAGCGGATCGCCGACCTTCACCTTCTTCGCCAGGTCCGCGATGCGGGCTGTCACGTCGGCGGCGATGGATGTGTGCAGGATCAGCCGCGAGCCGGCATTGCAGCATTCGCCGGCATTGAAATAGGCGCCGAAGACGGCGGCGTCGACGAAGGCGTCGAGATCGGCATCGGGGAAGACGATCTGCGGGTTCTTGCCGCCGAGTTCGAGCGACACCTTCTTCAACGTCTGCGCCGCATTGGCCATGGTCAGGCGGCCGACGCCGGTCGAGCCGGTGAAGGAGACCATGTCGACATCCGGATGCGTCGTCATCGGCGCGCCGACCTCCGGGCCGGTGCCGGTGACGATGTTGACGACGCCTGCGGGCACGCCTGCCTCGATGAGGATCTCCCCGAGGACGAGCGTCGAGCCCGAGGTGAGCTCGGACGGCTTGACCACCGTCGTGCAGCCGGCGGCGAGCGCGAATGGTAATTTCTGGCTTACGATCAGGAAGGGGAAATTCCACGGCGTGATGATCGACACGACGCCGATCGCCTCGCGCAGCACGACGCCGAGCGTGCCGTCGCCGAGCGTGTTGTAGCTTTCGCCGTGAAGATCGCGGGCAAGCGCCGCGGCATAGCGCCAGATGTCGACGGCGCCGCCGAGTTCGCCCTTGGCCTGGCTGATCGGCTTGCCGCTTTCGATGCAGTCGAGGAAGGCGAGCTCATCCGCGCGCGCGGCGATGAGGTCGGCGGCCTTCAGGAGGATGTTGGAGCGCTCGGCGCCGGTCATGGACGGCCATGGTCCGTCGTCGAAGGCCTTGCGCGCGGCGGCGATGGTGCGCTCGGCATCGCCCTTGCTGCCGGCCGGATAGCGGCTGACGACGATGCCGTGGCCGGGCGCGATGCGCTCGATCGGCTGGCCGGTGCCCTCCGTCCAGGCGCCGTCGATCAGCATGCGGAAATCGCGTGCCTTGAAGTTTTCCAGCGCCTTGGGTTTCACATGCGCGGTCATCACCATTCTCCCTTGAAATCAGCGGGGCGCTTGCCCGTGAAGGCGGCGACGCCTTCCTTGAGGTCCCCGGTCTTGGCGACGAGGATCGAGCCGAGGGCCTCCACCGCCGCGCCATTGTCCTCGCCGTTCGCCACTGCGATCATCAGCTTGGAAACTTCCGTTGCCGCCGGCCCGCGGGCCGCGATGCGCGCGGCATAGGTCTTGGCCGCTTGCACGGCTGTCCCGGTTTCCACCACCTGATCGACGATGCCGAGCGTTGCGGCTTCCGCCGCCGTCAGCACCTCGCCGCCGAGCAGCATGCGGCGCACCGCCTGGGCGCCGAAACGCTTCACCAGCCGCTGCGTGCCGGACCAGCCGGGCACCATGCCGAGGCCGGCTTCCGGCAGGCCGATCTTCACCTGGGCGTCCGCGATGCGGATATCGGCCGCCGCCGCCAGTTCCAGCCCGCCGCCGAGCGCATGGCCGTTGATAGCGGCGATCAGCGGCATGCGCAGCGTCGCCAGCCGTTCGAAGACGCGGTGGCCGAAGCGCACCCAGGCATGGCCGAATTCGTTCGGCTCCATGCCGGCCCAGGCGCGGATATCGCCGCCGGCGGAGAAGGCCTTGCCTTCGCCGGTGAGGATGGCGACACGCACCGCGGCATTCGCCTCGACCGCGTCGCAGGCCGCCGAAAGCTCCTTCAGCATGTCGATGTCGAAGGCGTTCAGCTTTTCCGGCCGCGCGACGGTGATCGTCGCGAGAGGACCTTCGATATCGATGCGGATGCGCGGCTCAGCCATGGGCGGCTCCCGCCAGCGTGCGCGGCGCCTTTTCGGGCAGCGTGAGGCCGGTCAGTGCATCGGTGAAGAGCTTTGCGTCCATCACCGTGAGGTTGGGCGAAACGATCAGCGCGAATTCCGACTGGTCGAGGATATGCGCCTTGAGATCGACGCCGGGCGCGATCTCGGTTAGCACGATGCCGTCGGGCGTCAGCTTCATGACGCAGCGCTCGGTGACATAGGTGATGTCCTGCCCCTGTGCGACGCCGCGCGGGCCGGAAAAGGTGACATGCTCGACGGCATTGACCAGCTTCTTCAGCTTGCCTTCCTTCTCGATGACGAGCTTTCCATCCGCGACGGCAAGCCTGGCGCCGGCATTGAACATGCCGGAGAAGACGATCTTCTTCGCCCGCGCCGTGATGTCGACGAAGCCGCCGGCCCCCGCCGTCACATGCGGACGGAAGGAGAGTTTCGAGACGTTCACCGAGCCGTCCCTGCCGATTTCCAGGAAGGAGAGCAGCGAGGCATCGAAGCCGGCACCCTGGAAATAGGTGAACTGGTAGGGCGAGGGCATGAAGGCATCGGCATTGGAAGCGCAGCCGAAGGCGAAGTCGAGCAACGGCACGCCGCCGACGGCGCCCTGCTCGATCACCCAGGTGACGGCGCCGTGCAGGCCCTCTTCCAGCAGGATGCGCGGCACGTTGGCGGAGATGCCGAAGCCGAGATTGACCGCGCTGCCGGCCTCCAGCTCCTCGGCCACGCGGCGGGCGATGACCTTCTGGATGTTGAACTCGGGCACGCGGAAACTGGCGAGCGGGCGGAAGATCTCGCCGGAAATGGCGGGGTCGTAGAGGGTCTGCGTCGTCTGCTTCTGGTCCGGATCGACCACGATGTAATCGACCAGCACGCCGGGCACGCGCACGTCGTGCGGCTTCAGGGAGCCGTCCTTGGTGATGCGCTTGACCTGCGCGATGACGATGCCGCCATTGTTGCGGGCGGCGAGCGCCTGGTCGAGCCCGCCGAGAGTGGCGCCCTCGTGTTCGTAGGTGAGGTTGCCGCGCTCGTCGGCGGTGGTGGCGCGAATGATCGCCACGTGAGGCGCGATCGCCTTGAAGTAGAGCCATTCCTCGCCGGCGAAGGTGATCTTCTCCACCACCGGCTCGGTCGCCGCGGCTTCGTTCATCGCGCAACCTTCGCGGCTTGGGTCGACGAAGGTCTCCAGGCCGACCTTGGTGATGACGCCGGGGCGCTTGGCGGCCGCTTCGCGGTGCATGTCGAAGAGGATGCCGGAGGGGATGTTGTAGGCGGCGACCTCGTTCGCGCCGATCATCTGCCAGATGAGCGGCGGTTCGGAGGAGGAGGGGCCGGACGGATAGGAGCCGCCGATGATCGTCTTCAAGAGGCCTTTCCTGGCGATGTAGTCGACGCCCTTGATGCCGCTCATGTCGCCGGCGGCGATGGGGTGCAGCGTCGTCAGGTTCCTCGGATGGCCCGTTTCGTCGAAACGTTCACCGATCGCCTTCAGCATCAGGTCCGGGCAGCCGAGGCCGGAGGAGGAGGAGACCGAGACGACGGCGCCATCCGGGATCAGGCCTGCCGCCTCGCGCGGGGTGATATGCTTGCTCATGGGGCTCACAGTCCCGGTTCGATGCGGACCGCACGGCCCGTTTGGGCCGCCTCGACGACGGCAAGGCCCGTCGCCAGCGACCAGATGCCGTCTTCGCCGGTGGCCGAGGGCGTTCCCTTGCCGGCGATGGCGGCATGGAAGGCGGCGAGGGTGGCCTCGTAGAGGTTGTGATGGTCGAGCGGCAGCTCGTGCTCGCCGTCGGCATCCCGGAGCGTCACCGTGCCGGTCGGGCGCTGCGTCATGACATTGCGGCCGATGAGGGAGCCCTCCGTGCCATGGACTTCGAGGCCGGTTTCGGCGAATTTCGTGGTGAAGCCGTCATGGAACTGCGCGATCGTGCCGGAGCCGAAGCGCAGCACGCCCATCACGGCATCCTCCAGCCCCGCCTTGCCCATGCCGCCGGCCTGCGAGAAGGCGACGGCCTCCACCGGATCGTCGTCGAGCACGAAACGCAGCGTGTCGGCATCGTGCACGGTGATGTCGAGGATGACGCCGCCGCCGGCCTCCGGCTTGTCGAGCCGCCAGCCCTGCAGGTGCGGCGGGAGGTAGACGGCGTGGAAGACGCGGGCCGACAGCGGCTTGCCGATGCGGCCGGCCTTGATGGCATCGCGCATCGCCCGGTGCGTCGCGGCATTGCGCAGGTGGTGGTTCGTCGCCAGCACGACGCCGGCCGCCTCTGCCGCCGCGATCATGGCGCGGGCATCGTCGAGCGAAAGGGCGAGCGGCTTTTCGCACAGGATGTGCTTGCCCGCCTTCGCCGCGGCGAGGGCCTGGTCGCGGTGCAGCTCGTTCGTCGTCGAGATGTAGACGGCGTCGATCTCAGGGTCGTCGAGCAGATCGGCAAGCGTCGTGACCGACTTTGCGATGCGCTGCTCGTCCGCATAGGCGCGGCCGCGCTCGGCGCTCGTGCTCATCACGGAGACGACCTCGCCGCCCGTCGCGCGGATCGCGCCGATCACCCATTCCTTCGCGATCGTGCTTGCGCCGATCAAACCCCAGTTTGTCATGCGGAAATCCTCCTCGTCCTGTCCGTCTGGCCGGCACCGCAGCTCTGGCGCACGACGAGGCGCACGGAGCTGACGATGGTCTCGGGCTCCACCCGGCCGGCATTGATCTGTTTCAGCAAGAGTTGCGCCGCGCGCCGGCCCATGCCCTGCGGGTCAACGGAGACCGTCGTCAGCGCCGGCACGGCGGTTTCGGCCTCGATCACGTCGTCGAAGCCCACCACGGCGAAGTCGCGGCCCGGCTCCTTGCCGGCGGCGCGCAGGCCGTCGCACACGCCGAAGGCGGCGGCGTCGTTGAAGCAGAGCGCGGCGGTCGGCGCCTCGGGCAGAAGCAGCGCGCGCTCGATGGCGGCAACGCCGCCGGCGCGCGAGGCCGCCGTGCCGATGACGAGCCGGTCCGGCGCCGCAAGTCCGGCTTCCGAAAGTGCATCCCGCCAGCCTTCGACGCGCTCGGTGAAGACCGTGGTGTTGGCGATGCCGCCGAGGAAGGCGATGCGGGTATGGCCGAGCGAGACGAGGTGCCGTACGGCATCCTTCGCGCCGGCATAGTTGTCGGAGAACAGCGTCGAGACCTTGGCACCGACGACATTGCGCACCACGGCGACGACCGGGATGCCGCTGGCGGCGAGCGGCTTCAGGTCGGCCGCCTCCGTTCCGCGGGCCGGCGACAGGATGAGGCCGGCAATGCCGTGCTCGCGCATGGAGGCGATGACCTCGCGCTGGCGGTCGACGCTTTCGGCGGAGTTCGACAAAAACTGCACGTAGCCGGCCGACTGCATGACCATGTCCATGCCGACGGCAAGCTCGGCGAAGAAGGAGTTGGTGAGGTCGTTGACGATGATGCCGATGATCCGCGAGGATGCGGACTGGCGCAGGTTCGCCGCGCCGCGATTGTAGACATAGCCGAGTTCGCGGATGACGGCGTTCACCCTGGCGCGGGTCGCCTCGTTCACCAGGGGGCTTGCCTGCAGCACGAGCGAGACGGTCGACTTCGACACGCCGGCGGCGCGCGCAATATCGACGACGGTCACCCGGCTCTTGTTCACGGTCTTCCTCCCTGCGCAGGGCGTTCGAGCCCGCTTGTTGACGGCAATTAATTGGATCGTTCCAAATTTGTCAAGAGGGTTTGGATCGCGCTTGATGAAGTTGAATGGCAAAGACCAGATGCCCTCATATTGTATCGCCATCCTCTCCGCTCGTCATGGTCGGGCTTGACCCGACCATCCATGCTACGTCCGCAAGGTCTCGGATTCAGGGAATCCCGGCTCAAGGTCGAGAATGACTGCAGAGGGCGGAGCAGGCGCTTTCCTGTCTCTCGACATGGCTGGCGACGCGTCGCTGCCGAACGCAATCCGGCAAAAATCTCCCTTGAAATTTGGAACGATCTAAATTATTGCCCTGAAAAACCCGGGAGGATTTCATGCCGATCAGCCTTACCCTGCCGCAGCCGGATGGCGGCCTTGCCCGCTACGAGCTTGTCGGGACGCCGCTTGAGCGCCCCACCGCCGCGCCTGTCTTCAGCCGCATCGCCTATGCGGCGGCCCATGTGGTTTCCGATCCGCGTCGCGACGCGCGGCCGTGGGAGGCGCCGGCCATCGACTGGGAGCGTACGATGGCGTTCCGGCACCATCTCTGGTCGCTCGGCTTCCGCATCGCCGAGGCGATGGACACGGCGCAGCGCGGCATGGGGCTCGACTGGGCCGGCGCGCAGGAGCTGATCCGCCGCTCGCTGGCCGAGGCGAAGATCGTGCCGGGCGCCGATCTCGCCTGCGGCGCGGGCACGGACCAACTCGACCCCGCCGATGCGCGTTCGCTTGACGACGTGATCCGGGCCTATGAGGAGCAGGTCGGTTTCGTCGAGAAACACGGTGGCCGGGCCATCATAATGGCGAGCCGGGCGCTCGCTCGCCTGGCGGCCTCGCCGGACGACTACCGCAAGGTCTATGGCCGCATCCTCGGCCAGGCGAAGGACAAGGTGGTGCTGCACTGGCTGGGCGACATGTTCGACCCGCAGCTTGCGGGCTACTGGGGCTCCAGGGATTTCGCGCCTGCGCTGGAGACGGTCCTGTCGATCATCGCGGAGAACCGCGGCAAGGTCGAGGGCATCAAGATCTCGCTGCTCGACAATGCCTGCGAGGTGGCGTTGCGCAACCGGCTGCCGGAGGGCGTGCTCTGCTTCACGGGCGATGACTTCAACTATGCCGAGCTGATCGAGGGTGACGGGCGGAGGTACAGCCATGCCCTGCTCGGCATCTTCGATGCGGTCGCCCCGCAGGCTTCCAAGGCGTTGGCAGCGCTCGCGACTGGCGATGCCGCCACCTTCCGGGCCGTCATCGAGCCGACGGTGCCGCTCTCGCGCAAGATCTTCGAGGCGCCGACGCAATATTACAAGGCGGGCGTCGTCTTCCTCGCCTGGCTCAACGGCCACCAGGACCATTTCACCATGCCGGCCGGCATGCAGTCGGCCCGCGGCCTCCTGCACTATGCCGACGTCTTCCGCCTTGCCGACCGGGCCAACGTGCTCGACAGGCCGGACCTCGCCGCTGCGCGCATGAAGAACCTGATGACGGTGCTCGGCGTCGGGCAAGATTAGCTGTGGATGACCGGCCCTGCCGCCGGTTCTTGCCGCTGTCAGGCGTTAAACTCCGTCTTCTCGAAGGAAGACACGGGAGCGGGCGATGGCAGCGGGCGAAGTGAAGGTCGGGGAAAGCTGGAAGGCGCCCCTGGCGGCGGAATTCTCCAGCCCCTACATGGCCGACCTCAAGGCCTTCCTCCTGGAGCAGAAGCAGGCGGGACGCCGCATCTTCCCGAAAGGCTCGGAATATTTCCGAGCCCTCGACCTGACGCCTCTGGAGGAGGTGCGTGTCGTCATCCTCGGGCAGGATCCCTATCACGGCGAGGGGCAGGCGCACGGGCTCTGCTTTTCCGTGCAGCCCGGCGTGCGCATCCCGCCGTCGCTGGTCAATATCTACAAGGAAATGCAGGACGATCTCGGCATCCCGCCGGTCCGTCATGGCTTCCTGGAGCATTGGGCGAAGCAGGGCGTCCTGCTTTTGAACAGCGTGCTGACGGTGGAGATGGGCCGCGCCGCCTCGCACCAGGGCCGCGGCTGGGAGCGGTTCACCGACGCGGTCATCCGCGCCGTCAACGAGCAGGAAAAGCCCGTCGTCTTCATCCTCTGGGGCTCCTATGCGCAGAAGAAGGCGGCCTTCGTCGATCGGGACCGCCATCTCGTGCTGCGCTCGGCCCATCCTTCGCCGCTTTCCGCCCATAACGGCTTCTTCGGCTCGCGGCCGTTTTCCAAGGCGAACGCGTTTCTCGAAAAGCACGGCCGCAAGCCGATCGACTGGCAATTGCCGGGCCCGCCGGGCTGAGCAGGCTCTCGGGGCGAGGGTTGCTCCTCACCTGCCTGCCGGCATCCTCTCCCCGCAAGCGGGGCGAGGAGCGATGGACGCGCCGCCTTCCTCCCTCCCGCTGCTTGCGGCAGAGTGATCGCTGATAGGGTACGGCATTGCCACATCCTCCTTCTCCCCGCTTGCGGGGAGAAGATTCCGGTAGGGGGTGAGGGGCAGGCTCCTCAGCGGACGAGCGTCTCGTCGAGCAGCGCCATCACCTTTTCCGCATCGATGCCGATGCAGGCGTGCTGGCTCGGCAGGTCGTCCCAGTTGCCGGGCGGGAATGTGCGGGCGTCCGGCTTCTGGATCGTCTGGCCATCGGCAATGCCGCCGGCGACGACGCGGATCGCGCCGGGGCGGGTGGTGAAGAGCTCGGGGGCGACGAGATAGATGCAGGCGCAGCTGTCATGCACCACCATGCCCTCGTCCTCCACATGCTGGCCGTAGAAGTCGATGTAGAATTGCGAGATGTCGGAAAGCAGCTTCAGGTGCTTGCCGTTCCGCTCGGTGAGTTCGGCGAGGCGCTTGCGGGTCATCACCGTCTTCATCGTCACGTCGAGGCCGACGACCACGACCTTCCACGGCGCCGTCATCACCGCGTCGGCGGCTTCCGGGTCGCCGTGGATGTTGGCTTCGGCGGCCGGCGTGATGTTGCCGGGCACGTCGAAGGCGCCGCCCATGATGATGACCTGCCTGACGAGGCCGGCAATACCGGGGTCTTCCTTCAGCGCATAGGCGAGGTTCGACATGCGGCCGACGGCGATCAGCGTCACCTCGCCGGGATTGGCCCGTACGGTCTCGATGATGAAGCGGTGCGCCGGGCGCGGATCGAGCGGCAGGTCGATCGTGTCGGGCACGTCGATATTGCCGAGCCCGTCATGGCCGTGGATCAGCACCGGCCAGTCGACCGGGTTGCGCATCGGATTGTAGGTCTTACCCTCGCCGCGGGCGACGGGGGCCGCGATGCCCCATTCGCGTTTCAGGAACAGGGCGTTGCGCGTTGTGGTCTCGATGGCGGCATTGCCGAAGACGGTGGTGATGCCGATGAGGTCGATCTCGGGATGATTGTGCAGGAACAGCAGCGCCATCGCGTCGTCGACGCCGGGATCCGTGTCGAAAATAACCTTGTGCATTGCGGGTGTCTTTCTTCTTGTCTTTATGGAGATCGCGCGCCTACTGGAAACGGGCGATGGAGAAGGGGGCAAGCGCGCTTTCACCCTCACCGGCCAGAAGTTGGGCGACATGGCGGCCGGTCGTTGCGGAAAGCGTGAGGCCGAGATGGCCGTGGCCGAAGGCAAAGGCGATGCGCGGATCGCCCGGATGCAGGCTGATGACGGGCAGCGAATCCGGGGTGGAGGGGCGCCGCCCCATCCATTCGGTGCCGCCTTCTTCCGGAAGGTCCGGCACGTAGCGGCGCATCTTCCTGCGCATGGCGGCGGCGCGCCTGTAGTTGGCGGGCGCGTCGGGCGAGGCGAGCTCCACCGCGCCGCCGATACGCAGCGCATTCTCGAAGGGCGTCGCCACGAAGCCGTGCTCGGAGAAGAAGACCGGCATTTCGAGCGTCGTCGACGGGTTCATGAAGGTGGTGTTGTAGCCGCGCTCGGTTTCAAGCAGCACCTTCAGGCCGAGATCGGCGACGAAGCGGCGCGACCAGACGCCCGCGGTGATCGCAAGGCGATCGAAGGTGAAGGTCCGGCCGCCCTCCGTCGTCACGCTGATGCCGCTCTCCGCCCGGGCGACCCGCGACACGGTGGCGTCGAGCAGTGCCGCGCGGTCGCGCAGCAGCGCCTGCAGGCGGCGCAGGAAGGTCAACGGATATTCGAAGGTCTTGTAGCCGTCGTTGAAGATGGCGCCGGCAAAAGGTCCCGAGAGGGCCGGCACGCGACGGCGGGCTTCTTCCACGTCCAGCGCCTCAACGTTGCAGCCGATCAGCCGGGCATTCTCCGCCTCGTGCGCGAACACCTTGTCGCGGGCCGCGGCGCTGTCGAAGACCGTCAGCGCGCCGGTGTCGCGCATATGGCCGGAGAGGCCGGCCATCGCGCCGAGGCGCACATGATCGGCTTCCGCCGTCTTCATGAGGAAAAGCAGGGCTTTGCGGCTTTCTGCGGCCGTGCCGGCGCGGGCCGAAAGGAGGAAGCGGATGAGCCAGGGGGTGAGCGCCGGCAGATCCTGCCAGCGCAGGGTCAGCGGCCCCAGCGGATCGAGCAGCCATTTCGGCACGGAGAGCAGCATGTCCAGCCGGGCGAGCGGATCGATTTCCGGCACGGCCAGGATGCCCGCATTGCCGACCGAGGCCGGCAGGCCGCCGGCGTCCCGCTCCAGGATGGTGACGCTGTGGCCCTGTTCCAGGAGATTGAGCGCTGTGGCGCAGCCCATGAGGCCGCCGCCGACGATACCAATATGCGCCATGCCGTCCCGTTGCGTGTTGTTTTCGTTCGTTGCGCCGTCCCTCGCGAAGCAGGAACGGCAGGTTGCGGCGGACGATAGACGGAAAGCGCACGGCTGTCGACCGAGCGGCAGCCGTGCCGGATCAGGCCCGCTCGCCGGCCTCCTGCGCCGGTTTGCGGCTCTGCAGCACCTGCCGCAGGAAGGCGAGCACGAAGAGGACGGTCATCAGGAGCACGATGCTCGGGGCGGGGGCGCTGTCGATGAGGAAGCTCAGCCAGATGCCGAAGAAGGTGGCGCCGAGGGCAACCGCGACGGCGACCATGAGCATGCTCGGGAAGCGCCGCGTGAGGAGGGCGGCAATGGCGCCCGGCGCCACCAGCATGGCGATGGCGAGGATGATGCCGACCGCCTTCAGCGCGCCGACCACGACGAGCGACAGCACGGCGAGCAGGCCGTAATGCAGCAGTTTCACCGGCAGACCGATGGCCGAGGCGTGCTGCCGGTCGAAGGCATGCACCAGGAGGTCCTTGCGGAAGAGGAGGATGAAGGCCGTCGAGGCCGCGGCGATCGCGGCCGTCTCCACGAGATCGGCGGCGGCGATGCCGAGCATGTCGCCGAAGAGGATGTGGTCGAGATGGATATCCGGCTGGATCTTCACGTAGAGAACGAGGCCGAGCGCGAACATGCCGGAAAAGACGATGCCGAGGATCGTATCCTCCTTCACCCGGCTGTTGTCCTTGAGGTAGCCGGCCGAAAGCGCGCAGAACAGGCCCGCGACGAAGGCGCCGGCGGCGAAGGGCAGGCCCAGGACATAGGCGATGACGACGCCCGGCAGGACAGCATGGGAGACCGCGTCGCCCATCAGCGACCAGCCCTTCAGCACGAGATAACAGGAGAGCAGCGCCATCGGCACCGATATCATCAGCGTCACCAGGAAGGCGTTCTGCATGAAGGCGAGCTGGAAGGGCATGATCGCAAGTTCGAGTGTCTCGTTCATGGCAGCTTCGCCTCCAGGGCTTCGAGCGCCAGGCGACCCCTGCGGCGCGCGGCAAGAAGGCCGTGTTTCGGGGCGAAGAGGAAGGCGGTAAAGAAGATCGCCGTCTGCAGAACGACGATGATGCCGCCCGTCGCCCCATCCAGGAAATAGGAGATATAGGCGCCGACGAGGCTGGTGCCGGCGCCGAGCGCGGCGGCGATCGTGATCAGCCGCTGGAAGCGGTCCGTCAGCAGATAGGCGGTAGCACCCGGCGTTACCACCATGGCGATGACGAGGAAGGCGCCGACCGTCTGCATGGCCGCGACCGTGGAGGCGCTGAGCAGCGTGAAGAACAGGATCTTCAAGCCCGTCGGGTTGAGGCCGATCGAGCGGGCATGGCTCTCATCGAAGAAGGTGACCATCAGGTCCTTCCACTTCAGGAGCAGGATGACGAGCGTGACGACGCCGATGATGGCGAGCTGGATCGTGTCCTCCGGGCTGACGGCGAGGATGTTGCCGAGCACGATGGTCTGGATGTTCACCGGCGTCGGGGCGAGCGAGACCATGAAGAGGCCGAGGCCGAAGAAGGAGGAGAAGATCATGCCGATGATGGCGTCTTCCTTCAATCTGGTCTTCCGGTTGAGGAAGAGCATCGTGGCGGCGGCAAGCCCGCCGGAGAGGAAGGCGCCGGCCGCGAAGGGCAGGCCCAGCATGTAGGCGCCGGCAACGCCGGGCACGATGGAATGGGAGAGCGCGTCGCCGATCAGCGACCAGCCCTTCAGCATGAGATAGGCGGACAGGAAGCCGCAGATACAGCCGACCAGCGCGCTCACCCACATGGCGTTCACCATGTAGCCGTAGCCGAAGGGTTCGAGGAGCGTGTCGATCACGGCGTCTTCTCCGCGTCGCGCTCGCCGTAGATGACGAAGGGGCGCTCGTCGTCGGTGATGACCTTGACGGAGCGCTTGTCCTCGTCGTCGTGCAGGTCGCGGCCGCCGAGGATGAAGTGGCGCAGCACGCCGCCGAAGGCGCGCTCCAGATTGGCTTCGGTGAAGGTCTCGGCCGTCGGGCCGGAGGCGATGACGGTGCCCTTCACGAAGACGGTGCGGTCGCAGAAGTCCGGCACGCTGCCGAGATTGTGGGTGGAGACCAGCATGACGCGGCCCTCGTCGCGCAGTTTGCCGAGCAGGTCGACGATCTGCTCCTCCGTCCTCACGTCGACGCCGGTGAAGGGCTCGTCGAGCAGGATCACCTGGCCCTCCTGCGCGAGCGCGCGAGCGAGGAAGACGCGCTTCCTCTGCCCGCCCGAGAGCTCGCCGATCTGGCGCTTGCGGAAGTCGCTCATGTTCACCCGCGACAGCGCTTGCTCGACCATCTCGTGGTCGTGCTTCGTCGGAATACGCAGCCAGTTCATGTGGCCGTAGCGGCCCATCATGACGACGTCCTCGACGAGCACGGGGAAGGTCCAGTCGACCTCCTCGGCCTGCGGCACATAGGCGACGAGGTTCTTCTTCAGCGCCTCCTTCACGGAAAGGCCGAGGATGGTCACCTTGCCGGCGGCGACCGGCACGAAGCCCATGATCGCCTTGAAGAGCGTGGACTTGCCGGCGCCGTTGACGCCGACGAGCGCGGTGATCGTGCCCTTCGGCACGGAGAAGCTGGCATGCGTCAGCGCCGTGTGGCCGTTGCGGTAGGTGACGGTCACGTCCTCGGCGAGAATGCCGTCCACCTTCTTCGGCCTGCCGCCCATCATCATTGTGAAAGACCCTTCACGATGGTCTCCGACGTGACGCGCAGGAGGTCGAGATAGGTCGGCACGGGGCCGTCCGCCTCGCTCAGCGAGTCGACATAGAGCACGCCGCCATAGGCCGCGCCGGTCTCCGCGGCCACCTGCCTTGCCGGGTCGTCTGAAACGGTGCTTTCAGAGAAGACGACGTGGATATTGTGTTCGCGCACCGCGTCGATCACGGCCTTCACCTGCTTGGGCGTGCCTTGCTGGTCGGCGTTGATCGGCCAGAGGAAGAGTTCCTTGAGGCCGAAATCGCGGGTGAGGTAGCTGAAGGCGCCCTCGCTGGTGACGAGCCAGCGTTTTTCCTCGGGCAATGCATCGATCTTCGTCTTCATCTCGGCGCCGAGTGCGGTGATCTTCTCGCTGTAGGCCTTGGCGTTCGCGTCATAGGTCGCGGCATTGGCGGGGTCGAGCGCGACCAGCGCCTTGCGGATGTTCTCGACATAGATGAGCGCGTTGGCCGGCGACATCCAGGCATGCGGGTTCGGCTTGCCCTCATAGGGGCCCTGCACGATGCTCATCGGCTCGATGCCCTCGCTGACGGTGACGTTCGGCACATCGCCGAGATTGGCGAGGAACTTCTCGAACCAGAGTTCGAGGTTCAGCCCGTTCCACAGCACCAGCTTGGCGTCCTGCGCCTTCAGGATATCGCGCGGGGTCGGCTGGTAGTTGTGGATCTCCGCGCCCGGCTTGGTGATGGATTCCACCACGGCGGCATCGCCCGCCACATTCGCCGCGATGTCGGCGATGATGGTGAAGCTCGTGACGACCTTCGGTTTTTCCTGTGCAAGAGCGGGGCCTGCCATCAGAAGCGGCAGGCTGAGAAGAAGGGTATGGAACGAACGGCGGAGCATCGGCTCTCCTGATCTGCTTTTGCGAATGAGTTGCATTAAACTATAGGGCTGTTTTCGCCCCTGTCAACGCAATTGCAAATCATTCGCAAAAACGTCCCGGAATCGGACGCCCGGGTTTAAAACTTCCGAAACGCCCGGCCTGTAGAGTGCGGGCAGTTCGCGTGCTCTCGGCGCGTTCGTGTTCCTGCGTTTCAAGAGAAGTCCACCGCCCGTGAAGTTCCTTCCGACCTCTTTCCGCTTGTCCCGGAAGCTTCTGATCATCGTCACCGGCGTCGTCGTGCTGACGGGTGCGTCGGGGGCTGCCGCGATTTTCGTCGGGCGCGATGCTTTGCTCGGGCCACCGGCGGAACAGGTGTCGGGCGCTGCCTGTACAACGGTGTCCACCGTCCGCCTCGATCGCAACGGCCAACAGTGGTTGCGCAAATATGTGCGCTCGGACGCCAAGGACGGGGATGTGCGCATCAAGACGGCGCTGCGTGTCGCCGGTGCCGTATCCAACCACGAGGAGGCCGATCTCTACCAGGTCATCCTGCTCGATGCCGCCGGACCCGTGAACCGGGCCGACATGCGCGGCCGCGCCATCGGCGCCGAGGTGCTTTTCGCACGCAACCCGTCAGCCATCCCCGGAATGGCGGCACCGTTCGTCGCGCGCTACACGACCGGCCAGCCGGCGGGCAACGGCGAATTCTACGGCGAGCGCAAGGAGCTTTCGCTGGACGAGATCAAGACCATCGTGACCGCGATGAAGGAGCGGGCGGATTGTATCGATCCGCATGCCGTCGAGGAAGCGGGTGGCCATCGCGAGGCGAAGGCCGAAGGTGGCCACGGCGAAGCGTCAGCCGAAGACGGGTCGCACGAGGTCGCCGCCAGCGAGCATTGACGGGTAGAGGAGGGAATGCCCCTCATCCCGCTGCCGCGACCTTCTCCCCGTAAACGGGGAGAAGGGGATAGGACCCGCTCGTTTCCTCAACCAATATCCGTTCGTGGGGCATGTCCCCTCTCCCCGCTTGCGGGGAGAGGGTTAGGGTGAGGGGCAAGAGCCAAGGACGAAATCAGACAAGAGGTGGCCGGCATCAGCCGCCTCAGCTCTCAGTCCGCCTTTGCCCGGCGGGCCGGGAAGAGGATGACGTCGCGGATCGACGAGGCGTTGGTGAGCAGCATGATCAGGCGGTCGACACCGATGCCGAGGCCGCCAGCGGGCGGCATGCCCTGGTCGATAGCATCCAGGAATTCGTCGTCGAGCTGCTTGTCCTTCTCGCCGCGGGCATGGGCCTGTTCGAGCTGCTCGACCATGCGGGCGCGCTGTTCTTCCGGATCGTTCAGCTCGGAGAAGGCGTTGCCGAGTTCCCAGGTGTTGCAATAGGTCTCGAAACGCTCGACGAGGCGCGGTTCACCCGGCACTTCCTTGGCGAAGGGCGAGATGTCCTTCGGGAAGTGCGTGACGTGCGAGGGCTGGATCAGCGTCGGCTCGACCTTCTCCTCGAAGACGAAGGCAAGGCATTCGCCCCAGGTCCAGTCCTTCTCGACTTCGAAGCCGGCGGCCCTGGCAGCGGCGCGCGCTTCCTCGTCCGTCTTGATCGCGAGGAAGTCGATGCCGGTCGCTTCCTTCACGGCGTCGGGCATCGGCACGCGCTTGAACGGGCCCTTGAAGGAGAGTTGCTTGTCGCCGTAGGAAAATTCGGTCGAGCCGTGGATCTTGACCGCGAGCTCGGCGAAGAGGCGTTCCACGAGGTCCATGATGTCCTCGTAGTCGGCATAAGCCCAGTAGCACTCCATCATGGTGAATTCGGGATTGTGCCGGGTGGACACGCCCTCATTGCGGAAGTTGCGGTTGATCTCGAACACCTTGTCGGTCAAGCCCGAAACCAGCGTGCGCTTCAGGAACAGTTCCGGCGCGATGCGCAGGTACATGTCGAGCTTCAGCGTGTTGTGGTGCGTCTTGAAGGGCTCGGCCGTCGCGCCGCCATAGACGGAATGCAGCATGGGCGTCTCCACTTCCATGAAGCCGTCGTTCTCCATGAAGCGGCGGATGCCGGAGACGATCTTCGAGCGCTGCTGGAAGCGGAGCTTGGATTCCTCGTTGGTCATGATGTCGAGGTGGCGCTTGCGGTAGCGGATCTCGATGTCCGCCACGCCATGCCACTTTTCCGGCATCGGCAGCAGGGTCTTCGTCAGCATGACGATTTGCTGTGCGTTGATCGTCAGCTCGCCGCGCTTGGTGCGGCGCACGACGCCCGTCACGCCGATGATGTCGCCGAGATCGATCATCGGCAGCAGCGCGCGGGCTTCTTCGGGCGTCGTGTCCTTGTGCGAAAAGATCTGGATCTTTCCCGAGGCGTCATGGATGTCCATGAACATGCCGGAATTGCGCGAGGAATAGACGCGGCCGGCGACCGTCACCACGTCGCCGCTCTCGGTATCGGGCGCCAGGTCCTCGTATTTTTCCGCAAGTTCGGCATTCGTCATCGTCCGGTGGAAATGCGCCGGGTAGACGTCGCCGATCGTCTGGCGAAGCTGGTCGAGCTTCTGGCGGCGGACTTCCGTCGGGTCGGAGGAAAGGGCGGTTTCTGTCTTCTCGTTCATTCTTCTTGTTCCTTACTTTCCACTGCCGACCATCGAGGCAACCACCTGCGCGGCCACTTTGAGGCGCTGGCGCACGACGGAGCGGCCGAGGATGGCCATCGAATCGAAGAGCGGCAGCGAGCGCGACGAGCCGGAGACGGCGACGAAGAGCGGGGCGACGACGACCTTCAGCTTCTTGCCGAGCTTGTCGGCGCTGGCGCGCAGCTCCGCCTCGATGCTCTCCACGGTCCATTCCGGCATCTTTTCGAGATCGGGCTGGACCTGATTGAGGACTGCGAGGATTTCTTCCGGCGTGGATTTCACCTTGGCGAAGGCCTCCGGCGTCAGGCCGAGGTCGGATTTCAGCAGGAAGCCGGCAAGGTCCGGCAGTTCGCCGAGCTTGGAAATGCGCGACTGCGAGAGCTTCAGCCCCTGGCGGACGCGGTCGTTCTCCATCGCCCAGGAAAGCACGCGCTGGACGAATTCCTCTTCTGAAAGCTGCTCGCGCAGCCAGCGGCCGTTCAGCCAGTCGAGCTTCTGGATGTCGAAGATCGCGCCGGCCTTGGACAGGTTCTCCGGATCGAACTTTTCGGCGAGCTGATCCATGGTCAGCAGTTCCTCGCCCTCGGCGATCTGGATGAAGAACAGGCCGAGGAAGTTCATCAGCGCTTCCGGCAGGTAGCCGAGCGCGGAGTAATAGGAGATCGAGGTCGGGTTCTTGCGTTTCGAGAGCTTCGACTTGTCGTGGTTGCGCATCAGCGACAGGTGCATGAAGACCGGCGGCTCCAGGCCGAGATACTGGTAGATGAGGATGTGCTTCGGCACCGAAGCGAGCCATTCCTCGCCGCGCGCGACATGCGTGATCTTCATCAGGTGGTCATCGACGACGTTCGCCATATGGTAGGTCGGCATGCCGTCGGCCTTGAGCAGGACCTGCATGTCGACGGCATCCCACGGGATTTCGACCGGGCCGTAAACGCCGTCGACGAACTTGCAGGAGCCTTCGGTCGGGATCTTCATGCGCACGACATGCGGCTCGCCCGCCTCGACGCGCGTCTTCACTTCCTCGGCGGAGAGATGGAGACACAGGCCGTCATATTTCGGCGGCTTGCCGGCGGCGCGCTGCGCCTCGCGCATCTCCGCCAGCCGCTCGGGCGTGCAGAAACACTTGAAGCCGTGGCCGTTCGCGACGATCTTGTCGACGAAGGGACGGTAGATGTCCTTGCGGTCGGACTGGCGATAGGGGCCGTAGGGGCCGCCGATGTCGGGGCCTTCCGACCATTCGAGGCCGCACCATTTCAGCGCGTCCAGCACCTTCTGCTCGAATTCCGGCGTCGAGCGCGTGGCGTCCGTATCCTCGATGCGCAGGATGAAGGTGCCGTTGTTCTTCTTGGCGAAGAGATAGTTGAACAGCGCGATATAGGCGGTGCCGACATGCGGCTCACCGGTCGGGGAGGGTGCGATGCGGACGCGAACGCCGGAGGCGGTTGCGGAAGTGCTCATGGTTTGGCCCGTCTTGACATGGTTCTACGCCCCCGGGCCGGCGGTTCCGGCGGCGAAGGCGTCACTTTAGGGAGGGAGAGCCCGGTTTTGCGCCGGACAGGCGGCGGGGAAAGGCTTTCCGTTGGGCTGCGTGAGACCATATTCAGCCCGGCGCGTCAAGAAAAAGTCAGCCGCGCCTATTGCACCGGCCAGACGTAGAGCAAGGCCGGTACGCTGACGAGAACGATGAGGAAGGACAAGGGCAGGCCGACCCGCGGATAATCGGCGAATTTGTAGCCCCCCGGCCCCATGACCAGCGTGTTGCACTGGTGGCCGACGGGGGTGAGGAAATCGCAGCCCGCGCCGATCGCTACCGCCATCAGGAAGGCCTCCGGCCGATAGCCGAGCGCGCCGGCGAAACTCGCGGCGATCGGCGCCATGACCAGCACCGTCGCGGCATTGTTGAGGAAGGGCGTGACGGCCATGGCGGTCAAAAGGATGAGGGCGAGGGCGCCGAAGGGCGGCAGGTGCACGGCGACATCGCCCAGCCAGCCGGCGATGAGCTCGCTGGCGCCCGTCGTGCGCAGGCTGTCGGAGACGGGGATGAGGCAGGCGAGCATGATGAGGATCGGCCCATCGAGCGCGGCATAGGCTTCGCGCAGCGGCACGGCGCGCAAGAGCACCATGGCGACGGCGGCGGCGAAGAAGCCGGTCGCCACCGGCACGAGGCCGATGGCGGTGGAGGCCATGGCGGCGATCAGCACCAGCACGGGGATGATCGCCCGGCGGGGCGCGCCGAGCAGGATCTCGCGCTGGGCGAGGGGAAGCAGGCCAAGTTCCGGCAGGAGCGTCGGCAGGGTGCGGTTGTTGCCCTGCAGCACGACCATGTCGCCAGGACGCAGCCGCACCGCGGAGAGCTTTTCCCGCAGCCGTTCGCCCTGCCGGCTGACGGCGAGCAGGTTGATGCCGTAGGAATGAAACAGTGCGATGCTGCGCGCCGAAATGTCGATGAGCCGGGAATCGTTGCCGACGACGGCCTCGATGGCGCTGATCTCGCCTTCCTCGCCGCGCCCGGCGCGGATCGGCTTGCCGGACAGCATGAGGCCGGCGGCGGAGACGACCTTGTCGAGCGCTCTCGCCGTGCCCTCCATCAGGATCGTGTCGCCCGCGGCAAGGCGCACATCGGGCAGCGGGGAGAGATGGACATGGCCGCGGATGATGGCGGTGGCGATCACCTCGCCGTCGCCATGTTTCAGCACGTCGTTCAGCAACCTGCCGACCGAGGGCGAACCTTCCTCCACCGTCGCGTCGGAGGAATAGGCGGCCGCCTCCAGCGATTCCTCTATGCTGGCATTGCTGTTCGTGCGTTCCGGCACGATGCGGTTGAAGAACAGCATGAAGAGGATGCCGCAGACCGCCAGCGTGGCGCCGACGGGCGTGAAGTCGAACATGGTGAAGCTCTCGCCGGTGATCTCCTGGCGCAGCCGCGAGACGACGATGTTCGGCGAGGTGCCGATCTGCGTCATCAGGCCGCCGAGCAGCGCGGCGAAGGCCATGGGCATCAGGAATTTCGAGGCGGGCGTGCCGGATTTCCGGGCGAACTGGAAGGCGAGCGGCATCATGATGGCAAGCGCGCCGATGTTCTTGATGAACGCCGAGAGCACCGCGACGGAGACGAGCAGCAGCGCGAGCTGCGCGCGGCCGGAGGTGAGGTTCGGGAAGAAGCGCTTGACCGCGAGATTGACGATGCCTGAGCGGGCGACGGCCGCGCTGACCATCAATGCGCTGCCGACGATGATGACGATGTCGTCGCTGAAACCGGAAAAGGCCCTGTCGAAGGGCACGATGCCGAGCGCGAGCGCCAGGAGCAGCGAGCAACAGGCAACGAGGTCGTAGCGAAACCGTCCCCAGATGAACGCCGCCATCATGAGCGTGATGACGACGAAGGCGAAGGTCTGCTCAAGGGTCATATTTCGGTCCGTGCGGCGGGACGATGCTCGACATGAATTCCGTACGGGCCTTCCCGGTTCCTGCAAGACGCGCAAGCCGGTCACAAACTTTTGCGGAACAATCCATTTGCCGGGCGGTTTGCCAAGAGAAGGCGGACCGTGTCAACCGGACGCGACGGGGATGGAGAACACGGGCGTTTTTCCGGTTTCTTCCCGTGGCCAACGAAACGGCAGTCGAGCTCCCCACCTGTCCGGTCCGTCTTCAGCACCTTTCCAAACGGGAACCGGCGGGATGAAGGTCCCGCCGGTTTCTTCGTGCCAGGAACATTCCCGCTTTTCTTCGAATCGCGAAAACGCTCTGTCTGTTTGTTTTTAAGCAATTCCGGGCGCAAAACCGCTTCGCACTTTTTGCTGGAATTGCTCTAGTGGCCCGAGGCCCTGCTCCTTTGCCGCGCCCGGCGGGAGAACATGTTGAGCACCTCGACAAGGGCCGAGAAGGCCATCGCAGCGTAGACGTAGCCCTTTGGCACATGGAAGCCCATGCCTTCGGCGATCAGTGTCGTGCCGATCATCAGGAGGAAGGCGAGCGCCAGCATGACGATCGTCGGGTTCTTCTCGATGAAGTTGGCGAGCGGCGTGGCCGCAAGCAGCATGACCGTGACGGCGACGAGGACGGCGACCACCATGATCGGCAGGTGCGGCGTCATGCCGACGGCGGTGATGATGCTGTCGATGGAGAAGACGAGGTCAAGCAGCAGGATCTGGCCGATCGCCGCCGTGAACGTCGTCGAGGCCGCGCCGCCCATCATGTCTTCCTTGTGGTCGATGGGGTCGACATTGTGGTGGATTTCCTTCGTCGCCTTCCAGACGAGGAAGAGACCGCCGGCGATCAGGATCATGTCCTTCCAGGAGAAGCCATGGCCGAAGGCCTCGAAGACCGGAGTGGTGAGCTGGACGATCCAGGCAATGGTGCCGAGCAGCGCAAGGCGCATGATGAGCGCGAGGCCGATGCCGATACGGCGGGCCCTTTCGCGATGCTCGGGGGGCAGCTTGTTCGTCAGGATCGAGATGAAGATAAGGTTGTCGATGCCGAGAACGACCTCCATCACGACGAGCGTGACGAGGGCTACCCACGCGGCCGGGTCTTGCATGAGCGCAAGAATGCTGTCCATCCGGTCTTCCTCTCCAAGATACGGGTTGAGAATGGACCTTCGTATTTATGCGGAATTTGACTGCTGACAAGCTAACCGCCTGCCGTTCGGGCGGATATCACGATTTCGTCATCTGATGACCGCCGCCCGCGTCTTCAGGGCTTTGCGCCATAAGCTGCGAGAAAGACCCTTATGGCCGAGGCGACGTTCTGTTCGATCACGGCCTTCTGCGGCACCTCTTCCATCGCGCCGAAGATGCGGGGCTTGAAAAGGCCGACCGTGGTGAGTTCGATGAACTGCTTGGCCGCCTGGGTCGTGTCGTCCGAAACGATGGTGCCGGCCGCTACCTGTCGGTCGAGATATTCCTGCAGCACCGAGACCGGGTTGATCGGCGTTGCGGAGAAGAAGCGGCTACAGAGTTTCGGCAGGCGATGGTTGGCGGCGATCACCATGCGCATGGCGCGGATCGTCTGGTCCGCCGTCATGTGCGTGGCGAAGAGCAGGCCGAATTCCATCAGCGTCTCGGCGATCGGCCGCCTGCCGTCGAGCACATGGCGCACCGTTTCGGTGATCCGCCGGCGCTCGCGCTCGATCATCGAGCCGAACAGGTCTTCCTTGTTCTCGAAATAGACGTAGATCGTACCCTTGGAGACGCCGGCCGCGCGCGTGATGTCGTTCATGCTGGCGGCTTCGAAGCCCTCTTCCATGAACACGCGTTTCGCGCCATCGAGAATCTGCTCGCGCTTGGCAGGGTCCTCGCCGGCAATGCGGCGGCCCGTTTGCGGGGTGCGCGATTTTTCGTCCGTCGTCTGCATCTCCGTTCCCGTGTTCGAGACCTGGCGTCAACCATTTCGAACCGTTCGGTTCGATTTCCACTTGATATGCGCGAGAAAGGAGTCTATGTCAAATCGAACCGAACGGTTCAGTTCGGAAATCTATCCCAGAGATGGTGGCAAATCCATGTCGACTTCCCATGGCGCCGGCACGGCGAAGGTTCGTCCGGTCAACGATGATTTCGAGGCCGAGACCGCCGAGGCGCGGCCGGCGACCACCGCAGAGACGGCACCCGCCGCCGTTGCCCAGCCGGCAGAGCCGAAGAAGGGTGGCCGGCGCCTTGTGCTGCCGATCCTCGCCGTTGCCCTCATCGCCGCAGGCGGGTGGTACGGCCACGAATGGTGGACGAACGGCCGCTTCATGATCTCGACGGACGACGCCTATATCGAGGGCGACATCGCCTCCATCTCCCCCAAGGTTTCCGGCTATGTGGCCATGGTGAACGCCGTCGCCAACCAGGCGGTGAAGGCCGGCGATCCGCTCGTCACGCTCGATGACGGCGACTACCGGCTCGCCCGCGAGCAGGCCGAGGCGCAGATCGCGACGCAGAAGCTTTCGCTCGGCCGCATCGATGCGCAGATCGAAGGCGCCAGGGCGAGCCTTGCCCAGGCCGATGCCCAGAAGATGGCCTACCAGGCCGCCCTCAGCGGTGCGCAAGTCGCCGAAAAGCGCGCCAAGGAGCTGAATGCCAAGGCCGTCGGCACCACCGCCTCGCTCGACAGCGCCACCGTGGCGCTGGACCAGGCCAAGGCCAATCTCGTCGGCGCGGATGCCAATATCGTTGCCGCCAGGGCGGCCATCACGGTGCTCGAGGCGCAGCGCGCGGAGGCCGAAAGCCAGATCCGCACGCTGGAGCTTGCCCGCGACAAGGCCGAGCGCGACCTCGGCTTCACCGTGCTGAAGGCGCCCTATGACGGCGTCGTCGGCAATATTTCCGTGCAGGTCGGCGACCTCGTCTCAGCCGGCCAGCGTCTTGCCGCCCTCGTTCCGGTGAAGGACCTCTATGTCGAGGCGAACTTCAAGGAAACGCAGATCGCCCATCTGGTGCCGGGCTCGAAGGTGCATCTGCATGTCGATGCCTTCGAGGATGACGACATCGTCGGCATCGTGGATTCGATCGCGCCGGCCTCCGGCTCGGTCTTCTCGCTGCTGCCGGCGGAGAACGCCACCGGCAACTTCACCAAGGTCACGCAGCGCGTGCCGGTCCGCATCGCCATCCCGCGGGACGCGCTGGATACCGGCAAGCTGCGCGCCGGCCTCAGTGTCGTCGTCGATGTCGACAGCCGCACGGCGCCCCAGGGCACGGCGGTGGCCGCCAAGGCCGAGTAGAGACTTTAAGCAAAGGAGCGCGGGCGATGGCCGCGACCGCTCAACCGGCAGCAGGCGCCCTGACGGCGCCGCCCGCGCAGGCCGACAAGGTTCCCGTCCGCCGCGTCGTCGCGTTCTTCGCGATGGTCTTCGGCATGTTCATGTCGATCCTCGACATCCAGATCGTCTCCGCCTCGCTCTCGGAGATCCAGGCCGGCCTCGGCGCAGGCGCCGACGAGATCGCCTGGGTGCAGACCTCCTATCTCATCGCCGAAGTCATCATGATCCCGCTGTCGGGCACGCTGGCGCGCATCGTCTCGACGCGCGTGCTCTTCGCCTTCTCGGCCGCCGGCTTCACCGTGGCGAGCGCGCTTGCCGCGACCGCGACGAACATCGACCAGATGATCGTCTACCGCGCCATCCAGGGCTTCATCGGCGGCGGCATGATCCCCTCGGTCTTCGCGGCCGCCTTCACCATCTTCCCGCCCTCCAAGCGGTCCGTCGTCTCGCCGATGATCGGCCTCGTCGCCACGCTTGCCCCGACCATCGGCCCGACGGTCGGCGGTTATCTCAGCCACGCCTTCTCCTGGCACTGGCTCTTCCTCGTCAACATCATCCCGGGCATCATCGTCACGGTGCTGACCTGGAACCTCATCGACTTCGACAAGCCGGAATTCAGCCTGATGAAGCGCTTCGACTGGTGGGGCCTCATCTCCATGGCGGTGTTCCTCGGCTCGCTCGAATATGTGCTGGAAGAGGGCAACAACAAGGACTGGTTCAGCGACGAGCATATCGTCATGGGATCCGTCGCCGTCGTGGTCGGCGCCGTGGTCTTCTTCTGGCGGGCCTTCAAGGTGCCGTTTCCGGTGGTGGACCTGCGCGCCTTCGCGAACCGCAACTTCGCCTTCGGCTCGATCTTCTCCTTCACCATGGGCATTGGCCTCTACGGCCTCACCTATCTCTACCCGCTCTATCTGGCGCGCATCCGCGGCTACGATTCGCTGATGATCGGCGAGACGCTGTTCATCTCCGGCCTTGCCATGTTCTGCACGGCGCCGATTGCCGGCATGATGTCGTCGCGGCTCGATCCGCGCGTCATGATGATGATGGGCTTCGGCGGTTTTGCGCTCGGCACCTGGTCGATGACGCAGCTGACCGCAGACTGGGATTTCTACGAACTGCTCGTGCCGCAGATCCTGCGCGGCGTCTCGCTGATGATCTGCATGGTGCCGATCAACAATGTGGCGCTCGGCACGCTCTCGCCCGACCGCATCCGCAACGCCTCCGGCCTCTTCAACCTGACGCGCAATCTCGGCGGTGCCGTGGGGCTGGCGGTCATCAACACGATCCTCACCCAGCGCTCGCAGGAACACTACCTGCGCCTTTCCGAGCATGTGCAGTGGGGCAATCCCGAGGCTGTCGAGCGCATGAACAGCATGGCCGCCAATTACGGCGCCCATGGCCTCGACGGGCCTACCATTGCCATCAAGCAGATGGCCGGCATGGTGCAGCAGCAGGCCTATATCCTGTCCTTCATCGATGTCTTCGTGCTGCTCACCGGCCTTTTCGCGACGCTCATCGTCTGCGTGCTGGCGATCCGCAAGCCGCAGGGTGCGGTGCGGGGTGGCGGCGGGCATTGAAGGTCGTCAGACGGTGAGGGTTCCGCTCATCACGGACACGCAGGCACCGGCGACATGCACGGTCCTTTCGTCCTCGACCTCGACGGACAGCAGGCTCGGCCGCCCCATGTCGATGCCCTGCGCCACCTCGAAGCGCCGTGGTGCGGTCTTCTCCAGCGTGGTGAGGAGGGCGCAGGTCGCGGCCGTGGCGCTGCCGGTGGCGGGATCTTCCGGCAGTCCGTCGAAGGGGGCGAACATGCGGGCGGTGAAATCCACCGCGCCGTCATCCGCCTGCAATTCGCGGCAATAGAGGTAGATCGCATCGGCACCATCCGCGGGCAGGATGGTGGAGAAGGCCGCCATGTCCGGCTTGGCGCGCCGCAACGCCGCCCGAGTCGCGACTTCGACGACGAGGAACGGCAGGCCGACCGAGGCGATACAGGGCGGGTGAACCCCGCTTGCGATATCCTCCTGCTCAAGCGAAAGACAAGCGGCAACGCTGGCAGGGGCAAACGAACGCCCGATCGAAAGCGCCTGCGGTGCCGTCAGTTGCAACCGGTCGACCTTTCCCTCCACCCGCAGGATCCGCACAGGCACGAGCCCGGCCGCTTCCTCGAAGGTGAATTCGCTCACGGCTTCGGCACCCTCGGCCGTCGCCAACGCATAGGCCGTGCCGACATTGGGGTGGCCGGCGAAGGGCACTTCCACGGTGGGCGTGAAGATGCGCACATGCGCGCTATGCTGCTCGCTCCTGGGCCGCAGCACGAAGGTCGTTTCGGAATAGTTGAATTCCCGGGCGATCGCCTGCATCTGCTCAGTCGTCAGTGCGTCGGCATCGAGCACCACGGCGAGCGGATTGCCGCCGAAGCGGGTTCGGGTGAACACATCGAGCGTGTGAAAGGGCAGCTTCATCGACCGGCTCCAAAGAGCTTGGTGGTAGCAAGTTCGCCGGAACTGCTCAAGGTGCTGCGGGTTCTGTAGGCCCGGGGACATGCTGTTCCGCACTACGGGGCGTCCGTCCGGAGCGTACCTTTCGATGTCACGCTGGGCGGCTTCGAGCGCTGGAAATATCGACTGCGATCACCTTCATCCCTGCCGTGAACAGGCGCTTTCTAGGCTGAAAAATCGGCTTGGATCGTCCGCGTGAAAATTTCTGATTTACGTACATCAGAAATTCCTCTATGGGTCTCGGCACGGAGGAGAGATGAGACCCACGGTTCACGATATTGCCGACACGGCGGGCGTCAGCCTGGCGACCGTCGACCGCGTGCTGAACGACCGTCCGGGCGTTCGCGGCGTGACGCGCGCCAAGGTCGAGGCGGCGATTGCGGCGCTCGGCTACGTTCGCGACGTGGCGGCGGCGAACCTTGCCAAGAGCCGGGTCTACCCCCTCGTCTTCATCCTGCCGGAGGGCGACAATCCCTTCATGCGCGGGCTTGAGGCCGAGGTGCGCCGCGCCGGCCTGCATTCGGCGAGCGAGCGCACCCGGTTGTCGGTCGTCACCGTTCCCGCCTTCGATGCCGGCGCGCTGGCGCAGGCCATCGACGGCGCCATTGCCGAAAATGTGTCCGGCATCGCCGTCGTCGCGGTGGACGCACCGGAGGTTTCCACGGCTGTCGGCCGGGCGCATGCGGCCGGCATTCCCCTCGTCACGCTGGTTTCCGACCTTGCCGGTTCCGGCCGCGATCATTTCGTCGGCGTCGACAACATTGCCGCAGGCCGCACGGCCGGCAGCCTGATGGGACGGTTCCTCGGCGGCCGGCCCGGCCCCGTCGCGGTGCTCGCCGGCTCGATGCGCGTGCGGGATCATCGCGAACGCCTGGAGGGGTTTTGCGCCGCGATGGCGGAGATGCCCGTTGCCCGCGCGATCCTGCCGGTTCTGGAGGGCCAGGACGATCCCGCGCGTTCCCGCGTGCTGATGTCCGAGTGCCTTGCCGCCGTTCCGGACCTTGCCGGCGTCTACAGCCTCGGCGCCGGCAACCAGGGCCTCGTCGCGGCGCTTGCCGACGGCGAGCGCGACGATATTTGCGTGATCGCCCACGAACTGACGGCCCATACCCGCGCCGCGCTCGAAGCCGGCACCATCGATGCCGTGCTCAACCAGGATGCCGGCCACGAGGTGCGCAGCGCCATCCGCGTGCTGCGCGCCAAGGCGGACGGCCTGCCCGTCATCGCGGCGCAGGAGCGCATCCGTCTCGATATCTTCATCAAGGACAACCTCCCGGCCGGCCCGGACGAGGATGACGGCAACTAGGGAGAACGCCATGTATCTCGGGATCGACCTCGGCACGTCGAGCGTCAAGGCCATGCTGATCGATGCGGAGCAGACGGTCGTCGGCTCGGCCTCCAGCACGGAGGTGAAGACCGCGCGGCCGCAGGCCGGCTGGTCCGAGCAGGACCCGGCGGACTGGATCCGCGCGACGGAGGAGGCGATCGCCGGCCTTCGCGCCGCCCATCCTGCCGCGCTTGCCGTCGTGCGCGGCATCGGCCTTTCCGGCCACATGCACGGCGCGACGCTGCTCGACGCCGAGGACCGGGTGCTGCGCCCCTGCATCATGTGGAACGACACGCGCAGCCATCGTGAGGCGGCGGCGCTCGATTCGGATCCACGCTTTCGCAGGATCACCGGCAACATCGTCTTTCCCGGCTTCACGGCGCCGAAACTCGCCTGGGTGAAGAACAACGAGCCGGATGTCTTCGCGAAGGTCCGTTGGGTCCTGCTGCCGAAGGATTTTCTGCGCGTCTGGCTCACCGGCGAGCATATGTCGGAAATGTCGGATTCGGCCGGCACCTCGTGGCTCGATACGGGCGCGCGCAAATGGTCCGGTGAACTGCTTGCCGAGACGGGGCTTGACGAGCGCCAGATGCCGGCGCTGGTGGAAGGTACGGAGGCCGCCGGCATCCTGCGGCCGGAGCTTGCGGCACGATGGGGCCTTGGCGCCGGTGTCGTCGTTGCCGGCGGGGCGGGGGACAATGCGGCCTCGGCCTGCGGTATGGGCACGGTACGCGAGGGGGCGGCCTTCGTTTCGCTCGGCACGTCGGGCGTGCTGTTTGCGGCCAATGCCAGCTACCTGCCGAACCCGGAAAGCGCCGTGCACGCCTTCTGCCATGCGCTGCCGGCCACCTGGCACCAGATGGGCGTCATCCTCTCGGCCACCGATGCGCTCAACTGGCATTCGCGCGTCACCGGAGCCTCCGCCGCCGATCTCACGGGGGAACTCGGCGATGCGCTGAAGACCCCGTCCGGCGTCACCTTCCTGCCCTATCTCTCGGGCGAGCGCACGCCGCACAACGACGCGGCGATCCGCGGCGCCTTTCTCGGCCTCGGCCACGAGAGCAGCCGCATAGTGCTGACGCAAGCCGTGCTCGAAGGCGTTTCCTTCGCCATCCGCGACAGCCTGGAAGCGCTGAAATCCGCCGGCACGGCGCTCACTCGCGTCACCGCCATCGGCGGCGGCTCGCGCTCGCGCTACTGGCTGAAATCGATCGCCACCGCGCTGAACCTGCCCGTCGACCTGCCGGCGGATGGCGATTTCGGCGCTGCTTTCGGCGCCGCCCGCCTCGGCCTCGTCGCGGCAACCGGCGCGGACCCCGTTGCGGTCTGCAGCGCGCCGGCCACGGCCGAGACGATCGAACCCGAGACGGCGCTGACCGCCGCCTACGAGGACGCATACCAGCGCTATCGCCGCCTCTACCCGGCGATCCGCGCCGCCTACTGACCAGAAAACACACAAGAGGAGACACCCATGGCCACCGGCTTCTTCGGCGACATCGCCAGGATCAAATATGAAGGCCCCGACAGCACCAACCCGCTCGCCTTCCGCCACTACAATCCCGACGAGATCGTGCTGGGCAAGCGCATGGAGGATCACCTGCGCTTTGCCGTCGCCTATTGGCACACCTTCGTCTGGCCGGGCGGCGACCCCTTCGGCGGGCAGACCTTCGAGCGTCCGTGGTTCGAGGATTCCATGCAGGCGGCGAAGCTGAAGGCCGACGTCGCCTTCGAATTCTTCCAGTTGCTCGGGGTGCCCTTCTACTGCTTCCACGATGCGGACGTGCGGCCGGAAGGCCGGGACTTCGTCGAGAACACGAAGAACCTCAACGAGATCGTCGACTACTTTGAGAAGAAGCAGGCAGAGACAGGCGTGAAGCTGCTGTGGGGCACGGCGAACCTCTTCTCCAACCGTCGCTACATGGGGGGCGCGGCGACCAATCCCGATCCGGATGTCTTCGCCTTCGCCGCGGCGACGGTGAAGACCTGCATCGACGCCACGCATCGCCTCGGCGGCGACAACTATGTGTTGTGGGGCGGTCGCGAGGGCTACGAGACCCTGCTCAACACCAATCTCGGCCAGGAGCTCGACCAGCTCGGCCGCTTCGTCAACATGGTCGTCGAATACAAGCACAAGATCGGCTTCAAGGGCGCGATCCTCATCGAGCCGAAGCCGCAGGAACCGACCAAGCACCAATACGATTACGACGTCGCGACGGTCTACGGCTTCCTGAAGAAGTACGGCCTGGAAAACGAGGTGAAGGTCAATATCGAGCAGGGCCACGCGATCCTCGCCGGCCATTCCTTCGAGCATGAACTGGCGCTCGCCAATGCGCTCGGCATCTTCGGTTCGATCGACATGAACCGCAACGACTACCAGTCCGGCTGGGACACCGACCAGTTCCCCAACAATGTGCCGGAAATGGCGCTTGCCTTCTACCAGGTGCTTTCCGGCGGCGGCTTCACCACCGGCGGCACGAACTTCGACGCCAAGCTGCGTCGCCAGTCGATCGATCCGGCGGACCTCCTGATCGGTCATATCGGCGGCATGGATTGCTGCGCGCGCGGCCTGAAGGCCGCGGCCCGCATGATCGAGGACAAGGCGCTGTCCGGGCCGCTCGCCGAGCGCTATGCCGGCTGGCAGACGCAGGACGCGCAGAAGGTGTTGTCCGGTGGTTCCTCGCTGGAGGCGCTGGAGGCCTACGTTCTTGCCGGCGGCATCAATCCGCAGCCGCGTTCCGGCAAGCAGGAACTGCTGGAAAACGTGGTCAACCGCTACGTCTGAGCCGGTCGACGGGCTCCCGCCGCGGATCGGCGTGGGGGCCTTGCAGACCGCATGGAACCATCTGGAGGCCCCGGTTTGACCGGGGCCTTTGTTGTTTCGCGAGCTTATGCAGGTTTGGTGTCATGTCGGTGGTGCGCCTGCCGTCATCCGCCCGCTGACTCCGAAGGAATGTTTGGCGACGCATCGGTGCTTTCGCATCATGCCGGGGGTGCCCGTTCACGCATGCGATCGAGTGCTTCTTCATCGAGATGCCTTTGGATGCACCTTTGGTAGACGAAAAAGTGTGTCGCCTCACGTTAGGTGAGTTATACTTCACGTTGCGTGAGATTGTATTTTGGCTTGGCCAATTTAATTGCTATACTTCATAATAGTAAGCGGAGCTTATCACAAAAAGCCATAATTTCTGGCTTTTCGTCAAATTCTATAAAGTATTGCCGCTCTATTCATAGTTGTTTATTTACCATCCCTCGCGGAGAATCGTCGGCGATCGGAAGCTAGGCCCCTGATTCGGAGCTGGGCATCAATCAGCACTCCAACCGCACGAGGATATTTCGAATGTCAGCGCAGGATGCCAAGACCCAGCAATTGAATGAGCGTCTCTCCTTCGTCGAACTCGATGACGGCCAGCGCGAGGCGCTGAAGCGCGCGCTGCCGACGATCTCCGCGTCACTCGATGGCGCCCTCGACATCTTCTATCGCAAGGCCCGCGCCACGCCCGAGACGGCGCGGTTCTTCTCCAGCGAGGCCCATATCCAGAGCGCCAAGGGGCGGCAGGTCAAGCATTGGGAGCTGATCGGCTCGGCGCGTTTCGATACGCAATATGTCGATGCCGTCACGATGATCGGCAAGACGCATGCGCGTCTTGGCCTGGAGCCGCGCTGGTATATCGGCGGTTACGCGCTGATCCTCGAGGCGATCGTCGAGAGCGTCATCGCAAAACATCTCGAAGGGTTCATCTACCGCAAGAAGGCGGCCGCGCTCGGCGAGGAGATCTCGGCCATCGTCAAGGCCGCGCTCGTCGACATGGACTACGCCATCTCCGTCTATCTGGAGGCCCTGCAGGAGGAGCGCGAGAAGGCGGAGGCCGAACGGCAGGTGCTGAATGCCGAGCAGGAAGAGGCGCTGGCTGCGCTCGACACCTCGCTCACCCGCCTTGCAGGCGGCGACCTCACCGCCTCGATCAGCAAGCCGCTCGCCCCGCAGTTCGAGCGCCTGCGCTCCAATTTCAACGGGGCGATCGAGAAGCTGGACGACACGCTCGGCGCCATCGTCACGGCGGCGGACGATGCGGCCGGCAATTCCGGCGAACTGGTGAGTGCCACGGACGACATGGCCAAGCGCACCGAGCAGCAGGCGGCGTCTCTTGAAGAGACCGCTGCGGCCGTAGAGGAAATCACCACCATTTCCCGCGAAGCCGCGCAGCGCGCGGAAGAGGCCCGCCGCGTCGTCGGCAGCGCCACGGACGAGGCCCGGCGCTCCGGCCAGATCGTCGAACAGGCAGTCTCCGCGATGGGCGCCATCCAGGACTCTTCCGGAAAGATCACGCAGATCATCAGCGTCATCGACCAGATCTCGTTCCAGACCAATCTCCTGGCGCTCAATGCCGGCGTCGAGGCGGCCCGGGCGGGCGAGGCGGGCAAGGGTTTTGCCGTTGTGGCGCAGGAGGTGCGCGAACTCGCGCAGAAATCCGCGGATGCGGCCAGGGAGATCAAGGTTCTGATCGACAAGTCCTTCGAGGACGTGCAGCTCGGCGTATCGCTGGTCAACAAGACGGGCGAGGCGCTGCATCATATCGGCGAGCAGGTCGTGCACATCAACGCGCATATCGATGCCATCGCCAGTTCCGCCCGCGAGCAGTCGGCCGGCATTTCCGAGATCAACACGGCCGTCGGCAGCATGGACCAGATGACCCAGCAGAATGCCGCGATGGTCGAGGAGACCAATGCCGCGACGCACAATCTCATGCAGATCAGCACGACGCTGAAGAGTCTCGTCGACCGCTTCACGGTTTCGGCCGAACGCAGCCAGCGGACGGCACGGCCGACCCAGCGCCGCTACGGGTAGGGCTGGCGGCGTGCGTGCCTGGATCGAGGGCTTCTACCGTTTCTGAAACCGTCGCGATGGCGCGGAGACCGAATTGCGCACGATCAGATCCGGCCGGAGCAGGATTTCCGTGTCAGTCGGTTCGCTGTCGGAGAGAAGCTCGAACAGCAGCGCCATGGCGCTCTTGCCGATCGCGGTGCGCGGTTGGCGGATGGTGGTGAGCGCGGGCGTCATGAAGCTCGCCTGCGGCACGTCGTCGAAGCCGGTGACGGAAAAGTCGGTCGGAATGTCATAGCCGCGCGCGCCGAGGCCGATCATCACGCCGATCGCCGTCTGGTCGTTGACGCACATGAAGGCGCTCGGCAGCGTGTCGCGCATGAAGAGCTGCTCGAGCGCGAGGCGCCCGCTCTCGATCGTGCCGTCGCCCTCCAGGATGATGCGCTCGCCGGCCGGCACGCCCGCGGCGTCGAGCCCGGCATCATAGCCCTGGCGGCGCCGGCTATAGGCAAGGCGCGTGCGCGAATCGCCGATGAAGGCGATCTTGCGGTGTCCCTCGGCAATGAGGAGATCGACCGCCTTGCGCGCCCCTTCGATGTCGTCGACGCCGACATAGGGAATGCCGCCATTGTAGACCGGCTCGAAGACGCCGACGCTGGGCGGCAGGCGGGCCGTCATGGACTGGTGGCCGAAGGGCAGGATGCCGGTGAAGAGGATCAGCCCGGCCGCCTGGTTGGAATTCAGGAACTTCAGATATTCGAGGCCGCGCTGCGGATCGTTCTGCGTATGGCCGATCAGGATGCCGTAGCCGTGTGCGCGCGCCTCGTTCTCTAGGCCGACGAGGATGTTGGAGAAGTTCGGGTCACCGATATCCGGCGCCACGACGAGGATCATGTTCGACCGGCCGAGGCGCAGGCTGCGCGCCATCGCATTGGTCGTATAGCCGGTGATCGCGATCGCCTGGTTGACCTTCAGCCGCGTCGAATTCGCCACCTTTTCCGGCGTGTGGATCGCCCGCGATACGGTCGCGATCGAGACCTGCGCGATGCGCGCAACATCCTCGATCGTGGCGGGGCTGGACGTCGACAAACTGGCTCTCACTCGGCACGGGCAAGTCCGGCGGGGGTGCGAAGCGCAGCATCCGGAATTGCATTAACAAACGAAGTGCGGGGGACACTACACAGACTGGACTGAGGGTCAAACGGCGCTTGGTGAAAATTCCTGATATCCCATGATGTAAACCTTTACATGGATCGTGTAAAGGTTTACATCACTTCTCAAGCGGTCGAGGAGCCGCAGGGAGGAAATCATGAATCCGGACGCTGCCGATGGGGCTCCCGTCGTTCTCGCTGCACGCCGCATCGCCAAGTCTTTCAATGGCGTGCAGGTGCTGTTCAGCGTCAATTTCGAGCTGCGCGCCGGTGAGATCCATGCCCTGATGGGCGAGAACGGCGCGGGCAAGTCGACGCTCGTGAAGATTCTCTCCGGCTTCGAGCAGCCGACATCAGGCGAGATCCTTCTCGACGGCCAGCCGGTCAAGCTGCCGCCGAACGGCCAGGCCGAGCAGCTCGGCATCGTCATCATCCACCAGGAATTCAACCTCGCCGAACACCTGACCGTCACCGAGAGCCTGTTTCTCGGCCGGGAAGTGACGCGCTACGGCGTGCTCGACCGGAAATTCATGCGCGCCGAAACGCGCCGCGTGCTCGACCAGCTCGGCTCCCATGTCGACGAGAACGCTCTGATCAGCTCGCTCTCCATCGCCGACAAGCAGATGGTGGAGATCGCCAAGGCGATCAGCCGCGATGCGCGCATCATCTTCATGGACGAGCCGACGGCCGTTTTGTCGCGCGAGGAGACCAACTATCTCTTCCGCCAGGTGCGCAAATTGCGCGAGGAGGGCACCTCCTTCGTCTTCGTCTCGCACAAGCTGGACGAGGTGATGGAGCTCACCGACCGGGTCACGGTGCTGCGCGACGGGCAATGGGTGAAGACCGCGCCCACCGCCATTCTCGACGGCGAATCGATCGCACAGTTGATGGTCGGCCGCGAGCTTTCCAGCCTCTACCCGTCCAAGCAGGAGCCGAGCGTCGACGAAGAGGTGACGCTCGCCGTGGCGGGCCTTTCGACCCATTATGTCAAGGACGCGAGCTTCGAGGTGCGCAAGGGCGAGATTCTCGGTTTTTCCGGGCTGATCGGCTCCGGGCGCTCGGAATTGATGGAGGCCGTGGCGGGGCTTCGCTCGCGCCTTTCCGGCGAGGTCTCCGTGCGCGGCGAAAGCGTGCCGGGCGGCGATGTTCATGCCGCCAACCGCGTCGGCATCGCCTATATGACGAAGGACCGCAAGCACAAGGGCCTGCTCCTGAACTCCCGCATGACGGCGAACCTCACGCTGCAATCGCTGGATAAGCACGGTCATTACGGTTACCTCAGCCCGAAGAGCGAGGCGGAGGCGCTGGAGCGTGCGCGCCGGCGCTTCGATATCCGCGTGCGCGACGGCCGCGTCGTCGCCGGCCGCATGTCGGGCGGCAACCAGCAGAAGCTGCTGCTCGCCAAGGTCATGGAGACCGAGCCCGACGTCATCATCATCGACGAGCCGACACGCGGCATCGATGTCGGCACCAAGCAGCAGATCTATCATTTCATCTCGGCGCTCGCCCGCGACGGCAAGTCGATCATCGTCGTCTCTTCCGAGATGCCGGAGATCATCGGCCTGTGCACCCGCGTCGCGGTGATGCGGGAAGGGCGGATCGTCGGCATTCTCGAAGGCGAGGAGATCTCCGAGCAGGAGATCATGCGCTATTCGGCAGGGTTGAAGAAGAAGACCGCTGCCTGAGCCTTGCGCCGGCGGCATTACACAGAATTCAAGGTTGGGGACGGACATGACGGCAAGCGAAGACGCGGTCGAAACGAAGGGCAAGGGCCGCAGCTGGCGGGATGTCGACCTGAGGGCCGTCGCGCCCTTCGCGGCGCTGGCCCTGCTGCTCATTGTCGGCGCGCTGGTGAACCCCAACTTCATCGGTTTCACCAACCTGGCGAACGTGGCGACGCGCAGCGCCTTCATCGCGATCATCGCGGTCGGCGCCACCTTCGTCATTTCGTCCGGCGACCTCGACCTGTCGGTCGGCGCCATGGTCGCCTTCGTCGCCAGCCTCATGATCCTCTTCATGAATTCCGGCGCTATCGCCGATCCCTCGCTGATGCTGACCGCCGCGATGGTCCTGACGGTCGTCATCGGCGCGGGGTGCGGCCTTCTGAACGGCCTCATCACCACCGTCGGCAAGATCGAGCCCTTCATCGCGACGCTCGGCACGATGGGCATCTATCGCGGCCTGACGACCTGGCTGTCGCAGGGCGGCGCGATCACGCTGCGCGAGCCGGAATTGCAGGCGCTCTATCGCCCGGTCTATTTCGGCTCGATCTTCGGCGTGCCGGTGCCGATCGCCGTCATCCTCGTCGTCACCGCGATTGCCGCCTTCGTGCTCTATCGCATGCGCTATGGCCGGCATGTCGTGGCGGTCGGTTCGAACAGGGATGTCGCGCGCTATTCGGGCATTCCGGTCGATCGCGTGCGCACCATCGCCTTCGTCATCCAGGGCCTGTGCGTCGCCATCGCCGTGCTGCTCTATGTGCCGCGCCTCGGCTCCACCTCGGCGACGACGGGCATCCTGTGGGAATTGCAGGCGATCACCGCGGTCGTCGTCGGCGGCACGGCGCTGAAGGGCGGGGCGGGGCGTGTCTGGGGCACGATCTGCGGCGCCTTCATTCTGGAGCTGGTCGGCAACATCATGCTGCTCTCCAACTTCATCAGCGAATACCTGATCGGGGCCATCCAGGGCGCGATCATCATCATTGCGATGCTCGTCCAGCGCTCGCTGGTGCGCAAATCGTGAGACCAGGCAGTTCCAGCCATGGAATTGCGGGGAAGTAGCCGGGTCTACAGGTCGCCCGGTCTGTGAGGAAGACCTGATTTTGGGAGGAAACTCATGCGCAAGAAACTACTGGGCCTGACGGTTGCGGCATTCGCCGTCTTCACCGGCTTTGCCCACGCACAGGAAGAGAAGAAGGTGACGATCGGCGTCTCGATCCCGGCGGCCAGCCATGGCTGGACGGCCGGCGTGATCTTCCATGCCGAGCGTGTCGCCAAGCTCCTGATGGCGAGCCATCCGGGCCTCAACGTTGTCGTCAAGACCTCGCCGGATCCGGCAAGCCAGGCGAACGCCGTGCAGGACCTTGCAACGCAGGGCATCGATGCGCTCGTCATCCTGCCCACGGATCCCGATCCGCTGGTCAACGCCATCAAGGAAATCAAGGACAGCGGCACCTTCGTGGCGCTGGTCGACCGTGCGCCGAGCACGAACGACAATTCCGTGCGTGACCTCTATGTCGCCGGCAACAACTTCGCGCTCGGCCAGACGGCCGGCGAATATATCAAGGCCACGACGCCGGAAGCCGAAGTCGTCGTCATCCGCGGCATGCCGATCCCGATCGACCAGGAGCGTCAGGACGGCTTCGACAAGGGCATCGAAGGCTCGAGCGTGAAGATTCTCGATCGCCAGTACGGCAACTGGAACCGCGACGACGCCTTCAAGGTCATGCAGGACTATCTCACCAAGTACCAGAAGATCGACGTCGTCTGGTGCCAGGACGACGACATGGCCGTCGGCGTCCTGCAGGCCATCGAGCAGGCCGGTCGCACGGACATCCAGTATGTCGTGGCCGGTGCCGGCTCGAAGGACATGATCAAGAAGGTCATGGACGGCGACAAGATGATCCCCGTCGACGTGCTCTATCCGCCGGCGATGGTGGGCACCGCGCTCGAAATGACGGCCGCCAACTTCTACGGCCAGGTCCCGGTCCGCGGCGTCTACACGATCGACGCGACGCTGGTTACGAAGGACAACGCGAAGGACTTCTACTTCCCGGATTCCCCGTTCTGACCTGACGGAAACAAGCCGCCCGGGACATGATGGCCCGGGCGGTTTGACAACGACAGTTCCTCATTCTCTTCCGTCATCCTCGGGCGTGAGCCGAGGATGACGGAAGAGAGGTTTCGGCCTTTGCCGGCAAATCGGCATTGCCCACCCCGCCAAACGCCGATAGCTTTCCACGCGCTGCGGTACGTACCGCAAGAATATCGTCGGCCGCCCGCAAGGTGCGGCCCGGTCCATGGGAGGACGCCACAGATGAAGACGATCAAGGGCCCGGCCCTGTTTCTCGCCCAGTTCGCCGGTGATGCCGCGCCGTTCAATTCCTGGGATTCGATCACCAAGTGGGCCGCCGACATCGGCTACAAGGGCGTGCAGGTCCCGAGCTGGGATGCCCGCCTCATCGACCTCAGGAAGGCTGCCGAATCCAAGGCCTATTGCGACGACTTCGCCGGCAGGGCGCGCGAGAACGGCGTCGAGGTCACCGAACTTTCCACCCATCTGCAGGGCCAGCTCGTCGCCGTGCATCCGGCCTATGACGAGGCCTTCGACGGTTTTGCGGCGCCGGAGGTGCGCGGCAACCCGAAGGCGCGGCAGGAATGGGCGGTGGAGCAGGTGAAGATGGCGCTGACGGCCTCGCGGCATCTCGGCCTCGATGCCATGGCCAGCTTTTCCGGCGCGCTCGCCTGGCCCTTCGTCTATCCCTGGCCGCAGCGGCCGGCCGGCCTCGTCGAGACCGCCTTCGACGAACTGGCACGGCGCTGGAAGCCGATCCTCGACCATGCGGAGGAGAACGGCGTCGACGTCTGCTACGAGATTCATCCCGGCGAGGACCTGCATGACGGCATCACCTACGAGATGTTCCTGGAGCGCACCGGCAACCATGCCCGGGCCTGCATGCTCTACGATCCCTCGCACTACGTGCTGCAATGCCTCGACTATCTCGACAATATCGACATCTACAAGGACCGCATCCGCATGTTCCATGTGAAGGATGCCGAGTTCAACCCGACGGGCCGGCAGGGTGTCTATGGCGGCTACCAGGGCTGGGTGAACCGCGCCGGCCGCTTCCGCTCGCTCGGCGACGGCCAGGTCGATTTCGGCGCCGTCTTCTCCAAGATGGCGGCCAACGACTTTGCCGGCTGGGCCGTGGTGGAATGGGAATGCGCGCTGAAGCACCCGGAGGACGGCGCGCGGGAAGGCGCGGAATTCGTCAAGGCGCATATCATCCGCGTCACGGAAAAGGCTTTCGATGATTTTGCGGATGCCGGGACGGATCAGGCGGCCAACCGGCGCATGCTCGGTCTTTGACGGCTGCCCCTCACCCTAACCTTCCCCCCGTTTGCGGGGAGAAGGGGGCCGGACGAGGGGCATTTGCCTCGGAGAAATTTTAAGGAGGAAAACCCCATGGCAATCGAAGGAAGCGCCAGCGAGGCGCGGGAGGGCCGCATCCGGCTCGGCATGGTCGGCGGCGGCTCGGGCGCGTTCATCGGCGCGGTGCACCGCATCGCGGCGCGGCTCGACGATCATTACGAACTCGTCGCCGGCGCGCTGTCGTCCTCGCCGGAAAAGGCGGAACAGTCGGCCCGCGAGCTCGGGCTCGACCCTGCGCGCAGCTATGGCAGCTTCAAGGAAATGGCGATCCGCGAGGCGAAGCTGAAGAACGGCATCGAGGCGGTGGCGATCGTCACGCCGAACCATGTGCACTACGAGGCGGCGAAGGAATTCCTGAAGCGCGGCATCCATGTCATCTGCGACAAGCCGCTGACCTCCACGCTTTCGGATGCGCGCAAGCTGAAGAAGCTGGCGGAGGAGAGCGATGCGCTCTTCGTGCTGACGCACAACTATACCGGCTATCCGATGGTCCGCCAGGCGCGGGAGATGGTGGCCAATGGCGATCTCGGCGCGATCCGGCTCGTGCAGATGGAATATCCGCAGGACTGGCTGACGGAGGACATCGAGTCGAGCGGCCAGAAGCAGGCGGCCTGGCGCACCGACCCCTCGAAATCGGGTGCCGGCGGCTCCACCGGCGACATCGGCACGCATGCCTACAATCTCGGCTGCTTTATCTCCGGGCTGGAACTCGCCGAGCTTGCCGCCGATCTCGACAGTTTCGTGCCGGGCCGCCGTCTCGACGACAATGCCCATGTGATGATGCGCTTCAGGGAAAAGGACGGCGTCGCCGCCAAGGGCATGCTCTGGTGCAGCCAGGTGGCGCCGGGCCACGAGAACGGGCTGAAAGTGCGCGTCTATGGCACCAAGGGCGGTCTCGAATGGGTGCAGGCCGATCCGAACTACCTCTGGTACACGCCTTTCGGCGAACCGAAGCGCCTGATCACCCGAGGCGGTGCAGGCTCCGGTGCGGCCGCCGCCCGCGTCAGCCGCGTGCCCTCCGGCCATCCGGAAGGCTATCTCGAAGGCTTCGCCAATATCTATTCCGAGGCCGCCCGGGCCATCCACGCCAAGCGCAAGGGCGCGCCGGTCGATCCCGCCGTCACCTATCCAACGGTGGATGACGGTCTCAAGGGCATGCTTTTCGTCGATGCCTGCGTGCAATCGTCGAAGAAGAACGGGGCCTGGGTCAAGGTCTGAGGTTTCCGCCGGATTGCCGGCCGCCGCCCTCTGTGGCGGCCGGACGCCTTTCAGGTGAAAATGCTGCCGAGGCGGATCACCAGTTTCTTGTCGAACAGGTGGCCCCGGTCGAACATCCAGTTCAGCGCATCGCGCGTGGTCCACGGCCGCTTGTAGGGGCGGGTGCTCGTCAGAGCCTCGAAGACGTCGCAGACCGTGGCAAGACGGATTTCCGGGCTCAGCTTGTCGGCCTTGAGGCCGAGCGGATAGCCGCTGCCGTCCAGGGCTTCGTGATGGTAGCGGCAGATATCGAGCACGAGGTCGGAGACATTGGCCTGCTCCTTCAGCAGGCGGTATCCGAGTTCGGGGTGACCGCGCACCAGGCGCTTCTCGTCGCCGTCCAGCCGGCCGCTCTTGTTGAGAACGGAATTCGGGATCATCAGTTTGCCGACATCGTGCAGCAGACCGGCCACGCCGAGTTCGCGCACCGCGCTTTCATCCTGGCCGAGCAGGCGGGCAAGGCGCATCATGAGCGCGCTCACCGCCAGCGAGTGCACATAGGTCCCCTCGTCCTTCGTCTTCAGGCGCGTGACCTTCAGGAAGACATCGGGGGCGGCGTCGATGCGGTCGGAAATCTCGTCGGCGACCGGCGACAGCGCGTCGATTTCCAACTGGCCGGTTCGCGCGGCGTCGAAACTGTTGCGCAGCGAGCGGGCCGATTGTGCCACCGTTTCCAGCGTGCGCCTGCGTTCTTCGGCGGCCTGCGCGGCGGGCGCCGCGCCGGTGCCGTGGTCGATGTCCACCGTGCTTCTTTGCGGATTGACCAGCGCATAGGCGGCGGAGGTCGCCAGGATGGCCCGCACGGTTTCGTCGGACTGGACGAGGAAACGCCGCCCGGAAAACTCGGCATCCGGGCATTCCAGCGATTCCACGAACATGCCCTTCCGTACGAGATGCTTTGCGATTCGTCGTACCACGCCAGTGCCTCCGTCCCAGCTACAGGCAGTTTAAGGGAGAAGTGTCTAACCTTTGTTTAAGCAGTCCCTGTTTGACGGCAACTTCGCAACCTTTTGCCTGGAGGCGAAAGCCGGGTTTGCGAAAACCATTGATTTTTACAATCAAGCTGCTTACTGCAACGTTGCAGTGACCAGACGCGCGCAATCTTCCACGCCTGAGAGACGAAAATGAACGATCCCAAAATCCTGGCCGACCAGTTTCCCGGCGACTTCGTGTTCGGTGTGGCGACAGCCGCCTTCCAGATCGAGGGCGCTACGAAGATGGATGGCCGCAAGCCTTCGATCTGGGACGCGTTTTCCAACATGCCGGGCCGAGTGTTCGGCCGGCACAATGGCGACGTGGCCTGCGATCACTACAACCGTCTGGAGGAGGATCTCGATCTCATCCAGTCGCTCGGCGTGTCGGCCTACCGGTTCTCCATCGCCTGGCCGCGCATCATTCCCGAAGGCACCGGCCCGGTAAACGAGAAGGGGCTGGATTTCTACGATCGCCTCGTGGATGGCCTCAAGGCACGCAGCATAAAGGCCTTCGCCACGCTCTATCACTGGGACCTGCCGCTGATGCTGGCCGGTGATGGCGGCTGGACGGCGCGGCAGACGGCCTATGCCTATCAGCGCTACGCGAAAACCGTGATCGCCCGGCTTGGCGACCGGCTGGATGCGGTGGCGACCTTCAACGAGCCCTGGTGCTCCGTCTGGCTCAGCCATCTCTACGGCATTCATGCGCCGGGCGAGCGCAACATGGATGCGGCGCTGCATGCCCTGCATTTCACCAACCTGGCGCATGGCCTCGGCGTTGCGGCGATCCGTGCGGAGCGCCCGCAGCTGGCCGCCGGCCTCGTCCTGAATGCGCATTCCATCCATGCCGGCAGCGATGGCGAGGCAGACCAGGCGGCGGCCGCGCGCGCCTTCGACTTCCACAATGGCGTCTTCTTCGGCCCGGTCTTCAAGGGTGAATATCCCGAAAGCTTCCTCTCGGCGTTCGGCACCCGCATGCCGGCCATCGAGCCGGGCGACATGGAGACGATCAGCCAGCCGCTCGACTGGTGGGGGCTCAACTACTATACGCCGATGCGGGTTTCGCACGATCCGGCGGAGGGTGCCGAATTCCCTGCGACCGTGCCCGCGCCGCCGGTCGCCGACATCAGGACGGATATCGGCTGGGAGGTGTTTGCGCCGGCGCTTGGCGACCTCATCCGCAAGCTCAACGCGGATTATGCGCTGCCCGCCTGCTACATCACGGAGAACGGTGCCTGCTACAATATGGGCGTGGAAAACGGCGCGGTCGACGACCAGCCGCGCCTCGATTACATCGCCGAGCATCTCGGCGTCACCGCGGACCTCATCCGCGAAGGCTATCCGATGCGCGGTTACTTCGCCTGGAGCCTGATGGACAATTTCGAATGGGCCGAGGGCTACCGGATGCGCTTCGGTCTCGTGCATGTCGACTACGAGACCCAGCTCCGCACGATCAAGAAGAGCGGCAGGTGGTATGCCGAACTCGCCGGCGCATTTCCCAAGGGCAATCATCGGGCAGCCTGACTGCCCGTATTTCCTCGTATTGTCATGCCGGCCGTAAAGGATTCATAACGGTTCTGCCGCATCATTTCTGCCAAGTTGGAGAAAATGATGCTGCGGCTAGCGCGCCACCTTTCTGGCATGATCGGCGCCCGACGGCTGGCGGTCGTTCTGGGCGTGCTCGCTTCCTTTGCCATCGTCGTCAGCCTTGCGACCGTGCTCGTCATGATGGCGCTCGGGTTCCTTGCGAACCGGGCGAACGAACTCGACGCGGAACGCACACGCCAGACCGTATTCGGCGCGCTCTCTTCCATGCGCAGTTCCATTGTCACCACCGTGCGCGACTATGCCGTCTGGGACGACGCGGTCACGGCCGTCTACGGCACACCCGACATGCCGTGGCTGATTGCCAATATGGGGCTTGCCACCGAGGGCGGGCCGCTCTTCGATACGGTCTTCCTGGTCGACGAGACGGGCAAGACGATGCTCGCCTACCGCAACGGTGCGCCCGTCGAGGCCGATGCACGCAGCTATGGCGGCGCCGTCTTCCTGGAGATGCACCGCAAGATCCTGCGCGCCGGGCTGGAGCCGGGCGCGGAACTCGGCGTCTTCCTGCAAACGCCGGATGGGCCTGCGGTCGGTGCCGCCTCTGCCATCCGGCCGGTTTCCAGCGCGGTCGAGGCTCCGGCAGAGGCGTTGCGCACGCTCTTCATCATCCGCCACCTGACACCCGCTCGCATTTCCCGCATTGCCGATAATTTCCTGATCTCGGGCCTGCTGCTGGCGGAATCGGCTCCTTCGAACGGCCCTGCCGTGCCCCTTGCCGATCCGGATGGAAAGACCCTCGGCTTCCTTTCCTGGACGCCGGATGCGCCAGGTAACCAGAGCTATGCGCAGGTGCGCCCGCTCGTGCTTCTGGCGCTCGCCGGAGTCGTCGTCTTCTTCGCGCTCCTCGTGCTGACCGGTGCCGCCTTCGCCATACGCCTCAAGGCGGATGAAAACACGGCGCGGATCCAGGCCCTCACCGACAGGCTCAGCGGCCTCAGGAACCGCACCGGCCTCTATCTCGGCCTTGACGAACTGACCGCCCGCGCGAGGACGGAGGAGCGCGACGTCGTGATGCTCTATCTCGATCTCGACGGCTTCAAGGACGTTAACGATTTCTACGGCCATGCGGTCGGCGACCGGCTGATCCGCGGGGTCTCGGCCGGGCTTTCCCGTCTCGTTCCGGCCAAGGCCATGCTGGCCCGCATCGGCGGCGACGAATTCGCCATTGCCTTCATCGACAGGCTGGACGGGCCGGAGGCCGAACACCTCACCCGGTCCATCCTGGATTTCTTCTCCGAACCCTTTTCGATCGGCGAGCGCGTCGCCGTGGTCGGCGCCAGCATCGGCATTGCCGTCTCGCGCAAGGGGGCGGTCGGGGGCGAGGAGCTTCTGCGCCGGGCGGATGTCGCCATGTACCGGGCCAAGCATGCCGGCCGCGGCCGCGCGATGTATTATGAAACGCTGATGGACGATGACCGCGACGAACGGCGGGAAATGGAGGAGGCGCTGCGGGCCGCGGTGGCCCGCGGCGAGATCGACGTCGTGTTCCAGCCGATCGTCGGGGCGCGGAGCCGGACGATTTGCGGTGTCGAGGCGCTCGCCCGGTGGTCTCGCGGCGGAACGAAGCCGGTGCCGCCGGATGTCTTCATTCCGCTGGCGGAGGCGACCGGCATCATCGATACGCTCGGGCCGCTCGTCCTCAAGCGGGCCTGCGCGGCGGTGCGTAACTGGCCGGGCATCGACATTTCGATCAACGTCTCGCCGGCGCAGTTCCGCAATCCCTATTTCCCCGACCAGGCGCTCGGCATCATCGCGGAGGCGGGCATCGCGCCGTCCCGCGTCACGCTGGAGATCACCGAGGGCTATTTCATCCAGAATCCCGGCCGTGCGAAACTCGTCATGGACCGGCTGAAGGCCGGCGGCGTGCGCATCGCGCTCGACGATTTCGGTGCCGGCTTTTCCAGTATCGGTTATCTCATCCGCTTCGGCTTCGACCGCATGAAGATCGACCGCTCGCTCACCATTGCCGGGGAACAGTCGCCGAAGGGCGGGGCGATGCTGCAGGCGACGGTGGCGCTCGCCGCCTCCTTCGATATGCCGGTAACGGCAGAGGGGGTGGAGACGGCCGAACAGGCCGCGTTCCTGCATCTGTGCGGCTGCGACCAACTGCAGGGTTATTTCTTCGGCAAGCCGATGAGCGAGAGGGCGATCAGCGACCTGCTCGCCCCGCCTGCCGACGTCGAGGCCGCGGCCGGCTGACTATTTGCCGAGGTGGCGTTCGCCGCGCTTCCTTGCAAGATCCATCTGCATCTGCCGTTGGCGGAAGCGCAGGCGATCCTCCTCGCTGCGCGTCGCATGGCAATGCGGGCAGGAGACGCCGGCCTCGTAGAGCGGCGAGGCGATCTCTTCCGCGGTCAACGGATGGCGGCAGGCGCGGCAGAGCTTGTGCTCGCCCTCTTCCAGGCCGTGCAGAACGGAGACGCGCTCATCGAAGACGAAGCAGGCGCCTTCCCAGAGGCTGTCCTGCGCCGGCACCTCTTCGAGATATTTCAGGATGCCGCCCTTGAGATGGTAGACCTTGTCGAAGCCCTGCTCTTTCATGAAGGCGGTCGCCTTCTCGCAGCGGATGCCGCCGGTGCAGTACATGGCGATCTTCGGCTTGTTGTGCAGGCCGGTATTGCTCCGCACCCAGTCCGGGAACTCGCGGAATGTCTTCGTGTTCGGATCGACCGCGCCCTTGAACATGCCGATCGCCGTCTCGTAATCGTTGCGCGTGTCGATGACGATCGTCTCGGGATCGGAGATCAGCGCGTTCCAGTCCTCAGGCGCCACATAGGTGCCGACGGAGCGCGTGGGGTCGATGTCCTCGACGCCCATGGTGACGATCTCCTTCTTCAGCCGCACCTTCATGCGCAGGAAGGGCATCTCGCCCGCATGGCTCTCCTTGTGCTCCAGCGCGGCAAATTCCGGCTGGCTGCGCAGGAAGGCGAGCACCCGGCGGATGCCATCGGCGGGGCCGGCGATCGTGCCGTTGATGCCCTCATGGGCGAGCAGCAGCGTGCCGCGCACGCCGTTCTCCTCGCAGAGCGCCTGCAAGGGCGCGCGCAACTTGGCAAAGCGCGGAACCGAGACGAAATGATAGAGCGCGGCGACAAGGAAGCCGCTGGCCGGGACGGGCGAAGAAATCTCTTGGGTCATGGCCGCCACATACAACCTTGCCGCATTTCAGGCAATGCGGCGCAGCGGCTCAGGCAAGCTGGTGCAGCCGCGCGCCTTCACTGATGCCGAGTGCCATGGACTGGTTGGAATACTGGCTTTCGCCCGTCACTTCCCGCCCCACCCAGTTGGGCAGCTCCGGTTCGTCATGGATCGAGGCAAGCTCCACCTCGGCGATCACAAGCCCGCGATGGACGCCTTCATAGACGTCGACTTCCCAGATGTGGCCCTCGTGCGGTACCTTGTAGCGGACTTTCCGGATGACATTGCCGATGGCATGGCGCAGCATGTCCTCGGCCTCGTCGCGGTCGATCTCGAATTCGTATTCATCGCGCACCAGCGCGGTATGGCCGACCTTGAGGGTAATGCGTGCCTGCCCGTTGCCGTAGATGCGGACCCGCAGCGATCGGTCGTCCTGGGCCACAATGTAGGCTTGCCGTATGGCGATTCCTTCGTCTGCGAAGGTGCGCCACCGTTGGCCCGATACCAGAAACTTCCGCTCGATCTCTTTCGCCATAGGCTCGCTTTCGCTGTTGGAGATGGGCTTGGGCGAGGGAAACACTACACGATAAGTCTGTCATGACAAGAGAAGCCTTCATGCTTTAGGCTCGACACGACGTCGCAGACGCGCTATTCGGGTCACAATTCAATCGTTTTAAAAGGTCGTGCCATGAGCGAGAAGAACGCCAAGCTCCTTTCCGTCCTGAAGCTGCAGCCGGTCGTGCCGGTGCTGGTCATCGATGACCTTTCGAGCGCCGTTCCGCTGGCGCGCGCGCTGGTGGCAGGCGGCCTCAAGGCCATTGAGATCACGCTGCGCACGCCCGCCGCGCTGGAGGCGATCCGCGCTGTCGCCAACGAGGTCGAGGGCGCCGTCGCCGGTGCCGGCACGATCCTCAACGCGGCGCAGTTCGAGGCGGCCGTCGAGGCCGGCTCGCAGTTCATCGTCAGCCCCGGCACGACGCAGGAGCTGATCGACGCGGCCGCCGACAGTGATATCCCCCTGCTGCCGGGCGCCGCCACCGCCAGCGAGGTCATGGGCCTTCGCGAGGAGGGCTACCAGGTGCTGAAGTTCTTCCCCGCCGAGCAGGCCGGCGGCGTCGCCTACCTGAAGTCGCTGTCCTCGCCGCTCGCCGGCACGCTGTTCTGCCCGACGGGCGGCATTTCGCTTGCCAATGCCCGCGACTATCTCTCGCTCCCCAATGTCGTCTGTGTCGGCGGTTCCTGGGTGGCGCCGAAGGACCTCGTCGCCAAGGGCGACTGGGCGGGCATCACGAAGCTCGCCGCGGAAGCGGCGGCGCTGAAGGGCTGAGGCAGGTTCAGCGGATTTGCAGACGGGCGGCCCTTGGTCGCCCGTTATGCGTTTGTAATTGCGGTCGTGCATTCCTATCTTGCCTTGCTGTCGGCCCTTGCGATGACAAGAGAACAAGCGAAACGGAGACCGCCCATGTTTGACGCCAAGAAGTTGCTTGACCAGTTCCTCGGTTCGCAGGTGCCCGGCGCCGGCGGGTCCGTGCGCGACCGCGCCGGCCAGGTGACGCAGCTCGCCAAGGACAACCCGCTTGCCACCATTGCGATTGCCGGCGTCCTGCTCGGAACGGATGGCGGGCGCAAGGTCGCCGGTTCCGCGCTCAAGCTCGGCAGCCTCGCCGCCATCGCCGGCCTCGGCTACCAGGCCTACAAGAACTACAAGTCCGGCCAGAACCCGGTCGAGACCACGCAGGGCGCGACACCGGAACTCTTGCCGCCGCCGACCGATTCCGGTTTCCATCCCGAGGCCGTCAGCACCGATTTCGCCCTCATCCTCGTGCGCGCCATGATTGCCGCCTCGCGTGCCGACGGCCATATTGATGAGGCCGAGCGCGCCCGCATCATGGACAAGCTGAAGGTCTCCGGCCTTGGCGCCGACGCGGCGCAGTTCCTTGAGGATGAGCTTGCCAACCCGGTCGATCTCGACGCGATCATCGCCGCGGCCAAGACCGAGGAGCAGCGCGTCGAGCTCTACACCGCCTCGCGCCTCGCCATCGAGCCGAAGTCGCGTGCTGAACGCGGTTACCTCGATCTGCTCGCCGGCCGCCTCGGTCTGCCGGACGCACTGGTCGACCATATCGAGGCGACGGTTTCCGCCGCCACCGTCTGAACCTTTCGGGGGAGCGGCCGAACGCCGCTCCCCGTTTTGCGCATTGCGCGGGCAGGGCGCCTGCTCTATCCCTTCGGCAAGACCGAAGGAGAATTCTCATGCGCGATCTCAAAGACTGGAAAGGGTGCCCGGCCCCGTCGCCCGTCGCCCTCGAAGGGCGCACCGTGCGTCTGGAGCCCTATGAGCGCGCGAAACATCTCCAGGCGCTCTGGGATGCGTTCGGCGGCATGCAGATCAATCCGCTGCTGCGCTATTTCACGCAGGCCGATTTTGCCGGTATCGAGGATTTCGATGCCTGGTCGGAATCGGTCATCAAGTCCGGCTGGGTGCGCGAGGTCATCATCGACAAGGCGGCCGGCAAGGTCGTCGGCATGGCGCATTACATGCGGCCGGACCCGGCGAACGGCGTGGTCGAGATCGGCGGCATCGCCCATGGCGGCGGCATGTCCCGCTCGCCGCTTTCCACCGAGGCGCAGTACCTGCTCGCCAAGCACGTCTTCGAGGACCTCGGCTATCGCCGCTACGAGTGGAAATGCCACAACGGCAACGCGGCCAGCAAGCGCACCGCCACCCGCCTCGGCTTCACCTTCGAGGGTGTCTTCCGCCAGCACATGCTGTCCAAGGGCGAGAACCGCGACACCGCCTGGTTCTCGATCATCGACGGCGAATGGCCTGTTCTTGCCAAGGCCTTCGACGCCTGGCTCTCGCCCGACAATTTCGATGCCGGCGGCCAGCAGAAATGTCGCCTCGAAGACATCCGCGCCGAGATCAAGGCGGGCGCGGCATGAGCGGGGAGCGCAAGGGCAAGTCGCCGGCGCTGGCCGCGCTCTTCATCCTGCTCGGAACGGGCGTGGTGTTCTATTTCCTGCCGAGCGTGATGATCGCGCTCGGCGACGTCTCGCCGTGGCTGGCGGGCGTCTTCGGCACGCTGCTCGTGCTCGGCTTCTTCCTGCTCTTCTGGCTCCGGGCGCGCTACCAGCGCAGCCGTGGCAATTAGCGCGCCGTCTCAGCCCTGCAGCGCGGCGCCGAGCAGCAGCAGTCCCAGCACCATGACCAGCGCGGCGCCGCCGATCTCGATGGCGCTGCCGACGCGGGCGGCCGCCGAGCCGTTGCCGGCGAAACGCACGGCCGCGCCCTTGGCCGTGACGGCGAGGGTGGCGAGGATGGAAACGGTGATGGCCGTGCCGATCGACATGGCGACGACGGCGAGTACGCCGCCCAGATAGAGGCCGTTCAGAAGCGCGAAGCTGAGCACGATCAGCGCGCCCGAGCAGGGCCTGAGGCCCACGGCGACGATGGCCGACCAGGCCTCGCGCAGCGCAAAGCGCTCGCCCTTCAGCAGCGAGGGATCCGGCGCATGGGCATGGCCGCAGGTCGAGCAGATTTCACCGGCATGGTGGTGGTGATGCGCATGGCCATGGTGGCCATGATCGTGCACCTCGACCGCCTGTGCGCCGAGCGCCGAGGCCCGGCGTTCCGCCGGCCGCAGCTTCCTGAAGAGCAGCCAGGCGCCGAAAAGGGCGATGAGGGCATAGCTGCCGATTTCGAGCGCGCGGGTGGCATCGGTCATCGAGACCGTGGTGCCGCGCAGGAAGAGATAGGCCGCGCCGACGAGCAGGATGGCGACGATGCCCTGCAGGATCGAGGAAAGGAAGGAGAGCAAGACGCCGCGCTTCAACTCTATCTCGTTCGCCAGCATGTAGGAGGAGATGACGGCCTTGCCGTGGCCGGGGCCGGCGGCATGGAAGACGCCGTAGGCGAAGGAGAGGCCGACCAGCGTCGAGGCTGCCCAGGGATTTTCGCGCATCTCCTTCAGTGCGCCGGTCATGGCGCGGTAGAAGCCCTGCTGCTGCGCGTTGATCCAGCCGAACAGGCTGCCGAAGGTGCCCGTCGTGTTGAAGCCGGGTTCGGCCGAGCCGATACCGAGCGGCGACTGGGCGTGGGCAAGGCCGGCGGTCGCGGCGATTACGAGCGTCAGCGTGAGAAGGGCGAGAGCCCGGCTGCGGGTCAGCATGTCAGCTCCAGACGGGTGGCGAAGAGTTTCGACATGTCGGTGCCGGCCGGGTCGTTGAAGAAGGCTTCCGTCAGGCTGTCCTGGTTCTGGGCGAGCACCTCGTCCGGGTCCGGCCGCACGACGGCCCGCTTGCAGGCGGCGAACTTGTCGCCGACGGCGATGAGGTCGTCATCCGAGGCGAAGTCCATCGCGGCGTACATGGTGGGATCGTAGACGCCGAAGGTGAGCGTGCCCTTGAGCGGCATGGTCTCGCCCGGCTTGACGGTGAAGAACATCAGGAGCTGGCCGTCCTTGTAGTCGACGTTGATCGCGTCGGGCTTGGCGACCTTGATGGTTTTGCCATCCTCGGTGATCGTCGTGTAGTAGCTGAACTCTTCCAGCGATTCGAGCACGGTCTGGCCGACTTCCGCCAGTTCGTCCGGGTCGAGTTCGGCATTGCTGTTCTTGTCGAAGTCCATCACGACGCTGGCCGAGAACATCTCGTCGAAGCGCCAGACATTGCGCAATTCGCTGACCGTGCCGTCCTCGCCGGCCACCACCTCCAGCCGCGCCTCCGCGAAGATATGCGGATGGGCGAGGGCCGCAGCCGGGGCGATGATGGCTGCTCCGGCAACGAGGAGGGGGAGGAAGCGCATGGGGTATGTCCTCTCGCGGCGGCGTTCAGAATCGACCGGTTGAATGTAACGCAAATGGGTCGGAATTGGGACCTTCGCCCGGTCGCCTCAAGCCTCGATGCCGGGATTGCGGCGGAACCAGCCGTGCAGGAAGTCGACGAAGGTGCGCACCTTCGCCGGCAGGTAGCGGCGGTGCGGATAGATCGCGTAGATGCCGCGGTCCGTCGGCAGGTAATCCTCCAGGATCGAGACGATCTTGCCGTTGTCGAGGCAATGGCGGGCGATGAAGGCCGGCACCTGCGCGACGCCGAGGCCGCTCGCTGCCGCGCGCACCGCCGCCGTCGGGCTGTTCACCTCTATATGGCCGCCGACCGGCACGGAAAAGCCCGTGCCCTTCTCGTCGATGAAGCGCCAGTTGCTGTGCGACTTGCCATTGGTGTCGATGATGCAGGGCAGGCGGGCGAGGTCGCTTGGATGGTTGATCGGGCCGACCCGTTCGAGAAATTCCTCGCTGACGCAGATCTTCAGGTAGAAGTCGCCGAGCTTGCGCGCGATGAGGGCGGAATCCTCGAGCCGTGTGATGCGGACGGCGACGTCGAAGCCTTCCTCGACGAGATCGACGAAACGGTCGTCCGAGATGATTTCCAGCGAGAGTTCCGGATGCTCCTTGCCGAAATCGATGAGCGACTGGCCGATATCGGCGTCGACGAAGGTGCGCGGGGCGGAGACTTTCAGCTTGCCGCGCAGGTCCGTGTTCTTCTCGCGCACGAGATCGGCAAGGTTGTCGATCTCCTTCAGGATGTCGGAGGCGGTGCGATAGTAGGTATGGCCGGCCTCGGTCATCGAGAACTGGCGGGTCGTGCGGTTGAGGAGGAGCGTGCCGAGCTCGTCTTCCAGTTCGCGCACATATTTCGACAGCAGCGCCTTGGAGCGGCCGGTCTTGCGGGAGGCGGCGGAAAAGCCTTCGGCGTCGACGACGTCGATGAAGGCGCGAATTCGGGTCAGAGTATCCATGTGTCCCCATTCGGCTGCGGCCGAAACGGTGGCCGGTGCGTTATCAGCATTCTCTAGAAAACCAGTCCGGCGAATGTCGTGGCTGCCGGAATATTTTCAATAGCATTTCGCAAAAAACCTCTTGATTACGACAGCGATTCTTCTTATCTCCCGCCTTGCCCAAAGTCGCACGTGCCTGTGGGTGTCCGCCGACCCTCGAATTGGTGAGGAAATCGGTAAGGTACCTGGAATTAACCCCTCCAGTCGTTTCTCCGGCCAACCGGAAGAGCGAGGACATCTTGAAGCAACGACGGTGCGGGCCTTTCTGGTGTCTGCCGGCTTTCCAACAGCCGGGGTTACTGAAGAGGCACACCTTCATTGCCGGACGTGCGGTCGGGTTCTCCCGCCAATCCATGGCAGACAAAGCCGAATTGAAGCCTAGGCGGGCTTCGGTTCACCGTTCGCGCATGATGCGCATGCTTGGTTCCGGGGTCTCCACCGGCTGGTTCCAGAGCGTGCCTGCATTCTGCCCTTTGTCCTCCGGGGTTTCCCGGAGCAACCTGGATATGGGGAATACCGAGATGACCTCTGCACGTATTATCGACTTCCTGAACACCCGACGTCCCGACGGCCCGTGCCTCGTGGTCGACCTCGATGTCGTGCGGGACAATTTCAAGGCCTTCCGCCACGCGCTGCCCGACAGCGCCATCTACTATGCCGTCAAGGCCAACCCGGCGCCGGAGATCCTGCGCCTGCTCGCCTCCATGGGCTCCAACTTCGATTGCGCGTCCGTCGCCGAGATCGAAATGGCGCTCGATGCCGGCGCGACCGCTTCCCGCATCTCCTTCGGCAACACGATCAAGAAGGAGCGTGATGTCGCCAAGGCGCATGCGCTCGGCGTCTCGCTCTTCGCCGTCGACAGCCATGAGGAAGTCGAGAAGATTTCCCGTGCCGCGCCCGGCGCGCGCGTGTTCTGCCGCGTGCTGACCGATGGCGAAGGCGCCGAATGGCCGCTGTCGCGCAAGTTCGGCTGCGTGCCGCAGATGGCCGTGGACGTGCTCGTCTACGCCCACCAGCTCGGCCTGGTGTCCTACGGCGTGTCGTTCCATGTCGGCTCGCAGATGACGAAGCTCGATGCTTGGGATTCGGCGCTTGCCGATGCCAAGCGCGTCTTCGTGCAGCTTGCCAAGCAGGGCATCGAGCTGAAGATGGTCAACATGGGCGGTGGTTTCCCGACGAAGTACCTGCGCGACGTGCCCTCCGCCGAAGCCTATGGCCAGGCGATCTTCGGCGCGTTGAAGAAGCACTTCGGCAACCAGATCCCGGAAACCATCATCGAGCCGGGCCGCGGCATGGTCGGCAATGCGGGCGTCATCAAGGCGGAAGTCGTTCTGGTCTCGAAGAAGTCCGACAACGACAATCACCGCTGGGTCTTCCTCGACATCGGCAAGTTCGGCGGTCTCGCCGAAACCATGGACGAGGCGATCCGCTACCCGATCCGCACCGTGCGCGATCAGGATGCGATGGAGCCCTGCGTGCTCGCCGGCCCGACCTGCGATTCGGCCGACGTGATGTACGAGAAGAACATGTATCCGCTGCCGATCACTCTTTCGATCGGTGACGAGGTCCTGATCGAGGGCACCGGCGCCTATACGACGACCTACTCGGCCGTCGCCTTCAACGGCTTCGAGCCGCTCAAGGCCTACGTCATCTGACCACCTGGCGCTCCCGTCCCTGCGGGAGCGCCAGCCTTCACAATTTGTTCCGGATACCGTTTGAATCGGTTTTGAGTGCGGGAGGCCCAGAGATGGCCACTGTTCTTGATTCTGTCCGCGCGTTCTTCGCGCATGCTGCCTTCGCCATCGACCGGGAAAACGCCGGCGACGTCGTTGCGCGCGAGCGCCTGCTCGACCGCGTCATGGGCGAGGCCCGCTTCCGCAAGTCGTCGGAAAAGATCCGCCGGGGCCGCATGCCGGCCGAAGGCCTCGCGCTTGTCGCCCGCGATGCGGATGGCCACGTCATCGGCACTGTACGGCTGTGGAATGTCGAGGCGGGTGTCGATCCGGACGGCAACGCCGTGCCGGCGCTGCTGCTCGGTCCGCTCGCCGTCGATTGCGAACATGAGGGCAAGGGCATCGGCGGCGCGCTGATGCGGGCGGCGATCACCGAGGCGCGCGATCGTGGCCACGGCGCGGTGCTGCTGGTCGGTGATCCTGAATATTACGAGCGCTTCGGCTTCTTCGCCGACAAGGCACAACATCTCGTCATGCCCGGCCCGTTCGAGCGCCGCCGCTTCCTCGGGCTGGAGCTGAAGGAGGGCTGGCTGGCCGATGCCGCCGGCGTGCTCGTCGCTAGCGGTCGCCGCCGGGTGGCGGCGGAGCTGCGCAAGGCGGCCTGAGACGGACCGGCGACCTGCCGGCCCTTTGTCTGATGTTTATCATTGTTTTAATTGGATAATTGTCAAGATTGGCGTGCTATTCGCGCCAATCTTCCCATTCGCCTACCGCTGTTTGATCCATCTCAAGGGAGCCTCGCACCCTGCCGCTCCATAGTCGCGCTCGCAAAGACGAGTCGCGTTTGATGGAGAGACGACATGAAGGGACATTGGATGGGGCGTGCCGCCCTTGCCGCCGGTCTGGGGTTGCTGGCTGGGCAGGCGCTCGCCGCCGATCTTGAGGAGCGCATGGCGCCGTCGGAGGCGACCGTTGATTTCGCGGCGCAGAGCCCCTGGCAGATCCGCGTGCGCGGCCTCGGCGTCATCACGAACGATTCCGGTTCGGTGAACGGTATCCCGGGTTCCGACCTCTCCTATTCGGATACGGTCATTCCGGAGCTCGACATTTCCTATTTCTTCACCGACAACATCGCGGCCGAACTCATTCTCGGCACGACCTATGCGAATGTCCATGCGGACGGCGCGATCGAGGGTCTCGGCAAGGTGGGCAAGGCCTGGCTGCTGCCGCCGACGGTGACCCTGCAATATCACTTCACCGATTTCGGCGCCTTCAAGCCCTATGTCGGCGCCGGGGTGAACTACAGCCTGTTCTATGAGCAGTCCGGCTCGGGCAGGTTCTCCAATCTCGACATCGAGAACAAGGTCGGCGCAGCCCTGCAGGTCGGCTTCGACTACATGCTGGACGACCACTGGGGCGTGAACTTCGACGTGAAGAAGATCTTTCTCGAGCCCAAATGGAAGGTCGATTTCGACGGCGCGCCGCTCACCGGCAAGGCGAAGCTCAATCCCTGGCTCGTCGGTGCCGGCGTTACCTACCGCTTCTGACGACGAGATTCCGAAGCGCCCGCCCGGTAGGGTGGGCGCCTTCAACATTGCGTGAAAGCCGGCAATCGGCCATGAATTCGCGCCGGCCTGCGCCTATGTGCCATGGCATGAGGACGCACGCTCTTATCGCCGGACTTTCGCTCGCGCTCGCCATCACGCCGCCGCCTGCCGTTCATGCGCAGCAACCGGCCGTCGTGCAGCCGGCACAGACGATCGCCGAGACGCTGGAGGCTGCCGCCGCGCTGTCGCAGCTAAGGGCCGTCGTCGTGGCTCGGAACGGCGAGATTGTCGCCGAGCGGGGCTATGGCGGCCATACGCCGGCCGAAAGCACCAATATCAAGTCCGCTTCCAAATCGATCATCTCCGCCCTCGTCGGCATCGCGATCGACAAGGGCCTGCTGGAAGGCGTCGACCAGCCGATCGCGCCGATCCTTTCCGGCGACCTGCCGGCGGAACGCGATCCGCGGCTCGATCGCATCACGATCGGCCATCTCCTCTCCATGCAGGCGGGGTTGGATCGCACCTCCGGCGGCAATTACGGACGCTGGATCGCTAGCCGCAACTGGGTGCGTGCCGCGCTCGCCATGCCCTTCGTCGACGAGCCGGGCGGCCGCATGCTCTATTCGACCGGCTCCACGCACCTGCTTTCGGCCATCCTGACGAAGGTCGGGGGCAAATCCACCCTGCAGCTTGCGCGCGACTGGCTGGGGCCGGTCGAGGGCTTTCGCATCGGCGCCTGGGACCGCGACCCGCAGGGCGTCTATCTCGGCGGCAACCAGATGGCGATGAGCACCCGCTCGCTGCTGGTCTTCGGCGAGCTCTACCGCAATGGCGGGCGCACGGCCAGGGGCGAGCAAGTCGTGCCGGAAGACTGGATCCGCCGGTCCTGGACGTCGCGCACCAATTCCCGCTTCTCCAACGACGGCTACGGCTATGGCTGGTTCGAACGCGTGATCGGCGGCAAGATGGTCCATTTCGCCTGGGGTTTTGGCGGCCAGATGCTCTATGTCGTGCCCGATCTCGGCCTGACGGTCGCCATGACCTCCGACGAGAGCGGGCCGTCCGCGCGCTCCGGCTATCGCGACGAGCTGCACGACCTCCTGGCGAAGATCATCGGCACGGCGGAGGGCTGAGGCTGCCCGGGTCGCCGCGCGGCGGGAGAAGGCAAGGGATCCGGCAAGCGCCAGCAGCGCGCCGCAGATACGGTCGAGCCGGCGGCGGATTTGACAGGAGGCCGGCAAGGCCTTATGTGCGAGGGCAAGGGTGAGAGCCCCTGCCGTCCGCGAGCGCAAGCTTTGGTGAAGTCTCTCCTTCAGAAAATCGGTCTTCCAGCATCAGGCATGCGAACCGGTGGCAATGCGGGCTCCCTCCGAAAAGACGCATGCACCGACTGGAGATCCGACATGCGTTCATCATCGACGCCCCTTCCATCGCTTGACGCCCTGAAAGACCAGGCAAGGCGGCTGCGCGCCCGCTTTTGCGAGGACGGCCAGGCTCTTTCCCATTCCCGTGCTCTCGAACTCGTCGCCGCCCAATACGGCTTTCGCGGCTGGAACACGTTGCATGCGGTCGTCGGCAACCGGCCGCCATTCAATCCGTGGATGCTCGGCGCGCGCGTGCGCGGCCACTATCTCGGCCAGCCTTTCGATGCGCAGGTGCTGGGCGTGCAGGCGCTGACCGGTCAGCCCGGCCGTTACCGCATGGTGCTGCATTTCGATGAGCCGGTCGATGTGGTGACCTTCGACAGCTTTTCCGCTTTTCGCCAGCGCGTGCATTGCACCGTCGATGAAACGGGCAGGACCATGGAAAAGACCTCGAACGGCCGGCCGCATCTCGAACTCGAATGGTGAGGCCCTTTGGCTTGCGCAAAGCCGCTGCACACCGTTGCTGAAGCGGCTTCAGAAGGAACCGGCAAACCGCACTGCAAGGCCGTCGACCGTGAAATCGGCGGCCTTGTCGTTTTCGCGGCGCACGAGATGGCTGTATTCCAGCGCCACCGTCGCGCCCCTTGGCAGCCTATAGGTCAGCGTGGCGGCGGCCGATTTCGTGCGCGTGCGGTAGTCGTAGTAGAGCCAGTCGCTATAGGCCTGCTCGTAGGCGAGCGTCAGCGTCAGTTTTTCCGTCACTGCCTTTTCCAGCGAGAGGCCGATCATGCGCATGTCCTCGGCGAGCGGATCGTCGATATCGGCGAGCTGGAGGTCGCGCGCCAGTTTTGCCTTCAGCACGGCCTTGTGCGGCAATTGCCAGGTCACTTCACCCTTGAGGAAGGGGCGGGCACGCTCGACGGTCTCGCCGAGATGGGGGCTGGTTATGCCGACGACGCCGGCCTCGGCCATCAGGGTGATGCCGTTGCCGTAGACCCGGCCATAGGCGAGCGAGCCACGCAGGGTTTCGGCCGGAAAGCGACCGAACGTCTTGCGCTCGGCACCGGCAATGTGGCTTGCCCGGTATTGCAGCGTCGCGCCCACCTCGCCGCTGAGCAGCGGACGGATATGGCCGCCGGTGACGTCCAGCAGGCTGTATCCGGCTTCGAGCTGGGTCGGCTTCAGGCCGGTGAGCGTGAAATGCGCCTTGCCGCGGTCGAGGTTCGAGAGGGCCGCGGTCAGGTGATTGCGGCCGCCCCAATGGTCGGCCGTCAGGCCGGCGCTTGCCGTCGCGAAGACATCGTCCTTGCGGTAGCCGATCAGCGCGCCGGGCAGGGCGAGAAAGAGATCGCCGTTGCGCCGACGTTCAAGGCCGCCCTTCAACGTCAGCTTCACCGCCTTGCCGACATCATAGGCGTAGCCGACTTCGAATCCGGCCGTGCGCTGGTCGGCGAAACGGTATTTCGGCACGCGCCGGGCGCTCGTGCTCAGCGCATAGGCCAACTGGGAGTCCTCCAGCGCCAGGCTGCCGCGCAGCGCGAGTTTCGCCTCGCCGAAAGCGGCCGAAAGTTGGGTCGGATCCTGAAAAATATTCGAGCTCCAGCCCATGCCGACCTTGTAATCCACGGTTGAATCGGCTTCTGTCGGGTTGTGCCAGGCCAGTATTGAAGCTGCGCAAAGCAAGCCACCAAGGAAGCGCATCGAATTCTGCCCCTGTCCGTTTCTGGAACAGAATCCTAGAGTTGCATGGTTAAAAATTCCCTCAGTAGTTGATTTTCAACTGAAAAGTCTGATTTATACTACCTTTGATTGCTTTAAGTTGGGAATTGTTAAACTTGTCTACGTTATGGTTAACTGTTTGCTATGACTGGGAAATCCGGTTGAGTAAAACAGCGTTTATATTACCTTCGATTGCGTACCAGTGAGGTACACAACCGAAGGAGAGAGAGCATGAACAAGACCCGCATCATCGCCATCGCAACCGTCTTCGCAATCGCCGGCGCCGGCCAGGCATCGGCCGGCAGCCTGCTCGGCGGCCTCGGCATCCTGAACAACAACAAGACAGGCGGTGTCGTGATCGCCCCGAGTGTCGGCGTCGGGGTCGGCGATATCCTCAGTGACAATCGCGGCAACAACGTGCTGAACGGCGTGCTCAACGGCACCTTGTCGGGCATCCTCAACGGCAACACGCTGGGCATTCTCGGCGGCAGCGACTGCGGTTGCAAGAAGCCCAAGCGCTGACCGCATTCATCCCCGCCCGTGCGGTCAGCGGGACCCGGGAGAGCGCCGCTCTCCCGGGTCTTCCCGTTTTCAGGGGAGGCGGGTGACGGTTCAGTCGATCTGCTGGTCCATCGTCACGGCCGGCATCTCGTCTGCCGGGTGGACGCGGACGATCCTGGCGGGAACGCCGGCGACGGTCGTGTGCGGCGGAACGGGCTCCACCACCACGCTTCCCGCGGCGATCTTGCTATGAGCGCCGATCTCGATATTGCCGAGGATCTTGGCGCCGGCCCCGATCAGCACGCCGCGGCGCACCTTCGGGTGACGGTCGCCCTTGTCGCGGCCCGTGCCGCCGAGCGTGACCTGCTGCAGCATCGAGACGTCATCCTCCACGACGGCCGTTTCGCCGATGACGATGCCGGAACCATGGTCGAGCATGATGCCGCGGCCCATGCGCGCGGCAGGGTGGATATCCAGGCCGAAGACCAGCGAGGCCTGCGAGGCCAGCCAGCGCGCGCCTTCCATGCGGCCCGCGTGCCAGAGGCGATGGGCGAAGCGGTGGACCTGCAGGGCCTGGAACCCCTTGAGATGGAGGAGGACGGTGAGCGGATCGGGATTGGCCGGGTCGCGCGTGACGATCGCCAGGAGATCGGCCTCGGTCTCTTCGAGAAGCGTACCGTCTTCGATGGAGGCAAGGACGTTCGCCGCAAGTGCCCGGTCGCCGGCCGCGTGGGCGAGCCGCGCGGCGAGCGTGCCGATCAGCATCTGCCGGCCCGTCGTGGCCGCTAGGATGGGGCGAAGCAATTCGGCAAGATGCGGCTGGTCGTCGGCGCGATGCTGCGCCGCGGCCCGTATGTCGGTCCAGATCCGTCTTTCCGGATGCCTGGCGACGGGGGAGGCAAACTTGATCACCTGACGCGCCACGGTGCCGCTCCTATCCCGCAAGATCGATGACACCACAATCGCCGGCTTCGCTGGCGAAAGCCAGAAGTTTTCCGTTCCTGCTCCAGGCCATGGAGGTGATGGCGCCCTTGCCGGGGCGGCGCAGCAGCACCTCGCGGCTGTCGGCGAACCGGGCGGCGAGCACCATGCCGTCGGAATAGCCGATGGCGACGACCTCTTCCGCCGGATGGCAGGCGACGGATGTCACCATCACATCGGCACGGGTGCCGAGTTCCAGCGGCGGCTTGCCCATCGGGCCATCCTTGGCAGAAAACGGCCAGACGATGGCTGCCGGCGCGCCCGACGAGGCGAGCCACTTGCCCTTCACCGACCAGGAGAGCGACTTCACCTTGGCCGGATAGCCCGTCATGCGCATGTGGCGGGTGTCGGCGCCGGGCTTGGTGTCGAGCTTCCAGCCGTGCAGGGCGTTTTCCTGCATGCTGGTGACGACGAAGCGGCCGTCGGGGGAGAAGGTGATGCCGGTGTGGGCGCCCTTCCATTCCAGGTCGACCGGCTGGCCGGCCATCGCCACCCAGTGCAGCGAGACGCCATTGTAGCGCGCCACGCCGATGCGCAGGCCCTTCGGCGCGAAGGCGATGCCCTCGACCGAGCGGCTTTCGGCAAATTCCTTGATCGTGCCGTCGGCAAGGCGGACGCGTGCCGTGCGGCCCTCCGCGAAGCCGACCGCGCCCTGCGGGCCTGCGGCAACGACGGAGATCCATTTGCGCGGCACTTCGGCAAGAAGCGTCGCGGTGCCGTCGGCGGCGATACGCTGCACCTTGCCGTCCTCGCCGCCCGTGATCACCGTGTCGTTCGCTTCGTCCCTGATGCAGGCGAGCAGCCCGTCATGCGCTTGCGTGACCTTCTGACCGTGGTCGAGGCGGTGGATGGCGCCGGAGGCGGTGGCGAAGAACGGCACGTCGCCGAGAAAGGCGGCCGCGACGACGTGGTCGTCGAGGTCGAGAGGCGCGACGGTCGGCATCAGGTCTTGTCTTTCATGCGCAAAATGGCATCCGGGCGGCGCATAACATGTCTTGAAATCATGCTTGCTGCGCCTCGCAGGCCTTGAAGGTGCGCTCGATCTTCTCGCGGTCGAGGTCGCGGCCGATGAAGACGAGGCGGCTTTCGCGCTTCTCGCCGTCCTTCCAGGCGCGCTGGTGGTCGCCCTCGACGATCATGTGCACGCCCTGCACGACGTAGCGTTCGTCATCGCCGGCAAAGGCGATGATGCCCTTGAGGCGCAGGATGTTCGGGCCGTCCGTCTGGGTGATCTTCTGGATCCACGGGAAGAATCGGTCCGGGTTCATCTCGCCGCCGCGCAGCGAGATCGACTGCACCGTCACGTCATGGATCGGTGAGACGCCGTGGTCGTGGTGATGGTGGTCATGATCATGATCGTGGTGGTGATGGTCGTGATCATGGTGGTGATGATCGTGGTCGTGACCATGATGGTGATGGTCATGGCCGCAATCGGGGCCGCAGACATGGTCCGGATGGTCGTGGTCGAGGAAATGCGGATCGTTTTCCAGTGCCCGTTCCAGGTTGAACGCGCCCTGATCGAGAATCTTGGTGAGATCGATTTCCGAACGGGTGGTGCGATGGATGCGGGCCGACGGGTTGATCACGCGCACGGTCGCCTCGATCCGGGCCAGCTCTTCCGGGCTGACGAGGTCGGTCTTGTTGATCAGCACGACGTCGGCAAAGGCGATCTGGTCCTCGGCCTCCCGGCTGTCCTTCAGGCGCAGCGGCAGGTGCTTTGCATCGACCAGGGCCACGACGGCATCGAGTTCGGTCTTCTGGCGCACGTCGTCGTCCATGAAGAAGGTCTGGGCGACCGGCACCGGATCGGCAAGACCCGTCGTTTCGACGATGATGGCGTCGAAACGGCCGGGGCGGCGCATCAGGCCCTCCACGACGCGGATCAGGTCGCCGCGCACGGTGCAGCAGATGCAGCCGTTGTTCATTTCGTAGATTTCCTCGTCGGATTCGACGATGAGGTCGTTGTCGATGCCGATCTCGCCGAATTCGTTGACGATGACGGCGTATTTCTTGCCGTGGTTGTCGGTCAGGATGCGGTTGAGCAGCGTCGTCTTGCCGGCGCCGAGATAGCCGGTGAGCACGGTGACGGGAATGGGCTTGGGGAGGGCTGTTTCGGTCATGGGAACCTCGAGCGATGGCGGGGACGCGTGCAGCATCCGGTTGGCGTCTGATATAGGAGATCGCACGGGCCAGCGCAAATGCGATCCGGCCTTTGTTGCCTGCAAAACCGCCCGGCGCTTCTTCAGCGCAGCATCTTCACGTCGAAGGCCGCGATGTCCTCGAGAAGCGCGACGAGGCCGCTGAGGGCATGGGCAATCAGGACCTCGCCTTTCTCTGCGGTTGCCGCCGCGGCATTTCCGGAAACGCCCTTTGGGTTGAGATCGGACATCTTCCAGCCGAAGGCATGCGGGCCATAGGCGCGCAGATGGGCAAAGCGCGCGACAAATTCCGCCTGCCGCGAGCCGAAATGTTCCGCCTTGTCCATGCGAACGCGGTCCGGATGCAGGGCGAGCATGACGGAGGTCTCGATATCGCCGCCGTGGATGTCGATCGCCTTGTCCTCCGGCGCGATCCAGCCTTCCGGCTGGCCGAAACGGGTCCAGGCCGTCGCGACGGCAAGCATGTTCCAGCGCACGCGCGCCTCGGTGGCGACGATGGTCATCAGGGGCGAATTGCCGCCATGGGCGTTGAGCAGGACGAGTTTCCGCACGCCCTTTTCATGCAGGGTCTTCGCAATGGCCAGCCATCGCTCCACCGCCTCCGCATAACCCAGCGAGCACGTGCCCGGCACGTCGAGATGCTCCGGCGAATAGCCGACGGGCTCCGTGGGCAGGATGGTGACGGGCAGGTGCGCCGGCAGCACCGCCATCAACCGCCTGACGATGCCCTCGGCGATCAGCGTATCCGTATCGAGCGGCAGGTGCGGGCCGTGGCCTTCATGGGCGCCGAGCGGCAGAATGGCGATCCAGTCCGCGCGGTCCTTTACCGACAGGGCCGGATCGTTGTCGTTCCACCGCATCTTCGGATGCGTCATCGTCTGCCTCTATCCCGTCTTGCCGCCCGACTGTCACATGAGTCATACAAGGCCATGCCCGCGATGCAAGGGTGATGCAGGGAACGGTGAGGCGGAGGCAATCGATGGGCAAGAAGCATAAGGACGGCAAGAAGGGCAAGAAGAAGAAGGGACACGAGGATGTCTCCGGCGCAGGCCTTGCCGCCGCCGTCGTCAATGCGGCCCGCTCCATGCGCACGGTGCTGTCGCGCAATCTTCTCGCCACCGGCCTCTATGCCGGCCAGGACGGTGTGATCCTGGCGCTGGCGGAAGAGGGGGGCCTGACCGCCGGCGCGCTCGCCGCCCGGCTCGGCGTCAAGGCGCCGACCATGACGCGCACGATCGGGCGTCTGGAGGCGCAGGGTTTCGTGGAGCGGCGGCCGGATGAAACGGACGGCCGGCTCACCGTCGTGCACCTCACGCCGGCCGGCGAGGCCTCCGTCGAGCACATCACCGAGGCCGGCCGGCTCAGCGAGCAGCAGGCGGCGGACGGGCTGAGCGAGAAGGACGTGCGCCAGTTGCTCAAGCTCCTGCGCGCCGTCGACGAAAACCTGCATGGCGGCCTGCCGGATGCGCCGCGGGACGTTGAAAAGGCAGTTGCCGACGAGATTTAAACTGTTTAAATAAACGGTTTTAAACGCCGCGTTGCTTGGCGTTCGTCGGGGAGGGGTCGTGGCACAGAAAATCAAGCTTTCCACCATCGCGGAAACGCTCGGCGTTTCCACGGCGACGGTATCGCTTGCGCTCAGGGACAGCCCGCTCGTCGCGGCGTCCACCCGCGACAAGATCAAGGAGCAGGCCCGCGCGCTCGGCTACATCTACAACCGTCGTGCCGCCAGCCTGCGCACCTCCCGCTCCGGCATCATCGGCGTCGTCGTGCACGACATCATGAACCCGTTCTATGCGGAAATCCTGAAGGCCATCGAGAGCGAGCTCGACCGCGACCGGCAGACCTTCATTCTCTCCAACCATTACGATTCGGTCGAAAAGCAGCGCAATTTCGTCGAGACGCTGCTGCAACTCGGCGGCGACGGGGTCATCATGTCGCCGGCCATCGGCACGCCGCCGGAGGATATCCAGCTTGCCGAGGACAATGGCATGCCGGCGATCCTCATCGCCCGCTCGATCGAGGGGCTGGATGTGCCGATCTTCCGCGGCGACGACAGTTACGGCATCTCGCTCGCCACCAACCATCTGATCGGCCTCGGCCACCGGACCATCGCCATGGTGGGCGGGACGGACCAGACGTCGACCGGCCGCGACCGCTACCAGGGTTATGTGAATGCCTTGCGCAAGGCCAATATCGAGGTCGATCCGGGCCTGCGCATTCCCGGTCCGCGCACCAAGCAGGGCGGTTTCGAGGCGGCGGTGCATTTCCTCTCCCTGCCGCAGAAGCCGACCGCGGCCGTCTGCTGGAACGACCTCGTGGCGATCGGCCTGATGAACGGCATCGCCCGCGCCGGCCTCGTGCCCGGCCGCGACGTTTCCGTCACCGGCTATGACGACCTGGAGGAGGCGGCGATCGCCACGCCCGCGCTCACCACCGTCTGGAACGGCCAGTCCGAGGTCGGGCGCAATGCCGCCCGTGCGCTGCTCGACAAGCTCTCGGGCAGCCATGAGCCCGACGGCATCCACCTCATCAAGCCGGAAATGCGCATCCGGCAGTCCACCGGACCGCTCAAGGTCCATTCGGAAGGCTGAGGCATCGGGCAATGGGAGATCTCGCCATGGTGGCCAAGACGCGTCTTCTCGTGCCCGGCACGATCCGCGAACGGGTGCTCGACCGGCTGAAGGATACCTTCGACGTGGTGCGCATCGAGCGGGCGGACCCGGCGCTGCTCGCCCGCTCCGAGGCGGCGACCATTTCCGGCGTCGCGATCTCCGGCGGCTTCGGTGCGGCGATGATCGAGCATCTGCCGGCGCTGGAAATCATCGCGAGCTTCGGCGTCGGCTACGACGGCGTGGATGTGGCGGCCGCCGCCGCGCGCGGCATAACCGTCACAAACACGCCTGACGTGCTGAACGACGAGGTGGCCGATACGACGATCGGCCTGCTGCTCAACACGGTGCGCCGCTTTCCGCAGGCCGAGGCCTGGCTGCGCGAGGGGCGCTGGGTGCGCGAGGGCGCCTTCCCGCTGACGCCCCTCAGCCTGCGCGGCCGCAAGGCCGGCATCTATGGGCTCGGGCGCATCGGCATGGCGATCGCCGAGCGGCTCAAGGGTTTCGGCATCGAAATCGCCTATCACACGCGGCGCCCGCGCGAGGGCGTGCCCTTTGCCTATTACCCCTCGCTGGCGGAGCTGGCGGAGGCGGTGGACATCCTGATCGCCATCGTGCCCAAGACGGCCGAGACGCACCGGACGATCGATGCGCATATCCTTCGCGCGCTGGGGCCGGACGGCGTGCTGATCAATGTCGGGCGCGGCTGGACGGTGGACGAGGATGCGCTTGCCACGGCGCTCAAGGACGGCGTGATCGCGGCGGCGGGGCTTGACGTGTTCTATGACGAGCCGAACGTGCCGCAGGCGCTGCTCGACCTGCCGAACGTCTCGCTGCTGCCGCATGTCGCCTCCGCCTCGGTGGCGACACGCGATGCCATGGCCGATCTCGTGGCGGACAATCTCTTCGCCTGGTTCGCGCGCGGCGCGGCCCTGACGCCGGTGCCCGAAACACCCTTTACGCGAAAAGCAGGGAACGGTCTGGAAAGCCTTCGTTAACCTTTCGGCAATTTTGCGGGCGCATGCTTTTGCCATCGAGTCGAGAGCGAAGGAGAGCCCCATGAAGACGCCGATGATTGCCGCCGCGGCCGGCGCCTTGGCGCTGGGGCTCTGGAGCGTTGCCGCGGACCGGGCACCGGCCGTGGACCCGGTGACGACGAGTTCCGTTCCCGCCGCGGCGGGAGCGCACAGCTATACCATTTCCAACGTGGTGGCGAACACCGCCTGCCTTGCCGAGCGGGGCGACCGCATTTCGAGCCGCAGCGAGCGCTTCTCCGCCGGCGCCGATTGCGATGCCGTGTGGCCGGGCCTTTCCGCCGCGCGGACCTGGGTCAAGAATGGTGACGGCACGGTGGTCGTCGCCGATGCGCAGGGCGAGGCCATCCTGACCGTCGTCGACGGCGACGGCCCTGCCTACGAGGCCGTCGAGCCTGCCGACGCCATGATCACGATGATTTCTGCCGACTGAGCGATCATTCGGCAGCGGTCCGGTGCGCGGTCGCCTGCTTGGAGGCGGCATAGTCGCGCACGGCCTGGCCGAAGGCGGCGAAAAGCCTGTCCGACGGCTGGTCGGAGCCGACCCAATATTCCGGATGCCACTGCACGCCGACCGCGAAGGCCTTGGCGCCGATGACGGAGACGGCCTCGATCGTGCCGTCCTCGGCGACGGCCTCGACGGCAAGGCGCGGCGCGATGTCGGAAATCGCCTGCCGGTGCAGCGAATTGACCTGCACCTCGCCGGCGCCGACGACGGCGGCAAGGCAGCTACCCTCCTTGACATGGACCGTCTGACGGATGCCGTAGGCGACGTCGAGGACGGGCGTGTCCGGCTTGCGGTGATCCCACATGCCGGGCTGTTCCTGGATCTCGTTGGCGAGCGTGCCGCCGAGCACGACGTTCAGCTCCTGGATGCCGCGGCAGATGGCCAGCAGCGGAATGCCGCGTTCCAGCGCACGGCTGATCAGCGGCAGGCTGGTGGCGTCGCGCGCCGTGTCATAGGGGCCTTCCGCCTCGGTCGCTTCCTTGCCGTAGAGCGAGGGATGCACATTGGTGCGCGAGCCGCTGACGAGGAGCCCGTCCACCCGGTCGAGAATGCCGTCGAAATCGTTGCCCGCTTCGAGCGCCGGAACGAGGAACACCGTGACGTCCGCGCCCTTGACGGCGGCGCGCACATACTGGTTCGGGGTGGCCTGCCAGACGTTGCCTTCGATTTCCCTGATATCGGCGGGAATGGCGACGACGGGTTTCGACATGAGGGGCTCCGGAAAAAGAAATACCAATCGACGATTTGCTATCAAATCTTCCATCAGTCAATTCCCCCATTCGGGCGAAATGACGGCCGAAGCCCGGTTTCCAGGCGGTAGGCGGCAGGATATAGTGGTATCGGATTGACGGATCTCAGCCCTGTCCAGCGACGCCTCATTAACCACACGCTTGCAAACAACGATTGCACGCACGACTTTTTTCGCTTTGCTTGCGTGTAATACTGTGTCGCCTTGGAGACAGGATATTGCGCGGATGACTCATGCGAGGTTGAATTCATCGCGTGAAAGACCCTAATTCTGCAATATGGGGTTGAGGGCATCTTCCGTGGGTTGAATGCGCGTGCAATAATGCCGGGCAATACCCTTGTTATTGGGTAATTTCCCGAAATCATTCATTAAATTTTGGTCGGTAACCCTCTCGTGTCATAGGGAGTGCCGAGTCCATGAAGGATAAGGGTCAAAACACACTGCCGGCTGATGTGTATCTGTCGTTTGTCAGCTCGCTGTACGGGAACCGCCAGACCCTTTTCGTGGGCATGATTTCGCATGTCATCACGTTCTCCTTCGTCTACGCCAAGACATCCGACCCCTTTTTCCTGATCTGGAGCGGCCTTGTCGTCGCCATCTGGTCGCTGCGCGCCGTCGGCATGCGCCATTTCGACCGGGTGGACCATGCGGCGCTCGACATGGACGGCATCCGCTACTGGGAGAACTGGTACAATCTCGGTGCCGTCGGCACGACGCTGGCGCTCGGCACCTCCTGCGGCTACAGCCTGCTCTTCAGCCGCGACAGCTTTGCCGAGCTTGCCACGATCGCGGTGACGCTCGCCACCATGGTCTCCGTCGTCGGGCGCAATTGCGGCTCGAAGCGGGCCGTCGACTACATGACCTTCTCCGCCTGCTTCCCCATGGTCGTCGGCTTCCTGGGCCTGCAGGATTTCTACCACGCGGTGCTGGCGGTGCTCATCCTGCCCTTCGTGATGACGACGCGCATGATGGCGAACGGCGTGCGCGAATTCCTCTACAAGAACGTGCTGGCGACGCGTGAGGTCTCCATCATCGCCGACCGTTTCGACACGGCGCTCAACAACATGCCGCACGGCCTGTTCATGCTGGATGCCGATCATCGCATCCTCGTCGCCAACCGCCGGGCCTGCGAGCTGCTGCATCTCGGCAACCAGGAGCGGCTGAAGGATTGCCATCTCGATGTCGTCCTCAGGTTCGGCGTGCGCAACACCTTCCTCAATGCCGAGCAGAGCAGGGTGATCCTGCGCCAGCTCGACGAACTCCTGAAGGGCGAGCGCTCCCGTGCGCTGGTCCAGGTCACGGACGGGCTCTATCTCGAATTCACCGCCTCGCCGCGTGAAAACGGCGGCGCCGTGCTGATTTTCGAGGATGTGACGGGGCGCGTTCGGGCAGAAAAGAAGATCCTGCACATGGTGCGCTACGACAGCCTCACCGGCCTGCCGAACCGTACCTATTTCGCCGATCTCGTGCAGGAGGCGCTGGGCGAGCGCAAGAAGCCCGGTACGGTCGGCTTCATGGTGCTCGATGTCGACGACTTCAAGCATGTCAACGACATGAAGGGGCACGTCACCGGCGACCGGCTGCTCTGCGCCATTGCCGAGCGCCTGCGCCGGCTTGCCGGCGACAAGGTGCTCGCCGGCCATCTGATGGGCGACGAATTCATTCTCTTCTTCCCCAACGAGACGAACCGCCGCGACCTCGAAACGCGCATGCGCCGCTTCCACGAGCAGCTTCGCGGCAATTACGATTTCGATGGCATGACCTTCCTCGTCTCCTTCAGCGCCGGCGCCGTGATGGTGTCGAGCGATGATTTCCGGCTGGAGGAAATGCAGATTCGCGCCGATCTCGCGCTCTTCGAGACGAAATCGCGCGCCAAGGGCAGCGTCACCGTCTTCGAACAGGAGATGGACGCGCGCTACATGGACCGCCAGAAGCTCAAGGACGACCTGCGCGAGGCGCTCGCCAGCAACACGCTGTCCGTCGCCTACCAGCCGATGTTCGTGCCGGACGGGTCGCGCATCGAATGCTGCGAGGCGCTGTCGCGCTGGACGCATGCCGAGCGCGGCCCGGTGCCGCCGAATGTCTTCATCCAGCTCGCCGAGGAGATGGGCATCGTCTCCGAGATCACGCGCTTCATGATCATGCGCGCCTGCGCCGACTGCGCGGGCTGGCCGGCGCATATGGGCGTTTCGGTGAACCTTTCCGTGCAGGACCTGCGCGGCACCGGCATCATCGACCTCGTCGCCGAGGCGCTGGAGGCGGCGGGGCTCGCGCCGCACCGGCTGCATCTGGAAGTCACCGAAAGCTGCCTCATGGAGGAGCCGGTCAAGGTGCAGGCGATCCTGCAGGAGCTGCGCGCCCGCGGCATCACCATTGCCATCGACGATTTCGGCACCGGCTATTCCAGCCTCAGCTATCTCGACCAGCTGCCGCTCGACGTCATCAAGATCGACCGCTCCTTCGTGCGCAACATCGGTGAGGACCCGCGCCGCTTCAAGCTCCTGCGCGGCACGGTCAACCTCTCCCGCGAGCTCGGCCTGCGCATCGTCATCGAGGGCGTGGAGACGCGCGAGCAGCTCGCGCTCATCAACAAGTACCAGTGTGCCGATCTCGTGCAGGGCTATGTCTTCGCGGCGCCCATGTCGCCCGATGCGCTGCGCGATCTCTACGACACGCTCGCCCGCAAATCCGGCGGTTCCTCCTCCGGTCGCCGCGGCCGCCGCGTCGCCTGATCCTTCCTTTTCCCGCAATGTGTGAAGTCGATACGATATATCAGCTTATTCAAAATTAGCGTTAACCATCTATTAAGGTTAATGAATGGTATTTTACACAAATTGTCTTATATCGACGATTGTAAGGACGGCAGCGCGGTGGCTGCCGGTGTTTTTCAATCGAGGATACGGGGACAATGGCCAGCGTGGAGACGGCGACCAACCGCTTTTCGGACAAGCTTCTGGGACTGCTCGACAGGATCGAGTACCGCCGGGTCGAGACGGGCGAGGACATGGAGGATGTCGCCCGCATCCGCTACAAGGCCTACAAGGCCGGTGCCGTCATGCATCTCGATGATCAGGCGGTCCTCATCGACGAGGTCGATTTCGACAGCCATGCCTATGTCTTCGGCATCTATTACGAGGAGCGGCTGATCTCGACGGTGCGCCTGCACCATGTGACGCCCGAGCACCGCGTCACCTCGTCGGGAAAGGTCTTCCCGGATGAGATCAATGCCTTCCTCGACGCGGGCATGTCGCTGATCGACCCGGTTCGCCTTGCGGCCGACCCGGAGATCTGGAGCGAGATGCCGGCCATTCCGTATCTGACGCTGCGCATCGCCACGATGGCGACGGACTATTTCCAGACGGATCGCTGCGTGCAGATGGTCAAGCCCGCGCATTCGGCCTTCTACAAGCGCGTCTTCGATGCCGATTTCGTCGCTTCGCCGAAGAGCAACCAGGGCAAGTTCATCATCGACCTGATGCTGCTGGCGACCAATGTCAAGGAGACGCTGCCCTCGCTCTACCAGCGCTTCCCGTTCTTCAAGTCGGAGCCCTATGAGCGCCGCATGATGTTCGCCCGCGGCGACGACCTGCCGTTCAGCCCGCTGACGGTGCGCCCGACCGCGCGGAGAGCCCATTTCGGCGGCGAGCGGATCCAGCTTTCCGGCAACGCCTATGCCGGGTAGGGCGCCCGCGCCCTGATGTCGCATGCCGGGCCGGTTTCTTCCGAAACCGGCCCGTTCTGTTTCGGAAACGATACAGGTCGAAACGCTCTGCCTGCCTTGCCGTTGCGCTTTGCCAATCCATTGTGTATGGCCAGAAAGACGCGTGTCTTCACGCTTGAGGGAATCTGTTTTTGGCGCTCGTCGGGTCGGGCTTTCTGCTCACGGGTGCGGGTGCTTAGGAGAAGGTAGACTATGGCTGAACATCATTCCGGACCGGTCGAAACGGGCGCTGCGATGGATTACCCGGAGCACGAGAAGACCTACGACCTCTTCATCGCCGGTGCCAAATACGGCACGCTGTTCTGCGTCGCGCTGCTGATCGCCATGGCCGCCGGCTTCTTCACGAGCGCCGGTTTCTTCTCGAGCCTGCTGCTCCTCATCATTCTCAACGTCGTCGGCTACTTCCTGCTGCGTTGACCTGAACAGCCGCATTCGCGGTTTGTCACGCGGCGCCATCCCGGCGCCGTGATCCAACACGGCCAGTCTCGGGGGGAGGACCACGGTTTGAGTCAGTGTGTTTTTGTCGCAAGGGAAAGTGACCCGGCGGAAGGCCGCGTCGCGGGTTCCGTTGAAACCGTCAAGAAAATGAAGGGCCTCGGGCTCGACGTGCTGGTGGAGGCCGGTGCCGGTCTTGCCTCACGCATCCTGGATGCCGACTACGAGGCCGCCGGCGCCCGCATCGTGGGAGCGGGCGAGGCGAATGCCGCCGACGTCGTCCTGAAGGTGCGCCGGCCCACTGCCGCCGAGATCGCGACCTACAAGTCCGGCACCATCGTCATCGCCACGATGGATCCGTACGGCAACGAAGCGGCCATCGCCGAGATGGGCCGTGCCGGTCTCACCACCTTCGCCATGGAACTGATGCCGCGCATCACGCGCGCCCAGTCGATGGACATCCTGTCCTCGCAGGCGAACCTTGCCGGCTACCAGGCCGTCATCGACGCCGCCCATGAATTCGACCGCGCCATGCCGATGATGATGACTGCCGCCGGCACCGTCCCGGCCGCCAAGGTCTTCGTCATGGGCGCGGGCGTCGCCGGCCTCCAGGCCATCGCCACCGCCCGCCGCCTCGGCGCCGCCGTCTCCGCGACGGATGTGCGTCCGGCCGCCAAGGAACAGGTTGCCTCGCTCGGCGCAAAGTTCATCGCCGTCGAGGACGACGAGTTCAAGGCGGCCGAGACTGCCGGCGGCTATGCGAAAGAGATGTCCAAGGAGTACCAGGCGAAGCAGGCCGCGCTGGTCGCCGACCATATCGCCAAACAGGACATCGTGATTACCACGGCACTCATTCCCGGCCGTCCGGCGCCGCGGCTCGTGACGCGCCAGATGCTTTCGGCCATGCGCACCGGTTCCGTCGCCGTCGACCTCGCGGTCGAGCGCGGCGGCAATATCGAAGGCTCGGAAGCCGGCAAGGTCGTCGAGGTCGAGGGCGTCAAGGTCATCGGCTATCTCAACGTGCCGGGCCGCATCGCGGCGTCGGCTTCGGCGCTCTATGCCAAGAACCTTCTCACCTTCCTGGAGACCATGGTCGACAAGGAAACGAAATCGGTCTCGGTCAATGTCGAGGACGAGCTGGTCAAGGCGACGATGCTGACCAACGGCGGCGCCGTGGTGCATCCGAACTTCGGCGGCGCCGTTCAGCAAGGGGAGGGCAAGTGATGGCGAACGAACTTCTCGACAAGGCAATCACCGATCTGGAACGTGCCGTGGAGGCTGTGCGCACCGCCTCCGAATATGTGCCGGACGCGGCCGCCGCCGTGGCGCATGGCGTTTCCGGCGGGGCGATCGATCCCTTCGTCTTCCGCCTGGCGATCTTCGTGCTGTCGATCTTCGTCGGCTACTATGTCGTCTGGTCGGTAACGCCCGCGCTGCACACGCCGCTGATGGCCGTCACCAATGCGATCTCCTCGGTCATCGTCGTCGGCGCGCTGCTCGCCGTCGGCATCTCGCTTTCGGGCGTTGCTACGGGTTTTGGTTTCGTGGCGCTGATCCTCGCCTCGGTCAACATCTTTGGCGGCTTCCTCGTCACCCAGCGCATGCTGGCGATGTACAAGAAAAAAGACAAGTGAGGCCGGCCCGATGAACGCTAACTTCGCAGCCTTCCTCTATCTCGTCTCCGGCGTGCTCTTCATCATGGCGCTGCGCGGCTTGTCGCATCCGACGACCAGCCGTCGCGGCAACATGCTCGGCATGATCGGCATGGGCATCGCCATCGGCACGACGCTGCTGCTCGCGACGCCGTCCTTCGGCGGCCTCGTGCTCATCGTGCTCGGTCTTGCCATCGGCGGCGGCGCGGGCGCCTGGATCGCCCGCTCCATTCCGATGACCTCCATGCCGCAGCTCGTCGCCGGCTTCCATTCGCTCGTCGGCCTTGCCGCCGTGCTGGTGGCGGCCGCCGCGCTCTATTCGCCGGTCTCCTTCGGCATCGGCGCGGTGGGCGAAATCCATGGCCAGGCGCTCGTCGAAATGGCGCTCGGCGCCGCCATCGGCGCGATCACCTTCACCGGCTCGATCATCGCCTTCCTCAAGCTCGACGGGCGCATGTCCGGCAAGCCGATCATGCTGCCCTACCGGCATGTCATCAACATCGTGCTGCTCGCCGCGATCGTCTTCTTCATCGTCGGCCTGACGCTGTCGGAAAGCCATATGGACTTCTGGCTGATCGTCGTGCTGGCACTGGCGCTCGGCGTGCTGCTCATCGTGCCGATCGGCGGGGCGGACATGCCGGTCGTCGTCTCCATGCTCAACTCCTATTCGGGCTGGGCGGCAGCGGGCATCGGCTTCACGCTCGGCAACCTCGCGCTGATCATCACCGGCGCGCTGGTCGGCTCGTCGGGTGCGATCCTCTCCTACATCATGTGCAAGGGCATGAACCGCTCGTTCGTCTCCGTCATCCTCGGCGGCTTCGGCGGCGAGACGGCCGCTGCTGCCGACGACGGCGTGCAGCGCACGGTCAAGCAGGGCTCGGCCGACGACGCGGCCTTCCTGATGGCGAACGCCTCGAAGGTCATCATCGTGCCGGGCTACGGCATGGCGGTGGCACAGGCCCAGCACGCGCTGCGCGAGCTCGCCGATACGCTGAAGAAGCAGGGCGTCGAGGTGAAATACGCGATCCATCCGGTCGCCGGCCGCATGCCGGGCCACATGAACGTGCTGCTCGCCGAGGCGAACGTGCCCTATGACGAAGTGTTCGAGCTGGAGGACATCAACTCGGAATTCGCGCAGGCGGACGTCGCCTATGTCATCGGCGCCAACGACGTGACGAACCCGGCCGCGCGCGACGACAAGTCCTCGCCGATCTACGGCATGCCGATCCTCGACGTCGACAAGGCCAAGACCTGCCTCTTCGTCAAGCGCTCGCTCGGCTCCGGCTATGCGGGCATCGACAACACGCTGTTCTACAAGGACGGCACCATGATGCTGCTCGGCGATGCCAAGAAGATGACCGAGGACATCGTCAAGGCGATGAACCACTGACCGGCAAACAGCCCGAAACAAAAAGCCCGCGAGATGATCGCGGGCTTTTTGTTTGTGACCCGCCCGGAACGTGGATCCTCGGGTCAAGCCCGAGGATGACGGAGGAGAGGGGCGGGGCCTATCAAGCGGTGCGGCATGCCGCGCCCTTTTTATATGTTGCTTACCTCTCTTCTCCCGTCATCCTCGGGCTTGACCCGAGGATCCACAGCCGTGGCATGACGAAGGAGAGGTAGTCGATCTCTCGCGCCGGTCAGGCCGGCTTGGCGGCGCTGGCGGCGCCGCGGGTGCGGGCGAGGCCGTCCTTGGCGGGCTTGTAGTTCGGGTCCAGCCTCAGCGCGTGCGAATAGGATTTCGCCGCGCGGGCCATGTCGCCGCGGCGCTCGTAGATCAGCGCCTGGTTGGCCCAGGATTCGGCGAGCTTGCCGTCGAGGTTGATCGCCGTGTTGAAATCCTGGAACGCGTTGTCGTCGTCGCCCTGCGCGGCGTAGGAAATGCCGCGGCCGTTATAGGGCTCGGCCGAGTTCGGCGAGAGCGAGATGGCCTTCGAGAAATCCTCAATCGCCTTGTCGTGCTGGCGGCGTGCCTGGTAGATCAGGCCGCGATTGTGATAGGCGCGCGGGTCGGTCGTGTCGAGCTGGATGGCGCGGTTGAAGTCGCGGAAGGCGTCATCGAGGCGGCCGGCCTGACGATAGAGGTTGCCGCGGCCGATATAGGCGACGTCATAGTTCGGGTTGAGCTGCAGCGCCATGTTGTAGTCGCTCGCCGCCTGTGCCTGGTTGCCCTGGCTGCGCTCGACGAGCGCGCGGTTGGCATAGGCCTGGTAGAAGCGCGGATTGAGCTCGATGGCGCGGTTGAAGTCGTCGATCGCGCGGCGATGCTGGCCGGCGCGGCCATAGGCGGAACCGCGCACGTTGTAGCCTGCCGGATCCTGCGGATTGGCGGCGATGACGGCCGAGAGCGAGGAGATGTTCTCTTCCGAGCCCTGGGCGCGCTCGACCTTCAGGACATCCGTCGACGTCGCGGTCGACTGGCAGCCGGTGAGCAGAAGCGCGATGGACGTGGCGGCGGCGGCGGCCATCAGGGGGCGGCGCAGGCGGGCAGCCGAGAGGGAGAAGCGGTCGGTCGGGAACCCGGTAGATGCAGCCATGTCCAAGTGCGAATCCTCAAAGTGGGCTTCTGTCGCGCCTCATGCGCGATGAAAACGCTACGCTTGAAAGCAATTCCGGCGAAGGTGCGTAGCGATGGCGCCCGGAATTGCACGGGAAGTCTTTCACTTCCGTGAAAGAACGTCCGGTCACGTCAAAAAAGGCGGCGGCGAAATGTTCGCCCCCGCCCGGTCTTGCATCCGAAAACGTCGAAAAGACGGCCGATCAACGGGCGCCGGGACGACCGCCGATAAGGCCTTCGCGCTGGGCGCGCTTGCGGGCCAGCTTGCGAACGCGACGGACGGCTTCGGCCTTTTCACGCGCACGCTTCTGCGACGGCTTTTCGTAAAAGTCGCGCATCTTCATTTCACGGAAAATGCCTTCGCGCTGCATCTTCTTCTTGAGAGCGCGGAGAGCCTGATCAACGTTGTTATCGCGGACAAGTACCTGCACGAGAATCCCGTTCCTTTGTTCGTTGTTAGCCCGGCGATTCTATCGCTCGTCAGGCAAATAAATGACGTTCGCGCAGCCCGGAAGGCTGACGATTGAGGCGTCGGATATCAGAAGCCTGCGCAGAAGTCCAGCCTGAAGCGTCGGAAGGCTGAGGATATTTGCGAGGAGCCACGGAAATCGCGGTATAGGTGGCCTCTCGTCATGCTTATCCCCGACGCACAGGGGGTGCTTCGCATGCGCTGTTGCCGCGGGAAAGGCCGCGGCAAAATTCCCGGCGGTGCTCATGTCGCATGTGGTACAAGGTGCGCCCGAATGCGTCGCAAAGAATACGGCGCGCCGCGCCAGGATTTGCTTTCTATCGGGGCAGGAAACAAGCCGGCCGGGCCGGCGGGAATTTGAGGACACGGGATGCGCAAATATTCGGTTTTCGCCGTCGCCCGCGAGGCGATGCGCGGCCACAAGGGGTGGGAGGCGCAATGGACCTCGCCCGAGCCGCGCAAGGAATATGACGTGATCATCGTCGGCGGCGGCGGCCATGGCCTCGGCGCGGCCTATTACCTCGCCAAGGAGCACGGCATCACCAATGTCGCGGTCATCGAGAAGGGCTGGCTCGGCGGCGGCAACACCGGCCGCAACACGACGATCATCCGCTCGAACTATCTCTATGACGAGAGCATGGACATCTACGAGCACTCGCTGAAGCTCTGGGAAGGTTTGAGCCAGGATCTCAACTACAATGTCATGTACTCGCCGCGCGGCGTGATGATGCTGTCGCACAACGTGCACGACAAGCAGTCCTTCCAGCGCCATGTCCATGCCAACCGGCTCTACGGCATCGACAATGAATGGCTGACGCCGCAGCAGGCGAAGGATTTCGTGCCTGTTCTCGATATCTCCGCCTCCGCCCGCTACCCGATCAACGGCGCGGCCCTGCAGCGCCGCGGTGGCACCGCCCGCCACGATGCCGTCGCCTGGGGTTATGCGCGCGCCGCCTCGGACCGTGGCGTGCATGTCATCCAGAACTGCGAGGTCAAGGGCATCCGCCGCGGGCCTGACGGCGCGGTGACGGGTGTCGAGACCTCCAGGGGCTTCATCGGCGCGAAGAAGGTCGCGGTGTCGGCCTCCGGCCACAACTCGGTCATCATGGCCATGGCCGACGTCAAGCTGCCGCTGCATTCCGTGCCGCTCCAGGCGCTGGTCTCCGAGCCGATGAAGCCGATCTTCCCCTGCGTGGTCATGTCAAACTCGGTGCATGCCTATATCTCGCAGTCGGACAAGGGTGAACTCGTCATCGGCGCGGGCACGGACCAGTACAACTCCTATTCCCAGACCGGCGGCCTGCAGATCATCACGCACACGCTTGATGCGATCTGCGAACTCTTCCCGATGTTCCGCCGCGTCAAGATGATGCGCCAGTGGGGCGGCATCACCGACAACACGCCGGACCGCTCGGCGATCCAGGGCGTGACGCCGGTGAAGAACCTCTTCGTCAATTGCGGCTGGGGCACCGGCGGCTTCAAGGCGACGCCGGGTTCGGCGCATCTCTTCGCCCACCTCATCGCCAGGGGCGAGCCGCACAAGCTGGCGGCCGGCCTGACGCTGGACCGCTTCCGCACCGGCCGCCTCATCGACGAGGCGGCGGCGGCAGCCGTGGCCCACTGATGAACGGCGCGCTCGTCGCCGGATTGCTGATGACGGCTGGTGCCGTTCCGGCTGGAGACCTCTTCCCCGAGGCCGGGGATTTCCGTTTCCAGAAGATCCATCGGGCGGCGGGCGAGGTGGAATGGCCTTTCTCGGCCAAGGGCGGAATGCTGGGGTGCACGAAGGTGCTGGGCAATCGGGCGGTCTATTTCATTCCCGATGAGACCGACATGAACCGTGCCTTCAACCTCGACATGAACGTCTTTGCGATGAGCATCGTCAATCTGGGAATGAACGACATTCTGGCCCCTTACGACACTGTCGAGCAGCTCGTGCACCGGATTGCTCCCTTCGTCACCATGGGCCAGCGACTTTGCGACCAGGACCCGGGCACGTTCGTGACGGGACCAGAGCTTTAAACAGGTAGGATAAAATGCTGCTGATCTACTGCCCCTACTGCGAGGAAGAGCGCTCCGAGCTCGAATTCCGCCATGGCGGCGACGCGCACATCGCCCGGCCGACCAACATCGCCGACATCACGGACGAGGAGTTCCAGGACTACTTCTTCCTGCGCGACAACCCGAAGGGCCTGATCTTCGAACGCTGGCGCCATATCCATGGCTGCGGCCGCTTCTTCAACGCGGCGCGCGACACGGTGAGCGACAAGTTCGTCATGAGCTACAAGGCGGGCGAGCCGAAGCCGAACCTTTCCGGCGAGCCGACCGCCACCGAAAAGACCGTCGAAACCTATGAAGCCACGGAAGGAACCGCGAAATGAGCGGCGCCAATCGCATTGCCGGTCAGGGCCGCCTGACCCCCGCCAGGACGGCGCGTTTCACCTTCGACGGAAAGACCTTCGACGCGCTGGAAGGCGACACCGTCGCCTCCGCGCTGCTCGCCAACGGCGTGCACCTCGTCGGCCGCTCGTTCAAGTATCATCGCCCGCGCGGCATCCTCTCGGCCGGTCCGGAAGAGCCGAACGCGCTGATCGATGTGTCCCGCGACGCCGCGCGCCGCCAGCCGAACGTGCGCGCGCCGGTGCAGGAAGTCTTCGACGGCATGAAGGTCTCCTCGCAGAACCGCTGGCCGTCGCTTGCCTTCGATGTCGGCGGTGTGAACAACCTGCTCTCGCCCTTCTTCGCCGCCGGCTTCTACTACAAGACCTTCATGTGGCCGAAGGCGGCCTGGGAAAAGGTCTACGAGCCCTTCATCCGCCGTGCCGCCGGCCTCGGCGTCGCGCCGACGGAAGAGGATCCGGATCACTATGCCAACCGCTACGCCCATTGCGACGTGCTCATCGCCGGCGCCGGTGTGGCTGGTCTCTCGGCGGCGCTTGCGGCCGCTGAGGCCGGTGCCCGCGTCATCCTCTGCGACGAGCAGCCGGAAGTGGGCGGCGCCCTGCATTTCGACACGTCGGTGAAGATCGATGGCCAGAACGGCTACGACTGGGCGCAGGCGACGGCCGCCAGGCTGGAGGCGATGGAGAACGTCACCATCCTCACCCGCACCACGGCCTTCGGCTACTACAACCACAATTTCGTCGGCCTCGTCGAGCGCGTCACCGATCACCTCGCGCGTCCGGACAAGACGCTGCCGCGCGAGCGTCTGTGGCAGGTCCGCGCCAAGCGCGTCATCCTCGCCACCGGCTCGATCGAGCGCCACATGGTGTTCGCCAACAACGACCGGCCGGGCATCATGCTGGCGTCTGCGGCGCGCACCTATCTCAACCATTTCGGCGTTGCCGTCGGCCGCAAGGTCGGTGTCTACACGGCGAACGATTCGGCCTATGAGGCCGCCTTCGACCTGAAGCGCGCCGGCGTCACCATCGCCGCCATCGTCGACAACCGCGAGAAGCCCGGCGAGGCCGTTCTCGCCGAGGCTCGCAAGCTCGGCATCGAAGTGCTGACGGGCCATTCGGTCGTCGATACCAAGGGCAAGCTCCGCGTCTCCTCCATGTCGGTCGTCCGCAACGGTGGCGGCTCGGCCCGCGCCATTCCGGTCGATGCGCTCCTGATGTCCGCCGGCTGGACGCCCTCCGTGCATCTCTTCTCGCAGTCGCGCGGCAAGGTCGCCTATGACGCCGCTTCCGGCCGCTTCCTACCGGGCACCTATGCGCAGGATTGCCTCTCGGTCGGCTCGTGCAACGGCACGGACGGCCTGCAGGCGACGATCGAGGAATCGCTCGCCGCCGGCGAGCTGATGGCCCGCGCCACCGGCAATGAGGGCGGCGGCAAGGTCGAGCTTCGCGGCGAAAACGCCTTCGAATGGACCGGCGGCATGGCAGGCACCGGCGAGGGGGCCGGGATCGACACCACCGTCAAGGCCTTCGTCGACTTCCAGAACGACGTCTGCGCCAAGGACATCCGCCTTGCCGTGCGCGAGGGCATGCATTCGATCGAGCACATCAAGCGCTTCACAACCAACGGCATGGCGACGGACCAGGGCAAGCTGTCCAACATCCACGGCCTTGCCATCGCATCGGAAGTGCTGAACCGCGAGATCCCGAAGATCGGCCTCACGACCTTCCGCGCGCCCTACACGCCCGTCACCTTCGGTGCGCTGATCAGCCATTCGCGCGGCGAGCTCTTCGATCCGGCGCGCAAGACGCCGATGCATGCCTGGGAAGAGGCGCATGGCGCGGTCTTCGAGGATGTCGGCAACTGGAAGCGCGCCTGGTACTATCCGCGCTCCGGCGAGACGATGCACGACGCGGTCAACCGCGAGTGCCGCACGGTGCGCAATGTTGCCGGCCTGTTCGACGCCTCGACGCTCGGCAAGATCGAGGTCGTCGGCCCGGATGCCGCCGAGTTCCTCAACCTCATGTACACAAACGCCTGGGATACGCTGAAGCCCGGCCGCTGCCGCTACGGCATCATGCTGCGCGAGGACGGTTTCGTCTATGACGACGGTGTCGTCGGGCGTCTGGCGGAAGATCGTTTCCACGTCACCACCACGACGGGCGGCGCGCCGCGCGTCATGCACCACATGGAAGACTATCTCCAGACGGAATTCCCGCACCTGAAGGTCTGGCTGACCTCCACCACCGAACAGTGGGCGGTCATCGCCGTGCAGGGGCCGAAGGCGCGTGAAATCCTCGAACCGCTCGTCGAGGGCATCGACATCTCCAACGAGGCCTTCCCGCATATGAGCGTGCGCGAGGGCAAGATTTGCGGCGTGCCGACCCGGCTGTTCCGCATGTCCTTCACCGGCGAAGCGGGTTACGAGGTCAACGTCCCCGCCGATTACGGCGAAGCCGTCTGGCAAGCCATCTGGGCGCGCGCCGAACCGCTCGGCGCCTGCGCCTACGGCACGGAGACCATGCACGTCCTGCGCGCCGAGAAGGGCTACATCATCGTCGGCCAGGACACGGACGGCACGGTCACGCCGCATGATGCGAGCCTGAGCTGGGCCGTCTCCAAGAAGAAGGCGGATTTCGTCGGCATCCGCGGCCTGAAGCGACCGGACCTCGTCAAGGAAGGCCGCAAGCAGCTCGTCGGCCTTCTGACCAAGGACCCGAAAGTGGTTCTGGAGGAGGGCGCGCAGATCGTCGCCGATCCGAACGAGCCGAAGCCGATGAAGATGCTCGGCCACGTGACTTCGTCCTACTGGTCGGAAAACTGCGGCCGCTCCATCGCCATGGCGCTCGTCGCCGGCGGCCAGGCGCGCATGGGCCAGACGCTCTACGTGCCGATGCCCGACCGCACCATCGCGGTCGAGGTCAGCGACATGGTCTTCATCGACAAGGAAGGAGGACGCCTCAATGGCTGATCAAGCTCTTCGCAAGGCGCCGCTTGCTGGCCGCCATGGCGGCTCCGCCGGCGCGCGCGTCACGCCCGCCGCTGCCGCGACCCGTCTCTCGCTGCGTGCCGGCGAGGATGCCATCGGCACGCTCTCGCTGGCCTTCGGCCTCGAACTGCCGCGACGGCCCAAGACTTCGGCCTCCGTCAGCGGCCGTCACGCGCTCTGGCTCGGCCCGGACGAGTGGCTGCTGATCGACGAGAACGGCACGGACCTGATGGGCATCGCATCCGGTGTTTCCGCACTGCATTCGGCGACGGATGTCTCCCACCGCAACACGGCGATCCTGGTTTCCGGCCCGGATGCGGCCGGGGCGATCGCCAGCGCCTGCCCGCTCGATCTCGGCAACACGATCTTCCCGGTCGGCGCCGCGGCGCGCACCGTGCTCGGCAAGATCGAGATCGTGCTCTTCCGCTCCGGCGAAGAGGACTACCGTGTGGAATGCTGGCGCTCGTTTTCGCCCTATGCCTTCGGCCTTCTGGCGGAAGGCGCGGAAGACGCCGGGCTCTGATCGCAGTCAAAGGAAGCGATAGAAGAACAGGGCTGTCTCCCGCGTGCCGGGGGACAGCCCTTCATATAGGTGCCGGTCATGGCCGCCGAGCGCAAAACCCTGGCGCAGGTAGAACCGGCAGGCTGCAATATTGTTCGTCTGGGTTTCGAGGCGGATGCCGGGCAGGCCCTTTTCCTTCGTCCAATGGCAGGCGTGCTGCATCAACCGTTGCGCCGCGCCCGTGCCGCGCCATTCCATGTCGACTGCGATATCGTCGACGAAGGCGAAATTGTTCCACCCCGCCGAAAGCGCGATGTAACCGACCGGCGCCTCATCTCCGAGGACGACGAAGAGCGCCTTGTCGCCATCGCCCGCGTGGGCGCCGAGTTCATCGGGATCGAAGCCGTAGCTCTTGGCGTAGGGCTCCACCGGTCGGGCATGCGCCAGCCAGTCGCCTTCGAAGGGTGGAACGGCCTCACGGGTGACGAGGAAGGAGAAGTCGCAGGCACCGAGGATCGGAAAGTCCCCCGACGTGGCCGGCCGGATCTTCATGCGTCCTCCGGGCGATCCTTCGGGTCGAACTGGATGATGGTGATCCAGTCGGCCGTCAGCGCCGGCTTGCGCTCGTCCTCGATCTCCACGGTCACGTCATAGCGGATGGTCACCATGCCGGCGCCGCGGAAGCGAGCCTCGGCGAGCATGAAGCGGCCGCGCACGCGGGCACCGCTCTTCACCGGCGTCATGAAGCGGACTTTTTCAAAGCCGTAGTTGATGCCCATCGTCTGTTCGGCGATGCGCGGCACGCAGTCATAGTTCATCGCCGAGAGCAGCGAGAGCGTCAAAAAGCCGTGCGCGATCGTGCCGCCGAACGGCGTTTCCGCGCTGGCGCGCACGGGGTCGGTGTGGATGAACTGATGGTCTTCCGTCGCCTCGGCGAAGCGGTCGATCATCGTCTGGTCGACCGTGAACCAGCGCGACAGGCCGAGTTCGGTGCCGACGAGGGTACTGACGTCCTTCAGGTGAATGGTCTCTGGCATATGGTTTTCCTGCCGCTCGATGCGCGCCTGGATTCGGTGTTCTCGCAAGACAGCGGCGCATTTGCGACATGCTTTAGAGAGACGCTTTGTCCGGACAATGAAGATCAGTGCTTTTCGACAAAAATCTCGACACTGCGGGCATGGAGGAGGCCGGTTGCGGGATGGTTGGCGGAAAGCAGGCTCGTCCAGTCGCGTCCCTCCGGCGGCGGCAGGGCGAGCGCCTGCTCACCATGCGTCCGGTTGATGGCGATCGCGAGGTGGACGATCCGCTGCTGTTGTAGATCAGGTGTCTTGAGAAGGACAAGCAGGGTTCCGGCGAACGGCGCTTCCCAGTCGCCGACCGTCATCGGGGTGCCTGACAGCGTTCGCCATTCGACATCGCCGGCGCCGCTCCAGAAGGTCGTTTCGATGAGGGCAGGGAAGCGTTTGCGGATCGCCGAGAGCATGGCGGTGTGTTCGATCAGGCCTTCGTCCAGCCTGTCCCAATGCAGCCAGGTAATGGCATTGTCCTGGCAATAGGCATTGTTGTTGCCCTGCTGGCTGCGCCCGCCCTCGTCACCCGCCGTCAGCATGACGGTGCCGCGGGAGAGGAAGAGGCTGGAGAGCAGCGCCTTCACATCCGCCCGGCGGGCGGAGAGGACGGCACCATCCGTCGTCTCGCCCTCGGCGCCGTTGTTCCAGGAATGGTTCTCGTTGTGGCCGTCGCGGTTGTCCTCGCCATTCGCCCCGTTGTGCTTCACCGTGTGCGAGACGAGGTCCATCAGCGTGAAACCGTCATGGGCGGCGAGGAAATTGACCGAGCGGGTGCGATCCCCGCCGTGGCGGGTGAAGATGTCGGAGGAGCCGGCGAAGGCGGTGACGAAGGCGCCGAGCCGGTGGCCGTCGCCGCGCCAGAACATGCGGGTATCGTCGCGGTAGCGGTCGTTCCATTCGAGGAACGGCGCCGGGAAATTGCCGAGCTGGTAGCCGTCGGGGCCGATATCCCAGGGTTCGGCGATCAGCACGCGGTCCTTCAGCAGCGGGTCGGCGCAGATTTCGGAGAGCAGCGCGGCATGGGCGGAAAAGCCGTCCGCCTCGCGGCCGAGGATCGTCGCGAGGTCGAAGCGGAAACCATCGACGCCGGCATGGCGCACGAAATGGCGCAGGCTGTCGAGCACGAGCTGGCGCACGACCGGGTGTTCTCCGGCAATGGTGTTGCCGCAGCCGGTGTCGTTGATCAATTCGCCGGGGCGGCCCTCTACATGGCGGTAATAGGTGAGATTGTCGAGGCCGCGCATGGAGAGCGTCGTGCCGTGGCGGTCGCTCTCGCCGGAATGGTTGAAGACGAGGTCGAGGATGACACCGATGTTTTCTGCCCGCAGTGCCGCGACGGTGTCGGCGAGCTCCCGCATGCCGCCGGGCACGAGGCACGGGTCGAGCGCCATCAGGGCGATCGGGTTGTAGCCCCAGCTGTTGGAAAGGCCGAGCGGCGGCAGGTGGCGCTCGTCGATCCAGGCTGTGATCGGCATCAGCTCGACGGCGTCGACGCCGAGCCGCTTGAGATGGGCGAGCACGGCGGGATGGGCGAGTGCCGCCACCGTGCCGCGCATTCTCTCCGGCACCTCGGGATGCAGCATGGTGAAGCTGCGCACCGCCACCTCGTAGACGAAGCCACCGGGGCGGAAGAGCGGCGGTTTCAGGCTGACCGGCCGGTCGCGCGTGACGATGGCCTTCGGCACGATCTCCGCTGTCTCGACGCCGCAGCGGGTGAGCCGGCCGTCATGCACGAAGCGGCGGTCGATCTCCTTCGCATAGGGGTCGACGAGCAGTTTCGCCGGGTCGAACCAAAGGCCGTGGTCGGGGGAATAGACGCCGTCGGCGCGAAAGCCGTAGCGCGTGCCGGCGGTCGCGCCTTCGACGAAGACGCGGTGGAAGCCGTTTTCGTCCCGTCCCATGGCGAGGCGGGCAAGTTCCCTGTCGCCGTCCTTGTCGAACAGGCAAAGCTCGACGCGGGCGGCGTCGTGCGAATAGACCGCGAACTCCACCCCGTCCCCGGAGAGCGTGGCGCCCGGCGCGAAGGAGGGGGCGGTCATCGCCATCTCAGGTGATCACGGTCGGCGCATCGCGACCGGTGCGGCTTTTGATGCCGGCGATCGCGTCGGCGACGGCGATGAGATCGGCAAGGGCCTCCTGGGTGTCGATGTCGTGGCGGGCGGGGTCGGGTTCGAAGCGCTCGACATAGACGCGCAGCGTCGCGCCCGATGTTCCGGTGCCGGAGAGGCGGAAGACGACGCGCGAGCCGCCTTCGAAGAGGATGCGCACGCCCTGGTTCTTGCTGACGGACTGGTCGACCGGGTCGTTGTAGGCGAAGTCGTCGGCGGTCTCGACTTTCAGCGCGCCGAAGGTCTTGCCGGGCAGCGTGGCGAGCTCACCGCGCAGATTGGCCACCAGGCCGTTGGCGGCGTCGGTGTCGACTTCCTCGTAGTCGTGGCGGGAATAGTAGTTGCGGCCGTAGGTCGCCCAGTGCTGCTTCACGATGTCGAGAACGCTTTCCTTGCGTACGGCGAGGATGTTGAGCCAGAGGAGGACCGCCCAGAGGCCGTCCTTCTCGCGCACATGGTTGGAGCCGGTGCCGGCGCTTTCCTCGCCGCAGATCGTCGCAAGGCCGGCGTCGAGCAGGTTGCCGAAGAACTTCCAGCCGGTCGGCGTCTCGTAGATGCCGATGCCGAGCTTTTCCGCGACGCGGTCGGCCGCGCCGGAGGTCGGCATGGAGCGGGCGATGCCGGCAAGGCCCTTGGCATAGCCGGGAGCGAGATGGGCATTGGCGGCGAGCAGCGCGAGGCTGTCGGAGGGGGTGACGAAGATGCCCTTGCCGATGATGAGGTTGCGGTCGCCGTCGCCGTCGGAGGCCGCGCCGAAATCCGGCGCGTCGTCGGCCATCATCGTCTCGTAGAGGGCACGGGCATGCACGAGATTGGGGTCCGGATGGTGGCCGCCGAAATCGGGCAGCGGCATGAAGTTCAGCACCGAGCCCTTGGTGGCGCCGAGGCGGTTTTCCAGGATCTCCTTGGCATAGGGGCCGGTGACGGCGCTCATCGCGTCGAAGACGATGCGGAAGCCGCCGGACAGCAGGGTGCGTATGGCGGCGAAGTCGAAGAGCTGCTCCATCAGCTCGGCATAGTCGGCGACGGGATCGATGACGGTGATGGTCATGCCCTCGATCTCGTGCGTGCCTTCAAGATCGAGGTTCACGTCCGCGACGTCCGATATCTTGTAGCTGTCGATGGACTTCGTGCGGGCGAAGATCGCATCGGTGATCTTTTCGGGCGCCGGGCCGCCATTGCCGATATTGTACTTGATGCCGAAGTCCTCGGTCGGGCCGCCGGGATTATGGCTGGCCGACAGCACGATGCCGCCGAAGGCCTTGTACTTGCGGATGACATTGGAGGCCGCGGGCGTCGAAAGGATGCCGCCGCGGCCGACGAGCACGCGGCCGAAGCCATTGGCCGCCGCCATCTTGATGGCGAGCTGGATGACCTCGCGGTTGTAGTAGCGGCCGTCACCGCCGATCACCAGCGTCTCGCCGGCAAACCCCTCCAGCGAATCGAAGATCGACTGGATGAAGTTCTCCGCATAGTTCTTCTGCTGGAAGACGGGGACCTTCTTGCGCAGGCCCGAGGTGCCGGGTTTCTGGTCGGAATAGGGCGTGGTCGATACGGTCTTGATGGTCATCGGCTTACACTCGCGAAAGAAGGCTGGAATAGAGGTCGGCATAGCGCGCGGCGCTGTTTTCCCAGGAAACGTCCGACCGCATGCCCTGGTTCTGGATGCGGGCCCAGATTTTCGGCTCGCGCCAGGCCTTGAAGACGCGGCGCAGCGCCTGGCGCAGGCCCTCGGCATTGATCGGCGTGAACTGGAAGCCCGTGGCGACGCGGGCGGAAAGGGCGGCCTCGTTGGCGTCGATGACGGTGTCGGCGAGGCCGCCGGTGCGCGCGACCACGGGGATGCAGCCGTAGCGCAGGCCATAGAGCTGGGTGAGGCCGCAGGGCTCGAAGCGGGAGGGGATGAGGATGGCGTCGGCGCCGGCCTGCATGAGATGCGACAGCGGCTCGTTATAGCCGATGACGATGCCGATGCGGCCGCGATGGCGGGAGGCCGCGGCGAGCAGCGCGCCTTCCAGGCCCTGGTCGCCGGAGCCGAGCACGGCGAGCTTGCCGCCCTGATCGACGATCCAGTCGGCGACCTCGGCGATGAGGTCGATGCCCTTCTGCCAGGTGAGGCGGCTGATGACGCAGAAGACCGGGCCGTCATCCTGTTCGAGATTGAAGCGCTCGGCGAGCGCCCGCCGGTTGACCGCGCGCTGCTTCAGCGAGCCGGCGGCGTAGGGGCGGGCGATGTTCGTGTCGGTCTCGGGGTTCCAGACGGCGGTGTCGATGCCGTTGACGATGCCGACGAGGTCGCCGGCGCGGGCATTGATCAGGCCTTCGAGACCCATGCCGTAGTCCGCCGTCATGATCTCGTGGGCATAGGTCGGGCTGACCGTGGTGATCGACCAGGCGGTGCGCAGCCCGCCCTTGAGGAAGCCGACATCGCCGTAATATTCGAGCCCGTCGACGGTGAAGGCTTCCGGCGGCAGGCCGAGAGCCGGGAAGATGTCGGCGCCGAACTGGCCCTGGAAGGCGAGGTTGTGCACGGTGACGATGGTGGGGATGTGCTGCAGGCCGGTATAGCGCATGTAGACCGCCGTCATCGCCGCCTGCCAGTCATGGGCATGCACGATGTCCGGCCGCCAGTCCGCCAGCAGGCCGCGGGCGATTTCGGCGCCCGCGAAGGAGAGCGCGGCAAAGCGCTGCCAGTTGTCGACGAAATCCTTGCCGGTGGCATCCGTATAGGGCCCGCCTGGCCGGTCAAAGAAGCCGGGCGCATCGAGCACGAGGATGTCGAGGCCCTCGTGCCGGGTGGCGAGGATGCGTGCGGGTTCGCCGAGAAGGTCGTCGAAGGTGGCGACCACCTCGACGCTTTCCAGCCGCTGCATGACCGCGGGATAACCGGGCATCAGCGTGCGCATGTGCATACCATGCCCGGCGAGTGCGATCGGCAATGCGCCGGCGACGTCGGCGAGGCCTCCCGTCTTGATCAGCGGGAATACTTCGGATGCCACCGAAAGGATGTTCATGAGGACGACTAGAGCTCCAGCTTGTCGATCATGGGTTGGGTGATGAGGCAGATGCCGCCTTCCGACCGGCGGAAGCGCTTGGCGTCGAGCACCGGATCCTCGCCGACGACGAGGCCTTCCGGAATGACGACGCCCCGGTCGATGACGACGTTCCTGAGGTTGGCATGGCGGCCGATCATGACGTTGGGCAGCACGACGGCGCCTTCGAGGCGGGAATAGGAATTGGCGCGCACGCCGGTGAAGAGCAGGCTGCGGTGCAGCGTCGAGCCGGAGATGATGCAATCGCCCGAGACGAGCGAGGAGATCGCCGAGCCGCGGCGGTTCTCGTCGTCATGCACGAACTTTGCCGGCGGCTTGATCTCGGCGAAGGTCCAGATCGGCCAGGAGCCGTCGTAGATGTCGAGTTCCGGAGTGATGTCGGTGAGGTCGATGTTCGCCTGCCAGTAGGCATCGACCGTGCCGACGTCGCGCCAGTAGGCCTCGCGCTCGAAATCCGAGCGGACGCAGGAGGCGGTGAAGCGGTGGGCGACGGCTTTGCCGTGTTCGACGATGTAGGGGATGATGTCCTTGCCGAAGTCGCGGCTCGACGTCGGGTCGGCGGCATCGCGGCGCAGGAGGTCCATCAGGAACTTGGTGTGGAAGACATAGATGCCCATGGAGGCGAGCGCCATGTCGGGATTGCCGGGAATGCCCGGCGGATCGGCCGGCTTTTCCACGAAGGCGATGATCTGGTCCTTCTCGTCGACATGCATGACGCCGAAGCCGGTCGCTTCCATGCGCGGCACTTCGAGGCACCCGATGGTGACCTGCGCGCCGGAATCGACGTGCTGCTGGAGCATCAGCTCGTAGTCCATCTTGTAGATATGGTCGCCGGCGAGGATGACCATGTATTCGACGCCGTAATCCTCGATGATGTCGATGTTCTGGTAGACGGCGTCGGCGGTGCCCTCGTACCACTGCGTTTCGGAGACGCGCTGGCTGGCGGGCAGGATGTCGAAGCTCTCGTTGCGCTCGGGCCGGAAGAAGTTCCAGCCGCGCTGCAGGTGGCGGATCAGCGAATGGGCCTTGTACTGGGTGGCGACGCCGATGCGGCGGATGCCGGAATTCAGCGCATTGGAGAGGGCGAAATCGATGATGCGCGCCTTGCCGCCGAAATAGACGGCGGGCTTGGCGCGCCGGTCGGTCAGTTCCTTGAGGCGGCTGCCGCGGCCCCCCGCCAGAACATAGGCCATCGCGTCACGGGCGAGGGGTTGAATCCGCTTTTGCTCCATAGTGTCCTCCCGACAGTCGAAATCTTATGCGTCCAGCTCGAGCATCAGCGTCGCCAGGGGCGGCAGGGTGATCGTGGCTGCTATTCTTCCATTTGCGTTTTTCTTGGCCTGCACGGCGCCGCCATTGCCCTTGCCGCTGCCGCCGTAGATCTCGGCGTCGGTGTTGAGGATTTCCCGCCAGCGGCCCTCCACCGGCAGCGGGACCCCGTAGTTCTCGCGGTAGACGGGAGTGAAGTTGGTGACGACGGCGATCGGCTTCTCGCCCGGCGCCTTGCGCAGCCAGGCGAAGACGGAGTTCTCCCGGTCGTCGGCGATCAGCCATTCGAAGCCGTCGCCCTCGCAGTCGCGCGCATGCAGCGCTGCCTTGCGGCGGTAGGTGCCGTTGAGATCCCGCACCAGCCGGCGCATGCCCTCGTGCAGCGGATATTCGAGCAGGTTCCAGTCGAGGGCGCGCGCCTCGCTCCACTCCTGCCATTGCGCGAATTCCTGGCCCATGAAGAGCAGCTTCTTGCCGGGATAGCCCCACATGAAGCCGTAGTAGGCGCGCAGATTCGCGAATTTCTGCCAGTCGTCGCCCGTCATCTTGGCGATCAGCGAGCCCTTGCCGTGCACGACCTCGTCATGGCTGAGCGGCAGCACGAAGTTCTCCGTGAAGGCATAGAGCAGGCCGAAGGTCATGTCGTTGTGGTGGAACTTGCGGTGCACCGGCTCGCGCGACAGGTACTGCAGCGTGTCGTGCATGAAGCCCATGTTCCACTTGAAGCCGAAGCCGAGGCCGCCGTCGTGCACCGGCGCCGAAACCTTCGGCCAGGAGGTCGATTCCTCCGCGATGGTCAGGATGCCGGGATGGGCGGCATAGACATGGCTGTTCATCGACTGCAGGAAGCGCACGGCCTCCAGGTTCTCGTTGCCGCCATATTCGTTCGGTACCCATTCGCCGTGCTTGCGCGAATAGTCGAGATAGAGCATCGAGGCGACCGCATCGACGCGCAGGCCGTCGAGGTGGAATTTTTCCGCCCAGTAGAGCGCGTTGTTGATGAGGTAGGAGAGAACCTCGGCGCGGCCGAAATTGTAGATCGCGGTGTTCCAGTCCGGATGAAAGCCCTGCCGCGGGTCCTCGTGCTCATAGAGCGCGGTGCCGTCGAATTGGCGCAGGCCGTGCGCATCGGTCGGGAAATGCGCCGGCACCCAGTCGAGGATGACGCCGATGCCCACCTTGTGGCAGCCGTTGACGAAGCGGGCAAAACCTTCCGGCTCGCCGAAGCGGGCGGTCGGCGAATAGAGGCCGGTCGTCTGATAGCCCCAGGACGGATCGAAGGGGAATTCGGTGATCGGCAGGAACTCGATATGGGTGAAGCCCATGTCGACGCAATAGGGGATCAGGCGGCTCGCCAGCTCGTCCCAGGTGAGGAAGTCGCCGCTATCGTTCTTCTGCCAGGAACCGGCATGCACCTCGTAGATCGAGATAGGCTGGCGGCGGGCGTCGGCCGCGGCCCAGTGCGCAAGGTGCGCCGCGTCTTCCCAGGCCTGGTCGATCGGCCCTGTCGTCATGGAGGCGTTGTTAGGGCGCAGCTCCGAGCGGCGGGCGAAGGGGTCGGCCTTCAGCGGCAGGACCTCGCCGTTGATGCCGACGATCTCGTATTTGTAGGCATGGCCGATGGTGATGCCGGGCAGGAAGATTTCCCAGATGCCGGTGTCGCGGCGCAGCCGCATCGCATTCAGCCGGCCGTCCCAATTGTTGAAATTGCCGACGATGGAGACCCGCTTGGCATTCGGCGCCCAGACGGCGAAGTGGAACCCCTCGATGCCGTCGAGCGTCATCGGATGGGCGCCGAGCTTGTCGAACAGGCGAAGGTGCGAACCCTCGCGGATGTAGTAGTCGTCCATCGGGCCGAGCACCGGGCCGAAGGAATAGGGATCGATCACCACCCATTCGCCACCGTCATTTCTGGCGCGGTAGCGGATCGGCTGGAGTTTCTTGACGGAGACCTCGCCGGCGAAGATGCCGGCCGGATCGACCTGCGTCAGCTCGCCGATCTCCTTACCCGAGAGCGTCTCGGCGGTCACCTCAGCCGCGCCGGGCAGGAAGCAGCGGGCGACATAGCTGTTGCCGGCTGCATGCAGGCCGAGCACGGCGAACGGGTCCCAGTGCCGGCTTTCCAAGATCGCGTCGATATCCGCCTTCGCCAGAAGCTCTGACGGCCCACCCGTCGTGCCTGTTTTCGGCGGTGCGGTCATCAGGCTCTCCAGATTTCCTTGGCGTATTGGCGGATGGTGCGGTCGGACGAGAACCAGCCCATGCGGGCCGTGTTGCGGATGGTCTTGGAGTACCACGAGGCCCTGTCGGTCCAGATGGCGTCGACATCGCGCTGGGCCTTGGCATAGGCGTCGAAATCGGCGGCCACCATGAACCAGTCGTGATTGTAGAGGCCGTCGACGAGACCGGCGAAGCGGTTGCGGTCATCGGGCGAGAAGACGCCGGAGGAGATCGCGGCGAGCGCCTGCGACAGCTCCCTCGACTGTTCGATGATGGCGCGCGGATTGTGCCCTTCGGCCCTGACCTTCGCCACTTCTTCCGCCGTCATGCCGAAGATCACGATGTTCTCCTCGCCCACATGGTCGCGCATCTCGACATTGGCCCCGTCGAGCGTGCCGATCGTCAGCGCCCCGTTCAACGCGAACTTCATGTTGCCGGTTCCCGACGCTTCCATGCCGGCGGTGGAAATCTGTTCCGAAAGATCGGCGGCCGGCACCATGATCTCGGCGAGCGAGACGTTGTAGTTCGGCACGAAGACGACCTTGAGCAGGCCGCGCACGGCCGGGTCGTTGTTGATCACCTTCGCCACGTCGTTGGCGAGCTTGATGATCAGCTTGGCATTGTGATAGCTCGGCGCCGCCTTGCCCGCGAAGAGTTTCACGCGGGGGACCCAGTCGAGTTCGGGATGCGAGCGGATCTGGTCGTAAAGCGCCACGGCCTCGATGATGTTGAGCAACTGGCGCTTGTATTCGTGGATGCGCTTGATCTGGATATCGAACATCGCGGCGGGATCGATGCGGACCCCCATGCGGCTCCCGACGAGGTTGGCGAGGCGGTTCTTGTTCTCCCGCTTGATCGCGGCGAAACGCTCCTGGAAATCCCTGTTGTCGGCGAAGGCGTCGAGCGCCTTCAGCGCCTCGGCATCATCCATGAAGGCATCGCCGATCGCTTCGCGGATCAGGTTGAAGAGACCCGGATTGCACTGCATCAGCCAGCGGCGCGGGGTGATGCCGTTGGTCTTGTTGTTGATGCGGTCCGGATAGAGATTGTGCAGGTCGGCGAAGACCGTTTCCTTCATCAGCTCGGTGTGCAGCGCCGAAACGCCGTTGATCGAGTGCGAGCCGACGAAGGCGAGGTTGCCCATGCGCACGCGTCGCTCGCCCGATTCCTCGATCAGCGAGATGTTGCGGATGCGCTGGTCCTCGAACCCCTTCTCCTTGCGTGCCTCGACGAGGATCTTGGCATTGATCGCGTAGACGATCTGCATGTGGCGCGGCAGCAGCCGCTCGAGCAGCGGCACGGGCCAGCTTTCCAGCGCTTCCGGCAGCAGCGTGTGGTTGGTGTAGGAGAAGGTGCGATGGGCGATATCCCAGGCCGTGTCGAAATCGATGCCGTGCACGTCGGTGAGCAGGCGCACCAGTTCGGCAACGGAAATGGCCGGGTGGGTATCGTTGAGCTGGATGGCGACGGCATCAGGCAACGAGGTGAAATCCGGATATTGCTGCAGGTGGCGGCGCAGGATGTCCTGCAGCGAGGCGGAGCAGAAGAAGAACTCCTGCCTGAGGCGCAGCTCCTGGCCGGCGGAGGTGGCGTCGGCCGGGTAGAGGACACGCGTCAGGCTTTCCGCCTTGTTACTCTCGCGCAGCGCGCCGATATGGTCGCCGGCATTGAAGGCGTCGAGCAGGATCGGGTCGATCGGGTTGGCGGCCCACAGGCGCAGCGTGTTGACGCGCTTGGCCCGCCAGCCGACGGCCGGAGTGTCATAGGCGGTCGCGATGACGCGCTCGGCCGGTTTCCAGACGAAGCGCTGCTTGTCCTCGCCGATATTGATGGTTTCCACGGCTCCGCCGAAGCCGATCTCGTAGGAGCTCTCGCGCCGCTCGAATTCCCAGGGGTTGCCGTGGGCAAGCCAGGTCTCCGGCAGTTCCACCTGCCAGCCGTCCGCCATCTGCTGGCGGAAGAGGCCGTGCACATAGCGGATGCCGTAGCCATAGGCCGGCACGTCGACCGTCGCCATGCTCTCCATGAAACAGGCGGCCAGGCGGCCGAGACCACCATTGCCAAGGGCGGCATCCGGTTCCAGCTCAGCGATGATGTCGAGGTCGACGCCGAGCGAGGCGAGCGCGTGGCGCATCTCGTCCATGATGCCGATATTGGTCATGGCGTCGCGCATCAGACGGCCGATGAGGAATTCGAGCGAGAGGTAGTAGACCCGCTTTGCGCCTGTCGCATAGGTCCGGCGGGTGGAGTCCATCCACTTGTCGGTGATGCGGTCGCGCGCAACCAGGATGGCCGCCGTCAGCCAGTCATGCGGCTTGGCCACTTTCGGGTCCTTGCCGATACGGTATTTGAGGCGCTCCAGCAGCTCGGTCGCAAGCTGTTCGCGATCGGATGATCGGGGGGCGGGGGCGAGATCGTTGTTGGTAACCCGGTTCATCATCGGTGAACTTTGCCCCCTCGCATTCTGTGCGTCTGTTCTCGCGAAAGTCGCGTTTAAATCAATTTATGCATCTATCCGAAGCGCTTGCAACATGCTTTTCAAGAAAGGCAGCATGCATTTTCGACATGCCTGAAACACGTTGAACATGCTAAAAAACCCGCCGGGCAAGCCCGGCGGGTTTTGCGTTTTCCGATAGCGGGATGCCGCTTATTTGGTCAGGCGGGAGACCACTGCGGAGGTGCGCTCGCCGATCACCTTGAAGGCGGAGACCAGGGCCGCCATGTTCTCGGCCTGGAAGTAGTGCGATGTGCTCGATGCACACTCCTTGAGCAGATTCTGGCCGCGGGTCGGTGCCATGAAGGCGACGGCGTAGACCTCCATGCCGTCTTTCTTCGCGGCGGCGCAGGTCGCCTTCGTGCTCGTGTCGTCGGATGTGTTGTTGTTGTCGCCATCCGTCATGAAGACGATGTACTTGGTCGGGACCTGACCGTTCTTGTCCTTGTGCGCCTTGTTTTCAGACGATTCCTTCAGCCTGTTGTAGGCCGTTTCCATGGCCTTGCCAGAGGCGGTGCCGCCTTCGGCATTGAGCTTGTTGACGTAGTCGAGCGAATTCGTGAAGCCCCAGGCCAGGGCGCTCGGCGTGTAGCTGACCGAATCGTAGGCGATCGAGCCGGTGCGCACGAAGGTGTTGGTCGGGTCCGCTGCCTTGAACTGGGTGAAGAGGCTTGCCACGGCAAGTTTCAACGCGGCCATCTTGGAGACATAGCACGGGCTCGTCGCCTTGGTCTTGGTATTGCCCCAGTTCGATTCCGTCCAGTTGATGCAGGAATAGACCGACGTGTCCTTTTCGTTGGTGATCCAGGCCATCGAGCCGGATTTGTCGAGCACGAGGAACATCGAGAGGGCGTTCTTCGATTCCGTCGCGCTTTCCGCCGAACTTGCGGCGTTCATCGTGGTCTTCGTCTGGCCGAGAAGCCGCGTGAAGGGATTGAACTTCATCTCGTAGCTTGTCGAGACGTTCACCTTGAACGACTTGCCGTTGCCGAGCAGCGCCGTCTCGGTGATGTCGACGACGGTGGAGGCATCGAAATCGTATTCGTTCTTCGGGTCGTCGTTCTCGCCGCCCACCTCGACGTCTTCGACCGCGGTCGAACCGCTCATCTGCGTCTTCAGGAAGCGCATGGCGATGACCTTCGCCTCGGAGATGTTCTTGCCGTCATTGGCGAGCGCCGAGGCTGCGGCGAGCGCGGCCGCATCGGCGGCGTCCTGCAACTCGGCCTTCTTCATGACCATGGTGGTCAGGTCGATGGCGACGCCGCCGGCCGCCAGCATGACTGGGAAGATGAGCGCCGTCATCATTCCGAAATTGCCGCCGCGATCCCGCAGGAGGCGGGAGACCCAGGTCTTTCTTTCCGTGTTCTTCGTCATGAGAATTCACCCACCATCTTCATAATGTGGGGGGAACCTAGCAGCGAAGTGTTATTTAACGGTTCGGGCGCGTGGTATAGTTTTCGTAAAATTGCATAGACCCTGAGAAACCGGCCTTTGCGGCTGTTTCCAAACGGGATTTCATGCCGTCTGGCGCACCGGGATGACGTCGACGGCCTGGTTCGTCTTGTGCTGGCCGTAGCCTTTCAGGACGCCGATGACGGGGGCAACGTCCGCATAGTCGCGGCCGTAGGCGACGACGATATGGTCGGTGCCGGCGGGGATGTCGTTGGTCGGGTCGAGCTCCATCCAGCCGTTCACCCGGCCGCACCAGTAGCGCACCCAGGCATGCATGGCGTCCGCCCCTTCCAGTCGCTCCTTGCCCGGCGGGGGGATGGTGCGCAGGAACCCGCTGACATAGCCGGCGGGAATGCCGAGGCTCCTCAGCGCCACGATCATCACATGGGTGAAATCCTGGCAGACGCCGCGCTTCAGCTTGAAGGCCTCGCGCGGCGTCGTGTCGACATTCGTCGCCTTCGGGTCGTAGGTGAAATCCTTGTGGATGCGCGCGCAGACGGCCGTCGCGATGGCGCGGATGGTCATGTCCGGCCTGACGATGGAGCGGGCATATTCGGCGATCTCGGGGCAGTCCTTCAGCCGCGGGCTCGGGCCGGTATAATGGTGCGGCGAGCCGGCATCGAGCGACCAGTAGTTCGCGATATCCTCCGGCAGGTCGGTGACGCGCGGGGAGAAGTCGGCGGCGGGCTCCGGCATGTCGACATGCACGCGCGCCTGCATGCGGATGTCGAGCCGCTCATGCGCGTTGCGGAAGAGGATGGCGCTCATCGGGTTGTCGAAGAAGTCGGTGTGGTCGACCCGTTCGCCGGGGCCGGGGGTCACGCCCACCGTGCCGGCGACGAGCCGCTGGCGCCCGGCGATCGACAGCGGCAGCACGCGTACGATATGCCGGCCGCCGGAAACCGGCGTGTCGTAGAGGTAGCTGATATGGAGGTTGACGTCGTAGAGCATGGTTTCGGCGCCTCCCCCTCGCTCAGCTCAGATAGGTCTGTGCAAGAATGTCGGACAGCTTTTCGAGTTCCGTCTCGAAGCGCTTGTAGACCGCGTCCGTCATCGTTTCCGGCGTCATCACCGCGAGCCCCGCATGCAGCCGCATCGCCTCGCGGTAGAAGGGTGACATCTGGCCGTTGGCATAGGCGTTCGGCAACTGCTCGACCTCGTTCTTGATCTCGTTCAGCTGGTAGAGGATCGAGCGCGGGTTGAGCGGGTCGAGCGCGAGGAGGTCCGTGACCGTCAGGCGCGCGGTCGCGACATTGTAGCGTCGGCGGTGGGTCATGACGCTGTCGCCGATCTCCAGCAGCATGTCGAGCGCGCCGTCGGGCGCATCCTCGCCGGACATGTGACCGAGCAGGCGCGTCATGTGCAGGCCGCGTTCGAGATAGCGGCCGATGGAGAGGAAACGCCAGCCGGTGAAGCGGTACATGTTCTCGTGCACGAGACCGGCGAAGCCCGCGAGCTTGCGGAGCAGCACGGTCATGGCGCGCGTCGCGTCGTCGCCGGCCTGGACATTGACATGGAAGCGGCGGGCTGTCTTCGACAGGTCGTTCAGCGCCAGCCAGCCATCCGGCGAGAAGCGGTCGCGGATATTGCTGGCGGAGAAGACCGCGCTGTCGATGTTGCGGATGAGGCTTGTCGGCACGGCCTCCGAGGTGTCGATGTCGAGCGCTTCCAGGTAGTCGGTGACGTCCTTCAGCAGCGGCTGCCCGGGATTGGCATATTCGGCGTAACGGCCGTGCCAGGCGCGCAGGATGCGCAAGGCGCCTTCCGCCCGCTCGATGTAGCGGCCGAGCCAGAAGAGGTTGTCGGCCGCGCGGCTCGGCAGGCTGCCGGGCATGTTGCGGGTGAAGACCTCTTCGGCGGGCAGCAGCGAGGTGCGCTCGACGGGTTTCCGGCTGACGATCCAGACATCGGCGGCCGAGCCGCCCTTCTGCATGGCGATGGCCGCGACATTGTCGCCGGCGCCGATGCGGGCGAAGCCGCCGGGCATGATCTGCCAGCCGTCGCGCGTGCGGGCGGCGAAGACGCGCAGCGACATCGGCCGCGGCACGAGCTTGCCGTCCACGAAGGCGGGCGTCGTGGAGAGGGTGACGGCTTCCTGGCCGACCAGCTTGGCGCCATCGCTCGCCAGCCATTCGGCGATCGATTGCTTGGCGGTGTCGCGCAAGGTGGAGCCGAGCACGGACTGTTCGTTGTCGTCGAAGAAGGGGCGGGTCGAATAGGCGGGGCCGATGACCATGCGCTCGATATGGGCCGCGACATGCTCCCGCTCGCTCTTCTGGCCGCACCACCAGGTGGCCACGGACGGCAGGAGCTGGTCCTCGCCGAGCAACTGGCGACAGATGTTCGGCAGGAAGGCGAGGAAGGCACGGGTCTCGACGATGCCGGCGCCGAGCGCGTTCACGAAGGTGACGGAGCCGGCGCGCAGCGCCTCCACCATGCCGGGCGTGCCGATATGGGAGTTCTGGTTCAGCTCCAGCGGGTCGGCGAAGGCGGCGTCGAGCCGCCGCCAGAGCACGCCGACGGGCTTGAGGCCGGCGACGGTGCGCACCATGACCCGGCCGCCGACGACCGTCAGGTCCTCGCCCTCCAGCAGCATGAAGCCGAGATAGCGGGCGATATAGGCGTGTTCGAAATAGGTCTCGTTGGCAAGGCCCGGTGTCAGGACGGCGATGCGATCCTCGGCCGACTTGTTGGCCTGCAGCGTGGTGCGGAAGGCGCCGAAGAAACCGGCGAGGCGGTGGACATGGGTTTCCGCATAGACGTCGGAGAAGGCGCGGGTCGTCGCCACGCGGTTCTCCAGCGCGAAGCCGGCGCCGGACGGAGCCTGCGTGCGGTCGGAAAGCACCCACCAGTTGCCGTCAGGCCCGCGGCCGATCTCGAAGGAGACGAAATGCAGGAAATGCTGGCCGGCGGGATGCACGCCGACGAGCGGGCGGAGGAACTCGTTGTTGGAGGCGACGAGGGCAGGGGGGAGCAAGCCGTTCGCGACGAGCTCGTTCTTGCCGTAGATATCGGCGACGACGGCTTCCAGCAGTTCGGCGCGCTGGATGAGGCCGCGCGAGAGGTTTTCCCACTCCGCTTCGTCGATCAGCACGGGAATGTGGGAGAGCGGCCAGGCACGGTCGCTGACCGCCTCCTTGCCATAGGCGCGGTAGAAGACGCCGGCATCGCGCAGATACCGGTCGGCGCGGGCGAAGCGGCCGGCAAGGTCCGCCTCGTCCATGCGGCCGAGCGCGTCCAGGAAATGCCGCCAGACAGGGCGCACCACGCCCGCGGTGTCGACCATCTCGTCGGCCACATCCGGAAGCGGGGCATAGGCGTGTGCCGCCTCGGCCGCCCTGCGTTCCGCCTCCACACTCGTGGTCTTCAATCCATTCACTCCTAACGGAGGTCAGATGCCGGGCGGCCGGCGCAGATCCAGCGTCAGCGGGAAATCCGCCGACGGTGTTTCCGGCCACAGCGTATAGCCACCCGTCCTGTGCCCCCAGGGCTCGAACCGCGCCAGCCGGCGCGCCTCGGCCTCGTTGCCGTTGACCGGGAAGGTGTCATAGTTGCGTCCACCCGGATGGGCAACGTGGTAAATGCAGCCCCCGATCGCCCGCCGCGACCATGTATCATAAATGTCGAAAGTAAGCGGTGTGTTGACGGGCAGCACCGGATGCAGGCCCGAGGCCGGTTGCCAGGCCTTGTAGCGCACGCCCGCGACGGAAACGCCCTTCGTGCCGGTCTGCTTCAGCGGCAAGGGCCGGCCGTTGCAGGCGACGGTGTAGCGCTCCGGATTGACCGTCTCCAGCTTCACCTGCAGCCGTTCGACGGACGAATCGACATAGCGCACGGTGCCGCCGATCGCGCCCTGTTCGCCCATGACATGCCAGGGTTCCAGCGCCTGGCGCACCTCAAGGTTCGCGCCCTCGTATTCGACCTCCCCGCAGAAGGGGAAGCGGAATTCGAGCTGGGCGGAAAACCATTCGGGCCGGAGGTCGAAGCCGTTCGCCTTGAGGTCGGCGATGACGTCGAGAAAATCCTGCCAGACATAGTGCGGCAGCATGAAGCGGTCGTGCAGCGTGGTGCCCCAGCGCACGAAGCTCCCCTTGGCCGGGTTCAGCCAGAACCGGGCGATGAGTGCGCGGATCAGCAATTGCTGGGCCAGGCTCATGCGGGCGTTCGGCGGCATTTCGAAGCCGCGGAATTCGACGAGGCCGAGCCGGCCTGTCGGCCCGTCCGGCGAAAACAGCTTGTCGATGCAGATTTCCGAACGGTGCGTGTTGCCGGTGACGTCGGTCAGAAGGTTGCGGAACAGCCGGTCGACGAGCCAGGGCAGCGGCGGCGCACCCTCGCCCGGCGCAGGCACCTGGGCGAGCGCGATCTCCAGCTCGTAGAGCGAATCGTGCCGGGCCTCGTCGATGCGCGGGGCCTGGCTGGTCGGGCCGATGAAGAGGCCGGAGAAGAGGTAGGAGAGCGAGGGATGGCGCTGCCAGTGCAGGACGAGGCTCTTCAGGAGGTCCGGACGGCGCAGGAACGGGCTGTCGTTCGGGTTCCTGCCGCCGACGACCACATGGTTGCCGCCGCCGGTGCCGGTGTGGCGGCCGTCGATCATGAACTTGTCGGCGCCGAGGCGGGACTGGCGCGCTTCCTCGTAGACGGCGCTGGTGATGTCGACGCAATCCTGCCAGCCGGATGCGGGATGGATATTGACCTCGATGACGCCGGGATCGGGCGCGACGCGGATGACGTTGAGGCGTTCGTCCTGCGGCGGGGCGTAGCCTTCGATATGGACGGGCAGGCCGAGCCGGTCGGCCGCCCGCTCGGCGGCGGTCACGAGGTCGAGATAGTCCTCGACCCGCTCGACGGGCGGCATGAAGATCGAGAGCCGGCCATCGCGCGCCTCGACGCTCATCGCCGTGCGCACCGCGCCGACGATTTCGCTGCGGACCTGCTCGACGCGGTCCTGCCCGGCCTCGCTCGCCTGGAACGAGGCCGCGGCCATCGTGCGGCCGGGTTCGGAATAATCCGGCAGCGGCGGCTTGTTCTCGGAAGGGTCGGCCGGGTTGATGTAGGGGTAGCCGGAGGGCGGAAGATAGGGCAGGGCGCCGAGCGGCAGGCGGTAGCCGACGGGGCTGTCGCCGGGAACAAGGAAGATCTTGCCGCGGCGCGTGCGCCATCTTTCGCTGACCCAGCGCCGCCCGCCGGCGCGGGCGTTCCAGGCCTGGACCGGCAGGATATGGCCGGTCGGCGTGGTGAGGCCGCGTTCGAAGACGCGGGCGATGCGGCTGCGTTCCTCCGGATCTTCGAGCTTCGAGTTCGACGGATCGACATTTTCGGGAAGATTGCCTTCCTTGATGATCCACTCGGCGGGGTCTTCATAGGCCGGCTGCACCATGTCCGGTTCGACGCCGAGTTCCTCGGCGATGCCGGTCAGTACGGCCTTGGCATCGGCCTCCCCGACATCCGCATCACTGCCTTCTTCGGCGATCAGATCCGGATTCTGCCAGATGGGCCGACCGTCACGGCGCCAGTAGAGCGAGAAGGTCCAGCGCGGCAGGCTCTCGCCGGGATACCATTTGCCCTGGCCGTAATGCAGGAAGCCGCCGGGGGCGAAGCGCTGCCGCAGGCGACGGATCAGCTGGTCGGCCTTCTCTCGTTTGGTCGGGCCGACGGCTGCGGTGTTCCATTCGTCGGATTCGAAATCGTCGATGGAGACGAAGGTCGGTTCGCCGCCCATGGTGAGGCGGACGTCGTTTGCGGCGAGGACCGAATCCACCTCGTGGCCGAGCGCGTTCAGCGCCTCCCAACTCTCGTCGGAAAAGGGTTTGGTGATGCGCGGATGCTCGGCGACGCGATCCACCGTCATGGCGAAGTCGAACTCGGTATTCGCCTCACCGAAATAACCGCCGGAAATCGGCGCGGCGTTGCGGTAGTGCGGGGTGGCGGCGAGCGGGATGTGGCTTTCGCCGGTCAAAAGGCCCGAGGTCGGGTCGAGGCCGATCCAGCCGGCGCCGGGGATATAGACCTCGCACCAGGCATGCAGGTCCGTGAAATCGACCTCCGTGCCGGAGGGGCCGTCGAGCGCCTTCAGGTCCGGCGTCAACTGGATGAGATAGCCGGAGACGAATCGGGCGGCAAAGCCGAGATTGCGCAGGATCTGCACGAGCAGCCAGCTCGAATCGCGGCAGGAGCCCCTTGCGGTCGTTAGCGTCTCCTCCGGCGTCTGCACGCCCGGCTCCATGCGGATGACGTAGCCCACCTGCTGCTGGAGACGCGCATTCAGGCCGACGACCATGTCCACCGTGCGCTGGCGCGAGCGGTCGACGCTCGCCATGAAGGCTTCCAGTTCAGGCCCCATCGGCTCGGGGGTGCGGTAGATCTTCAGGTCTTCGCGCAGGTCCTCCGGATAGTCGAAGGGCCAGTGTTCCGCCTCCTCCTCCACGAAGAAGTCGAACGGATTGTAGACCGTCATGTCGGCGACGAGGTCGACCTCGATCTTCAGTTCCGTGACCGGATCGGGGAAGACGTAGCGGGCGAGGTAGTTGCCGTAGGGATCCTGCTGGAGGTTCACGAAGTGGTTTTCCGGCGAGACCTTCAGCGAATGGCTGATGACCTTGGTCTTGGAATGCGCCGCCGGCTTCAGCCGGATGATCTGGGGTCCGAGACGGACCGGATTGTCGTATTTGTAATGGGTGAGGTGGTAGATACCGGCCTTGATCGACATGCGCTCTCTTTTTCCCCTCGGTGACGGTCTTCTGCCGCCATCGCGGGGAGTTTGTGCAATGCGAAGAGAGATTGCAAGCGGGAATGGCGCGCGCTTCCGGCTGCTCAGGCGATGCGTTGGAGCAGCGGCGGTGCCGCCGGCGTCTCGTGCGGGATCTCGAACTGGCCGACCAAGCGGGCGAGCGTCGCCGATTCATCCGTGAGACGGTGGGTTACGGCGCTGCTTTCCTCGACCATCGCGGCGTTCTGCTGCGTGACCGTGTCGAGCTGGCGGATCGTCGTGTTGATCTCGTGGATGCCGGTGGACTGATCGCGGGCGGCGCGGGCGATCTCCTTGATCTCGGCGTCGATCGCATGGACCTTGCCGGCGATGTCGCGCAGCACGCTGCCGGTCTCGCGCACGAGGCCCGCCCCGCGCGCCACCTCGTCGGCGGATTTGGTGATCAGCGCCTTCACTTCGCGGGCGGCGCTCGCAGTGCGCTGGGCAAGCTCCCGCACTTCCTGGGCGACGACGGCAAAGCCCTTGCCGGCTTCGCCGGCACGGGCGGCCTCCACGCCGGCGTTCAGCGCCAGGAGGTTCGTCTGGAAAGCGATGTCGTCGATGACGCCGATGATGTTTCCGATTTCGTGCGAGGAGGTCTCGATCTTGCCGATGGCGCCGACGACGTTGTCGACGACCTGCTCGGAGGCGGCCGAACTCTTCTTGGTGTCGGAAGCAAGGCGTTCGGCGACCGTCGTGCGCTCGGCGGCGGATTGCACGGCCTGCGTCATCTCGGCAAGCGCCGTCGCGGCCTCGCCGAGCGAGGCGGCCTGGCGCTCGGTGCGGGTGGAAAGCTGCATCAGCGCTTCCTGCATCTCGCCGGAATCGTCACGGATGCGGTGCGTGTTGACGCGCACCGTGGTCATGGCTTCGGCGAGCCGTTCGATGGAGGCGTTGTAATCCGTGCGGATGCGATCGAGCGCGGCGATGAAGGGCCTGTCGATGCGCCGCGTCAGGTCGCCGCGGGCGAGGTGCTGCAGCGCTTCGGCAAGGTGCTGCACGGCCGCTTCCGTCTCGGCGTCCTCCACCTGCCTGGCGGCGTCGCGCGCGGCGCGTTCGCTTTCGGCGTCCTCGCGCATCGTCGCCGTTTCCCGTTGCAGGCGTTCCTTTTCGATCGCCGCATCGCGGAAGACGACGACGGAGCGCGCCATGTCACCGATCTCGTCGCGGCGGTCCCTGCCGTTGCAGGCGATGGTCGTGTCGCCGCCCGCCAGGCGGTTCATGTCGGAAACGAGGGCGGTGATCGGGCGCGAAAGACGGCTGGCGAAGAGGAAGCCGACGGCCGCCGTGACGGCGAGCACGCCGAACGAGATCAGCAGGGTCCAGTTGATGAGGCGGTTGAGGCCGGCAAAGACCTCGCTGGAGGCCATGACCGCGGCAACCGTCCAGGTGCGGCCGAGGAAATCGAAGCGCGCGGCGGCGAGTTTCGCCTCGTGGCCGCGGTGATCGGGCAGGGTCGCACTGGCGATCGCCGCGCCATCGGCGGCCGTCAGAAGATCCGGAGCGATGCGCATGGCGAACACGTCGGCGTCCACGCCATGCGAGGGGCGGGTGAGGAGGTCGCCTTCCGCGTTCAGCAGCATGGCCTCACCGGTTTCGCCAAGGCCGACCGGATTGTTCAGCTTTGCGGTGATGCGCTCGGTCGGCAGCGCGACCACGAGCACGCCGATCTTGCCGGCGACGGAGGAGACCGGGGCGGCCAGGAAGGCGGTGGCGCGGTCGGCAGGGGCGTAAGCCTCGAAATCGCCGAAGGAGACGATGGCCGTGTCCGTGCCGGGCGCAGCCTCCGCAAACACCCTGGCGAGGCCGGTATCCTTGAGCGCCGGGTCGTTCACGACATTGCTGCCGAAATCGCCGTGTTTCTTCAGGGAATAGACCACGTCGCCGCTGAGATTGACCAGCAGCATGTCGTCAAAACCAAGTGTTTCGGCATTGCGCTGGAAGAAGCCATGGTAGCGGCCGTGCAACTGGTCGAACGTGTCGACCTCGGCGGATTTGAGATCGGCCTTGCCGCCGTAGCGGCGGTGCAGTTCACCCGTGCGGTCGCCCTCGATGCCGCCGAACGCACCGGACAGGTCGTCGAGCGCCTTGGCGACCACTTTCTGGCCAGCGAGGTCGCGCGTCTCCTTGACGATCGATTGCAGATATTGCGCCAGCTCGTTGCGCCGGCCGTCGGCGAGCGTTTCCAGCTTCGTCACGGCGGCTGCGGCCGACTGGCTGGCGCTCAGCGTAAGGCTTGCGACGCTGGTCGCGGAAATGGCGATGACGGCCAGCAGCAGGGCTGCAAGCGAAAGCTTGAGGGAAAGACGCATAGGATGATTTCTGAAAGAATACGCAGCTACAGATCATGCCGCTATCGGCTGTCAGAAAGCGCATCCTGCGGCCGGAGCCTGTCCGGTTCTGACAGTCCATCCATACCGTCCCGTCGTGACGACTCCATGACGGAAGGCTGTGGAAAGACGGGGCGGCCGGGCCGCCCCGCGTGGCCAAGGCTCAGCGGCTCATCGAAACCAGCGAGAAATAGGCGCCCTGGGGATCGACGCAATTGAGGATCCAGGCGCCGCCGGGCACTTCCATCGGCCCCATGACGATCTGGCCGCCGCCGTCCGTCACGCGCTTTCCGGCGGCATCGAGGCCTTCGACGACGAAATAATAGCCCCAGAAGGGCGGCGCGGGCGCGCCGGGCGGGTTGGTCATCATGCCGCCGATCGCGTCGCCGCCGCGCACGGCGAAGGTCTGGTATGTGCCCATGCCGGCGTCCGACATGTCGACGGCCGTATCCTTCGTCCAGCCGAAGGTTTTCGAATAGAATTCCCAGGCGCTGTCGAGGTCGCCGGCCATCAACTCGTTCCAGCCGATATGGCCGGGCGTCATCATGCCGGGCTGTTGGGGACCTTCGTCCTCGGTGGAAAAGAGCGAGAAGACGGCGCCGTGCGGATCGCTCGCGACGGCGAAGCGGCCGATGCCGGGAATGTCCTGCGGCTGGCGGCAGATCTTTCCGCCATTGGCCTCGATATCCCGCAGCGTCTCCTCGATCCGGTCGGTGAAGATGTAGCCCATCCACATCGGCGGCATGCCTTCCGCCTCCGCCGGCAGCGTCATCAGGCCGGCCACCTGGCTCTCGCGGGCATAGGCGAGAGTATAGTCCATGCCCTCCATGCCGGAATCATGCGTCGACCAGCCGACGACCGACGCATAGAACCGCTCGGCGGCGGGCACGTCGGGCGTCATGAGCTCATACCAGCAGAACGTGCCATAGTCCTTGTGCATGCGGTCGTCCCTTCTTTCGGTTGGCCTTCTCTCGGTCGGCGGGTTCAGTCGCAGCAGGATGACGTCTTCTGCGTCCCTGCATATTCGTCCTTGCGCTTGACGAAGCTGAGCGTGCCGGTCTCGTTGCGGCCCTTCGGTGCGCGGTCGAGGATCATCAGCGTGCCGAGCGCCTCCTCGCCGCCGCGGGCATAGTCGGAATAGGTATGGTAGACGGTGCCGTCCTCGTCCTTGAAGAAGGCGCTGAGGCCGGGAAGCTCGTCATGCGCATCGGCCGCGTCCGTCTCGCGGTAATTGTAGATGACCTTGCCGCTCGCCAGCTCCTCCTTCGTGAAGGAGACATGATAGTCGAAATTGAAATCGCTGCCATAGGCGGACACCCAGGGGAATTTCCAGCCCATGCGCTTCCTGTAGGCCTCAAGCTTCTCCAGCGGGGCGCGGGAGACGGCGATCATCGTGACATCGTGGTTGTTGAGATGCGGCAGCATGCCGTCGACATGGTCCGCCATGAAGGAGCAGCCGGGGCAGCCGGCATCCCAGTCGGGGCCATACATGAAATGGTAGACGATGAGCTGGCTGCGGCCGTCGAACAGGTCGGCCAACGTCTTCTCGCCATCGGGCGTGTCGAAGGTATAGGTCTTGTCGACCTTGACCCAGGGCAGGGCGAGGCGTTCGGCGCGCACCTTGTCGCGCAGCTTCGTCTCCTCCTTTTCAAGCGCCAGCAGCGCTTTGCGGGCAGTCAGCCATTCCTTTCGGGATACGATCTCGTGGTTCGGTCTCATGCTCGGAACTCCTCTTTCGCGGGCTTTCGACAAATGAGTTGGTATCAACATTTCTTGCCCATGTCAAAGCGCGCGCCGCCTTCACCGCTCCGGGATGGACTGTTTCTCGATGGCCTGTAACGCGGCGATGACGGTTTCGGTTGCCTGGAGCAGTACCTTTTCGCCGAGCGCCTCGCCGAGTGCATCCGCCCACACCGCCTGGCGTGCCCGGATGGCGGCAAGCGCCGCCTTGCCGCCATCCGTCAGAACCATCAGCTTGGCGCGCTGGTGGGCAGGATTTTCGGCATAGACGATCAGACCGTCCCTTTCGAGGAGATCGGCGACGCGCTGCACGCCCTGCCGTGTCATGCCGAGCGCCCGCCCGGCATCGGCGACGGACATCGGCGCATGGTCGGCGGCGGCAAGCACCTGCCAGCGGGCGCTCGTCTGGCCGGCCGGTTTGGCCAGCGCATCGCCAGCGGTTTGCAAATGCCCGGCAAGGCGCAGGATCGAGATGGCGAAGGTGGCGAAGGCATCGCCGGCGGGGGTGCGGTCAGGACTCATATTGACAACATGCTGTCATTCTGCGAGGGTGATTTTGACAATATATTGTCATTTTAGCGCCAGCAGCGCAAGCGAGGAGAGCATCATGTTGAGGACCTACAAGGGAAGCTGCCACTGCGGGAAAATCCGCTACGAGGCCGATATCGATCTCTCCGCCGGCACGGGCCGGTGCAATTGCTCGATCTGCTCGAAGAAGCGCTATTGGGGGGCCCAGATCAAGCCGGACGCCTTCCGCCTGCAATGCGAGGAAGCGGATCTTGGCGACTACCAGTTCGGCACGATGAGCGGGCACCACCGCTTCTGCAGGACCTGCGGCGTCTCACCCTTCGGGCATGGCTATATCGAGGCGATCGGCGGGGCCTATGTCTCGATAAACGTCGCCTGCCTGGATGACATCGAGCAGGGCGAACTGACGGAACTGCCGGTCCAGTATTTCGACGGGCGGAACAATGCCTGGTGGAACACGCCGGCCGAGACGCGCCACCTGTGAGAATCGGCCGGGTGCCGGATAGGTCCAGCGCCCGGCGAACCTCTTACTCGGGCAGGATGCGCACGGCGCCCTTGTCGGCGCTGGCGGCGAAGGCGGCATAGGCCTTCAGCGCCGTCGTGACGTTGCGCCTGCGCGGGGCGGCCGGCTTCCAGCCAAGCTTGTCCTGCTCGGCGCGGCGGGCGGCGAGTTCCGCTTCCGGAACCGCAAGGTTGATCGTGCGGTTGGGGATGTCGATCTCGATGAGATCGCCCTGGCGCACGAGGCCGATCGCGCCGCCCTGCGCCGCCTCGGGCGAGGCATGGCCGATGGAAAGGCCGGATGTGCCGCCGGAGAAGCGCCCGTCGGTGATCAGCGCGCAGGCCTTGCCGAGGCCCTTCGACTTCAGGTAGCTCGTCGGATAGAGCATTTCCTGCATGCCCGGGCCGCCCTTCGGGCCTTCGTAGCGGATGACGACGACGTCGCCGGCCTTCACCTCGCCGCCGAGAATGCCCTTCACCGCTGCATCCTGGCTTTCGAAGACGACGGCGGGGCCGGAGAACTTGAGGATCGATTCATCGACGCCGGCGGTCTTCACGATGCAGCCGTCGAGCGCGATGTTGCCGGAGAGCACGGCCAGGCCGCCATCCTTCGAGAACGGATGCTCGACGGAGCGGATGACGCCTTTCTCGCCGTCGGTGTCCAGCTCGTCCCAGCGCGCTTCCTGGCTGAAGGCGACCTGGGTCGGTATGCCGCCGGGCGCGGCGCGGAAGAAGGTGCGCACGGTCTCGCTGCTGGTGCGGGTGATGTCCCAGCGGTCGATGGCGTCGCCCAGCGTTTCGGCATGCACGGTCGGCGTGTCACGGTGGATGAGGCCGCCGCGGTCAAGTTCGCCGAGGATGCGCATGATGCCGCCGGCGCGATGCACGTCCTCCATATGCACGTCCTGCTTGGCGGGCGCGACCTTGGAGAGGCACGGCACCCGGCGCGACAGTTCGTCGATGTCATCGAGATCGAAATCGATGCCGCCTTCATGGGCGGCGGCCAGGATGTGCAGCACCGTGTTGGTCGAGCCGCCCATGGCGATGTCGAGCGACATGGCGTTCTCGAAGGCCTTCTTGTTGGCGACCGAGCGCGGCAGGATGCTGTCGTCGTCCTGCTCGTAGTAGCGGCGGGCGAGGTCGACGATGAGATGGCCGGCCTCGACGAAGAGGCGCTTGCGGTCGGCATGGGTCGCGAGCGTGGAGCCGTTGCCCGGCAACGACAGGCCGAGGGCTTCGGTCAGACAGTTCATCGAATTGGCGGTGAACATGCCGGAGCAGGAGCCGCAGGTCGGGCAGGCGGAACGCTCGATGACCTTGACGTCCTCGTCGGAGATATTGTCGTCGGCCGCCGCGACCATGGCGTCGACGAGGTCGAGCGCGTGAGTCTTGCCGTGCAGCACGACCTTGCCGGCCTCCATCGGGCCGCCGGAGACGAAGACGGCGGGAATGTTGAGGCGCATGGCGGCATTCAGCATGCCGGGGGTGATCTTGTCGCAGTTCGAGATGCAGACCATGGCGTCTGCGCAGTGCGCGTTGACCATGTATTCGACCGAGTCGGCGATGATCTCGCGGCTCGGCAGCGAATAGAGCATGCCGTCATGGCCCATGGCGATGCCGTCGTCGACGGCGATCGTGTTGAATTCCTTGGCAACGCCGCCGGCCTTCTCGATCTCGCGGGCGACGAGCTGGCCGAGGTCTTTGAGGTGCACATGGCCGGGCACGAACTGGGTGAAGGAGTTCACCACCGCGATGATCGGCTTGCCGAAGTCCGTATCCTTCATGCCGGTCGCGCGCCAGAGGCCGCGGGCACCGGCCATGTTGCGGCCGTGGGTGGTGGTTCGGGAGCGATATGCGGGCATGGTCAATTCCTCGAGTGGACGCGGCTGACATATGGGCTTTTTCGGGCCGCATTGCGAGCCTCAGCAGGGTTCCCTAGCGCAAAACACCCCGCGCGTCACGAAAGGAATGGAGATTTTTTGCCGGTGCGACGCAATTTCCTTGCCGCGGCCTGCGGCGGACATGACCGTTGTCGGCACGGTGCATTCATGCGATGGTCCGCGCCATGATCGGCACAGGGCAAGCTTTGGCGGAAACGGGCGCGGAAAGCGCCGAAGGGGCGCTCGACAAGAGCCCGCTCTATCTGCGCATCCGCGAGGTGCTGGCGGAAGCGATTGCCTCCGGACGGCTGCCGAAGGGGGCCCTCCTCCTGGAGGGGCCGGTCGCAACGCTCTTTGCCTCCACCCGCACGCCGGTCCGCCAGGCTTTCGCGCTCCTGGAGGCGGCGGGGCAGATCCGACGTTTCGACGGGCGCGGTTTCCTGGTGGGGCAGGGGCGCGGCGGGCCGAAGCGGGTGGTGCTGACGGCCGAGATGCTCGGCCTTGACGAGGAGGCGCCGGCCCTGCGCAAGGCGCCGGCCTGGGAGGCGATCTACGAGAACCTGGAGCGGGAGATGGTGCATCTCTCCGTCTTCGGCCGCCACCGGATCAACGAGGTGGAACTCGCGCGTGCGCGCGGCGTCGGCCGGCAGGTGGCGCGCGACGCGCTGACCCGCCTCGAAGCGCTCGGCATCGTGGAAAAGGACGAGCGCATGCGCTGGACGCTGGTGCCGCTCGACGAACAGCGCATGTACGACCTGCACGACATCCGCATCGCGCTGGAGCCGTTGGCGCTGAGCCGGGCCGCGCCGTTCATCCCGCTGGTCGAGCGGCGTGCCATGACGCAGCGGCTGGAGGAGGCGCTGGCTGCCTATCCGGCTCTCTCCGTCGAGGCGATGGACGGTCTTGAAACCGACCTGCACATCACCTGCCTCGGCTACTGCCCGAACCGCGAACTGCTGATCGCGTTGCGGCGCGCCCGCTTCATGCTGAATGTCAGCAAGCACATTATCGGCGTTTCGCACCGCATGCCCGCCGACGAGCCCTTCATCGCCGAGCACCTGGCGGTGTTCCGCGCGCTCGATGTGGACGACCGGACACGCGCGGCCGAAACGCTCCGCCACCACATCACGGTTGCGCTGCCCAAGGTGATCGAGCGCGTCGCGGAGGTGCGCGCGGCACACCGGCCGGACATGCCGGCCTATGCGACGCCCGTCGTGCGGTAAGGAGGATCCATGAAGGTCAAACGCATCGTCGCGAATATCGAAACGGCCGATCCGGCGATTGTCGCCCGCTTCTATCGCGAGGTGCTCGGGCTGGAACTGCTGATGGATCACGGCTGGATCGCCACCTATGGCACGCAGGACCGCATGCCGCTGCAGGTCAGCTTCGCCTCGGAGGGTGGCTCGGGCACGCCGGTGCCGGGTCTTTCGGTCGAGGTCGACGATGTCGAGGCCGCCTATGCGGCAGTCCTCGAAGGCGGTTATGCCGTGGAATACGGGCCGGCGGACGAGCCCTGGGGCGTGCGGCGTTTCTTCGTGCGCGATCCCGCCGGCACACTCGTCAACATCGTCATGCACACCTGACGATCAGGTGATGGCGCCGACCTGCCAGGGCACGAATTCGTTGTCGCCGTAGTCGAAGGCCTCGCTCGCCGTCTTGCGGCCGGAGGCGGTTTCGATGACGAACTCGAAGATGCGCCGGCCGGCCTCCTCGATCGCCTCGGTGCCGTCGACGATCGTGCCGCAATTGATGTCCATGTCCTCCTTGATGTGCTCGTACATCGTCGTGTTGGTGGCGATCTTGATGCAGGGCGCCGGCTTGTAGCCGGAGACCGAGCCGCGGCCGGTGGTGAAGGCGACGAGATTGCAGCCGCCGGCGATCTGGCCGGTCACGGCGGCGGGGTCGTAGCCGGGCGTATCCATGAAGACGAAGCCCGGTTCCGTCACCTCCTCGGCATATTCGTAGACGGCGTTGAGCGGCATGGAACCGCTCTTGGCGACCGCGCCGAGCGATTTTTCCAGGATGGTCGTGAGCCCCCCGGCCTTGTTGCCGTGCGAGGGGTTGTTGTTGAGTTCGGCGTCGTTTTTCGCCGTGTAGTCCCGCCACCAGTCGATGCGCGCGAGCAGCTTTTCCGCCACCTCCGGCCGGGCGGCACGGCGCGTCAGGAGATGTTCCGCACCGTAGATTTCCGGCGTTTCGGACAGCACTGTCGTCGCCCCCTCCTTCACCAAGAGGTCCGAGGCGATGCCGAGCGCCGGGTTGGCGGAAATGCCGGAATAGCCGTCCGAGCCGCCGCATTCCAGTGCCAGCTTGATGCCCGACAGGGGCTGCGGCGTGCGGCGGATGCGGCCGACATCCGGCAGCATGTCGTCGATCATCGCGCAGGCCGCCTCGATGGTCTTGCGCGTTCCGCCCTGGTTCTGGATCATCATGGTGCGGAAGGTTTTGCCTTCTTCCAGCCCGGCCTCCTCGACGAGCGGGCCGTACTGAAAGGTCTCGCAGCCGAGGCCGATCATCAGGATGCCGCCGAAATTCGGGTTGCGGGCATAGCCCTTGAAGGTGCGGGTGAGGATGCGCCCGCCCTCGGATTTCAGGTTTAGCGCGCAGCCGCCGCCATAGGTGAGCGCCACCACGCCATCGATATTGTCGTGGCCGGTCTCGCGGAACCTGCGGGCATAATGCTCCGCGACATAGCGCGAGACCGTGGCGGAACAGTTCACGGTGGAGAGGATGCCGATATAGTTTCGGGTGCCGATGCGGCCATTGCCGCGGTCATAACCCTCGAAGGTGCGGCGCTCGGCCTCCGGCACCATCACCGGCGGGGCGTTGTCGACGCAGAATTCGTGTTTCAGCGCCACGTCGAGAATGGCGAGGTTCTGCAGGTGGACATGCTCGCCGGGGCGGATCGCCCGCGTCGCATAGCCGATGATCTGGCCATATTTTCGCACCGGCTCGTTTTCCGCGATAAGCGCGATCGCCACCTTGTGCCCACGCGGAATGCGCTCCGCGGCGGCGATGCCATTCACCAGCATACGGCCGGCATCGACATTGGCGGGAACGACCCCGACATTGTCTTTCGGGTTGAGGATGAGCACGGGGGGGAGGTCGGCAAGCATGGCGGCTCCTTCGTTGGGACCGGCGCATTATGCACTTTGTCAGCAAAAGTCAATATTGGGAATTGTCCGTGCCGTGCGAATGGCGATAATGGTTCCCGCTTTCAATTTATCGTATGATAATATCATAATTGTACGATCAATGACCGAAGTGATGGAGGCAGCGTGGCGGACAAGCCGGCAAGACAGGCGCAGCGGCCGTTATCGCGCCGGCCGCGGGTGCGTCACAATGTGACCGCGGCGATCGGCGGCGATATCTGCGGCGGACGTTTCCCGCCGGGTGCGGTGCTGCCGCGTGAGAGCGATCTGTGCGCAACCTACGGCGTCAGCCGCACCGTCATCCGCGAATCGCTGAAGGTGCTGGAGACCAAAGGCCTCGTGCGCGGCCGACCCCGGGTCGGCACGCTTGTCTGCGACCGGTCGGAATGGAACGTGCTCGACGCGCAGATCCTCGAATGGATGGGGCCGGATGTGCTGTCCGCCGAGCTTCTCGGCTCCATTCTCGAAGCGCGCCGCACCGTCGAGCCGGCCGCGGCCTTCCTTGCCGCCGCACGCGCGACGGCGCAGGAGATCGCCGATCTGGAGCGGGCCTGCGACGACATGAGCGATGCCGAAGGTGACCTCGAAGCCTTCACCGCCGCCGATGCGCGCTTCCACGAGACGCTGTTGAAGGCCAGCCACAACCAGGTCTTCCATCAGCTTTCCTCGATCATCCACGCGGCCCTTTCCTATGCGCTGCATGCCTCCAACCGGGCGACGGAACGCCACGACGAGGCGCTCGGGGTGCACCGGGCGCTGGTCGATGCGCTGCGCCTGCGGGATGGCGCGCGGGCGGAGGCGTACTCACGCCACATTCTCGATCTTGCCGCGCGTGACATTTCCGGCCTGATGGACCGCGCCGACGCGCCATGACGAAGGACGAAGGGGGAGAATCCGTGGTCCGTCGGCTGGGGTGAGTCTGTCGTGGAAGGCCGCGTGCCCTGCACGGGCTGTTTCCTTTCCGCGCCGTGGTGGACGCGGGTCTTCGTCGTGCCTATGTCTTACAGGCAGATCGCAAAGGAGAGATTCATGCGCCCCATCACCGGTTTCGTCGTCGCCGCGCTCGCGGTCCTGTCGCTGGCAGGATGCAGCACGACCGCGTCGAACAACACGACCTATGCCCGCCCGCCGGCCTCGAGCGGCCTTCAGATTCCGCTGAACTGATACGCGCGTGCGGTTCCGGCCGAGCGCGGGAACTGCACCGTTCTCCCCGAGGGAAATTCCATCAGGCCCATCTCAGCGGGATCTCGATCGAAGCCCGGTAGCGTCCTTCGGCTGTCGAGCCAGACGAGAAGCGCCAGCGGCTGGCAAAGCGCGCCTGCAACCGGTCGGTGATGTTCCGCAGGCCGACGCCCATGCCCGGCGGCTTGTGCGGGATTGCGTCCGTTTCCGGCAGGTCGTTTTCGACGGTGAGGATCAGGCGATCCGCTTTCTGTCGCGCATCCAGCAGAATGGCCACGGGCTTTCGGGATGCCGAAACGCCATGCTTGACGGCGTTTTCGATCAGCGGCTGGAGGATGAGATTGGGAACCAGCGCGGCCGCAAGCGCGTCCGGCAGCCGGATGTCGAAGCGCATGCGATCGGCAAAGCGCTCTTGTTCGATCGCAAGATAGTCGCGCTGGAGGGCGATCTCCTCGGCCAGTGGCACGTCATGCAGCGGATCGAGCGAGAGCGTCGTCTGCAGGAAGCGCGACAGGGACAGGACCATGCGGTCCGCCCGCCCGGCTGATCCCTCCTCGATGAGACCGGCCACGGAATTCAGCGTGTTGAAGAGGAAATGCGGATTGAGCTCGTAGCGCAGCGCCCGCATTTCCGCGTCCAGCTTGCGCCGCTCGGCATTGAGCAGTGCGAGTGCGGCGGCATAGAAGCCGAAGGTCACGACGTTCCACAGCAGGCTCATGCGAAACTGCAGGACGGCCTCGTCGAACGTATCGGCGATCGCAAAGCCGGGCACGCCGAGGCCGCCGGGCAGCAGATGCGGACCCAGCGTCACGATCGCGGTGACATCGAACGCTGCCTGGCTTGCGGCAACCACCAGCACCGCGAGCACGCCGAGGCCGAGCGCCCTTTCCCGCGGCAGGTTCTGCAATCGCTGAAGCACCAGCGCCAGGAGCAGGGCCAGGAGAATGCTGCTCAGCCAGCCGGGCGCGAGCAGCAGGAAGCCCTCGGAAAGCAGCAGGAAATCGTTGATGGAAAGCGCCGTCCAGAGTGTGACAGCCAGGACGAGCGCTTCGCGCCCATGGATGATGCCGGCCATGCCTGCTCCTGAAACCGCTGTTTTCCGGCAGCGCGCATGCGCCCCCTCTTTGCTATGCCTTGGAAGCGGGATCGGGAAAATGCCGGTCGGGGCCTTGTGCACGAAAAAACCCGGCCTGCGCTGGGCAAGCCGGGTTCTCATTCGATGAATGGGTTCTCAGTGGCTGTCGGCCATGCGGGCGGCCTCGACGGCATCGGACTGCTCGAAGCGCACGCCGTTGAAGAAGGCGTTCAGCAGGACGGCGACGATGGAGGCGAGCACGATGCCCGATTCGATGATGGGATGGATCGCATGCGGCAGCCACATCAGGTAATTCGGGGCGAGCAGCGGGATCAGGCCGAAGCCGATGGAGACGGCAACCACGAAGAGGTTGTTGCGCGAGGACTTGAAGTCCACCGTCGTGAGGATGCGCACGCCCGTCGCGGCCACCATGCCGAACATCACGAGACCGGCGCCGCCGAGGACGAAGGTCGGCACGGCCTCGACAAGGGCGCCCATCTTCGGGATCAGTCCGAGGACGATCATGATGATGCCGCCTGCGACGCAGACATAGCGGCTCTTCACGCCGGTGACGCCGACAAGGCCGACATTCTGCGAGAAGCTCGTATAGGGGAAGGTGTTGAACAGGCCGCCGATCATCGTGCCGATGCCGTCGACACGCAGGCCCGCCGTCAGGTTCTGCTGGGAGACCGGCCGGCCGGTGATTTCCCCGAGCGCCAGGAACATGCCCGTCGATTCGATCATCACGACAATCATGACGAGCGTCATGGTGGCGATCAGCACGGGGTCGAAGATCGGCATGCCGAAGCGAAGCGGCGTGACGACGGCGAACCAGCCGGCATCGGCCACGCGGTCGAAATGCATCATGCCGAGGATCGACGCGGCGACGCAGCCGATGACGACGCCGCTGAGGACGGCGATGTTGCTGATGAGGCCGCGGCCGAAGCGGGCGATGGCGAGGATCGAGACGAGCACCAGCGCCGACAGCGCGATATGGCTCGGCTCGGCATAGATCGGGTTGGACACGGTCGGCGCGATCGCAAAGCCGCTCGGCACCGCCGGGCCGCCGCTTTCGGCGAGCGTCTTCATCTGGGCGAGCCATTCGGCATGCGCCGGGTCGACCAGCTTGGGCGCGGTCGGGCCGAAGGGATTGCCGAAGGTCCAGTTGATGCCGACGCGCATCAGCGAGACGCCGATGACGAGGATGATGGTGCCCGTCACCACGGGCGGGAAGAAGCGCAGCAACCGGCCCATCAGGGGCGCGATCAGGAGGGCGATGAAGCCGGCGCCGATGATGGCGCCGAAGATCATGCGCGCGCCCTCCGTGCCCGGCGTCATGGTCGCCATGGAGACCATCGGGCCGACGGAGGCGAAGGTGACGCCCATCATGACGGGCAAGCGGATGCCGACATGCCGGCCGAAGCCGAGCGACTGGATGATGGTGACGAGGCCGCAGACGAAGAGGTCGGCGGAAATCAGGAACGCGACGTCCTGCGGGCTGAGCTGCAGGGCGCGCCCGACGATGAGCGGCACGGCGACGGCGCCGCCATACATGACGAGTACGTGCTGGATGCCCAGCGTCGCGAGCCTGCCCGTAGGCAGTTTCTCGTCCACCGGGTGTATGCTGGATGCGTCGCTCATGGATACTCCTCCCATTCCATCGACCTTCCGAATTCCCGTCCTCCAACGGGGTGCGCCATCTTTGGTAGAGCGACAGACGGTCGCAAGCATAGCGGGGCGATAAACACTTTACGGTTTTCTGGGGTAATCCTGCGAGGAAGCGCGTGCGCCGCATGCGGCCGACTTGCCGGATTCAGGTGCAATTTCACCTGCTTGGCGCCGATCCGGCGTGCAATATGCGACTTGAGCCGACCATCATTTGACCGCAAAACAGCCACCGCCGTCAACTGTTTCCTGCGCGGCATATGTGTATTTCCACGCCGCCAGGCGATGAGCACGAAACAGGCCTGAGAAAGCGTTGGCGTTTTCTAAGCGGAAGGGGATCGGGAGCGGGCCGCTGGAAGCCTGACCCGGCGGTCGTTCGCCCTCTTCGGCAGGCCGGACGACCGGAAAAGCAAAAGGCCTTCCGGTTTCCCGCAAGGCCTTTGGATTTCGAATGGTGGGCGTGACAGGGATTGAACCTGTGACCCCTACGATGTCAACGTAGTGCTCTCCCGCTGAGCTACACGCCCATCCGATGAGGCGCATAGACCACAAAACCCCGAGGCGCGTCAATAGCTTTTTGAAGCTTTTTTTACGGGCCGATTTTGCGGTCTTTTCCGGGGGTTAGGCGGCCAGCATCTTGTTGACTTCTTCAACGAGATCGCGCAGGTGGAACGGTTTGGACAGAACCTTGGCGTCCTTCGGGGCCTTGGAATCCGGGTTGAGCGCCACGGCGGCGAAGCCCGTGATGAACATGACCTTCAGGTCCGGGTCGAGTTCCGTCGCGCGGCGGGCGAGCTCGATGCCATCCATCTCCGGCATGACGATGTCGGTCAGGAGCAGCGAGAAGGGTTCTTCGCGAAGCCGGTCGTAAGCGCTGGCGCCGTTGTCGTAGGACAGCACCTGGTAGCCCGCCTTTTCGAGCGCCTTCACGAGGAACCGGCGCATATCGTTGTCGTCTTCTGCGAGGAGAATCTTGGGTGTCATGGAATTCGGGAACCGTTGCTAAGGTTGTCTGCCCGCGGACGGGCGGTTCTGTTACAAGAGCGTATTCCGGTAAATATCCGGTGAATGGGTGAGGGCAAGCCCTTATCCCTCGTTTCTCAGTATGGACACGCGAGGTGGCCGCTGGCAACATGGCGGACGCAATGACTTGAAGGCATGGTAAAGGACAACAATGGCGGAGGCTCTCAGCGAAAACAGCCACTTCGAAGTGCTGGAACCGGTTTCGCAGAGCGTGCCCCTCGTCTTCAATTCTCCTCATAGCGGGCGACGTTATCCACAGAGCTTCCTGGCGCAGTCGCGCCTCGATTCGCTCGGCATCCGCCGCTCGGAGGATCACTATGTCGACGAGCTCTTCTCGGTCGCGCCGGCGCTCGGCGCGCCGATGCTGGTCGCGCACTTCCCGCGCGCCTGGCTCGACGTCAACCGCGAACCCTACGAGCTCGATCCGCGCATGTTCGAGGGCGTGCTGCCCTCCTATGCGAACATCAATTCGATCCGGGTCGCCGGCGGGCTCGGCACCGTGCCGCGGGTCGTCGCCGAGAACATGGAGATCTACCGCCAGCGTTTTCCCGTGGAGGAGGCGCTGGAGCGGGTGGAGACCGTCTACAAGCCCTATCATGCGTGCCTGCGCCGCCTCGTCGTGCGCACCCATGTCACCTTCGGCTTCTCGGTGCTGATCGACTGCCATTCGATGCCGGGCAATATCCGCGTCTCCGGCACGGGCATGCGGCCCGACTTCATCATCGGCGATCGCTACGGCACCAGCGCGTCGGGCGAGCTTTCGCGCACCGCGATGCGGCTTCTGGAGGACATGGGCTTTTCCGTGGTGCGCAACAAGCCCTATGCGGGGGGCTTCATAACCGAGCATTACGGCCGGCCGGCCAAGGGGCTGCATGCGCTGCAGATCGAGGTGAACCGCGGCCTCTATGTCGACGAGACGACGCTGGCCAAGCGGCCGGACTTCGCGGTGCTGCAGACGGCGATCTCGGCCTTCCTGCAGGATTTTTCCGACCATGTCGAGGAATACGCCGCCGACCGGGCGCTGGCCGCGGAATAGGCTGGCCTCCCGTCAAAAAAAACCGCGCTTGGGGCGCGGTTAAGTCTAGGGAGGAAACACCCAAGGAGGGTATTTACAGCCACGAATGACTGTAAGAAAACAATAATATTGCGCTGCACAAATGTCAAGCGCAACCGCGGGACAAATTTGCGATCCGTTAAGCAATTCCCGTTGCCCCTTCCGTGCAGGCTTCCGCGTCAATCCGGTTCCGTTTTTCGTGGCGATGCAGTAAGGAGAGGCGGTCCGCAGCCCCTCCGAGAGATCCCCCATGTTGCCTGATCGCGCCTTCTTCGACCGTCTTGCCGATGCCGCCGGCAAGGAAACCCTGCCGCGCTTCCGCGCCGGTGCCGATATCGTCAACAAGGAGGCTGCCGGCTTCGATCCCGTGACAGAGGGCGACCGGGCGGCGGAACTGGCGATCCGCGCGCTGATCGAGCAGCATTTTCCGGAGCATGGCATCCTCGGCGAAGAGCATGGTTCGGTCGGTCTCGACCGGGAATATGTCTGGGTCATCGACCCGATCGACGGCACGCGGGCCTTCATTTCCGGCGTGCCGGTCTGGGGCACGCTGATCGGCCTCTACCGCAATGGCGAGGCCGTCATGGGGCTGATCGACCAGCCCTTCACCGGCGAACGCTATTTCGCCGACGGCAAGGTGTCCCACTATGCCGGGCCGGACGGCCGCAAGGCACTGTCGACGCGGCCGTGCAACGGCCTGTCCGATGCGATCCTCTTCACCACCTCGCCGCATCTCTTCACGGAAAGCCGCAAGACGCGGTTCGAGACCGTGCAGGAGAAGGTGCGGCTCTTCCGCTACGGCGTCGATTGCTATGCCTATGCGCTGCTCGCCGCCGGCCATATCGACCTCGTCGTCGAATGCGGGCTGAAGCCCTATGACGTCGGCGGCCTCATCCCGGTCATCGAGCAGGCCGGCGGCATCATCACCGCCTGGGACGGTGGCCCGGCGGAAATGGGCGGCGAGATCATCGCCGCCGGCAGCCGCAAGGTCTATGACGAGGCGATGGCGTTGCTGCGGGCGTAGATATTCTCTTCGCGCACTCCTCGATAGCGCTTGACCCGAGGGTGCCGGTCAGGCGCCGAGCCCGGTCCGCTCGGCGTCGCTTCCCGGAATGAAGGCGTCGATCGCGGCGAGTGCCTGCGCGCGGTAGCGGTCGGCCTCCTGGAACAGCTCGTGGCGTGCGCCGTCGATCTCGATGAGGCGGGCGGCGCGGAAGATGCGCGCGAGATCGCCGATCGCCTTGCGCGGCACGAGGGCGTCCCGTGTCGGGCAAAGCAGCAGGGTGGGAATGCGGATGCGTGTCAGGTGGTCCTGGTGCGTCACGCGCGCCATGGTCTTCAGCGTCTCGTTCAGCCAGCGGGCGCTCGGCCAACTGATGGAAAGCTCCGGATGTTCGGCGAAGATCGCCGCATTGCGGGCGAAGCGCCGCGGATCGGACGTCACGATGTTGTGTGCGAAGTCGAGCGGCGGATCGCCCTTGCGGAAGGTGTGCTTGCCGAGACCCAGCAGCGAGGCGAGGCGGGCGATGACGGTGATCTTGCGCTGGCTCATCGACTGGCCGGCGAGCGCGATGAAGGGGGCGGCGAGCACCATGCGCTCGATGCGGTTTTCGAGCAGCGGTGCCTGGGAGAGGGCGACGAGCGCGCCGGTCGAATGGGCGACGATGAAGAAGGGCAGGCGGGCATCCGGCAGCACGATCTTCTCCAGGAAGAGCGAGAGATCGGCCTCGTAGTCGGAAAAGCGCAGGATATGGCCGGTGCGGCTGCCCGGTATCAGCCGGTCGGAGCCGGCCTGGCCGCGCCAGTCGAAGGTGGCGACCCAGAGGCCGCGGGCGGTGAGGTCGTTGATCGTCTCGAAATATTTCTCGATGCATTCGCTGCGGCCCTGCAGCAGCACGACCGTGCCCTTGGCCTCGCGCTCGTTCGAGCGGAACACCGCATAGCGGATCTTCACGCCGCCGCTGCCCTCCAGGAAGCCGGCGAAATGGTTCCCCGGAACGGGATTGTCGGCGGTGGCGTTGAGGATGGAATCCATGGCGCGGGCGGGTCTCGGCGGGCGTCGATGATCGATGGATAGGCGCTGGCGCCAGTGCCGTCAAAGAAAAAAGCCGGCTGCATGCGGCACGGGGGTGGCTTCACATGCAGTCCGGCGTAATTTGACCGGGAAGGAAGGGACGTTACACCCCGGTCGTCAGAAGTTTTCGCTTCTGATGCTGCCGTTCTAGCAGGACCAATCTGAACGCTGTCCGAAGCCGCCGTTCATCCGCCGTTCATCTCGAAATTTTTTTGGCCTCGTCTTTTCGGTTGCCCGGGACCCCTTGAACGGCCGAAAATCCATTCCCATCTCAACGTCACGGACGCCAACAGGGTCCGTCGAGGCTTCCGTCGCCAGAATGGGACGGGGCCGGATGAACCGGGCTGCACCTTCGGAAATCGGGGGCAGCCTTCAGAAAGATCGCAACCGTTGCTCTAAAGGAGGACACCATGCGTCACGTCGATTTCTCCCCCCTCTATCGTTCCACCGTCGGCTTCGACCGTCTCTTCACCATGCTCGACAGCCTCGGCCAGCCTGACCAGGCCCAGAGCTACCCGCCCTACAACATCGAGCGTACCGGCGAAAACACCTACCGCATCACCATGGCGGTGGCTGGTTTCGACGAGAGCGAGCTCTCCATCGAGGCGCGCGAACATGCGCTGACGGTCAAGGGCGAGAAGAAGGACGAGGCAGCCGAAGACAGCCAGTTTCTCTACCGCGGCATTGCCAAGCGCGCCTTCGAGCGCCGCTTCCAGCTCGCCGATCACGTGGAAGTGCGCGCCGCCTCGCTGAAGAACGGCCTCCTCCACATCGATCTCCTTCGCGAGATCCCGGAAGCCGCCAAGCCGCGCCGTATCGAGATCACGGCCGTCCAGCGCGACGCCAAGCAGATCGAAGCGCAGACCAACTGATCCTGCGCTTTCCCGGGAATGAAGAAGGGCGGTGCCGCAGGGCACCGCTTTTTTTGTGTCCGGTAATGCCGCTCAGAGCGCCGAGAGGAAGTCGTCGACGTCGGCTTCCTTCGTGGCGAAGCTCGTGACGAGCCGGATCAGCGTTTCGTCCGCGCGCATGGTCGCCTTCAGCTCGGGGCCGGCGGGCCAGTCGTAGAAGACGGCTCCCTTCTCCTTCAGGGCCTTCATCGCGTCGTTGCGGATGACGACGAAGAGCTCGTTCGATCCGGTCGGCCAGGCGAGGCGGGCCGTGTCGGAGGTCTCGAAACCGGCCGCAAGGCGCGCGGCCATGGCGTTGGAATGACGGGCGAGGGTGAGCCAGAGGCCGTCCTTGAAATAGGCATCGAACTGGGCGGCGATGAAGCGGGACTTGGAGAAGAGCTGGGCCGAGCGCTTGCGCAGGAAATGCATCTGCTGTGCCTTGCCGGGATCGAACAGCACCAGCGCCTCGGCGCACCAGCAGCCGTTCTTCGTGCCGCCGAAGGAGAGGATGTCGACGCCGCGCTTCCAGGTCATCTCGGCGGGCGTCGCGTCAAGATGGACGAGCGCATTGGCGAAACGCGCGCCGTCCATGTGCAGCGGCAGGTTCACTACCTTCGTGACGTCGGAGAGGGCGGCGATCTCGTCGAGCGTATAGGCGGTGCCGGCTTCGGTGGCCTGGGTGATGGTGACGGCCATCGGCTGGCCGCCATGCACGAAATCCGGCGGGAAGCGGCCGATGGCGGCGGCAAGGGCGTCCGGGGAGAGCTTGCCGGCGGGGCCGTCGATCGGCACCAGCTTGGCACCGGAAGCGAAGAATTCCGGTGCGTTGCATTCGTCGACATTCACATGCGCTTCGCGGTGGCAGAAGACCTGGCCGCCCGGACGGTTGAAGCTGGCGAGCGCCAGGGAATTCGCCGCCGTGCCCGTGCCGACGAAGAAGACGGCGACGTCGCGCTCGAAAATCTCCGAAAAAGCCTTTTCCACACGCTTGTCGAGGTCGCTGGCGCCATAGGCCGGGGCGAAGCCGCCGGCCGCCGTCACGAGGCTCTGTGCGATGTCGGGATGGGCGCCGGCCCAGTTGTCGGAAGCGAAAAACATGCGGTTTCCAATGCGAATGAGACTGCGGAAGGACCATAATGGAGAAATGAAGGCGATCAATCGCCGAAAACGGCGGAAAGTGCCGGCGGGCCCCAGAATGAAAGGAATGGAAACAATGTGGCAAGCGGTCGTAATTTAATTTCAAGCCTACGGCGGAGCGGGCAATTTTTCTTCATGAGGTGGTGATTATTTGGCATGATGGCCTTGCGGCCGGGGGGTGTTTCTGGCATAGAGCCCATGAAATAGGACAGGTTTGCTGTCCTATTTCGGTCAAGAGACCGAGAGGCGCCTTCCCAGACCACGGAAGCCGCCGGGAACGGCGCCGGGCAAGGAGGGCGTATTCCTTCCGAAAGCCGCGCGCCCAGACGGGTCCCGATGATCCTTCCGGTCCGCCGTCGTTTTGCGGTCGCGCCGGATTCATGAAACAGTCGCTCGCGAGGCCCCGTCCAAAGGCAAAGGGGTCACACGGGCGAAAACGAATGCCCGCAGGATGGGCGCACAGGAGGAAGAAAATGATGGTGAAGACCCAAGCACATGATTTGCGGCAGTTCCGGGCGCAGGCGACTGCGACGGGCGCCACGACACGCGCTTCCAATCCGGGCCTGCCGAAAAAACAGGGACTCTATGATCCGCGCAATGAACACGATGCCTGCGGCGTCGGCTTCGTGGCGCATCTGAAAGGCAAGAAATCGCACCAGATCGTCAAGGACGGGCTGTTCATGCTCGAAAACCTGACGCATCGCGGCGCTGTCGGCGCGGATCCGCTGATGGGCGACGGTGCAGGCATTCTCGTCCAGATTCCGGACCGCTTCTTCCGCGAGGAGATGGCAAAGCAGGGCGTCACGCTGCCCAAGGCAGGCGAATATGCCGTCGGCCACATCTTCATGCCGCAGGATGAGAAGCTCGTCGATTATTTCAAGAAGGTCATCGGAGATGTCGTCGCCGAAGAGGGGCAGGTGCTCATCGGCTTCCGCGACGTGCCGGTCGACAATTCCTCGCTCTCCAAGGCCCCGGAGATCGCCGCCACCGAGCCGCGGCATGTCCAGGTCTTCATCGGCGCCGGCCGCGAGGCCGCGACGAACGACGAGTTCGAGCGCCGGCTCTTCACCCTGCGCAAGGTGATCTCCAACCGCATCTACGACGAGTACGAGGGCGAGGAGAGCAATTTCTACCCCGTCTCGCTGTCCTCGACGACCATCGTCTACAAGGGCATGTTCCTCGCCTACCAGGTGGGCGCCTATTACAAGGACCTCGCCGACCCGCGCTTCGAATCGGCCGTCGCGCTCGTGCACCAGCGTTTCTCCACCAATACCTTCCCGTCGTGGAAGCTGGCGCATCCCTACCGCATGGTCGCCCATAACGGCGAGATCAACACGCTGCGCGGCAACGTCAACTGGATGGCGGCCCGCCAGGCCTCCGTCTCCTCGCCGCTCTTCGGCGAGGACATCACCAAGCTCTGGCCGATCTCCTACGAGGGCCAGTCGGACACGGCCTGTTTCGACAACGCGCTCGAGTTCCTCGTGCGCGGCGGTTACTCCATGGCCCATGCGGTCATGATGCTGATCCCCGAGGCCTGGGCCGGCAACCAGTTGATGAGCCAGGAGCGCAAGGCGTTCTACGAATACCACGCCGCCCTGATGGAGCCGTGGGACGGCCCGGCCGCCGTCGCCTTCACCGACGGCAAGCAGATCGGCGCCACGCTCGACCGCAACGGCCTGCGTCCGGCGCGCTACCTCGTCACCGACGACGACCGCGTCATCCTCGCCTCCGAGGCCGGCACGCTGCCGGTCAAGGAAGAGAGCATCGTCAAGAAGTGGCGTCTTCAGCCCGGGAAAATGCTGCTCATCGACATGGAGGAAGGCCGCATCATCTCCGACGAGGAGGTGAAGTCCGCGCTTGCCGCCAAGCATCCCTATCGGGAGTGGCTTGATAACACCCAGATCATCCTGGAAGATCTCGGTCCGGTCGAGCCGCGCGCGCTGCGCCGCGACGTGTCGCTGCGCGATCGCCAGCAGGCGTTCGGTTATACGCAGGAGGACACCAAGCTGCTGATGTCGCCGATGGCGACGACGGGGCAGGAGGCGATCGGCTCCATGGGCACGGATACGCCGATCTCGGCCATGTCCGACAAGACCAAGCTGCTCTACACCTATTTCAAGCAGAACTTCGCGCAGGTGACGAACCCGCCCATCGACCCGATCCGCGAGGAACTGGTCATGAGCCTCGTCTCCTTCATCGGTCCGCGCCCGAACATCCTCGATCATGGCGGCGCGGCCAAGGCCAAGCGCATGGAAGTGCGTCAGCCGATCCTTACCAATGGCGATCTCGAGAAGATCCGCTCCATCGGCCATGTCGAGGACCGCTTCGACACCAAGACGCTGGACTTCACCTATGACGTCTCGCGTGGCGCCGACGGCATGCCGGAAATGCTCGACCGGCTCTGTGAGCGCGCCGAGCAGGCCGTCAAGTCGGGCTACAACATCATCGTGCTCTCCGATCGCCAGATCGGGCCGGACCGCGTGGCGATCCCGGCGCTGCTTGCCACCGCCGCCGTGCACCACCATCTGATCCGCAAGGGCCTTCGCACCTCGGTCGGCCTTGTCGTGGAGACCGGCGAGCCGCGTGAAGTGCATCACTTCTGCCTTCTCGCCGGCTATGGCGCGGAAGCGATCAACCCCTACCTCGCCTTCGACACGCTTACCGACATGCACAAGCGCGGCGAGTTCCCGAAGGAAGTGGATTCGGAAGAGATCGTCTATCGCTACATCAAGGCGATCGGAAAGGGCATCCTGAAGGTCATGTCCAAGATGGGCATCTCGACCTACCAGTCCTATTGCGGCGCACAGATCTTCGATGCCATCGGCCTTTCCTCCGAACTGGTCGACAAATATTTCTTCGGCACCGCGACGACCATCGAGGGCATCGGCCTCGACGAGATCGCCAAGGAGACCTTCAACCGCCACAAGGCCGCCTTCGGCCGCGACCCGCTGCTCGCCAACACGCTGGATATCGGCGGTGAATATGCCTATCGCATGCGCGGCGAGGAGCATGCCTGGACGCCCGACGTCGTCGCCTCGCTGCAACATGCGGTGCGCGGCAACGCGGCCGACCGCTACAGGGAGTTCGCCGACCTGGTGAACGCCTCGGCGCTGCGCATGAACACGATCCGCGGCCTCTTCTCGATCAAGGACGCGGAAGAGGCCGGCCGCAAGCCGATCTCCATCGACGAGGTGGAGCCGGCGGTCGATATCGTCAAGCGTTTCTCGACCGGGGCCATGTCCTTCGGCTCGATTTCCCGCGAGGCGCACACGACGCTCGCCGTCGCCATGAATCGGATCGGCGGCAAGTCGAACACCGGCGAGGGCGGCGAGGAGGCCGACCGCTACATGCCGCTGCCGGACGGGTCGATGAACCCCGAGCGCTCGGCGATCAAGCAGATCGCGTCGGGCCGCTTCGGCGTCACGACGGAATATCTCGTCAATGCGGACATGCTGCAGATCAAGGTCGCGCAGGGCGCCAAGCCCGGCGAGGGCGGGCAGCTTCCCGGCCACAAGGTGGATGCGACGGTCGCCAAGACCCGTCACTCGACGCCGGGCGTCGGCCTCATCTCGCCGCCGCCGCACCACGATATCTACTCGATCGAGGATCTGGCGCAGCTCATCTACGACCTGAAGAACGTCAATCCGGAAGCGGATATCTCGGTCAAGCTCGTTTCGGAGGTCGGCGTCGGCACGGTCGCCGCCGGTGTCGCCAAGGCGCGCGCGGACCATATCACCATCGCCGGCTTCGACGGCGGCACGGGCGCTTCGCCGCTCACCTCGCTGAAGCATGCCGGCTCTCCCTGGGAAATCGGCCTCGCCGAGACACACCAGACGCTGGTGCTCAACAAGCTGCGCTCGCGTATCGCGCTGCAGGTTGACGGCGGCCTCAAGACCGGTCGTGACGTCGTCATCGGCGCGCTGCTCGGGGCCGACGAATTCGGCTTTGCCACCGCGCCGCTGATCGCGGCCGGCTGCATCATGATGCGCAAGTGTCATCTCAACACCTGCCCGGTCGGCGTCGCGACGCAGGATCCGGTCCTGCGCAAGCGCTTCAAGGGCGCGCCGGAGCATGTCATCAACTACTTCTTCTTCGTCGCCGAAGAGGTGCGCGAAATCCTGGCCTTGCTCGGCGTGCGTTCGCTGAACGAGATCATCGGCGCCTCGGAGCTTCTGGAGAAGGAGAAGATGATCTCGCACTGGAAGGCCAACGGCCTCGACTTCTCCCGCATCTTCCACAAGGTCGATGCGCCGAAGGAGGCGACCTACTGGACCGAGCGGCAGAACCACCCGATCCACGATATCCTCGACCGCAAGCTCATCGAGGAGGCGAAGCCCGCCCTGGAATCGAAGACGCCCGTCGCCTTCGAGGTCGATATCAAGAATGTCGACCGCTCGGCCGGTGCGATGCTCTCGGGTGCCGTTGCCAAGCGCTACGGCTTCAAGGGCCTGAAGGACGATACGATCTCCGTGAAGCTGCATGGCACGGCGGGCCAGTCCTTCGGCGCCTTCCTTGCCCGCGGTGTCACCTTCGACCTCATCGGCGCGGGCAACGACTATGTCGGCAAGGGCCTTTCCGGCGGCCGCATCATCGTGCGTCCCCCGGAGGGCAACAAGGCGGTGCCGCATGAATCGATCATCGTCGGCAACACGGTGCTCTACGGCGCGATCGCCGGCGAGTGCTACTTCAACGGCGTTGCCGGCGAGCGGTTCGCGGTGCGCAATTCCGGCGCGGTCGCCGTCGTTGAGGGCGTGGGCGACCATGGCTGCGAGTACATGACGGGCGGCGTTGTCGTCGTCATCGGCCAGACGGGCCGCAACTTCGCGGCCGGCATGTCCGGGGGCGTCGCCTATGTGCTGGACGAAGAGGGCGATTTCGCCCGCCGCTGCAACATGGCGATGGTCGAACTCGAACCGGTGCCGGAAGAGGACGACATGCTGGAGAAGCTGCACCACCATGGCGGCGACCTCATGCACAAGGGCATGGTGGACGTGTCCGACGACATGACGCGCCATGACGAGGAACGGCTCTACCAGCTCGTCTCCAATCACCTGCACTATACGGGCTCGCCGCGGGCCAGGGAGATTCTCGACCGCTGGGCCGAGTATCGTCCGAAATTCCGCAAGGTGATGCCGGTCGAGTACCGCCGCGCGCTCGAAGAGATGGAGCGCATGAGGATGGGGATCGCTGCCGAATAAGGCAGCGGTTTCGACCTTCACCGACCGGTTGCGCGGGCGCGCGGCCGGCATGGATTTCATCTTGGCCGGCATTCCGGCATCGGGGCCCGAGCGGCACCCGTCCTTGAGCAAGGATTATTGAAGTGGGCAAGGTTACTGGTTTCATGGAAATCGACCGGCAGGTGGCGAAGTATCAGCCGGCCTCCGACCGCATCCGCCATTTTCGCGAATTCACCATCCCCATGTCGGACCCGGAGGTCCAGAAGCAGGCCGCGCGCTGCATGGATTGCGGCATTCCCTATTGCCACGGCCCGACCGGGTGTCCGGTACACAACCAGATCCCGGACTGGAACGATCTCGTCTACAACGGCAACTGGGAAGAGGCGATCCGCAACCTGCATTCGACCAACAACTTTCCGGAATTCACCGGCCGTGTCTGCCCCGCGCCGTGCGAGGAAGCCTGCACGCTGAACCTCGAAGACATGCCCGTCTCCATCAAGACCGTCGAGCAGGCGATCGCCGACAAGGCCTATGAGATGGGCTATATCGTGCCGCAGCCGGCAACGGTGAAGACCGGCAAGAAGGTCGCGGTCATCGGCTCGGGCCCGGCCGGCATGGCCGCCGCCCAGCAGCTCGCCCGCGCCGGCCATGAGGTCCACCTCTACGAGCGCGAGTCCAAGGCCGGCGGCCTGCTGCGCTACGGGATTCCGGACTTCAAGATGGAGAAGAACTTCATCGACCGCCGCGTCGACCAGATGCGCGGCGAGGGCGTCACCTTCCACTACGGCGTCAATGTCGGCGTCGACAAGAAGATGGACGAGATGCTCGCCGAGCATGACGCCGTGCTCTACTGCGGCGGTTCGGAGACGCCGCGCGATGCCGGCATTCCCGGCGTCGACTTTGCCGGCGTGCACGATGCCATGCCCTACCTCGTGCAGCAGAACCGCCGCGTCGGCCGCGAGAACATCGACAGCGTCGGCTGGCCCTCCGCGCCGATCCTGGCCGGTGGCAAGCATATCGTGGTCGTCGGCGGTGGCGACACGGCGTCGGACTGCGTCGGTACGGCCTTCCGCCAGGGCGCGGTGAAGGTCACGCAGCTCGATATCCGTCCGCAGCCGCCGGAAAAGGAAGACAAGCTCGCCGTCTGGCCGTTCTGGGCGACGAAGATGCGCACCTCCTCCTCGCAGGCCGAGGGCGCCGTGCGCGAATTCCAGGTCGGTACGCTCGAATTCGTCGGCGACGAGGATGGCGTGCTGACGGGCGTGAAGTGCTGCCAGGTGGATGACCGCCGCAAGCCGATCGCCGGCACGGAGTTCATCATCAAGGCGGACCTCGCCTTCATCGCCATCGGCTTCCGCGGACCCTTCACCGACAGTGTGTTGAAGGACCTCGGCGAGCGCCTGACGATCAACACTGACAAGCGCGGCTCCTCGAACGTCGTCGCCAACGACCGCGACTACAAGACCTCGGTGGAAAAGCTCTGGACCGCCGGCGACGTGCGCCGCGGCCAGTCGCTGGTCGTCTGGGCGATCCGCGAAGGCCGCCAGGCCGCCCGCGCCATCGACGAGGCGCTGATGGGCTCGACCACGCTGCCACGCTGAGTATGCGGAAACAGAAAGGGCGCGCCAGGAAAACCGGCGCGCCCTTTTCTGTTGGTAAAGTGCCCCTCATCCGCCTGCCGGCACCTTCTCCCCGCAAGCGGGGAGAGGGGATATGCCGCGCCGTTTTCCTCAAGGAACAGTGGGCAAGGCATTCGCCACAGGTCCCTTCTCCCCGCTTGCGGGGAGAAGGTCGCGGCAGCGGGATGAGGGGCGATATCCGCCTCAGACGAAGAGGAAGTCCGACGCCGAGAGGTCGGCGAGCTTGATGTCGTCGAGGCGCAGTTCGCTCTGGCCGAAGTCGAATACCACGTCCTTGCCGCCATCGGCGGTGCGGGCGATGTCGGTGAGGTCGGCGAAGCTCGAAACGCCGAGGCCCTTGGAAATCTCGATCTTGTCGAAATTCGTCTGGAAATCCTCGATCTCGGTCTTGCCGGTCTTGAAGACGAAGGTGTCGCGGCCGGCGCCGCCTTCCAGTTCGTTGTTGCCGGAACCGCCGTCCAGGCGATCGTTGCCGGCGCCGCCTTCGAGGTCGTCATTGCCCGAGCCGCCGAAGAGCTGGTCGTTGCCGGCGCCGCCCTCCAGGTCGTCATGGCCGCTGCCGCCCCAGATCTTGTCGTTGCCGGCATCGCCCGAAAGCTTGTCGTTGCCGCCCTTGCCGGAAATCCGGTCATTGCCGTCGCCGCCGGAGATCGTGTTGGCCTTGCTGTTGCCGTTCAGCACGTCATCGCCGGAACGCGGATCCTTGGGTTCATCCGTGTCGACGGCCTGGAAGGAGAAGTGGCTGGCCTTGAGGCTCGAAAGCTTCGTGTCTTCCAGCGTCAGCGTGTTGCCGTTGCCGAAATCGAAGCGCACGTCCTCACCGTTGTCGACGGTCCTGGCGAGTGCCTTGAGTTCCGCAAAGCTTTTGACGCCGAGCGCGCTGTCGATGACGATCTTGTCGGCGTTTGCGGAAAAATCGTCGATCTCGTCGCGGCCGCTGGAGAAGACGAAGGTGTCGCGGCCGGTGCCGCCGCTCAGCTCGTCATTGCCGGAGCCGCCGTGCAGCCAGTCGTTGCCGGCGCCGCCTTCGAGGTCGTCATTGCCGCCGAAGCCGAAGAGCTTGTCGTTGCCGCCCTTGCCATAGATGTCGTCGGCCGTCGACTGGCCCTTGAGCGTGTTGGCGGAGGAGGTGCCGATGATCTTGACCATGAGATAATGTCCTTGTTCGATGGGGTCTTCAGAGGGGAGTTTGGCGGCGGATCAGTCTTCGCGCTCAAGGCGCAGGATCTCGCCGGTGTAGCCGTCGATCTTCGCTTCGCTGACGACGTTCTTCGTGTCGACGATCTTCGCCTCGAAATGGCCGTCGTCCATTTCGATTTCGCGGATCGTATAGCCCTTGGCGGAAAGCTCGTTGGCGACCTGTTCGAGCGTCTTGCGGGTCGGCGCCTTGGTGGTGTCGGCGAGGGCCGGCACGGTGAGGGCGAGGAGGCTGGCGGCGAGAAGGCCGGTCGTGGTGAGGCGCATGGCGAAGTCCTTTCCTGTCGTTGTGAGGAGAGGTTTCGCACAGGCTGCCTGTTGCTTGCCTGACAGGCGCTGTCAGCGATTTGTCAGCTTGATGCGCGTATAGGTAGGTCCATGATCAGGAAGATATTGACCCCCTTTCCGCTGGCGCTCACCTTGTTCGTCGCCCTTTCCGTAGCGCCGCCGATGGGCGCGCAGGCGGATGACGACGACGATGCGCTGGAACATGAGGAAGCCCGCCGTGCCCTCGAACAGGGCCTCGTGCGTCCGCTCGAACAGATCATCGTGGAAGCCCGCAAGCATGTCGAGGGCGACCTCATCGAAGTCGAGCTTGAGCGCGAGGGCGATCGCTATATATATGAGCTGGAATTCATCCAGCCGTCCGGCCAGATCATCGAGCTGCAGCTCGATGCCAAGACGATGGCGATCGTAGAGGACGACGACGACTGATGCGCCTGCTGCTCGTCGAGGACGATGCCCGCATTGCGGCCGATGTCTCCGCCGTGCTGACGGGGGCCGGCTATACCGTCGAGACCGCCTCGGACGGCAAGGACGCCTGGTTCCTCGGCGACACCGAGGATTATGACCTCATCATCCTCGATCTCGGCCTGCCGAGCATGGACGGCATGTCGCTGCTGAAGCGCTGGCGCGCCAACGGCCGCCACATGCCGGTGCTGGTGCTGACGGCTCGCGGCAGCTGGGCCGAGCGCGTCGAGGGTATCGATGCCGGCGCCGACGATTACCTGCCGAAGCCCTTCCAGTTCGAGGAGCTGCTGGCCCGTGCCCGCGCACTCATCCGCCGATCCGTCGGCCATGGCGCGGCGACGATTTCCATCGGCGCCGTCACCATCGACACGCGGGCGATGCGCGTCAGCGTCAACGGCGTGCCGCAGTCGCTGACGCCGCTCGAATACCGGCTCGTCAGCTATCTCGGCCATCATCGCGACCGGATCGTGCCGCCGACCGAATTGCAGGAGCATCTTTACGGCGACGATTTCTCGCGCGATGCCAATGCGCTGGAGGCGCTCGTCGCGCGGCTGCGCAAGAAGCTCGGCGCGGTTGCCGTCGGCACGCGGCGCGGCTTCGGCTATTACATGGGCGAGACCGCGCCGTGACGCGCCGCTCGCTGCGCCTTCGCCTGGTGCTTGCCGGCGCCGCCTCCATCATCGCCGCCCTCGTGGCGGCGTTCTTCGTTCTGTCGACGCTGTTCGAGCGGCATGTGGAACGGCGCATCGCCGCCGAGCTGATGCTGCATCTCAACCAGGTGATCGCCGGCCTTGCCGAGCAGCCGGGCGCGACGTTGCATCTTGCCAAGCCGCCGGTCGATCCGCGTTTCGAGCGGCCGCTCTCCGGCCTCTACTGGCAGATCGAGGGCGACGGGAAACGCCTGCGCTCCCGCTCGCTCTGGGATACCGTGCTGGTCCTGCCGGATATTCCGGCCGGCGGCGTGCATACGGCGACCATCACGGGGCCGGGGGATGCGTCGCTGCTTCTGGTCGAGCGCGAGGTGGTGACCAGCGAGCGGGCCGGGGCACTGCCCTTGCGCGTCGCCGTCGCTATCGACCGCACGGACATTTCGAGCGCCACGGCCGAATTCGAGGGGGATCTTCTGCCCTACATGCAGGCGCTCGCCGTGCTTCTGCTGGCGGCGAGCTTCGTGCAGATCTTCGTCGGCCTGCGCCCGTTGGCAACGCTGACGGAGCGCCTTTCCGCCATTCGTGCCGGCAAGGCGGAACGGCTCGGCACCGATTTCCCGGACGAGGTCCTGCCGCTCACCGGCGAGGTGGACGCCCTGCTGCAATCGCGGGAAAACCAGTTGCGCAAGGCGCGTGAACGGGCGGCCGACCTTGCCCATGGCTTCAAGACGCCGCTCCAGATCCTCTCCGGCGACGTGCTGCGCCTGCGCGAGCGAGGGGAGGAAAGCGTCGCGCGCGACATCGAGGCGATCATCCTGCGCATGCGCCGCCATGTCGATCACGAGATGGCCCGCGCCCGCCAGGCCGAGCGCGGGCATACGGCGCGCAGCGATCTTGGCCGTGTCGCCGCGCAGGTCGTCAGCGTCGTCTCGCGTACGCCGGCCGGCCGCGATCTCGACTGGCAGCAGGAGATCGAGCCGGGCCTCATGCTGCGCATCGATGCGGAGGATCTCGCCGAAATCCTCGGCAGCCTTGCGGAAAATGCCGCCCGTTACGCCAGGACCACCGTCGGCATCCTTGCCCGGGCGGACGGTGCGACGGCGGTCATCGAAGTCGTCGACGACGGGCCGGGCATTCCGGAGGGGGAGATCGAGTTCGTGCTGAAGCGCGGCGGTCGCCTCGATACGACGAGCGAGGGCGCAGGATTGGGACTGGCCATCGCCGAGAGCTTCGTCGAGGAGGCGAATGGCAGCTTCCTGCTGGAAAACCGCAAGCCCGGCCTTTGCGCCCGCATCACGCTGCCGCGGATCGTGGCCTGAGCAGCGATCCATGGGATCGTGCCGGCTCCCGGTCAGGGCGTCGCGGTCTTGTCCAGCCGAAAATCGTCGACGCGGCCGAGCGGGGCGTCGGCGATCTCGCCCTTCTCCACCAGCTTTTCGCGCAGGCTCCTGCCATTGCCCTTGATCGCGGCGCCGCCGAGCAGCGCCGTACCGCCGTCGAGCGCAGGGTCGGCAAGGCTGATCGGCAGCGTCTTGGTGATTTCGGTGTCTTCTGCCGGCGCGGTCACGACGAGATCCTTGAGGTCGCCCTGCAGGCCGGGGCCATCGGCGGCGGCATCGCCCAGCACGCGGCGGATTTCCTTTTCCACATAGAAGGCGAGCTTGCGCTTGCCGGCCTTGGTGAAGTTAATGCCGTCGGAGCCGCGCAGGCGCACCTGCTGGCCGTTGATGTCCGAGCCGGAGATGACGAACTTGCCGTTCTCATCGACGAAACCATCCCAGATGTCGATGAATTCGCCACCCGCCTTTTCGACGCCGGCCCGGTAGATGGTGTTGAGCGTCGTCATGTCGGCCGTCATGGCCGATGACTGGAAGGCCGGCATGCCGATCCACATCATCGGCTTGCCGCCCGCGCGGGCGAGCGTCGCGAGGCGTTCGACACGCGCTTCGTATTCCCTGGTCCAGGCCTCGGAGCGAAACTTCTCCTTTTCCCCGCCTACCGACATCTGCTGCCGGTCGTTGGCGCCGATGCTGAGCACGACGAGGGCGGGGTCGGTTTCAGCGATCAGGCCGGGCAGGGAGGCCGGCCAGTCGTAATAATCCTCGCGCACGATGCCGGAGGAACCGTTGGTGCGGCGCTCGACGACGATGCCCGGCGTTGCCTCGAAGGCGGCGATCAGGCCCTCGCCGAGGCTGCCGGCGATGAAGTCGCCGACCACCAGCACGACCTTGGCGTCCGGCAATTTCTCGATCGCCGCCGGTTCCGGCTTGGTGGCAACGGTCGTCGCCTGCTTCTTCTTGCGATTGACGATGCGCGGCTTCCTGATCTGCGGCTCGGGTGCAACCTCCTCGCGCTTCGGCTTGCCGAAGAGGAATTCCAGGATGGTCTTGCGTTCCTTGCGTTGCTGTGCGCCGGCCGGAAGGGCGGTCACCACGATGCTCGCCCCCGCCACAAGGGCAAGGCCGAGGCGCACAATCCGTAGGGTCGTCGTCGTGCTCATCGCAAGGGCTCCCGTCTTGGCCGCAACCTTGCCGGATCGCGGTGGCGGCATGATGGCAAATGCGCGGGCCAAGCGAAAGTCCGGCAGCAAAAAGGGGCGCCGGAGCGCCCCTGTTCGTCCTGCCGAAGGCGTCAGCGGCGCAGCGCGCGCAGCAACTGCTGGCTCGGCTCGCCATCGGCGGCAAGGCCCATCCGGTTCTGGAAGGCCTGGATGGCGGCCTTGGAGCCGGAGCCGAAATTGCCATCGACCTCGCCTTCATAATAGCCGAGTTCCTTGAGACGGGTCTGCAGCTCGAATTTTTCCGTGATGTCGAGTGCGCCGTCCGGGCGCGGCCAGCGCTGTTTGACGCCGCTGTAGCCGGCAAGCTGGTCGGCCAGCATGCCGACGCCCATGGCATAGGAGTCCGACGCGTTGTAGCGCTTGATGACGAAGAAGTTCTTGGTCATCAGGAAGCCCGGGCCGCCATTGGCCGGCAGCTTCAGCTCGGCGCGGTCGGCGCCGTTCTTGAAGCCGCTGCCGTTCGGGCGCGTGAAGCCGAGTTCCGCCCACTGGGCGAGCGTCTTCGTCTGGCCGGAATACTTGCTGCCGCCCTTCGGCACGACGATCTCGTAGCCCCAGGTCTTGCCGGACTGCCAGCCGTTCTTGGCAAGCAGGTTCGCCGCGGTCGCCAGCGCGTCCGGCACCGACTTCCAGATGTCGCGGTGGCCGTTGCCGTCGGCATCGACGGCATAGATCATGTAGCTCGTCGGGATGAACTGCGTGTGGCCCATGGCGCCGGCCCAGGAGCCGGTCATGTTGGCGGCCGCGATGTCGCCGCGCTGGATGATCTTCAGCGCCGCGATCAGTTGCGTGCGCGCATATTTCGCCCGCTTCTTGTCGGCATAGGCGAGCGTCGCCAGCGCCCGCGGCACGTAGTGCAGCCGGTCGTCCTTCTCCAGCACCGCGCCATAGTTCGATTCCATCGACCAGATGGCGAGCAGGATGTTGCGGTCGACGCCGAAATGCCGCTCGATGGCGGCGAGCGTGCGGGCATGCTTTGCGGCCATTTCCCGGCCGACGCGCACCGTATAGGGATTGACGCGCGAATCGAGATAGTCCCAGATCTTGTGCTTGAATTCCGGCTGGTAGGCGGCCTTTTGAAGGACGTCCGGATCGGGTGTCTTGACGCCGGAAAACGCCTTCTGGTAGGTCGCTTTGCTGATGCCGGCCTCGGATGCCGTCGCGTAGAAATCGGCGATCCACTGCTGGAAGCGGGCGTCCGCGCGGGCGGCGGTGGCCTGGGCGAAAAGCCCGGCCGACAGGAGGAGAGTGAGCGCGGATCGGCGCAGAACGGTTTTGAGATTCTGTGTCATCAGCTGTCGTGTCCGTTTCTCAAATTTCGGTACGATGGCGTGGAACCATCGGCTGAACGCAAAACTTATAAAAACGAAGTCAACAAATTCTTTACCATCAAACTTTTGCCCCGTCTTCCTTCGCAAAAAAGTCTTCCTTTGCAAAAAAATAGCAATTGGCTTCTATTTCGGCACATATACGTCCCGGCCATGAGGGCGACGGGCGCAACGAGGTGAATATGTCGCAGGCTCGCAAGGTTCGCAAAGCAGTCTTCCCAGTGGCCGGTCTCGGCACCCGCTTCCTTCCCGCCACCAAGGCCGTGCCGAAGGAGATGCTGACCGTCGTGGACAAGCCCGTCATCCAGTATGTGGTGGACGAGGCGCTGGAAGCCGGCATCGAGCACCTGATCTTCGTCACCGGCCGCTCCAAGGCGGTCATCGAGGACTATTTCGACATCCAGGTCGAGCTGGAGCAGACGCTGCGCCAGCGCAACAAAACCGCCGAGCTGACGCTGCTCGAAAGCATCCTGCCGGTCGCCGGCTCGACGAGCTTCACCCGCCAGCAGGAGCCGCTCGGCCTCGGCCATGCCGTCTGGTGTGCCCGCGAGCTGGTCGGCAACGAACCCTTCGCGCTGCTTCTGCCCGACATGATCATGAAGGCGGAAAAGGGCTGCATGAAGGGCATGGTGGAACTCTTCGAACACAGCGGCGCCAACATCGTCGCCGTCGAGGAATGCGCGCCCGACCAGGCCCACAAATACGGTATCGTCGGCGTCGGCGAGACGATCGGCGAAGGGTTCGCCATCACCAGGATGGTCGAGAAGCCGGCTCCGGGCACCGCGCCCTCCAACTTCTTCATCAACGGCCGCTATATTCTCCAGCCGGAAATTTTCCCGATCCTCTCCACGCAGGAGCGCGGCGCCGGCAACGAGATCCAGCTCACCGACGCCATGGTGAAGCTGGCCGGCAGCCAGAAGTTCGCCGCCTACCACTTCCGCGGTGAAACCTATGACTGCGGGGCCAAGGACGGCTTCATCCTCGCCAACATCGCCTTCGCGCTGGCCCGTGCGGATATCCGCCCGACCGTCGAAGGCCCGCTGCGGGAGCTTGTCGCCAAGCTGAAATAAGGCTCAGCGGCGCAGGACGAGGCCGATGCCGGCGCGCGTGATGCCGGTGTCGGTGCCGCGTGCCGGGCGGGTCAATTCGTAGGAGACATCGCCGGTCAATGCGAGCCAGCGGTTGAGGTCCCAGGTGAGACCCGTACCGACGAGATAGACATTCTGGTCGGGGCTGCCGGACGAGGAGAAATCCCGCCAGGTATAGGCGCCGCTCAGCCGCGCGACGAGGTTTTCGCGCAGTTCATGCGTCAGTTCGGCCGTGGTCGCATAGGAGACGTAGCCGCTTTCCCCGGCGGTGGTCGATGGTTCGATCTCCGTGGCGAGGCCGAGCCGGAGTTCCGTGCCGCGCTGCGGCGACCAGGCGAGCGAGCCGTCGAGCGCCAGCGCGGCGATCGATTTCAGGCGGCTGTCGTCGAAGGCGGCGCGCCGGTAGCCCATGCCGAGATCGCCGCGCAGCTTTTCGCCAAGATCGATCTCCACGCCGGCGCGGCCGCCCACCGTCGAGCTGGAGCGCTCGTAGCCGAGCGAATCGCGTTTATCGTCGTAGATCGAACGGCCGATCGAGGCTTCCAGATAGGGGATCAGCGCCGGGGACAGTTCGAAGCCGATGCGCCCCGTCAGGGTGCCCTGCGTGAAATTGCGGTCGGAAAGGCTGAGCTTCGTGCCGTTGGCGAGCTTTGCCGAGCCATAGACCTCGCGCTCGATTTCCGCGCCGATCGTGCCGCGGATCGCGCCGAAATCGCGCTGGACGCGCGCACCGGCGGTGAAGTTATGGACGCCTGACTGGGCGCTCGCGCCGTCAATGGCGTTGGGATCGGCGGAATCCTCGCGCTCGAAACCGTAGCCAGCGGTGAGATTGGCGATCGTGTCGTCGCTGAGATCGAGGCGCAGGTCGCTGTTGATGCGTGCCTGCGGTTCCGTTTCTCCGGTGCCGCTGATGTTGCGCTGATAGATGCCCGTGGCGTCGATGGTCAACTGGTGGCGCGACCAGTCGGAGGTCAACGAGCCGCGAAAGCCGGTCTGGGAATAGGTCCGGCGCGTCGTGCTGCCGGATTTCGTGCGTTCGTGGCCGAGACCCTGGGTGATCGAGGGCCGGAGCAGGAACGTGCCGACGCGAATGCCGGTCGGCTCGTAGGGGTCGCCGAAATTGCTTCTCGCCGCGTCGGTGTTGCCTTCCCGCAGGTTCAGCCGCTCGCCCTCGCGAGCGGTGCGCAGGCTGGCCTCGTTGTCGTTTGCAGCGTCGGAAAGCGCATCGGCTTGGTCGCCGGTGAGGGCGGGCTCGGTCAGGGTCCTTCCGGTCGACGCCGTCGTCTCGGTTCCCGGCAGCGTCGTCGTGTCCACCGCGCCGTCGTCGGTATTCTGGGCGAGCGGTTCCTGGAATGTGGGTGTCTCGTTCGCCGGCCGCTGCTGGGCAAAAGCCGGCGCGGCTGCAAGCATGGTGCCGGCAAGCAGAAGGCTGGCGAGACGCCATGACAGGCGGGGCAATGCTGCCTCGTGATCTCTTGCCTTTACCTCTGCCATGATTGCGGCCTGCGCACCTTTCCGATTTCGAAGGGAACGTGAAGTCCAACGTTGTTTCATACACAAGCGCAGCGCGCATAAGTATTTGAAAAATAGCGTTATTCGTCACGTATTCGCTGATGGTAGCACTCTATTGGCGAAGGGTTAGTTTATGGTTAACAGGTGGTGAAAATCTGCGGGCGTATCTTTTCCGCTGATTCCGTTTGAGCAAGGGCCCTGCGTGTCGGAGCACGCAGGCGCACGTTTTACGACCGGTTCCGATCTCGCTCGCGGGCGGCTCGCGTCCACCCCGCATCCCGCTTCATATCCCAAGGAATTTGAACGGCTCGGCTTCCTTGAACTGGTCGTTGGCCATGCCGGCGTAGATGTTCGTCTGGTTGGGGCCGAGGTCGAGCTTCCTCACCTTGCCGGTCTCTTCCGAAAGGTCCAGCTTCGTCAGGTCGACCCAGAAGACGTTCGGCGTGAGCGCCGATTCGAAGAAGTATAGCTTGCGCTTGTGGTCCGCCACGGTCCGCCAGCGCGTGGAGGAGATGTTGGGCTGGTCGGGCGTCGTGATGCCGAACGGAACGGAGACGTTGCGGATTACGCTGAAAGTGCTTGCGATGGCTTCGACCGGGTTTTCGGCCTTGGGGATGGCGTTCACATAGAAGGACGCGCGTGCAAAGCGGTCGGCAGCGCGGTTCGTGCCGGGCAGCATGATGGTGCCGCCGATCTGCTTCCAGTATTCGTTGAGGGCGAGCTGTTCCTCGAAGATCGGGGAATTGGTCATCACCTGATGCTCACGGCTATGGTGGATGACCTGCTTGCCGTCGATATATTCGATGATCGCGCTGTCGCCGCTGGCGTCCGAGAGCGAGAGATGCAGGGTTGCAAGCCGTTCCTCGCCCGGCACCTTGTCGGTGACGATGGTGAACGGCTCCTTCGCCAGCGTATCGACCGCTTCCTGCACGCTGGCAAAATTGTCGAGGGCATATTGCGCCCAGGCCGCCAGCGACAGGCCGGGCGTCTTGCCGTCGTAGTCGGGATAGGAGGATTCCACGAGCCACAGGACGTTGGCGACAAGTCCCGCCTCGTTCATGCCGTCCGTGGTCGAGATGTCATAGCCCGAGGCGATGACACTGCCGTATTTCGAGATCCATTCCACCGAGTTCGGTCCCGCTTCGCCGGACCGCTTCATACCGCGCGGGAACACCCAGAGGTTGGTGCCCACATCGAGCTTCCAGTCCATCGACCGGGCTGTGATGACCTGATCGTTCGCGCCGAGATAGACGAAGCGCGTGCAAGCATCGGCAGCGGAGGCCAGCACGCCCGTCGTGATGAGGGCAGCCGTGCAGGCGGCAAAAAAGGAGTTGTTTTTCAAGATCATGACCTGCCTCCATTCTATATTTCGCGGTCGGTTCCAGCGGGATACTATGAGCCTGCCATTGCGAATGGAAGTCATCATGGCGCAACTGATTGATTAAATTTTGTGCATTTGGCATAAGGCAATCAGCGAGCGAGGAGAAGGGCATGCCCTGCTGTGTCGTTTCCGCCTGAGATAGCAATATGTTTTCAGCTTGAAGAGGAAGGTCTCTTGAACAGATACGCCATCATCCTTGTGCTCGCTGGACTGTACGGTGGCGAGGCTGCTCATGCCGCAGACGCCGCGAGCGGCCAATCTGAAGAACCGGCTCCTGTCGTGGATGCGACCTCGACCTGGGCCTTGCAGGTCACACCGTATATGTGGGCGGCGGGTCTAAAGGGGGAGATATCACCGTTCAGGCGGGCTCCGACAATCGGGATCGAGAAATCGTTCTCCGATGTTATGGACGATCTCAATTTCGGCGGCTTCGTGAATGTGTGGGCACGCTATGATCGGTTCGTCTTCTCGGGCGATATGATGTATGTCGACACCACCGACAGCCATGCATTCGGTCCCTTGCCGGCCCTGCCGATAGCGGTGCCGCCCGGCACCGTCATCAACGGGAGCGTCGACAGCAAGCAGTTCATGGCCACGCTGCAAGGCGGCTATCGCGTCGTCGATACGCCGGATTTCACGCTGGATGCTCTCGCCGGCGCGCGCTTCTGGCACATTTCGAACGATGTGACGGTCAGTGCTCTCGGCATGTCGCGCACCTATGGCGAGAGCTTCGGCTGGGTGGACCCGGTGGTCGGCATCCGCGCCTTCCTTCCCCTGACCGACAGGCTGTCCGTGCAGGCGCAAGCGGATGTCGGCGGCTTTGGCGTGGGGGCCGACATCACCTGGTCGGCGCTCGCCACGGTCAACTATACCGTTACCGATCATCTCTCCATCTCCGCAGGCTACAAGGTGCTCGATGTCGACTACGCCCGGGCCGGCCATGTCTACGATACGCGCCTGAGTGGCCCCGTTCTGGGCATGACGCTCCGATTCTGACTGAAGGCCTTATGACTGTGCAGTAAATCGGGGCAGCAGCTTCCGGCACTGGGCAGGCGAACCGCCTTGCGCGATCTGGCCCGTCTCCACCATCAGCAAGAGCTTGCCAAGGGCTTCGTCCAGATTCAGACCCTGCCGGGCCAGCCGTTGTGGTTAACGTCTGGTTGCCGCTCACAAAATCACTCGCCGTAACAATCTGCTTTCTTTCGTGCATGGACAGAGGATTGCAAAAGCGCTAACGAGACCCATGATCAAAAGACAGGCAAAAGTTGACAGCGCCGGTGCCATCGCTTCGGCAATCCGCACCGTTGAAACGGAAATGGCCGGCCTTACCGCTCTTTCGGCGGCTCTCCAGGGGCGGCTCTTCGACGCTTTTTGCGAAGCTGTTCGCGTCATCGGCGATATCAGCGGTCGCGTGATCGTGACGGGCATCGGCAAGTCGGGGCATATCGGGGCGAAGATCGCCGCGACGCTCGCTTCCACCGGCACGCCGTCCTTCTTCGTGCATCCCGTCGAGGCCAATCACGGCGATCTCGGCATGATCGGCCGTGACGACGTCATCCTCGCCATGTCCTGGAGCGGCGAGACGGCCGAATTGCAGGGCATCGTCTCCTATTCCCGTCGCTTCTCCATCCCGCTGATCGCCATCACCTCGGGCGAGCGCTCGGCCCTTGCCCGCGAGGCGGATACGCTGCTGCTGCTGCCGAAGGAGCAGGAAGCCTGCCCGCACGGCCTGGCGCCCACCACCTCCACGCTGATGCAACTGTCGCTCGGCGATGCGCTCGCGGTTGCGCTTCTCGAAGCCCGCGGCTTCACCGCGACGGATTTCAAGACCTTCCATCCCGGCGGCAAGCTCGGCGCCAGCCTTTCCCATGTCGGCGACATCATGCACAGCGGCGAGAACATGCCGCTCGTCCCCCTCGGCACCTCGATGCCGGATGCCGTCCTGCTCCTGTCGCAGAAGCGCTACGGCTGCGTCGGCGTCGTCAATGACGAGGGCATCCTCGTCGGCATCGTCACGGACGGCGATATCGCGCGCAATCTCTCGCGCAACCTTGCCGAACTCAGCGTCGACGAGATCATGACGCGGGCGCCGAAGACGGTGAAGCCGACGACGCTGGCGACCGCCGCACTCGGCCTGCTGAACCAGTACAACATTTCCGCGCTGATCGTCACCGACGAGACCTTCCGTCCGGTCGGCGTCGTGCACTTCCACGACCTGCTGCGCATCGGCGTCGCCTGACCGGCGAATCCACAAGCATAAAGCTCAAGCCCCCCGTATTTCCTGAAATGCGGGGGTTTTGTTTGACTATACGGCCTCGACCGTCAGATCGCGGCCGTTGCTGGCCGTGACGCGCACGCGCGCGCCGACCGGAAGGTCCGGCCCCTGTACGCTCCACATCGTATCGTCGAGACGAATGCGGCCGCGGCCTTCGGTGATCGGCTGTTCCAGCGTCGCGGTGCGGCCGACAAGGCTCTGGCCGCGCTGGTTGAGATGCGGCTGGTCGGAGGTCTGGCCGCGCGTCTTGACGATGCGCCGGCCGATCAGCACGGCCACCAGCGACAGTGCGGCGAAGACCAGCCATTGGGCATGCCAGGTCCAGAACGCCGCGTCCCACAGGAGCAGCGAGAGGGCACCGGTGATGATCGCCGCGATGCCGATCCAGACGAGGAAGACGCCGGGCATCAGCACTTCGAGGATGAGGAGCACGATGCCGAGCACCCACCAGGCCCAGGGGCCGAGTTCCGTGACGATGCGCTGGATCATGCTCAGCTTCCCTGCGACGTATCGAACGGGTTGCGGAAGGCGGACGTCGAGGCAGTGGTGGTCGTGGCCGGTGTCGACTGGCGCGTGCGCGGCGTGCCCGCGGTCTGCGAGGAGCCGCCGTCGCCAAAGACTTCCCTTGCGATGGCGCCGATGCCGCCCAGCGATCCGACGAGCGAGGAGGCTTCCATCGGCATCAGCACGATCTTCGAGTTCGGCGCCTTGCCGATGGCAGCCATGGCTTCGGTGTATTTCTGGGCGACGAAGTAGTTGATCGCCTGCACGTTGCCGGCGGCGATGGCTTCCGAGACCATTTTCGTCGCCTTGGCTTCGGCTTCCGCAAGGCGCTCGCGGGCTTCGGCGTCGCGGAAGGCGGCCTCGCGCTGACCTTCGGCCTCAAGGATCGCCGACTGCTTGGCGCCTTCGGCGCGCAGGATCTGTGCGTTGCGGGCACCCTCGGCTTCCAGCACCTGCGCGCGCTTTTCGCGCTCCGCCTTCATCTGCCGGCCCATCGAATCGACCAGGTCCTTCGGCGGGGCGATGTCCTTGATCTCGACGCGGGTGATCTTGATGCCCCAGGGATTGGCCGCCTCGTCGACGACGCGCAGCAGCTTGTCGTTGATCACGTCGCGGTTGGACAGAAGCTCGTCCAGGTCCATCGAGCCCATGACCGAACGGATATTGGTCATGGTGAGGTTGAGGATCGCGTTTTCCAGATGGGCGACCTGATAGGCGGCCTGCGCCGCATTGAGGATCTGGTAGAAGGCGACGCCGTCTGCCGAAACGCTCGCATTGTCGCGGGTGATGACCTCCTGCGTGGGGATGTCGAGCACCTGTTCCATCACGTTCATCTTCGCGCCGATGCGGTCGATGAAGGGGATGATGAGGTTGAGGCCGGGCTCCAGCGTGCGCGTATAGCGGCCGAAGCGCTCCACCGTGTACTGATAGCCCTGCGGGATCGTCTTGATCCCGGCAAAGAGGATCAGGATGACCAGCACCACGAGGGCGATGACGACGATATCCAATCCGGCCAAATCCATAGTTCTTTTCTCCAACAGACAACGCGGCGCCGCGCCACTGTAAGGAATACGGGCCGCGACGCCAGTCTATTTGGACGAAGGCAAGATTTATCCGGGATCAGACCCAGCCGGAAAGCTCGCGCCGCACGACCTTTTCGAGAACCGCCATGCCTTCGGGCGAATCGTTGAGACAGGGAATGTGCGCGAACTTCTCGCCGCCATTGTGCAGGAAGCTTTCTGCGGCCTGTTCGGCGATCTCCTCCAGCGTCTCCAGGCAGTCGGAGACGAAGCCGGGATTGATGACGGCAATGCGCTTGATGCCCTCCTGCGCCAGCTTTTCCACGGTCTTGTCCGTATAGGGCTGGAGCCATTCCTCCGGTCCGAAGCGGGACTGGAAGGTGACAAGAAGCTTTTCCTTCGACCAGCCGAGCCGTTCGCGCAGGAGCCGCGCGGTCTTCTGGCACTGGCAGTAATAGGGATCGCCCTTGTCGAAATAGCTCTTGGGAATGCCGTGGAAGGAGGTGAGCACCCGCTCCGGTTCCCAGTCGAGCGTCGCCAGGTGCTTTTCGATTGAGACGGCGAGCGCGTCGATATAGGCCGGATCGTCATGATAGGGCGGCACGGTGCGCAGAGCCGGCTGCCAGCGCATCTTCAGGAGCGCCTCGAAGGCTTTGTCGTTGACGGTCGCCGTCGTCGCCGCCGCATATTGCGGATAGAGCGGGAAGACGAGGATGCGTTCGCAACCGGCCTTCTGCAGGTATTCCATGCGCGAGGCGATGGAGGGCTGGCCGTAGCGCATCGCCCAGTCGACGACGACCTCGGAATAGTCGGACAGCGCCTTGGCCATCAGTTCGGCCTGGCTGCGCGTATAGGTGCGCAGGAAGCTTTCGTTCCTCTCCTTGTTCCAGATCGTCTCATAGGCCTTGCCGACCTTGCCGGGGCGCGTGTTGAGCACGATGCCGAAAAGGATGGGATACCAGGCGATCCTCGGCCATTCGATGACGCGCTTGTCGGTCAGGAATTCCTTCAGGTAGCGGCGCATCGAGGTGTAGTCGGTACCATCAGGCGTGCCGAGATTGACCAGCAGCACGCCGACCTTGCCGTGCTTGACGGATGGGTGGTCGGCAGGCTTGGCGGTGGTGTCCTGCATGGTGCGGTCCTCGGCGTGCGGGGTGTCGTTCATTGCTCTCGGGCTTTGTCTTCTTGCAAGTGCATATGCAAGACCGCGGCATGCGCGCCGGATTGCTCCTGCACGACGGACGCCCGGTCGGCTCAGAATCGTTCTAAAAAGAAATACCGGCCCGGGAAAGCCCGGGCCGGCAGAAATAGTGGAGACAAATTGTCCTTATTTGGTCGGGATGGACAGCTCCGTGCCGACATGCAGGGCGCGCGGCCGCGGATTGCCGTTGGCTTCCGCGATCCTGCGCCACAGCGTGCCGTCGCCATAGGCCGCCTTGGCGAGATCCCAAAGCGTATCGCCGCGGACGATGACATGCTTACCGCCGGCTGCCACTGTTGCTGTTTCGGTGGTCGTGGTCGTGGCGGCGGTGCCCGATGCGGCCTCGCCGGAGGTTGCCGTGCCTTCCGCCGTCTTGGCGGCCGTGTCCGTCGGGGTTGCCGTTTCGCTCGTGGCTGGCTCGGCCTCGGTGCCTGCCGCGGTCTCCGTGGTCTCCGGGGTCTCGACGACCGTGGCATCGGCGACTTCCGTGATGCGGCCATCCGTGTAGGGCTGGTAGGGGCGGTGCGCGGCAAGATAGTCGGCGACGACCAGTTCGAGGTTCGGGCCGAAATCGTAGGCGTTCATGCCGGCGGTGGCGAAGATGGAGTAACCGTCACCACCCGCCCGCATGTAGTTGTTCGAGGCGATGCCGTAGGTCCTGGCCGGGTCGAGCGGTACGAAGGCGTCGCCCTCCTTCACCTCGACGGAGACGACGCGGCTGCCGGCCGGCTTCGACTTGTCGAAGGAGTATTTCATGCCGGAGACCTGGGGGAAGCGGCCGGCGCCTTCCTCGATCTGGCCGAGGCCGTTTTCGAGGGCGGCGAGGAGGTCCGAACCCTTGAGCTGGAAGGTGGCGACTGTGTTCTGGAAGGGCAGCACCGACAGCACCTCGCCCATGGAGACCGGGCCGCCGTCGATGGAGGCGCGCAGGCCCCCGCCATTGGTGATGGCGATCGTCATGCCCTGGCTCCTGGTGCGGTCGAGGATGGCGTCGGCCACCAGGTTGCCCATGGCGCATTCGGCGGCGCGGCACACCTCGCGCGAGCCGTCGATGGGCGCTGCGCTCTCGGCGACGATCTTGTTCTTCAGCTCCTCGATCGGGCCGCCAAGCTCCTTAATGCGGGCGAGCACGGCCTCGTCCGGCTTGACGGAGGAATCGATCAGGATCGGTTCGCCGGAGGCTTCCTTCACGACGCCCGCATCGTCGAAGACGACCTTGAGATTGCCGAGATACTTGGAATAGGCCGCGGCCTGCACGACGGGCACCTTGTAGCCGCCGGGATTGTCGACCAGCGTCGGATAGGGGCCTTCCGCCTTGTCCGAGGTGTTGGAAAGGAAGGTGTTGGTGTGGCCGCCGACCACCACGTCCACGTCGGGGATCCTGGCGATGGCCGCCAGATCGCGGGGATAGCCGACATGGGTCAGCGCGATGATCTTGTTGACGCCCTGCTTCTTCAGTTCGGCGATCGCCGCCGTGATATCGGCGACGTCGTCGCCGATCAGGACGTTCGGGCCGGGCGAGGAGAGTTCCGCGGTGTCGTTGGCGACGGCGCCGACGATACCGATCCCCTGGCCGCCCTGGTTCAGCACGATGAAGGGCTTGATGCGGTCGCCGATCTTCGAGCTGGCGCTGGCCGCGACATTCGCGGTGACGACCGGGAACGCGACCTTGTCGAGGAAGGTGGCGAGGCCGTCCTCGCTGTCGTCGAATTCATGGTTGCCGACGGTCATGGCGTCGAACTTCATGAGATTGAGGAACTCGGCCTCCACCGCGCCCTTGTAGGTGGTGTAGAAGAGCGAACCCTGGAAATTGTCGCCGGCGTTCAGCAGCAGCACGTTCTTGCCGGTCAGCGCCTCGCGCTGGGCGTCGATGGCGGTCTTCAGGCGCGCCACGCCGCCGAAGCATTCGCCCTTGCCTTCCTCTTCGTCCGAGCAGGTCGAATCGAACTTGTTGATCGCCTCGATGCGCGAATGCAGGTCATTGATATGCAGGATGTTCAGCTCGTAATCGGCGAGCGCCGAGCCGCTGGAGAGCGCGATGAGGGAGGCGGCCAGAAGGCCGGATCGGAAAAACGTCATGGTCCTCTTCTCCTTGTTTGCCCGCGAAGGCGCGGGAGGGGCGATCCGCTTCTCGATAAACCGGAAACATGACAGCCAGCCGGCGGATGTTTTCACCGGTCGCGGACGAGTTCAAGAGAAAAGAGGAGAGGCCGCAGGCCACCCATGTTTATGAGCCGAAACGAAAAAAGGGCCTTGCGGCCCTTTCGTGACGATGTCGTTCGCTCAGGCGCGGCGGGCGAGCGAGAACTGTGCGCCTTCGGCCGTCGTGCAGTTGAGCTGGCTCTGGCTGACGAGCGCGCAATTGACCTTGGACTGGGTGTTGCGCACCAGCGAGGTCATGTTGATCTCGACCAGCGTCGGCGACGTGTTGATGTAGGTGCCCGAAGCGAGAAGCTGGTTCGTGTCGGTGGTGCGCGTCGTGAACGTGCCGCCCTGGAAGGTGGAGACGATGCCGTTCGGGTCCACCCAGGCGCCTTCCACTCCCTGCGCCAGGGGGCGCTGGGTCACCGGCAGGTCGCGCGGCGCGCGCTCGGACTGGCAAGCGGCGAGTGCGACGGCGGCGGTCAGCAGGCTGAGGACTGTGATCGGCTTCATATGGGTCTCCCAGGGTCACGGCGGCGCGAACCACCCGTCCAATTCGGCAAACCATGCCGCGAAGAAACGTCGAAAGCAAGACGCGCCGCCGGGGCATCGGGTATTATCCCATTGAAAGCGTTTCAGACACCGCTGGCAAGTCCGCCACACCCCTCCTTCGTCATGCTCGGCCTTGAGCCGAGCATCCACCCGCTTGCGGACGCGGCTTTGGATCCTCGGCTCAAGGCCGAGGATGACGACAGCGGGTGGAACGAGGGGGTGCAACAAAGACGCCTGCGGGTCTGCCGCGGGCGTCCTGCCAGGGAATGAAAGCCGGTTCAGCGGACCAGGATGTTCCTGAACTGCCACGGATCCTTCGTGTCGAGATCTTCCGGGAAGAGACCCGGGCGGCCGTCGAGCGGGGTCCAGTCGGTATAGTGGCCTTCGACCGGGCCGAGATAGGGCGTCTGCACTTCCAGGCAGCGCTTGTAGTCGACCTCGTCGGCTTCCACGATGCCGGCCTTGGGGTTTTCCAGCGCCCAGACCATGCCGGCGAGCACGGCCGAGGTCACCTGCAGGCCGGTGGCGTTCTGGTAGGGGGCGAGGCGGCGGGTCTCTTCCAGCGACAGGCGCGAACCGTACCAGTAGGCGTTCTTGTCGTGGCCATAGAGCAGCACGCCGAGTTCGTCGACGCCGTCGACCAGTTCGTTCTCGTCGAGAACATGCAGCACCGGCTGCTGGTTGCCGCCGTTGCCGAACATCTCATGTAGCGAGATCACGGCGTCGTTGGCCGGGTGGTAGGCATAGTGGCAGGTCGGGCGGTAGGTGACGTGGCCGTCCTTGTCGCGCACGGTGAAGAAGTCGGCGATCGAGATCGACTCGTTGTGGGTGACGAGGAAGCCGTATTGCGGGCCGGGCGTCGGGCACCAGGAGCGCACGCGCGTGTTGGCGCCGGGCTGCTCCAGGTAGATCGCGGCCTTGCAGCCCTTCTTGTGCTTCTTGGCGTTTTTCGGCATCCAGTTCTCATGGGTGCCCCAGCCGAGTTCGGCCGGCTGCAGGCCTTCCGAGATGAAGCCTTCCACCGACCAGGTGTTCCAGAAGGTATTGAACGGCTTCGGGTTCCTGGTGCGCTGGGTATCGCGCTCGGCGATGTGCACGCCCTTGACGCCGACCTTCTTCATCAGCTTGGCCCAGCCTTCGCGGTCGTCCTGCGTCGGCTCCTCGAACTTCACGCCAAGGTCCTTGGCGAGGTTCACCAGCGCCTGCTTGACGAACCAGGAGACCATGCCCGGATTGGCGCCGCAGGTGGAGACCGCCGTCGTGCCACCGGGGTGCTTTTCCTTCTCCTTGCGCAGCGTCTCGCGCAGCGCATAGTTGGTGCGGTCGGCGTTCTTCATGCCCTTGTCGAAGTAGAAGCCGAGCCAGGGTTCGACGACCGTGTCGATATAGAGCACGTCGAGCTTGCGGCAGAGCTTGATCAGGTCGACGGAGCCCGTGTCGACGGAGAGGTTGACGCAGAAACCCTGGCCACCGCCTTCCGTGAGAAGCGGCTTGAGGAGATCCTTGTAGTTCTCCTTGGTGACATGCGCCTTGACGTGGCGCACGCCGTGGCGGGCGTAGATTTCCGCGTCGGCGGCGTCTTCGCGCGGCTCGATGACGATCAGCCGGTTCCGGTCATACTTGAAGTGGCGCTCGATCAGCGGCAGCGTGCCGCGCCCGATGGAGCCGAAACCGATCATCACGATCGGGCCGGTGATCTCGCCATAAACCGGATAGGTGCTGTCTGCCATTTGGTTCTCCTGCGGCCGGCCGCTTTGCTGTAAAATCAGGGTCTCGACGGGCCCCATAGCATAATATGGCAGCGCTAGAGCACAGTTTTCTGTCACAATAAAGGGTGGCTGCGGTTTTCCGTCGTGATATTCTTAACCGGCCGCAACCGCCCGCAATTCCGCCACCAGCGCCGCCCTTTTCGTGGCAAGCCCCTTGTAGGTCGCCTGCGGCAGGTTCAGCGCTTCGAGCTGGTCGGCGAAGACGGTCGCGATCCTACGCGCCTCGGGCAGCCTGCGCAGCGCGGCGAGCGGATCGGTGTAGATGCGGATGGTGAAGAGGATGTCGCCGGAGACCGGCAGCTTGCGCAGGGTCTGGCGCTCGACGCGGGCGAAGGTGGTCTCGAGCGACAACGCGTGCCCTTCAGGCAGGGCGCCATGCGCCTTGGATGCCGGATAGTGCAGGTCGGCGTCCGGGTTGATCGACCAGTTGAAACGGAAGACCGGCTGCTCGACCTTGAGATTGTCGAACATGCGGTTGATCAGGAGGGCATTGCGCGTGCCCTCGCCGAAATCAGGCACGGGCGCATGGATATCCTCCATCCGCCGGCCGAACTTTTCCGGCAGCGACCAGGAGGAGGGGAAGGCGACGTAACCGGCGACGAGCCGCCAGCCGCTGTCGTCGCGGCGCATCAGCACGAGGTCTTCCTGCACCAATGCGCCGGCGGTGACGAGCGGGGCTTCGTCGGCAGCGAGATCGATGGTGCGGTCTTTGGTGGCGATCGCCGAGCCTGCGCGGCGATAGTGGGCCGGATGCTGCGCCGTCACATGCTCGGCGAGGAGGTCGAGAACCTCCTGCTGCGCGGCGCGTGTTCCGGCCTCCTCCACGAAGACGGTGTCGCGATGTCCGGCGATCAGCCGGTTCTTTTCGAGAAGGTAGCGCTCCAGGTCGGCGTCCGGCTCGATCCAGCGGGCGGGGTCGAGCGGGCCGAGGCCGATGGTGAAGAGACGGGCGGAACCGTCATAGGGCGTATGGACCGGCTGTTTCATGCCAGCTTGCCCCGGATCAGCCCGCGCAGCGAATTGCCGACGAAGACCGTGCCACGGGCAAGATCGTCCGGTCTTAATATCTGTTCGACGGCCTTGCCGCTCTCCAGCAATTCTTCCCGCAGCACGCCGGCCAGCAGGCCGCAGGCGAGTGGCGGCGTTTTCAGCACGCCGGTGCCGTCGTCGAGGAAGAGCGAGGTGATGGTGCCCTCGCAAAGCTCGCCGCGTTCGTTGAGGAGGATCACCTCATCCACCTCCGCTGCCGGGAATTCGGCACGGGCCGCGGCATAGGCGGTGCGGCGGGAGGTCTTGTGGCGGAGCAACGGGTCGGCGGAGGCGAGACGGGTGGCGGCGATCTTCAGGTGCCATGTCGTGTCCGCCGGGAGGGGCGTGAAGGGGGTGGTCTGCACCTCGATCCGGCCGTCGGCGAAAAGTTCGAGACGGATGCGGAGAGGTGAGGGGTGCGGCGCACCCCCCTCTGCCCTGCCGGGCACCTCCCCCTCAAGGGGGGAGATCGGCGGGAAGCCAGGGTTTCCTTCAAAAGCGGTCGGTGTCGCTGCCGCGCCGTCTGCCTGATGGAGTGGTGAGCGTCCTCCATCGATCTCCCCCCTTGAGGGGGAGATGCCCGGCAGGGCAGAGGGGGGGAGCGCAGCGAACAAGGCCTGCCGTGCCCCCTCGGCCCCCGACAATCCCAGTTCCGCCGCCGAGCGCGCCAGACGCGCCAGATGCCGCTCCAGCCGCACGAAGCCGGATTCCCAGCGCAGGGTCTCGATCAGCGAGATATCCATTGATCCCCCACCGCAAAGCGTGCCTTCAGCAAGCATTCCTCGTATTCCGCCTCGGCAGTCGAATCGAAGACGATGCCGCCGCCGACATTGAAGACCGCCTCGCCATCCTCGAAGATCGAGACGGTGCGGATCGCCACGTTGAAGCGCATGGTTCCGTCCGGTGCGATCATCCCGATCGCGCCGCAATAGGCGTCGCGCGGGCCGTCCTCCAGGTCGTGCAGAATCTTCATGGCGCTCATCTTCGGCGCGCCGGTGATCGAGCCGCAGGGGAAGAGGGCGGCGAAGATGTCACGGATCGAGATCCCGGGCAGGAGTTTGGCCCGCACATGGCTCACCATCTGGTGCACGGTGGGATAGGTCTCGACGGCGAAGAGTTTCGGCACGTGAAGCGTGCCGACCTCGGTGATGCGCGAGATGTCGTTGCGCAGCAGATCGACGATCATGCGGTTTTCCGCCTGCGACTTCGGATCGGCCTGCATGGCGGCGATGATCTCGGCATCTTCCGCTACGCTCGTTCCGCGCGGCGCGGTGCCCTTCATCGGATGCGTCTCGATCCAGCCGTCCTTGTCGACGTCGAAGAAGAGTTCCGGCGAGCGGGAGAGGAGCTGCGGCCCGTCGAGCGAGACGAAGGCGCCGTAGCGCACGGGCTGGCGCTCGATCAGTGACCAGAAGGCGGCGAGCGGGTCGCCGGCCCAGCGGGCGCGGATCGGCATGGTGAGATTGGCCTGGTAACAGTCGCCCTGGCGCAGATGCTGGTGCAGGCGGTCGAAGCGGCCGCGGTAGGTCTCGAAATCCCAGCCGGCTTTCGGCTCGGTGAGGAAGGGTTCGTTTTCAGTGCGCTGGCGGGGTTTTGCCAGCGGGTGGTCGTCCGCCGGCTTTTCGAAGATGCCGAAACTCATCAGCGGCGTCGGGCGGTTCTCCACGGCGAAGGGAGCGAGCTTCTCCTCGAAGAGATGGCCGGCCTCGTAGCTCATGAAGCCGGCGATCCAGTGGCCTTTCGCATGTGCCGCCTGCAAGGCCGCGAAGGCGGGCTCGAAGCCGGCGCGCTCGCGCACGGTGACGACGCCAAGCGGCTCGGCGAAAACCACCGTCCGGTCCTCACGGTCGTCCCTGAGGAGCACAAAGCGTTCGCGGTCGGTCATGCGCGGCTTCTTCTTTCGATGTCAGGCCTTATCAAGCGCTTCCAGTTCGTCGATCAGCCCTTCGATCATCGACAGTCCCTTGCTCCAGAACGACGGATCGCTCGCATCGAGGCCGAACGGCTTCAGCAGCTCGGTATGATGCTTGGTGCCACCGGCCTTGAGCAGGTCGAAATACTTCGCCTGGAAGCCGGCTTCCGCCCGCTGGTAGACGGCATAGAGCGAGTTCACCAGGCAATCGCCGAAGGCATAGGCATAGACATAGAAGGGCGAGTGGATGAAGTGGGGGATATAGGCCCAGTAGGTCTCGTAGCCTTCCGAAATACGGATGGCCGGGCCGAGGCTTTCCTCCTGCACGGAAAGCCAGAGTTCGCCGATCCGGTCGGCGGTGAGTTCGCCTTCCTTGCGGGCGGTGTGCACCTTGCGCTCGAATTCGTAGAAGGCGATCTGGCGCACGACCGTGTTGATCATGTCCTCGACCTTCTGGGCGAGCATCGCCTTGCGCTCGCGCTTGTCCTTCGTCTTGTCGAGCAGGCTGCGGAAGGTCAGCATCTCGCCGAAGACGGAGGCGGTCTCGGCCAGCGTCAGCGGCGTCGAGGCCATCAGAGCGCCCTGGCCGCCGGCAAGCACCTGGTGCACGCCATGGCCGAGTTCGTGGGCGAGTGTCATCACGTCGCGCGGCTTGCCCATATAGTTGACGAGCACATAGGGGTGCGCGGAGGGCACCGTCGGATGGGCGAAGGCGCCCGGGGCCTTGCCGGGACGCACCGGCGCGTCGATCCAGCCCTTGTCGAAGAATTCTTTGGCGATGTCGGCCATTTCGGGCGCGAAGGCGCTGTAGGCGGAGAGCACGGTGTCGCGTGCCTCGTTCCAGGGGATCACCGCGTCGGGTGTCTCGGGAAGGGGCGCGTTGCGATCCCAATAGTCCATTTGCTCCATTCCGAGCCACTTCGCCTTCATCGCATAGTAGCGGTGTGAGAGGCGTGGATAGGCTTCGCGTACGGCCGCGGCCAGGGCTGCGACGACTTCCGGCTCGACGCGGTTGGCAAGGTGCCGGCTGTCGGCGATGTCGGAAAAGCCGCGCCAGCGGTCGGAGATTTCCTTGTCCTTGGCGAGCGTGTTGGTGATCAGCGTGAAGGTGCGGATATTGTCCTTGAAGGTTTTCGCCAGCGCTTGCGCCGCCTCGCGGCGGTCGTCCGGGTTCGGCGACTGGAGCTGGTTGAGGGCGATTTCCAGCGGCACCTCCTCGCCGTCGATCGTGTAGCGCAGCGAGGCCATGGTCTCGTCGAAGAGCCGGTTCCAGGCCGCCGCACCGGTCATCGATTTTTCGAGGAAGAGCTGTTCCGTCTTGTCGTCGAGCTGGTAGGGCTTGTCCTTGCGCAGGTCCTCGATCCACGGGCGGTAGTGCGCTGCAAGGGCGTCATTTGCCAGCGCTGCCTCGATGCGCTCGCCCGCTATCCTGTTGAGTTCAAGCGAGAAAAACAAAAGATGCGCGCCGAGATCGGTCAGCTTCGACTGAATGTCGCCGTAGAATTTTCCGTTCGCCGGATCGGTCGTGTTGGTGAAATAGGTAAGGCCCGCAAAGGAGATGAGGCGGCCCATCACGTCTTCCAGCGCCTCGAATTCGCGGATGGCCGCGCCGATACCCTCGTCGCCCGTCTTTTCCGTCGCGGCGTCCAGCCTGCCCTTCCATTTCGCCTCGAAGGCGAGCGCATCGGCCTCGGCCTTCTTCATGTCGCCCTCAAATTCCGGGGACGCCTGCGAGGGATAGAGATCGGCAAGGTTCCAGCCGGGAAGATCGCCCAGTTCAGCGGCTGCGGCGGCGTCGGCCGGCGCGAAGGCGATGCGGGGGGATCGGGAAAATCGGGTCATCGTCTGTCTCTCTTCCGGGGATGGGCGGATCGGCCCCTTGCTTGCGTCGGCAATGGTTAAAATGCAAGCCTTTCTCAAAACGGCATGTTCAACCCTTTCTGCCATGGTCCGCTGGTGTCTAGTTCCCTTGGGGCGTGCATGACGCACGCCTTTAGGCAAGGAGGTTCCAGTGACGGCCCATATTCTTGTCATCGACGATGATCCTGTCCAGCGCAGGCTGTTGAAGAACATGATCGAGCGCTCCGGCCATGTCGCCCATATGGCGGAAAACGGCCGTGCGGGCCTCGATCTGCTCGATCGCAAGGGCGGTCTTATCAATGTGATCCTGCTCGACCTGATGATGCCGGAAATGAACGGTTCGGCCTTTCTGGAAGCGCTGGCCGAACGGGAGAACACCATTCCGGTCATCGTGCAGACGGGGCAGGGCGGCATCGAGACGGTCGTGATGGCGATGCGCGCCGGCGCCTTCGATTTCGTGGTGAAGCCGGTCTCGCCGGAGCGGCTGAACGTCGCCGTCGGCAATGCGCTGAAGATGGACCAGCGCGAAGGCCGCGGCCGCGGCGGGCGCCGCCACCGCAGCGAGACGGTGCATTTCGACGATATCGTTTCGGCCAGCCCCGAAATGCTGCGCGTCATCGAGCTCGGCCGCCGTGCCGCCCAGTCGAACATTCCGGTCGTGCTGGAAGGCGAATCGGGCGTCGGCAAGGAAATGGTCGCGCGCGCCATCCAGGCGGCGAGCGACCGGGCGCACAAGCCGTTCGTCACCGTCAATTGTGGCGCGATCCCGCACAATCTCGTCGAAAGCATCCTGTTCGGCCACGAGAAGGGCGCCTTCACCGGCGCGACGGAGCGCCATACCGGAAAGTTCATGGAGGCCGACGGCGGCACGCTGTTCCTCGACGAGATCGGCGACCTGCCGCTCGACGTGCAGGTGAAATTGCTGCGCGCGGTGCAGCAGGGCGAGATCGAGACCATCGGCGCGCGCTTCCCGCAGAAGGTCAATGTCCGCCTCATCTCGGCGACCAACCGCGACCTCATCAACGAGGTGCGCGAGGGCCGTTTCCGCGAGGACCTCTACTATCGCCTCAACGTCTTCCCGGTGACGATCCCGGCGCTGCGCAAGCGCAAGGAGGATATTCCGGTTCTGGTCCGCGCCTTCGTGCAGCGTTTTGCCGGCGAACAGAAGCTCGCCCGTCCGCTCGGCGTTTCCGCCGCTGCAATGGCGCTGCTGACGGCCTATGACTGGCCCGGCAATATCCGCCAGCTCGAAAACGCCATCTTCCGTGCCGTCGTGCTCTCGGAGGGCGCGGAGCTCACCGCTGCCGACTTCCCGCAGATCGCCGCACAGGTGCCGGGCTACGGTCTTGCCGAGGACGGTGCCGTCACCTGGGAATCGGCAAGCCAGCGCACGCCCGAGCCGGCCGCCGAAACGCGCCTGCCCAGCGTCTATCCGGACTTCCGCCCGAACGAATCGCCAAGCGCCGAAACCGGCCCGGAAAACGCGATCGCCAGCGTCGACAAGGGCGGCCACGTGCGCAAGCTGGCCGATGTGGAGGAGGAACTGATCCGCTTTGCCCTGAAGTTTTATCATGGCCAGATGAGCCAGGTTGCCCGCAAATTGGGCATCGGCCGCTCGACTCTCTATCGCAAACTGAAGGATTATGGCATCGATCCGGACGATCCGTTGAAAGAAGCTGCGTAAAAACCCTTGGAATCCCGGCCACTTGCGATTTCTCGATTGCCGTTTATTCCCTGTTAGTGGATTGTTCACTATAACGGGTGCGCGACGACGAGTGTGGCGTATTTGCCATGCTCTCACCGCAATTGGCAGTCATCTGGGATAACGGACGTTCGTTGTCCTTCGGACGGGGAAAGAGTTGGCAAATTTGTTCGCATCGATGAAGCGCCCCGGGGCATCCCTGGGCAGCCTCTGCAAGACAGTGTTGCAAAAGCTGCCTAAGGCTTTGTCCACGGCTGTGCTGTCTGCTGCCCTCATCCTGCCCACGGCCATTCCCGCCACGGTCCAGGCCGAAAGCGGCAGCCGGACGCTGAAGCTCTATTTCATCCACACCAAGGAAAAGGCCGAGATCACCTTCAAGCGCAACGGGCGCTATGATGCGCGCGGCCTGAAGCAGATCAACCAGTTCCTGCGCGACTGGCGCCGCAACGAGCCGACCAAGATGGATCCGCGGCTCCTCGACCTCGTCTGGGAAGTCTACCAGAAGGTCGGCGCGACCGGTTACATCAACGTCGTCTCGGCTTATCGCTCGCCGGCGACCAACGGCATGCTGCGCTCGCGCTCCAAGGGTGTCGCCAAGAAGAGCCAGCATATGCTCGGCAAGGCGATGGACTTCTACATTCCGGGCGTCAAGCTCGCGACGCTGCGCGCCACAGCCATGAAATTCCAGGTCGGCGGCGTCGGCTATTATCCGACCTCCGGCTCCCCCTTCGTGCATCTCGACGTCGGCAGCGTGCGCGCCTGGCCGCGCATGAGCCGCCAGGAACTGGTCAGCCTGTTCCCGGACGGCAAGACCATGCACGTTCCGACGGACGGCAAGCCGCTGCCGGGCTACCAGCAGGCGGTTGCCGACTACAGGCGCCGCGTCGGCGCGGACACGATCCAGGTGGCCGGCGGCGGTTCCACCCCGGCGGCGTCCAAGCGCAAGGGCGGCTTCCTGGCTGCCCTCTTCGGTGGCGGCGGCGACGAGGATGAAGAACCCGAAATGATCGCCAGCAGCGCTACCATTGCCGACAACTTCGACGAAGGCGGCGCGGGCGCGAAGAGGAAGGTCGTCGAGGAGAAGAAGCCGGTCGTGACGGAAGTCGAGACGGAGCTTGCCTTCACCGCGCCGGTGCCGGGCAGCCGCCCTGCCTTCAAGGCCGCCGAGACGGCGAACGAGCTTGCCCTTGTCGCCCCGACGACGAGCACCGCCGTTGCGGCCCTCGAAGCGGCGACGACCGAAGAGCAGAAGCCTGAATTCGAGGACCTTGCGGCCTACAAGATCCCGCTTCCCGTCCTGCTCGGTGCGCGCACCGAACCTGGCGATGCCGAGCCGGCCGCGATCATGACCGCGGAAGCGGCCGTCGAGGATGCGGAAGAACTGGCCATGGTGCCGGTGCCGGGCCTGCGTCCCGAGGTCTCGCTCGACCAGTCGCAGACCGCGCTGATGGCCGCCGCGGAAGCCGATGTCGCCCTGCCCATTGCTGCCGATCGCTCCGGCCTTGCCGCGCTTGCCGATCCGACGGCGGATGGCACTGCGGGCGGCCCGGTCGAAATGGCGGCGCTCGTCTCCACCAATGCCCGCGGCACGCGTTCGCTGGCAGGGCTCGATGCCTTCGACGGCAAGCCGGCTGAAGAAACGATGTCCAAGGGCGGCCGCCCGAAGAAGAAGGATGCCGATGCGGCGAGCCGCGGTGCCATCCGCACCGAGCCGAAGCTGACGCAGAAGATCATCTCGCAATGGGCGCTGACCCAGGGCCGCGTCGCGACGTTCTCCAAGCCCGTCAAGGCGCCGCGCTTTGTCAGCCGCACGCTGCGCGCCGCGCCGACGACCGTCTACATGGCCGGCTTCCAGCCGGAGGAGAAATCCATCGACGCCGGCCGCTTCAGCGGAACTGCTGTGAACTTCATGGAAGTGCGCAAGTTCCAGAGCGCCGAGAACTGAGATTTGGGTTCATTCCCAACAAAAGACCCGCCGGAGTGATCCGGCGGGTTTTTTATTGATCGGCCTTGCTCGCCGACTCCCGTCATCCTCTGGCTCGACCCGAGCATGACGGGAGAATTCCAGGATGCTTGACGGCGTATCACGCGTCCGGCGGCAGCTCGACCATGCCGAGGGCCTGGAGATAGGTGTCGAGGATGGCTTCCTGCTCCATGCGCTCGTCCTTGTCCTGCTTGCGGATCTGGATGACCTTGCGCAGGATCTTGGTGTCGAAGCCGACGCCCTTGGCCTCGCCATAGACGTCCTTGATGTCGTCGGCGATGGTTTTCTTTTCTTCCTCGAGGCGCTCGATCCGCTCGATGAACGCGCGAAGCTGGTCGCGGGCGACGCCGTGGGCATCCGACATGGTCTTCTCCTTGGATGGGATAAAATTCGAAGGCCGTGACTTGCCGCGAACTTCCGGCAAGATCAAGGCCTGCTCCCCGATTTTCACGGGGGTAAGGCTCATTCCTTCGGGCGGTTCACCTCGAAGGCGGCCTTCTGCGCCTCGCTCGCCTCGCGCTGGTGGCGCGCACGCCATTCCTCATAGGGCATGCCATAGACGATCTCGCGCGAGGCCTCCTTGTCGAGGGGCACGCCCGCTTCGTTCGCCGCCTCGCGGTACCAGTTCGACAGGCAGTTGCGGCAGAAGCCGGCAAGGTTCATCAGGTCGATGTTCTGCACATCGCTGCGCTCGGCGAGGTGCCTGATGAGGCGCCGGAAGGCGGCGGCCTCGAATTCGGTCTGCTGTTCCTTGCTCAGGTCGGTCATCGTCTTGGCCTCAATAGGGTCCCGTGCGGGAGGGAAATACGGTATAGGTGTGCAGCGTCTCGTCCGCATTCAACCGGGCGAAGATCGGCGCGAGCCGCTCCACCCAGCGGGCGATACCGGCGGGTTCGGCGATCTCGTCCTGGCGGATTTCGATGAGGGCATGCGGGATGCCGGGCCGCATGCAATGGCGGAACATCGTGTCACCGCGCAGCGCCCCGTCATAGGGTTCGTTGTCGCCCACCACGACGTCGCCTTGCGCCTCGAGCCCGGCCAGCAGCGGCTGGACGGCGCGCGGGTCGCTGTCCCAGAGCACGGTCACCTGCCAGGGCCGGGCAACCCCCTTCCAGGCCGGCGTGAAGGAATGCATGGAGAGGACGAGCGGCGCCCTGCCGGTCTTTTCCGCGACGGCCTTTATCGTCCGGGACACGGCATCGTGGTAGGGGCGATGGAAGGCTTCCAGCCGGTATTGCCATTCTTCTGATGTGATTGGGTGATTGCCTGGAATGATCGCGCCGTCGGAAATGCGCATCACCAGCGTCGGATCGTCCTCGCCGCGGTTGGGGTCGATCAGGAGGCGGGAAAAGCGGCTCATGACGACAGGCGCGTTCAGCCGGGCGTTCAGGCCGCGTACCACGCCCTCGACGCCGATATCGTAGGCGATGTGGCGCTCGAAGGCGCTGTCCGGCAGGCCAAGGCGACCGTAGCGTTCGGGAAGACGATTGGTGGCGTGGTCCGCCAGGATGACGAGCCCGAGGCCGAGGTCGCCGTCGATGATTTCGAAGGGGGAGTGATCCTGCATGCCTTTTGCCGAATGTGCATCGCTCATGCCGACTGATCGCATGGGGCAATGGGAGCCGCAAGCGCAGTGCCTCGCCTTTCGGGAAAGAATCCTTCTCTCGTCGTGAAATTGTAATCGATTAGTGTTGCGTTGACATTCATGCCCCGCCGTCGCAAGAAAGCGCGAGATCAAATCAACGGAGTTGCATCGGAAGCCGTGAGAGCCAAGAGCCATCGCCCGTTTTTCCCGAAAGCCCGCGGCCTAGTCCAGGCCGGCCTCTTTGCTTTCGCAGGGTTTGCCGCCCTTTCCGTGCCGGATACGGCAAGAGCCGATTTCCGCGTCTGCAACGGCACGCAGAACCTTGTCGGTGTCGCCATCGGCTACCGCGCCAAGGAAGGCTGGATCACCGAAGGCTGGTGGCAGGTTCCCGCGACCACCTGCGCCACGCTGATCGAGGGCGAGCTGCAGTCGCGCTACTATTACCTCTATGCCGAAGATGCCGCCCGCGGCGGCCGCTGGACCGGCGACGTCAACATGTGCGTCGCCGAGAACGAGTTCAAGATCACCGGCGTGCAGGACTGCTTCGCACGCGGTTTCCAGCGCATGGGCTTCAAGGAATATGACACGGGCCGACAGGGGAGCTGGATGGTGCAGCTCTCAGATACGCCAGGGACCCAGGAAAGCCAGAACTGATGAGACGGAACAGAAAAGTCAAAATCCTCGCCACGCTCGGACCCGCATCGTCCGACGAGCAGATGATCCAGAAGCTGCATGAGGCCGGGGCCGATCTGTTCCGCATCAATATGAGCCATGCCAGCCATGACGTGATGCGCACGCTGATCAGCCGCATCCGCGCCGTGGAAGCCCGCTGCGGCCGCCCGATCGGCATCCTCGCCGACCTCCAGGGCCCGAAGCTGCGTGTCGGCAAGTTCGCCAACGGATCGGAAGAGCTGAAACCCGGCCAGACCTTCACGCTCGACAACAAGGACGTGCCCGGCGACAACACGCGCGTCTACCTGCCTCATCCGGAAATCCTGGAAGCCGTCAAGCCCGGCCATCGCCTGCTGATCGACGACGGCAAGCTGCACCTGCGCGCCGAAAGCTCGGACGGCAAATCCATCGTCTGCACCGTTGTCTCCGGCACCAAGATCTCCGACCGCAAGGGCGTCAGCCTGCCCGATACGCTGCTCGGTGTCGGCGCGCTGACCGAGAAGGACCGCGTCGATCTCGATGCGGTTCTGGCGACCGGCAGCGTCGACTGGGTGGCGCTCTCCTTCATCCAGCGCCCGGAAGACCTTGCCGAGGTGCGCAAGGTCGCCCGCGGCCGCGTCGGCCTGATGTCGAAGATCGAGAAGCCGCAGGCGATCGAGCGCATCGACGAGATCATCGAACTGTCCGACGCGCTCATGGTGGCGCGCGGCGACCTCGGCGTGGAAATGCCACTGGAAGCCGTTCCGGGCCTGCAGAAGCAGCTCATCCGCGCCTGCCGCCGCGCCGGCAAGCCGGTCGTCGTCGCAACGCAGATGCTGGAATCGATGATCTCCGCCCCCGTGCCGACCCGCGCCGAGGTCTCTGACGTCGCGACCGCCGTCTTCGAAGGCGCGGACGCCGTGATGCTGTCGGCCGAATCCGCCTCCGGCGACTATCCGGTCGAAGCTGTCTCCACCATGGCTTCGATCGCCAGCAAGGTCGAGCGCGACCCGCACTATCCGGGCATCATCTATGCCCAGCGTTCGACGCCGGAAGCCACGGGCGCCGACGCCATCTCGCTCGCCGCCCGCCAGATCGCCGAGACGCTGAAACTGTCGGCCATCGTCTGTTACACCTCGTCGGGCACGACGGGCCTGCGCGCCGCGCGCGAGCGGCCGGAAGTGCCGGTCCTGGCGCTCTCGCCGGTCATCGAAACGGCCCGCCGCCTCTCGGTCGTCTGGGGCCTGCACTGCGTCGTCACGGGCGATGCGGAAGACCTCGACGACATGGTGAACCGCGCCTGCCGCATCGTCGTCGCGGAAGAATTCGGCAAGCCGGGCGACCGCATCATCATCTCGGCCGGCGTGCCGCTGCGCACGCCCGGCGCGACGAACATGCTGCGCATCGCCTATATCGGCGCGGACGGCGTCAGCGGCGTCTGAGCCTGTTCTTCATGAACCCTCGCAAGGCGGGCCTCGGCCCGCCTTGCCGATTCCTGACGACCTTCTCCAGCGCCCAGATGGCAAGGTCCGTGACGGTGTAGTCCGGTTTGTGGCGAGAGTGTCGATCCAGGCGGGTTCCTCGCCGCAGGCTATGTGCGCTGGCCGGTCAGCTTTTCGGCGAGGTTGCCCATTTCCTTCTGCGCCTGCCGCTCGCTCGGATAGATGTCGAGGAAGCGTTCCCAGGCCCTCAGCGCCAGTTCGTCCCGGCCCGACTGCGCGAGGATCGCCGCCATGCCGGCGAGCGCGCCGAAGTGGCGCGGCTCGATGGCCAGCACCCGGTTGATGTCGGACATCGACTTGCGATAGTTGCCCATCTTGAAATGCAGCGTCGCGCGCCGGTTCCAGCCCTCGACATAATCGGGCTTCAGGCGAATCGCCTCGTCGAGGAAATCGAGCGCTGCGGCGTTCTTTTCCTCTGAAATGGCCTTGTCGGCCCACCGGATAAGAAGGTTGATGCTGGCGCTGCCCGATTCCTGCCATTCCCGGCGGATCTGGTCGGCAATGCCGCGGGCCGTATCCGCATTGCCCTCGTGTTTCAGCTCGGTGAAGAGCTTGTCGAGGCGCTGCGCCTGGGTCGTGAAGGTGCTGGAGGCGGGATCGACTGATGCCTTGTCCACCGCCTGCGCAAGCGCAGCGGTCGGTGCGGTACCGATCATGGCGAGGGAAAGACAGAGTGCTGAAAGCATAAAAAAGCGCATGGCGGTTATGGTAAACCGCCATGGCCCAACTTCAAATCAATATTTCTCGATCATCACATCCCGCTCGCGGGATGGCGACCACGACGCCAATCAGCCCTGGCGAGCCTTGAAGCGCGGGTTCTGCTTGTTGATGATGTAGATGCGGCCCTTACGGCGAACAAGGCGGTTCTCGCGATGACGAGCCTTGAGCGACTTGAGCGAATTCTTGATCTTCATTTTTCTGATCCGCGTATTGCAGGGCGACTCGAGTTCGCCGGATTTCCTCAATCAAAAACGCGCCGTTTCGGGCGCGCTCTCGGGTTAGCAGGCATGTACCTTGTCGCTTTTGTGCTGTCAACCATTTGTGGCGGGCTTGGGAGGCTTTTACGCACAGTTTTCCTGGAATTGCGTCAGTCCAGAATCTGCGTGACATGCCCCATTTTCCGACCCGGCCGGGCCTCGGTCTTGCCGTAGAGATGGACGAGCACGCCGGGTCTGGTGAGCCAGGCGGGAACGTCCTCGATGTCGTCGCCGACGAGATTCTGCATCACGCAGTCCGAATGGCGGCGGGGATCGCCGAGCGTGTGGCCGGCAACGGCGCGGATATGCTGCTCGAACTGCGAGATGATGCAGGCCGCCTCCGTCCAGTGGCCGGAATTGTGCACGCGCGGTGCGATCTCGTTGGCCACGAGCCCGCCATCCTGCAACACGAAGAATTCCACGCCGATGACGCCGACATAGCCGAGCTGGTCGAGTATGGCGCGCGCGGCCTTGCGGGCCTGGTCGGCGGTCGCCTCGTTGATGCGGGCGGGCAGGGTGGAAGTGTGCAGGATGCCGTTCTGGTGGACGTTTTCCGCCGGGTCGTAGCAGGCGATCGTGCCGTCGCGGTCGCGCGCGGCGATGATGGAGACTTCCCGCTCGAACGGCACCAGGCTTTCGAGGATCAGCGGCACGCCGCCGAGCGCCTCGAAGGCGCCGTCGCGTTCCTCCGCGGGGGAACGGAAAAGCCGCTGGCCCTTGCCGTCATAGCCGAGCCGGCGCGTCTTCAGGACGCCGACGCCGCCGAAACGGTCGAGCGCCTCTTCGAGGTCGGCCTGGCTGTCCACGGCGGCAAAATCGGCGGTGCGGATGCCGCAGTCGCGGATGAAGCGCTTTTCGATAAGCCGATCCTGCGAGACCTCCAGCGCGCGCGGCGGCGGATAGACCGGAACGGCCGCGGCGAGCGCCTCGGCGGCGGAGACGGGCACGTTCTCGAACTCGTAGGTGACGACGTCTGAGACGCGGGCAAGTTCCGCCAGCGCATCCGCATCGTCATAGGCCGCGACGATCTGGGCGTTGGCGACCTGCGCGGCCGGACAATCGGCTTGCGGTTCGAGGATGACGGTCCTGAGGTTCAGCCGGGCAGCCGCCATGGCCAGCATGCGGCCGAGCTGACCGCCGCCGATGATGCCGATCGTGCGGGTGCTCATAGGGGGCCGTCCACGGGATATTCGGCGACGGCGTTCGACTGGTTGTCCCGCCATTCATCGAGGCGGTGGGCGAGTTCCGGATCGCTCAGCGCCAGAACGGCGGCGGCGAGCAGGGCGGCATTGACGGCGCCGGCCTTGCCGATGGCGAGCGTGCCGACGGGAATGCCGGCGGGCATCTGCACGATGGAGAGCAGGCTGTCCTGGCCGGACAGCGCCTTGGACTGGACCGGCACGCCGAAGACCGGCAGCGGCGTCATCGCCGCGGCCATGCCGGGCAGGTGGGCCGCGCCGCCGGCGCCGGCCACGATGACCTTGAAACCCTCCGCCTTCGCCCCGCGCGCAAAGCTGTAGAGCCGGTCGGGCGTGCGGTGCGCCGAAATGATGCGGGCCTCGTAGTCGACGCCGAGCGCATCGAGCGTATCGGCGGCGTTCTTCATCGTCTCCCAGTCGGACTGGCTTCCCATGATGATGGCGACGGGGGGCGTTTCTGTCGTGTCCAAGGCGTCTTTCCCGCTTTCAGGCGATGATGTCGGGGATGATCTGGTCTTCCAGCTTGGAAATCTTGTCCTTGAGGACCAGTTTCTTCTTCTTCATGCGCTGGATTCTGAGGGCTTCGCAGCCGACCTGGATCATTGCGTTGATAGCGGCATCGTAGTCTTCGTGCTCCTGGCGAAGCCGTGCGGCTGCAAGCCGCAATTCAGCCTGTTCCTGGTCGGCCATGCTATTCTTTCCCCGTCGTCGGCGACGCGGCCGAGCCGCGATCCTCCAGCTTGTATGAAGGCTGCTCCTACCACGAAACCCCTGGTAACGGGAAGTTATCCCTTGCCACGTTTTCGCCTTCGACAAATGAAAAATGACATGGCACACTGGTTCTGTTGCAACCTGGATCACCCGGCATGCAAATGACCGGGTGCAAGCAAAAGGAAGGAACTGTCACATGACGATTGAGGCTCATCTGGCCACGCTCGAAAAGAAGCACTTCGCTCTGGAGGCAGAGCTGCACGCTGCAATGAATCAGCCCTCCTCCGAGGACCAGACGATTGCAGACATCAAGCGTCGCAAGCTGCGCATCAAGGACGAGATCGAGCGCCTTCGCGGCTCGTCTCACTGAAAGGACAGGGATTTTTCCAAAGTTACAGAAGGGGTGAGGGTCGCGGAACAGTTGGTCTGTATGGGAGGACCAGGGTAGGAGCCCAATTCGCGAAACCGCTCCCGGTACACGAAAACCTTAGATGTCGAGACGCCCTGGCCGCCATGATAGCGCGCCGGGGCGTCCTGTTTCAGGATGGGACGTCGGCGTTACGACCAGAACTGGTCGAGCCAGAGATTGAGCCGGTCGAAACCCTTCGCGTTGATGGCGTAGATGCGCTTCGTGCCTTCGGATTTGACGCTGACGAGATTGCAGTCGAGCAGGGCCTTCAGGTGCTGCGAGACCGCCGGGCGACTGATCGGCAGGCCTTCGGACAGCTCGTTGACCGTACGCGGCGCGCGGCGCAGCTCCTCCAGCAGGAACCTGCGGTTGGGATCGGCAATCGCCGTGAAGGGGTCCGGGTGCGCCATGGCCGAAAGCTATGGCAAAGCAGCATTTGCGGCAAGCGTTTTGTGCGCTGCGAAGAGCCCGGTTTCCCGGCCGTCACAGAAAGGCGAGAACGCCGTCATAGACGAGTTTCAGGCCGGCGACGAGGACCATGGCATACATGAAGGGATAGAAGACATCCGGCTTCATGCGCTTGACGAGGAAGCCGCCGACGGCCGTTGCGGCAATGGCGAGCGGCACCAGCGTGGCCGATATCGTCAGGTTGGTCGTGTCGAGCTGGCCGAGGGCGAAATAGGGGCCGAGCTTGATGGCGTTGAGGATGGCGAAGAAGCGTACGCCCGCGCCGGTATAGTCGCGCGGCGGAAGCTTCAGCGGCAGGCCGTAGACCTGGAAGGGCGCGCCGCCGGCATGGGCGACGAAGCTGCCATAGCCGGACAGCGTGCCGAGAAAGGCGGCGGGCAGCAGCCGGTGCGGCCTGGCCGGGACGATGTAGCCGTACCGTGCCCGCCAGCTATTGTAGAAGTAGCGGGCGACGAAGAGCACGGTGATGAGGCCGATGATGAGGCGCAGCGCATCGCGCGGCACATAGGCCGATGTCGCCCAGCCGATCGCGATGCCGATGAGGGCGCCGGGCAGCAGCATCTTCAGCAGCGTGCGGTCGTTGTGCTGGCGCCAGATCCAGAGCGAGACGCAATCCATCACCACGAGGATGGGCAGCAGGATGGCGGCGGCTTGCACCGGGGGAACGGCCATGGCAAGCAGCGGCACGCCCATCAGGGCCAGTGCCTCGCCCATGCCGCCTTTCGTCAGGCCGACAAGGAGGACTGCGGGGATGGCGGCATAGTAGATGGTGGGGTCGATGGGCATGGAGGGCGGTTGATCCTGTTCGTCCTTCCGTCTATCCGCTTTGATCTGTTATGACGAGCCCGAGTGCCGTATTCTAAGGAAGTCCATCCATGTCCGATGCCGAACCCCGCTGCCGCCTGGTGCTGATCCTCCCCGAGGGCGAGGACCTTTCCGCCCGCGCCGCGATGCTGGAAGGCGCGCTGAAGGGCGGCGACGTCGCCTCGGTGATCCTGCCGCAATACGGGCTGGATGACGGCCAGTTCCAGAAGCATGCCGAAACCCTGGTGCCGATCGTCCAGCAGGCGGGCGCCGCGGCGCTCGTTGCCGGCGATACCCGCGTTGCCGGCCGGGCGAAGGCCGACGGCATCCACATTACCGGCGGGATCGAGGAACTGGGCGAGGCCATCGAGAAGTTCACGCCGAAGCTCATCGTCGGCGGCGGCAATGCGACGGACCGGCACAGGGCGCTGGAGATCGGCGAGGTGCAGCCGGACTACATCTTCTTCGGCAAGATCGGCGGCGACATCAAGCCGGAGGCGCATCCGAAGAACCTCGCGCTTGCCGAATGGTGGGCCTCCATGGTGGAGATCCCCTGCATCGTGCTCGGTGGCACGGATCCGCAGTCCGCCCTTGCCGCGGCCGAGACCGGCGCGGAGTTCGTGGCGCTCGACAAGGCGGTTTTCGCCGATCCTGCGCAGGCGCCTCATGTGGTTGCGGCGGTCAACGCGCTTCTTGACGAAAAAGCGCCACGGTTTGAGCAATAGTAGGCGCCCATGATCAGGGCCGTTCTCATCCAAGCTTGCCGCATAGTGCCGGTGGCGCTGCTCGCCACCGGCGTCGTCGTGGCCGCGCCCGCCCTGGCGGAGCCGGCGAAGAAGGGACCGTCCGTGACGGCCGGCAGCGCTGAGACCGCCGTCACGGATCCGGCAAGCGAGGCCGAGCCCGCATCGGTCGACGACCAGCCTGCCGCGACGGCGGAGAAGGACAAGCCGGCCGACGGCCCCTCGACGGGTCTCTCCGTGCTCGACCGCATGGGGGCGGACCTGCCGGACCTGCCGGCGGAAAAACCCTTCACCGGCAAGATCGACGAAGCTTACGGCGCCTTCCAGCGCGGCCGCTACCTGACGGCGATGGAACTGGCCCTGCCACGCGCGCAGCTTGGCGATCCGGCCGCGCAGACGCTGGTGGCCGAGGTCCTCGACCGCGGCCTCGGTGTCAAGCGGAACCGCGAACAGGCGATGTTCTGGTACGAGCAGGCCGCCAATGGCGGCGATCCCACCGGCATGTTCAAATATGCGATCCTGCTGATGGAGCGCTCCCGCTCGAAGGAGGACCGCGCCAAGGCGGACGAGCTGATGAAGAAGTCGGCCGATCTCGGCAATGCCTCCGCGCAGTTCAACTACGCACAGGTGCTGGTGGCCGATTCTCCGGGGGAAAAAGGCCTGCGCGCCGCGCTGCCCTATTACGAGAAGTCCGCCGAGCAGGGCATTGCGGATGCGCAATATGCCGTCTCGCAGATCTATATCAGCCTGAAGGACCTGCCGGAGGAGAAGACCCGGCGCGCCCGTGAATGGCTGCTGCGCGCGGCGCGCGCCGGCTTCGATACGGCCCAGCTCGATCTCGGCATGTGGCTGGTCAACGGCACAGGCGGCGAGCGCGACTACGAGGCCGGCTTCAAATGGCTGAGGCGGGCGGCCGGCGGCGGCAATGTCGTTGCGCAAAGCAAGCTTGCCCAGCTCTACATCCACGCCATCGGCACGAAGGCCGATCCGGTCGAGGCGGCCAAGTGGTTCGTTCTCGCGCGTCGCGCCGGGCTCAACGACCCCTCGCTGGAGGACTTCTATCTCGGCCTCAGCGACGCGCAGCAGAAGGCGGCGGTCGACGCGGCGAACAAGTACCGTTCCGGCTCCTGACGCCACCCCGTTTACCCTTTGCAGCATCGAGGCCCCTGCATTGCAGCCCTTGCAGGGGGCGAAGGCTTGAAACTTCGGGGGATTTGTGGTTTTGAGGCCACATATTCCGGTCCCGGCGCGCTTTCGCGCCGCGGCTCAGCCGTTTCGAAGCGCCGGACATTCCCGAAGGATTTTTTCTACATGGCTCGTTCAGCTCTTCTCAACGTCATGGTTCAGGCCGCCTTCAAGGCCGGCAAGTCGCTTGCGCGCGATTTCGGCGAAGTGCAGAACCTGCAGGTTTCGCTCAAGGGGCCGGGCGACTACGTCTCGCAGGCCGACCGCAAGGCGGAGAAGCTGATCCGTGAGGACCTGATGAAGGCCCGCCCGACCTACGGCTTCCTCGGCGAGGAATCCGACGAGATCATCGGCACCGACGGCGCGCATCGCTGGATCGTCGATCCGCTCGACGGCACGACCAACTTCCTGCACGGCATTCCCGCCTTCGCCATCTCGATCGCGCTGGAGCGGAACGGCGAGATCGTCGCCGCCGTCGTGCTGAATCCGGCGACGGACGAGCTCTTCACCGCCGAGCGCGGCGGCGGTGCCTTCCTCAACGACCGGCGCCTGCGCGTCGCGGCCCGAAAGAACCTGTCGGACGCCGTCATCGGTTGCGGCATGCCGCATCTCGGCCGCGGCAACCACGGCAAGTTCCTCATCGAGCTGCGCCATGTCATGGGCGAGGTCGCCGGCATGCGCCGCCTCGGCTCGGCCTCGCTCGATCTCGCCTATGTCGCCGCCGGCCGTTTCGACGGTTTCTGGGAGCGTGACCTGGCGCCGTGGGATCTGGCGGCCGGCATTCTCCTGATTCGCGAAGCCGGCGGCTACGCGACCGATCTGACCGGCGGCAGCGCCATGCTCGACACCGGCACGGTCATCGCCGGCAACGAATATATCCACAAGGCGCTCAGCGAAGTCGTGCACCGCCCGGTGCCGACGCGCTAAGACCCGGAAATGGGCGGCGCATTCCGCGCCGCTGTTGCCGCTAAGCCCTTCAATTCGGCGCAATCTTCCTCTAGTCTCCCGGCCGACAAGGAAGTGGAGAGACGACGACATGGCGAAGCTTGGGCTGTCGGGTTGGGGAGGGTCGCCCGAGACCGGGGAGGATTATCCCCACAAACTCTCAAGCCCCATGGCCTTCTTCTGGACGATGGTGATCTTCCTCATCATCGTCGGCTTCGTGGCCGCCATCCTCTTCCGCCAGGCGCAATCGGCCTTCCTCAGCAATCCCGGCCTCAACGGCCTCATCCTCGGCGTGCTGCTGATCGGCATCCTCCTGGTCTTCAACCATGTGCTGGCGCTGAGGCCGGAAGTGCGCTGGTTCAATTCCTTCCGCGCCGCCGGCAGCGCCGAGAAGGTCGGGCGCGATCCCGTGCTGCTGGCGCCGATGCGCGCCCTGATCGGCCGGCGGCATTCCGTGGCGCTCTCCGCCACCGCGCTGCGTTCGATCCTCGATTCCATCGCGACCCGCCTCGACGAATCGCGCGACACGTCCCGCTACCTCATCGGCCTTCTCGTCTTCCTCGGCCTTCTCGGCACCTTCTGGGGCCTTCTCGGCACCATCGGCTCGATCAGCCAGGTCATCCAGTCGCTCGATGCTGGCGGCGGCACCGCGAATGACATCCTCAACGCCCTGAAGGAAGGCCTTTCCGCGCCGCTCGACGGCATGGGCACCGCCTTCTCGACTTCGCTCTTCGGCCTGTCCGGTTCGCTGATCCTCGGTTTCCTCGACCTGCAGGCCGGCCGTGCGCAGAACCGTTTCTATACGGAGCTGGAGAACTGGCTCTCTTCCGTCACCGATGTCGGCTCGGAACTGCAGCCGGTCGTCGACATGGCATCCAGTTCCTCCACCGATGTGCAGGCGCTTGCCCAGCAGATCCTGAAACTGGCGCAGGAGGGTGGCGGCGGCCGCTCGACGGCGGCCATGGCCAGCCTTGCCGAGGGTATCCAGGGCCTCGTCAAGAACATGCGCAGCGAGCAGCAGATGCTGCGCGACTGGATCGAGGCGCAGCAGGAAGAATCGAAGGCGCTGCGCCGCACGCTCGATCGGCTCGCTGCCCGCAGCGGGGAGAAGAACGTCGAGCGCCTGCCGGAGCGCGCGACGGAAAAGGCCCATAAGGCCGGGGGCGAATAGGGATGGCGCTCGCCCGCAACCGGCGCAGCCAGCGCGCGGTCGATTACTGGCCGGGCTTCGTCGATGCGCTGTCGACGCTGCTGCTCGCCATCATGTTCCTGCTCACGGTCTTCGTGCTGGCGCAGTTCTTCCTCAGCCGCGAGATTTCCGGCAAGGACGACGTGCTCAACCGGCTGACGAGCCAGATCAACGAACTGACCCAGCTTCTCGCACTGGAGAAGAGCGGCAAGCAGGATCTGGAGGACGCACTCGCCAATCTCCAGGCTTCGCTTGCCCAGTCGGAAAGCGACCGCACCCGCCTCCAGCAACTGCTCGACAGCGGGGCCGGCGCTTCCGATGCCGCCAATGCCCGCGTCACGACGCTGGAGGGCGAGCTCGATTCGGAAAAGCAGGTGAGCGCGCGGGCCATGAGCCAGATCGAGCTGCTCAACCAGCAGATCGCGGCGCTGCGCAGCCAGATCGCCGCCGTCGAGGAGGCGCTGCAGGCTTCCGAGGCCAAGGACAAGTCCTCGCAGGCGAAGATCGCCGATCTCGGTCGCCGCCTCAATGTCGCGCTGGCACAGCGCGTGCAGGAGCTCAACCGGTACCGCTCCGACTTCTTCGGGCGCCTGCGCGAGATTCTTTCCGACCGGGAGAACATCCGCATCGTCGGCGACCGTTTCGTCTTCCAGTCGGAGGTGCTGTTTCCCTCGGGCGGCAGCGATCTCAACGAGGCGGGGCAGGCGGAGATGGGCAAGCTCGCCACCGCGCTGCTCGATCTCGCCCGGGAGATACCCTCCGAGATCAACTGGGTGCTGCGCGTCGACGGCCATACGGACAATGTGCCGCTTTCCGGCACGGGCCGCTACCGCGACAACTGGGAGCTTTCCTCCGCCCGCGCGACGTCGGTCGTCAAGTTCCTGATTTCCCGGGGTGTGCCGGCCAACCGGCTGGTCGCGGCGGGCTTCGGCGAGTTCCAGCCGATCACCGAGGGCAGCGACGACGCGGCGCGGGCAACCAACCGCCGCATCGAGCTGAAACTCACCGAAAGATAACTCAGTCCATCTGGATGTTGGCGCCCTCGACCACCGGCTTCCACTTGGCAAGCTCCTCCGTGACGTGCTTGCCGAGTTCTTCCGGCGTCGAGCCGACGATTGTGGCGCTGAACTCCTTCATGCGCTCGGCGACGGCAGGGTCCTTCAGTGCTGCATTGGCCGCCTCGTTCAGCTTTGCGACGACGTCATCCGGCGTACCGGCCGGGGCGAAGAGCGCGTTCCAAGTGTAGGTCTCGTAGCCGGGAATGCCCGATTCGGCGACCGTCGGCACATCCGGGAAGGAGGCGGCGCGCTCCTTCGTGGTGACGGCGAGCGCACGCAGCGTGCCGGCCTTGATGTGGCCGGAGGAGGAGGGCAGGTTGTCGAACATGATCGGGATCTGGTTGCCGATGACATCGTTCAGCGCCGGGCCGGAGCCCTTGTAGGGCACGTGCTGCATGTTGACGCCCGCCATCGACTTGAAGAGTTCGCCGGACAGGTGCAGCGGCGTGCCATTGCCGGAGGAGGCATAGCTGTAGCCTTCCGGATCGGCCTTCAGCAGCGCCAGCAGTTCCTCGACGCTCTTGGCCGGCAGTTCCGGGTTCACCACCAGCACGTTCGGCACGATGACGAGCAGCGAGACCGGCGCGAAGTCCTTCTCCGCATCGTAGGGCTTGGTCTTGAGGATCAGCGGGTTCAGCGCGTGTGTCGCGACGGTCGCCATCAGGATCGTGTAGCCGTCCGGCTCGGCGCGTGCCACGCGGTCGGCGCCCAGGCTGCCGCCCGCGCCGCCGACATTTTCCACGACGATCTGCTGGCCGAGGATGTCGCCCATCTTCTGCGCGATGATGCGCGCGACGACATCCGTCGAGCCGCCGGCGGCGAAGGGCACGACGAGCGTGATCGTCCGGTCGGGGAATTGCTGGGCGCTGGCGGGCAGGCCGAGCGCCAGCGATGCGAGCACGGTGGTGCCGAGGACCATGAGGGTCCGGCGGGTGAGCGTCGAAAATGTCACGTTGTTTCCTCCCGAGGTGACGTGAAGTCCGCCCCCTCAGGATAGGGCGCCCGGCCCTTCCGGCAAGAGCCGGCGTTCAGCCGACGGCGCGGTCCTCTCCAAGGAAGGCCTGGCCTCCGTGGTCGAACTGCAGGCGGGCGAGGCGGGCGTAAAGGCCATCCTGCCGGATGAGCGACTGGTGGGTGCCTTCCTCGACGATGCGGCCCGCCTCCATGACGAGGATGCGGTCGGCCTTCAGCACGGTGGCAAGACGATGGGCGATGACGATCGTCGTGCGTTTGCCCATCTGGCCGTCAAGGGCCTTCTGGACAAGCGTCTCGCTTTCCGCGTCGAGGGCGGAGGTCGCCTCGTCGAGAAGCAGTAGCGGGGCGTCCTTGAGGATGGCGCGGGCGATGGCGATGCGCTGGCGCTGGCCGCCCGACAGCGTGACGCCGCGTTCGCCGACCATGGTGTCATAGCCCCTGTCGAGCCGTTCGATGAACTCTTCCGCCTGCGCCGCCCTTGCCGCGGCCCGCACGGCCTCGTCGCTGACGCCGGACATGCCGAAGGCGATGTTGTCGCGGATCGTCGCGGCGAAGATGGTGACGTCCTGCGGCACGAGCGCGATGTGGCGGCGCAGCTCTTCCGGATCGGCCGTGCGCAGATCGACGCCGTCGAGAAACACCGTGCCCGCGTCGGGATCGTAGAAGCGCAGCACCAGCGAGAGGATCGTGCTCTTCCCGGCGCCGGAGGGGCCGACGATGGCGACGGTCTCGCCTTGCTTCACCGCAAAGGTCAGGCCGTTGATGCTGCGATAGCCGGGGCGGGCGGGATAGGAAAAGTGCACGTCGTTGAAGGCGAGTTCGCCGCGCGCGGGCAGCGGCAGGGCCACCGGGTTTGCCGGCGCGGCGATGGCGGGCGGCTCGGCCAGGAGTTCGGTCAGGCGCTCAGCGGCGCCGGCGGCCTGCGAAAGCTCGCCCCAGACTTCGGACAGCGCGCCGAGGCTGCCGGCGGCGAAGACAGCATAGAGCAGGAACTGGCCGAGCGTGCCGGCCGAAAGCGTGCCCGACAGCACGTCGCGGGCGCCGAACCACAGCACGGCGACGACGGAGCCGAAGATCATGGCGATGGCGAAACCGGTCAGCAGCGAGCGGGCGCGGATGGCCGAGCGCGCGGCGCCGTAGGCCTGCTCGACCGCGCCGAAGAAGCGGGCGCGGGCGGCGTCTTCCGCATTGAAGGCCTGCAGCGTGCGCGTGGCGCCGATCGCCTCGCCGGCATAGGCGGAGGCGGCCGCCAGTGTGTCCTGCGCCTCGCGCGAGCGGCGGCGCACCGAGCGGCCGAAGGCGACGAGCGGGAAGACGATGACGGGAATGGCGGCGATCACGAGGCTGGAGAGCTTCGGGCTGGTATAGACCATCATGGCGATGGCGCCGAAACAGAGGATGAGGTTGCGCAGCGCGACGGAGGCAGTGGCGCCGACGGCGGACTTGATCTGCGTCGTGTCGGCGGTCAGCCGCGAGACAATCTCGCCGGACTGGTTGACGTCGAAGAAGGCGGGCGAAAGCTTCGTCACATGGGAAAAGACGTCGCGGCGCAGGTCCGCCACGATGCGCTCGCCGAGCGTGATGACGAAATAGTAGCGCATGGCGCTCGCCAGCGCGAGCAGGCCGGCCAGTGCGAAGAGCATCGTGAAGTAGGTGTTGATGAAGCCGGCATCGGCGCCGGAAAAGCCATGGTCGATCATGCGGCGCACGGCGAGTGGCAGGGCGAGCGTGGTGACGGCGGCCATGACGAGCGCTGCCAGCGCCCCGGCGACGAGCCCGCGATAACGACTGATGTAGGGAGCAAGCCTGCCCAGCGGACGAATGTTGCGGCGTGCCGATTTTTCCTGCACGCCCTGCTCTTTGTCTGTGGACACCATACCCCCGTTTCCAGCGCCTTCAGGCACGAATTGTCTTTCGGCTCTTGTTATCCGGACGGCCTTCATGTATAGGCTCGCCATCGAATTGGGAAGCCGTAGGTCCGACCGACCGCGGCTTCATTTACGTCTTTGGCCCCGCTGTCGCAATCCATTGCGACAATTGGCCCCCGGAACAGGCAGGAAAGTTGTCATGAAGGCTGATATTCATCCCGCATACCACACCATCAAGGTCGTGATGACCGACGGCACCGAGTACGAAACCCGTTCGACCTGGGGTTCGGAAGGCGCAACGATGAACCTCGAAATCGACCCGAAGTCGCACCCGGCCTGGACCGGCGGCAACCAGCAGCTCATGGACCGCGGCGGCCGCGTCTCCAAGTTCAAGAAGCGCTTCGAAGGCCTCGGCCTTTAATCCGCCTGCTTCGGACGAATTTACAAAACCCGGCTTCGGCCGGGTTTTTTTGTTGCTTATGGCGCAGATGATCGCCCCTCACCTGCCTGCCGGCATCCTCTCCCCGCAAGCGGGGCGAGGAAGGCTGGGCGCGCCGTTTCCCACAATCGCTTACCCGCAGAAGTAGGGAAACCGGCGCGACACCCCCTTCTCCCCGCCTGCGGGGAGAAGGTCCCGGCAGGGGGATGAGGGGTGGTCTCCGCAAAATAAAAAACCCGGCCGAAGCCGGGTTCCATCAGGCGTTGCCGTCTTTGCTCAGTTGCTGCCGAAAGCCGTCTGCAGCAGGTTGATCTGGGCCTGCACGCTGTTCTGGTTGTCCGGCGCGAAGGTCTGGACCTCCTGCGGGCGGTAGATCTCGCGGTCCAGCAGGGCGATGCGGTTCTGCAGGCGCAGCGAGCGTTCGATGAGGTCGCGGAAGGCCTCCGGCAGGTCGTTCCAGCCGGGCGCGGTCTTGTCGACGTTGAAGCTGTCGAGGCGGACCTTGTTCTTCTCCGAAAGCACCTGGTCGCGGCTCATCTCGCCATTGTTGACGGCCCGCTGCAGGAGCAGCCAGGAGGCCATCTGCATCAGGCGGGTAGTGAGGCGCATCGATTCGGCCGCATAGAGCACCGAGGCCATGCGGGGCAGCACCTTGGAAGCCTGGCGGCCGACGCCGTCAAGGTAGCTTGCGGTTTCCTCGACCAGACCCATGCCCTCGGCGTACAGGGACTTGAATTGCGCCGACGACGCAACGTGGCCAGCGAAGCTGACGGTATTCAATCCTCTTTCGGACATGGTTTCATCCCTGTTGAACGCATCACATGCAGGTAACGGAAGGTCGGTCCGTGGTGTTCCAATCGGCCGTTTTATGTCGTGAGGATGATCCCATAACCCAATTCGCGCAAGAGTATTCTTAAGAAAGGGTTAATCTCCACAATTCTTTCGGGACAGGTCGCGCGCACGGAGCGGGCAAACAAAAAAAGAGCCGCGGAAAGCGGCTCTCAAGGTAAAACAGGGAGAAAAATCAGACCGAAACCCCGAGGGGAAAAATGTCTGAACCCGGAAGGACCGGATGTTCAAGTAATAACAGGGAAGGCTTAATGGCCGGTTAACTCTATTGCCGGTTTGCTCGTGCCTGTGCCTTTTCGGCAAGGCTGCGACAATCCGGCGCGGGTTCAGCGGAACAGGTTCTCCGCCGCCGAGCGGCTGGCGCCCTTCTTCAGCTTCTCCGCCTCCAGCCGTTCGATTTCCGCGCGCAGCAGGTCGATTCGGGCGGCAAGCTCGTCAACGGAAAGTAGCGAGAGGTCGCTGCCAATCTCGTGGGCGATCTTCTTTACGGGGCGGTCGTCTTCGAAAAAGCTCATGTGGGACGGTCCTCCTGTTGCTCGTCGGCGGCCTGCGGCTGGGCGAGGGCGCGCGGCGAAAGCTGAAGGCTTTCCGGCGTGGTGAGCGTGCCGGGATTGATGGTCGTGTAGGAGTCGCGCATCTCGGCCGGCAGGGCAGCGCGGCGGCGGCTGCGGAAGATGGCATAGGCGGTGATCAGGATATGCGCCCAGCAGGTGACCATGAACAGCGCATAGGGACCGACCGCCGACATGATCGGGCCGCCGAGCGTCGGGCCGATGATCGTGCCCACGCCATAGAGTAGCAGCAGCCCGCCGGAAACCTTGACGAAGTCCTCGGGGCTGGCGAAGTCGTTGGCGTGCGAAACGGCGATCGGGTAGAGCGCGTTCGCCATAGCGCCGTAGAGGGCCGTCAGCACCAGGAGCATGGTGACGGAGGCCGGCTGGAAGACGAAGAGCGACAGGCCCGCTGCCGCGGCGATGGCCGAGAGCGCGGCGAGCACGATGCGCCGGTCGACCCGGTCGGACAGACGGCCGGCGGGCAGCTGCATGACGGCGCCGGCGAAGATGGCGACGCTCATCATGATGGCGATCGTGCTGGAGGAGAGGCCGGCATTGGTGCCGAAGACCGCGCCGAGCGTGCCGAAGGCGCCGTTGGCGATGCCGATCAGCACGATGCCGACGCTGGCGACCGGCGAGGTGCGGTAGAGGGCGGGGATGTCGAGCCTGACCTGCTTCAGTGGCTGCGGCGAGGCGGCGGTGGAGAGCGTCGTCGGCAGCATGGCGAGGCAGTAGAGGATGCCGGCGAACATGAAGAGCAGCGGCGTCGTGACGTCACCCAGCGCCACGGTCATCTGGCCGCCGACGGTGCCGACGAGGGTGATGGCGATGTAGAGCGAGAAGATCAGCCCGCGGCTTTCATTGGTGGCGCGCTCGTTCAGCCAGCTTTCGATGATCATCGAAGTGCCAGCGATCGAGAAGCCGGTGACGGCGCGCAGCGCGATCCACCAGAAGGGATCGACCAGCATGCCCGTCAAAAGCGCGATGATGGCGATCAGCGAGGCGAAGCCGGAAAAGGCCCGCACATGGCCGATGCGCTTGACGACGGTGGGTGCCAGAAGGCAGCCGAGAACGAAGCCCGACGCCCAGGACGTGCCGAGCAGGCCGAGCATCGTCGTCTCATAGCCCTCGAAGGCGCCGCGCATGGGCAGGAGCAGGCCATGCAGGCCGTTCCCGAGGAAGAGGAACAGCGTGCCCATGAGAAGCGCGAAGACGGATATGAGGTTTTTACGCATGAGGTTTCGTGAGTTTCGCCAATGGGTAAGGAATAGCGTACCTGCTACCGATTGCCAGATGCAAAGCGCGCGGGCGAATGATTTTCAGGCCTCACGCTGTTCGCTTGGAAAAGTGTCTGAGGTGTGACAGGAAGGCTGGAGAAAGGCCGCCATGTCGAAAATCCTTCCCGCCCTGCTCCTCGCCGTCATGCTGCTGCATCTCATCCGGCCCCTCGGCCTGCCGGGGCTGAAACGGCGTGCCGATTTCTGGAAGATCGCCGTCGTCGCCATCGCGCTGATGATGCTGACCGTTCTGATCCGGCCTTGAAGCGAGCCGTCCGCCCAGGGCGAGCTCTGAAACGCAAAAGGGCCACCCGAAGGTGGCCCCCATGAGGTTTGGTCCGGTGCGGACCCGGGTCTTTGGACCCGAAGGAAGGCGGGGATCAGAACGAGGGCTGCCTCGTTTCGTTCACCACAATTCCCATGCCCGAAGCCAAGACCGAAATCTCATTAGACATTGGATCACCTTCCTTTCTGTTCGTTGACACTGAATGGAAATGTAGGCGATCTGCGGCCGGGCGCAAGCCCCCCGACGTTATTTCTGCTGGTGCAGGACGTTGACGCCCGGCAGGGGCTTGCCTTCCATCCATTCCAGGAAGGCGCCGCCGGCGGTCGAGACATAGGTGAAATCATCCGCGACGCCGGCATGGTTGAGGGCGGCGACCGTATCGCCGCCGCCGGCGACGGAAACCAGCTTGCCTTCCTTGGTGCGGGCAGCGGCGTGCTTGGCGGCGGAGACCGTCGCGGCGTCGAAGGGCGCGATCTCGAAGGCGCCGAGCGGACCGTTCCACACGAGCGTCGCGGCACGCGAGATCCAGGCATTGACCGCCTCGACCGTCTTTGGGCCGACATCGAGCATCATGGCATCGGCCGGGATGGCGTTGACGTCGACCACCTCGTTCTCGGCATTGGCCTTGAACTCGCGGGCGACGACGCCGTCTTCCGGCAGCACGATGGCGCAGGTTGCGGTCGCCGCCTCGATCATGATCTGCTTGGCGGTGTCTGCGAGGTCATGCTCGCAGAGCGACTTGCCGACATTGGTGCCGCGGGCGGCGAGGAAGGTGTTCGCCATGCCGCCGCCGATGACCAGCGCGTCGACCTTCTTCACGAGGTTCATCAGGAGGTCGATCTTGGTGGAGACCTTCGCGCCACCGACGATGGCGACGACCGGGCGGGCCGGATTGCCGAGGCCTTTTTCGAGGGCTTCCAGCTCGGCCTGCATGGTGCGGCCGGCATAGGCGGGCAGGAGGTGCGCCAAGCCCTCGGTGGAGGCATGAGCGCGGTGGGCGGCGGAGAAGGCGTCGTTGACGTAGATGTCGCCGTTCGCGGCCAGAGCGGCGGTGAAGTCCGGGGTGTTCTTCTCCTCGCCCTTGTGGAAGCGGGTGTTTTCCAGAAGCAGGATATCGCCGTTGCCCATCGCGGCAATGGCGGCGGCGGCCGGCTCGCCGATGCAATCGGCGGCAAAGCCGACCTTCCTGCCGAGGACGTCGTTGACGGCGGGCAGGATCTGCTCCAGCGACATCTCAGTGACGACCTCACCCTTCGGTCGGCCGAAATGGGCGAGCAGGATGACCTTCGCGCCCTTTTCCGAGAGTTCGCGGATGGTCGGGGCGACGCGCTCGATGCGGGTCGCATCGGTGACCTTGCCGTCCTTGACCGGAACGTTGAGATCGACGCGGACGAGCACGCGCTTGCCTGCGATGTCGGTGAGGTTGTCGAGGGTCTTGAAGGTCATGAGGAGTGGGCTCCCGTCAAAGTCTTGCGAATAGGGTGGGGTAGTCGGTCACGAAGCCGTCGGCATCGACCGGAAGCTCCGCGCTGAATGTGCGATCCGCCGCTTCATAGAGGTAACGGCTCGCCGGCGCGAGGCAGGTATAGTGCTGGCCGTCCACGAAGGGCACGAACGTATCGAACGGGACGTAGACCATGGCCAGCGTCGTCTTTCCATGTTCGACGGAAAGACCCAGCCGCCGGATCGGCAACGTGTTGGTGAAGGGCGAGCCGGCGAGATCGATGTCCATGCAGCCATCGAAGGCGGGGAGGGGTTTTCCGTCCTCTCCGCTCCAGTGGCCTTCGCCATCCGATGTCATCGCGATGCGCCGGCCGGCCATGTCTTCGACGAGGAAGGCGCGGACTCGCCAGGCGGTATCGAGATCGATGCGGTAGCGAACGCCGAAGGGCCGGTTGCCGTGGTCGCCGATCACGGTGCTTTCGGCCCGAAGGCCGCCGTCGACGGCGCGCACGGTCAGGTGTTCCAGCCCCTCGCCCTCCAACGGACGCCAGCGGACCGTCTTGAGGACAAGGGGCGGGAACATGTTTGGCGTCCCTAGATCAGCTTGCCGAGGGCGACGGCCGTGTCGGACATGCGGTTCGAGAAGCCCCACTCGTTGTCATACCAGGAGAGGATGCGCACGAGGTTGCCGTCGAGGACCTTGGTCTGGTCGGCGGCGAAGTTCGAGGAGTGGCTGTCGTGGTTGAAGTCGATCGAGACGAGCGGGCCGGTGACGTAGTCGAGGATGCCCTTCAGCTCGCCTTCGGCGGCTTCCTTGATGGCGGCGTTGACTTCTTCCGCGGTGACGTTGCGCTTCGGCACGAACTTCAGGTCGACGACCGAGACGTTCGGGGTCGGCACGCGGATGGCCGAACCGTCGAGCTTGCCCTTGAGCTGCGGCAGCACGAGGCCGACGGCCTTGGCGGCGCCGGTGGAGGTCGGGATCATCGACAAGGCAGCGGCGCGGGCGCGGTAGAGGTCCTTGTGCATGGTGTCGAGGGTCGGCTGGTCACCCGTGTAGGAGTGAACCGTCGTCATGTAGCCCTTCTCGATGCCGAAGGCCTTGTCGAGCACGTAGGCGACCGGCGCAAGGCAGTTCGTCGTGCACGAGGCGTTGGAGATGACGAGGTCGTCCTTGGTCAGCGTGTTGTGGTTGACGCCGAAGACGATGGTCTTGTCGGCATTGTCGCACGGGGCCGAAACGATGACGCGCTTGGAGCCGTTGGCAAGGTGCGCGCCGGCCTTTTCCTTCGTCGTGAACAGGCCGGTGCATTCCAGCGCGATGTCGACGTCGCCCCAGGGCAGTTCCTTCGGGTCGCGGATGGCGGTGACGCGGATCGGGCCGCGGCCGACGTCGATCGTGTCGCCGGAAACGGTGACGGTGCCCGGGAACTTGCCGTGCACGGAATCGTAACGAACGAGATGCGCGTTGGTCTCGACCGGGCCGAGGTCGTTGACGGCGACGACTTCGATGTCGGTGCGGCCGGATTCGACGATGGCGCGCAGAACGTTGCGGCCGATGCGGCCAAAACCGTTGATGGCAACTTTCACAGTCATGTGGGGTCTCTCCCTATCAATAAACGTTTGGCGGGGGGAGGGCGCGACAGGCGCGCCCTACGCACTCAGGCGAGCTTGGCTTCCGCGGCGGCGACGACGGCCTCCGGCGTGATGCCGAAGTGCTTGTAGAGGTCCTTGTAGGGACCGGACGCGCCGAAGGAGGACATGCCGATGAAGATGCCGTCCGAGCCGATGAAGTGATCCCAGCCCTGGCGGATGCCGGCTTCGACGGCGATCTTGACCGGCGAATTGCCGATGACCGCCTGCTGGTAGGCTTCCGGCTGCTCGGCGAAAAGCTCGACGCAGGGCACGGAGACGACGCGGGTCGAAATGCCCTTGGCGGAGAGCGCCTGCTGGGCCTTCACCGCGATCTCGATTTCCGAGCCGGAGGCGAAGAGCGTCACCTGAGCATCGCTGGCCGAGACGAGATCGTAGGCGCCGCGGGCGCAAAGATTCTCTTCCTCGTATTCCAGACGCACCGGCATCAGGTTCTGGCGGGTGAGCGCGATGGCCGACGGGCGGTTGTGGCTTTCCAGCGCAAGCTGCCAGCACTCTGCCGTTTCCGTGGCGTCGGCCGGGCGGAAGACGAGCAGGTTCGGGATGGCGCGCAGCGCCGCCATGTGCTCGACCGGCTGGTGCGTCGGACCGTCCTCGCCAAGGCCGATGGAATCGTGCGTCAGGACATGGATGACGCGGATGCCCATCAGTGCGGCGAGGCGGATCGACGGACGGCAGTAATCGGAAAAGATCAGGAAGCCGCCGGAATAGGGGATGAGACCGCCATGCAGCGCCATGCCGTTCATCGCCGCCGCCATGCCGTGCTCGCGCACGCCGTAGTGGATGTAGCGGCCGGAGAAGTCGGTCGGGGTGATCGACTTGGTCTGGCTGGTCTTGGTGTTGTTCGAGCCCGTGAGGTCGGCCGAGCCGCCGATGGTTTCGAGGAGAACGCCGTTGATGACTTCGAGGGCGTCTTCCGAAGCCTTGCGGGTCGCCGGGTTCGGCCGGGTTTCGGCAAGCTTCTTCTTGTAGGCGGCAATCGCCGGTTCGAGGCCGCTTTCGAGCTCGCCGGCAAAGCGGCGGACGAACTGGGCCTTCTTCTCGGCGTCCGTCTTTTCGAGGCGCGCTTCCCATTCCTTGTGGGTCTTGGCCGAGCGCAGGCCCGCGAGACGCCAGGCGTCGAGCACGTCGGAGGGAACGACGAAGGCTTCCGATTCCCAGTTCAGCGCCTTGCGGGTGGCGGCGATCTCTTCGGCGCCGAGCGGCGAACCGTGCACCTTGTGCGTACCGGCCTTGTTGGGGGCGCCCCAGCCGATCGTCGTCTTGCAGGCGATCATGGTCGGCTTGTCGGACTTCTGGGCTTCCTCGATGGCGGCGGCGATCGCATCCGGGTCATGGCCGTCGACGGCGATGGTGTGCCAGTTCGAGGCGCGGAAACGGGCGTGCTGGTCGGTCGAGTCGGCGATCGAGATCGGGCCGTCGATGGAGATGTTGTTGTCGTCCCAGAACACGATCAGCTTGTTGAGCTTCAGGTGGCCGGCGAGCGAGATTGCTTCCTGGCTGATCCCCTCCATGAGGCAGCCGTCACCCGCGAGAACGTAGGTGTAGTGTTCGATGAGGTCGGAACCGAACTCGTCGCGCAGCTTGCGCTCGGCGAGCGCCATGCCGACGGCGTTGGCGATGCCCTGGCCGAGCGGACCGGTGGTCGTCTCGATGCCGGCGGCGTGGCCGTATTCCGGGTGGCCGGCGGTGCGCGCGCCGAGCTGGCGGAAGTTCTTGATCTCGTCGATCGTGATGTCCTCGTAGCCCGTCAAGTACAGGAGCGAATAGAGGAGCATCGAGCCGTGGCCGGCCGAGAGCACGAAACGGTCGCGGTTCGGCCAGGACGGGGTCTTCGGATCGAAGGAGAGGAAGCGGGTGAAAAGAACCGTTGCGATGTCTGCTGCGCCCATGGGCAGGCCGGGGTGACCCGAGTTCGCCTTTTCCACGGCATCCATGGAAAGGAAGCGAATTGCGTTCGCCATCCGGTCGTGTTTTTCGCGAGAGATCATGACTGTTCCGTATTCTTCGGGGTGTCAGGGCCGGTGCCGTTTCGGGCATCGGTTAGGAAGCGGGTGACACATAGCAGGTAAGCCGTCGGAGTCAACGAATTCGGCGGTTTTTCCGGCCTTTGCGGGGTGATTCCGGCGGCTTTTTTGCCGCGGCGGCGGGGCTGTGTCGGGCGACCTGCGCAACCCGCCGCGACGCTGATCCACAGCGGGTTTCCCGCCGCAGGGGCCGCGCTGTTGACGCTCAGGCCCGCAGTTGAATACTGTCAACGGGAGAGAACCGGCGCTGGCGGCGGCGATTCGCGTTTTTTGAGAGTGCCGGTGAAGGCTTTATGACGAACGGGGAAACAGTCAAGGCGGCGATCGAGGAGCTTCGCAGGGCGATCAGCACTCTCGACAACGCGCTCGACATGCGCTTCGACCGCGAGCGCGACCATGGCGAGGTCGAAGGCGAGGTGCGGCGGGTCAATGCCGATCGCTCGCGGCTCGCCCAAGAGCTCGACCAGTCCGAATTCCGTGCAAACCGCCTGGAGGAGGTCAACCGCGAGGTCTCCCGCCGGCTCGTCACGGCCATGGAAACCATCCGGGCCGTGCTCGACCGCTAATCCCCGCAATCAGGAACGTCCGCATGGCACAGGTAACCGTACAGATCGATGGCAAGGCCTATCGCATGGCCTGCGAAGAGGGCCAGGAGGCGCATCTCGAAGAGCTCGCCTCCGGTTTCGATCAATATGTCGGGCACCTGAAGAGCCAGTTCGGCGAGATCGGCGACCTGCGCCTGACGGTCATGGCCGGCATCATGGTCATGGACGAGCTCAACGACGTCAAGCGCCGGCTGGCCAAGCTGGAGGCGGAGGCCGAGGACCTGCGCAAGGGCCGCGAAGGCGTGATGAGCGAGGTCTCCCGCAACGAGGATGCCATCGCCCAGGCGCTCGGCGAGCTGACCAGCCAGATCCAGGGCATGGCGGCGAAACTGTCCGGCAAGCCGCCGGTCAACTGAGCGGCAGAATTGCCACTGGCGAAGACGCCGGTTTGCGCCTATATATCGGATGCGATCTGCGCTTCCCGACAGGAACCACAATCCCTGGGGCCATACTCGATCCAAAGGGAGCTGTCCCTGACCCGGCCCGTGGGCTTGGTCACACGGTGCCCACCTACGTTTGTAGGCACCCAGGATCGTAACTCTCCATCGGTCGTCGCGGATCGTACTTTCCTGAAATCGTTCGCCAAACGAAAAGGCCGCCCAAGGGCGGCCTTCGTGTTTTCCGTTTGCTCCTTGTCTCCTCCCTCTCTTTGGTCATCCTCGGGCTTGACCCGAGGATCCACGCGGCACCTGCGGCTGTGGATGGTCGGGTCAAGCCCGACCATGACGGAGGAGAGGTATGGCGAGGAGGAGAGGGCAGAGCAGAGAAACAGAGAGCTTCTCCGCGCTTCCCCCGCTGCAAGCCTTACGCCGCGGCCTTCAGTTCCTTGTCGATCATGGCGCGGAGGCTCCCGAGGTCCTTGGCGAAGGCGCGGATGCCTTCGGAGAGCTTTTCGGTGGCCATGGCGTCTTCGTTCAGCATCCAGCGGAAGGCCTTTTCGTCGATCTTGACCGGCGAAACCCTGGCGACCTTTTCCGGCGAGAGCTTGCGCTCCAGCGTGCCTTCGGCCGCATCGAGTTCTTCGAGCAGCGCCGGGCTGATCGTCAGGCGGTCGCAGCCGGCAAGGGCTTCGATCTCGCCGGTGTTGCGGAAGGAGGCGCCCATGACGATCGTGTCGATGCCGTTCGACTTGTAGTAGTCGTAGATGGCGCGGACGGAGAGCACGCCCGGATCCTCTTCCGCCGTGAAGGTCTTGCCGCTGGCCTTGACGTGCCAGTCGAGGATGCGGCCGACGAAGGGCGAGATGAGGAAGACGCCGGCATCGGCGCAGGCGATGGCCTGCGCCTTGTTGAAGAGCAGCGTCAGGTTGCAGTCAATGCCGTCCTTCTGGAGGACTTCCGCAGCGCGGATGCCTTCCCAGGTGGAGGCGAGCTTGATGAGGATGCGGTCGCGGGTGATGCCACGCGCCTCATAGGCCTTGATGATCTCGCGGCCCTTGGCGATGGAGGCTTCGGTGTCGAAGGAGAGGTCGGCGTCGACTTCGGTCGAGACGCGGCCGGGCACGAGTTCGGCAAGCGCGGCGCCGACGGAGATGGCGAGGCGGTCGGCCACGGCCGAGACGACGCCCTCGCGGTTGCCGCCCTGCGACTGGCCCCAGCGGATGGCTTCCGCAACGGTGTCGGAAAACATCGGCGTGCCGAGCGCCTTCAGGACGATCGTGGGGTTGGTGGTGCAATCGACCGGCTTCAGGCGGCGCACGGCTTCGATGTCGCCGGTGTCTGCCACGACGGTCGTCATCGCGCGGAGTTGTTCAAGCTTGGACGTCATATCCGATATCCCGAATGGTTGTTGCTGGGCCGCCGGGCGCTGGAACGCTCGGGCCCTCCTCCATGTTTCTCGTGAAAGCGCGCCCGGCAACTGTGCTTCCTGTTTCAGTCGCCGCGCGGGCTGGCACAACCAATCTGCCGACGAAGTGCCGCCAGCCGATATGAGGCGGACTATCATCGCTTCCGCAGGGAAAAGTCAAGTACTTTTGACCAATCTCTTGGACATATGTCGCATTTTTCGTTTCCTGTGTTATGGTGCATCCGAACATTGCAGAGAAGAATGGAGGCGACGTGGCAAGGCTCCGGCGCGACACACATACGGCCTATTCGGAATCGGCGGCACTGCGCCTCCGGGCGGCCTGGCTCTATTACAATCAGGGCCTCACCCAGAAGGACGTGGCGGAGAAGATCGGCGTCAGCCGCACCACGGTCATCCGCATGCTGGACGAGGCGTTGAAGCGCTCCGAGGTGCAGATCTGGATCAACGAGGGTGTCGCCGATTGCGTCGAACTCGCCGTGCGGCTGGAGAAGGCCTATGGGCTCGACGAGGCCGTGGTGGTGCCGGCGGCCGACAGCGCCGAGGCGACCGCCAAGGGCGTGGGCCTCGCGCTCGGCCAGTTCCTCACCGAGGCGATCCCGGACGATTGCACGATCGGCGTCGGCTGGGGACGCACGCTCACCGCCTCGCTCGCCAGCTTCCGCCCGGCGCGGCGCGAGCGGGTGAAGGTCGTCTCGCTGCTCGGCGGCGTCGTCGAGGCGCACCATATCAACCCGATCGAGTACACCTGGCGGCTGGCGAGCCAGCTTGGGGCGGAGTGCTACCTGTTCCTGGCGCCGCTGCTCGTCGATTCGCGGGAGACCAAGCGCAGCCTCATCGAGAAATGCGGCCTGAAGACGCTGTTCGAACTGGCGGAGAACATGGACATCGCCGTCGTGAGCTGTGGCGACATCGGCCCGCGTTCCAGCTCGCTCTCGCGCGATTTCATCGCCCGCCACGAGCTGGAGGAGCTGATCGCGGCTGGCTGCGTCTGCGATACGATGTGCAATTTCCTCGATGCGGAGGGCCATACGATCGACCATCCGATCCGCCACCGGGTCATGTCCATCGATCTCGATACGGTGAAGAAAGCGCGCCACATCGTGCTCGTTTCGGGCGGCGCGCACCGAGCGCCGGCGATCCGCGCCACCATCCGGCGCGTCGGCTGCAACACGCTGATCACAGACGAGGGGGCGGCGCTCGCCATGCTGCGGCTGGCGGAGGCTTCCGCCGCCGCATAGGGCCCTAGATCAACCTGAGGCGGGCCGCGCGGGTGATCGCGCCGGTGATGTTGCGGGCACCGAGCTTTTCGATCGCGCTGCATATGGCGTCCGTCACGCGCGTCATGGCGATGTCGGTTTCGAGCACGATATCGGCCGGCGTCCTGCCGTTGGCGGCAAGTTCAAGGCACCGCTTTTCGATCTCGGTCAGGGCGGGGAGGGGGGAAAGATCATTTTCCGAGGACATGGGCCCCGCTTAAACGCTGCAGCCTGCCGCCGAAAGCACAAGCTGTTTCAATGCTTAACGGGCCGGGGCGGCTTTTCGCCGCGCTGTCCCGATGTGGCACAGGTGGCTTTTCCCGCGGGCCGGCCGGTTTTCTGCGACCTCCCGCCGTCGCAACCGGGATGGGGGTTTGCCTTCCGGCACTGCTAGCTGGTAAGCCACGCGCAGCAAGGCTGGAGACGACAGTGACACCCAAGGAACAGAAGGCGGCGATCCGCAACGAGCGGCTGGCGCTGCGCGACGCGATGGCGCCCGAGGCGCGCATCGAGGGCAGCCTCGCCATGGTGGAGCTTGCGGGCGACCGCATCGAATTTGCGCCCGGCACGGTGATTTCGGGCTTCTGGCCGATCCGTTCGGAGGCCGATATCCGCCCGCTGATGGCGCATCTTCGCACGCGCGGGGCGCGGCTCTGCCTTCCCGTCGTGCTCGACCGCGAGACGATCATCTTCCGCGAGATGGTCGCCGGTGCGCCGGTGATCAAGACCGGATTCGGCACGACCGGGCCGGGGCCGGAGGCGGCCGTGCTCGATCCCGATATCCTTCTCGTCCCGCTTTCGGCCTTCGACCGGGCAGGGCACCGCATCGGCTACGGCGCCGGCCACTATGACCGGGCGATCGATCGCCTCAAGGCAAAAGGCCGTGTGCCGAGACTGATCGGCATTGCTTTCGATTGCCAGGAAGTGGCATCAGTACCCGCGGAGCCGCACGACGTCACGCTGGACGCGATCCTTACCGAGAGCGGCCTTCGTTTGTTCCAACAGGTTTCGTAAGGTTCTTCGATGCGTTTTCTCTTTCTCGGCGACATGGTGGGCAAGACCGGGCGGACCGCCGTCTGGCAGCGCCTGCCGGGGCTGATCAGCGATCTCAAGCTGGATTTCGTCGTCGTCAACGGGGAGAATGCGGCCGGTGGCTTCGGCATCACGGAAGACATCTTCCTTGAGACCATCAATGCCGGTGCCGACGTCGTGACGACCGGCAACCATGTCTGGGACCAGAAGGAGGCCGTGACCTTCGCCAGCCGGCACGACCAGTTCCTTCGCCCCGCCAACTATCCCGCCGGCACGCCCGGCCGCGGCGCCAACCTCTTCATCGCGCGGAACGGCGCACGCGTGCTCGTCGCCAACATCATGGGCCGGGTCTTCATGCATCCGGAACTCGACGACCCCTTCACCGCGGGCGAGACGATCCTCGCCTCCTGCCCGCTCGGCGAGCAGGCCGACGCCGTGATCTTCGATTTCCACGCGGAGGCGACCAGCGAGAAGCAGTGCTTCGGCCATTTCGTCGATGGCCGCGCCAGCGTCGTCGTCGGCACGCACACCCATGTGCCGACCGCCGATTGCCAGATCCTCAACGGCGGCACCGGCTACATGTCGGATGCCGGCATGTGCGGCGACTACGATTCCTCCCTCGGCATGGAGAAGGAGGAGCCGCTCAACCGCTTCATCTCGAAAATGCCGAAGGGCCGCTTCGAGGCGGCCTCCGGGCCGGCGACGATCTGCGGCCTGGCGGTCGAGATCTCCGACCGCACCGGCCTTGCCGAAAAGATCGCACCGCTTCGCCTCGGCCCGCGCCTTGCCGAAACGCTGCCGGATTTCTGGACCTGACGTCAGATCATGTGGCGCAGGTGATCGGCCGGGCCGTTTGAAAAATTGAGGTGCGCCTTCACGCCGACATCCGGTTCCTCGTCGGGGTTCAAGTTGGCCTTGGCGATCTCCCAGCCGAATTTCAGCTTGCTGCCCGTCGAGGCCCAGACTTCCGCGTCCTCGATTTCCAGCGCCAGCATGGTGAGCTTCGGGTCGTCCTTGCCATGGTCGAACCAGGCTTCGACGATGGAACTCCAGTATTCGTCGATCTTGATCGGATCTTTGCGCACGGAAATGCGGCCCGCAAGGCAGGCATGGTAGTCATGGTCCTTGCCGACCACGCAGAAATGGGCGCGTGCGCCTGGGGAAATGGCCTCGACGATCTCCGCATCGGTCTTGGTGAAGAACCAGATCGTGGCGGTCTGGCGATCGAGCTGGGGGGCCATCGGCTGCATGTGCATGTGGCTTCCGTCGACGCCGAGCATGCCGGCATGGATCCTGTCGATCTCGTCGAAAAGCTGCTCCTTCGGGTTTTCGCGTGCCTGGGTGAGGTTGGACATGGTTGCTCCTCGCAATCGTTGGATTGATGGACGGGGAACGTGAGGCGGCGGGCAAGGTTCCGCTCAACATGCGCTCAACGGATTGTGATCGGCCCGCCCGCCGCACAATCTCGACCCGTCGGCGCCGCGGGCGCATAGTCGCGCCGACCAATGAACGGAGCCGCCCATGCCGCATCTCCTGCTCATGATCCTCGCCGTCCTCGCGGTCTTCGCCGCTCCGCGGGCCTCGCTCGCGCAGGTCGAAACGCCGGTCAGCCAGTGCCAGATGATCGCGCGCTCGCTTCCCGCCGTCACCTTCGCCAGCGTTTCGGCAAGCGCCGCCTTGCGGGTCCAGGCGAAGGCGAACGAGGAGGTGCGCATCACCTATGTCGGCCACTCGACCTTCTTCATCGAGACGCCGGGCGGCGTGAAGATCGCGACGGACTATAACGGCTGGTACAAGCCGCCGGCGCTGCCGACCGTGGTGACGATGAACAAGGCCCATTCCAGCCACTACACGACGAACCCGGAGCCGGGCATCGAATATGTGCTGCATGGCTGGCAGGAGGGTTCGGAGACGGGCGCGGACCATGATGTCGTGGTGGGCGACACCTATATCCGCAACGTGCCGACGGATATCCGCGGCTGGGGCGGGGCGATGGAGCCGAACGGCAATTCCATCTTCATCTTCGAGGTGGCGGGCCTGTGCATCGGCCATCTCGGCCACCTGCATCATGAATTGACGGAGAAGCAATATGCCGAGATCGGCCGGCTCGACGTGTTGATGGTGCCGGTCGATGGTGGGCTCACCATGGGCGCGGAAAGCATGAGCCGCGTGGTGCAGCGCCTGCGCTCCGCGCTGATCCTGCCGATGCACCGCCGCGGGCCGCCGATCAGCCAGTTCCTCTCCATGTTCGGCAAGGGCTTCGACGCCGTGACCGACGACGACGCGACGGTCACCGTGTCGATCCGCAACTTGCCCAAGCGGCCGACGATTCATATTCTCTCCGGCGTCTGATGCCCCGGAGTTTTTCATGCGTTTCCTTCTTGCCGTGCCCGCCGTCCTGCTCTCCTGCGCCCTAGCCTTCGCAAGCGGCGCGCCGACGCCGGGTGGTCCCGGTGCGGAATCGAGCCAGCCGCGGGAGATCGTGACCCAGCCGGTGGAAAAGCTGCCCGCACGCGCCTTCGGCGCGGCGCAGAGTTTTGTCATGCCGTCCGGCAATATCGGCTGCATCTACATTCCCGAGGGCGGCACGGAGACCTACCAGCCGGCCGATGGCGGCCCGGAACTCTCCTGCGACCGGGTGGAGCCGAAATATGTGCGCGCGACGCTTGGCCGGAGCGGCAAGGCAGTGGTGCGCACCAATGTCGGCGACCAGGGATGCTGCGGCGGCGACAGGACCATCCCCTATGGAGAAACGTGGTCGGCCGGCCCCTTCACCTGCTATTCGGAGCGCACGGGGCTGACCTGCGAGCGCAATGACGGCCATTCCTTTCTTTTGAGCCGTGCCCGCCTGCGCGCCGACTGAACCCGGCCATCGCTTTGTTCGCCGGACTGCTGGACGTGCGGCGGCAATGAAATTATAAGGCGGCATTCCGAAAATCGGGGCGGCAGGGCGACGCTTCACCGCGGCGACACGCCCCGCACTGAGACCGGCGACCGACGAAAAGGGCGCCAAGCAAGATGAGACAGGGGTGCCATGGCTGGCCATTCACAGTTCAAGAATATCATGCACCGCAAGGGTCGGCAGGACGCCGTGCGGTCGAAAATGTTCTCCAAGCTCGCCCGTGAAATCACGGTTGCGGCAAAGACGGGCATGGCCGATCCGGCGATGAACCCGCGTCTGCGCCTGGCGATCCAGAACGCCAAGGCGCAGTCCATGCCGAAGGACAACATCGAACGGGCCATCAAGAAGGCGTCCGGCGGCGATGCGGAGAACTATGAGGAAGTGCGCTACGAGGGCTACGGCCCGGGCGGCGTCGCCGTCATCGTCGAGGCGCTGACCGACAACCGCAACCGCACCGCCTCCTCCGTCCGTTCGACCTTCTCCAAGGCCGGCGGCGCGCTCGGCGAAACCGGTTCGGTCTCCTTCTCCTTCGACCGCGTCGGCGAGATCACCTACAAGCTGTCGGCCGGCGACGCGGACACCGTCATGGAAGCCGCCATCGAGGCCGGCGCCGAGGATGTGACGACCGACGAGGACGGCCACACGATCATCTGCGGCTTCGAGGATATCGGCGAGGTCTCCAAGGCGCTGGAAGACAAGCTCGGCGAAGCCGAGACCGTCAAGGCGATCTGGAAGGCGCAGAACACCGTGCCGGTCGACGAGGAGAAGGCGCAGTCGCTGATGAAGCTCATCGACACGCTGGAAGACGACGACGACGTGCAGAACGTCTATTCAAACTTCGAAGTCTCCGACGAAGTGATGGCCAAGCTTTCGGCTTGATCGGTCCGCCTGTCCTCTCCGTCATCCTCGGGCTTGCCCCGAGGATCCACTGCCGCGGATACGGCATGGATGGTCGGGTCAAGCCCGACCATGACGACGGGGGAGGCTGGAGAGAACGAACACCATTCAGGAAAGCCGAGGCTGGAAGGTCTCGGCTTTTTTCATGCCGCCAGCGCGTCTCGCGCCTCGGCGAAAAGCCGCACCGATTTCAGCCGGGCCTCCATGTCGTAGACCGGCATCGACACGATCAGCTCGTCCGCCCTGGTCAGCGCCAGGAAATCGGTGATGCGGCGTCGGATCTTTTCCGGTCCGCCGACGACGGCATATTGCAGCGTGTGCTCGACATTGATGCGCTCGTTCTCGCTCCAGTGAGGATCCATGTCGTCGACCGGCGCCGGGAAGGCGCCGGGCGTGCCGCGGCGCAGGCGCACGAAGGATTGCTGCATCGAGGTGAAGAGATAATCGGCCTCCGCGTCCGTATCGGCGGCCGCGCCCATCACGCCGACCATGACATGCGGCTTGTCGAGATATTGCGAGGGCTCGAAGCGGTCGCGGTAGATTTCAAGCGCCGTCAGCAGCATGTCCGGCGCGAAATGCGAGGCGAAGGCGAAGGGCAGGCCCAGCATGCCGGCGAGATGCGCCGAATAATGGCTGGAGCCGAGCAGCCAGACCGGCACGTTGCTGCCCGCGCCGGGAATGGCGACGACCTTCTGCTCGGGGCTTGCCGTCCCCATCAGTTGCATCAGCTCGACGACGTCCTGCGGGAAGTTGTTGGCGGCGCTGTCGAGATTGCGGCGGAGCGCCTGGGCGGTGCGCATGTCGGTGCCGGGCGCGCGGCCGAGGCCGAGATCGATGCGATCCGGAAAGAGCGCGGCGAGCGTGCCGAACTGCTCGGCGATGACCAGCGGTGAATGGTTCGGCAGCATGATGCCGCCCGAGCCGACGCGGATCCTTTCCGTGCCCGCGGCCACATGCTGGATGACCAGCGAGGTGGCCGCGCTGGCAATGCCGCGCATGCCGTGGTGCTCGGCAAGCCAGAAGCGCTTGTAGCCGTGCGCTTCGGCTTCCTGCGCGAGGCGCCGGGAGTTTTCGAGCGACTGGGCGACGGTGCCGCCTTCGATGATCGGGGAAAGATCGAGGATGGAAAAGGGCACCATGGCCGCGGCCTCTTTGTAAGCGGATTTGATTGTGCTCCCATGTAGGTTCAGTTTCGTGAAATCCAAGCGACGGCCGGAGGGTTTTCATGACGCCGGATGGAATTGTCGGTCTGTTTTTGTTTTGTTCACATTTCGCTGGCAGGGTCCGCCCCAGGAGATTAGGGTTTCGCCATGCAGGAAACGATTCGCATCATCGGCATCGATCCGGGGCTTCGCCGCACCGGCTGGGGCATCATCGAGACGCTCGGCAATTCACTGCGCTTCGTTGCGTCCGGCACCGTCACCTCCGATGGTGACATGGACCTCGCCTCCCGCCTCTGCCAGCTTCATGACGGCCTTTCCGAGGTCGTGCACAGCCATCAGCCGCATGAGGCTGCCGTGGAGCAGACCTTCGTCAACAAGGATGCGACGGCGACCCTGAAGCTCGGCCAGGCGCGCGGCATCGCCATGCTGGTGCCGGCGCGCGCGGGCCTGCGCGTGGCGGAATATGCGCCGAACGCGGTAAAGAAGGCCGTCATCGGCGTCGGGCATGGCGAAAAGCAGCAGATCCACATGATGCTGAAGGTGCTGATGCCGAAGGCCACCTTCACCGGCAACGATGCCGCCGACGCGCTCGCCATCGCCATCTGCCATGCCCACAACCGCCAGGGCCTCTCCGGCCGCCTCGCCAAGCTCGCGGGCTGATTTGTTCTTGACTTGTTCCGGTCTGGCCGTTAAGTAATACCTTGGAGGTATTACCATGCGCGTGACGGAAAAAGGCCAGGTGACGATCCCCAAACCCATCCGCGACCGGCTCGCCATCGAGCCTGGCTCGGAAGTGGATTTCGTCGTGTCGGATGAAGGTGTGATGCTCGTCAAGGTCGGCGACGGCAAACCCGGCTTTGATGATTTCGAAGCCTGGGCGGCCAGTGTCCAAGGGACGTGGGATTTGGACGGCATGACGCCGGACGAATATTTCGAATGGCTGCGGGGACCGCGTGATGACCTCGACCGTCGTTGATACGAATATCCTCATCGACATGCTGGGCCCGGATCGGCCACAGCGGAACTGGTCCTTCAACGCGCTGAAGCGATGCTTGGAAGAGGGGGAACTGGTCCTCAATCCCATCGTCTGGTCGGAGCTTGCGACCTCGCCGCTCAGCGAACTGGAACTCAACCTCGCCTTCGGCTGGCTGCGCATGCGGCGCGAACCTCTGTCCTACGAAGCCGCCGTCGCCGCCGGCAAGGCGCATTATGCCTATCGCCGGGCTGGCGGGTTGCGCGAGCGCACGCTTCCCGATTTCCTGGTCGGCGCGCAGGCGGAAGCGCGGGGCCACCGCCTGCTCACCCGCGATGCCGCGCGCTATCGCAGCTATTTCCCCGCGCTCGACATCATCTCCCCCGAAACCCATCCCTGACGGATTTTCTCATGATCGGCAAACTCAAGGGCACAATCGACGAGATCGGCGAGGACCATGTGGTCGTTGACGTGCACGGCGTCGGCTACGTCGCCTTCTGCTCGGCGCGCACGCTCGGCAAGCTCGGTTCGAGCGGCGAGGCGGCGGTGCTGTTCATCGAGACCTATGTACGGGAGGACCAGTTCAGGCTGTTCGGCTTCCTGACGGCGCTGGAGCGGGAATGGTTCCGGCTGCTGCAGAGCGTGCAGGGCGTGGGCTCCAAGGTGGCGCTGGCCGTCCTCTCGACCCTGACGCCAGGGGAACTCGCCAACGCCATCGCGTTGCAGGACAAGACGGCGGTGTCGCGCGCGCCGGGCGTCGGGCCGAAGGTGGCGGTGCGCATCATCACGGAACTGCGCAACAAGGCGCCGGCCTTCGCGGGGGAGGCGTCCGCCTCGATCGGGCTCAAGCAGGAGCTCGGCGAGGGCGTCGCCTCCGCGCCGGTTTCCGATGCCGTCTCGGCGCTGACCAATCTCGGCTATTCGCGCGACCAGGCCGCCAATGCGGTCGCGGCGGCACTGAAGAATGGCGGGGAGGGGGCCGACAGCGCCAAGCTCATCCGCCTCGGCCTCAAGGAATTGTCGCGGTGATGCGGTTGCCTTCCTTGGCCGACAATGGGAATTAGGCGCTCATGAGCGACGAGAACAGACTGCTTTCGCCGGAAAAGCGCGGCGAGGACATCGATACCGCCTTGCGGCCGCAGACGCTGGACGATTTCACCGGCCAGGCGGAAGCGCGCGCGAACCTCAAGATCTTCATCGAGGCGGCGAAGAACCGCGGCGAGGCGCTCGACCATGTGCTCTTCGTCGGACCGCCCGGCCTCGGCAAGACGACGCTGGCGCAGATCATGGCGAAGGAGCTCGGCGTCAATTTCCGCTCGACCTCCGGTCCCGTCATCGCGAAGGCCGGCGACCTTGCAGCGCTGCTGACCAATCTCGAAGAGCGCGACGTGCTCTTCATCGACGAGATCCATCGCCTCAACCCGGCGGTCGAGGAAATCCTCTATCCGGCCATGGAGGATTTCCAGCTCGACCTCATCATCGGCGAAGGCCCGGCTGCCCGCTCGGTGAAGATCGACCTGTCGAAATTCACCCTCGTCGCCGCCACCACGCGCCTCGGCCTCCTCACCACGCCGCTGCGCGACCGTTTCGGCATTCCGGTGCGGCTCAATTTCTATACCGTGGAGGAGCTGGAACTGATCGTGCGCCGCGGTGCAAGGTTGATGGGGCTCGGCATGACGGACGAGGGCGCGCGCGAGATCGCGCGGCGTGCGCGCGGCACGCCGCGCATCGCCGGGCGGTTGCTTCGCCGCGTGCGCGACTTCGCCGAAGTGGCGCGGGCGGAGGCGGTGACGCAAAAGATCGCCGACGAGGCGCTGACGCGGCTGCTCGTCGACAATATGGGCCTCGACCAGCTCGACCGGCGCTATCTTTCGATGATCGCGCACAATTTCGGTGGTGGGCCGGTCGGCATCGAGACCATTGCGGCGGGGCTTTCCGAGCCGCGCGATGCGATCGAGGACATCATCGAGCCCTACATGATCCAGCAGGGTTTCATCCAGCGCACGCCGCGCGGCCGTGTCCTGACGGTGAACGCCTGGAAGCACCTCGGGCTGACGCCGCCGAAGGATCTCGAGGCGACCCAGTTCCGGCTTTTTTCCGAAGACGACTGAGCTGTGCCGATGAGCGAAACGAACCATCATCTTTCCGGCGAACTGACCGATGCGGGCCACCGGCTCGTGCAGCGGGTCTATTACGAGGACACGGACTTTTCCGGCGTCGTCTATCACGCCCGCTACCTGCATTTCCTGGAGCGCGGGCGCACGGACTACCTGCGCCTGCTCGGCGTCGAGCAGGGCAGCCTCGTTCTGGAAGAGGATCGCGAAGGGCTGGTCTTCGTCGTGCATCGCATGGAGATCGACTTCAAGTCGCCGGCGCGCATGGACGATGTCCTGACGATCCTCACCGCCACGGAAAAGGCCGGCGGGGCGAAGATGATCCTCAACCAGGAGATCCGCCGCGGCGAGCAACTGCTGATCGCCGCGCGCGTCATCATCGCCGTCATCAATGCGTCCGGTCGCCCGCGGCGGCTGCCGGAGGGTCTTGCGGCGCGGTTCCTTGCCAAAGCGCAGGAAGCGACCGGCTTACATAAGCAGTAACACTCCCTTAACCATAATGATGTCTTACTCGCTTCACGAGGATGATTTTGTGCGCTGCACGTCATCCTTTAACCAAAATTGCCGTCAAGAAGGCAGGTTGTAAGCGTTTGACCGGCATGGCGGCCGGCGGCATCAACCGGACATTCTTGACGGACATGCGGAGCGGGTGCGGAGTAAATCCTTCCGAGCGACGCCTTGTTTGTGAATGCCGATGCGAGATCCACCTCCCAGGAGACCGCGACGGCGTGAATGTTACCCGGTTCGAGCCGCAAAGGCCCGTGCCGGGTGTTTGGATTCGGGGACATAGGTCTATGGAACAAGTGGGTTTGGAAGCGGCGCATAGTGTGACCCTTTGGGGTCTCTTCATGCAGGCCGGGTTCGTCGTGAAGCTGGTCATGCTCGGCCTCATCGCCGCGTCCGTGTGGACCTGGGCCATCGTCGTCGACAAGACGGTGAGCTACGGGAAGGCGCGCCGCCAGCTCGACAGTTTCGAGCAGGTCTTCTGGTCGGGCCAGTCGCTGGAGGAGCTCTATCGCACGCTCTCCGATCGCCAGACCTCGGGCATGAGCGCCATCTTCGTGGCGGCGATGCGGGAATGGAAGAAGAGTTTCGAGCGCGGTGCCCGCTCGCCGATCGGCCTGCAGATGCGTATCGACCGGGCGATGGACGTGACGCTGTCGCGCGAATCCGAGACGCTGGAAGCGCGGCTCGGCTCGCTCGCCACCATCGGCTCCTCGGCGCCCTTCGTCGGCCTGTTCGGCACGGTCGTCGGCATCATGACCTCGTTCCAGGCGATCGCCGGCTCCAAGCAGACGAGCCTTGCGGTCGTGGCGCCCGGCATCGCCGAAGCGCTGCTTGCCACGGCCATCGGCCTGCTTGCCGCAATTCCGGCGGTTATTGCCTACAACAAGTTCTCTGCCGATGCCGGCAAGCTGACGGCGCGCATGGAAGGGTTCGCGGACGAATTCTCCGCCATCCTCTCGCGCCAGATCGACGAGAAGCTGCAGCCGCGCGCCGCGGCGCAGTGACCGGCCGCAAGAAGTAGACGGAGACGACCCAATGGGCATGTCAGTCGGTGCAAAGAATTCGGGCGGTGGCCGCCGCCGCCGGGGCGGGGGCAGGAAGGCCCCGATGAGCGAGATCAACGTGACGCCGTTCGTCGACGTCATGCTCGTGCTGCTCATCATCTTCATGGTGGCCGCGCCCCTGATGACGGTCGGCGTGCCGCTCGACCTGCCGAAGACGCAGGCGAAGGCCCTTAACGCCGACACCCAGCCGATCACCGTTTCCGTCAAGGCGGACGGCCAGGTCTACCTGCAGGAAACGCCGATCCCGATCGACGAGATCGCCGCAAAGCTCCAGGCCGTGGCGACGACGGGGTATACCGAGCGCGTCTTCGTGCGCGGCGACGGCACGGCGCCCTACGGCGTCATCGCCGACGTCATGTCGCGCATCCAGGCGGGCGGGTTCACCAATATCGGCCTCGTCACCGAGCAGAAACCGGACAGGTGATCGCACGCCATGAAGGGCAGCCTCGCCACATCCGCCGTCATCCACTCCCTGGTCCTCACCTGGGCGCTGGTTTCGCTCGGCAGTCCTGAAAGCTTCGACGTTGCCAATGTCGAGGCCTTGCCGGTCGATATCGTGTCGATCGAGGAACTGACGCAGATCCAGCAGGGCGACAAGAAAGCCGAAATGAAGGAAAAGGCGGCGCCTGTTCCGACCAAGAAACAGACGCCGGTCGAGAATGCGGAAAACGCCGGCGAAAACGACGTCGACCTGAAGAACCTGCCGACGCCGGAGGAAAAGCCGCGCGACATCGAGACCGCCGCCGCACCGGAAAAGGCCGAGAAGGTCGTGCAGACGCCGGATACCAAGCCCGTCGAAGAGGTGAAGCAGGAAGAGCCTGCCAGCGAACCCTCGACCGAGGTCGCCGCGCTTCCCGAGACCAGGCAGGAGGTCAAGCCCGACCCGAAGCCCGAGGCGACGCCTTCGGAGGAAAAGCCCGCCGAGGTCGAGGACGCCGAGGCGCTGCCGGACAGGATCCCGCTTCCCGAGATGAAGCCGAAGGTCGAGACGAAGAAGACGGAGACCGCCGAAAAGCCGGCCGAGAAGAAGGTCGAGACGGCGAAGGCCGAGACCGCCAAGACGCCGGACCGCAAGAAGGACCAGAAGAAGAAGCAGGAAAAGGCGAGTTCGCTGAACGACAGCGACTTCAACGCCGACGAGATCTCCGCGCTTCTCAACAAGGAAAAGGCGGCCGGCGGCGGCGCGAAGCGCTCGCAGGAACAGGCCGCGCTCGGCGGCAAGAAGACGACGAGCGGCACGAAGCTGTCCTTGAGCGAGATGGACGCGCTGCGCGGCCAGATCCAGAACAACTGGTCGATCATCCCCGGCCTTGCCGATGCCGCCGACGTGCGCATCAAGGTCACGATGCAGCTAGACCAGAACGGCGACATCATCGGCGAGCCGGAAGTGGTGGCGACGGGCGGTTCGGACACCGCGCGCCGTGCGCTTGCCGGCGGTGCCCGCCGCGCCATCATGAAATCGCGGCCCTTCAAGGGCCTGCCGCCGGAAAAATATGACGCCTGGAGCGAAGTCGTCGTGAACTTCGACCCCAGCCAGATGATGTAAGAACTAGGAAGGCCTAGATTTATGTTCAGACGCACTCTCCTCCGTTTGCTGGTCGTGCTGACCGGCCTTGCGGCCTCCCTGCCGCAGGCCTGGGCGCTCGTGGAAATCAACATCAACAAGGGCAATGTCGAACCGCTGCCGATCGCGGTGACGGATTTCATCGCCGCCGGCGATCTCGGCCAGCGCATCACCGACGTGATTGCGGCGGACCTCAAGCGCTCCGGCCTCTTCGCGCCCATCAACAAGCAGGCCTTCATCGAAAAGATCTCCAACCCCAACCAGGCGCCGCGCTTCGATGACTGGAAGGTCATCAATGCGCAGGCCCTCGTCACGGGCCGCGTGACGCAGGAAGGCGACGGGCGTTTGCGCGCCGAGTTCCGCCTGTGGGACACTTTTGCCGGCAAGCAGATCACCGGCCAGCAGTTCTACACCCAGCCGGAGAACTGGCGCCGCGTCGCGCATATCATCGCCGATGCGATCTATGAGAGCCTGACGGGCGAGAAGGGCTATTTCGACACCCGCATCGTCTATGTCGCCGAAAGCGGCCCGAAGACGGCCCGCAAGCGCCAGCTCGCCATCATGGACCAGGACGGTTTCAACGCGCGTGCGCTCACCAATGCCAACGAGCTGGTCCTGACGCCGCGCTTTTCGCCGAACCGCCAGGAAATCACCTACATGTCCTTCGAGGGCAACCAGCCGCGCGTCTACCTGCTCCAGCTCGAGACGGGGCAGCGCGAGGTGGTCGGCAACTTCCCGGGCATGACCTTCTCGCCGCGCTTCTCGCCGGATGGCCAGAAGGTCATCATGAGCCTGCAGCAGGAAGGCAATTCCAACATCTACACGATGGACCTGCGTTCGCGCACCACGACGCGCCTCACCTCGACGGCGGCGATCGACACCTCGCCGTCCTATTCGCCCGACGGCACGCAGATCGTGTTCGAAAGCGACCGGGGCGGCAGGCCGCAGCTCTACGTGATGGGCGCCGACGGCTCCAACCAGCGCCGCATCTCCTTCGGCGACGGTTCCTACTCCACGCCGGTCTGGTCGCCGCGCGGCGATCTCATCGCCTTCACCAAGCAGTCGGGCGGCAAGTTCTCGATCGGCGTGATGAAGACGGACGGTTCGGGCGAGCGTATCCTCACCTCGGGCTTCCACAATGAAGGCCCGACCTGGGCGCCGAACGGCCGCGTGCTGATGTTCTTCCGCCAGGCGGCCGGGGCCGGCGGCCCGCAGATCTATTCGATCGACCTTTCCGGCTACAACGAGCAGGTCGTCCAGACCAAGGGCTTCGCCTCCGACCCGGCCTGGTCGCCGCTTCTGGAATAGCGACAGATATGAATGAGGCGGGCCTGCCGCGTTCTTGCCGCAAAGTCCTGTAAATCAGGCGCCAGGCGAGACGTGGCAGGCCCGTCTTTGTTTTATGCGAGGGGCCGGGGACGGTCTTACAAGCAATCGTTAACCATAATCGTTGAACGCGGATTAACCGACCGCGGTTACAGTCTGGCAACCCTGATTGAAACCGACGCTTCAACGAACTTGACGCAGAACTGATGCAAGGAGACCGGCTCATGAGCCGCATTCATTCCCCGGCCGCTGGCCGCATGCAGACCATCGCCCGCAACCCGGCAATGATCGCCCTGTTCATGACGCTGGCGCTCGCCGGCTGCGCATCCAAGAAGAACATGCCGAACAATGCTGGCGACCTCGGCCTCAACGGTGGCGCTGGTGCCGCGACGCCGGGCTCGCAGCAGGACTTCACCGTCAATGTCGGCGACCGCATCTTCTTCGACACCGACTCCTCGTCGGTTCGCGCCGATGCCGCCGCGACGCTCGATCGTCAGGCCCAGTGGCTGCAGCGCTACCCGAACTACGCCATCACGATCGAAGGCCATGCCGACGAACGCGGCACGCGTGAATACAACCTCGCGCTCGGCGCACGCCGTGCTGCCGCGACCCGCCAGTACCTCGCTTCGCGCGGCGTTCCGGCGAACCGCATGAAGACGATCTCCTACGGCAAGGAAAAGCCGGTCGCCGTCTGCGACGACATTTCCTGCTGGTCGCAGAACCGCCGCGCCGTCACCGTTCTCGGCGGCGCCGGCATGTAATTCCTTCTCCGGAAGGACCAGGGAAAAGGCGGCCGAGAGGCCGCCTTTCTTTTTTCAACACACTTTGGCCGAACTCCGTTGCTTTTTGAGAGTATTTGGAAAAACTCTTCGGCAGCGCTTCGGCGTACAATGGGACCAACAGGACGAAGATAGATGAAGAAACTTGTCGCGGCAGGCGTTTTCAGTCTCGCAGCGGTAGCAGGCATGGTCGGGCCGATCAGCGCATCGCCGCTTTTCCCGCTTGCGAACGGCTTCCTGCCGGCACAAAGCGAGCGGGCGGAGAAGGGTAATGTGATCCTGGCTCAGGCCATGGATCCGCGCGTCGGGCAACTCGAAGAACAGATCCGCAGCCTCAACGGCCGGATCGAGGAAATGAGCTACCAGCTCCTGCAGATGCAGGAGCAGCTTCGCAAGACGCAGGAAGACAACGAGTATCGCTTCCAGGATCTCGAAAGCGGCAAGAGCGGGGGCTCCGGCAAGAGCGGCGCCCTCGACAAGCCGGTGAACGGCGGGACTGCCGACCAGCAGATCGCCTCGAACAGGGTGCCGGCGGGTGATACCGCCGGGACCGACACGCTTGACCAGAGCACCGGCGGCGGTGCCCTTCCGCAGGAACTCGGCTCGATCCGCTTCGATGAGAACGGCAACCCGATCGGCGCCGACGCCAATCCGGATCTCGACAACCGGAGCGCCTCGATCGGCAACGACAATTCGCTGCCGGGCGTCGAGGATGGCCTGCCGCAGGCCTCGCAGTCGTCTTCCGCCTCGCTCGACAATCCCGACGACCTCTACCAGGTGGCCTATGGCCATGTCCTGTCCGGCGACTACCAGCTTGCCGAACGCGAATTCCGCGACTATCTCGACATCTTCCCGAAGGGCGAGAAGGCGGCAGATGCGAATTTCTGGCTGGGCGAGGCACAGTATTCGCAGGGCAATTTCAACGAGGCGGCAAAGACCTTCCTCAATGCCCACCAGACGTTCAGCAAGTCGAAGAAGGCGCCGGAGATGCTGCTGAAGCTCGGCATGTCGCTCGCCGCGCTCGACAACCGCGAAACCGCCTGCGCCACGCTGCGCGAGGTGAACAAGCGTTATCCCGATGCTTCCAAGGCCGTGAAGAGCAAGGTCTCCTCCGAACAGAGCCGCCTGTCCTGCTGATTGCGGACGGAAGAAACGCCGTGGCCCGCGCGGATGATCCCGCCCTTGAGGCAGCCGGCCGATTTCTGAACAGTTTCAAGCACCCGGCGCATCTGCTGGTCGCCATTTCCGGCGGCAGCGATTCGACCGGGCTGCTCGTGGCCCTCGCCACGCTCTGCGCGACCGGGCGTTTTCCCGGTATCACCCTTTCCGCCTGCACGATCGACCATGATCTGCGCCCCGGCTCGGCCGAAGAGGCCGCCTGGGTCGGCGCACTTTGCGCGCGCCACGGCATAGGGCACAGCATCCGGCGCTGGGAAGGGGTGAAGCCGGTTTCCGGCTTGCAGGCCGCCGCCCGCGCCAAGCGTTATGATCTTCTCGCTGCCGCCGCGGTGGAGATGGGCGCCGATGCCGTTCTTGCGGCCCATACGCGCGACGACCAGAACGAGACGGTGGCGATGCGCGCCGCCCGGTCGGCGGACGGCATCGGCCTTTCCGGGATGGCGGATGCCGTTCTCCTGAACGGTGCGGTCTGGCTGCTGCGGCCGTTCCTCGCCATCGACCGGGCGGCCATCCGCGCTTTCCTTGCTGCGCGGGGCGAAGGCTGGCGCGACGATCCGAGCAACGACAATGCCCGCTTCGAGCGCGTCCGCATCCGGGCGCGTGGCGTTTCGCCTGATCCTGCAGGCGAGGACAGGATGCTGCTTTCCCGCCGCGCCGCCGCCTTCCTTGCCGAAAACGTCCGGGTGGAGGGCGCCTCCTTCGCGCTGGAGCGGGCGGCGATCGATATGCTTCTCACCGATGCTGGCGCCTGGCGCGGCCTGCTGCTGCTGGCGGCGGTTGCGGGCGGGCGGGTCCATGCCCTTGAAACGGCATCGGCCGGGCGCCTGCGAAAATTCCTTGCCAGCGGCACACTGTCGCGGCTGACCGCCGGCCGCGTGGTCTTCGATCGCCGGCGTGACGGCCTTTTCGTCTATCGCGAGTGCCGGGGCATTAAGGCCCTTGCCGTGCCGGCGGGGGCGGCGGCCGTCTGGGACGGGCGATACCGTGTGGTCAACCGCACCGGCCGGACGATCACGGTTTCTGCCGCCGGCAGCGGGGGAGGGCGGGGTGACGGCGCCGGGCTGGGCGGGCCTGCCTTGCGCGCCAGCCGCGCCGCACCATGCCTGGAATTCGAGGACGGGGCGCGCGTGCCCGCCGATCGTGCCGCCATGGAGCCAGTCATCACGCCTTACGCCCGTTTCCTGCCGTATTTCGACCTTCCGCTCGCCAATGCGCTTGCGGGAATTCTCGGCCGCGCGCCGTTTTCGTCTCCGCCGAACGAATGAAGGCGCGCACGAAGGCGTTGTGCTAGAATAGGGATCATGACGACGCCGGGCGGCCGCAGGACCGTCGGTGCCGTTGACGATATTGAGAGAAAAGCCCTGACCCCGTGCGCTTTGCCTTGGCAAGGCCGCATGGCGACCCTATGTTAGGCGACAGAGAAGCGGCCGGGAAATTCCGGCCGGGAAAGTGCCCGGAACGTTCGATGAATCCCAATTTCCGCAACTTCGCCCTGTGGGCGATCATCGCCCTCTTGCTGATCGCGCTGTTCAGCATGTTCCAGACGAGCCCGGCGCAGACCGGCTCGCGGGAAATCCCCTATTCGCAGTTCCTGAAAGAAGTGGACGCGAGCCGGGTGAAGGAAGTCGTCATCACCGGCGAAAAGATCGTCGGCAGCTATGTCGAGACCGGCGCGACCTTCCAGACCTATGCGCCGACCGGCGACAATTCGCTCGTCCAGCGGCTTGAGGCGAAGAACGTCGTCGTCAGCGCGCGGCCGGAGACGGACGGTTCCTCCGGCTTCCTCAGCTATATCGGCACGCTGCTGCCCATGCTTCTGATCCTCGGCGTCTGGCTGTTCTTCATGCGCCAGATGCAGGGCGGCTCGCGCGGCGCGATGGGTTTCGGCAAGTCCAAGGCGAAGCTGCTCACCGAAGCGCATGGCCGTGTCACCTTCGCGGATGTCGCCGGCGTCGACGAAGCCAAGCAGGACCTGGAAGAGATCGTCGAGTTCCTGCGCGATCCGCAGAAGTTCCAGCGCCTTGGCGGACGCATCCCGCGCGGCGTGCTGCTCGTCGGCCCGCCCGGTACCGGTAAGACGCTGCTGGCACGCTCCGTCGCGGGCGAAGCCAACGTGCCCTTCTTCACCATTTCCGGTTCGGACTTCGTCGAGATGTTCGTCGGCGTCGGCGCAAGCCGCGTGCGCGACATGTTCGAGCAGGCCAAGAAGAACGCGCCCTGCATCATCTTCATCGACGAAATCGACGCCGTCGGCCGTCACCGCGGCGCGGGCCTCGGCGGCGGCAATGACGAGCGCGAGCAGACGCTGAACCAGCTTCTCGTCGAGATGGACGGTTTCGAGGCCAATGAAGGCATCATCCTGATCGCCGCGACCAACCGTCCCGACGTTCTCGACCCGGCGCTGCTGCGCCCCGGCCGTTTCGACCGCCAGGTCGTCGTGCCGAACCCGGACATCGTCGGCCGCGAGCGCATCCTCAAGGTGCATGTGCGCAACGTGCCGCTCGCCCCGAATGTCGACCTCAAGATCCTCGCCCGCGGTACGCCCGGCTTTTCCGGCGCCGACCTCATGAACCTCGTCAACGAGGCTGCCCTGATGGCCGCGCGCCGCAACAAGCGCCTCGTCACCATGCAGGAATTCGAGGACGCCAAGGACAAGATCATGATGGGCGCCGAGCGCCGCTCCTCGGCCATGACCGAGGCGGAAAAGAAGCTCACGGCCTATCACGAGGCCGGCCACGCCATCGTCGCGCTCAAGGTACCGCTCGCCGATCCGCTGCACAAGGCGACGATCATTCCGCGCGGCCGTGCTCTCGGCATGGTCATGCAGCTTCCCGAGGGCGACCGCTACTCGATGAGCTACAAGTGGATGGTCTCGCGCCTCGCCATCATGATGGGCGGCCGCGTTGCCGAAGAGATCACCTTCGGCAAGGACAACATCACCTCCGGCGCCTCCTCCGATATCGAGCAGGCGACCAAGCTCGCCCGTGCGATGGTCACCCAATGGGGCTTCTCCGACCAGCTCGGCCAGGTCGCCTATGGCGAGAACCAGCAGGAGGTCTTCCTCGGCCATTCGGTCGCGCAGCAGAAGAACGTCTCCGAGGCGACCGCGCAGAAGATCGACAACGAGATCCGCCGCCTGATCGATGAGGCCTATGCCGAGGCCAAGCGCATCATCACCGAGCAGCACCACGAATTCGTGGCGCTTGCCGAGGGGCTGCTCGAATACGAGACGCTGACGGGCGACGAGATCAAGGCGCTGATCCGCGGCGAGAAACCCGCCCGCGATCTCGGTGACGACACGCCGCCGCACCGCGGCTCCGCCGTGCCGAAGGCCGGTCACAAGAAGGGTGGCGAGCCGGAAGGCGGGCTGGAACCGCAACCGCAATAGGCGACCTTGCCTGTACCCTAACCCGTCATCCTCGGCCTTGAGCCGAGGATTCACAATCGCAATGCGAGAGGCGGGTGGCATGGGGCGGGTCAAGCCCGACCACGGCAAGAAGAGGTTGGGCGGGCTTTCTCAGTACTTTGGCGGCCGGGAAGTCTATCCCGGCCGTTTTCCTTTGGTAACGGACTGTAATGAATTCTGATAGTCGGGTGGCTGTCCTTTGCCGGCTTTTGTGGCAAAGAAAGATGATAGCTCTACGTCGTTTTAAGGATTGGATTACCGGGCGGATTTATCGTTACCCTCTGCCCTGAGATGGACGCGCGGAGCGGCAGAATGCACGCTGAAGCAGTTCCAGCAAAAGCGCGCAGCGGTTTTGCGTCCGGAATTGCGTAGAGACAGGGAGCCAGAGCAGGGTGCAGCGCAATGCGCCGCCCAGGCCGGCGATTTTCAGGAGTGGACATGAAACGTCGTTATTTCGGCACGGACGGCATCCGGGGACAATCCAACATCTTCCCGATGACGCCGGATCTTGCCATGCGGGTCGGCATCGCCGTCGGCACGATCTTCCGCCGCGGCGCGCACCGCCATCGCGTGGTGATCGGCAAGGACACGCGCCTTTCCGGCTACATGCTGGAAAACGCCATGGTGGCGGGTTTCACCGCCGCAGGCATCGATGCCTTCATCCTCGGCCCGATCCCGACCCCCGCCGTCGCCATGCTGACGCGGTCGCTGCGCGCCGATATCGGTGTGATGATCTCCGCCTCGCACAACCCGTTCTACGACAATGGCATCAAGCTCTTCGGTCCCGATGGCTACAAGCTCTCCGACGAGATCGAGATGGAGATCGAGGAGTTGCTCGACAAGGATATCACGGCGCAGCTCGCCAAGTCCGCCGAGATCGGCCGGGCAAAGCGCATCGACGGCGTGCATGACCGCTATATCGAACACGCCAAGCGCACGCTGCCGCGCGACGTAACGCTGAAGGGCCTGCGCGTCGCCATCGACTGCGCGAACGGCGCCGCCTACCGCGTTGCCCCCGCCGCCCTCTGGGAACTCGGCGCCGACGTGGTGACGATCGGCAACGAGCCTGACGGCCTCAACATCAATCTCGACTGTGGCTCGACCCATCCGGAAGCCTTGCAGCGCAAGGTGCACGAGGTGCGCGCCGATATCGGCATCGCGCTCGATGGCGATGCGGACCGCGTGCAGATCGTCGACGAGAACGGCAAGATCATCGACGGCGACCAGCTGATGGCCGTCATCGCCGAAAGCTGGACGGCAGACGGCCTGCTGCGCGGCGGCGGCATCGTCGCGACCGTCATGTCCAATCTCGGCCTTGAACGCTTCCTGTCCGACAAGGGGCTCGGCCTGCAGCGCACCAAGGTCGGCGACCGCTATGTCGTCGAACACATGCGCCAGCACGACTACAATGTCGGCGGCGAGCAGTCCGGTCATATCGTGCTGTCCGATTTCGGTACGACGGGCGACGGTCTTGTCGCCGCGCTCCAGGTGCTCGCCTGCGTCAAGCGCAGCGGCAGGACGGTCAGCGAGGTGTGCAACCGCTTCGAGCCGGTGCCGCAGGTGCTGAAGAACGTGCGCATCAAGGCCGGCCAGCCGCTGGAGGACGCCACGGTGCGCCAGGCGATCGCCGATGCCGAAAGCGAGCTCGCCCGCAACGGCCGTCTCCTCATCCGCCCCTCCGGCACCGAGCCGCTGATCCGCGTCATGGCGGAAGGCGACGACCGGGCGCAGGTGGAGCGCATCGTCGACGAGCTGGTGGACGTTATCGGCGCGGTGCGCAACGCCGCCTGAACGTCTCTGCCCCACATTCATCGAGAGGGCCGAAGCATTGCTTCGGCCTTTTCTTTTGCCGTGAAGTCGCAGCGGAGGCTCTTGTGAAAATCCCGTGGTTTTTATTTGTCGTTTACCGAATTCGTGAACGGCCGTTAACAAATACGGTAAATGTTTGTAGTTAATCGCCCCTTAACCTTTCCTCGCCATTATCCATGCCTGATCGAGGGACTTGGAATCCGGCGTGCCGGCCAACCCAAGCAAAGCCTATTGGAGCAAGGCCATGAGGAAAGTTTTGAGTGGCGTGGTTGCCGTCCTGCTGACGGGCACGTCGGGTTATGCGGCCGATGTCTACCAGCCGGAGGTCATCGAGGCGCCGGTGCAGGAAACCGTCATCGAGACGGGCGGCTGGTATCTGCGCGGTGACATGGGCTGGTCCTACAACAAGATGCGCGGGGCCAGTTTCTACCAGGGGTCGAACGACACCTATCGCAGCTTCGATTCCACGCGCCTGAAGAGCGGCTTCACCATCGGCGGCGGTGTCGGTTACCAGATCAACGATCACTTCCGCACGGACGTGACGCTCGACTACATGTTCAAGTCCAAGTTCAAGGGCTCGACGACGGGCGGCTGCGGCGTTGCCGTGAACTGCACCTCGACCGACGTCTCCTCGCTGACGGCCCTCAGCCTGCTCGCCAATGCCTATGTCGATATCGGCACCTACGGCATCGTCACGCCCTATGTCGGCGCGGGTATCGGCGGTACCTATGTGAACTGGAAGAGCCTCAAGAACACCTCGTGCGAAACCGGCGATCCGACGAACTGCGACCCGACCTTCGATCACCGCGGCCGGAAGAGCTGGCGCTTCACCTATGCGCTGATGGCCGGCGCCTCCGTCGATGTCACCTGCAACCTGAAGGCCGACCTCGGCTACCGTTTCCGCCATGTCACCAAGGGCGACATGTTCGGCTTCAATGCCGGCGGCGGCCCGGGCTACGACAAGGGCTTCTACAGCCACGAGGCACGCGCCGGTCTGCGCTACGCCTTCAACGGCTGCGACCAGCAGGCCTATATCCCGCCGGCCGAAATCCCGATCGAGCAGCCCGTCTACAAATAAGCGGCTTCTCGCCGACCGTCTTGCAAGGCCGCCCTCCGGGCGGCCTTTCGCATTTTCGGACGTGTCGCAATTCCGGTCATTTAACCGTTTCTTCACGCCTTAAGATTTATGGTTAACCAACGGTGTAGGGCAGCGATCTCTTAAGGATATGCAGTCCTGCGCCGGTCACGCAACCGCCGGCCCGTCCGGCCTTGAGGGATCGAGACCATGTTCCGCCGCATTGCACCGCTTGGTATTGCCGTTCTTGCCGGCCTCATCGCGACGAGCGCGACGGCGAGCGATCTCGACATCATCAACGCGCCGGAAATCGACGTGTCCGGCAGCACGGTCGCCGAGGGCTGGTACATCCGCGGCGACCTCGGTTATTCCGGCTGGGTCAAGCACGACAAGCCGAACTACCGGATCGATGCCTTCGGCGCGACCTTCGCGGAAGGCGACTTCGACAATGCCCGCTTCTCCAAGCCCGTCTCCTACGGCGTCGGCATGGGCTATCAGTTCAACAACTTCCTGCGCGCCGACCTGACGACGGATTTCTTCAACGGTTCGCTGAGCGGCAGCACGAGCCTCGATTCGCCCTGCATCGCGGCCCCGGCGGGCACGACCTGCCGCCTCGGCCAGAAGGCGGATTACAGCGCGGCCAATTTCCTCGCGAACGGCTATGTGGATCTCGGAACCTATGCCGGGATCACGCCCTATGTCGGCGCGGGCGCGGGCGTGACCTACATGAAATGGGACAGTTTCCGGACCCAGGCGAACTGCCGGAACGACACGGGATCCTGCGCTGGCGCGACCTTCGACGAGATCCGCGTGAAGGGCGACGACAACTGGCGCTTCACCTATGCGCTGATGGCGGGTGCCGCCATTGACCTCACCGAGCGCGTCAAGCTGGACCTCGGCTACCGCTTCTCCGATATGGCGGGCGGCAAGGCCTTCGGCGGCAGCGCCGAGGTACCCGGTGTCGGTACGGTCAGGGTCAAGGGGCATGACGAGGGGTTCCAGAAGCACGAATTCCGCGCCGGTATCCGCGTTTCCACCTGGTAAAACCTTCATCCTTTGCTTGTGCGGCGGCGCGTCGGGAAACCGGCGCGCCGTTTCCGTTGCGCCGCATTATTTTTCGTTCGCGACATAATCCGCTTGACTTCAAAATGGCTCTTCCATATTCACGGCGGCGGGACACTCCTCCCCAACGAGGAGCTATCTATCTGGAAGGATAGCGATCATGACGAAGACCGTCACGCCGCCGGACGTACGTCCGAACAATACCCATTTCTCTTCTGGCCCTTGCTCGAAGCGCCCCGATTGGTCGCTCGAAGCGCTTTCCGATGCCGCGCTCGGTCGTTCGCACCGCGCCAAGATCGGCAAGGCCAAGCTCAAGCAGGCCATCGATCTCACCCGAGACGTCCTGGAAGTGCCGGCGGATTACCGCATCGGCATCGTGCCGGCCTCCGATACCGGCGCCGTCGAGATGGCGCTGTGGTCGCTGCTCGGGCCCCGCGGCGTCGACATGGTCGCCTGGGAAAGCTTTGGCTCGGGCTGGGTTTCCGATGTCGTGAAGGAGCTGAAGCTCCCCGATACCCGTAAAATTACGGCTGACTACGGCCTGCTGCCCGACCTTTCCACGATCGATTTCGACCGTGACGTGGTCTTCACCTGGAACGGCACCACCTCGGGCGTCCGCGTCCCGAACGCCGATTTCATCCCGGCGGACCGCCAGGGCCTGACCATTTGCGATGCGACCTCGGCCGCCTTCGCGCAAAACCTCGACTTTGCGAAACTCGATGTCGTCACCTTCTCCTGGCAGAAGGTTCTGGGCGGCGAGGGCGCGCATGGCGTCATCATCCTGTCGCCCCGCGCCGTCGAACGGCTTGAAAGCTATACGCCGGCCTGGCCGATGCCAAAGATCTTCCGCATGACCAAGGGCGGCAAAGTCATCGAAGGCATCTTCCAGGGCGAGACGATCAACACGCCCTCGATGCTCTGCGTCGAAGATTATATCGATGCGCTCAACTGGGCCAAGCAGGTCGGCGGCCTCAAGGGGCTGATGGCCCGCGCCGACGCCAATGCCAAGGTGATCTTCGACTTCGTCGAGGCGAACGACTGGATCGCCAACCTCGCCAAGGACCCGGCAACGCGCTCCAACACCTCCGTCTGCCTGACGATCGCGGACAAGGACGTGCTGGCGCTCGATGCGGATGCTCAGGGAGCCTTTGCCAAGGGCCTCGTCGCGCTCCTCGACAAGCAGGGTGTCGCCTTTGATATCGGCGCCTACCGCGATGCCCCGTCGGGCCTGCGCATCTGGGCCGGCGCCACCATCGACACCGCCGATCTCGAAGCGCTGATGCCCTGGCTGACCTGGGCTTTCGAGACCCAGAAGGCGACGCTTGCCAAGGCTGCGGCCTGATTTTGCGACTGGCTTCGTCCCAAGGGCGAAGCCACCTTGATCTCATCTTCCCGGACCTATTGAAGGAGGCCTCCCATGGCACCTCGCGTACTCGTATCCGACGAACTGTCGGAAACCGCCGTCCAGATCTTTCGCGATCGCGGCGTCGACGTCGATTTCCAGCCGCAGCTCGGCAAGGACAAGGACAAGCTCGCCGAGATCATCGGCAATTATGACGGCCTTGCCATCCGCTCCGCCACCAAGGCGACGGAAAAGCTGATCGCGGCGGCGACCAATCTCAAGGTCATCGGCCGCGCCGGCATCGGCGTCGACAATGTCGATATCCCGGCCGCCTCGCGCCGCGGCATCATCGTCATGAACACGCCCTTCGGCAACTCGATCACCACGGCCGAACACGCCATCGCGCTGATGTTCGCCGTCGCCCGCCAGCTTCCGGCCGCCGACACCTCCACGCAGGCCGGCAAGTGGGAGAAGTCGAAGTTCATGGGCGTCGAGATCACCGGCAAGACGCTCGGCGTCATCGGCGCGGGCAATATCGGCTCCATCGTCTGCTCGCGCGCCATCGGCCTGAAGATGCATGTCGTCGCCTATGACCCGTTCCTCTCCAAGGAGCGCGCCGAGGAAATGGGCGTGAAGAAGGTCGAACTCGACGAACTGTTCGCCGAAGCCGATTTCATCACCATGCACGTGCCGCTGACGGACAAGACCCGCAACATCATCGATGCGGCGGCGATCGCCAAGATGAAGGACGGCGTGCGCATCGTGAACTGCGCCCGCGGCGGCCTCGTCGTCGAGGCCGATCTGGCCGAAGCGCTGAAGTCCGGCAAGGTCGCCGGCGCCGGCTTCGACGTCTTCGAGGTCGAGCCCGCCAAGGAAAGCCCGCTCTTCGGCCTGCCGAACGTCGTCTGCACGCCGCATCTCGGCGCCTCCACCACGGAAGCGCAGGAGAACGTCGCCCTGCAGGTCGCCGAGCAGATGTCGGACTACCTCGTCAAGGGTGCCGTTTCGAACGCCATCAACATGCCGTCGATCACGGCGGAAGAGGCGCCGATCCTGAAGCCGTTCATCCGCCTTGCGGACGTGCTCGGCGCCTTCGTCGGCCAGGTCACGGAAAGCGCGATCAAGGAAATCGAGATCCTTTATGACGGCGTGACCGCGACGATGAACACCAAGGCGCTGACCAGCGCCGCGCTCGCCGGCCTCATCCGCACGCAGGTCGCCGACGTCAACATGGTCTCGGCGCCGATCATGATCAAGGAAAAGGGCATCATCCTCTCCGAGGTCAAGCGCGACAAGTCGGGCGTCTTCGACGGCTATATCCGCCTGACGGTGACGACCGCCAACCAGACCCGCTCGATCGCCGGCACGGTGTTCTCCGACGGCAAGCCGCGCTTCATCCAGATCAAGGGCATCAACCTCGACGCCGATGTTGGCAGCCACATGGTCTACATCACCAATACCGACGTTCCCGGCATGATCGGCTTCATCGGCACGACGCTGGGCGAGGGCGGCGTTAATATCGCCAACTTCCAGCTCGGCCGCGACAAGCAGGGCGGTGACGCCATCGCGCTGCTCTATGTCGACGCCGCCGTGTCGGAGGACGTCCTGAACAAGCTGCGTACCAACCCGGCGATCCGCCAGGTGAAGTCGCTGGTCTTCAACGTCGACTGATCGTCGTCCTCCCAAGACGAACAGAAAGGCCCGCCGGATCGCTCCGGCGGGCCTTTTCGTTGGTGTGTGCCGTTGGGGATCAGGCGGCGCGGCGCATCTCGCCGCGGCCCGAGCCGGTCAACTGGAAGTGGGCGATGCGGCCGGCGAGCTGGCCGCTTTCCTGCGCCAGCGTCTGGCTGGCGGCCGAGGTTTCTTCCACCATGGCGGCGTTCTGCTGGGTCATCTGGTCCATCTGGTTGACGGCCGTGTTGATTTCCCGAAGCCCGACGGCCTGCTCCTGCGCGGCGGTGGCGATGGCGACGATGCGCTCGTTGATATCGTTGACGCGGCGTTCGATATCGCTGAGCGAGCTGCCGGTTTCCTCGACGAGGTTGACGCCGGCCGAAACCTCCGTCGTGGAGGCATTGATCAGCGCCTTGATCTCCTTGGCGGCATTGGCCGAACGCTGGGCGAGCTCACGCACTTCCTGGGCGACGACGGCAAACCCCTTGCCGGCTTCGCCTGCGCGGGCCGCTTCCACGCCGGCGTTGAGGGCCAGGAGGTTCGTCTGGAAGGCGATGTCGTCAATGACGCCGATGATCTCGCCGATCTTGGAGGAGGAGTGCTCGATGCGGCCCATCGCGTCGATCGCGTTGCGCACGACTTCGCTCGACCTGGCGGCGCCGGCGCGGGCTTCGGAAACCATGCGCTTGGCCTCTTCTGCACGCGAGGTGGAGTTCTGTACGGCGGCGGTGATCTCGTCGAGTGCGGCGGCGGTCTCCTCCAGCGAGGCGGCCTGCTGCTCGGTGCGCTGCGAGAGGTCGTTGGCCGCGCGGCTGATCTCGCCGGCGCTGCCGTTGACGACGGCGGTCGATTCCGCGATGGCCGCAATGGTGGACTTCAGGGCATCCACGGCGCCGTTGAAATCGCGGCGGAGCTTTTCATAATCGCGGCCGAGATCCGGCACCTCGACGGTGAGGTCGCCCTGGGCAAGGCGTTCCAGCGCCGAGCCGATGGTTTCGACGACACGCGACTGGCTGCGGGCAACGGCGGCCTGGCGCTCCTCGTTGGCGCTGCGCTCGCCGTCGAGCAGGCCCTGCTGCTCGCGCTGGCGGATTTCCAGTTCGTTGCGCTCGATGACGGAATTGCGCAGCAGGACGAGCGCATCGGCCATGTTGCCGATCTCATCCTTGCGATCGGTGTCCGGCACGGTCGAGTGTGTTTCGTTGCGCGAGACTTCCAGCATCACGTCCTTCAGCCGGTTGATCGGGCGGCTGATCGAGCGGCCGATGGCGAGCGCGGCAAGAAGCGTCGCGATGCCGGCAAGCAGCGTGATGGCGATCGTCGTCGTCAGCGAGGCGTAATACTTGGCGGCAAGGTCGTCGGCATAGACGCCGGTGCCGATGCCCCAACCCCAGGGCTTGAAGCCCTGGATATAGGAGAACTTCTCGACCGGCTGGCTCTGACCCGGCTTGTCCCAGTAATAGTCGACGAAGCCGCTGCCGGGGTTCTGGGAGAGCTGGATCAGCTCGATGTTGAAGGCCTTGCCGTGCGTGTCCTTCAGGCCGCGCACATCAGTGCCGATCAGCTTGGCGTTCAGCGGATGGGCGACCATCATGCCGTCGAAGGAATTGATGAAGAAGTAGCCGCCTTCACCGAAGCGCATGGCCATGACGTCGGCGATGGCCCGCGTCTTGGCTTCCTCCTCGGAAAGCGCGCCGTCCCTGGCGAGCTTCTCGTAGGAGGCGATGACGGAGATGGCGGATTCCGTGACGTTGCGCAGCATCTGGCGGCGCTCGTCGTTCACCTCCTCGTTGGCGGCCTGTGTCTTGTAGATCATGGCGGCGGCCATGAAGAACAGCGCCATGGCGGTGAGCAGATAGATGCGGGTGGAAATACGAATGTTTTTCACGATTTGAAACTCGAAAAGACCCATGTTGCCAGCGACTGCAACATCAAAAATCTAAACAAGACTTAAGCGTCCATCCGAGTTTTAGGGGTTAACCTTCTGAGAATACAGGTTCTTGCGGGTGATTTCTTGCATCTGTCAGGTGTTTTTCTCTTTCGGCCGTCCCCATTCGGCAATCGCGATGCCGCCGAGCACGAGAAGAAGCGCGAAGATGTGGAACACATGCATGGTTTCGCCGACCAGCACCACGGACAGGATGGTGCCGAAGACCGGGATGGCATTGATGAAGAGGCCGGCCCGGTTGGCGCCGATCATCTCGACGCCGCGCACATAGAGCACCTGCGAAAGCAGGGAAGGAAAGATGCCGGCATAAAGCACGACGGCCCAGCCGGTCGTATCCGGAAAGATGGCGGCGCCGCGCGACAGTTCCCAGAAGAACAGGGGGATAGCGCTGAGGAGCGCGCCGAAGGCGGGCGCCGCGATGAAGCTCTGCCAGTGCATTTCCGGCTTCCAGCGCAGCGAGACCGTATAGGCGGCATAGACGATGCAGGCGCCGAGCATCAGCGCGTCGCCGACGTTGAACTCGAGCTCGGCCAATGCCGAGAATTCGCCATGAGCGGCTGTTACAAGAACGCCGACCAGCGTGACGGTGAAGCCGAGAACCTGTGCGGCCGAGGCCTGGATGCGGAACAGCAGGAAGTTGAAGACGAAGATCAGCATGGGGATGCCGGCCTGCTCGATGACGGCGTTGATGGCGCTGGTGTAGCCGAGCGCCGTATAGAGCAGGGCGTTGAAGGCGGTGAAGCCGAAGACGCCGTAGAGCAGCAACTGCAGCCAGTGCCGGCGGATCATCGGCCAGTCGCGCTTCACCTGCGGCAGCATGAGGATCAGGATGATGCTGAGCGCGACGATCCAGCGGAAGGTGGTCAGCACCATCGGGCTGACATGGCCGACGGCAAGTTTGCCGGCCACCGAGTTCGCGCCCCAGAAAAGCGAGGTGACGCACAGGTAGAAATAGGCTCTGCTGTTCAAGGTGGCTGGGTCCGGTGGGTGGAAGGGTGCGCGCGGGGTGCGCCGGCAGGTGGCTCACATAAGGCGAAAAAGCGCGAGATGTCATGCAAAAAGCGGATTGCGGCCGTCATAACAGGGTCGCATTCCCAAAGACAACACAGTATAGATGCGCGGGTTTGTGTCAGGCGCGCGCGCATGTGCGCGTAACAGCAAGGCGCTCGCGCGCGAAAACGGGAAAGATGAAATGACGAACGTCGTGGTGGTCGGATCTCAATGGGGTGACGAAGGCAAGGGCAAGATTGTCGACTGGCTTTCCGAACGCGCGGACGTCATCGTCCGCTATCAGGGCGGCCACAATGCAGGTCATACGCTGGTTATCGATGGCGTCAGCTACAAGCTGGCTCTGCTTCCGTCCGGCCTCGTGCGCGGCAAGCTCAGCGTCATCGGCAACGGCGTCGTCGTCGATCCCCACCATTTCGTTGCCGAAATCGAGAAACTGCGCGGCCAGGGCGTGAACGTCACGCCGGAGATCCTGCGCATCGCCGACAATGCGCCGCTCATCCTGTCCCTCCACCGTGACCTCGACGGGTTCCGGGAAGATGCCGCCTCCAACAGCGGCACGAAGATCGGCACGACACGGCGCGGCATCGGCCCCGCCTATGAAGACAAGGTCGGCCGTCGCGCCATCCGCGTCATCGACCTTGCCGACAAGGAGGCGCTGCCGGCAAAGATCGATCGGCTGCTGACCCATCACAATGCGCTGCGGCGCGGCCTCGACCTGCCGGAAATCTCTGTGGAATCGGTCGAGAAGGAACTCATGGACGTCGCCGACCGGGTGCTGCCCTATGTCGATCAGGTCTGGCGCATCCTCGACGACCAGCGCAAGGCCGGTGCCCGCATCCTCTTCGAAGGGGCGCAGGGCGCGTTGCTCGACAATGACCACGGTACCTATCCCTTCGTGACGTCGTCGAACACGGTCGCCGGCCAGGCCGCCGCCGGGTCCGGCCTCGGCCCGACGGCGATCGGTTACGTCCTCGGCATCACCAAGGCCTACACGACGCGCGTCGGCGAGGGGCCGTTCCCGTGCGAGCTCGATGACGAGATCGGCAGGCATCTGTCGACCGTCGGCCGCGAAGTCGGCGTCAATACCGGCCGTCCGCGCCGCTGTGGCTGGTTCGATTCGGTTCTGGTCCGCCAGACCGTGAAGACCTCGGGCATCACCGGCATCGCGCTCACCAAGCTGGATGTTCTCGATGGTCTGGATGAGCTGAAGATCTGCGTCGCCTACAAGCTCGACGGCCGGGAAATCGATTATCTCCCGGCCAATCAGGCAGACCAGGCGCGCGTCGAGCCGGTCTACATCACGCTCGAAGGCTGGAAGCAGTCAACGGTCGGCGCGCGTAGCTGGGCGGATCTGCCGGCCCAGGCGATCAAATATGTACGTCAGGTCGAAGAGCTGATCGGCGCCCCGGTCGCCCTGCTTTCGACCAGTCCGGAGCGGGACGACACCATACTTGTGACCGACCCGTTTGAGGACTAATCTCAAGCTCAACACCAGTTCCGTGACGTATTCCAATGAGATAGCGAGCGGACACGACGGAAAGTTCTGATGGCGGATTTTGTAGCAGTCATTCGAAGGGCCGTGGATGGCCTCTCGGACAACAATGCCGAGATGCGGCAGAAGGTTTACGAGAAGGCCCGCGGCGCCGTCCGCCGGCAGCTCGAATCCATGAACCCGCGCCCTTCCGATGACCTTGTGAAGCGCCAGCTCGACAAGCTCGAGGCGGCGATCAACAGCGTCGAGACCGACCATGCCGAGGCGCTGCCCGCCGAGGATATCGCGCCGGAACCCGTCGAAGAGGTGTTGCAGCCGGAGCCGGTGGCGGAGGAACCTGCTGCCGTTTCCGAGCCCGAGGCGGCGGCCGCTGAGCCGGAGGCCGAGCCGGCGCATCATGAGGAGCCGGTCGCCGAGCCTGTAGAAGAGTCCTACGAGGAGGTCCGGCCGGCCGAGGAAGAGCTGCCGGTCGCCGAAACGCCGGTGGAGGAGGCCGAGCCGGCCTACGTCGCCGCCGAGCATCCTGACCCCGTCGCCGAGGCGCCCGTCCAGGAGGACGAGCAGCCGTCCGTCGCCGAGGCACATAACAAGCCCTCCTGGCATGTCGAGGCCGCGCCGGCCGACGAATACGTTCCCTCCTGGCAGGAGCCGGCGCGGGAAGCCGAGCCTCAGGCCGAAGCGGAAGAGGCGGTTGCTACAACGGAAGAGGCGGTTGCGGCCGTCGAGCCGCAGGCGCAGACCTATCCGGTGCATGACGAGCAGGCGCCGGTGGCCGATGCCCGCATGCCTTCGGCCGAAGCCCAGTGGAACTGGAACGCGGCAAGCCCTGCCGACGTGATCGCGGAAAACCGCGCCCAGCCGGAAGAGACCGCCGCCGAGCCGCTCGCCTGGGACTGGCCGGAGGAGAAGGCCGCGCAGCCGGCGGTGACGCCGGAGCAGGCGACGTCCTCCTCCCGCGACTGGGGCGATCTCGACGAACTTCTCGGTCACAGCCCGAAGACGGACGCGGCGCCGGCCGGCGCGGCCGCCATGGCGGAAGCGGGACTGGCCGATGCGACGCCGTCTACGCCCGTCGTGGAAACGGCCCGCGCGCCGCAACGCTCCTTCCGCGCCGAGCCGCGCAAGTCGCGCATCAATGTCGCGGCGCTTGCGGCCGTGGTGGCTCTGGTCGCCATCGTCGGCGGCGCGGGCGCCGCCTACTGGCTCAACCGCGAGACGGTGAACGGCTGGGTCAACGAACGCATCGCCGCGTTCACCGCGCCCTCCACCGAAACGCCGGCCGAAACCCGGCAGACGAACGAAACCGCCGAAGGCGGCCGCAATCTGCCGGCGAGCACCACGTCGGGCGAGACCGCCCAGACGCCGGACGCTGCCGGCGGCACGACGGCGAACACCGAGGTTGCGGTAGCGACCCCGAGCGGCAACGGCAAGTTCACGCAGCGCCTCCTGACGGACGGCACCGAAGTGGACGAAGGCCCGGCTGCCGCGCTCGACGGTACGGCGCCGGAGGAGGGCAAGTCGGTCGCCGCCCAGACGCCGGAAACGGCTGGCGGCACGACGGAAGACAGCGCTGCCGGCACGACGACGGGCGAGGCGACCCCGGACGGCACGGCGGGGACCCCCGCCGGCACGGGCGAGGCCACGACGACCGAGGGCGGCACGCCCGCCGCAACCGGCGAGCAGCCGGCGATCGGGGTGACGCAGAAGATGTTCCTCTACGAGGAGCGTCTCGGCCAGACCGCACCGACGGCGATCGAAGGCACGGTGGCCTGGTCGAGCGCGGAAGAATCGCCGGGCGGCGATGCCAAGGACGAGCCGGTGGTGCGTGCGCAGGTCAACGTGCCCTCCAAGGGCCTGACGGCGCTGATCACCTTCCGCCGCAACGGCGACCGCTCGCTGCCGGCAAGCCATCTGGTGGAGCTCGTCTTCTCGCTGCCGGAGAATTTCGAGGGCGGCGGCATCGAAAGCGTGCAGCGCGTCGCCATGAAGCGCACCGAGCAGGATCGCGGGGAGGCGCTGATCGCCGTGCCGGCAAAGATCACCGACGACTTCCACATGATCGCCCTCAACGACTTCCCGGAAGCGATCGCCAAGAACACCGACCTCCTGCGCACGCGCAGTTGGATCGACATCCCGATCACCTACCGCAACGGCCGCCGTGCGCTGATCACCCTCGACAAGGGCACCGCCGGCGCGGAAGCCTTCGACACGGTGATGAAGGCCTGGGCAACGCTCGGCACGCCGGGCCAGTAAAAAGCTCCGCAAAACAAAGGCCCGGCATCGCTGCCGGGCCTTTGTTTATCGACAAACCTTTTCCAAACCCTCGACGTCGTCTTCGGCCTTGAGCCGAAGCTCCATCCGGCGTGGATGGAGCTGGCCGTTCTGCCAGCCTCCGTCGCCTGCTATCAGGCGTCTTCGATGACGCGCACCGCATGGGCCTGTTCGGCCGCGTATTTCTGCACGGCTTCCTGCACCTTCTCGAAGGCGCGGACCTCGATCTGGCGGACGCGCTCGCGGCTGATGTCGAACTCTGCGGAGAGCTCTTCCAGCGTCACCGGGTCTTCCGCGAGGCGACGGGCCTCGAAGATGCGGCGCTCGCGCTCGTTGAGGACGCCCATGGCGCGCGCCAGCATGGCCCGGCGGGTGTCCAGCTCGTCCTGCTCGATCAGCGTCTGTTCCTGGCTGTCGTGGTCGTCGACGAGCCAATCCTGCCACTGGCCGGATTCGCCCTCGCCGGCCTTGATCGGCGCGTTGAGCGAGGCGTCGCCGGTGAGGCGACGGTTCATCGAAACGACTTCCTCTTCCGAGACCTTCAGCTTGGTGGCGATTTCCTTCACCTGGTCGGGCTTCAGGTCACCGTCGTCGATCGCCTGGATCTTGCCCTTCATGCGGCGCAGGTTGAAGAACAGCCGTTTCTGGTTGGCGGTCGTGCCCATCTTTACCAGCGACCACGAGCGCAGGATATATTCCTGGATCGAGGCCTTGATCCACCACATGGCATAGGTGGCAAGGCGGAAGCCGCGTTCCGGGTCGAATTTCTTCACGGCCTGCATGAGGCCGACATTGCCCTCGGAGACGACTTCGCCGATCGGCAGGCCGTAGCCGCGATAGCCCATGGCGATCTTCGCCACGAGACGAAGGTGGCTCGTCACGAGCTGATGGGCGGCGTTGCGGTCGCCGTGCTCCTGGTAACGCTTGGCGAGCATGTATTCCTGCTGCGGCTCAAGCATCGGAAATTTGCGGATTTCATCGAGATAGCGGTTGAGACCACCTTCTCCGGCTGTAATAGACGGCAGCGTATTGCGGGCCATTCAGCACCCCTTTCTGAGACGGCTTCCATTCCGGCAAGCCTTGGTACGGAGCCTGATCCTGGTAACCGGATCCCCGTCAGCAACCATGCTCCCCGTGGGTCATGGCGACCCCACTGATCCTACAGATAGGTGTGGCGAAACAATGTTTCAAGGCTCCGCAAGCTTCACGGCTGCGTGAAGGCGGGACGGGCGGAACGGATTTTGCGACACATCCCCAAAGTGGGGTGTTTCGCCTGAGAATCAAGGGGTAGCGTCTTTCTAGACGGCGCGCAGTGCCGCGAGCAGCCGTTCCAAATCCGCCGGTGGCGGGGCCTCGAAATGCAGGGTCTCGCCCGTGGAGGGATGCTCGAACTGCAGCAGGAAGGCATGCAGCGCCTGGCGGTGGAACCCGTTCACCACGGCGCGCGCCTCGTCCGGCAGGCGGTTGGCCTTGGTCTTGAAGGCGCCGCCATATTCCGGATCGCCGATCAGGGGATGGCCGATATGGGCCATGTGCACGCGGATCTGGTGCGTGCGGCCGGTTTCGAGGTGACACTCGACGAGGGAGGCAAGGCTGGTGCCCTCCTCGGTCTCACCATAGCGCTCGACCACTTCGTAGTGGGTGATCGCCTCGCGGGCGTCGTCGGCGTCCTCGCGCTTCACCGCGCGCTTGGTGCGGTCTGTGCTGCGGCCGAGCGGGGCGTCGATCGTGCCCCTGAGCTGGCGGGGGCGGCCCCAGACGACGGCCTGGTAGGCGCGTTCCAGCGGGCCGGTGCGGCCGTGGTCGGCGAACTGGTCGGAGAGATGGCGGTGCGCGGCGTCGTTCTTGGCGGCGACCATGACGCCGCTCGTCTCCTTGTCGAGCCGGTGCACGATGCCCGGGCGCCGCACGCCGCCGATGCCGGAAAGGCTCGTCCCGCAATGGTGGATGAGCGCATTGACCAGCGTGCCGGTCCAGTTGCCGGCGCCGGGATGGACGACGAGGCCGGCCGGCTTGCAGATGACGATCAGGTCGTCGTCCTCGTAGAGCACGTCGAGCGGGATGTCCTCGGCCTTCGGTTCGGGGTCGCGCGGCTCCGGCAGAGCGATCTCGACATGGTCGCCAGGGTGGATCTTGCGCTTCGGCTCGCCGATGGCCGCGCCGTTGACGCGCACGGCCCCTTCCTCGATCAGCGCCTTGATGCGGCTGCGCGAGAAATCGCCGGCAAGCGTGGCGGCGAGCCAGGCGTCGATGCGCCCTTCGGCCTCTTCCGGCACCGTCAGGACTTTTCTTGTGGCGTCGGCTTCTTTAAAGGGGTCGGTCATCGTTCACTATACTCATTGCCGGAAGGGCGCCTGCCATGTCCAACATCGAAAACGACGATCAGGAAGACAAGCCGCTCGACCCTGTCATGGAAAATGTTCGTCGCAAGATGATGCGCCTGCAACTGGTCTCGGGCGGCATCATGCTCCTGATGTTCATGGCGGTGCTTGCGGCCATTGTCTATAAGATCAACACGCGCGATGGCAAGCCGGAAGCCGTCGCCTCGTCCGGCGGCACCCTCGCCGTGCCGAGCGATGCGCCGGTCACGGCGACCGCGACGTTGCCCGATGGCTTTGCCGTCTCGGCGGTCTCCAGTTCCGGCGGCCAGATCCTGTTCTACGGCGTGATGGCCGATGGCGCGCGCAAGGCGTTCCTCTTCGACATTACGGCCGGGCGCATCGTCGCCGAGGTCGCGATTGCGGGAAACTGATCCGGCATGGCGGCGGAACCCGTCCCGATCGACGATCCCGCCGATCCGCGCATCGCGAGCTTCGTCTCGATCCGCGAGCGCGACCTGACGGGCCGCGACGGGCTGTTCATCGCCGAGGGCACGGTGGTGCTGCGCATGCTCGGCGGGGTTTCGACCCGCAAGAACGGGTTTGCCGCCGAAGCCATCCTGCTGCTCGAAAACCGCCTTGCGGGCATTGCCGATGTGCTGGCTTCCTTCCCGGAGACGGTGCCGGTCTATGTCGCCTCGGCCGCGGTCTTCGATGCGATCGCCGGTTTCAACATGCATCGCGGCGTGCTGGCCCTCGGCCGCAAGCCCCCGCCGGAGCGGGGGGCCGCGCTTCTCGGTCGGCTACCGGAAACGAGCCTCGTGCTTGCCGGGTGCGGCCTTTCCAACCACGACAATGTCGGCGCGATCTTCCGCAATGCCGCCGCCTTCGGCGCGGATGCGGTGTTCCTCGACGAGACCTCCTGCGATCCGCTTTATCGAAAGGCGATCCGCGTCTCCGTCGGCTCGGTGCTGAGCGTTCCGTTTTCCCGCGGTTCCGGCGCCGAGGTCATGCTTGCCGGTCTTGCGGAAGCGGGGTTCGAGATATGGGGGCTTTCGCCGCGTGGCGCGGTGCCGGTGGCGGAGATCCCGGCCGCGCGGCGCATCGCGCTCGTGCTCGGCACGGAGGGCGAGGGGTTGCCCGAAAGCATTCTCTCGTCCTTCCACACCGCGCGCATTCCGCAGCGGCCGGGGCTCGACAGCCTGAACGTCGCGACAGCGAGCGGCATCGCGCTCTACCAGATCGCGCTCGCCATGGGGCGTGTCGCCTAAAGCCTTTCCGCTTTCTTCGAGTCGTGAAAACGCTCAACGCAATTCTGCTGGAACTGCTCCAGGCGCTTTCGGCCGTCACCGTGTTGCGCTGGGTGGCCCTCAGCAGCGCACGCCGTCCCACAGTTCGTTCGGCCCGCCGGTCTGGTCCTGCCATGTGCCGGTGAAGCTGCTGAAATCCGGCTGGAGGGTGATGGAGAGCTTGCCGCTGCCATACATGTCCTGCCAGTCGAGCGTGCGGGCAAGGCCCTTGCCGGGCGGATCCTCGGTCAGGGTCCCCGGGGTTCTGGTATCGCCGTCGATGAACGTGTAGCTGCCGGTCAGCCGGCCGTCGCCGGCAAGCTTCAGCACCGTGATCGCCTCGACCAGCATGCCGTTGCTCCACAGCCGGCCGCAATAGCGTCCGTCGATGCTGGCAGCCTGCTGGGGCGAGGGGGCTGTCGCGCTGGTGACGCTCATGAGCAAGGCCAGGATCGCTGCCTTCATGTCGCATTCCTCCGGTGCGGCGACGTCAGGTCTCGTCGCCGCCGATCCGTTCGCGCACGCGCCAGGCGAGGCTGCGATCGTCGCCGTCGAGAGCGGGATCGATCGTGGCGATGAGGTCATGCACCGGCGAACCGGCGCCTTCGCGCGTGGCGGTCAGCACGATCATCTTGCTGGCGAGATCGGCCATTTCCTCGCGCAGCGCCGCGTCGTTCTCGCCGGTCTTCGCGGCCATCAGCCGTTCGGAAAGGGCCGTGCCCTGGTTGCGCACGTCCTCTTCCAGCGCGGCAATGTCGATCGGCGGCGGGGCCACCTTGTCGGTGCGGCGGGGGGAGAGCCGGCTCGTGGCGATGGTGCGGGCAAGCCCGGTGGAACGCACGGCCTTCACCGCTTCCTTGTTTTCCGCTGTCAACGTCTTCACCTTGTCGCGCAGGCGGCTGATTTCCGCGATGCGCCGTTCGATCGCATTGTCCTTGTCGGCGCTGCCGGCAAGCTCGCGCGTCAGCCGCGCCTCGAGCTGGCGCACGCGGCCTTCCTCGCGCGACAGGCGCACTTCCAGCGCCTTGGCGCTCTGGCGCGCCGTCTTGATATCCTCGCGCAGCGTGTCCCGCTCGTCCTTGAGATTGCCGATGCGGCTTTTCAGGTTCTCCATCGTCGTGTCGCGGGTGGCGAGATCGATCTTCATCGTGTCGAGATCGGCTTCGAGATGGTTGATGCGGCTGTGCAGCGTCTCGATATCGGCAACCTTGCCGCGGATTTCGCGGTCGGCCGCCGCGAGCGCCGATTTCAGCTGTTCGGTCTTCATTTCCTCGCGCCGCAGCGCCGAGCGCATGTCGCCGGCCTCGATGTTCATGTCGGCAATCTGGGCGTGCAGTTCGGCATTTTCCGTGCCGATCGCCGCGGCCTGCGCCAGCAGCTTCTCGTTGCGCACCATTTCCAGCGTGTGTTTTTCCCGTTCGCGGCGCACCCCTTCCGACAGGCGGGCGTTTTCCGCGGCATAGGCGGCGCGGGCCATGTCCTTCTGCGCGCGCACTTCCTGCGGGCTCAGCGGCATGGTGGCGCGCATGCGGTCTTCGGTGAACTTGACGATGCGTTTCTGGATGGCCGGCGCGACGAGAAGGCCGGTCAGCGTGGCGGCGAGAAAGCCGAGCGCGAAGAGGAGGGCATACTCGATCACGGGTCCACTCGTTTCAAAACTGGCCCAAAACGGGTTCGAACGAGCCCACTATAGCGGCTCGTCCGACCTTGCGGGAGGGGCTGTCCTTCAGAAATCAACTCTCGGTTAACCTGACGGACGAGGGCGCTCTTTCATTCTCAGAAGGGATTCCAGGTCGGTTCGCGGGTCAGCTTCAGGTAGCCGGCATTGATGCCGAGGCGGGCGCCGACGCCGGTGCGGATCGGCACGAGCACGACGTCTCGGTTGACATTGACCTGCATGCCGACGCCGGCGATCACATAGGCCGAGCCGGAGACGCCGCCGTAGCGTTCATAGAGCGAGTTGACGTCGGGCAGATTGTAGACGAGCATCATCGTGCGGCTGCCCTGGCCGCCCCAGTCGAGGCCGAGCGACGGGCCCTGCCAGAACACCGGATGCTGGCCGGCATTCTTGGTGTTGAGCGTGCCCTCGCCATAGGTCAGGCCCGCGACGAAGGCGCCGGAGCCTTCCTGGCCGAGGATGTAGCCGTTCGGCAGGCCGTGCGCCTCGAAGGCGCGCTCGACCACCTTGGCAAGGCCGCCCGAGGTCGAGCCGAAGAAGCCGTGGCCGGCATCGACGATTTCCTGCATGGAATATTGGCCGTTCTGCTGGGCCTGCGCCGGCAGAACCGTGAGCAGCGCCAGGATCGATGCCGTCACGATCCCGCACGCCATCCTGACCAGATTTGAAACACCCATGTCCCGTTCGCCTTTCTTCATGTATCGGCCCCGTTCCATGCTGCAATTTGATCCGATCGTCTTAACAATCGGTTTACCAAATGTGGTGTCATTATGGCTGTCTTCAAATCGGGCACGCCTCGCGCAATTCCGGCGTGCTATGCGTCGCGCAGGATGCCCGCGAATGTGCCCATGCTAAGGCCGTCCGCGTGAAGTGATGCGTGGATCTGGGAGAAATTTATGGCGAAAAATCCGAACCTTACGCTGACCGGTCCCGACCTGGCAGCACTTTTGTGCAGCCGTGTCTGCCACGATGTCATCTCGCCCGTCGGCGCGATCAACAACGGGCTGGAACTGCTCGACGAGGGCGGCGCCGATGCCGATGCGATGGACCTCATCCGCACCAGCGCGCTCAATGCCTCCGTGCGGCTGAAGTTCGCACGGCTCGCCTTCGGCGCCTCCGGTTCGGTCGGCGCGTCGATCGATACGGGCGAGGCGGAAAAGGCCGCGCGCGATTTCGCCGCCGCCGAGAAGAAGACCGAGATCACCTGGACCGGGCCGCGCGCCATCGTCGCGAAGAACCGGGTCAAGCTGCTGCTCAACCTGTTCCTCGTCGCCTACGGCGCCATTCCGCGTGGCGGCTCGATCGACGTGACGCTCGACAATCCGGAATTCGACGCGACCTTCAAGCTCGTCGCCAAGGGCCGCATGCTGCGCGTGCCGCCGAAATTCACCGAAATCCTCTCCGGCACACCGGAAGAGGCGGTCGATGCCCATTCCATCCAGCCCTATTACACGGTGCTGCTCGCCGACGAGGCGGGCATGGAGCTCGATGTCGCCGTGAGCCCGGAAGAGATCGTCTTCTCGGCGCGGGTCGTTCCGGCCTCGGAATAATCGATAGCGGCCATGGTTCGTTAACCATGGCCGCTAACGCTTTGTTTGCCAGTCGCCGGTAGAGTTGCACCCTGTATTGTTCCCGTCTGACGGGCGGGAGACCTAGGAGCAGCGAATGCAGCGGTTGATGATCGCCGATGGTTCCGACGTCGTCCGTAAGGTCGGCAAGCGTATTCTCTCGGGCTTCGATTTCCTCGTGCTGGAAGCGTCGAGCTCGCTGGAGGCCCTGGTGCGTTGCGAGGCGGAACTGCCCAATATCCTCATCGTCGATTCGACGATGGACGGTGCGCTCGAACTCATCGGCAATATCCGCAACCTGCCGCAGGGCAAGTCGGTGCGCATCTACTACTGCGTCGTCGAGGCGGATCTCAAGAAGATGATGATGGGCAAGCGTGCCGGTGCGGACGACTTCCTGCTCAAGCCCTTCGACCGCAAGATCCTGACCCAGGTTTTCGGCAGCCTCTCGGCCGCCGCCTGAAACGACTTCAGCCCGAATGTATGAACGCGGCCGCTCGTGAGGAGCGGGCCGCGTTTTTCGTTTATAATCCGAGGACCCACGCGGCTGTGTCGATGGTCAGGCCCGACCATGACCATGACGGAGGAGCGGTTGGAGATCCTTTGTCGGAAAAGAAAACCCGCCGGCAAGCGGCGGGTTGAAATCTCAGGCGGTGAGGGAGAGCGTCAGGCGCTTTCGAGATAGTCGCCGTCGGGCTCGCGCAGCACATAGCCGCGGCCCCAGACCGTCTCGATATAGTTCGCACCGCCGGCGGCATTCGCCAGCTTCTTGCGCAGCTTGCAGATGAAGACGTCGATGATCTTCAGTTCCGGCTCGTCCATGCCGCCATAAAGGTGGTTCAGGAACATTTCCTTGGTGAGCGTCGTGCCCTTGCGCAGCGAGAGCAGCTCGAGCATCTGGTATTCCTTGCCCGTCAGGTGGACGCGCTGGCCGCCGACCTCGACCGTCTTGGCGTCGAGATTGACGATGAGCTCGCCGGTCGAGATGACCGACTGGGCGTGACCCTTGGAACGGCGCACGATGGCGTGGATGCGGGCGACGAGCTCGTCCTTGTGGAACGGCTTCGTCATGTAGTCGTCGGCGCCGAAGCCGAGGCCGCGCACCTTGTCCTCGATGCCGGCCATGCCAGAGAGGATGAGGATCGGCGTCTTGACCTTGGACAGGCGCAGCGTGCGCAGAACCTCGTAACCCGACATGTCGGGCAGGTTCAGATCGAGCAGGATGATGTCGTAATCATACAACTTGCCCAGATCGACACCTTCCTCGCCGAGGTCGGTGGTATACACATTAAAACTTTCGGACTTCAGCATCAATTCGATGCTCTGCGCCGTCGCGCTGTCGTCCTCAATGAGTAGAACCCGCATATCTGTCCCCTTTTCCGCCGCTCAAGGTACCTGGCCCCCTACGCGATACGGATCCAGTCGTTGCCTGATTTGGAGGCTGCCACGAATTGGTTAACAAATCCTGATTCCCTTTGGCAAGGTGTATCGATCTGTTAATTATTTTAGGCAGCTCCCTGATTTTATGGATGAATCAGAAATGTGACTCTTAAACTGTCTCATTAAGAACCACAGCTAACTGACTCTTTCGACTCATCAATGTGGCGAACCTGTTTTTTAGCGAACCGCATTTACTGAGCCTTAAATCATCGCACCTATGATTAACGATGCCCGTAAACGAAAGGTTACCAGCGGTAGGGTTTTATTAATATCGCTGAATTTTTTTTAAGGCCCGGCGCGTTTTTCCGGGTTTCGGGCGAAGTGCCGGTCTCCGGCGTGCGGTCAAACGCCGCGCTTCGGGCACTGATTTGGAATGCCGGGTGAACGACTGTCGCGTCTTGGCGGCCGTTCGCTCCAATGCCGGGGTCTCGCTATCCACGGGAGTATTGCGTATGAAGTCGCGTGAGAGCCTAGTTCGCCTGAAGGAATTTCAGGTGAAAGACAAGAGACGGCAACTGGCCCAGCTTCAGTTGATGATGTCCGAATTCGAACGGATGTCGAAGGAACTGGAAAGCCAGATCGCCATCGAGGAAAAGAAATCCGGGATCAACGATCCCAACCACTTCGCCTATCCCACCTTCGCCAAGGCGGCGCGCCAGCGTTCCGACAACCTCCAGGTCTCCATCCGGGAACTGAAGGTGCAACAGGATGCGGCCGAACTGGCGCTGGAAGAGGCGGAGGCGGAGTTCGCCAAGGCTTCGGCGCTGGAAGAGCGCGACAACGCGGTCCGGCTGCGCGCCTGACCCGATCCGGGTTCTGAAGAACCCTCGCGAGCGGCCGCAAGACCGCTCACGAGGGCTCTTCGCGTTTTTTGCGGCCCTGTCAGAGATTGACGACGTCGTGCCATTCCTTGTGGCGCATGGCCTGGGCGCGGAAGAAGGGGCAGAGCGGCATGATCTTCCAGCCGCCCTTGCGCGCCTCTTCCACCGCATGGACCGCCAGGGCCTGCCCGACGCCCTTGCCGCGCAGCGCATCCGGCACGCCGGTATGGTCGACGATGACGAGCTGCGGCGAGGCGCGCGAATAGGTCACCTCCGCCTCATGGCCCTCGACGATGGTGGAATAGCGCCCCTTCGAGCCGGTTTCTGCACTTGTGATATCCATGATGGTCCTCGCTCTCGTTGCTGTGCGCCATCCTTTCCTGTCTGCCGCCGTCCCGCAAGCGCACCGGATGTGAACAGACCGTGCTGCGTCCGCGTCGCCGCGGTGCTATGCAGGGGCATCGAAACCAGCGCTGGCCTGCCATGATCCTCGTCGTTCCCGCCCTTCTCGTGCTTTCCGCTCTGTTCCTCGCCTTCGGCCTCGTCCTGCCGCTCGTGCGTTTCGAAAAACTCTATTTCTTCGACGAGACGCCCTCGCTGATCGATATCGTCGTCTCGCTCTGGGGGCAGGGGAGCGGAGGCCTTGCGGTGCTCGTCGCGCTCTTCTCCATCGTTTTCCCGGTGATCAAGCTTTTCGCGATCGCGCTGGAGGCGACCGCGCCGACGCCGCCCGCGGGCATGGCGAACTGGCTTGCCCGGCTGCTGCCGATCCTCGGCAAATGGTCGATGATGGATGTGATGCTGGTGGCGCTCGTCATCGTCGCGGCGAAGACGAGCGGCATGGCCTCGGCCTTCACCCAGCCGGGCCTCTGGTTCTACGCCACCTCGGCGATCATGACCGGCCTTCTGCAGATGAAGCTGCGCCCGCACTGAGGCGCCTCGACCCCTCAAACGAGACTACGGCCGCGCGGGGCGCAGCCGTAGGGGTCTTGATCGAAAATGAAACGGTTAGTGGCGGTACTGCTGGATGCGCGTGGTGCGCAGGCCGGCAAGGCCGTGATCGTTGATGGAGGACTGCCAGGACAGGAATTCTTCGACGGTCAGCGTATAACGCTCACAGGCTTCCTCGAGACTCAAAAGCCCGCCACGCACGGCGGCGACGACTTCTGCCTTCCGGCGAATCACCCAGCGCCGCGTGTTGGCCGGCGGCAGATCGGCGATCGTCAGGGGGCTGCCATCGGGGCCGATGACGTATTTAACGCGGGGTCGTATCAGATCGGTCATTGGACTCTCTACATAAACTCAAGACCATATGCCGGGACTGTAGCCCGCCACATTTAAGATTTGCCTAAACGCATGCTAACAATTTTCTAATCTTTTGAGCGGCTTCGCCTGTCGTGCCCAAGGCTGGAAGCACTGGCTTCCCTTACGTTTGCCAGGTCTGCCCTGCGCGATGTCCGCATGGGAGCCATGCAAATATTTCATTTCCCTTTTATTCAAATGCTGCTAATACGCCCTCAAATTTAAGGGCGGCGTCGATGGATGCCACCGGAAGCCCTGGGCTGCATCATCATGAATTCACTCCGCAAGCTGTTCCCCGTAGGGATATGGCTTCTGCGGCGTTTTTCGTCGCCGCTTTCTAAAGGGGTGCGCCTGAATTTTTCCGGACCGGGAATGCACACGCGCCCGGCCTTCGCGCCGGCTGTTGGAAACGGAAAATGAAAGACCCAGACAACATGCTCCTGCAGCAGGGCTGGTCGCCTGAATTCTTGTCCACGGCCAATCTCGAAGCCGTGCAGACCGAATATGAGGTGCTGCACCTCATGCGTCAGTGCGCCAACCATTTCGGCTTCAGCCACTTCCTGGTGTCGCGCTTTCCCGCCAACGAGCAGCAGCGCTTCGCCGAACGGCTGCTCGTCAGCAACTGGCCGGCCGATCTCGTGCGCAAATACGATGCGATGAACCTCTTCCATCTGAGCCGGCTGGCGATCGAGACGGGCATGACGAAGCTGCCCGTGCAGGGCGACAGCTCGCTTCTCGCCCCGTCCGACTGGGAGAACGGCCATGTCGGCGAAGCGATCGCGCTCGCCGAAAGCCATGGCCTTGCCGCCTCGACGGCCTTCCTTCTGCATTCCACGACATCCGATCCCTATCTGATGGTCTTTTCCGGCATGCAGGCCCCGCTTGCCCGGCGGGAGCTGACGGACCTGCATTTCGCCGCCCTCCAGCTTTTCGAATGCCTCGAAAAGACCTTCGTGGCGGCGACGGCGAGCCGGGAGAAGCTGTCGAGCCGCGAGGTCGAGTGCCTGCGCTGGGCGGCGGCCGGCAAGAGCAGCGACGAGATCGCCATCATCCTCGGTATCTCGGCCTATACGGTGAGCAGCTATTTCAAGAGCGCGACCCGCAAGCTCAAGGCGGTCAACCGCATGCAGGCGATCGCCATCGCGCTGCGCCTGCGCCTCATCTGATTTTCCGCACCGCCCTGCCGGCGGACCGGGAAGGCAGGATGCGGTGCGCGGCCGGAAAGACGAGGTTTCCGGCCTTCTCTTGCCCTCGGTGCGGCAAGTTTCTATATGTCGCCCGAAAGACGCCGCGCCGATTGCGCGGCGCCGTCCTTGCGCCAAGCAAACCCCAGGGAAAGGTGCCCCGCGGCAGGCCTTCAAGCGCCGCAGCACCGGAACGGACCTCGCGTGAACAGTCTCGATTTCGATCGCAAGCCGGAAGATACCCGTGTCGTCGTCGCCATGTCGGGCGGCGTGGACAGCTCCGTCGTGGCCGGCATCCTGAAACGCGAAGGCTACGACGTGCTCGGTATCACACTGCAGCTCTACGATCACGGTGCCGCCGTGCACCGCGCGGGCTCCTGCTGCGCGGGCCAGGATATCGACGATGCACGCCGGGTCTGCGAAACGCTCGGCATCCCGCATTACGTGCTCGATTATGAAAAGCGGTTCCGCGAAACGGTGATCAATCCCTTCGCCGAAAGCTACATTGCCGGCGAAACGCCGATCCCCTGCGTCGCCTGCAACCAGACTGTCAAGTTCGCCGACCTTTTGGCCACCGCCAAGGAACTCGGCGCCGATGCGCTCGCCACCGGCCATTACATCCGCTCCCGGCCGAACCCGACGCCGGAGGCGCCGCAGCGTCGCGCGCTCTATCGGCCGGTCGATGCCGAGCGCGACCAGAGCTATTTCCTCTTCGCCACGACCCAGGAGCAGATCGACTATCTGCGCTTCCCCCTCGGTCATCTTTCGAAGGCCGAAACGCGGGCGCTTGCCGAGGAGATGGGCCTCGTCGTCGCCAAGAAGGCCGACAGCCAGGACATCTGTTTCGTGCCGCAGGGCAAATATTCCGACATCGTCAACAAGCTGAAGCCCAATGCGGCGCTTGCCGGCGACATCGTGCATATCGACGGCCGCGTGCTCGGCCGCCACGACGGAATCCTGCACTATACGATCGGCCAGCGCCGCGGCATCGGCATTGCCACGGGCGAGCCGCTCTATGTCGTCTATCTCGACGCCCGCTCGCGCCGCGTCATCGTTGGCCCCAAGGAAGCGCTGGAAACACGCCGCCTCTACCTGCGCGACATCAACTGGCTCGGTGACGGTGACCTTGAGGCCGTGGCAGCCGCCGGCTTTGATTGTTATGCCAAGGTGCGCTCGACGCGCCCGCCGCGCCCCGCCCGCCTCAAGTCCGGCCCCGGCGGCCTCTATGTCGAACTTGGCGAAGGCGAACCGGGTGTTGCGCCCGGCCAGGCCTGCGCGCTCTATTCCGGCGAAGGCGAGGATGCCCGCATCCATGGCGGCGGCTTCATCCTGCGTTCCGAGCGGGAACCTGCCGCCGAGGACGCCCTCAAGCGCATTCTGTCCACCCCGGCCGCGGCCTGAAAGCCCGCATTCGCCAAGGCCTTCGCGAACAAAGTGATTTTTGTGCGAACGTCGCTTGACACCCGCGGGAACAGCACCTTATAAGCCGCGCACCGGACGGAAACAGACATCGTTCTGTTCCTCTTTTCGGGCGGCGGAGTAGCTCAGTAGGTTAGAGCAGAGGAATCATAATCCTTGTGTCGGGGGTTCGAATCCCTCCTCCGCTACCATCTGCCCCCCCAACGAATGACCGTAGCCGATGAAATCGGTCTGGCCCGTCAGCGCGGCGATGTAGGTCACCACATCGACTTCGTAGTCTCCCTCAATTTCACCGTCTCCAACGATGATATGCGAGACCGCAGCGCGAAATGCTTCTGATGCTGCGCGATCAAAGATATTTCCCTCATTCTCTATGACCTGTTTAATGCGCTCAAGCTTGCGGATGAACTGACGGAGTGCGCTCGGGTGAAGCTCGACCTTCGGCACCTTACGCTGCGCTTCCTTCAAGGTCTCCGCTAACTGCCCTCGCTCTATCTGCAATTCCTTCAAGCGCGCCTCGACGCGATCCATCGGGAGCGTGCCATCGCCATAGAGCTTGATGAGGCGATCCTGCTCGGCCGTCAGCTTGATCAGATTGCGTTCTATCTGGCCGGCGTGCTTGGCCGCCTCGTTGATTTTGGACCGCTCCTTCTCGAAAAAGCGATCGATATATTCCTGCGTTGCCTCGGGGCGTCGAAGCAGATTGAGCATCCCGTCGATCACGCCTCCCTCGATCCGATCAAGGCGATAGCTCTTCGTGTTCGTACAAGAGCCGCTTTCGGAATACCGAGAGCACCGCATGCGCACAGTTCCTCGATACACCCCTTTCGATGCCATCCCGCCGCCGCAGTAGCGGCAACGCAGGAGGCCGGAAAAGATGCGCTTCGGCTTGTTCGCGCGGCGATGGTTCTCATGATCGTGACTGCGCACTGCTTTGCGCTTTTGCACAGCGTCATAGAGAGCGGCGGGGACAATCCGCAGTTCCGGCACCAGGGCGGTCTTCCACTCGCTCTCAGGGTTCTGCCGGCTCACGCGCTTGCCGGTATCGGGATCGCGCACCATCTGCACGCGGTTCCAGATGATCTTCCCCTCGTACATCGCATTTTGCAGGATGCCGTAGTTCCGGCCCTTGTTGCCGTTGATCGTGCTGGCATTCCACTTCGCGCCTCGTGGCGGGAGAATTCCCTCGTCATTGAGCTGCTTGGCAATGTCGCGCGGAGACATCCCTCCGAGGTACATGCGGAAGATGCGGCGCACCACCTCGGCCTGCTCTTCGTTGATCGTGCGCTCCCCAGGGCGGCCGAGCACGAGATCATAGCCGTAGGAGACGCCGCCCGCCGCCCGCCCATCGGCGACGACGCCGGCCATGCCCCGCCGCACCTTGTGCTTGAGGTCGGCGAGGAACATCGAGCCGAGCAGCCCCCGGATGCCGATTTGCATGGCATCGGCAACGCCTTCGTGCACGGCGACGATCTCGATGCCTCCGAAGGAGAGGCGTTTGAAGATGCCGGCAAGGTCTTCCTGATCGCGCGAAATGCGATCGAGGGCCTCGACAACAACAACATCAAAATCGCCGCTGCGGGCGTCGGCCATGAGCTGCATGATCCCGTCGCGGCCGATGAGCGAGGAGCTGGTTTGCGCGCGGTCGGAATAGACGCGGCCCGGCGTCAATCCGTTCCGGGCTGCGTATTCCCGGCATAATGCCACCTGATCGTCAATCGATCGATCTTTTTGTAGGTCCGTCGAGTAGCGGGCGTAGAAGACGGCTCTTCGGCCTTTTGGCTGTCGTGAATGCATTGGCTGGCACCAGTGTTGTGATCGACATTTTCGGAGGAGATCGTCTCGGGGCAGGGCATCTGCACGAGCCGATCTATGATGTTCAGCAGAACAGGGCAAAGGGCGTTTCGCAGTTTCCGCTCCAAGTTTTGAATTGTGGCTCAAACCCTATGGAAATAATCCCGATACTTTACAGGTTTGGGCCCCAAAAGTATAAAGTCCATAATCTAGGAAAGATAATTTAAGTGTTGAAAAGATATACTTCAATACCTAAATTGGGATCACTCGAAAATTGCTTTGGAGGTTCCCCGCGTGCCTGATGCTTTCCCCAAGCGGCGCACTATACGAGAGGCTGCCGAAATAGCGGACCTTTCCTACATGGCCGTCTACCGCGCTGTGAAAGACAACGAGATCGCCTACATCAAAATCGGCAATCGCCACTATCTGACGGACGAAGCAGTCCAAGAGTTTCTGGCGAAGCGCACGGTGCCCGCAAATGGCTAGGATCGACTGGAGCAAGGACCGCGATCGGCGCCGGCTGCGCGAGCAGGGCGCCGATCCCATTCTCGGCGATGTTATCTTGCCCGGCCGGCCGAACCAGCGGCCGGGTAAAGCCGCCCTCCGCGCCGAACTGGCAGCGGCCACTCAGAAGATCACTCGGGAGATCAAGTGCTGCTGCGGCCATTCTGGTGTGGCGGTTATCCCGGCCGCCTGGGCGGGCAAGACCTTGCGCTGCACCGTTTGTGGGAGGGCTGCGAATTGAAGAGAGAGCAGGGCAAGTCGAGGGACGGTGAAGTATCGTTCGCCGAGTATCGCGGCAGGTGGATCGAATGCGGGCTTGAAGAGCGCGATCTGACCGATGGTGCGTTTCGGGTGCTCGCAGGATTGGCATACTTCTTTCTAAACCGCGAAAAGCGGGTTTGCTGGCCGTCGCAAGATGCCATTTCGAAAAAGCTCCGCATGCCTCGCCGCACTGTCCAGAAGCACCTCGCCGAGTTGCAGGCGCGCGGTCTCGTTCTGGCAAAAAGACAGGGGCGTGAGAAGCCTAACGTCTACATTCCTGCATTCCCTGACGCGCGCGAGGCTGCCGATTATGAAGCGCAAAACTCTGCGCATCATAAAGGTGCGATGAAGCGCAAAAACCGGGGTGATGATGCGCCGAATTCTGCTTCCATGATGCGCAGTGAGTTGCGCAGTAACCCTTTGAAGGAACCTGTTGATGAACCCGGTAGAGGGGACAGCCCCTATCAGGGGGCTGTCCCTCTCAACAATGGTAGGAAGCGGAGTTCTGATCGACCGCTGACCAAACAACAGTTCGTGATGGCTGTTCAACATCTGCGGGACAGCTTGCGCGCCCCGCAGATTGCTATCGATTTGGTTATTGGGCGTTTCGAAACGGTCGGGATCACTCAGGGCATGATGAACGTCATCTGCGACTATGCCCTGAAAGGCGAATTGCAAAAACTTTACGTTCTGCTCAATCAGAGGAAAGCCTGAGATGGATATCGCGCCTGATCTTTTCGCATGGGCTGAAACGCGACCGACCGCAACGGTGATTGACGCCACATATGCCTTTCAGCGTCGCATGCTTTTCGCTGCCTTGACCCCGCCGCGTATCCGCAACTTTGCCGGCTCCGACGCCCCCATCGTCAAAATTGAGGACTTTCGGCTTAGTTTTCTGCCGAGGGCATCCTGACATGACGGACAATCCCTGGCTCCGCCCCGCGGCCTTGCGCCGGCTCACTGCTGATGCCGAGGCGAAGGCGCCGAAGATGTTTGCCGACGATCCGGCAGCCCGCGAGGCGTTCGTTGGCGCCTACGTGGATGGCGTGATCGAAGAACGGGACCGTTGGGCCGCTGTTCTGCGGCATGCTCTTGTGAAGGGGCGGTCGCTGACAGCGGCGTCGCTCCTCGAATATGACCTTCCTGTAGATGTCGTTCTTGCCGCGCTTGAAGCGGGGGCGATGTGCGATACAAGCGGAGACGCCCAATGACGCCGCTCGATATGCGAAAGGCCGCCCCGAAGGGCGGCCTTCCATGCTCAGATTTCTATGGGGGCTTCAATGTATGACGATCCCGATGCGCAAGCAATAGAAGAACGACTGCCGAAGATCGTTGATCTTTCTACCGGCCTGTGGGTGAAGATAAAGGAAGCTGCCGCAAAGGCATCGGTGGCGGAAGTTACGATCCGTCGAAACAGGCACACAGTTGGTCGAAAGGTTCTCGGCCGGTGGTGGATATACGTTCCCGCACTGCTGAACTACGGCGGTGGTGATGAGGATGATCAGTTTTGATCACTTTTGAGTAGTACCGAGTGCCGAGCGCCATTGCGATAATCCCCGCCAAATCAGCGGGGATTTTTTATGCGCAACTTCACCTCTCGCCTCATCCAGTTGGTGCCGCCCGAGCGGCGTCCGAAGCTCCTGACGGCCATCATGGAACGGCAGGTTGCCTTTGATGCAATGCGGCAGGCCAGGTTGGCTCTGGATGATGCTATCAATCGGCATGGTGCGGTGCACGCTCAGAACGACGCCATCCTCGCCGATGCGCCGAGCGAAATGCGAGTGCATATTGCCGATGAAATTTCCCTCCAAAAGCAGGCTGCCGCCGACGCAATTTCGCGCCACCAAGCCGCTCTCGACCGGATTACGGAGCAGTTCCAGCAACACTACTTTTTGGATGAGGTTCACCGCTGGCTGGCGACGGCAGCGCGTTTGAAGGTCAGACTTGCGCTTGATGTTCTGCCGGGTGTGGCGGGTGATCACGCTTCCGCAGTCAAGGAACTCCGCGCAAAGATGCGCGATCTGGAGAGCCGCCGGGATGAGGTCTCCGATCTGCCGGCTGACATGGACGATCTTCTCGATCAGCTCGACGCGATGATCGAGGGGTATAGCGCGACCGGTGCACCGTCTCTCGATTTTTCTTCTGATGCCGCCTCTCCGGTCGCCCTCCATGCGCTTGAGGAGGGAGAGCACAGTTCCTCGCGGCTGCTGTCCTTCCTGATGTGGTGCTTCGGCGATGAAATTCGCGCCAAGCTTCATGCGTTGGTGAAAGCTCGGGCGCCGGAAGGCGGCGTTGGGAGTGTCGAGCGCAGCTCTCTTATGGCGTCCATAGACAGTGATCTCCTTGCTCTCGCAAGGGAAGAGGAGGCACACATCGTCGCTGCCGAAGCGCTCGGCCTCCGGATCGGCCGTCGCCGGCAGATCGACCCCAGGGCCTTCCTCGAAGTGCGGGAGGTCTGAGAATGAGCCCGAACCGTTCCTCCGGCCAGATGGATCGATTTTCGCGGTTTCTTCTCGAAGGCGCACGCCTCTCCATCGACGCAGTGGGTCCGCTCCTGACAGCATTTGCTCGCGGCGACAGCTTTGCTTTGCCCCCGGTTTCTTCTGCCCATGACGATGAAGTCGGGTTGGAATGGCTGACGGAGCGCGCGCTGATCATTGCGGAGTATGCGCTTCTCGCCTCTGACGAAGAACGCCGGAGCGTGACGAGCTTGGAGACCGTCCGGCTCATAGCGGAACGCCGAGCAGCTTTCGGAATGGCTGCATGGGGAGCCGAGGCACAGGCCGACGAGTTCGCTGCCGACCTTTCTCTCCCGATCCCCGCCGCTATTGCCAAGCTTGGAGAGGCACGCGCGCAGGCGCGCAGGCAGAGCGGTATCCCCTCCATCGAGGAACGCGCGCGGAGCCAGATCGAATTTGGTCCGGGCGACGATCCGTTCAACCAGCAACCCAAATCCAACGGGGCTCGCTCCATGAGCGAGGCTGTCAGCCGCGCGCTCGGGACCAGCCAGTAGAAAAAGGAAGACACGATGTCCGATTTGATTACCGACATCTTCAATCATGACGCTTTCAGCGTCACGTCCCTCACCGATGCGGTCGCCGATAAGGTAGTGCGGTCGGGGCGATTGACGGAACTGAAACTCTTCGATGTGACGACCGTCTCTACCACCAAAATCGCTATCGAGCAGCGTGGCGACTGGCTGGAACTCGTTCCGCCGAGCCCGCGTGGCGCGCCGGGAACTGTCCGCGATATGCCCAAGCGGACTATCCAGGATTTCGACATTCCTCATTTTGGCAGGAGCTGGTCTGTTATCGCCGATGAGGTTCAGAACGTCCGGAAGTACGGTAGCAATGGACTTGAGAGCGTCCAGAACTTGGTGGCGGAGCGATTGGTAACTCACATCGGCGATTTCGATGTGACGGAAGAGCATGCCCGCCTCGGCGCCATCCAAGGGATTGTCACCTACAAGGGCGGTAAGACGCTCAATCTGTTCAATGCCTTTGGCGTCGCTCCGCCCGAAGAAGTCGATTTTGACCTCGACAATCCGTCCCCGGCAGAGGGAGCGCTGCGGAAGCGCTGCACTCAGTTGATCCGTAGTGTCCGCGCTAGCTTGGGTGGGCACAATTTCGACAATCTGCATGCCTTCGTCGGCGACAATTTTTTCGATGACCTCCTGATGCATAAGGAGGTGCGCGACACCTTCAAGGGCTGGTCCGACGAGCGCATTCTTCGGGAGAGCTACGTCGGCCCGAGCCGCTCGTCCAACCCGATCTTCGAATTCGGTGGCATCGTTTGGGAGAACTATGGCGCCATCGATGATGAGGGTGACGGCGGGCTCATCGGCATTGATGCTGATGAAGCCAAGATTGTCCCGGTCGGCCTGCCGAAGCTTTTCAGGACGTACTACGGCCCGGCCGACTTCACCGATACGGTGAACATCCTCGGCAAACGCCTGTATGCCAAGCAATGGGCGATGCCGAACGACAAGGGCATCGTTGGAGAAATCCAGATGAACGCCCTGCATCTCTGCACCCGCCCCGGTGCCCTTCGCACCGCGCGTCGTACCTAAACCTTCACCGCAAATCGCTGCCCCCGAGGTCGCTCGGGGGCGTGCGGGTTCATTGGACAAGTACAAGGCGCATGAACCGAATGGGAAAATTGCCACGCACGACGCAAACGTATCGGCTGCAACATCCGATCGCCGTTGACGGCGGCTCGGTTGAAGTCGTCCGTCTGACGCGGCCGGATGACGCGGCGCTTAACGCAATGGTGGCGTTGAACCTGCCCGAAGTGCTCGTTGCCAAGCATTGCCGTCTGATTTTGGCGATTGTCTCGGACATTCCGGGTGAAGCCATAGGCCGGCTTCACCCGCGCGATTTCCGGGCCGTCTCCTCCATCGCCATCGGCTTAATTGAGCGCCCGCCTGGAGCGACGGTCCAATGACTACGCTCACCTCGTCGCTGATCGTTCGCGTCCTCGATCAGGCCTCCGGGCCGGCGCGCGCGATCTCGCGCTCGATCCTCGGCATCAGGGACGCCGCCAGCCGTGCGGGCGGCATGGCGTTCGGGGATCGGCTCCAGTCCGCGATGCAGCGGAACAATGCTGCGCTTGACCGCACACGCGGGCAGGTGATGGATGCCGTAGCTTCTTTCTACGTGCTCAAGCAGGCGCTATCGGCGCCGATCATGTCGGCTGTGAAGTTCGAAAGCGCGATGGCCGACATCGATAAGGTGACGAACTTCGACCCGGCCGGCTTGAAGGCTTACGGCAAGGAACTCCGCAAGCTGTCGGTGACGGAAATCCCGATGGCGGTAAATGATCTCGCGGCCCTTTCCGCAGCGGCAGCGCAAGCCGGTGTGCCGGAGGCTGATCTCTTCGATTTCACAAAGCTGACCGCGAAGGCGGCGGTGGCCTGGGATATGAGCGGCGGCGCCGCCGGGCTGGCGCTCGCCAAGATCAGGACGGCACTCAATCTCACGAACGAGGAAGTGTCCAAATACGCCGATCTCGTGAACTACGTTTCCGACAGCACTGCGGCCAGTGCGCCGGAAATGATCGACTTCACGAACCGCGTCGCATCCCAGGGCGAGTTCTTTGGCTACACAAAGGAGCAGACGCTCGCCTTTGGCGCAGCGATGGTCTCGGCCGGCAACACAAGCGAAGTGGCGGCCACTTCCTTCCGAAACATGGGGCGGGCTCTGACCAAGGGCGCGAGCGCGACGCCGAGGGTTGCCGGAGCGTTCAAAAAGCTCGGGATGGACAGCAAGAAGGTCGCCAAGGCAATGCAGAAGGACGCCGTGGGCACCACGCTCAAGGTCGTCGAAGCGCTTGGAAAGCTGCCGGAGCACATGCAGGCATCAGTGATGTCCGATCTCTTCGGAGACGAAGCCCGCGCCCTGGCTCCGCTGCTCAACAATACCGAGTTGCTCCGTAAGGCCCTCGCGATGACGGCCGACGAGCAGGCGTATTTGAACAGCGTCGGCCGCGAGTTTGAGAAGCGCGCAGCCACCAGCGAGTACAAGCTCCAGCGTTTCAAATCACAGCTCAATGATGTCGCGCTGACGATCGGTGGGGCTCTCCTGCCGGGCTTGACGAAACTCTTGGAACCGATCGGCCAGTTGACCTTGAGGTTTTCGGATTGGGCCGAGGCTCACCCGGAATTGATCGCGCAGATCGTTGCCACCACGGCGGCGGTCGTCGGGCTTCGGATCGCGCTCGTCTCCCTGAAATGGGTCGGGCTGATGGGGCGGGGCGGTCTTCTGTCTGCCCTTGCTCTCGGCTTCAACACGCTCGGCCGCGCCATCATTGGCGCGACCACGGCGGCCCGGAACGCCACAGCCCTGCAATCGGCGCTCGCTGCCATGTCGGGCGCTCGCTACACCGGCCTGGCGCGTTTCACTGACGCCCTGAAAGGGATGGCGCTCGCCATTCCCGGCGTTTCTGGCATTGCCGGTGCGCTCTCTGCGGTCGGCGCTGCGCTCGCAACGATCTCGGCGCCTGCGTGGGGCCTGATCGCGCTCGGCGTCGCTGCCGTGGCGGGAGCGGGCGCCATGCTCTGGCGGTATTGGGATCGCGTCAGCTCCGTGGTCAAGGGCGTGGCTTCGGCCGTCGCCGAGCAGCTCGCGCCTGTCTTCGAGAAGGTCGGCCCGCTCTTTGAGCCGTTCGCGCAATCCGCGCGGGCGATCGGCGATGCCTTCAAATGGGTCGGCGAGCAAATCTCTGCGGCGGCGGGCTGGCTCGGGGGCTTCTTCGAGCAAGAGGTGCTGTCGGATGCGCAAAAGGCCGGCCTGGAGGCGAGCGCGAAGGATGTGACGAACCGGATCATCAACGCGATCAAGGCCGGAACAGCTCTTATGATCGATGTCGGCGCCGACATGATCCAGTCCTTGTGGGACGGGATGGTCAGCAAAGTCGAGGAAATGATCGCGTGGGTAAAGACGATCCCGCAGAGGATCGTTTCCGCCTTCGGGAAGCTAGACCTCGGCAGCCTGATCGGCTTTTCGACGCCAGGCGGAGGTGGAGAAGCTACTCCGGCGATCGACGGCGCTCGCGCAGCGGGCGGGCCGGTAAAGGCCGGTGGAACCTACCTTGTTGGTGAGGAAGGGCCGGAACTTTTCCAGCCGAACCACAGCGGCTCGATTTGGCCGAGCAGCGAAACCGTGGCGGCGCTTCGCGCTTCGAGTGCGGACGCATCCGGCCGCCAGGGACTTGTAGAAGAGGCTACGAGAACGGTCGCCTTCAATCCCACGATCAGCGTCGAAATCAACGGCGTGCAGGACATCAGGGGTTCGATCGACGAGATCGAATATCTTCTCAATCAACGGCTTCGGCAGTTTATCCAATCACTTCATCGGAATTAATCAGGAATAGAACTTGAGTTATCCACAGGAAAGTTCTCCCTAAAAATCCATAAAATCTGCAAGGGCGGGGCATTGGTCCCGCCGTTCGCATTGGTTGCTATGGATTAAATCCACAACCTGGATATCTGCTCATTGGGGTACCTTGTCGCGGCGCGGGCAAGAGGTAGCCTTGCTCCCGCAAACAAGGGAGATGCCGCCATGCCTGATGAGAAAAAGCCCGTCGATCCGGTCCTTGATAGGATGCTCCGTGCGCTCGCAAGAATGCCCGACCCGGGCGAACCCGATCCGGCCAAGGAGCCTCCGCCGAAGAAAAAGAAGCGGCGTGGGAAGGATACACTGCACATCAAATGGGTTTTCGCTGGCGAAACGCCACCGCAGCCTGCGGCGCAAGACGGCAAGGTTGAGAAGGCGCTCGATCCGGTATTGCAAAACATCGTGCGTGTAATTGCGCGAAAGGAAGCGCAGCGCGATCTGGATCGCGGAGTAACGATAAACGATCTAATGCGCGAATATGAGCAAAGCACGGACACGCGGACCATCGAAGAGCTGCCGCGATTTACGCCGCCCGACGTAGAGGTCTCGAAAAAGTCGGCCGATTGAAGGTTTTTTTCCTACCGGACAAACTACAGCGCCCCTCTGACTAGAGCAGAGGGGCGCGCGATCTTTAGATCCCGGCCGGAAGCAACCCCGCAACAATGCGGGACGCTTCCGACTTGATGCCATCGTGGAAATCGTAATTGATCTGCCCTTCCGTGAGCAGCATCTCCACCTTGATCGCAAGCTCCAGAGCGTTTGCGGGAGCAGCGGCATGAACCTCGTCCTCCAGCGCTCGGCACGCACCGTGAAGAGCATCGATCGAGGCAGCGATGTCGCCGGCATCATCTGCCTGGGCGCTTGCCTCTGCATTGGCGAGGCTCTTCATCTCCGAGCGCAACTTTTGCCATTCCACCAGCCGGGAGGCAAAAAACGGACTTACTTTCAGGACGGCGGGGGGTGTGATAACGACGGCATCAGCCATTCCGTGATCCTCCGATGATCATGGTTTCGGTTAGGGCCGACGCAGGAGAGGCAACTCCTGCGTCGGCCCGTCTGCGTCTATAAGTTGTTAAAATTTTAGTCAACTTCATTGATCCGGCACCTCCCGCACGGGCAGTTCCTCCGCTGGATCGACGATAGGTTCGGTATGAGCAAACGTGCGGCGCAGAGTTTCATGCGGGTGGCCGAAGTTTACGGGGCCGAAAGCGCAACCGTTGCGCATTTGCCTCCCACCGCCCTTTATGAGCTTGCCGCCCCGAAGACGCCGCCAGAGGTGCGAGAGGAGATCGTGCGCATGATCGAGGCGGGCGAGGTCGTGACAAAGGCGACCGTAGCCAGGCTGCGGGCCGACAAGGCTGCGGCGCTCGCATCTTATGCCAAGCAGGCGAAGGACGACGGACTGATGAGCCGCCACCGCCGCGAAGGCCCTGCTTCGCGGCCTCGACTATGGCCTCGCGCAGGGCGGCCTTCGTCGGCTCCTGCCCCTTATCGAGCCGGTCATTCAACGTGCGCCGCACAACGCCGGGATCAGATTTCTCGGCGTCGCGAATGGTGCGGGCTTCGTGAATTTCTTTCCGGCTCAAGCCAATGTCTGCGGCAGTTGCGGTTTCAACGTTCCCATCAGGAACCTTGAAATTTCTTCCGCCGCCGTGACCCGCGACCTCCCCCCGCTCCTGGGCGGCATCATACTCGTCTGCGAGGCGGCGCTTTGCTGCCGCCTCGATCTCCAGAGCATCGGCCTGCGCACGATGAGCCTTGGCGATCAGCTCCATTCCGAGTTCCGGTTGCAACTATTTCGTGTGCATCTAACACACGGTCTCATCAGCAACGGAGACCGCACATGGCAAAGCCGATACACCCCGCCGACGCCGCCGACCGCGCCAAGATCGCGAACGCGACGCATTTCAACGTCCATCTCCGCAAGGGGCCGACCGAGAAGATCAATCAGGAAGCGCCCACGCTCGCCGAGGCGGTCAAGATCGCCGACGCAATCAATGCGGAGAGCCGTAAGCCGGCGATGATCTATGCGGTGATGCCCGAGGGCACGACGGTATTCGTCCCGAAAGACATGGCCGACGCCGCGCGCCAGGGCGAGCCGCCGGCCGAGCCGGTGCCGAAGCCAGAGCGGAAACCAGCCGGCAAGCGTGCGGCGATCCTCGAAGCCGCGCAGCGCGGCGAGCTGCCGGCGGCGCCGGATTTCAGCGCCGCCACCCACAAGCCGCACCGCAAGAAGCTGGAAGCGGTCGTCGCCATGGTGAGGGCCGGCGATATCGAGGGCCTCAAAGCTTTCGAGATCAAGCCGGTGTCGACCAGCCCGCGCGCCATTGCGCGCTACCGCGACCTCGCGGTGATTGCGCTCGCAGCGCTTTCCAGATCGGCTTGACCACCCAACTGCGGTGTGACAATATTCCTATCTCTTCGTTGGACGCCGAAGGGATTTTCCTGAGAAGGGCTGGTGTTTCTCCTGTTCGCCAGCCTTTTTCTTTGGCGACGAGGGTCACATGCGCGTCGAAATTGTCTCCAAAGATAATGTCCTCTCCCGCTTCGCCAACCAGATCGGCGCTGTCGGCGAAGAGAAGGGCCGCAAGGCTTTAGCCCGAGCCGTCAATCGCGTGACGACCACGGTCGAAGGCCGTGTTGTGCGCGCCATCGGGAAGCAGTCCTCTATTCCGACCAAGATCATCCGCACTCAGATCAGGAAGAAGCTCGCAGCGCACAAGGGCGGCGGAGCGATCGAGGGGCATGTCATCGCATCTGGCAGCCCATTGCCTCTCAAAGTGTTCAATCCCAAGCAGTTCTCCTGGGGTGTGCGGGCGAAGGTGTGGGGGCAGATGCAGCGCTACCCGTCGCACTTCATGCACGGCGGCCGATGGAACTCGGGCAAGCTCATTGCGGGCGGCCATGTCTTTGTCAGGACGACGGCCAATCGCCTGCCGATCGAGAAGCAATTCGGCCCGTCCGTTCCCGAGGAGATGGTGCGCGATGAAGCTGCGCGCGTCTTCCATCACACTGTCCAGACCATGTTGCCCAAGCGCGTCGCGCACGAGCTGTCCCGTCTGCTCCCCTGATCAGCATCATTCCGGCCCTCCGGCGGCGGCCAATAGCGCTTTAGGTACCTTTCGCTGCCTGCTCCCCATGCGGCTCTTCGGAGGCCCGATCCTTGCGTCTATTTTAAAATTTGAAATTCGCTGTTTGGTTTGGCTTTAGTTCCTATTTTTGGGCTTCCCTGATGGAGAATAGGATGAAAATCCCATCTAAGCGCGACTGGCTCAATGCGGCGTGCCGCGACCCTCGGCTTGACCACCGGCACTTCCGCGTTGCTGCGGCGATTTGGTCGCGATCGGATGGCAGTTGGCGAGCGCGGATCGACCCGGCGCGGCTTTCCGTGCAGACTGGCCTTTCGCAAGCAGAGTGCACGAGCGCGATCCGGCGCCTCGTGGCGACTGGCTACCTGCATGTGATCGGAAATCCGAATGCGGTGCCTTTCATGGCGGCACTCGCGCTGCCTGCGCATTTGCCAGAGAGAAAACGCGCGCCGGCTTTGTCGCCCTGGGCGAATGAAGCGCTGGCAGCCCCCGCGATTGGCAGGAACTGCCTACCGCTTTTACGAGCCGTCAAAGGGATGGCCGAACGCGCTGCGCCTGGCCGGTTCATCCCATGGCGTCAGATCATCAAGGAAGTGGACGTGGAGCCGCCCAGGGCGGGCGAGAGGGGCGACGAATACGCTCGGCGGCGAGAGGCCGCCCGGAAGCGGCTCTCGCGCCTACGGGCCGCGTGCTTGGATGCTGGCGCGATTGAGGTGGATCAGGCGCGGGGCGTGCGTCTCACGCCCGATGGTGAGCTTGCGGTCGCAGCGCCAGGCTGATGCCGCCTATCGGTGATCCTTACCTGGCATCCGCTTGATGCTCTCGGCGAGTTCGGGGAAGACCTCGGCGAATGGGCGGGCGCGGGCAAGCTCTTCGTCAGTCGCCGGGCGCTCGATCTCGGGATCAGGCCCGATAAGCTCGCCGGTCGTTGTGTGAACCCACCATCCATCTCCGTCCCGATGGACGCCGCCGGCAGCGATCAGCGCCCGCATCTCGCGGTCGTAGGCCTCCCATCGGCGCTGCATCTCCGCGTCGCCTTCGTCGGTGTCGGGGAGATCACCGGTCTCAAAGCTCGGCCATTTTTTCTTCATGAACACCACCGCTTCTGTGAAGCCTAGAACGAGCCATCTTTCTCAGAAGTCGCAAACCATCTACGCTTCAGCCAATGATAGCATGTGGGGCAGGAATGACCGACGAAAAGCCGAAAGCCAAGCGAACTTCAACGTTGCCATCTGGCGCAGGGAAAAAATTGTGTTGGTTCGGCGGAGCGTCTGTCCTGTGGATACTCATATCAGGAGCAATCGGTCTCTATCTGCGCGTTCCAGACGGTGCAAATACCTGGGGCGATTTTCTCGCCGGGATTTCTGCGCCGGCCGCATTCGCCATGTTGTTTGCCGCTGTCTGGATACAATCTGACGAGCTGCGCGAGCAGCGAAAGGAACTTGGACTGACGCGGGAAGAGCTTAAGCTCACTCGAAAGGAATTTGTCGAAAATAGAAAGGTGATGAAGGAACAAGCCAAGCAGGCAACGAAGCAGGCAGAGTTTGTTGCAGCCCAGACCGATATCCTTCTTCGAGATCGAACTGATGAAGAGTTTAAGGTCCGGCTCAGGCTTCTTCGGACATTCGTCACGTCAACTTTCGACGCGAAATATGGATATGTAAACAAGGGCGGCAACAGGGTTCTCCAAGATACGGGCTTGATGACCGGCTCAATGCCTTCAGACCCCGAGAAATTTTTTATGAAGTTGTGCAAGCGTCTTTCCAGTGCGCTTCCTATGACGCCTGATGAAAACTCAGAAGCTAAGGCAGCGGAATTGGCTCAAATGCCGCTCCACGCTCTCGTTATGTTGAACGGAAAGCTTCGCAGGTTGCTGGAAATGGAGGAGAGGCTATCGGGTTCGATGGCGGCAGTGTTGCAGTCGGTCAATCTTCCTTACGTCGTTGAACAGTTGAATTCCTTCAATGAAAAACGATGGAAAGAGGAGCCTGACTATCAAGCTGGCCCGCGCGACGCACATATTGATGGTTAGAAGCCCTGCAATGCGAATGGGTATTCAAACCCGAAAACCTGAAAAAACAACGAGTACGTCGCGTTGATCGAATTCGGGGCGGTGAAAAGAATTCGCCTCCGCTACCACCGGTTTCCCCCTATTTTCCGGCGAATGCCTCAGTCCCTCGCTGCGAAGTTTGCGACTTTTTTATTTTCGCATCGCACTGTCAAAACGACCTCTTCAGGAGCAAAACGGGCGCCTCAGGCGCCCGCTCTCGTTTCTGGCGATCAGCAGATCAGAATGGGATATCCCGATCGAGGAGCTTTCCAAGCTTCACCGCGCCTCAGAGGCCCGGTGCGCTGGTCGCCGGAATTCAGGAACTGGAAACGAGGTCGGGTGATTGGAGCGGGGTTGACGCGCTCATTCGCCATCCCCGGTGCCGAATGATGAAGCGGAGGGGCTATGGCGGGGCCGGCGTATATCGCAGCGATGGCGCACATGTCGCAACCGCCCTTGGGATCGAGGCAGCGGATCTCGTCCAGGCACCTTCAGCCTCCGGCGCTTCGCCCCGGAGGTTTTTCTTTGCCTGCGGCAGCGTTTTTATTGACCGATAATAACTCCGATTATATGAGAATATGAGCCAGCATGCTGGTATCGGTCGACTGGAGGGAAAGATGTCGCGGAAATTGAGGTCGCAGCACTGGTTCGGCGGGCTGGACAAGGATGCGTTCATCCACCGGAGCTGGATGAAGAACAACGGGTTGCCGGACGATGCTTTCGATGGCCGGCCGGTCATCGGCATCTGCAACACCTTCTCCGAGTTCACGCCCTGCAACGCGCATTTCCGCGGGCTGATCGAGCATATCAAGGCGGGCGTGCTGGAGGCGGGCGGGCTGCCGCTGGAGTTTCCGGTCTTCTCCTGCGGTGAATCGAACCTGCGTCCGACGGCCATGCTCTTCCGCAACCTCGCCTCGATGGACGTGGAGGAGGCCATCCGCGGCAATCCGATGGATGGGGTCATCCTGATGGCGGGTTGCGACAAGACCACGCCCTCGCTCGTCATGGGCGCGGCCTCCTGCGACCTGCCCTCGATCGTCATTTCCGGCGGGCCGATGCTGAACGGCCGCTTCCGCGGGCAAGCCATCGGCTCGGGCACGGATGTCTGGAAGTTTTCCGAGGACGTGCGTGCCGGCGTGATGTCGCAGAAGGATTTCATGGCGGCCGAAAGCGCCATGTCACGCTCGCCGGGGCACTGTATGACCATGGGCACGGCCTCGACCATGGCGTCGATGGTCGAGGCGCTGGGCATCGCCCTTCCGGGCAATGCCGCCATCCCGGCCGTCGATGCGGCGCGCGCGCGGCTTGCCCGCCTCACCGGCCGCCGGATCGTCGAGATGGTCGCCGAGGACCTTCGCCTCTCGAAAATCCTCACCCGCGAGGCCTTCGCCAATGCCATCCGCGTCAACGGCGCGATCGGCGGTTCCACCAATGCGGTGGTGCACCTGCTTGCCATTGCCGGCCGTATCCGCACGGCGCTGTCGCTCGACGACTGGGACAGGCTCGGTCGCGACGTGCCGACGATCCTCAACCTGATGCCGTCGGGCCGCTACCTGATGGAGGATTTCTACTATGCCGGCGGCCTGCCGGCCGTGATGAAGGAGATCGCCGATCTTCTCCATCTCGACGCCCTCACGGTGACGGGGCGCAGCGTCGGTGCGAACGTCGCGGATGCGGAAAACTTCAATGACGACGTCATCCTGTCGCGCGGAAAAGCCCTGACGGCCAGCGGCGGCATCGCCGTGCTGCGCGGCAATCTCGCCCCTGATGGTGCGATCATAAAACCTTCGGCCGCCACGCCCGCGCTGATGCAGCATCGCGGCCGGGCCGTCGTCTTCGAGACGATCGATCACTACAAGGCGCGCATCGACGATCCGGACCTCGATATCGACGAGACCTCGATCATGGTGCTGAAGAATTGCGGTCCGAGGGGCTATCCGGGCATGGCGGAGGTCGGCAACATGGCGTTGCCGCAGAAGCTCCTGAAGAAGGGCGTGCGCGACATGGTGCGCATCTCCGATGCCCGCATGTCCGGCACGGCCTTCGGCACGGTGGTTCTCCATACCGCGCCGGAAGCGGCGGTGGGCGGCCCGCTCGCGCTGGTGCGCGAGGGGGACTGGATCGAGCTCGACGTCGCCGGCCGCCGGCTGCATCTCGATGTCGACGAGGCCGAACTTGCCCGCCGCCGCGCGGAATGGACAGCACCCGTGCCGGACATGACCCGCGGATACCAGGGGCTCTATGTCGAACGCGTCATGCAGGCGGATACGGGGGCGGACCTCGACTTCCTCGTCGGCGGCAGCGGCCATGCGGTTCCCCGCGAGAGCCATTGAGGAGGCGCCGGTGAAGGATTTTCAGATCGACGACCTCCACGGCATCCATGCCATCCTCTACGCCCTCTTCGACGAGCGGGAAAAGCTCGATCGGGCCGCGATGCGCCGGCAGGTGGAGATCTGCCTTGAAAGCGGCGTGCACGGCATGGCGGCGCTCGGCCTTGCCACCGAGGCCTCCAAGCTCGACGAGGCCGAGCGCATGACGGTGATGGACTGGGTGATCGAGGATACCGCCGGCCGCGTGCCCGTCGCCCTGACGATCTTCGGCGCGTCCGTCGAGGAGCAGGTGCGCCAGGTGCGCCATGCCGCGACCGCCGGCGCCGACTGGCTGATCCTGCAGCCGCCGATGGTCGGCCAGTATTCCGCCGCCGAATATATCCGCTTCTTCGGCCGCGTCGCGGAGAAGACGGACCTGCCGCTGGCCATCCAGAACGCGCCGGCGCTGATGGGACGCGGCCTGACGGCGGCCGACATCCACGATCTCGTGCGCCAGCATCCGAATATCCGCCTGGTGAAGGGCGAGGGGCCGGTCGTCGATATCGCCCACCTGATTGAGGTCACCGAGGGGCGACTGCCGGTCTTCAACGGCCGGGCGGGGCTGGAACTGCTGGAAAATCTGCGCATCGGCTGCCGCGGCCTCATCCTCGCGCCTGATTCCATCGACTATGCGGTGCGGGCCTACGAATTCTTCTGCGACGGCTGGGATGAACATGCCGAGGAGGAGTATCGCCGCATGCTGCCGGGCGTCGTCTTCACCATGCAGGGTATCGAGACCCTCCTGTGCTATGGCAAGCGTCTCTTCGGCGAACGGGCGGGCATGGCGATCCACGACCGCGGCCCGGCGTTGCGGCCGACCGAAGTCGGCATCGCGATGGTCCGCCGTTACGCCGCCGCCCTGGGTGGCTTTCCCGAATAGGGCGGAGCGTCTATGTACGGGGGAAAGACACAAGGGAGAGGGCGTGCATGAAGGTCATCGCTCGGGAGGATCGCGGCCTGCCGGCCCGTATTGCAGGCGATATCGGCCGGCGCATCACGCTCGGCGAGCTGAAGGCCGGCGAAACGCTGCCGAGGGAAGCCGACATGCTGGCAACGCTCGGGGTCAGCCGCACGACGCTTCGGGAGGCCCTGAAGATCCTGTCGACGAAAGGCTTCATCGAGGCAAAGCCCCGGCTCGGCACGCGCGTGCGGGCGGCCGAGCACTGGAACACGCTCGATCCGGTCGTGCTGTCCTGGCAGGGCGATGCCGAAGACCAGGATGCGCTGGCCGAGGAGCTTTTCGAAATCCGCCTCTCCATCGAGCCGCTGGCCGCGCGCCTTGCCGCCCGGCGCGGTTCGGCGGCCGATCATGCCGCCATCCGGGCTGCCTTCGTCCGCATGTCGCAGGCGCAGGCCGGGCTGGAAGAGGCGATCGAGGCCGACATCGACTTCCATCTCCAGATCCTGCAGGCCGCGCACAACCGCTTCCTGCTGCCGATCTCCTCGGTCGTCCGGGCCGCGCTGTCGATCAGCATTCCCAAGACGATGGCCGCCTCCGGCGGCTTCGGCCCTTCGCTCGCCCAGCACGAGGCGATCCTGACGGCGATCGAACGGCGCGACGGAGAAGCCGCCCTTGCCGCCGCAACCACCCTCATCGCCTCTACCTACAAACGCAATTTCGGCTAGAATCGCTATGAAAACCCACATCCGGCTTGGCGATGTGGTCCACGGCTAGCCGGCATTCGCGGCGATCTCCGCCTCCATCTCCGCGATATCCTGGAAGCGGTCGGCGATGCGAGCATGCGGACGCCCGCCGTCGGCGGCGGCAATGGCCACGATAATCTCGTCCGGATGCGGTGCATCGGCGATCTGGAAATTGGCGGTCAGGAAGTGGGAACGTTTGCCCGTCTCGCTCTTGTGCATCATCGGCAGCGAGAGCAGCGCGCCGGGCGCGTTGCGGGTGTTGGCGAATTCCAGGTAATTCGTGCCGCCGATCGCGTTGCGGAAAGGATTGCCGAAGCGCAGGGTATGGATCATCGCCGAGGCATGTTCGACCTCGCCGTTGATGCCCACGGCCGCTGCCTTGCCGCAGGCCTCGATCCTCTCCGCGGGCATCTGCGCGAGCAGGCGGCGCGTCATCTCCTCGCTCAGCGGCCCGGCGATGCGGATGATCTCCGGCCGCAGGTCCTCGACGAAGCCCTTGCCGGCCCAGGGGTTCTGCAGGATGGCAGCGACGACGACGATGTTGAAGGGCTGCGGCGCGGCCCTGCCGCCTTCGACATGGGTCTCCTCGAGGAAGGTGCAGATCTTTCTGATGCCGAGCGCCATGTCGTTTCCCCCGTCTGTTGAACTCGCCGCCAACCTAGCGTGTGGCCTTGTGCGGTCTTCCTCGTATCCGGAGGAAAATGGCAGCATCGCCTCCTTCGAAAACCAGTAGCTTTCGCGCGCGGTGCGCCGCATTATCATGGCCCTACGACGGGAGTGCGCGGCGCGTTGGGCCAGAAATCAAGGATACTTTCGCTGCGCGACGTGGCGAGCCAGATCAACAGCGGCGGGGACCTCGCGACGGTGCTGCAGCACCTGATCGCGGCCGCCTGCCGGCATGCCAACTGGGCGCTCGGCTCGATCATGGGCATCGATGCGGCCCACGGCTATGCCCATGTCATCGTGCGGCACGATCCGACGCTCATCCACCGCGACTTGCCCGACCGCTGGGAACTGGCCACCAGCCCATCGCTCATCGCGCTCCAGCGCAACGAGCCGGTCTATATCCGCGATGCGCGGGAAAGCACGGAATTTCCCGGCTACCGCAAGGAGGCCTTCGAGCGCGATTACCGCACCGTGCTCGTCATGCCGATGGATTGCGCGGACGCAGAGGGCCGGCCGATGGTCCTGAGCGTGATCGCCCGTACGGTAACGGAGGTGACGGAGGACGACCTCGCGTTCCTTGGAACGATCATCCATCTCGGTGCCATCGCGGTGGAAAAGCAGCACCGCCTTGCGGCGGAAAAGCGCGCCGCCGAGCGGCTCGACCGGGCGCTGGCGGCCCATACCTCGCTGCTGGAGCATGTGCTCAGCGACGGTTCCGTCGCCTCGCTCGCCGCGATGGTGGGGCGGCTCCTGCCCAATCCGCTCGTCGTCGTCGACTTCACTGTCAACCAGGTGATCGCCGGGCGCTCGCCCTTGCCCGTGGATTTTACGGATGCGGCCTGGCAGGCGGCGGCGCCGACGGTTTTTGCGCGCCTGCTCGTCCGGGCTGCGCGGGAAGCCGTGGAGCGCGGCAACACGCAAACGGCGCCGATCTTCCTTGAGGATGGCGCCCGGCGGCTTCGTGTCTCCGCCCGCGTGGAACCCCTGACGGTAGACCGCCAGCTTGTCGGCGCGCTCGTCATCTTTCCGTCCGCGGCCGATGAGGGCGAACTGGACCAGCTCATGCTCGACAGCGCGAAATTCGCGCTCAGCGTCCAGATGATGCGCAGCTTCCTGCGCTTCCGCTTCGAGACGCGCACGCAGAGCGAACTCTTCTTCGAGATCGTCGAGCGGCGCTGGCGTGACGCTGCCGATGTCGGCCAGCGCGCCGCGCGGCTCGGCCTCGATTTGTCGCTGCCGCAGCAGATGATCGTGGTCGACTTCCCGGAGCGCGCCAAGGCTTTCGGCGGCGGCTCCGTCGATGTGGAGCACACATTGTCCCGCATCATGCAGCAGGCTTCGATCGAGGCCGGGCTCGTGGCCATCGAAGGCGGCGTCGTCTGCCTGATGCCGCATGAGGCGGGACACCGGCAGGAGCGCACGACGAAGCTCATGCGCCGTATCGCCGACGAGCTCGGCCGCTATTTCGACGAGGCGCCGATCGTGGTCGTCGGAAGCCGCTGCGCGGGCCTCGACGACTACGCCACGGCCTGGGAGCAGTGCAGCCGGATGATCCGCATCGGCCGCTCCTTCGGCCTGACGGGTGCGCTTTCCAGGCAGGATTTCGGGCCGCTGCCGATGCTCGTGTCCGCCGCCGATGTCGGCGACGTGCGCAGCTTCGTGCGCGACAGCGTCGGGGCGGTCGCCGAGCACGATCGGGAGAACGGCACGCCCTATCTGGAGACGCTGTCCGCCTATCTGGAGGAGGGGTGCCGCAGCCAGGCCTGCGCGGATCGCCTCGGCCTGCATGTGACGACGCTGCGCTACCGGCTGGCACGCATCCAGGAACTCTTCGGCATCGACGTGGAAACGCCGGAGCGACGCTTTTCCGTGGAACTTGCCCTGCGCCTCTACAGCGTCATCGACAACCGCGCCTTCGGCGAACGCTGACCACGCGGCAGGCCCGGCCTTCCTTCGAACCGCAGCAGAACTCTTTCTCCGCATCCTCCGTTCGGTAGGAAGTCGCCGCCGCCCGTGGCGGATAGCTTCTTCCCAACGAACCGAGGAGGAGGTCGACGGCATGACGAAGCAGGCGGCAACGAAGGACGCACCGATCGACCCCATCGCGCTGCGCCGCGCCTTCGGCACCTTCGTCACGGGCGTCACGGTCATTACCACGCGCGAAGCCGACGGCACGCCGCGCGGCATGACGGCGAATTCCTTCACCTCCGTCTCGCTCGATCCGCCGCTCCTGCTCGTCTGCGTCGCCAAGTCGGCCTCCAGCTATGCGGCCTTCACCGCGGCCAGTTGCTTTGCCGTCAACATCCTGCACGAAGGCCAGGTCGACGTATCGGCGACCTTCGCTTCCAAGGCACCGGACAAGTTCCAGTCGGTCAACCACGACCGGGTGCATACCGGCGCGCCCGTGCTGACGGACAGCCTCACCTGGTTCGATTGCAGCCTCCACGATTCGATCGATGCCGGCGACCACGCGATCCTGATCGGTGAGGTGCGCGCCTTCGGCACCAGCCCGACCGCCCCGCTCGGCTTCTGCCGCGGCCGCTATGCCAGCGTGAAGGATCCGCTGCCGGCCGGCTGGCTCGCCGCGCAGGGCATGATCATCGGTTACCTCGTGGAGGCCGGCGACGGGCTGCTCCTGTGTTCGGACGGCAAGGGCGGCTGGGTGCTGCCCTCCGCCCGCCGCCGCAAGGCCGATAGCCAACTGGTGCTCGACGGAGGCGACGCACTCCGCCTCGTGCCGGAGGAAACCTTCCTCTATTCCGTCTTCGACGTCGCCGACAGCGATCCCGGCCACCTCGTCTACCGCGCCCGGCTGGCGGGTGAGGGGGCAGCGGTCAGCCTACCCGAAGGCTTCCGCTTCTTCCCCATCGACGACCTGCCCTATGAAGCGATCGCCACCCATGAACTGCGCGCCATGCTGCGCCGCTACGTGCAGGAACGGCAGGCGGGCCGCTTCGGCATCTACATGGATTCCGACGACGGCGGCCGCGTCGCGATGATCGACGGGCAGGCCCGCGCCTGGCTCCAGGCCTCAGACCAAGGACAATGACATGAAGACGACCGTCAGCACCCTCGAAGGTTCGCGCCAGCACCTGTTCATCGGCGGCGAATTCGTCGCGCCGAAGAACGGCAACTACATCCGCAGTTTCGACCCGACGACCGGCGAGCCCTGGTACGAATTCGCCGAGGCCGATGCGGATGACGTGGAAGCCGCCGTCGCAGCCGCCACCGCCGCCTTCCGCAATCCCGAATGGCGCCGCATGACGCAGACCGACCGCGGCGCGCTGGTGCGCCGCCTTGCCGAACTCGTCCGCGCCAATGCCGATGCGCTCGCCGAGATCGAGACGCGCGACAACGGCAAGCTCCTGAAGGAGACGCGGGCGCAGATGCGCGCCATGCCGGACAGCTACCACTATTTCGCCGGCATGGCCGACAAGCTGCAGGGCGACACGATCCCCATCAACCGGCTCGATACGCTGAACCTCAACCTGCGCGAACCGCTCGGCGTCGTCGGCATGATCACGCCTTGGAATTCGCCGCTGATGCTGCTCACCGGCACGCTCGCACCGTGCCTTGCCATCGGCAACACCGTCGTCATCAAGCCGTCCGAGCATGCCACGGCCTCCACGCTGGCGCTTGCCGAGCTGGTCCACGAGGCGGGCTTTCCGGCGGGCGTCGTCAACGTCGTCACGGGCACCGGCAAGAGCGCCGGGGAGGCCCTGACCCGTCACCCGGGTGTGGCGAAATACGTCTTCACCGGCAGCACGGCGACCGGCCGCCGCATCGCCGGCAATGCGGCTGAGAACCTCGTTCCCTGCTCGATGGAGCTTGGCGGCAAGTCGCCCCATGTCGTCTTCGGCGACGTCGATATCGAGCATGCGGTGAACGGCGTCGTCTCGGGCGTCTTCGCCGCGGCGGGCCAGACCTGCGTCGCCGGCTCGCGCTGCTTCGTGGAAGCGAGCGTCTACGACAGGTTCCTCGATGCGCTCGTCGCCCGCACGCAGCGCATCCGCGTCGGCCTGCCGACCGTCGATGGCACGGATATCGGCCCGCTGGCGCTCGCCGACCAGCTTTCCAAGGTCGAATCCTACGTCGCTTCGGGCGTCAGGGAAGGCGCGAAGGTCGCCGCCGGCGGCGGGCGGCCGCAGAAGGCGGAGCTTGCACCGGGCGGCTGGTATTTCGAGCCGACCGTCATGGTCGACGCCCAGAACGACATGACCTTCATGCGCGACGAACTCTTCGGTCCGGTGGTGGGCGTCATGCCCTTCCGCGACGAGGAGGAGATGATCGCGCTCGCCAACGACACGCGCTATGGCCTCGCCTCCGGCGTCTGGACGAAGGACATCGACCGGGCGCTGCGCTTTGCCAGCCGCATCGATGCGGGCACGGTCTGGATCAACACCTACCGCTCCGCCTCCTTCATGTCCGCGAACGGCGGCTTCAAGGAAAGCGGTTACGGCCGGCGCGGCGGTTTCGAGGTCATGCACGAATTCTCGCGGCTGAAGAACGTGATCATCGACTATTCCGGCGCCATGCAGGACCCCTTCGTCATCCGCCTCAAATAACCAGACCTCGAAAGGCAGAATCCATGAAGTTCGCAGTCTCGCTCACGATGGAACGCTTCTCGCCGGACATGCCGATGGCGACGGTGAAGAACAACCTCCTGACGCTGGCCCGCATGGCGGACGAGGGCGGTTTCGAGATGCTCTGGACGGCGGAGCACCACACGCTCGAATGCACGATCTCGCCGAACCCGTTCCAGACGCTGGTCTGGCTCGCGCAGCATACGCAAAACATCCGGCTTGGAACCTCGACGCTGGTCGCGCCCTACTGGAACCCGATCCGGCTCGCCGGCGAATCCGCCCTGTGCGACCATCTGACGAACGGGCGCCTGGAATTCGGCATCGCGCGCGGCTCCTACCAGTACGAGTTCGACCGCATGGCGGGCGGCATGCCGCAGCAGGAGGGCGTCGCCTACCTGAAGGAACTCGTGCCGGCGGTGAAGAAGCTGTGGGCCGGCGATTATGCCCATGACGGGCACTATTGGAAATTTCCGGTCACGGCCGCCGTGCCGAAACCGCTGCAGCAGCCGCATCCGCGCATCTGGGTCGCCGCCCGCGATCCCGGCACCTTCGACTGGGCGGTCGCCAACGGCGCCAGCATCTTGTCGACGCCGCTCTCGGCGCCGGCCGCGGAGATCCAGGTCCTCTCCGATAAATTCCACAAGGCGGTGGCCGACCATCCGGAGGTGCCGCGCCCGCGCTTCATGATGCAGCGGCGCACCTGCGTCTACGACCGGCCGGACGGCTGGGAGCGCGCCGTGCGGCACAGTATGGACTACGGCCGCGCCTTCGAGAACCTGATGCAGAACATCGGCACGGTGAAGGACGGCTTCCCCGAGGCCGTGCCCTTCGAGGCGGTCAGGGGCAAGGAGAACTACAACCCGGAAAGCATCCGCAAGAACCTGATGTTCGGCACGCCGGACGAGGTGATCGAGAAGCTCATGGTCTACGAGGCGGCGGGCGTCGACCAGTATTGCCTCGGCCTCATCTTCAACCTGCCCTTCGAACTGCAGAAGCGCACGATCGAGCTTTTCGTCAAGGAGGTCATGCCCGTCTTCGCCGCGCGCGAGAGCGAGCGCAAGCGGGCGATGGCGGGGCGCTGAGCATGGAGGGCATGGCGGAACACACGGTCGGCGAGGTCACCCTCAACTATCGCATCGACGGCGACGGCGGCGAACCGCTCGTCTGCGTCCACGGCGTCGGCTCCTACCTGGAAGCCTGGTCCGGCGTGGTGGCGCGGCTGAAGGACCGCTTCACCATCCTCACCTTCGACCTGAGGGGCCACGGGAAATCGAGCCGCGTCAAGGGCCGCTACGAGATCGACGATTTCGTGGCCGAGACGCTGGCGCTTGCCGACAGGGCCGGTTTTGCGACCTTCAACCTTGCCGGTTTCTCGCTCGGTGGCTTGATCGCCCAGCGCCTTGCGCTGACGCATCTTCCGCGGTTGCGGCGGCTGGTGCTGCTGTCCACCGTGGCAGGGCGCACGCCGGACGAGCGCGAGCGCGTACTGGCGCGGCTCGCCGCGCTCCAGGCCGGAACCCCGGCCGACCACCACAATGCCTCGCTCTCGCGTTGGCTGACGGAGGATTTCCAGGAGAAGCACCCCGACACCATCGCCTGGCTGAGGGCGCGCGATGCGGAAAACGACCCGGATTGCTACGCCTCCGCCTATCGGGTGCTCGCCGAAACGGATTTCGGCGGGTTCCTCGACCAGATCCGCTGCCCGACGCTGATCGCCACCGGCGAGGACGACGTGGGCTCCAACCCGCGCATGGCCCGCTATATGCACGAGCGCATTCCCGGATCGCGGCTCGCCATCTTCCCGGGCCTGCGTCATTCCATCCTCATCGAAGCGCCGGATGTCGTGGCCGATGCCATCGGCGATTTCCTGGCCTATACGGAGGCGGCCCATGAATGAGACCTTGCGGAAAAAGGGTGAGGACGTGCGGCGGCGCGTGCTCGGCGACGACTATGTGGACCGCGCCATGGGCGGCGGCGACGCCTTCTCGGCCCCCTTGCAGGACATGCTCAACGAATATTGCTGGGGCATGGCCTGGACGGACGACGGGCTCGACCTGAAACAACGCAGCCTGCTGAACCTCGGCATGCTGGCGGCCAGCAACCGCATGCACGAATTCGGCCTCCATTACCGCGGCGCGGTCCGCAACGGCCTGACGGAAAAAGAGCTGCAGGCCGCGCTCGTGCAGATCGCCGTCTATTGCGGCGTGCCGGCCGGCGTCGAGGCCTTCCGCGTGGCCCGCGCGGTGCGGGCGGAGATGGCCGGGGAGGGCACGACTTGATTTCCGTCATTTCGATGGAGCCGGGCGGCGGACGCTGCTTGGGAACGCCGGAAGACGCATGGGGCGGCAGGCCCCAAGATCGCCAGCAACGGCAGGGAGAGGAAACCCGCGCCGTCGACGAAACGACAACAGACAGAGGGAACAAACGCATGATCAGAACCTCGATGGTCGCGGCGCTCGCCGCCTCTCTCGCCCTTTCGCTTGCCGCCATGCCCGCCAGGGCCGGCGCGGTGCTGGACCGGGTGCTCGCCGCCAAGACGCTGAAGGTCGCGACCGACGCGAGCTGGGCGCCGCAGTCCTTCATGAACGACCAGAACGAGATGGACGGCTTCGACGTCGATATCGCCAAGGAGATCGGCAGGCATCTCGGCGTCTCCGTGGAATTCATCACGCCCGGCTGGGACATCATCACGGCCGGCAACTGGCAGGGCCGCTGGGACATGCATGTCGGCTCGATGACGCCGACGAAGGCGCGCGCCGAACTTTTCGACTTCCCGGCCGTCTACTATTACACGCCCGCCGCCGTCGCCGTGCACAAGGACAGCAAGGCCGAGACGCTCGGCGACCTGGACGGCAAGAGGGTCGGCGTGACGGCGACCTCGACCTTCGAGGCCTATGCCAACCAGGATCTGACGCTGGATGCCGCCGGCGCGCCGGCCTTCACCTATGAGTTCAAGCCGGGCGAGGTCAAATCCTATGCCAATTCCACGACCGCCTTCGACGACCTGCGGCTCGGCGACGGCACGCGCCTCGATGCCGTCGTCTCGTCGCTTCCAAGCATTCTCGATGCGGAAAAGGCCGGTTATCCGATCCGGCAGCTCGGCAAGCCGGTCTTCTTCGAGCCGCTGGCCGTGGCCATCGAGCATGGCGACAAGGAGCTCAGCGAAAAGATCGCCGAGGCCGTCAAGGCCATGCAGGCGGACGGCACGCTGAGCAAGCTGTCGCTCAAGTGGTACGGCGTCGACTATACGGTCACCCAGTAAGACGTATCGGTTCGCGCGGCCCGGATGGGCGGGCCGCGCCCAGGCACAGGGAGCGCAGATGCTGTATCCGGATACCGTCGAATCGGAAGTGCTCGTCCACAAGCCATGGTTCGTCATGGCCACGTTTGCGGCGATCCTTGCCGTCTTCCTGGCCATCGACCTCACCGGCACGTCGATGGGCGAATTCATGCGCCCCGTCATCGGCGAGCCGGCCGAAAGCGGCCTCTACGGCCGCTTCGCCATTGCCTTCGTCATTGCCGTGCTGTTCTGCATGAATGTCGTGCTGATCGGCTTTGCGACGCTCAAAGTGCAGATCGCCATCGTCTGGCTGGAGCTTCTGCTGCTCTTCCTCGCCTTCTTCAAGACGTTCAATCTCAGCCTGCCGTTCATGGCCGAGAAGTTGCCCTTCCTCATCACGCAGGGGCTTTTCACGACGATCTACGTCTCGGCGATCTCGATTATCATCGCTTCGGCCATTGCGATCCTGGGCGCGGTGGCGAAGCTCTCGACCAACGGCTTCGCCTATGCGGTGGCGAGCTTCTACACCTCGTTCTTCCGCGGCTTGCCGCTCCTGATGCAGGTCTACCTCATCTATCTCGGCCTGCCGCAGCTCGGCTTCATCATCGATGCGGTGCCGGCCGGTATCCTGGCGCTTTCGCTGTGCTACGGCGCCTACATGACCGAGATCTTCCGCTCGGGCATCCAGAGCATCGACCGCGGCCAGTGGGAGGCCTCCCGCTCGATCGGCTTCGGCTTCGGGCTCACCATGCGCAAGATCATCCTGCCGCAGGCGCTGCCCGTCATCATCCCGCCGACCGGCAACCAGTTCATCTCGATGCTGAAGGACAGTTCGCTCGTCTCGGTCATCGGCGTCTGGGAGCTGATGTTCCTGGCGCGCACGCTCGGCCAGAAGACCTTCCAGCACATGGAAATGCTGATCTCGGCCGCCATGCTCTACTGGGGCCTGTCGATCTGCCTCGAACTCGTCCAGGCTCGTATCGAGCGCCATTATGCCAGGAGCAAGATCCGATGAGCGCGGAAAAGATCATCGACGTGCGCAACGTCTCCAAGTGGTATGGCGCCTTCCGTGTGCTGACCGACGTGAACCTGACGGTGGAGAGGGGCGAGCGCATCGTCATCTGCGGCCCCTCGGGTTCCGGCAAGTCGACGCTGATCCGCTGCTTCAACCGGCTGGAGGCCCACCAGCAGGGCGACATCGTCGTCAACGGCATCACCCTGCACGACAAGATGCGCAACGTCGGCGAGGTGCGGAAGAACGTCGGCATGGTGTTCCAGCACTTCAATCTCTTTCCGCACATGACGGTGCTGATGAACTGCATGGTCGGGCCGATGTGGATCAAGGGCGTGCCGGAGGCGGAAGCCCGCAGGACGGCGCTGCAGTTCCTGGAGCGTGTGCGCATCCCCGAACAGGCGAACAAATATCCCGTGCAGCTCTCGGGGGGTCAGCAGCAGCGCGTGGCGATCGCCCGGTCGCTCTGCATGCAGCCGGCGGTGATGCTGTTTGACGAGCCGACCTCGGCGCTCGATCCGGAAATGGTGTCCGAGGTGCTGGAGACCATGACCGGCCTTGCCCGCGAGGGCATGACCATGGTCTGCGTCACGCACGAAATGGCCTTTGCCCGCGCGGTCGCCGACCGGGTTATCTTCATGAATGCAGGGCAGGTCGTCGAGCAGGGCAAGCCGGATGAATTCTTCGGCAATCCGCAACATGAACGCACCAGGCTGTTCCTCAGCCAGATCCTTAAACACTGAGGCGGACCTGACGCTGGACCGCGAGATACTGGCAGACCGGGTGGGCACTCCGCCCAGCGGTTTCGCGCGTGCCCACGGCTGACGGCACGTCTCCTGCCTGCGGATCATTGCGTCTGCCGCCTTGCCGGCAGACGACGTCTCACTCTGATGTCTGACCGGCCGATGGAAGTCGGCACCGACCGGTCGAGCGCATGGCCTATTCGGCGGGCATCGCGTTGAAGTCGGCGCCGCGGTCGGCGTCGAGGATGCTGTCGATGGCGATGAGCTCGGGCATCTTCAGGCCGCCCGGCCCGCCGCGCGAGACGAGCAGGTAGCCGAGATAGAGGGCGCCGAGGCCGAACATGACGGCGACATAGGACCAGGGCTTTGCGAAGGAGGCGTCACGGAAGATCGCCAGTTCGAAGGCGAGCCAGGCGATGGCCAGCACGAGCACCGGCACTTCCCAGGCGCCGAGCGTGAAGCCCTGGCTCGGCGGCAGCTGGTGGCGCTTGGCCGCATACATCAGCACGGTCACCGCATAGATGATCGCCGGCAGCAGCGTGGCGGCGGAGAACAGCGAGAACAGCGCGTCCGTCTGCTGCGAGAACAGGGCGAGGATGACCTGGCCGATGACGGCGACGAAGATCGTCGCGTTGACCGGCGTGTGCAGGGTGGGGCTGATCTTGTGCCAGAGCTGCCATCCCGGGAAGCGCTCGTCGCGCGACATGGCCCAGACGAGGCGCGTGCCGCTGAGAAGGATGACGAGGCCGCAGGAGAAGATGGAGATGACCACCAGGACCAGCAGGAAATTGCCGACGATGGGGCCGAGCACGCGCGAGATGACGTCCGCGATCGGCGTTGCCGAGGCGCCGAGCGCCGTCGGATCGCCGAGAAGGGCGGTCACGGCGATGAGGAACAGCATGCCGATGACGCCGAGGCTGAGAACCGCCTGCCACATGGCCCTCGGCACGACGCGGGCCGGCTCGCGGGTTTCCTCGGCAAGGTTCGCCGCCGATTCGAAGCCGACGATGGTGAAGGCGCCGAGCAGCGTGCCCATGATCCACGGGCCGGCCTTGGTCAGCTCGCCGAAGGCATAATATCCTTCTACGCCGATCGCGCCGGTGCTCGTCAGGTTGGCGAAGTCCAGCTCGTTGTTGATGGCGCCGACCGCAAAGAGCAGCACCACAAGCCCGATCATGCCGACGAGCTGGATGGTGACGGCGACCGCGTTGAAGCGCTGGGTGAACTTCGTCGAGAAGGCGATCATCACGGCCTGGGCGACGATGACGAGGCTGGTGATCCACCAGGCATTCATGGCCGTGCCCTCGTAACCGAACAGGACGGGCAGAACGGTGGATGCGATGGTGTAATCCACCGCGCAGAGCACGATGGCAAGGAAGGTGAAGCTGATCCAGCCCATGATCCAGCCGAAGACCGGATTGGAGATGCGCGAGGTCCACTGGTAGACATAGCCGGTCACCGGAATGCGCGCGGCGAGCGAGCCGAGGACGAGGGCGACCATCAACTGGCCGACGACGACGACGGGCCAGGTCCAGATGCCCATCGGCCCGGAGGTCGAGAGCATGGCGCCGTAGGCGGTGAAGATGCCGGTCGCGATCGAGACGAAGCCGAAGGCGACGGCGAAGGACTGGAAGGCGGTGACGTCGCGTTTCAGCCGGTCATGCTCGCTGCCATGGTGGGATGACGGCCCGGATGCGGGCCGCGCCTGGATGTTGCTGTTCATGGTTCCCCTCCTGTTTCGGGTTTTTCGAAGTTCAGTTCATGCCGGAAAGTCGCTCTCCACCTCGCTCCACAAGCTCACCCGGCGGCCGCGCTCCTTGAAGAAGTCGATCTCCCGGGCGACGCCGGCGCTTTCCTTCCAGCCGGGTTCGTCGATGACGATCAGCTCGTCCATCGCCGCCATGAAGAGGGCATCGACCGGCGCCCAGAGGCTGCCGATCGCCGCCTTGTCGAGACCGGCGAGCTGGCCGTTGATCGGGTGCGACATGGAGACCTGGCTGAAGACGGCCGCGCCGTTTCGCACGATGCGGGCGGCGACCGCGTTCGAGATGTCGAAGCGCCGTTCCACGACGGCTTTGTCCGCATGCCCGTAGGGGCATGCGAGGAAGATCTTTCGCATGTTTGGCTCCGTGGGATTTGAGGATGTGGCCGGCGGCGTCATTGCCGCCAGGCGCGCGCCCTTTCGATGGCTTTGGCGAAGCGGGCATGGTCGGCGGCCGCAACCATGCCGTCCGGTTTGAAAGTCCGGGCAGCGGTGCGTGCGCCGCTGACGTCGAGGCCGGCCAGTTCCGCAAGGCCGAGCGCCGTCAGCTCGTGCATCGGCGCCACGGTGATCGACCGGCCGCTCGCGGACGCAAGGAACTGGGCGAAATAGGCGCTCTGCGAGACACCGCCGTCAATGGAGATGCTCGAGCCGAGCTCGCCCACCTTGGCTGCCGCTTCGATGAGACCGACCGTCAGCATGGCGATGCCTTCCAGCACCGCGCGGACCATGTCCCGCCGGTCCGTCGCATGGTCCATGCCGATGAAGAGGGGCGCGGCCTGGCGATCCCAATAGGGCGCGGCAAGGCCTGACAGCGCCGGCACGAAGACGATGCCGCGGCTGAGCGCCGACGGTCCCTCGAAGCTGCCCAGCTCCTCCATCGCCGAGAAGAGGCCGATGCTGCGCGCCCATTCGAGTGCCGAGCCGGCATCGTAGACGCCGCCTTCGATGGCGAAGGTCGCGGTTTCGCCGGCGCGCTGCCAGGCGATGGTGGGCAGGAGGTCGGAGGCGGGCGGGCGCCGGTCGCCGGCGATCGCCAGCAGGAAGGCGCCGGTGCCGAAGGTGATCTTGCAATCGCCGGGCTTGCGGCAATCGTGCCCGAAGAGGGCCGCCTGCTGGTCGACGATAGACACTTTTACCGGCGTTCCGCCGATCGCGCCGAAGCCTGCATCGACCGCGCCGATGGTGGGCAGGCACTGGCGCGGCACGCCGTGCAGGGTGCACATTTCCTCGCTCCAGGTGCCGGTCGCAAGGTCGATGAGGCCGGTGCGCGATGCGGTTGCGAGATCGGTGCGGAAGATGCCGCACAGCCGGTCGAGGAAGAAGGCGTCGGTCGTGCCGAGCCGTAGGCGGCCGGCATGAAGCGCGGCGGAGACGGCCGGCACGTTCTTCACGAGCCAGGCGAGCTTGCTTGCAGAAAAATAGGGATCGAGCGGCAGGCCGCAGACCGCCTTGGAGCGCGCCTCGGCCTCGGGCGGCAGGGCGGCGAGATCGGCCGCGGTGCGTGAATCCTGCCAGACGATGACGGGTGACAGGGGCTTGCCGGTCTCGCTGTCCCAGGCAAGGCAGCTTTCGCCCTGGTTGGAGATGGCGATGGCATCCACCGGGCCTGCGCCTTCCAGCACCGCCTCGATATTGCGCAGCAACTCCTCCGGATCGTGCTCCACCCAGCCGGGCGCGGGATGGTGCTGCGCATGGCGGCGTGTGCCGGCGACCGTCCATGCCCCGCCATCCTCGATGACGAGGCAGCGCGTGGATGTCGTACCCTGATCTATCGCGGCGACCCGCATCATGTTTCCTCCCTGAAACGAAAATGGACGTGCTGCGCCCGTGGCGCCTCCGCGGGAATGGGAACGAGGATGCGCCGTTCGGGCATCCAGGTGCCGCGAGCGTGCCACATCTCGCGTCCCTCCAGTTCGAGCGACAGGCGGCCCTTCGCGCGGCGCAGGAAGCGGAGCTGGAAGTCCCGGAACGCCGCCGGCAGCGACGATGCGCGGCGCAGGATGTTCGGGACGACGAGCTTGACCGGCGCATCGAAGGTGACGGGTACGGGCCTGCCGTCCTCCGCCTCGTGCCGAAGGTCCTCGGCGATGGTCCTTCCGATGGCACGGCCCTCGCGAAAAGCCCAGCCGCCCGTCTCCACCGCGCGCAGGACATTGCCGGCGGCGAAATATCGCGGGTTGAGCGCGCGGCCGTGCTGGTCGACGGCCGGTCCGGCGCTGCCCTGGTCTATGCCCATGGCCGACTGCAGGAACAGTGCGGATTCCGGGGTGAACTGTCCCGTCAGCAGCACGCCGTCGCAGTCGAGCGTTTCGAGTTTTTCGCCGCGGCGAATGGTGACCGCCTCGACGCGATTCCGTCCAATGATGTCGACGATTTGGGCACCACGATGGAACGGCACGCCGGCCAGCGTCGGAAACCAGCTCAGCGGCGCCCGGGCGAGGGCGTGGGGGCGTGGCTCGATCATCGCGACGGGCCTTGCGCCATGGCTGAGGCAGGTCAGCACCGCCGAAAGCGAGACGAGCTCGGAACCGACGATCAGCGGTCGCCGGAAAGGCAGGAGCCCGTGAAAGGCGAGATAGGATTGCAGAGTGCCCGTGGTGACCACGCCGATCGGCCGGTCGCCGGAGATCAGTCGGGCGGAGCGCGGTTTTTCGCGCGCGCCGGTCGTCACGAGGATGCGTTCGGCCGTCAGCCGTTCGACGCCGGGACCGGCGGTGACGAAGAGCGCGCCGTTTTCGGCAAGCTCAACGACGGAATGGCCGGTGCGGATATCGACGCCGGCCTTTTGCGCTTCCCGCGCCAGCTTGCGGCCGTAGGCGGCGCCGAAATAGACGCGGCCGAATTCCAGCATGCCGAAGGGGGAATGGCTGCAATGGCGCGTCGCGCCGCCAAGCGCCGGCTCGCGGTCGAGCAGGATGACGCGCCGGCCCTGCCGGCGGAGCTCGATGGCCGCCGCCACGCCGGAGGGGCCGCCGCCGACGACCAGCACATCCGCATCCGCCGCGCTCATCGGCCGCCCTCCGTCTCGATGGCGAGCGGGGCGGCGAGCCGGCCCTTGGTCATCTCGGCCAGCCGCGCATTGCAATAAAATCCCTGGCAGCGGCCCATGCCGGCGCGGGTACGGCGGCGAAGTCCGCCGAAATCGCCGGGCGGCACCGGGCTTTCAAACGTCGCTTCGATCTCCCGGCGGGTCACCAGTTCGCAGTGACAGACGATCTCGCCATGGCCGGGGCGCTGCCAGTCGCGTTCGCGGCATTCGGCAAGGTTGGGCATGGCGATGTCAGGCACGTCCGCGGGGGGCGTGAAGGGGCCGGCAAAGCCCGCATGAAGCTTCAGCGCATGCTGGGCGAGGCCGAGGGCGGAGCTGAGGCCTGTCGAGCGGATACCGCCGAGCGTGATGGCGCGCTGGTCCGGGCGTACGAAGACCCTGTAGCCCTTCTCCTCGCTGGCGGGCCTGAGTCCCGCATAAAGCGCGGTGACGGGCATGCCGGCGAGCGCCGGCACGATCTCTGCCGCGCGGGCGAGGAGGGCTTCCAGCGTCTGGGTCTCGACGGTGGCACGCACCCGGTCCTCCTGCTCCTCCGCCGTGGGGCCGACGAGCACGTTGCCGAAGGCCGTCGGGCAGACCACGATGCCCTTCGTCACTTCGGTGGGCACGGGCAGGATGATGCGCGGCACATAGCGTGCGGCCGCCTTGTCGAGCACGACGAACTGGCCCTTGCGCGGCCTGATGCGGAAGGCGGCCTCGAAGCCGAGACGGGTATCGACAATGTCGCCGTAAAGCCCGGCCGTATTGATGACGCTGTCGGCTTTGATCTCACCGGCCGTCGTCTCCAGGCGCCAGGCGCCGTCGAACGTGCCCTTGAGGAGTTCCGTCCCGCGCAGGAACCGCGCACCGAGCGCCACGGCTTGGTTGAGATAGGCGAGCGGCGCCGTCCAGGGATCGATGATGTGCTCGCCCGCCACCTCCAGCGCCGCGACGAGGCGATCGGAGAGCGCCGGCATGGACGCGCGCGCTTGTGCGCCGGAGCGCAGAACGACATCCATCGTGCCATTGTCGCGAGCCTGCTGCTCGATGCCGGCGAGCTTTTCGGCCTCCAGCGCGTTCCAGGCGCAGACATAGGCGCCCGTCGCCACCAGGGGGAGGTTGAGGCTGTCCTTGATCTCCAGATATTCCTGCCGGCCGGCCCGCACCAGTTCCAGTTCCAGGCTGCCGGGCGGGGCGTCGAAGCCGGTATGCAGGATGGCGCTGTTGGCCTTGGAGGCGCCCGACAGGATGTCGGCGCCCTTCTCGATCAGGAGCACCTTCGCGCCGGCCAGCGCGAACCGGCGGGCCACCGCGCAGCCGACGACGCCGGCGCCGATGATGGCGACGTCGAAAGTTTCCGCGATCGGTGGATGGAGTGGCACGGCATTATCTCCCGTTCGGTCATTATGTGACTGAACGGTATAATCTGAATGACCGAATGTAAAGCATGCTGAAGCGCTGAAGATTCCAGAGCGCCGCTAGTAAGGTGCTCTCCCGCCCGTATTTCCCGGCAAGCGACATTGCGACGAGATGACTGAACGGTCGTAATTCAGTCATTGACTTGACCGAATTCAACGATACAACGGGAGAAATGCTGCAAATCGCGTGGATTTCTGCGCGAATCGCCATCTGAAGGAAGCGCCGATGCGGCCTGCCGATCGCCACGAAAAAATTGTGAAGCTCGTGCACAAGGCGGGCGAAATAAGCGTCGACGACCTGGCGCAGACGCTCGGCGCCTCGCGCGAGACGATCCGGCGCGACCTTGCCAATCTCGATGCCATGGGGCGGCTGAAGAAATTCCACGGCGGCGCCCGCGTGCGCTCCAACACCCAGGTGGAGCCGGCGGTGGAGGGGCCTTTTGCCCTGCGCATGGCGGAAAACCTGCCGGCCAAACGCCGGATCGCACATGCGGCGGCAAGCCTTTTGGCACCGGGCGACGCGGTCTTCATCGACACCGGCACGACGACGCTGATCCTCGCCGAAGCCCTGGTCGACCTGCCGATGCTGGTCGTCGTGACGAATTCCTGGCGCATCGCCGCCACGCTTTCCGCCAACCCGGACCACAAGGTCTTCCTGATCGGCGGCGCCTATGGTGCCGATGCCGGGGAATCGCTTGGTCAGTTCGCGGTGGAGCAGATCCGCAGGTTCCGCGCCCGCCATGCCTTCCTGACGGTTGGCTCGGTGGATGAGCACGCGGTGATGGATTTCGATGCCCAGGTGACCGAAGTCGCGCAGAGCATGATCGAGCGCGTCGACATCGTCACCGTGCTCGCCGATGCCTCGAAATTCGGCAAGCGCGGCATTTTCGAAGTGGCGCCCTGGTCGAGCATCGATCGGCTCGTCACCGATGCGCCACCGCCGCCCGCGATCGCCGAGGCGCTGGAGAGGGCGGGCACGAAGATCGTGGTCGCCTAGAGTGTTTCCGCTTTTCCTCGAATCGTGGAAGCGCTCTAACTCGTTGTTTTAACAAAATTCCGGACGCAAGGCCGCGTCACACTCTTGCTGGAATTGCTCCAGCCGACTGGCCCGGCACAAGTCAGACCTCGACCCTCTGGGCGTCGTGGTGCTGTGGGCCGCACGCATTGCGGGCACCAGACGGTGGTTCTGTCGGTGCCCGGTTTGCGCTCCTTCTTGCCGTCTGGTGTGTGGGTGAGAATGTGGGATCAGGAGAAATGTGACCGAACAGTCATTTACTATTGACCGATCGAGCATTTCATGTTTCCTTCTGCATACGAATGCAAAAAATGAGGGAAAGTGATGAGCGAGCAGTCGGGAAAGGTCGTCGGCAAGCAGGCCGTGGTCCATGAGGAGATGCCTGCCGGCAGGGGCCGGGCAGAGACGAAACAGGGGCGCTCGCGGTTCCGGCCGCTGTCGCCCGAGCACATGCCCCGCGATTATACGATCTCGCTTGACGCCTATCGGCGTGGCGGCACGGATGCCTTCATCGGCCGCTCGCCGGACCATCTGGTCAAGCAGCGCCTGACCGGCTTCGAGCCGCAATATGTCAATATCATCGACTACATCATCCGCATCACCCACCAGATCTGGGAAGAGAAGGATATCGGCTATATCTACGACACCTATAGCCATGACTGCCTGGTGTGGGACGACCTGGCGCTGCAGGTAGGCCGCGACAAGATCGTCGCCGACACGACCTCGCTGAACAACGCCTTTCCCGATATCCGCATCGTCGCGGAAGACGTGGTCTGGGCCGGCGACGACGCGATCGGTTTCCACACGTCGCACCGTTCGCAGATCATCGGCACCAATACCGGCTTCAGCCGCTACGGCGCGCCGACCGGTCGCCGCGTGCAGTTCCTCTGCATGGCGAACTGTGTCGCCCGCGACAATGAGATCTTCTACGAGCACGTCGTCTATGACACGGCGGAGGTGGTCAGGCAGCTCGGCTTCGATGTTGTCGAGACGGCGAAGCGTGCGGCGTCGTCCGGCGCGACGACGGGGCTGCCGCGCGATTTCCTGGGCGGCGAGCCGAAGCGCACGGTGGGGCAGGGCAAGCCGGAGAAGATGGCGGTGCCGACGGAGATACGCGACAATCCGGAAGAGTTCGTGCGCGCGGCGCTGCACACAATGTGGAACCGACGCAATCTCGGCGCGCTCGATCAGGTGTATCATCCCGGCATCGTCTCGCAGCAGACCGGCAGCCGCATCTTCCGCGGTACGGGGCAGTTGCGCTCCTTCATGCTCTCGCAGCTCGCCATGTTCCCGGACGTGCTCTATTCGGTGGACGACCTCTACTGGATGGGCAATGCCCAGGAAGGTTTCGTCGTGGCCATCCGCTGGTCGATGACCGGCACGCATCGCGGGCTTGGCCGCTATGGCGAGCCGACCGGCCGCGAGGTCAATATCTGGGGCATCACGCACTGGCTGATCGAAGGCAACCGCGTCACCAAGGAGTGGACGACCTTCAACGAGTTCGGCGTGCTCATCCAGGTTCTGCGCTAGGCGGAGAATATCCAAGGCGCCTGTGGACATCTCGAACGATCCGGCATCGGCGCCCGTCAAGGGTGCCTGACCGAGGAATGCGGCGACCCCGAAAACGGGGCGCCGCCAACAAAGAAGGTGGGAACATGAGAAAATCGACATTCTTCGCATCGACCGCGGCCCTGGTGCTGGCAAGTCTTGCGGCGGCACTGCCCGCCCGGGCGGACTGCGGCATCGAGAAAGGTTCGGTGCGCATCCTTGCCAACGATTTCGACGGGCTGCGTCTCGTCCTGTCGGAGGCCGAAAAATGCGCTTCCGGCACGGTCAAGGTCATCACGAACCAGACGACCGAGCACAAGAACCTGCAGGTGCCGGCGCTCAAGATCAGTCCGGCCGAATACACCGTCGCCGTCATCGCCAACAATTCGATCGTGCCGCTGCTGAATGAAGGCCTGCTGCGCCCGCTCGACGACCTCGTCGCCAAATATGGGCAGGACCTTCTGCCGACGCAGTTGATCAAGCTCGACGGCAAGGTCATGGCGGTCGCCTTCATGGGCAATTCGCAGCACCTCTTCCTGCGCAAGGACATTCTGGAGAAGGCCGGCCTGGCGCAGCCGAAATCCTATGAGGACATCCTGGCCGCCGCCAAGGCGATCAGGGAAAAGGGCCTGATGGACTACCCGCTGTCCGCCTCCGACAAGGCCGGCTGGGACCTGGCTGCCGAATTCGTCAATATGTATCTCGGCTATGGCGGCGAACTTTTTGAAGCGGGTTCGGCTGTTCCCGCCATCAGAAACGAAAAGGGCCTGGCCGCGCTCGCCACGATGAAGGCGATGACCGAATACATGAACCCGGACTACATGACCTACAATGCCGACGAGATCATCAAGGTCTATGCGGCCGGCAAGACCGCCATCATCAATGGCTGGGGGTCGCTTGCCAACGGCGCGATCGATCCGGCCAAGGCCGCAGACGGGGTGGGTGACAACACGGTTCTGGTCGGTGCGCCGACCGTCGGTGGCGGCTCGGTCCCCGCGGCAGCCCTGTGGTGGGACGGGTTCTCCATCGCCAGGAACATTTCCGACGAGGATGCGGAAGCCTCCTTCCGTGCGATGGTCTACGGCATCCGTCCGGAGGTCGGCCAGAACAATCCCGACCTCGCGACCTGGCTGACGAAGGATTACAAGCCCGGCCGCGTCGCCGTCGGCGTGCTCGAAACCGCCAATGGCGGTGCGAAACCCTATCCGATGCTGCCCTATATGGGGCTGCTGCACACCGCGCTCGGCGCGGAACTGGCCGAATTCATGCAGGGACGTGAGAGTGCCGAGGAGGCGCTGAAGGATGTCGAGGCGGCCTATACCGCGGCTGCCCGCGAAGGCGGTTTCCTGAAGTGAGCCTCGGGCGCGCCGGCCCAGCCGGCGCGTCCCGCAGGCTTCGATCGAGATGTCCTGCCCGAGGCGGGACGAACGCAACATTCAATCCTGAGCAAGGAGAAGGCGCATGCCGCACAGGGCTTTCTTTGCCTTCATCATGCCGTCGCTTGCGGCGATGCTGCTCTTCATCGCCTTGCCGATCGTCTCGGTCGCGGTGCAGTCGCTCTATGTCCAGCACGAGCGGGTCGTGACCGAGGTCGAGACCTGTACGCCCTTTTCCGGTTGCACCAAGGAAACGCGCGTCGATGCGGAAGCGACCGAAAAGCTGCGCAACGACGAACCGCTCGGCCGTTTCAACGGCTTCGGTACCTATCTCGACCGCAACCATCTGGCCGTCACGGAGATCGGCGCGATCCTCTCCGACAATGCCGGTTTCAAGGATACCGTCGCGCGCGTCTACAACCTGCCATTCTACAGGGCGCTTGCCTTTACCCTGACCTATACGTTCGTGGTCACGCCCTTCGCCATGCTGCTCGGCTTCTGCATCGCGCTCGGGGTGAACGCCATTCCGCCCTTCTACAAGGGGCCGGTCATCTTCTTCTCGCTGCTGCCGATGATCGTGACGCCGCTGGTGGGCGCGCTCATCGTCTACTGGATGGCGTCGTCGCAGGGCATTCTCGGCGCGACGCTGCAAGTGCTGCTCAACGATCCCACGCTGTCGCTGAAGTCGTCGGCCGTGCTCACCTGGATCACGCTCCTCGTCTACGGCATCTGGCACAACGCGCCGTTTTCCTTCGTCGTCTTTTATGCCGGCCTGCAGACCGTGCCGCACGATACGCTGGAATCCGCGATGATCGACGGCGCCAGCCGCTGGGAGCGCATCCGCTTCGTGGTGATCCCGCATCTCATGCCGCTCGCCACCTTCGTCGGGCTGGTGCAACTGATGGACAATTTCCGGGTCTTCGAGCCGATCGTCGGCTTCAGCGCCGAAGCCAATGCCACGTCGCTGTCCTGGTCGATCTTCAACGACCTGCGCGGCCAGGTCGACCAGCTCTTCGGCTCGGCCGCCGCCACGTCGATGCTGACCATCGTCGGCGTGATCATCCTGCTTTCGCCGGTGCTGGTGCGCACCTGGCGAGACTTCAACCGTCGATGAGGGCGCCGTGATGATGGTGACAAAACGCAGACAGCCCCTGCCGCTGGCAGTGCTTTCCACAGGCTTCGTGCTCCTCTGGGTGTTCATGGCCGCCTTCCCCTTCATCTGGACGGTCTGGGGATCGTTCAAGGTCGAGCAGGATTTCTTCTCGCGCGATAGCTGGTGGTTCGCCATCGAGGGCACGCGCACGATCGCCCGGACCGGCTCGGCCTTCACCGGTGACGGCTATTACGGCGCCTGGGTGCTGCGCGACTTCTTCTCCTCGGTGATCAACACGGTGATCGTCACGGTGTCGGTGGTCGTCGTGTCGCTGACCTTCGGCACGCTCGGCGGCTATGCGCTGGCGCGCTCCGGTTATCGCTATACGTTCTGGCTGCTGATGCTGGCGCTCGTCTTCCGTGCCATGCCGCATATCACGCTGGTCTCCGGCTACCTGCTGCCGTTCTTCGAGATGAACATCTGGGGCTACATGCCGACCGCCATCATCGTGCTGGTCGCCATCAACCAGCCGTTCACGCTGTGGATGCTGCACTCGTTCTTCCTGTCGATCCCCAAGGACCTCGACGAGAGCGCGATGGTCGACGGCTGCTCGCGTTTCCAGGCCTTCCGCCTCGTGGTGATCCCGGTCATGTGGCCGGGCGTGATCACCACGGGGCTGTTCTCGTTCCTGCTCGCCTATAACGACTTCGCCGTGACCGCGATGCTACTCTCCCAGCCCAACCAAACCATGGTGCCGAAGATCGCGAGCTTCCTCGGGACGGTCCAGCAGGAGGGCAATGTCATGTTCGCCGTTGCCGCCGTCGTCTCGGCGACCGCGCCGCTCTTCGTGCTGGTCCTGTTCTTCCAACGTCAGATCGTCAGCGGGCTCACCGCCGGCGCCGTGAAGGGATAATCGCAAATGGCTGAAATCCGCCTCAAGAACGTATCGAAGCGTTGGCACAATTTCGTCGGGGTCGACAATTTCAACCTCGATATCGCCGACCAGGAGTTCCTCGTTCTGCTCGGTCCCTCGGGTTGCGGCAAGACGACGACGATGCGCATGATCGCCGGGCTGGAAGACATCAGCGAGGGCGAGATCTGGCTCGGCGACCGCATGGTCAACAGGCTGGAGCCGAAGGACCGCGACATCTCGATGGTGTTCCAGAGCTACGGCCTCTACCCGAACATGACCGTCTACGAGAACATCCGCTTCCCGCTGCGCGTGCGAAAGGTGCCGAAGGCGCTGCATCACGAGAAGGTCATGCAGGCCGCGCGCATGGTGGAGCTTACCGATTTCCTCGAACGCCGGCCGGCAGCGCTATCGGGCGGACAGCGCCAGCGCGTGGCGCTTGGCCGCGCCATCGTGCGCCAGCCCTCGGTGTTCCTGATGGACGAGCCGCTCTCCAACCTCGATGCGAAGCTGCGCGTCTCGACCCGCGCCCAGATCAAGAACCTGCAGCACACGCTGAAGGTCACGACGATCTACGTCACCCACGACCAGATCGAGGCGATGACGCTGGCCGACCGTGTGGTGGTGATGAACAAGGGCGTCATCCAGCAGGTCGGCACGCCGACGGAGATCTACGACAACCCGGCCAACACCTTCGTCGCCTCCTTCATCGGCTCGCCGGCGATGAACCTTGTTTCCGGCGATATCGAGAACGGCACGTTCCGCGGCCCGGGCATCACCATCCCCGGTCTGCAGACCGATGTGAAGGGGTCGGTCACGCTCGGCTTTCGCGCCGAGGATGCTTCGCTCATTTCAGAAGGCGGCGAGCTTGGTGCCGCGATCTATTCGATGGAGCTTCTCGGCGAGGCGACCATGGCGAGCTTCAGGCTCGGCGACCAGCTCGTCTCGATCAAGTCCGGCAAGGAATACCGCGCCGAAATCGGCGATGTCGTGCATGCGGCGATCCCGGCTTCGATCTGTCACCTGTTCGATGCCAGGACCGGCGTGCGGATCGCACGCATACCCGGCGGCTGATATGGTCGGCCGGCGGCCGTCAGGCGCTCTTCCTCGCCATCAGCGTGCCCGGCAGGGTGCGGGTGACGCCGTCGTCGGAAGGCTTGATCGTCGGGTCGTCGATGAGATTGAGGGCTTCCTGCACCATGCGCTCGACCGGCTGCCGGATGGTCGTCAGCCGGTAGGCGTTCCAGCCTGCCATCGGGATGTCGTCGAAGCCGGCGACCGCCAGATCGTCCGGAATTCTCAACCCGCGCTCCCTTGCCGCATCCATGACGGCGAGCGCCATGATGTCGTTGCAGCAGAACAGCGCGTCCGGCGGATCGCCGCCGGACAGCACCGCCATGCCGGCCGCATAGGCGTCATGGTAGTTGAAGTCGCCGGCAGCGCGCACATGGATGGACCGGCCCGCCTCCGCCAGGATGTCCTGGAAGCCGCGGGCGCGCTCGGCATGCGTCGAGGTGTTGGCGACACCGCCGATGAAGCCGATCTTGCGGTAGCCCCGCTCCAGAAGCCGGCGGCCGATGTCCCGGCCCCCCTGGTAGTTGTCGCAGGCAACGGCATTGATGCGCGCATCCCGCTGTATCCTGTTGAGCAGCACGACCTTGATCTGATGCTGCCGGCAGGCCCGCGCCATGTTGGAGGTCAGGAAGGTCGACGTCACGATGATGGCGGACGGCCGCGCGGCGAGGATCTGGGGGATGATCGCATCGACATCGGCATTGGCCGCCATCGTGTAGACAAGCAGTTGCCGGTCGCTCGCCTGCAGTTGCCTGGCCAGCGTATCCAGCACCGTCGGATAGAACGGGTTGAGAAGATCGCCTGCGACCAGCGTGATGGTTCCGGCTGCGATGGCATTGGCCGTGCGCCTGGCCGGGCTGATGTAACCCAGGGACTCGGCCGCCGCCAGGATGCGTTTCCGCTTGGCCGCATCAAGCGGCGCGCCCGGCGTGAATGCACGCGATACGGCGGCGAGGGAAACGCCTGCGGCGTGGGCGACCTGCTTTGCGGTGGGCTTCATCGGGTGACCGTGTGTGAAAATTTTTCAGTTCTTATATGAAAACTTGCGCTTCCCGCATAGCATCATATCCTTCGGGGCGAAAGGGAGATCTGATCCATGACTGTTACCTATCTCAAACGCGGCAAGCCCGAGGCCCAGCGGTCGGAAGACGATGCGAAGGTCCGGGCGATCGTTGAAGCGACGCTGAAGGACATCGAGACGCGCGGCGATGCCGCCGTGCGCGATCTTTCGGAAAAGTTCGACAAGTTCTCGCCGCCGTCGTTCAGGCTGAGCCCGTCGGAGATCGAAGCCGCCATCTCCAAGGTCTCGGCCCGCGACATGGCCGATATCGATTTCGCCCAGGCGCAGATCCGCCGTTTCGCGGAAGCCCAGCGCGCCTCGATGACGGATATCGAGGTCGAGACGATGCCGGGTGTGATCCTCGGCCACCGCAACATTCCGGTGCAATCGGTCGGCTGCTACGTGCCGGGAGGCAAGTTTCCGATGGTGGCGTCGGCCCATATGTCGGTGCTGACGGCCTCGGTTGCCGGCGTACCGCGCATCGTCGCCTCCGCCCCGCCGCAGAAGGGCGAGCCGCATCCGGCGATCGTCGCCGCCATGCACAAGGCGGGCGCCCACGAGATCTACGTGCTCGGCGGCATGCAGGCCGTCGGCGCCATGGCGCTCGGCACCGAGACGATCAAGCCGGTCGACATGCTGGTCGGCCCCGGCAATGCCTTTGTCGCGGAAGCCAAGCGCCAGCTCTACGGCCGCGTCGGCATCGACCTCTTCGCCGGCCCGACCGAGACGATGGTGATCGCCGACGAGACGGTGGACGCCGAAATGTGCGCCACCGACCTGATCGGCCAGGCCGAGCACGGCTACAATTCGCCGTCCGTTCTGCTGACCAATTCGGAAAAGCTGGCGCGGCAGACGATGGATGAGATCGACCGCATCCTTTCGATCATCCCGACGACGGAAACGGCCACCGCCTCCTGGCGCGACTATGGCGAGGTCATCGTCTGCGATACCTATGAGGAGATGCTGGAGGTCGCCAACGAGATCGCCTCCGAGCATGTGCAGGTGATGACCGACCGCGACGACTGGTTCCTGGAGAACATGCATTCCTACGGCGCGCTGTTCCTCGGGCCCCGCACCAATGTCGCCAATGGTGACAAGGTGATCGGCACCAACCATACTCTGCCGACGAAGAAGGCCGGCCGCTATACCGGTGGGCTCTGGGTCGGCAAGTTCCTGAAGACCCACTCCTACCAGAAGGTCACGACCGACCAGGCGGCCGCGGAGATCGGCGCCTATTGCTCGCGGCTCTGCATGCTGGAAGGTTTTGTCGGTCACGCGGAACAGGCCAATATCCGCGTTCGCCGCTATGGCGGCCGCAATGTCGGCTATGGAGAGGCTGCGGCGTAAGCCGCAGTCGATCGGATTGGAGGGGGCTCGCTTGGATAGATCGCTTTACATCGTCAGGTGCTTCGAGCCGGATGGCGGTGCCCCTGTTACAGCATGGAGCCATGCATCATGAGCCTGCCGCGCACCCCTTCCTTCCGCCTCGACGGCAAGCGTGCCCTGGTGGCCGGCGCCTCGTCCGGCATCGGCTTCGGCTGCGCCGTGGCGCTCGCAGAGGCCGGCGCCCATGTGATGCTGTCGGCGCGCTCGTCGGGCAAGCTTGCCGAGGCGGTGGACGCGATCCGCGCCGAAGGGTTTTCGGCCGAGGCACTGGTGCTCGACATCGCCGATGTCGAGGCGACGGAAGCGGCGATCGCCGCGCAGCCGCCGTTCCAGGTTCTGGTCAACAGCGCCGGCGTCGCCCGTCACGGCCCGGCCGTCGAGACGAGCCCGGCCGACTTCGATGCGGTCTTCGCGCTCAATGTAAGGGGCGCCTATTTCCTGACACGCGCCGTCGCCAGAGGGCTGCTTGCGGCCGGCGAGGTGGGGTCGCTCATCAATGTTTCCTCGCAGATGGCCCATGTCGGCGGCATCGACCGCGCCGTCTACAGCGCCACGAAACATGCCGTCGAGGGTTTTACCAAGTCGATGGCGATCGAATGGGGGCCGAAGAACATCCGGGTCAACACGATCTGCCCGACCTTCATCCGCACGCCCCTGACCGAGCAGACCTTTTCCAATCCCGAACGGGTCCGGTGGATAGAGGAAAAGATCAAGCTCGGCCGCATCGGCCGCGTCGAGGATATCATGGCCGCCGTCACCTATCTCGCATCGGATGCGTCGTCGATGGTGACCGGAACCGCTCTGATGGTCGATGGCGGCTGGACCGCCGACTGATCCCGCATATCATGGAGAAGCCTACAATGCGCATTGGAGCGCCGAAGGAGCGGTTTGCCGGCGAGGCGCGCGTCGCGCTGACGCCCGAATCCGCCATGCAGTTGCAGAAGCTGGGCCACGCATGCCTTGTGGAGGCGGGCGCCGGGGAGGGTTCGGGCATATCGGACGATGCCTACCGTACGGCCGGGGTGACGGTGGTGGAGGATGCGGCTGCGCTGGTGGCGGCGTCGGA